>CAVSWL010000042.1:0-42360 GCA_963731655.1 uncultured Gammaproteobacteria bacterium | reverse complement strand
GGCAAAGGGACTACAAGATAAGGACTTTCTCCGTCATCTTGTACAGAGAGATATGAAGCCAGGGCACGCCTGCTTTCGCTTCTGAGTACCAACACAGCACCCTTGTCGTCCTGTTGTGCCAGCCACCGCAGACTGTCCTCGTTAATCCCCCCCTTGAGGCGACGGAACCTGCGTCCGGTAATAAATGACCACAATTCAGGCTCCTCCGTGAGGATCAGATCATCTTCACCAAGATGAAGGTTTTCTGTTATCAGGACAAGTGGATACGCCCGCTCAGGCGCAGCCAGGTCGTTGTAAAAATATCCTTTTTTACTCTGTATCATTGGATACCTGGGTTCCCCGTATGCCTCTCTGTAGTTGCTGGTTTTTATGTATAGCAACCCACCCTGCAGAACAATCAGCAAAATTCCCGCTGATGATGCGACGAAAGCCAGGGAGTTTCTCCATGCGCCGAGACTGGTGTCTGCAACCCAATAGAACAACAGGATTATCAGGAAAGGTGATACAACGGCGATGTAGCGAATACGTATTTCCTCAAAGTTGGTAATGCTCCGTAACACGACCAGGGAAATCAGATAGACAGCAGTTACAGCAACAAGCAAGTACGGAAGATACTTGTCTGACTTTCGGGATATCTCAGTACTTACATTCTTCTTTTTATTCAGTATGTGCAGTACTACGGCCAGTGCCAGGCACAGCACAACCGCCACACCAGGAATGAGTACATTGCCCGGAATTAACAAATGCATGGAATCAATCGTTGCCCATGTATTGTCCAGCACTGATAGCGTTGAAGCCTGCCTTGGGGCAGCACGAATGTCTCCCCCTGTTACATCACCAAGCAGGTAGTTCCGGACCAGCAAAGCACCTGACAATGTTCCATAAACCAGCATCGCGGCCAGATAATGCCAGATAATGCGTCGTTTATTACTCGAACAAAGCCAGGTAAAGGGAAGAACAAACGCAAAAACGAAGCCTATGTATCTTGTATAAAAGGCACCAGACAACGCGGTAGCAAGCAACAACAAGTTGATCAATAAAGTTGAACTGTTGCATTCGTTAGCCGATTTGTAACTGTTAGCACTGAAGAGCACAGAAAAAAGAAGCATCGTGAGGAACAGCGATTCGCTCCACACATAGGCGGTAATAATCTGGTTTGCCGAAGAAAGCATGAAAACCACGACAGCACCCAACGCCAGCGGCACATTGACCAGGCGGCGCGCTATGAGAAAAACCAGAATGCCATTCAGCGCCAGAATCAGAATCGAGGCCTGGAGTGCGGCAAAAAATACATTTCCCTGTATTGCAGGAAACAAGGACAAAACGACAGGATAAAGCGGTGGCCATACCGTCAGCGGCGTAAACTCATTCTCAGCACCATAGACAAAATTAGTCTGCACAAGCCCATGACCCTGTCTGATATGTTGTGCAGCATCAAGGTAAGCGATCGAGTCCGGTGTAATGCCCATATTCATGGGCACAAGCTTCATAACCAGTATGAAGGAGGATACAACTATCAGCAGACAAATCAGAAATATCCCGGAACGGAAGAAATCTTTAGTCTGAGTGAAGTTCATCAATGTCCAGTTACCATCATTTTTTCAATTGCATTGATGAACGCTATCCCTAACAGCCCAGCTTCGTTCATTCGCGTGAGTACCAAGTAATAATATCATTTCAAGCTACACGTACTTAGGAAGTGTGTCGCCCTGTGGTCGGATGGGGTGTTGCGACAAGCCGCCGGCTGGAAACGCTGGTTCATGCCATGCGTAGACAAGTAGGGCATCGCGCACGGCGCGCGGGCGTCTCGCGGATCGCTATGGATTCGAGCGTAAAGCCTGTTTGCGGATACTCAGAAGGGAGCGCGAAAGACTATAACCCCCATAAACGGGGTACGCTCTTACCATCCAATAGTGGCTTTCTCCACGCATACCACGGAGATTTTGCAATGAGGCTTGGTGGTGTTTACCATTAGTTTTACTGTTGTACTTTTGTACAATACGGACTCAGCTACACAAGACTTACCCTACTTTTCTCCTCGGTCATTGGCGTGTTAGCCGCTATTTGCAGGATTTTGGTTATACCAGAAAAGGGGTACGCAATCGGGGAGCCTTGTATGGCTGGCTGGTAAAATGAATAAAGTGGCTATCTGACTGCTTCGTTTGGGACTGATGCTAGTGGCAAAATGTGGCTGTTCTATGCGGGTTGTCGATTGTTTTGGGAATAATAAAAAGACAGAAAGTGGCGTTGAAATGCTTAAGCATTATCAATTATCCTTTAAAGTCCTGTGACAGTATTTGTGAGTTTATGCCGATTCGCCCGCCGGCGATCAAATGGACTGAGTTGGGAAAGTGTTTGACTGGACTGGCAGCGAACGACTATTCTTGCGGCGATTGGAATGTGTCAGGGAGCGATGCGGAGGGAACGACTGATGGTACGGGCAGGATACCGGTTATTGAAGGGAGGAGGGATGACCAGGGCAAGTTGATACGGTTAAAATAACGTGCGTTAGGGAATGCTCAAAGGGGCGAACCCGAAGCATCCAGAAGTCTGGGGAGGGGCCGAATGATTGATAAGAAGTCGATGGAGGAGTTGCGTCAGCGCCGTGAGACGGCGATGGCGGGTGGTGGAGCCGAGAAGATTGCCAAGCGGCACGCGAAGGGTTTGATGACGGCGCGTGAACGGCTCGAGGCGATGTATACGCCGGGAACATTCCAAGAGTTTGGTCTGCATGCCCGTCATGAGACCCGGCACTTTGGGATGGAGAAGCTGGAATTGCCGGGTGACGGCGTAGTGAGCGGATTTGGCTATGTGGATGGCCGTCCGGTAGCCTCGTTCAGTCAGGATTTCACGGTGGCGGGCGGTTCCTTGGGAAAAGTTCACGCCGAGAAGATCTGTGACATCATGGATCAAGCCGGGCGGGCGGGTATGCCGGTGGTGGGTTTTAAAGATTCGGGCGGAGCCCGCATTCAGGAGGGGGTTGAATCCCTCTCGGGGTATGGCCGGATTTTCTATAACAATATTCAACTTTCCGGAGTGGTGCCGCAGATTGCGGTGATTGCCGGCTCCTGCGCCGGGGGGGCTTCGTATTCGCCGGCGCTGATGGATTTCATTATCATGACGCGTCACAACGCGAGCATGTTTATCTGCGGACCGGAAGTGATCCGTGCGGCCACGGGTCAGCAGACCACGATGGAGGAAATCGGGTCGGCCAATGCCCATGCGACCATCTCCGGCAACATTCACTTCGTGGCCGAGGACGATGCCCATGCGGTTGCCATTGTGCGAGAGCTGCTGTCCTATCTGCCGTCCAACAACATGGTGGAGCCGCCGCACGAGTTACAAGCAGATTTAAGTCTGGCCGACGATCCGGGGCTGGATGAGTTAGTTCCCGCGGAATCCTTTAAACCGTTCGACAGCCGTCAGGTCATTGCGCGGTTGGCCGATGGCGGTCGTTTCCTCGAGGTTCAGGCGGGGTTTGCGTCCAATATCGTGGTGGGTTTTGGTCGCATGGGGGGCATTGTGGTCGGGTTTGTGGCCAATCAGCCGATGGTTAAGGCCGGGGCCATTGACATCGATGCCTCGGACAAGGGGGCGCGGTTCATTCGTTTCTGCAATATTTTTAATATTCCGTTGGTCACGCTGGTGGACGTGCCCGGTTTTCTGCCGGGCGTGAATCAAGAGCGCCTGGGCATCATTCGCCACGGGGCCAAGATGCTGTTCGCCTACGGGGCGACCACGGTGCCGAAGATCACCGTGATCATGCGCAAGGCCTATGGGGGTTCCTATCTGGCCATGTGCAGTCGTGACATGGGGGCGGACTTGGTATTAGCGTGGCCCACGGCCGAGATTGCGGTGATGGGGGCCGAGGGTGCGGTGAATATCCTGTATCGCAAAGAGCTTTCCGAGACCGATGACCGGGCCAAGCGAGCCGCGGAGCTGGCGACCGAATACCGCACCCAGTTTGCGTCTCCCTATCTTTCGGCGGGCAAGATGTTTGTGCACGATGTGATTGAGCCGTCACAGACGCGGGCCAAGGTGGCGCTGGCGTTGCGCACCCTGTTATCGAAACGGGAGAATCGGCCGGCGAAGAAGCACGGCAACATTCCGCTTTAAAAAAACCAAGCAAGGGGAGGATTGAGTATGGAGCATCTGGGACTGCTGCTGACGGGCATTGCCGTGGTGATGACGGTATTGGCGGCATTGTGGGGAGCCTGCGTGATCATGGGGTTAGCCTTTCGCGAGCGCCCGGCGCCGGGAGCGGCGGCGCCGGTAGAAGAGGAGCCGCCGCACGAAGGCATTCCGGCGCATCACATCGCCGTCATATCGGCCGCGGTGGCGGAGATGACTCCGGGGGCCTTTCGGATCTTGAACGTTCGGGCTCCGGCGTTGATTGCCACGGCGTGGGCCGAATCGAACCGCTTTCAGCAGGCTTCCTCTAGCCGTGTGCGCTGGGATTGGGCCTCGCCGTTTAAGCCCGGCGTTCAGTCCGCTTCAACTCTCACTCAAGCCGAGAGTAGTGTTCAGACGGCGACACCGCCTAGCGGGCACACGGTGGCAGAGCCTAGAGTGATCCTACCTAAAACCGACAGCAGCCAGAATTAAAACCGACAGCAGCCAGAAGGATTAATACGAGATGAGAAAATTTAAAATAACCGTCGAGGGAATACCCTATGTGGTCAGTGTGGAGGAACTGGATTCTGCAGCTTTGGCCAGCGCCGACGTCAGGCCGCCGTCTCTAGTTAGCTCCGTGGCGGACGCGGCGACCGGATATTCGCCACCGTCCACGCCGAACCCTTCCTCGGCGCCGGCGGTTGGCGCTCAACCGGGCGATGTGTCGAGTCCGTTGTCGGGCACCGTTACTAAAGTGGATGTCTCGGTGGGACAAGCGGTCAAGGAAGGGGATCCTTTGTTGCATTTGGAAGCGATGAAGATGGAATCCGCGGTTGTCGCGCCCAAGAGCGGCAAAGTGGATAAAATCAAGGTTTCGGCTGGCCAACAGGTTCAGGAAGGCCAGATCCTGCTGACCATCAGCTAACTTACTTTAAAGGGTATCCCATGGAAGTGATTAGTGAACTGGTCCAGCTGACGGGTATTTATCTTATTACCTGGCGCATGCTCGTGATGTGGGGGGTGTGTGGACTCTTGCTGTGGCTGGCCGTGAAAAAAGGTTTTGAGCCGCTGCTGCTGGTGCCGATCGCCTTTGGTGCGGTGTTTGCCAACCTACCTACGGAAGGTATGGTCAATGAGCCGACCGCGGAGGCGGCGGGGGGATTGTATTATTATATTTCACAGGGGATTCACCTCGAGATCTTCCCGCCGCTCATCTTTTTGGGCGTTGGCGCGCTGACCGACTTTGGCCCGCTGATCGCCAATCCAAGAACCCTGATTCTAGGCGCAGCGGCCCAATTTGGCGTTTTTGCGACCTTTTTAGGGGCGATTTACCTGGGGTTTACGCCGGATCAATCGGCGTCGATTGGTATCATTGGCGGAGCCGATGGCCCGACCTCCATCTTCCTCGCCAATAAGCTCGCTCCTGAACTGCTGGCGCCCATCGCGGTGGCGGCTTACAGCTATATGGCTTTGGTACCGCTGATCCAGCCGCCGATCATGCGTGCGCTCACCACCGATCGCGAGCGGCGCATCCGCATGCGTTCGCTAAGGAAGGTCTCCAAAGGCGAAAAACTGGTGTTTGCCATGATGGTGGCGGGATTGTGTATTATCCTCGTGCCGGCGGCCTCGGCTCTGATCGGGATGCTGATGCTGGGCAACTTTATTCGCGAGTGCGGGGTGACCGAGCGGCTGAACCAGGCGGCTCAGAACGAGATCATCAATATCGTCACCATTTTCCTAGGTACCAGCGTGGGTATCACCATGACGGGTGAGCGGTTCCTGCAGGCGGGTACGCTAAAGATTCTGGCGCTGGGTGTGGTCGCTTTCGGAGTTTCTACGGCGGCCGGTGTACTGATGGCGAAAGTTATGAATATCTTTAGCCGCAAGAATCCCATCAACCCTTTGATTGGGTCCGCTGGGGTTTCCGCTGTTCCCATGGCGGCGCGGGTGTCGCAGGTGGAAGGCCAGAAATACGATCCCGGTAATTTCCTGTTGATGCATGCCATGGGGCCGAATGTGGCTGGCGTCATCGGCACGGCCGTGGTGGCGGGTTATTTTATCGCGCGGCTAGCGGGGCATTAACTCGTACGTTCCATTGCCACCTCATGCAACACATCCCCGGCCCCCATTGGACCGGGGAACGTCTTCTGCTACCCGTTTTTCCAACAAAGAAATTGCTCGCAAAGCCGCAACATGCTGTTTTGGCGTATCGATAGATTGCCTATTTAATTCCCTCGTTTTAAACCCCGTTTTACAACTTACAATTGCAAGCTGTAAAACCTGCCCAGAAACACTCGGCAAATACGATCGTAGTCTTCGATTATTTTTTTAAACCCAGTGGATCCTTAGGGTCGATGTCGGCCATGAAGGGTATTTTGCGGTCCATATTAGTGGTCTGGTAGATCTTGCCAATCCAGTTTCCCACCACACCTTCCCCGGTGTCATGCCAAATATTATCGATATGGTCCCTGATCCACTTCTCTGGGAACTCCGGCAGTCCGGTCCCGCGACGGCGAGCCGCGTGAAGCCGATCTTCGTATTCTTCCAGGATCGCTTGTGCTTTGCGGTTAAAATAATTTTCCGGCATTGGGGGATAGTCCGGCCGTCGTCCAGAAATAAAACCCATCACTTCGCGTTTGTATTCCTTCATGAGACTGATGGTGTCGTATTCTGGATGACCCTGAAAGTAAACCACGCGAAATAAATCCTCACTGACCGCAAGATGCACGCCGGCTTGCTCACTGTTCACCAGAACTATGAGTCCAGCGGCCTCAAACTGCTCCCGGCTGACTTCATTGAACCGCGAATGCGGTACATAGAAGCGTGTGTTGACATCTTGAACCAGTGGATGTCTGCAGTCGACGATCCGATGACGGTAGACCCCCCAGCGTTTGGCTGGAAGCCGGCGACGTTTCTGACCATGTCGGAACTGGAGCATCGCGTGGGTGGCGAGGCAAGAACACAATATGGAGGTCACGTTGGCTTCGG
Source organism: uncultured Gammaproteobacteria bacterium (assembly GCA_963731655.1). Lineage (GTDB taxonomy): Bacteria > Pseudomonadota > Gammaproteobacteria > JAAEPA01 > JAAEPA01 > CAVSWL01. Next base: position 35,259 of record CAVSWL010000042.1, on the reverse strand, counting down.
CCCAGTCGATGACTCGAATCAAGGGCTCCCAGAAGGCTTCGGCCGAGAGATCCGGATGCGTCACGTTTGCACCGGTAATGATCAGTGCGTCTAGGCCCTGTTGTTGGATGTCGTCGAAACTTTCGTAATAGCGCTCCAGGTAGTCCTCGGCTTGCGGACTGCGCGCGATTTCTCTAAGGGTGAAAGGATGCATGTAAAACTGTGCGATGGGATTGCTCTCCCCAACGAGCCTGAAAAACTGGCGTTCGGTGGCGGCCAATGCGGAATCGGGCATCATGTTGAGGAAACCGATGTGCAATTCACGGATGTCCTGCTGTATCGCGCGATCAGAAGGAAGCACGGTCTGACCCTCGGCTCTTAGGCGATCAAATGTGGGCAATGCAGTATGCGCGATTAAAGGCATGATAAAAACCTCTTTACAGCGTCGAGTACCGACGTTTAGCGGTTGGCTCTTTGTTGCTATCGCTGTCGTTCCACCGCCCGCTCCAGCAGTTCCAAAAAACTCGACTCGTCTTTGACGGCAGAGACTTCGTCCGTGGTTACGGTGTAACCGAACTCCTCGGCGAAGGCCTCGTAATACGGAATGCGGGCATTAAACAGCTTAGCAAACATCCAGCGCGTAAATTTGTTTGGATTGATCATGGCAACATAGGGTAGGTTCCGTTCCCGCATATAGATTTCGAGTTGCTTGTCGAGAAACGCCTCACGGTAATAGAGCGGCTTTGGATCGCTTTCGGCCCGCTGAATCAGCGCCTGCTCGTCTTTTTTCGTTGCTTGAATATAAAGAATGAGGGTGTGTTCCCGCAGGATGCGGCAAACCTCCGGATCGTCCAAATCGCAAATACTGCCACCGGCATCATTGACGTAATTCTGGTAACCGTAGATTTCCCAGGCTTTGCGAATGAACTCGGGGATATCTTTCATGGCGGCGATTTCGGCTTGTCTGTGAAGCTCTTGGCGGCGCTTGAATTCCCTGAGGGGCAAGCCGCCTTTAGTCGGATCCCCCAGTTTGCCGAGAAAGCTTGCAACCGGTTTGAGATTATCGACGGTGATGTTATTCGCGATGTAGATGGAATCGGAACGTAAGAGATCCCGCAGAAAGGGAACTTGCATGGCCTGCTGTTTGATATTATCGAGAATGGGTTCGTCGAGATAGCGGGTGCCGATGCGGTAGTCGCCAGAATAATGAAACCAATTGTGTTTGCGCAGCATGGTTGCAATGCGCGTTTTCCCCACGCCCGACATACCGAGCAAGGTCACGCATTTATGTTTCCAGTCTTTAAATTCGCTTAGCTTGAACTTCACGGCTATGGTCCTTGTTTCGTACCCAATCAAGCAGATTCTATCACCATGAATGACACCGTTGTGTTTTGCGTATATCCTCGAGTCCAGCCGGCTAAGGTTGATCCCTGTCGGAGTAGACGCCGGTGAGCTATACTTCGCGCTTCATCAATCTGTTAGGAAATTCATTATGGCGATAGAAGAAAACGAAGCAGCACCGTCATTTACCTTGATGAATACCGAGGGCGAAGCGACGAGTCTGGAAGATTTCCGGGGAAAGCATGTGATCGTCTATTTCTATCCCAAAGACGATACACCGGGGTGCACCAAGGAAGCCTGCGGCTTTCGCGACCTCTGGAGTGAAGTACTCCAGCTCAATGCGGTTGTCTTGGGCATTTCGCCGGATGATACTGCTTCACACCAGAAATTTACCTCCAAGTACAAACTCCCTTTTACGCTGTTATCCGACCCGGACAAAAAGGTGATGCTCGACTACGGGGCCTATGGCGAAAAAACCCTGTACGGTAAAAAGACGGTTGGCGTGATCCGCTCCACGGTCTGGATCGGTCCCGATGGTAAGGTGATTAAACATTGGAAGCGTGTCAGCAAAGCGGCGGAGCACCCTGCGAAGATCCTGCAAGCATTGAAGGCCAACGGCTGAGTTTAGTTACCCAATAACGTTTAAGCCGCTGGATTACGATAATACCGGATCAAAACGAGTTGTGACGGGCGATGAGAAAAAGCCGGCTTGCAACAGCTGCCTACATCATACCTCAATGATCGATTTTAGCGTGAATGGCCAGTTTGTTCGGCTCTCTGTGGAGGCCGAACAACCGTTGCTGTGGGTATTGCGTGATATTTTGAAACTCAAGGGTACGAAGTATGGCTGCGGTGTGGGTATTTGCGGTATTTGCTCGGTGCACGTTGATGGTGAGCTGGTGCGGTCTTGCATGACACCTATTGGTACGATTGATCACCGAGAAGTGACGACCATCGAAGGCCTCTCGTTGAGTCATCCCGTAGTGAGCGCTTGGCTCAGTGAAGGGGTTTCTCAATGTGGCTATTGTCAACCCGGCCAAGTGATGGCGGCGGCCGCCCTGCTCCAGACGCAACCCCAATCCGAGTGACGCCGATATCAATGATGCACTCTCCGATGTTCTTTGCCGCTGCGGCACCTATCCACGCATTCGTCGCGCCATCCACCGGGCCGCCGAAAGGATCCGCAGTGGAGATGCTTCAAATACACCCTGTAATCCGACGCCTGAGATCGATGAGCGACTCGTCACTGAACCTAATTTAGACTCTACGGAGATCTTTGCTCCCAATCCCTGGGTTCGGGTGCATGCGGACGGACACGTTACGCTTATGATCGACCGTTCGGAGATGGGACAGGGGGTGATTACAGGTCTTGCCATGCTCGTGGCCGAAGAACTGGAAGTTGATCTTAATCAGATTCGCACGGCGTTCGCACCGGCAGAGCGGGTGTATTTCAATCCGCTAATTGGCGAACAGCTCACCGGTGGAAGCACCAGTATACGCGGCTCTTGGGAGCCACTGCGCCGGGCTGGCGCAGAAGCACGCGAGATCTTGATACAAGCCGCAGCGAATCTCTGGGATGTTCCCGCCCGGGAATGCCGCGCAGAGCAAGGCCAGGTGTTGCATCCGCCGAGCAATCGGCGCCTCGGCTATGGCGAGTTAATCAATGCCGCGCGCTCCGTGCCCGTTCCTGAAAATGTACCCTTAAAAAAAATCGATGAGTTTAAACTCATCGGCCACTCAACGTCCCGCTTGGATGCACCGGCCATGGTTCTCGGGCGGGCTGTCTACGGGATGGACGTGGAATTGCCCGGAATGCTGGTAGCCAGTATCGCGCACTCGCCGGTGTTGGGTGGCCGACCGAGAAGTTACGATGCGAGCGAAACCTATAAACTATCGGGTGTAAAACGCGTGGTGAAATTAGCCACGGGCGTGGCCGTTATCGCCGACAGTACTTACGCAGCATTCAGAGGGCGAGCGGCGCTAAAGATCAACTGGAAGTCTAGCCGTGGAGCCAAGTTATCGACGGCCTCGATATTTCAGAGCTTCAGGCAAGCCGCTCGGCATAAGGGATCTGTACAGCGGCGGCAAGGCCAAGCATTGCGGATATTAAAAAAGGCGTCACGCCTCGTGGAGGCGGAGTACCAAACACCGTATCTGGCCCATGCGGGTATGGAGCCCATGAATTGTACGGCTCGGATCGGTCCAGGCCGTTGTGATATTTGGGTCGGGACTCAAGCCCAGACGGGGGATCAGCGCAGAACCGCCAGGATGGCATGGATGCGGAAAAAACAGGTGAAAGTTCACACTCAGTTCTTAGGGGGCGGTTTTGGGCGGCGAGGAGATGGCGATTTTGTGCGCGAGGCCGTGCGCCTTGCGCGGGAAGTCGATGTTCCCGTTCAGCTCGTATGGACTCGGCAAGACGACATCCAACAGGATCGCTATCGGCCTGCGAACTACACGCTCCTCAAGGCTTCTCTCGACAAGGACGGCAGGCCGGAAGCGTGGTTCCAACGGGTGGTTGGACCACCGCTGGCGCTGGATGGGATCAATATCGTCTATGCGATTCCCCATATCCGCATCGAGTGTGTCAAGCAAGATCCGGGTGTGCCGACCGGGGCCTGGCGTTCCGTAGGGGCTTCCCAAAATGCCTTCGCGGTCGAGTGTTTTATCGACGAACTCGCGGATTCGGCGGGAATTGACCCCGTAGACTACCGGCTCGCGTTGTTGAATGCGAATTCTCGGCATCTCAAAGTCTTGGAAATCGCGGCGGATAAGGCGGGATGGCGATGCTCAAACACTTCTGGCCGTCATTCTGGCGTGGCGTTTTTCCATGGGTTCAAAAGCACGGTGGCGCAGATCGCAGAAGTCTCGGTTTTAACCTCGGGGGAGATCAAGGTGCATCGCGTGGTGTGTGTTATTGACTGCGGAATCGCGGTAAATCCAGACCAAGTGATGGCGCAGATGGAGGGGGCGATTATCTTCGGCCTTTCCGCGGCGCTCAAAGGTCAGATCACCATAGAGCAGGGACAAATCCAGCAAGCTAATTTTGAAGACTATCCGATTCTGACCCTAGCCGAGACACCTGAAATCGAAGTTCACATCGTCCCCAGTCAGGAGTTTCCCGGCGGTGTGGGTGAACCGGGCGTTCCACCTATTGCGCCGGCAGTCGCCAATGCAGTGTTTGCCGCTACCGGCAAACGACTGCGTTCATTACCCTTGCGGATGGATTGAAGTGCTCAGTAATCCGTAAATACGTTTACCAGAACAAAGGAGTGGAGGTGCATCGCAGGCTATTTCACTGCCATCCTTGCAGCACGACTTTACCGAAATGCTGATTTGATTGGACATATTCATGGGCTTGGGCGGCATCCTCCAGGGGGAATATACGATCCAACGTAGGGTTTAGTGCTCCAGCTTCCACTAGCGGGACGAGGTTGCGCGACAGGACTTGGGCCGTCAGAATTCTTTCTTCCAGTGGTCGGGAACGAAGCACGGTACCGAAGATTCGGGCCCTGCGATTGATGAGCGGTAAGAGATCAAGTTTGGTCTGAGTGCCGCCTAAGAGTCCTACCACGACAATGCGGCCGAGTTTGGCGATGCACTTTAGATCTTCCAGTAAATAATTACCGCCAACCAGCTCTAGCACAACATTTACTCCGTTAGGGAATAGCTGCCGAACGGCCTCGGCGAACTCACCTTGGTTAACGCAAATGCCATGGGCAAGTCCGAGTTCTTTGGCGCGTTCTAATCTCCCCTCCGTCCGAGCGGTGCCAACGGCCGTTGCACCGATGGCCGTGGCGATTTGCGCACCGGCGATACCGACACCGCTGCCGATAGCATTAATCAGTACCACCTCTCCTGGTTGCAGACCTCCTTGGGATACCATCGCGTCGTAGGCTGTGACGAAGGCTTCGGGAAAAGCGGCGGCCTCGGTGAAACCTAACCGATTGGGTATCCGGGCCACCGTGCGGTAGTCGGTAACGAGATATTCCGCATAGCTACCCGCTTGAACCAAGCCAAACACGCGATCTCCAATTGCAAAACCGCCAACATCTTCCCCCAAAGCGTCCACCTCACCTGCGAATTCCAGCCCGGGTATATTCTGTGGCGCGCCTGGAGGTGCGGGATAGAATCCCATGCGCTGCAGAATATCCGCCCGGTTCACCGCCGTTGCACGCACGCGCACGCGCAACTCCCCGGCTTTAGGTGAAGGTGTGTCCACCTCGCTAGGGGTGAGTACCTCTGGTTTGCCAAATTTCGGAATGGTAATAGCTTGCATAACAGTCTCTTTAAGGGTTGAAGTGCCCTATAGAAGCAGCTGGCCTCGGTTTTTTCATGATTAATACGCGACGCTCTGCCTCCAGGATTTTATTCTCTATTTTCTTGGCTTGAGATCCTTCGCTACCAAATAAATCTGAGTTGTAGTCCTCTAAGGCTTGTTCGGCGGAAATGTTTTTTACACCCACTAATTGGAAGGTGATAAGGCCTGCGTCCGGAAAACCCTCAATTTCCCTTTTTTCCAAAACACGGCTGATGGCGTAAATGGTATCTCCGCTAGACACGGGCTGCAGATGTCGCACCGCCGTGCTGCCAAATTCCCATAGTGCATTTTCAGTGCAGTCGCGGCTGGCTAGGCCACACAGCCAAGCATAAATAAAGCCGCCATAAACCAGAGGTTCGCCACGCAGGATGCCTCGATGGCGGCTGCTGTTGCTATAAACCCGGTCGAAGTGAACTGGATGAGTGTTGCCTAACCGAGAGGTCCACGCATAGTGTTCATCGCTGATCGTGCGGCCGTTAGCATGCACGATGATATCTCCCGTCTCAAAGTTCTCAAAATACGCGTCACCGCGCGCCACTTCGCAGCGTGGTAAATCGTCAGCGGTTAGAACCTGATATACCATGCCTTCCACGCTGGGAGTAATTATTTTCTCGGTTTCTATTGGCGTTTTCGTCGATTGGCTTGTAGATACCCATAACAACACATCGCGATCGTAACTCACCACTAATTCCCCGTGTTGGTTATAGCCGAGACTTCGGATCCGCACCCTGCCTGTTTTTCCGTGTTGTTTCCGGGTCAGGACCTGAGATTTTGCGTATAGCGTGTCCCCGTCAAAGACTGGGCGCAAAAAACAAAGATCATCGTACCCTAGATTGGCGAGTACTTGCTCCGAGTCGTTTTGTACACTTAAAGAAAGCACCACATTGAACACCAGCGACGCCGGTGCTGGGACTTTGGTGTGGCCGACTTTTTCCGAGAACTCACGGTTTCGATAGAGGGGATTGCAGTCGAAAAATGTTCCGGAAAAATCGTAGATTAGATCCTCGGTGATCGTCAGGCCTCGTGGATGATTGAATACTCTGCCGGGGTGTAAAGCTTGAAAATCATTGCCGTAGCGCGGTTTTTTAACGCGTTTGAGGTCAATACGAAGGAGTCCGGCCTTAGGCACTTGAGGGTCGAGCTTTAGCTTTCTCGTATTCATATCAAATCCTTATGCGCTTGGGTTCAGTTAATTGCTAATTGCGCTTTTGTCAATTAATTAAATGTGCATAAATGGGATGGCTGCCAAGCGCGTTGTTTAACAGACGTTTGCGGATATCATCTCATGAGGCGCTCTCCCGGTGTAAGTTAGATAGCCGGTCGTGCAACGCTGTCGATCTGTTTTGCGCAGTTACCAGTTGGCTCGGGCGCTCACTACTTAAATAATGATAAATTTAGGGTTCAGTAAAAACCCTAAGAATTTTCTAGTATAATGCATTTTCCGTTGAGAACGTTAAGAACGCCGCGCGGTTTCAACGAAAACATCGAGGTCGTTTAGTAGTTCGCATCCGTGCACCGAACACCTTATTCAGCTAGCCACATCGCCATTTCAGGCAGAACGTCGCTAGCCGTTCCTTTGACAAAAAATCCCCCCGATTGTTGCGCCATTGCAGAGAATGGATTGGAGGTGGGGTTGATATCAATCATGAGTGCCCCACGCTGGGCGGCGATGCTGCCCACTTGCATGGGCAGACTGGTCGCGCCCGATGTGCCGACCACGAGCAAGGCATCGGCATTTTCAGCCGCGTGTATCGAACTATTGTAACGGTAGTAGGTTTCATCATAGTACTCGTCGAACCACAGCACATGCGGCCGCGTTCGATTTCCACAAAGGGGACAGCGCAAAGCTTTTCGATCGGCCTCGGTAAGGCAGTCATGCTTATTCTTAGGTTTTACTGCACTGGGAATAGGCAGTAGCTGCCGCGAGCAATCGGCCGCACAGCGCATGAATTGGATATTGCCATGAATTTGATAGGTCCTTGGTTCGGTATTGCCCGCTCTGAGATGCAGTCCATCCACATTCTGCGTAATGAGGGTGAAACGATCTTCTACCGTCGCTCCATGTCGACCAGTGCCTTGTGGCCAGCGTTAGGTTCGGCCCGTTGACACACGCCGAGGCGGTAGAGATACCACTGCCAAACGTCATCGGGGTTGGATTGAAACATCTGATAGGTTGCCATTTGTTCCGGTCGATACTCTCTGGAGCCCACGGTCCAATACCCCTCGGGTCCGCGGAATGTGGGAATGCCCGATTCGGCCGAGATCCCGGCTCCGGTCAATACGACGAGTTGTTTCTTCTCGGAGGTGAACGCACGGATTGCTTCACTGAGCTGTTTGTTCATGAGTATCCTTTGACGCTATGTTTTAAGAACAGTTCTTAGTTGTGGATCGATTAATACTGGAGGATCTTGGGCGCCTCTGTAAAAATAACCTAAACGATTGACTTCGACGTTTCGACATCTTTGGCTATCCCCTATTTCTATGGCAGGCGTTGGAGAACTGAGAGGTTTAATAATAAAAAGATGATTCAACCATGGATTTAAGCGGGATCACGCTCAGCAATCCAGACGTTGTGTGGATTACCATCGCCTTCGGTTTGGGTTTCCTCGCACACTTGCTTACCTTGCCGCCGTTGGTTGGATTTCTGGTCGCCGGTTTTATGCTTCATGCGATCGGCATCACCCAAAGTGAGATACTCACCGAAATCGCTGATCTCGGGGTCACTTTGCTGTTGTTTTCCATTGGCCTCAAGCTGGAGTTGCGCAGCCTGCTAAGGCCCGAGATATGGGCAGTCGCAAGCATCCATGGCTTGCTTGCGATTATTGGCTATAGTGGAATGCTCTATGTGCTAAGCGTTGCGGGATTAGCGTTGTTTGCGGGTCTTGAATTCACTCCATTGTTGATCGTGGCTTTCGCATTGAGTTTTTCTAGCACCGTCTACGCAGTCAAGGTGTTGGAAGAAAAGGGAGAGCTAGCTTCCCTCCATGGGCGAGTGACCATTGGTATTCTTATCATGCAAGACCTGTTCGCCGTGGTGTTTTTAACCGTATCGACCGGCAAGATTCCTTCGCCCTGGGCATTGACATTGTTGGTCTTGGTCCCATTCCGCCACGTGTTGATGGGGCTTATGGATAAACTGGGCCACGGGGAACTGCTAATACTCTATGGGTTATTGCTCGCGTTGGGAGGCGCCGCGCTATTCGAAGCCGTGGGCATGAAAGCGGATCTTGGGGCGCTCAGCCTGGGGGTGTTAGTCGCCCAGCATCCCCGGGCTTCGGAAATGGCAAGATCCCTGCTTGGATTTAAAGACATATTCCTAGTCGGCTTTTTTTTAAATATCGGCTTGTCCGGCGATCCTGCGGTACAAGCCTTTGTCATCGCGGCGCTTTTGGTGTTTTTGCTGGTTTTTAAAATCGGTTTGTTCTACTTTTTGTTGGCTCGTTTCAAATTGCGTGCGCTGACTTCGTTTCTCACCTCGCTAAGTCTGGCCAATTATAGCGAATTTGGTTTGATTGTCTGCGCGATCGCTGTCGAGAATGGTTGGTTGAGCGGTGATTGGCTCATAATTATGGCGATTGCCTTGTCACTAAGTTTTATCGTTGCATTCCCGCTAAATTCTATCGCGCATATGCTTTATACCCGCTATGATAAAATGTTAAAACGCTTTGAGACGGCTGAACGTCTGGCGGATGACCAGTTAATAGATACCGCGGATGCGGAGCTTCTAGTGTTCGGCATGGGACGTGTCGGTACAGGCGCTTACGATGCGATGCGTGAACACTATCAGGATAAGGTGCTCGGTGTGGATTCGGATGCGGAAGTGGTAAAGGTCCAGGAAAAACTCAACCGGAATATTATTCTGGGAGACGCTACGGACGATGATTTCTGGGAGAAACTATTGCCCCATAAGATCCGTTTAGTGATGCTGGCTCTGCCGAGCCATCAGGAAAATATGCTGGTTGCCGCGCAATTAACGCGCTGCGGTTTTAGTGGGCGAATTGCGGCTACAGCCAAGTATGACGACCAAGTGGAGGAACTCAAGGCGACCGGTGTACACGCGGCATTTAATATTTACGCCGAAGCGGGGACTGGATTTGCAGAGCATGTTTGCGCGCAGATCAATCCCTGACGGGAGCGGTTAACGATTGAAGTGATGAGACTTAGCCTACTGCTGATTTTTCACAATTACTTTTTCGCAATGACTAAGATACAATCCAACGAGTAATAGAACCGGGAGAGTCATTTGATCACCCCAGAACCTATTGAGGGTCGGCCAGTTATCTTCGGAGAGGTGCTGTACGACCAATTTCCAGATGGCACCGCGGTGCTTGGCGGTGCTCCGTTTAATGTGGCATGGCACCTCCAGGGATTCGGCTGTAACCCTTTATTTATTAGCCGCATCGGTGGGGATGATGCCGGGCGTCAAGTGCGGTCCACCATGCAGAAGTGGGGGATGGATGCTATCGGTCTGCAGACCGACGCGCAATATCCTACAGGTGCTGTGGAGATTCGTTTTTCAGGCGCACAACACAGCTTTGATATCCTTGCGGATCAAGCCTATGATCATATCGATACCGAATTGGCGGGACAGAGTATCAACCGTGGTGAGGCCTCGTTCATTTATCATGGCAGCCTAATTATTCGTACTGAAGCCACCCGTCAGGGGTTGGATAATTTACTGACTAAACTTCAAATTCCGGTGTTTCTTGATATCAATCTGCGGCAGCCTTGGTGGCGCGAGGACGATTGGCCCGTGTTGTTTAACCGGGCGAAATGGGTCAAAGTCAACGATGAAGAGTTGGCCCTCATTGCCGAGCGAATGGGTATTGGCGGGGGTGATCTTGAGGAATCCGCACTGCGTTTTCAGGCGGATTATAAGCTGGATCTACTGGTTGTCACCCGGGGCGAACACGGCGCATTCGCCCTTGATCTCCACGAGCGTCGCTTGGCCGTGGCGCCGCGGCACGATACCGAAATCGTGGATACGGTCGGTGCGGGAGATGCTTTTAGCTCGGTTATTTTACTTGGGCTGGTGCGAGGTTGGCCGCTTGAAGTCATCTTGCAGAGAGCCCAGGATTTCGCGAGCCGAGTTTGCAGCTGCCGGGGTGCCACCAGCGAAGATGCGCCAATGTACCAATCCTTCTTGGACGCATGGCGAGGAGCATCATGAAAACAGTAAGCCCATTGGGTTGGTTAGTTAAGTGGAACGTAACAGGGGCGTTTCATGGCTAGGACTATCCGAGAGCAAAGGCGGGTCGTGGCGGATATTGGAGGCACCAATGTTCGGTTTGCGACCCAGTTCGGGGATAATCCTCCGCAGGAGGCGATTGTACTTCGCACCAAAGATTATCCGGATCCGGGTGCCGCATTCCTGGCTTACCTAGAGAGGATTGGTGTGACTGAATCACCCACTTCGGCCGCTTTCGCCATCGCCTGTCCGGTAACGGGAGATCGGGTCGAAATGACAAATCATCCCTGGTCATTTTCCATTACGGAATTGAGACAACGTGTTGGGCTCGATGTGCTTCGTGTGATTAACGATTTTACCGCGGTGGCATTGGCTGTGCCGCATTTGCGCACAGCCGATCTGGAACCGATTGGGGGCGGTGTTGCTGTGGCGGATGCGCCAATCGCGGTGATTGGCCCAGGAACTGGACTCGGCGTGTCGGTGCTGGTGCGAGGTCACGGAGCTCAAGTGATCGCGTTGGAGACTGAGGGGGGACATGCAACGTGTCCCCCTCTCAACGACCATGAGAGTGCGGTCTTAGCGACGCTGCGCCGTCGCTTCGGCCATGTTTCGGCGGAACGTTGCATTTCCGGACCGGGGTTAGTCAATCTCTATCGAGCTTTAGCAGAGCTAGACGGTCGGACACCGGAACTATTCAGTCCGGCGGATGTGACGGAAAATGCGGCTAACGGCAGCCCCTTGTGTCTGGCCGCTACGGACATGTTTTGTGCGCTATTGGGCACCGTAACCTCGAACCTGGCGCTTAGTGTCGGCGCGAGAGGAGGCGTGTACATCGGGGGTGGCATCGTACCGCGCCTTGGAGCGTTGTTTAATCCATCACGCTTTCGTCAACGCTTTGAAGACAAAGGTCGGTTCTCCGACTATCTGAAGAGGGTTCCCATCAACTTGATTCTCCATCCAACTCCTGCGCTGATAGGCCTCGCCGCGCTTCTGGACGAGGATGCTCGGTACATACAGGAGTAACCATGGCGAAATCTGTACAGGTGACTATCCCCAAAGTCGAGTCGATTATGACGAAACACGTGATCTACGTGGTTCCGGAAACTCCCCTAGAGCAAGTCGCGAAGACGCTGGTCGATAACAATATTGGCAGTGTTCCAGTTATTATCGAACAGAAAGGGAAAAGAATTCTTTTGGGTTTTATCAGCGAAAAAGACTGTATGCGCGGTATTACCAATAACCTATTTTATGGGTTTCCAAAACCCTCGACCGCGGAAGCGATTATGGTAAGAAATCCCGTCACCATTGCTCCCGGCGCGGATGTGTTGCGATTGGAGCAGCTATTCGATCAACATAACCTGCGGCATGTTCCCGTCGCTGATGATGATGATCATCTACTCGGTATGGTGAGTCGGCGCGATGTGCTCAGCGCAATGGCTGATGTCCACGATAGAATAAAGAAACTAAGCCAGGAACAGAGGGATGGGATCAAAATGAATAATCCGGCCGAGCTTTCTGCATACATGAAACATATTTCTGAATTCAGGTAGTCTAGGACATCCGAGGTGGATCGGTAAAATTCAACCGGCTTTGGGATGATAACCAGCTTCTGTCTGTGGATCTCTCCTAAAACCATTCGCGTACGCGTAACAAGCACACTAACGGTTCTTACAAGGCATCGACCAGAGCGATTGACCATTGATCCCGGAACCGTCTTTTTGGACTGATTCTCACTAGTTTACTTGGCATGAGCGGAAACAGCGATTTTGGTTTAATCGGGTTGGCGGTAATGGGCGAAAACCTAGCCATGAATGTTGAGAGCCGAGGATATTCGGTGGCCGTTTACAATCGGACAACGGCTAAAGTCGATCAGTTTGTTAACGGCCGTGGGGCCGGTAAACAATTTCTTGGGTGTCATTCGTTACGGGACTTGGTGGATGCCCTGAATCCGCCGCGAAAGCTCATGTTTATGGTTAAGGCGGGACCTGCCGTCGATGCACTGATTGATCAATTGATTCCGCTATTGGCTCGGGGCGATGTGCTTATTGATGGGGGAAATACGCATTTTGCCGATACCGAACGGCGTACAAAACACGTAGAGGATCACGGCTTGTTGTACGTGGGTATGGGGGTCTCCGGTGGCGAGGAAGGCGCATTAACGGGCCCGAGCCTGATGCCCGGAGGGAGTGAAAAAGCTTGGCCCTTGGTGAAACAACTGTTTCAGTCGATCGCCGCTAAAGTTGGACCCAATGCCGAAGTCCCCTGCTGTGAATGGGTTGGCCCACGAGGCGCCGGACACTATGTCAAGATGGTACATAATGGCATCGAATATGGGGATATGCAGTTGATTTGCGAGGCCTATTACCTGTTGAGGGAAGGCTTGGGGCTGAGCAATGACGAGTTATACACCATTTTTGATCAGTGGAATCAAGGCGAACTGCAGAGTTATTTAATCGAAATCACCCGCGATATCTTCAGTGTTAAGGACGATCAGGAGGAAGAAGGCTATCTCGTGGACAAGATTTTGGATGTGGCGGGCGCTAAGGGGACGGGCAAGTGGATGAGTCAATTAGCATTGGACTTAGGTGTGCCTAGCACGCTGGTAACCGCGGCCGTCTATGCACGCAGTCTGTCCGCGTTGAAGGAAGCCCGGGTTAATGCCAGCACAATCCTCAGAGGGCCGGGCGAGACCATCGACGCACGGCTGTTGGGCGACAGCCGTGAGGAGCAGATTGAAGCGGTGCGCCGCGCCCTCTATGCCTCGAAAATTTGTAGTTATGCGCAGGGATTCGTGCAACTGCGAGCCGCTGCAGAAGCCTATGATTGGCCGCTGAACTACGGTGATTGCGCTTTACTTTGGCGTGGTGGCTGTATCATTCGAGCTCAGTTTCTGGATCGTATCAAGGAGGCGTTCGAAGCCGACCCACAGTTGAAGAACCTGTTACTCTACCCCTATTTTACGCAGGTGGTGCACCAAGCCCAGGAAGGATGGCGGCGGGTGAACATGATGTCCGTAAAGTATGGAATTCCCACACCAGCCTTTGCTGATGCGCTTTCCTATTATGATAGCTATCGTCGTGAGCGGTTGCCCGCCAACCTACTTCAGGCCCAACGTGATTATTTTGGCGCGCATACCTATCAGCGGTTAGACAAACCGGGCACGTTTCATACCGACTGGTTACAACGGCGTAAACCGACGGAAAGGCGATAACGCAGAGTTTACTGTGTGAAGCATGGACGGATTAACGCGCGTAGGGATATCTTCTCGCTTTGGCCCCAAAGCCAGTCTATCCAATAACTATCGAAATCTGCTATGTCACACACCATTGTGATTCTAGGTGCTTCCGGAGACTTGACCCGACGCAAATTGATACCTGCATTGTATCGCTTATATCGCAAACAACGTTTGCCAGAAAAGAGTCGAATTGTGGGTTTTTCTAGAAGCCCGTACAACGATGATCGTTGGCGGACCGATTTGGCCAGCTATGTGCCACAGTTTGTGGGTGATGAGTTCGACTCCGAAACCTGGGACGCCTTTGCTGCCAATCTGTTCTATCATCCGGGAGATATTGGCAATCTGGATGACTTCAAGACGCTGAAAAACCGTTTGGATGAACTCGAGAAGGATGAACAAGCCACCCGTTTGTATTATCTGTCAACATTACCAGCGCTGTACGAGACAGCGATCAAACAACTGGGCGCAGCAGATCTAGCGGACGATTCCCAATTCGCGCGGAGAATCGTGATTGAAAAGCCCTTTGGCCATGATTTGAGATCCGCACATACATTGAACGAAACATTGCACCAAGTGTTTCGAGAGCGGCAGGTTTACCGCATCGATCACTATTTAGGTAAGGAAACCGTACAGAACCTGTTGGTGCTTCGGTTCGCCAACAGCATTTTTGAACCAATATGGAATCGCAACTATATCGACCATGTGCAGATTACGGTGGCAGAAGAAGTCGATGTGGGCCAGCGTGGTGGATATTACGATAACTCGGGTGTACTGCGCGATATGTTTCAGAATCATCTTCTACAGTTGATGATGATTACCGCCATGGAGGCACCGGTACGCTTTGAGGCGGATTTGGTGCGCGATGAGAAGGTGAAGGTGCTGCGCTCTGTGCGCCAGCTTAGAGGCGGGGATTTCGCGCGCGATACGTTTCGCGGTCAATATGACGGCTATCTACAACAGCCAAGTGTGGGCCTTGAAAGTCAAACGGCTACCTTCTCGGCCCTTAAACTCCATATCGATAATTGGCGGTGGAACAATGTACCCTTTTATTTGCGTAGCGGGAAAGCGATGTCCTGTCGCACGACACAGATCGTGATTCAGTTTCGTGCACCCCCACACATGCTGTTTCAAGATAAGGAACTTTCTGCGGTGGATGCGAATCAATTGGTGATCCAGATTCAACCGGCGGAAGGAATACAATTACATTTTCTGACCAAAGTTCCCGATGCAGGCATGCGTTTGCGACTTACGGATCTTGATTTTCGCTTCAGTCGTCAGTATGCGGGAACGATGCCCGACGCCTATCAACGATTAATACTGGATGCACTCAAAGGAGACGCAAGCCTCTTTGCCCGCAGTGACGAAGTGGAATTGTCTTGGTCGATTGTGGATCCAATTCTCGCCGCTTGGCAAAGCCCGGCGGCCCCAACGCTCTACCCCTACGAGTCGGGAGCTTGGGGACCCGTGGAATGCACGCGCTGGATGGAAGAACAGGGTCGCCATTGGTTTGATCTATGCCCGGTTCTGAGATAACGCGATTGCTACGTTATCTTCGTTAGCGTGCCCGAAGCTAATACACTGCTCAGCATAAAACGTCATTGTACTTGGCGTTTAATGCACGCGAGACGTTCAAGCGATGATGGATCGCAAGAGTAGCAGAGTGATGTCATCGCGGGGTAAATGTCCATCCGGAGTTAGGCGATCTACAATAGACTGGAGTCGTTGATGCGGTGGTTGGGTGGCGAACTCGCTAATCAGCTCTATGAGCCCGTCGATACCGAGGGCACTCCCGCTAGGGCTTTGACTTTCTATTACACCATCAGAGTAGATAAATAACTCTTCTCCACGAAGTGTCAGATTAATTTCCGGAAACCCCGTTTCGGGCTCGATCCCCAACGGTGGCGCGAAAGCGCTCACGCTGATTGTTTTTCCACTAGGTGAGAATAGCAATGCAGGTGGGTGACCTGCGTTTACAATCCGTAGGTCACCATCACGCGGGTTGAACAATCCAGCAATCATCGATACAAACATGCCGTGAGTGGTCGTTTCGTATATTTCATCGTTGATATAGGCAAGCAACTTGCCCGGGTTATGTATCTGTTTCCCTAGGCAGCGGAACAAGCTGCTGGTTTTAGCCATTAACAACGCGGCGTTCATCCCCTTGCCGGAAACATCCGCTAGATTGAAATAAATCCGGCCATCCTTGAGACAATAGTAATCAAAAAAATCACCCGAAAGCTGGCGAGCGGGTCGATTGATACCGACTGCGGGAAAATCTGCCGGCATAGCCCCAGGAAGTAAACTACGCTGCATATCTCGAGCCAATGCGAACTCTTGGTCTAACTCTGCCGCCAGTGCATCACGTTCTCGTAGTGCTTTCTCCAGCCGCCAGATAAGGTCCTGATAGTTTAAGTTTTCTTCTGCTAGCCGAAGATGGGCTTTACCTAAGATGGTATTAAAGTCCTCGAGAGGTCTGATCTTTAGGCCCAGAGCCGTGGCGGCTTGTAGTGCTTGATCGGGAACCTGGCTCAGGTAGGTGTCGACTTGTTCCGGGTCCATGTTGAGTTTCACCGAGAGGCGGTTACGGCAACGATCGACAGCAGTCTGAGTATCGCCCGAAATAAACACCGAAGCAGCCCAGTCGGCGCAGTATAGAACTGTGCTCAGTGTAAGCGGGTGATGCGCTCCATCTGTGTTTAGGCCGCGATGGTGTTGCCCTAGAGCCTCCACCAATTCCTCGGGTAATCCCCACGTACGGCCTAATTTTTCGACAACCCGATCATGGGTGGTGCCAAATAAAACTTGCTCTTGCGCATATCGGCGCTCAGGGTCCAAGCTCCGTATTTTTGGCCAATGAGACGCTTTTTCTGGTTGTTGGTAGAACAATACCAGTATGCCCACGTCTTGCAACAAGCCCGCGGTGAAGCATTCTTCTGCATCCATGCCGATGGATTGTCCCAATAGCCGAGCGGCGACCGATCTTCTAAGCGAGTCTTCCCAGTACGGTGTTAAGTCAAACCCATCGATGCGCCGATTAAGCAAGATATCGCGTACCGCAATACACAAGGCGAGATTCCGCAGGGCTCGATGGCCGAGCAAGTTGACTGCTCGGGATATGGATTTGACTTGGTAGGAAAATCCGTAGAATGGTGAGTTAACGAGACGCAGCAACTCAGCGGAGAGCAGCGGGTCGTGTTCGATAAGGGCCGACAGTTCCCTTTGATCCACATCACTATGAGAACAGGCCCGCATGACTTGCATCGTCGTTTCGGGTGGAACGGGTAAATCGGTGGGTTTGATCGATTCTATGGAGGGTATCGCGGCCATTAGCCCGTAATTACATTGGTGAAAGTGAGTTATTGCCGGGTAATTTAATTTGTGCTTGGTGTTTAGGGTATCGGCTAAAGGATACGGATATTTAGAGTGACATTCATGTCACTCTAAAAAGAGGAAAAGAAGGGGCGGAATCGTGCTGGAACTATCTCAGAAAGTTTAGAGCAGGGCCAAGGATAAGCCTGCCGGTCTTCGGCGTATTGGGGGTTAATTAATTGGTGGGCGATACTGGGTTCGAACCAGTGACCCCCGCCGTGTGAAGGCGTTGCAAGCCGATTTCTTAAGGTACTCCAGCAAACAACAAACACCCCAGAAACACAAGCTAACATGTTGATAAAACAATGTGTTATGGCTATACTTTTATTTACGGTTGTTTGCTGAGCATCTAATTCTGTACACTCCGCTTGGAGTATATATGGAGTTTCAAAAGGGCTGTACTCCAAAATGTATTCTGAGGAGACTCCCCAAGATGCTCAAGTTTTCTTTGAGAACATCTTGAGCACCTTCGGATCAACATGAAAACCAAACTCACCTCAAGCCTGATTAAAACCCTCGAATCCACAGAGAAGGTTTATATCGTCCGAGACACTGAGATTGCTGGGTTTATCCTTCGTGTTTATCCCACCAACAAAAAAGTGTATTACATGGATTACCGTACGCAGGATGGCCAGCGTAAATCGTACAAGATCGGTGGAAATTTAACGCCCGCTCAGGCCAGGGATGCCGCCAAACTGTTAGCCGCAGATATTGCGCACGGGAAGGATATACAGGCGGAAAAACAACATAGACGCCTTGTAGCTGAGCGCGCCAAATACCAAACACTTGGCGGATTTCTTAACTTCAAATATGAGCCTTGGGTAATCACTGAGCGAAGAACTGGCGCCGGTACCCTCAAGCGTATCCGGTACAATTTCGGTAACTGCCCAGCTACAACCAGACACAGTCATCACGCAACCCGGAGTTTCGCAAGGAGCCTGTCAGGAGATTGAGTGAGGGTTTCGAGCACATTCCAACCCTGCTTCTTGGCGGTCGCGATCAGAGACCGGATCATGGTAAAGTCGTTGGCGCCCTGCTCGGAACGAAACCCACCAGAGATCTTCTGTCTGAGCTTCATCATACGGGCCGCCTGCTCGGCCAAATTATTGGTGAACGGCACACGAGGATCGGTCAAGAACCGCAATACGTCATCCCGGCGGGTCTGCAAGCGCAGCAAAAGGTTATGGCCAGTCCGACGTCTCTGACGACCGCGGCGTTTACCCGAGCCCGTCGTCTTGGCCGGCAGCGGTGGTTGGGCCTCATGAAACGCCAGCCCCTCGGCCACGAGGGCGTCATACCGCCGCTGGAAGCGCTCCACAAGGCTCGGTTTCAGCGGCTCGCCACGCGCCCGGGCTAGGTTGGTCGCGTGACAGGCACGGCGTAGCAGGCGGTACAGTCGAGCCGCCCAGCGTTCCTGCTCGATCTCGATCAGGGCCTTGAGTTCTCGCAGATGGTGGGCATTGCACAGGGCATGGATCACCTCTTTGAGGGTGTAATAAGGTTTCCAGTGGTCATGCACGACAATGCCGATCAGACCATCCAGTAGGCTGCCCCGCTTGGGGGAGACCCGATAGAAGCTGAGCCCCTCGGTCACGGCGACGTGTAGCCATTGGGTCTTACCACCTATTCGGAAGCCGGTCTCGTCCAGATGTTTGACGGCGGCGGTCTTGATGGCCTGGCATATGACGGTCACAACCCCTTGGAACCGCTGGGCACACCGGGTGCTCATGCGCGCGATGGTGGCGGCGGCCAGCTTGATCCCGAACAGGTCGGCCATCAGCTCGACCAGCCGATCCTCGGGGAGGAACTGATACTGGAGCAGATACACCACGAAGGCGGCGATCCGAGTACCGTATTGCACAGGCGCGGTGACACCCTCCGGAAATGCTGCCCGGGTGGAGGTCCCACACTGCCCACAGCGGCACCGGTGGGCACGATGCTCGGTGACGACGAGCGGTTGGGGCTCGGGCAGGTCAAAGACCTGCCGAGCGTGGTAATCCGTGACCATGTCCTGGGTCAAGGGCGAACCGCAGTATTCGCAGCGGTCCGGGTAATGATCAATGGTGACGGTCGGTTCGGCCACTTGGCGCAGGGTCTCGCCTGGATGACCGGGTTGACCACCCGGTTTCTTGCCGGAGGGTTCCCGCACGCTCAGCGTCCGGGGTGGTTTTTTCAGGCCATCGCTGGAAGGCGGCTTTCCACTGTTCCCACTGTTCAGCCCCACTCGGCGCTCCAGGTCCGCGATGCGCGCCCGCAACTGGGCAATGGTCTCGTGCAAAGTCGTCAGGGCCTCTTGCGAGGCGGCCAAGGTCTCTTGCAGTGCCGCGTTTTCAGTTTGTAAACGTGCAATCAGCTTCGCTGCTGGGCTGGCAGACCCCTCCGCGAGAGGATCATCAAGGGTACCTCGGACCACATTCATGGAACGCTTTTAAACCCAAAGCCTCATCCAATGTCAAGTCCTTTTTCCCCCAGTTACCTGGGCAGTTACCTTCAAACACTAATTGATACGCTTGTGTCACTTTAACTTACGAGGTAACACAAGTGCCTAAACCAAATTTTATCCAAAAGCGACTTTATGCTGAACCAGAGGCTGCGGAGTATTGTGGGGTGTCTCGGACGTTTTTGCGCCAATCTCGAATGAATGGAAATCGTGAAAACAGAACGCCAGGGCCTCAATTTGTCAGAGTCGGCAAGCGCAGTATCAAATACAAACTGGAAGATCTAGACGCCTGGATTGATCAATGGCCTGCATCTGATGGATGCGAGCCAGTGTGATGAAAAGCTTCACACAAAACAGAAAAGCCCGAGCTGTTAGAGCAGCATACGGGCTTCAATGCTTTCTTGATCAACATCTAATTATGCAGGCCTTATTATGTGTTCTTCCGAAAATAAGTCAAGGCTCGAATCTTCTGGCAATGTCATAAATTTCCCCAAGAGGCAAAATCACCCCCCCCTTCGAGATAGCCTTTTCGTGCCTTTGCCCCCTGCGATGCGAGCGCGCTATATGGCGATGCATCGCCATTTATTCGAACCGGAAGCTACCAACGCCGTGGAGCATTGGCTTATCCATCAGGGAGAACCGCACGATGAATGATGCGATCTCCCAATTCCGTGACGCGATCCGGGCCGCAGGCATGGAACCGCCAGATGTTATTGAACCCGGCAAGATACACCGCTTTCCTGGTATTGGTAAACGTAATGGCAATACCGCGGGCTGGTGCAAGTTGTTTGACGATGGCCTGGGCGGTTGTTTCGGTGACTGGTCTTCGGGCTTTACCGAAAACTGGCAAGCAAAACGGGACAAGCCGTTTTCCCAGTCTGAACAGGCGGCATTTAAGCGCCATATCGAGGAAACACAGAAACAAGCAGAGACGCAGAGCGCCAGCAACAATATGCCGATGCCGCTGAAAAAGCCGCCGCGATCTGGAATGTAGCCACACCAGCGAATGATGATCACCCCTATCTTGTCCGCAAGGGTATCAAGGCCAATGGGGCGAGATTGCATAAAGATGCGCTGGTTATCCCGGTGCGGTCTGGTGGTGAACTCTGTTCATTGCAATTTATCGCCGAAGATGGCGAACAAGCTATTTCTTAGCGGCGGGAAGATTGCCGGCGGTTACTTCAGTATCGGCACCATCAAGGGCGCGGAAGCCTTGTGTATCGCCGAAGGCTTTGCCACTGGCGCAACTATTCATCAGGCAACAGGTTACCCGGTCGCTGTCGCTTTCAATGCGGGCAATCTGGAACCAGTCGCCAAGGCAATGCGCCATAAATTTCCTAACTTGCCGATGATTATTTGCGCCGATGATGACGCAAACACCGAAGGCAATCCGGGTATTACCAAAGCTAATCTGGCGGCGCTGGCTATAGGAGCAAAGGTAGCCATTCCTATTTTCGGAGATCAACGCCCTGATGACGCTACAGACTTTAACGATATGGCGGCACTGCTTGGGCTTGAGGCAGTGCCAAAGGCTATTAACGGGCGGTATCGAGCCAAGAGAGGGTGAAGCATCCACCCAGCAAAAAACGCTCTAGCGGGCGATACGGGGCAGGAATACCCCGATCCGATGCCATTGCCGAAGCTGCCTCCAGTTCCCGAATTTTCGATTGAAATGCTCCCCGATGACCTGATGGCGTGGATCAGCGATTCGGCTGAACGGGCACGGTTTCGACCTGATTTTGCAGCGGCGGCGAGCATGGTTGCCTTGGGTAGCGTGATCGGGCGCAAGCTAGGCATTCGCCTGAAACAGCGTGACGATTGGACGGAATACGCGAACGTCTGGGGCGCACTAATCGGCCCCCCTTCAGCGCTGAAATCCCCGGCGATGCGAGCGGCAATGCGCCCGTTCAAAGCGCTGCAAATGACTGCCGACGAGCAGCACCATAAAGAGCGCGAGAAATACGAGAAAAAGCTAACGGATCTCAAGCTACGAAAAGAAGCCAAGAAAAAAGCCGCCATGAAAGCCTTGGCGAAGAATGCGGACGCAGTGATTGACCTTGAGGGCATCGCCGAGCCGGATGCGCTAATTCCGCGAACTTATTGGACTAGCGACGCAACCGCCGAAAAGCTTGGCGAGCTATTAGAGGAAAATCCGAATGGTTTACTTGTAGAGCGCGATGAGCTTTCATCCCTGCTGGCGACGCTGGAAGACGAGCGGAGCGCGACAGCACGGGGCTTATATCTGTCAGGATGGTCAGGGAAGGAGGGTTACCGATTCGACCGCATCACGCGCGGCATAACAACGCTGCCGAAATTTGCGTTATCGGTGGTCGGCGGCATGCAACCGGGGCCGCTATCTCGGTATGTGCGCGGCGCATTTTCGGGAGAACGGGCCGATGGGTTGTTGCAGCGGTTCCAACTGATCGTGTGGCCCGACCCGGAAACCTTTGAGTATGTGGACCGCTATCCGGACGGGCCATCACGAAGGGCGGCGGCGGAACTGTTCAAGCGGGCGGATAACTTTGATCCCGATGCTATCGGAAGCCGTGATGACTTCGGCAACGGTCCGCCATTTATCCGCCTGACCGAAGCGGCGCAAGAGCTTTTCGTGAGTGGTATTCGGCATTCATGCGCGACCGGCGAACCCTTGAATCGAGCGGCGGCGAAAGCGCACCAATCGCCGCGCACTTCGGAAAGTATCCAGGGCTACTGGGTAAGCTGGCGCTGATTATACACGTTGCCGACGATCCTGCAGCGCGCGAGGTATCCGATCGAACGCTATTGAAGGCGCTCGCATGGATTGAATACCTGACTCCCCATGCCCGACGCGTCTATCACGTTGTGGAGCACCCGGAAACCGGCGCGGCAGAGTTGCTGCAAGCCAGACTGCGGCGGGGCGAATTGCCTCCCCGTTTTAAGGCTTGGGAAATATCGCGCAAGAGCTGGCATGGCCTGACTGATCGCGATGCCGTCAAGAAAGCCTGTCGCCTGTTATTCGAGCATGGATGGTTGATCGAACTTGATCCAGGCGGCGGGCAAGGCTTCGGACGTCCTTCCGATCCTGTTTATGCGGTATCACCAGTGGTGAAGGTGACGCCATGAATTCGCCCGACTACCTCAGCCGCCTTCGCCAGAAAAATAAAGAAAAAATGCCTTATGATGGAACTGCACAAACTGAAAAAAGTACTTTATGCAGTTTACGCAGTTCACCCCTAGTGCAAAAAAAGTTGATATTTCCTGATTTCGAGCCTGAAACACTCGAAGAGGTAAAGCTGGTGACTGTCGCACCAGTCGCAACTGTCGCTGTCACAGAGAGCTAAAACCCTCTCGTCCAGACGCGTCAGGCCGGGGTGTGGGAATCTCAAACTGGTGGGTCGCGTAGCGGTTGACCCGGAAATCACAAGGGAACTGACCGACGACGAGGTCAATCGCTTAATCGTTGAGGCTTGCGAGGGTTTATCGATAAGGCCTGCGCATCTTTATAGCGAGCTTGTAGCCGATGGCGATATCCCGTCGATAAGGAGCAGAGAATTGACGCCCAAGGGCCTGCGAATCGTAGCAACTTCAAAATCTCAGGCAATATCGAGACAATCCAAAGCACCACGATGGAACTTAGTTAAAGCATACTCAATTTGTGAGAGTCGGCATCTAACCAAACAGGGAGTATCAGATTTGACAGAGTTGGAACGTCTCAGAACGACCCATTTCTGCCGCTAGGTGCTTTGCATCCAATCGTCTGCTTTGGTGCAACTTATAGAATCGAACGAACCTTTCACTCCCGGGAATATAGATTCCTTCTAGCAGTTATCCGAGTATTTGGGATGAGTTCGATTTAGGCCGATCTCCAGCAGGATGAGATGTACTGGCACAGCTATATGTCCACATTCCTCCATGTAATAGGCCTCCTTATGCGGAATGTTTTTCGGTGTAACTTTCCCGAAGGTTCGTGTGGGCATGCAACTTGTTTTCTCGCTAATTGGTTAGCCGATAATGGATTGAAAGAAGTTAAATACGTTTATGGGAAAAGAGGTAAACAAAGTCATGGTTGGCTAGAGTTGGGAGAATATATAGTTGATATCAAATCTGACTAATGCAATGACGGAAACTAGATTTATGATGCTATACAGAATCCGCATAGTAACAGAATAAAACGTTCCGTCTAATACACTGTTCGCAGCCAAAAGAAGGAGAAGCGAAGCGAAAAAAACTGATTGGAACATGGTAATGCACGGAAACATTTCGTTGCTGTGGTGCCAAGAATGCATGTCTCCCAAGAATCAAAATAGATCCGTTGGAGAGTTGCTTGCAGAGTTTAGTATAAAATATGAGGGAGTGCCGCTTCTTAATGTTGGAACACTTATTATGGCAGCCTATCCGTTATTCGTTTATCCCCAGCAAGCAGAATTTGATAAGGTTGATTACAACAAAATATCAACCGATAGATTTGAGGTTAGAGTTGGTACTTCTTCAAATAAAAGGAAAAGGTTCTGTGGCAGAATTAGGAATAGTTTATCTCATGGAAATTTTACAATAACTGACTCACATATTCTGTTTGAAGATAACAATCGAGAGAAAACAGACGCTTTTAGTGCGACGATCAAAATAGAAGATTTTGGAAAGTTCATTAATAATTTCATGTTTGAAGCAAAGAAAAACATATCAAAAAAATGATGTGGCTGCGAACAACCACTTGCAGGGGACACCCAACCGCGCGATCGCGCGGCCGGGCGCCCCTGAAGCGGAGCGTTAAGGATCAGCCATGAGCAACTCTGAAATATTTCTGCATGCCCAAAACTGCCTCGATGATCTTGATGATGCTCGTAATGTTCTGAGAGCCGTCAGAGACTCAGATATTGGCTTAATCCGAGAAGCCGCTTTCAAGTATGCAGTAGTAGCGTATTGTCGGGCATATACAGCCTCGCAGGGAAAGAAGGGGACTCCTCGGCGCAAACTTGAAGAACGCAACATTCCTGACGGTTTTCGTGAATTGCATGATGAGTTATTGCGTTGTCGAGACAAAATGTATGCTCACTCTGACAGGGACATTATCGATGCCAAAATATCGGTACATGAATTAAGAGGCCAAAAGATACCGTTTTGCATTCAAAATGTTGTCTACCCGCTTGAAGTAATGAACAGAATTGAAGAAATAATCGAATTAACAGAAAAGACCATGGATGCGATCATTGATGCCCACCAAGAAATGGTGGAGAAAATATGATCCTTAACAAATCGGTCAAGCCGTTCGTCGCTCTGCTCCTCTCTCGGACGTCTGGTGCTCCGCGGCTTTTTGCGCATGGCTTCGCCATGATTGCGCAAACGCCGCTCCACACCAGCCGCCGCTTACCTTGGCGTTAACACACGAAGAGCGAAAGCTGCCGCTCAGATCATAACCTGCGACTGGCAGTTTGTGGCCAAACTCAGCCCTTCAGGAATTGAGGACAATACTTTTTAAGGTACAACAGAGTCTCACTACTTCTTCCGTTTTCGCCATTCCCAAGGTGGCACAGGATTAGATTCAGCCCATAGACCAAGTCTTGATTCCTTAGCATCATCTTGCGCTTCAGCATAGAGCTGACGGTCTTCCTGACTCTGTTCCCGTTGGTAGTACTTGTAATGCCAAGCATAGCCCCTTTCAACTTGCTGCAAGTCGATGTCTCTGCCTTGGAGCAACACTTTCCCTATAATTCTGCGATACTTATCCCGCTTATCGTAATCAACGACAACATGCTTCCCTGCTACCATTCCTGACAAACTTTTAGCTGAAGCTTTCCCATAAGGTTGTCCCCGCTCGGGTGCATCGATCCCTTTTAATCGGATTTTGTGCTGAACGTTATTACTGTCGAGCACAACCACGGTATCACCGTCGTTCTGGGGCGTTTATAACGGTTACAAAGGATGTTTGTTCGTCAAATCAGGATGTTACGAATCGCAACTATTTCGTGAGCTTTTCGAGGCCAGATCGACGACGTTGTCCCCTTCCGCAAGACTAGTTATATGGCAGAACGCAACCGCACTACTACAAGCTCTCTGCGATGTGGCGAGTCTGTCCGCGGTTAGCTGTTCATCAGAAACACGGGAGTCCCGTCGTTAAAACTGGCTTAATACAAGCGGCTTCCAACGACCGCCAGTGGGACAATATACAGTTATCCACAGCCTTCATGAGCCTGCATCCTCCCCCGGACCCCCTCCTGCTACTCGTCTCTAAGAGACAAGAAAGGGGCTACTTCCTTTGTAACTAAGTGCAAGCCCCTGAACCGTCTGTGACTCGGACGATGCGACCGCTAAGAGTCTTGGCGTGGGCTGATGTGATTAGAAGAATGCTGAGAAAAAGAGCACGAATCATTATCCCTTCCCCGATAAACCGACGAGACATTATGCTGATTATATTTTTACCGTTAGTACTGGATTATGCCGATGCTGTGAATATCTTTATCTAGCGGATACTTACAAACTTCTAGTCAGAGTCTGCACATTTGCCCGGAAGAGCTATTCGCGTAGACTTTAACTCTGGCCATAGCCACTCTTTTTATCGTTTTGTAGTGTAATTTGGTTGTAGATGTGAATCATAGTCATGATTAAGTACGAAGGCAGAAAATGAAAACTTCCGCTTTTATCTTAGCAGCAATAGTGTGCATTGGTTGTACTCAACAGCCAGTTAGACAACAAGGAGTGGTGTCCGAGATTCCAGTTACCGAGGCAAAAAAATCCACCAAAGAAAACCCAAGGATTGCATATCTAAAAGACCAAGCGCTTATGCGTAATCTAAAGTTGGATGCATTTCATGAAGTAGATAGTCCATTTTCCGTCATGAAAGCAATTCAAGAGGGTAGATTAACAACAGATGATTTGTCTGACTCTATGTTTTATTTCAAAGATAGCAATGGCAACGACACTGGCTATTTCTATAACAGTACACAATTCAAATGCATACAGATCATAGAGACGGGAAATATCAAAACCAATGATGTAAAGCAAGTTCCTTTATATAAGGCGCTTTATGTTAACCCGCAAATCGACATGACTGTTAGTGTATTTTGGGCTGGTACTAGACCGCTTCAAGGTCAAACGTTGAATGTAGATTTCTTAATATACCTAGGAGTCGATACTTACATAAACAGGAACAACGACAGTAGAACGGAAATACTATTTTCGAGGCCCAACTGGTGAGATCGTAACGGCTACAGCTAATATTAAAAAACCTCTCTCCTTTTCTACGCCTTCAATTGTGATTCCCTTCTTTACCTCTTAGCCCCCAGCTTTCTGATCATTGGCGTTTCATATTTCCATTTAGTTGCTTTTTATTCTTTTTTATCTCCCTTGCTTTCAGCGCATAGCTAAAGGAAGAAATCCTAATCCATATCCTTTTATAATGAGTAATTTTTCACTTATGGTGGAGTATATGTGGAGTATGGTATAGGTGTGTAATTTTGATCAATCAAGAAATTTTATGATATCTCATTGATTTTATTGGTGGGCGATACTGGGTTCGAACCAGTGACCCCCGCCGTGTGAAGACGGTGCTCTCCCACTGAGCTAATCGCCCGCTAAGGGGGAACAATTCTAGGTGTTCGCGCCCACGGCGTCAATTGGAAGTCTCTTCCAATACAAGATGAGTCTGAAAGAGGAGCTTATTTCTAACACAAGATGAGTCTGAAATAGCGCGGCACCTGTTCATGATAGGAGGATGAAAACTATCATGAATGACACGCAGTTAGAGACTATTGAACAGCTCCGCGCCTTTTTAGCTGGCACCGAGGCGATTGAGTTTTCGATGGAAAGCCCGCTGGAACGTTACACGTGGATTCAAGATACCTTGATTCGTCTGCGGTATGTGAGCCTGAGCAAGGGTGATAAAGGGGTGGTGAGGCGCTATCTGCAGAAAGTCACGGGCTATTCACGCCAACAGCTAACCCGCCTGATTGGGCAGTACAAGCGCACCGGAAAACTGGGGCGCAGATACCAACCCCGGCATCGGTTTGCTACACACTATAGCGCCCAGGATATCGTGCGATTAGCCCAGACCGATGAACTGCACGGGACTTTAAGCGGCCCGGCCACCAAGAAGATTTTCGAACGCGAATATACTCTGTTCGGCAACCCCACCTATGAGCGTTTGGCGGGCATCTCGGTGTCGCATCTCTACAATCTCAGGAAGTGCACCGGCTATTGCCGCCAACGCTGCCATTTCACTAAAACCCAAGCCACCCCCGTCAAGATCGCGGAGCGACGCAAACCCGACCCTGGGGGGCAACCCGGCTACCTGCGCCTGGATACCGTTCACCAGGGCGATTTAGACGGACGCAAAGGCGTCTATCACATCAACGCCGTGGATGAAGTCACCCAATACGAGATCGTCGCCTCGGTGGAGCGCATTAGCGAAGCGTACTTGCTGCCCGTGCTTGAAATGCTGCTGGAAGCTTTCCCTTTCGTCATCCAAGGCTTTCACGCCGACAATGGCTCGGAATACATCAACAAACGGGTCGCGGAGCTGCTCAACAAGCTGCTGATCGAGTTCACCAAGTCCCGGTCACGCCATACCAATGACAACGCCTTGGTGGAAAGTAAAAATGGGGCCGTGGTGCGCAAGCACCTCGGCTACGCCCATATCCCCCAAAAATAGGCCTCACTGATCAATGACTTCAACCGGGGTTTCCTCAACCCCTACCTCAACTTCCATCGCCCCTGTTTCTTTGCCCAAATCACCGTCGACGCCAAAGGCAAACAGCGAAAACGCTACCCCTACAAGCAGATGATGACCCCTTACGAAAAACTTAAATCCTTACCCAACGCGCCAACCTATTTGAAGGCCGATATCACCTTCGCCCAACTGGATGCGGTGGCGATGCAAATGAGTGATAATGAGGCCGCTCGGCAGTTAAACCGAGCACGCCAACAACTTTTTAAACACATCAATGAACAGGAGGCGGCATAGACTGATTTCTCCTTGTCAACACCCTTCTAGGGTGCTGTTCTAACCAAGGATACCTCAGCTTCTATTACCTTATTTCAGACTCATTTTAGGATTGGAAAATACTTTGGACGTACATCCACGACGTGTTGTTTTTCCCTATGTGGAAACTGCATCGAGCGGAGCCTCAAGAATTGTGGGAGACCAGAGCAATCTCCCCATGGATCGGATAATCCGCTATTCGAACTCATACGCTCGTGGAATCACTACAATTCCATTATTTGAAACCGTAAACCGTTGCCTATCCTTATTCAAATCGTAGCCTACCGATTCACCTGCGGGAATATTTACGAATTTGTCTACAATACAATTTCTGAGTTGGGCGCCTTCTCCAATCCGCACTCCCTCAAATAATATCGAATCTTGCACGATAGACTCATCATCGAGAAATGTTTTAGCAAACAGGATGGAGTGTTGCGCGCTTCCTCCGGAAATGACGACGCCGCCAGCGACGATAGAATTGATGCAAATCCCCTCGGTACCCGATTTTCCAGGCACCGTACGGGCGGGAGGGTGCTGACCCGGGTAGGTACGAATTTGCCAGTTAGTCTGATAGAGATTGATAGGAGGCACCGGATTTAATAAGGCCATATTGGCCTCATAATAGCTGTCGATGGTGCTGACATCCTGCCAATATTTATCGACGTTAACGCGCCCCTCTGGACCACCAAAGTGATAACCATAGACTGCATTGTAGTTCGTAAGCGATGGAATGACATCCCGGCAAAAATCATGGGCAGACTCTTGATTTGCATAGTCTTCCTCGAGGCATTTGAGTAGCAACTCCATAGAAACGACATAAACACCCATGGAAACAAGTACTCGTGCCGTACCATCGGAGCCACCACTCCGGTGACCATCCCATTCCTGAGGCTGTCCACCCAGTCGAAGAACCCGGTAGGTATTATTGTCTAGTTCTATCGCATCGAAATCTTGGATCCGTTCTGAACTTAGATCGATATAAACAATGGTTGCTGCAGCGCCCCGGCTCACGTGCGCAGCAATTAAGGGTTCATAGTCCATGCGATAGACTTGATCGCCTCCCGTGAGCACCAATGCCCACTGAGCTGCACTGCGCTCGAGAAGATCTCGTATGTGGTAAATAGCGTTTGCGGTACCACTATTCCAATTTTCTCCGGCCCGCATCTGTGGTGGGACTGCGGTGATGTATTCGCCGATTTCTGGGTTAAATATCGACCAGCCATCTCGTAAATGCTTGAGTAAGGAGTGAGACTTATGTTGAGTCAATATTAAGACTTGGCGCAGTCCGGAATTGAGGCAGTTGGCCAACGTAAAATCAATTAGTCTATATTTGCCGCCAAAGGGAATCGCCGCTTTAGCCCGTTCATCCGTCAAAGGTTTTAATCGCCCGCCACTGCCGCCTGCAAGGATGATTGTTAACGTTTTATCAAGCATTGGGATAGGCCCCTGTGTGATTGTGCATACCTAATGATTAGGTTTTTCAAAAACGTTGATGTTCTAGAGCGCTCTTTTTGCCATGACGCAAATACTCACATGTTGACTCGAAGTGCTCATTTACCTGCCGATGAACTGTGCATATTTTTAGTAGCCATAGAGCCAGAGAATGCATTATTCCGCATACGGGGAGGGAGGTGTAGCCCTGGTGAGGAGGAAGGAGGGCAACAGTAACAAAGGAGGCGATGGAGCCGTCTAGCTCCTGACGACGCCCTCTGACCGAGTTGAACAACGCACCCGAATCTGAGAAATCTATTGAAGAAGAGGTGATTTGCGTTTTTATTGATCTTCGGATGTGACCATCTTTTAATCAGCTTTGGCCTCTGATCCTATCCCTAATTTCCTTAGAATTATTGCCAACGGACAGAAACCCGTGAACGCAGATTGAAACAGGTTTATACCTACGAAGGCGGTAAAGAGTAACCAATAAGCGCTATGAATTTGAGATAACCCTAAAGAGGCTAAAATAAAAAATCCCGCTGTGGCAAGAATGATCCGTTCTATCGGCATAGTCAACCTTTTCTGGTGAGTTAAAACGCGGGTTTTGTATAGCAAAGAAAGTGAATACCGTCAACTCTACTCGGGGCCAAACTATGGGTGGAGCATTTAGATTTTCGATTGAATAAAGTGAGTATCCAATCATACAAAACAATACTATTTAAATTGTTGGTGATCTGTCGAAAGAATGACAGGTGTTATCGAGTGTTTGGCGGTTTTAATTCCCCCGAAGATTTCATCCCTGATCTGATAAGCTCACAGCTAAGCTTCAAGCCATCGTTTAAATAGCTACATTATCGATTGCCGTATTGCTTGTAATGGGTCTGAGCCATGAAAGTTTTCGAGGGAAAGTGCCGATGTACTCCCCTGTGGCAGGTTGTTTAGCACGATATCTCATGGAGGTAGGTTAGGCGGAATGCGGTTTTCAAATGTGTGCCTTTTATGGTCTTGGTGTGAACATTGCATACTTATATGTGAGGATAAAGTAAGGTGATCGATTAAAAATTATCCCTTGTGCAGGCCGTTACCTGTGTCCGACTAAACCGTGTAAAATGTTGAACGAAAGTAAAGGATTTTCTAAGTAAGGAGTATTGGCCATGTATCCGCAAGAGAAAGATGACGCATTTGAGGACGATGCGTATGAAGACGACGCATTTAAGAATATCTCTCGAGATTTACTCAGTGAGGATGAATTTCCGGAAGAGCCCAATAGTTGGGGAATGGATGATTTCGACGACTTGGTTGATATGATTGATGAAGATTTTCCCGAATAATTGGGAAAATTATTTCTTGAGGTTGACCCTCTAACCGGCGATGCATACTCGACGTTCTGCCATCACTATAGATCCAATTTTCATCAACGAGTATCGTGTCTAGGGTGAGTTTCTGCTCCGTTTCCCGTCTGTGAGGCTCACTATTTATTCAAAGAGCTCGAAGAAAGTCGAGCTAAGTGGATCGGTTTACCCATTAAAACATGGAAGATGCCCACCCATCTATCTTCCATTATCTAAAATGGGCAAAGTCGAGTTTGACTAGTCTACTTCTATTCCTATTAAGTTAGCCACCGATAGACGGAAGCCGGGATGTGATAACGCCGTCTGTTTAAAATCGCACCAGCAATGTGACTTCCCGATCGCTCGAGTGTAGTCTTCGCTTGCTCGATAACCTCGGCCCGAGTGTGTTCTGCACGCACGACTAATATTACTGCATCAGCAATACGGCCTAAATCCGCTGACTCTGGACACGTGGTTACAGGAGGCCCAGCAAGTATTGTCCAACGATATTTGTGCCGCAGTGACTGTAGATTTGTCAGGAATCGAGTTGACGTAAGGATTGAAATTGGATTCAAAGTGCCTCGCCCGGCTGGTATATAGGAAAACTGCTTGCCTAGATCGGTATATATAACGGAAGCGGCTGGGAGCGAATCTTCAACCATCTCCGTCAACCCTTGTTGAGCTGTTTCCCCTTGAGGATCGGCTTCCACCTTGGGGGGGCGTAGGTTACAGTCAACTAGGATCGTATCGCGTCGGTTTCTATTTAGCCCACGAGCCAGCTTTTCGGCAACAGTACTCACACCTTCGCCATGGCAAGCACTCGTTACTAGAATTAAGTTCGTTCCCTTTGGAACACTTAGATGAAACATGTGCTCTGACCCTTTTCCTCTCGTAGTGAATTAGAGATATTGCGCCTCATTTTTTTGCGTCACTAGCATCTGACATATCGGGTTGTAATGATTTTTCGAAGAAGTCTAAGCCGAGCCCGATAATCGTAGCTCGATCTGCTCGAAATCTCGTCAATCAGCCGGTTGGTCGCAACGCAACAGAGTCCTATCGCATTCTTAAATAAAAAAATAAAAAGTCATTATCCCCGAATTATATAAAGAGTTAAACCTATAGTCTCTTCCAATATGAAATGATACTGAACGGTGAGCGTGTTTCTAACATGAAATGATACTGAACTAGCCCGATTCCTGTTCATGATGGCGGGATGAAAATCATCATGAACGACTCAGCCATGAAAACTCTTAAACAGGTACACCAATTCCTCGGAGGCACCGCTGCGGTGGAGCTTTCCATCGACGCCAAGGAGGATCGCTACACGTGGATTCAAACCACGTTGGTTCGACTCCATTATCTGCAGCTCAACAAGGCTGAACAAAGGGCTGATATTGCGTTTTCTGCAGAAGCTCAGCGGTTATTCGCGCATCCAGATTAAGCGCTTGGTAAAACAGTATTGCAAAACTGGACGCCTCCAGCGTCGTCAACGCACGACTCACGGATTTCCTCGTAAATACACCGATGAAGATATCCGGCTTCTGGCACACACCGACGAATTCCACGGTACGTTGTCCGGGCCGACTACCAAGAAGCTGTGTGAACGCGCCTGCAACGTTTTCGGCCAACAGGAGTATCCAACGACTGGCCGACATCTCCGTTGCCCATCTGTACAACCTGAGGCACTCAAAGTGCTATCACCGCGTGCGCCATCACTTCGAGAAAACTCACTCCAAACCGTCCAGCATCGGGGAACGACGCAAACCCCAGCCCGAGGGTAAACCGGGCTATATCCGCGTCGATACGGTTCACCAAGGGGGACTTAGACGGCGTCAAAGGGGTCTACCACATCAACGCGGTCGATGAGATGACTCAGTTCGAGATCGTCTGCGCCGTGGAAAAGATCAGCGAGCACTACCTGATCCCCATTCTGGAACAACTCCTGGAACAGTTCCCTTTTGAGCTGCGAGGCTTTCATGCCGACAACGGTTCAGAATACATCAACAAGCGGGTGGCACGATTGCTCCATAAGCTATTGATCGAATTCACCAAGTCTCGCTCTCGCCGGCTCTCTGGTAATTTGCGTGGTACAAGATTGCCCCTATTTTGGTGAAAAAACAAGAGCCTAAGTCAGAGTCTGCGGAAAAGAATAATACGGGATTTACCAGATTTGTTGCTGTAGAGTCGGACATATGATAAGTATTTTTTATAGTCTAAGCATATTTCTTGGACTTCAAGATCGGTTATTGAGGGTGCGGCGGAGAAGGTGAGATGGGCGGTAAATTTGAGATACCTTTAGACATTGCAAATGTCAGCGTTGAAAGCGTAGAGATCAATCATAAAGGCGCCTTTGTGATTACCGTCAGCAGTACTGAGCAAGGCACTGACTGTCCTAGTTGCGGGCGCAAGCTGACGAAAGGTTGTGGTCATGGCCGCGCTGTGATCCTCAGACATTTACCGATTTTGGGTCGAAAGACGTACCTACGAATTTTTCCTGTGAGGTACGAGTGTGCGCACTGCAAAGGGAAAAAAGGCAAGCCGGTGACAAGCACTCAGCGCTTGTCATGGTATGACCCGGCAACGGGCCCGACCAAGGCCTATGAAGAGCATGTCTTATTAGCGTTAGTTAATAGCACGGTAGAGGATGTCAGCATTAAGGAAGATGTAGGCTATGAGGCGATTATGGGGATGATCGATCGTCGTATTGAGTGCGAAGTGGATTGGAAGGCGCACCGGAGATTAGACGTATTGGGCCTAGACGAGATTGCGTTGAAGAAAGGTCATAAAGACTTTGTCAGTATTGTCACGGCTCATGTGGATGGCCAAATAAGCCTCATAGGCGTTTTGGCGAATCGCAAGAAAGAGACGGTTAAAGCCTTTTTATCGAGCATTCCCACGCGCCTGAGCACCACCATCAAGGCGGTATGCTCCGATAGGTATGACGGCTACATTAATGCGGCCAAGGAGGTCTTGGGTCAAGGTATTCGAGTCGTGGTGGATCGTTTTCATGTGGCCAAGCTGTACAGGAAATCATTGGATGAATTGCGTAAAAAGGAATTGAGGCGTTTGAAGAAAACCTTACCGGCACAAGAGTACAAAAAACTAAAAGGTGCGATGTGGATATTACGTAAGAATAAACAGGCGCTATCAGAAGACGAGTCAGAGGTATTGGAGTGCTTATTCAAACACTCGCCAGAGTTAGAGTTGGCTTATCAGTTATGCCATGAACTCACAGAGATTTTTGAGCAAGATATCGTCAAGAGCCGGGCCAAGCGAAAGATCAAAAGTTGGATAACACGGGTCAAGAAAAGTGGGCTGAGGTGTTTTAATACGTTCCTATCCACGCTGGACGCGCGAATGGAGGACATCACCAATTATTTCCATAACCGCCATACCAGTGGCTTTGTCGAGGGGCTGAACAACAAGATCAAGGTGCTTAAACGTCGTTGCTATGGGATCGGTAATATTCAGCATTTGTTCCAGAGAATTTATCTCGATCTGGAGGGCTATAGGTTGTTCGCCTAAGCATTCAGTGATAAGAAAGATTTATGCTATGGCGCTAACCGCAAACTATTTCGAGGCAAAGCTTGCATTTTTGACATCCGAAATTATTGCGCACTCTATTGTTTTACAGTGACTTTCTATCCGCGCAAATTACCAGAGAGCCC
>CAVSWL010000041.1:0-114175 GCA_963731655.1 uncultured Gammaproteobacteria bacterium | reverse complement strand
CCCATGACCGCTGCATCGGCTTTGTACGAAATCACGATCGAGTAGCCATATCTCCCTCATCACTTTTTCGAAAAAATCTCCCGGAAAAAGAATTTCATATATTGCCAAGAACGCCGGTCCGAAGACGGGCTGTAAGCCAGGCCAGACATGCCGTATTGGTCCGCGTCCGGATTGGTGAAGCTATGTCGCGTATTGCCGAATGCAACCAGTTGCCAGTCGATGGTGGAAGCGTTCAAGGCGGTGATATAGGCGCTCAATGCTTCGGGATCGTTCATGGGATCCTGGGCGCCGTGGCAGATCAGGAGTTTCGCCTTGGTTTGTTTAGCCTGTTCCGCGGACGGCGGAATGAGGGTTCCGTGAAAGCTGACGATGCCTTTCAGATCCGCCCCGCTGTAGGCCAGCA
Organism: uncultured Gammaproteobacteria bacterium; assembly: GCA_963731655.1. Taxonomy (GTDB): domain Bacteria; phylum Pseudomonadota; class Gammaproteobacteria; order JAAEPA01; family JAAEPA01; genus CAVSWL01. The sequence continues at coordinate 113,772 of CAVSWL010000041.1, read as the reverse complement.
CCTGGACCGTGGCACCCCCGAAGCAGTAGCCGATCGCGGCGATCCGCTCGGGATCCACCTGGGGCTGCTTTTTGAGGACCTCCAATCCCGCCAAAGCCCTTTTTTGCCATTTGTCCATATTGCTGTTGACTTCCTTCATCCAGGCGGCGGCCTGCTCAGGATGTCGAGTAGCCTTCCCCTTGCCGTACATGTCCACGGCAAAGGCCACATAACCCAATTGCGCCAGCTTTTCAGCACGCTCCCTGGCGTAGTCGTTCAATCCCCACCATTCGTGGACCACCAGAACGCCGGGGGCTTTGCCCGAAACGGCGTCATCGTAGGCCAGATAGCCTTCCAGGGCAGTTCCTCCCTGCGAGTAGGAAACCGACCGGGTCACCACCTTGGCCTGCGCCATGCTGGCGAGTAAGAGTAATAGCACCAATAAGCTGGTTATTCGCAGTATTTTCATAATGTCCTCTTTTCATAGGATATCAAACGTACTAGGTGCAACGGCATATTTCCACGATAAGACAGCATGATCAAGGCGATCAGTATGCTGAGCGAAACCGTGCCGAACTCGAGTCACCGCACTCGGTGTGCTTCGAGATATGCTAAGTATTATAGTGTAGAGAGGAATTTACGGTTCTCTATGTGCGTGTCAATTGGAACAAATACTAAGGTGGTCATTTAATCTTGAGAAGACTTTCTGTTCGACTTTTCCAACATTAGTCTCTGAATCGTAGCCCGGTCACGCATTGAGCGCGGCTCATCGCTCACCCGTAAGTCCAGTTCCTGCCGTGCGCTAGGGGGCTTCAAAGGCACAACGCACCCGGAACCGTCCGTCCGGGTCAAAAGGGTTCCGTCATCGAACCGCCAGCAGGGCCTGGCTGCCTTTACACAACGGAGCCATGTGCCCCGGTCGACACATGGCCCACGTCCGGCTTAAGCTTTTGTTTCGCCCTGGCTTGGCGGTTCGCCCATGGCCGTGTGGCAGAACGCCGTTCTGGTCTCTCGGTGGTCTCTTGGGCTGCGTGCGTTAATTGTCCTACGGCCTGCTCACTCACCGTGAAGAAGCCGACGAGATCCTTCATGCTATGCGCCTGCTCGTCCATGGCTTTAGAGGCCGCCGCGGCCTGCTCCACCAGCGCCGCATTCTGCTGGGTCATCTCATCCATCTGCATGATCGCTTTGTTGACTTGCTCGATGCCCGTGGTCTGTTCGGCACTGGCCGCCGCGATCTCGGCGATGATGTCGCTAACCTTTTTGACCGAGGTGACGATTTCCTTCAACGTCTCACCGGATTTATCCACCAGCTGCGAGCCCTGCTCGACTTTGTTCACGCTGTCGGCGATAAGCGACTTGATCTCCTTGGCCGCCGTGGCGCTGCGCTGGGCCAGATTTCGCACTTCGGCGGCCACCACGGCAAATCCACGGCCCTGCTCGCCAGCCCGTGCCGCCTCCACCGCCGCGTTGAGCGCCAGCAGATTGGTCTGGAAGGCAATCTCGTCGATCAAGCTGATGATGTCGACGATCTTCTTGCTCGCGGCGTTGATCTCGGCCATTGCCGAGATCACTTCTCCGACCACTTGGCCACCCTTCTCAGCCTGCGCGCGCGCACCGGCGGCCAGCTGGTCGGCCTGGCGCGCATTGTCCGCGTTTTGCTTCACCGTGGCGGTCATCTGCTCCATGCTCGAGGCTGTCTCCTCGAGATTGGCAGCCTGTTCTTCGGTACGCCGGCTCAGATGAGTATTTCCTTGGGAGATCTCACCTGCGCCAGTGCTTACCGTCTCGGTGCCGACCTTGAGCTTGCCGAGCACTTCGGTAAGTTTAACCACCGTGGCGTTGGCATCGCGCTTGAGCTGGTCGAAGGTGCCTTGGTAGTCCGCGGCGATGGTCTCGGTCAGTTTACCTTGAGCCATCGCCCCCAGCACCCGCAGGGTGTCGTTGATCACCTGTTCGCTGACATCCAGCAGAGCATTGAGACCCTGGCTCAGTTTTTCGAAAAAGCCGCTCTTGCCGACCAGATTAATGCGTTGGCTGAGGTCTCCGGCCTGAGCGTACTCGACGATCCCCTGCACCTCGCGCTCCACCGTCACCTCCGCTGTACGGTCGGTCCATTCCACCGCGGTACCCAGACGCTCGCCGTTCTCGTCGAAGACAGGATTAGCCACGGTATGGAAGCTGCGACCGCCGACCTCGAACTCCGCGCCCTGCGTACTGCTCGACTGGCTGAGCTGCACGCTCCGGCGTGATAGGTTCTCATACAGCTGATCCAGATCACTGCCCTGCAGCGTCTCGGCGCTGAACTCCGGAACTGCAGCGCGCAATTGCTGCTCGGCATCGCGGAACATCGTCTCCAATGCCCTGTTGAGATAAACGACTTTCCCTTCGGCATCGGCCACCATGACATTACCCGAGACGTTGTCCAACGCGGTCTTGATGCGTCCAATCTCCGCCGCCTTGTGTGCCCGTTCGCCCTCGATGGATTCATACAGCTCATGCTGCATGGTCTTCAGGGATTTCATCAGGCTTCCAAGCTCATCTTTGGAACTAATATCCTCGAAGGTGCTGTTCAGATCTCCGGCGGCGATCGCATCGGCGGACTCGGCAGCGGCACGCAAGGGTTTCATCAATGTGCGTATTATAAATACGGCGATCAGCACCAGTGAAGTCAGTATGACGGCAATGATCGATCCTTCTTTCCATAGAGATCGCATAAAAACCGCATCCACATCGTCCAGATAGATTCCTGACCCGATCACCCAACCCCAGGGCGCAAACCCCTTCACATAAGATATCTTTGGTACGGGCTTTTCGAAGCCCGGTTTAGGCCATTTGTAGTGCACGAAACCAGCCCCCTGGCGCTTCACGGTGTCTACAAAATCGACGAATAGGTGTTTTCCATCCGGGTCTTTGAAATCGGCTAGGTCTTTGCCATTCAAACTCGGTTTTTTCGGATGCATGACCATGGCTGGTTTCATGTCGTTGATCCAGAAATAGTTATTATTGCCATAACCAAGGCCCTGTATCGCCAACAAGGCATTCTGTTTGGCCTGTTCTTCGGATAATTTACCGGCGCTTGCAAGCCCGGCATAATGCTGAAGAACCCCATGCGCCACATCGACTAGATGCTGGACCTTGTCCTGGCGATCGCTCAAAAGATTTTGCTTCAGGATCATCAGCCCTTCCTGGGACACCACGGTGATTCCCAAAAAGGATAAGATTACCAGAGACCAGAGCTTTTGACGCACTGTTATGGATTTAAAAAACCCTTTCATTTATTGATTCCCGTTCCTATCTTTTGACTAGAATTACATGGTAGTTATCGATCACTATCCCTTTACTAATATTAGGGGCACAGGGTAGGGTGCGGGATTATCTACCATGGAGATGCGCTGCAATAACTATCTATAGCGATGCGGCTCACCATCAGGTTAACATCGGCACCCAGAATTGATTCTGAAGCGCGATTACCCAGCGTGTGTACCGAGCTGTCATTGATAGTTTCGTAACGGTCCAGAACCACGTTACAACACCGCTACCCTTTGCCTAACACGTTGCGCACGACGGGTACCCCATCCAGATATTCCAGTAAGGATTGACGATTTGAGAGCCCGGTAAATGTCCCAAGCCCAATGATCGAGCCGTGAGGCAACAGCTCTTTCTGGGCTCGAACAACGTTACGAAAAGCGGTCACCTTAAGGCCGTCTTCCGGTTAGTGCATCATTGCTTGATCTCCCCGAGCACGGCGAGGTAGTCCTGCTTTAGGCTGTTGCTTATTCTCCTGACATTACTTGCTGCGCGCACAGTTTGCTGTTGCGCACACAGTCATTGAGACTGATGCCGTAGTAGGCATTGCTATTTAGATACAATCCAGGAAACTTTTTAAGTAATGCAAAGATCTCGTCCACATTGGCTAAGTGCCCCGGTTTGTAGTTGGGAATCCCGCGTGCCCAGCGCTCAACAAAAATGCTGGCGGGCGTGTCAGTGATTCCCATAGTTTCCCTCAGTCCTTTCAGCGCAATCTCCACTAACGCGGATTCGTCTTGTTGCGCCAGCTTGGGATTCCGCTGGCCGCCGATCATGACCCGGACGGATTTACAGGAGGCAGGTGCCCGGTCGGGAAAGATGGAGCTATCCCACAGTACGCCCAGAATCTCCTTCTGCGCGGAAGCGGTGGTCAATAAACCGAAGCCCTTAAGGCGGTGGGCTAGATTGTGGTAGCCGAATCCCACGATCGAAATCGGGGAGTATTCGATCGCGCCGAGTCGTATGGCTAAGCGGGGCGCCAGAAATTGCAGCAGATGGGCGCTGACGTAAGCGGGAGTTGCAAGAATGAGCTTATCCACCTCTAGGCTGGTCTCTCGAGAGTTGACCGCGTAGCCGTCCTTACGGCGTGTCACTTGAGTGATTTCACTATCTAGTCGTATCTCCGCATTCAGTTGGGTGCGCAAATGTTCGATGTAACGCCCCATTCCGCCCTTGAAGCTCATTAAAACGCCACCGGGACCGGCGTCTTTCTTGCGTTTTTTAATCATGCCTTTGAAAAGCCCGCCATATTCGTTTTCGAGCCGAACCACGGCGGGGAAGGCCGCTTTCACCGAGATACATTCAGGCGACGAAGCGAAAATACCCGCCGACATGGCGTTTAGAAAGACATCGGTAAATTCTTTCCCTACCCGGCGGTAGCCGAAACTCTGTAGCGTTTCGTCATTGGATTCAGTACGAGGTGGTACGAAGACCTCGCCTAGGGTGCGCAGCTTACCGGAAAAACTGAGTAGCGAGCTTGCCATAAACGCGAACGGATTTTCCGGCAAGCGATGCAGCCGATCGGTAAATATATAGCGGATTCGGGCGATGTCGCTGCTTTTCAACAGCAGCGAATCCGCACCGCTATCCTTCACCAGCTCGAGGGTATCCGGTTTATTGGAGAGAAACCCATTGGACCCCGTTTCAAATAAAAAGCCTTCCTTCTCTACGGTGCGCATGGTACCGCCGAGATAGGCTTGTTTTTCCAATAGATAGAGCTTTGCTTGAGAGTGGAGTCGTTGAATGTAAAAAGCGGTAGCCAGCCCGCTGATGCCGCCGCCGATAATGGCAATTCGCATTCCATAACCTCATTAACGATTCTTTAAGAACTTTGTTTGTTGACTTTTTTATTCGCACCCATCGCGAACACCGAGTGGAATTCTATCAGCTCCGGTAAGTCGTGTTGGCGGAATTACAGATGGCAGTCGCTAGTATATTAGGGCTGGGGTGCATCACTCATGCTCTTTACCGAGCTTGGTGAGCCAGGTTCGCGCCGCTGTTGCGCGATGATAAGGTTTGGCCGCTTAAGTTCATTGAAAAAGCGTGAATTTCCGCAGAACCTGGCTTTCCTATACAATGCCCTAGTTTGAACCATCGCAGTGCTTGTCCTGGTACACGAGTCTGCCCCTATAGCAATAACGTATTGTACCGGTTTAAAGCAAGACCGTCCTGCGGGGAGTTTTTGTATTAGTGCTTTGGGAGATCACGATGTCTAACAATGAAATAACCGGCACCTGTCTGTGCAGCAAAGTAAGTTATGTCATCAAGGGAAATCTGGGTATCTTTCAGTATTGCCGTTGCTCTCGCTGCCAAAAATTTACCGGGAGTGCGTTTGCCTCCAATATACTGGTTTCTCCAGAAGACTTTAACTGGTTGCGCGGCGAAGAGTTCGTCGGACGTTATGAGCTGGAAGGCGCTAGACACTTTGCCACGTGTTTTTGTAAAAATTGTGGTTCATCCCTGCCGTGGTTGACGCAGAGCGGTAAAGCGGTCGTCGTTCCGGCGGGCACACTGGATGGCGATCCTGAAGTTCGGCCGATCCATAACATTTACTGCGGCTCACAGGCCGTCTGGTACACCGAGCCTAATTCCTTGCCAACCTACGATGAGTTGCCGCCGAGAAAATCTTAGATCATGATTGGTCTAAATGTTTGCGAGTCAATCATTTGACCCTTCCATGGATTGTGGTGGAACATGAGGTTGCATTCCCACGAGATTTAGGCTATCGAACAAGCGGCGCTTCGCGTGTTTCCGGCCGGCACCGTCATTTACCTTTTCGGCTCACGCCTTGACGGTACCGCGCGAGGCGGGGATATCGATCTGCTCGTGGAATCATCCGTGGCCTTGTCGGCCCAGGATCTCGTCGACAAGCGAACGCGCTTTATCGCTCAACTTTACCTGCAGTTGGGCGAACAGCGCATCGACGTGGTCATCGCGAAGGCCGGAGAGGACGATTCTCGATCAGGGGTTAAGATCGCGCGGAACCAAGGCCGTAAGATCGTGCAGACATGAACTTACAACGGCTTGCTCTGGCTCACTGGGAGGCGGATCGGCATCTGCACGCGCTCCATGAAGCGCTACGGGATTGGGATGTGGCGCCCGCTGCGGACTGGGAAAGCTTCGAAAGCGATCGAGCCCAGGTCCGTCTTGTTGTCCAATTGCTTTGCCGTGTTATCCGCTCCCAGTTTAGGCGTTTTTACGCGGAATTTATGTTGATTGCAGAGGCGAAAACTGGGATATGCCTTCAACGTTATTGGGACACAATCGCTCGATCCCCGCTGGTGATGTCCACGACCTTCAAGCCATTATCCAACACCAGCGCGCGCCGGTTGTCACTATCGAAGGCGATATCGGAAGGTGAATCTAACTCGGGTCCAACACCAGTGGAATTGTTCGAGATCACCGTACGCTGGCCGCTGTCCAGATCCACCGCCAATAGCGCGTTTACATTCACCACCAAGCTGCGATTGTTTTCGCGATCGAACGCCACATCCTCTGGGAAATCGAAATTCGGTCCGGTGGCGGTGGCATTATTCGAAATCAGCGTACGGGTGCCGGAGTTCAAATCCACGCCTAACAAGGCATTTGCGTCGGAATCTATCACCAAGGCGCGGTTGTTGTTGCGTCGAGGGCAACACCATAGGGGAAGTTGAACTCGGGTCCGGCGCTGGTAGCATTATTCGAGATCTCCGTGCGGCGACCATTGCGTCAGATCCACTGCCACCAGGGCCACTAAGTTATAATCTACGGTTAGCACACGCCATTATTCTTGCTATCGAGGACGCGAGAGGAGCGTGTATACCAGCGCGGGTCCGGTGCCGATGGTCTCATCGGAGATCACCTTGCGGTTCCCGCTTCGCAGATTCACCGCCAAGAGCGCCGCACTGATATTAGCGCCGTTATCCACCATTAGCGCACGGTGATTGGCGCGGTCCAAGGACTATCAGCTTCCGGTAAATCGAAATGGGGTCCCTTGCCGGTGCTATTACTCGAGATCACCGAGCGGTTACCGCCATTCAAATTCACTGCCAACAAGGCGCCTGAAAATTCATCCTGTATCCCCCGGTTCACGACCAGCGCGCGCCGGTTTGCATTATCGATAGCGACATCGGTTGGGAAATTAAATGGAGGTCCGCTGCCTATTGATGAGTCTGAGATCTTTGTACGATTACCGTTACTTAAATCCACAGTTAGCAATGCATTTAAGCCCGATTCTCCATCCACTACTAATGCGCGGTTTTTGCCTTTGTCCAAGGCAATAGAAGGGTCTACGCTAAAGAATAACGGTCCGGCACCGGTATTTTCATCTGAGATCACCGTGCGGTCGCCGCTGTCCAGATTCACTGCAACTAGCGCAATCCGATAATCATCCCCTAGATCCACATAGTTCATAACAAGCGCGCGACCGTTTGTATTATCTAGGGCGACAGCCACTGGGAAATCGAATGCGGGTCCGGCACCAGTATTTGCATCCGAGATCACCGTGCGGTCGCCGTTGTTCAAATCCACGGCCAACAAAGCGGGTAAGCTCTCATCGATTACTAGCACGCGATGGTTGGCACTGTCGAAGTCCAAGGCTCCCGGTCGAACGAATGCGGGTCCCGAACCGGTGTTTTCCCCCGAGATCACCGTGCGATCACCGCTTCCGAGTTTCACCGCAATTAAAGCTTCCAGTTCATCATCTACCACCAACACACGCTGGTTGGCGCTATCCAAGCTAAGATCTCCGGATCCAACGAATGCGGGGCCAGCGCCTTTTACCCCTTTTTTTGAGATTATTGTGCGATTCCCGCTACCCAGATCCACCGCCAACAAGGCCTTTAAGTTCGAATCCATGACGAGCGCACGGTTGTTGGCGCTATCCAGGGCGACGGCTTCCGGGCTTTCGAATGCCGACCCGTTGCCGGTGCTCAAACCCGAGATCAGGCTGATATCGCCGTTTTTAAGGTCCACTGCCAATAGAGCGTGCACAACTTTATCCACCACCAGAGCACGCTGATTTGCACTATCCCAGACTACGTCCTTCGGATCACTAAACACAGGCTGATTGCGCACGTTGAGCTTCACAGTGCGTGAGCGCCCTCGATTATCAGAAGCCTCGATCACGATCTCATTGGAACGGCGCAACAGAGGAATCCGAGCCGACCAGCGTGAGGGATCGGCGGGATCGAACTCGGCGATGGTCGTTTCGTCCATCCCGGAAGGCGCATTTTGGTGATTGATGCCGGAGGTTGGGTAATGGATCAAGACCTGAACCACATGGGCCCTCCCCACACTCAAGGAACGCCCTCGTATAGTGACGCGATCGGTTTCTCCCGCTAAATTGGAGTTGGGCAAGGGAAAGCTGATATCGATCGTTGGCCCGCTTCTACCACGCTCAACGTCATTATTATTACTAGTAGTACTAGAAGAACTATCGTTGCCATAGCCGACTACAAAAAGCAGGCATGGCAACAGTATTCCCACATGATATAAATTTCTAAAATACCGAAAACGAGTAGAGGCGATGAATCTCATGTTGTTCTCTCTTATAGTAAGGTTCTGTGAATCAGGTGTGATATGGAGCATGTCTATTACATAAAAAGGGCCATTAGGTCGCTTCACATTCACCGCGGCAACTTTTAACTGGATACAACTCAATCGCGAGTATGTAAGACTTTAATTATAACCAGAGTCAATTGAAATTATTTGACCCTAAATAAAATTTAAGGATTTGATATGGCTCAATGAAAGAGATGGTTGCATGAATGGCTCACATTAGCTGAGTGCGTTATACCGACGCTGGTGTGCCAAGATTCGTACGGCGCTTGGCCATTCGTCTACTCAAATTCAAGACCCCTCTATGCACAGCTAAATGCTTCGGGCTCCCTCGGTTTCAACCGATGCGGCTTCGGGGTGGATTTCAGCCGGGAACCATCAGCTTGCTTCGTATTCCACTTTGCCCGTGCCATACTCTTCTGCTGGCCTGTCGGAACGGAGTCGTATTTGTGAGCTTCAGTGAATGCTCAGTTCTCTCGTTGGAGGAATGCCAGCACGGCTCCATTATGAGGAGAGGGATTCCGCGTGGCATTTGCAGTGATTCTAGATAGGGTTGCCAGCTCTAGAAAATGTACAACTTTATTGTGAAACAATCGCCCGGTCACCGCTGATAATATCCACGACTATCAAGCCATTATCCACCACCAGTGCGCGCTGGTTGTCGTTATCGATAGCCACATCGGTTGGTGTATCGAATTCGGGTCCGGAGCCGGTGGTGTTATTCGAGATCACCGTGCGCAGGCCGCTGTCCAGATCCACTGCCAACAAGGCGTTTGAATTCACCACCAAAGCGCGATTGTTGTTGCTGTCAAGCGCCACATCCGATGGGAAAACGAACATCGGTCCAGTGCTGGTAGATTTATCCGAGATCAGCGTGCGGGAACCGGTGTTCAGATCTACTCCCAATAATGCATTTAAGTCAGGATCCACCACCAAAGCGCGGTTGTTGTTGCTGTCGAGGGCAATACCGTATGGGAATTTAAACTCGGGTCCGGCACCAGTAGCATTATTCGAGATCACGGTGCGGCGACCGCTGTTCAGATCCACCGCCACCAGGGCCACTAAGTTGTAATCTACGGTTAGCACACGATTATTCTTGCTATCGAGGACGAGAGAGGAGGGTGTAACCAGCGCGGGTCCGGTGCTTATGGTCTCATCTGAGATTACCGTGCGGTCCCCGCTGCCGAGATTCACCGCCAAGAGCGCAGCACTGATATTAGCTCCATCATCCACCATTAGCGCGCGGTGGTTGGCGCTGTCCAGTACTACAGCCTCTGGTAAATCGAAACTGGGTCCGGCGCCGGTGGTATTACTCGAGATCACCGTGCGGCGGCCGCCATTCAGCTCCACTGCCAGCAAGCCACCTGAAAACGAATCTTGTATCCCCCTGTTCACTACCAGAGCGCGCTGGTTGTCGTTATCGATCGCGACATCGTATGGGAAATTAAATGCGGGTCCGCTGCCGGTGGATGGGCTTGAGATCTCCGTGCGGTTCCCGTTATCCAAATCCACTGCCAACAGGGCACTTAGGCCCGGTTTCCCATCCACTACGAGTACTCGGTTTTGGTCACTGTCCAGGGTTAGAGCAGGTGCATAACTAAAGAACAAGGGTCCGGTACCAATAGTCTGGTCCGAGATCACCGTGGTGTCGCCGCTGTCTAGATCCACCGCCACTAGGGCGATTAAAAAATCATCTATGAAATCTAAAAGTTCTAAAACGAGCGCGCGACGATTGGTACTGTCCAAAGCGACGGCTATTGGGGATACGAACGCGGCTCCGGCTGTGGTCGTCTCATTTGAAACCAGTGAAAGCATCGTGCGGTCGCCGCTGTTTAGATCCACCTCTAGCAAGGCCTCTAAACCGGAATCTGCCACCAAAGCGCGATTGTTGGCACTATCCAGATCCACGGCTTCTGGTGTAAAGAAAGCGGGTCCGGCACCGGTATTCTCATCTGAGATCACCGTGCGGTCGCCACTCTCGAGGTCCACCTCAATCAAAGCCGCCAGGCCAATATCCACTATCAATACACGCTGGTTGGCACTATCTAGGCTAAGACCACCCGCGCTATCGAATGCAGGTCCAGCGCCTTTAACTCCATTTTTAGAGACTATTGTGCGATCACCGCTGTCCAGATCTACCGACAGCAAGGCTTTTAAGTTCCAGTCCATTACTAGAGCGCGGTTGTTGACCCTATCCAGTGCGATATCTTCCGGGCTTCCGAACGCAGGTCCGGCGCCGGTGCTCAATCCGGAAATCAGGCTGGCGTCACCGCTGTCCAGATCCACGGCCAATAGGGCATGCAAAATAGAATCAACCACCAACGCACGCTGATTGGCGCTATCCAAGACCACGCCTTTCGGATCTGCCAGCATAGGCCCATTGTTCACATTGAGCTTCACGGTTCGTGAGCGGCCCCGAACGTCAACGGCCTCTATCGTGATTTCATTGGACTGACGCAACAGAGGAATCTGCGCCGACCAGCGCGAGGGATCGGCTTGATCGAATTTGGCGATGGCCGAATCGTCCAAATCGGGAGGTGGATCTTTGAGATTGATGGCGAAGGTCGGATTATTGATGAGGACCTGATTTACGCTGGCGCCATCGGAAGATACAGATCGCCCTCGTATGGTAATGCGATCGGTCTCTCCCGCCAGATTGGAGTTCGGCAAGGGAAAGCTGACGTCGATTGTCGGCTTATTCCCATTATCGCCGCCCCCGCCCCCGCCACCACCGCTATTACTCCCACCGCCGCCTCCACATCCGGCCAAAAGAAACCACGGCAACAGTATTCCCAGTTGAACTAAATTTCTAAAATACCGAAAACGAGTGGCTGCGATGAGTCCCATTGTGTTTTACCTTATAGCAAGGTTCCCAGAATTAGGTGTGATATGGAGTATGTCGTATCCATAAGTATAGTCATTCTTGACTGTTCCATACTCACGGCGTTGGCTTTAAACTGGGCACAACTCAATTTAAGTTAAGGAGCCGGGGCTTTATTGTTTAGCGCGGACACTCTTTGTCCCTCTAAGAAGGCTTACGGGAAATTATATAGCGCAATAGGCGGGATGATTTTGTGACCCTCTACTCACAAATTATGTGAGCTATTCACATAATCCGTTGCGCCGAGCATTGGCTCAATCGTTCAGACCAGAATGCTTACTCACACCCTATAAACTGAACAAGGACTCGTAGGATGTGCTGAGCTTGGCGAAGCGCATCTATCGGAATCGATGCGGTTCATGTTACTCACCGCATCTTAGCGGTAATTTTCCCAGGGGATTACATCTAATTGGGAGAGGGCTTAAGCTACGCGCCGTCTTTTGCCGAAAACCGTGTCTAATAGACGATAAACGGTTCAGAGTAGGCGCTATGCAACTGGATACTCACCACCGACTAAGGGGCAAAATCACCCGTTAACAACACGATGCGCTATTGCCGTCTTTTCCTTGATCGAAGGGCAAGCCTCCGCCGCAGCCTTGGAACAAGCCGTAGTGGCGGCTGAAATCGCCGATAAAATCGAAGTGGGGTTGGAATCGGGTATCGTGGAGCATGCGCCAGGTATTGCCGCAGACGGGAAACACGTGGCCGGTCTCGATCTCATGATGTTTGTCCAGCGGGAAATATTGAGGATATTGCGCTACGGTGCCGCGGTAGATCACGGCCTGTCCATAGTCCTCGCAGGCGCTTTCCAGTTCATTGAGCTTGAACAGACGGTAGGTGGCGGAATAGAAACGCAGTGCGTCGGTGCGACCGGCGAGTTTGGAGTCGGTGATGTTGAGGCTCCGGTCGTTGACCAGCCGTGGATCGGGGAATCCGTGGCGCTGGGCGAGGCGTAGAAAGTCGTTCCAATACAACGCACCGCCCAGGCATTCGCCATAGAGTTCCGGGTCGTTGCGCACCGCCTCGGGCACCCGTCGATCCGCGTAGACATCCGCAAAATAGAACTCGCCACCGGGCGCGAGCAGGCGGTGAACGCCATTTAACACGGCGTCTTTGTCCGGCGAGAGGTTGATCACGCAGTTGGAGACGATGACATCGAAACTACCTGGGACTAGCTCGAGTTCGTCGAGCCTTTCGATGTAACCGTGCAGAAATCGTACGTTATCATAGCCGAATACCTCGCGGTGGTACTCGCGGTATTCCTCGGCCACGGCGAGTTGTTCCTTCGTCATGTCGACGCCCACTACTTCACCCTGGGGGCCGACCAGTTGCGCCAGTGCATATACGTCGCGCCCCGAGCCACAGCCGAGGTCCAGCACCCGGCAGCCTTCCATCAACGGCGGACAAACCAACCCACAACCGTAATAACGGGCCAGCACTTTGGGGTGGATGCGCGCCAACAGGGGCTTGAGCCACTGCGGTACTTCGCTGGCGTCGCAGCAGGCGGAGGTCTTCAGATCGCTGCTTTGTTGCAGTTGGCGGCCATAGTAGTCTTGAACGATTTCGTGCATGGATTTCCTGTGTTTATTCAAAGAAACAATGAGTTAAAGAAACGATCAACCAACAAGCATCAGGGCTTCGGCTGGGTCTACGCGGTGTTTTCGAGTGCGCCGCCACAGCTCGAACCTTGGCCGGCGGTGCAGCCATAGCAGTGATCCGCCACTCGGATCGATCCACCTTTCAGGGCGCCGGCGTTGACCTCGCTAATATGCAGGCGGGGACAATTTCCGCCACTGATCGGCAGTCCAAGCTGCTGATTGAAGTCGCAATCGTAGAGATAACCTTGCCAGTCTACACTGAGCAGATTTCTGCACATCACGTGCTCCAGATTCTCATCCCGGTGTGACTCGCGCAGTAGCGTCATATAGCGGTCGAACTTGCCCTTGGAGATCAGCGTCGAGCCAAAGCGCTGGATCGGCATATTGGTCAGGGTCAACAGTTGATTGAAACCCACGCCGAAGCGCTCCCCAAGTTGTTTGCGGTAATCCGCTTCTAGGCAGGCTTGGGGTGGTGGCAGGTCCGGCCCCTGGGGATTGTAAACAAGATCGAGAATCAGGCCGCTGCCGGGTTTACCATAGCCCAACGCGTTGAGCCGCTGCAGGCCCTGCACGCTCTTGTGGAATACCCCTTTGCCACGCTGGCGATCCACATTGTCCTCCAAGTAACACGGCAGCGACGCCACGATCTCTACCCCATTTTCGGCGAGAAAGTCGGCGAGATCTTCTTGTCCAGGATGTTCGAGAATGGTGAGATTACAGCGATCGATGACCCGTAGACCGACATCACGGGCGACCGTTACCAGGTGGCGAAAATGGGGATTGAGTTCGGGGGCGCCGCCGGTGATGTCCAGGATAGAGACACTCGGGCTGGCCGCAAGGAAGTCGATGATGGCATCGATGACCTCTGAACCCATTTCTTCCTTGCGGTTGGGCCCGGCATTGACATGACAGTGCAAGCAACTTTGATTGCAGCGATAACCCACATTGACCTGCAAGATTTCCACGGCCCGGCGGGTCAGCGGTGGGAAATCAGTTTGAACGAGTAATGGAAGCGTGGCGTACATTGAAAAAGACTCCGTTAGGCCGCATTAAGCGGCGGTTTCTCAATGGCCCCGCCGCTTGCAGCAGGACACTATCGGCTCTCATTTGCCCACGGCCGCGAGCGCCAGACCGTGAAGCGCCGAATCGACCTTTCCCAGGATTGCTTTGCAGGCTTGCAATCCGTGACGCTCTTCCAGCCAGGCGGGTGAATTATAAGCCAGCCAGACCTTACCATTCTCTTCCCAAATCAGCATCTTCATCGGCAGATCGATGGCCGCGCTGCGTCCACAGTGCATTAACGGGGTGCCGACCTTGGGGTTCCCAAACAGTACCAACCGGGTTGGATCAAGCTCGAGCCCGGCCCGCTTTGCCCCTGCCGCATGGTCGATGCGCGCGAAGATTTTCATACCCTTCGCCTTGAGTGCGTCCACCAAATGCGTTTCGGTTTCCTGGACGGTATAAGAGCTTTTTAATATCACTAGGCCGTTATCAGCCATGGCGGGAAGGAGGACGCTTAGACTGAGTGCTAGCACGAGTAAAAGGTATCGCATAAAGAACTCCTGGTTGGGGTTACGATTGTTGGGTTGTCGCTGATGAAGTTACGCGCTGTTGTCCTTTGCCTAACCATACGAATTTAAGCTTCATATAGATTCACATTAGCTTTAATCCGGCGGACTCGCAACGCTGCAGGCAAATATTTAAGATCATCGGGTTCGTCAATATCATGCAGCGTTTGTCCTTCCCACCAGTCCCAACCGAGTTGACTCAAGCGCTTCCGGGTCTCCGCCAGGACCGAAGCGGATCCCCACTGAATGTGGTGAAATGGACCCTCATGAAAGACTCGAAGGCCGAGCAGCACATAACCACCGTCGCTCGCCGGATAAAGCACGGCTTCGTTGGTTCGAAGCATTTTAGCCGCTGCTCGTAGATGCGCCGGCGTCAGGGCAGGGCAGTCGGTGCCGATGAGCAATACCCCGCCCTGTGGCATTAGGGATTCGGCGGCGTATGCCATGCGTTCGCCAAGAGAATGTCCCCGCTGAGTATAGCAGCGCACGCCCAACACTCGGCCCAAGGCGCGGAAAAAGCGTTGATCCCTAGCGGGCGCACACCACAGGGATGGGGGACCGAGTTGGGCCTTATTCACGGTATCGAGCGTCCAAAGAATCAGCTGCCTGTGTAGCCGGGCGGCGCCAATCCTGCCCAGAGCAGGGATGAGGCGTGTCTTAGCATAACCGGGTACGGGCGCCTTAGCGAATACGGCGACCTGAATGCGTTTAGCGGGGGCGATACCCATAGCGAACCGCCAGCTTAGCCGGTGAAGTACCCAAAAAATAGGCCAGCCGCAAACGCCACATGAGCCAAATGGTTTTCATCACGCCCTGGGTTTCCCAACGGCGTCCCGAGGTGATGACCCGCTCTTGCAAGCAAGCCGGTCGGCCCAGACGTTTGAGACGCCGTGATAACGCGATATCCTCCATGAGGGGAAGATCCGGATAACCGCCGGCTCGTTGAAACACATCACGGCGCACGAATATCGCTTGGTCGCCGGTGGCGATGCCCGTCAACCGCGAGCGCAGGTTCATCATTCTCGATACGAGCTTTAATCGCTGGTGACGGCTTTTGATTCGCACGTCGAACCGGCCCCAGATTTTTCCTTGTTCGGCAGCGCGGCGGATAGCGTCGATGGCGGTCGTCGGCAAGCTGGTGTCGATATGTAGAAACAACAGCCATTCTCCTCGGGCGACCGAGGCCCCCGCATTCATTTGCGTCGCGCGCCCACGGGGCGCGCAGAGTAGTTGGTCCACCCGACCTTTGGCCATTATCACCGTGCCATCGGTGCTGCCGCCATCAACGAGCACCAGCTCGCAGTCGCTGGACCGGTAAGGTTGGAGCGCTTGTAACCGGAAGGCGATCTGCCGCGCCTCATCGAGCACCGGCAGAATAATCGAAATCTCCGGATGCTTGGGGAGCGTGTCGCTGTCACAATGGTTTGTGGGCTCGTCTCCTGGGCATGAATTCACAACTCGCTCCTAAATCGCGCCGGTATCTGCGGCTGTGCTCGAGTGTGGCACCATTTTATTTAAGTGGCCTGCCTGGAAACTATTCCCCGATGATTTTAACAAGAGCACGTTTCCGGCGTCGGCCGTCAAATTCGCCATAAAAGATTTGTTCCCAAGGGCCAAAATCGAACTTGCCGTTGGTGATGGCGACGACCACTTCGCGGCCAAAAAGTTGGCGTTTGATATGGGCATCCGCATTGTCCTCACCGGTGTCATTATGGCGGTATTGGCCGATCGGTTCATGAGGAGCGATATTTTCGAGAAAATGTTCGAAGTCGTGATGCAATCCGGACTCGTTATCGTTGATAAAGACGGAGGCGGTGATGTGCATCGCGTTGACTAATACAAGCCCTTCTTTTACCCCGCTTTCACGCAGGCATTCTTGCACTTGGGGGGTGATGTTGATAAACGCAAGGCGTTTCGGGACGTCGAACCAAAGTTCTTTACGAAAGGTTTTCATCGAGAAGATCTCTCCTGAATGGGTTGTTATGGATCGGTTTTTGTCATTAGACGGTTGGCTTGCCGTTGGGGAGGCAACTGGGCCTAGAAAGCAGTGAGTTCCACCCTGTTTGGGTCGGTTAACGTGCTGACTATACCACTCATGATTGCGGTATGGCTCTTTCCATCCGGTAGTCACACCGTTGCTTATCGGTGCAATTTATCTCTGGCCCGCCAAGTATGGATAGCTTGGATTTTACTCATTCTATCCGTCCCAGGATACGAAGCGCAATTGACGGCAAGCGTTTTACTTTTTAATGGATTAGCCTCTTTTTCATCCAAGCCGGCAGCCGCCGGTTCACTTTGGGGCTGTAAGCAAGTGTAGCCTGGATGAAGCGAAGCGGAATCCAGGGATTAACGGTTCGGCCTAACTTGCCGCTGTCAAATGGATTAGACACATCGGCGTCTGTGCAGCGCGCCTAAGAAAGAATTACTTGTGCTGCAAGAATTAACTGTTTACTTGAGTCTCGGTTTGTGCGTCCATGGTTCGCCTTTGACATTGGCTAGTCGCTAGATTGAACCGAAAGGACACTTGCAGGTACTCCTCCAGAGGGGCTTTCGCACTATCAGTGTTGTCTGTATTAGGCATACACAATGATTAGCTCGCACGCTCACAAAGCTCCCCCTAGTTAGCGTTACGTTAGAATCTATTCCAGCCAATTTTCCACAGTCAAATCGGGCACGCGTGAAAATTCGCGGGTATTATTGGTTACAAGAACGGCATCGAGAGTTCGAGCGTGAGCGGCAATTAAGAGATCATTGTTCCCTATCATTTGACCGGAATTTTTTAAAGCTGCCCTTATGGCGCCATAGTGCCTAGCGGCTTCTTCGGCCCAGGGTTCAATTATTAACCTTTGCAAGAATAGATCGAGTTGTTTGTAGCGCTCCTGTTTAAGGGTAGCGGAGCCGTTTTCAATTCCATAGCAGAGCTCGCCATAAGCAATTGCAGATAGGCATAGATTTTTAATTGCTTTGAATTTCCTGCGAAGTCTTGGGTCACGATGCTTTAATACGTATATGCACATATTGGTGTCGAGCATATGCATTAAATTGACTCCCTTTCTTGAGGTGGAATATCTTCCCGATCAGGTAGAAAATCATCATCAAATGCGGTGCGTTGATCGAAAAATGTATCCCAAGCGGGTCTGGTGGCGGTGATAATGACTTCGTCACCAACTTTTCTAATATAAACTTCATCGGTATCGAATCGAAATTCTTTGGGCAATCGAATGGCTTGGCTGCGACCATTCATGAATACTTTGGCGGTGTACTGAGCCATAAATATCAACCTCTTTAAGTGATAAATATTATATAGTATATATTATATGGTATATATCGCGTGGAATGGTGCATCAATTGTCAATTAAGCCAGGACAGCATGGATGAGGCGAAGTGGAAACCGGTAATCAACTGCAAGAATTAACTGTTCCCGGAAGACCTGGCGAGCGCATCCACCGATCAATCGCGTACAAAATGGACGCTTCGCGGACCGTTTATCAACGCCGATGAGGTTGCATGAAGCATGAGTAATGCCCAAGGATTCCCGCCGGTGGCATCAGAAAATGCTCATGTATTAGTCTTGGGTTCTATGCCAGGAGAGATATCGCTAAAAGCACATCAGTATTACGCGCATCCAAGAAATGCTTTCTGGCCGATCATTGGAGAACTTTTTGGGGTGCGAGTGGAAGCCCCCTATGAGCAGCGGCTACGCACTTTAATTGAAAATCACGTTGCCTTATGGGATGTACTGGAGACCTGTTATCGCCCCGGCAGTTTGGATACATCAATCGATGAAGAATCTATGGTGGTGAACGACTTTGCCGCGTTCTACCAGCAGCATCCTGGCATACGAGCCGTCTTCTTCAACGGAGCAAAGGCGGAGCAAGCCTATCGAAAGTTCGTCATACCCGTATTACCAGAGCGGTTGCGCACGCATTTTGTGCTTCGACTCCCATCTACCAGCCCTGCCAACGCGCGTTTATCGCTATCGGCTAAGCTAGAGCAGTGGCGCGTGATCGAGGATCACATATGATAGCGAAACTGTACGGTCCCACCGGAGGAAGCGACGCACCGACGATACCGGATACACTTTCCAGGTTCTTTCCTGAACCGGATACTCTGACGTTCAGACCTATGCCTTCGCGCGGTTTTGCAACAGCGCCGGCCACTGCGATATTGGTGTCACCTGCTTGTGCGTTTAGTTTCAATCCATATGAGCTGTCTTCCATCAGATCTATAAGCGATCCAAGCTCGGCGCTCAGTTGAACCGGGTGAGAATCGATAGCACCCCTGAGTTCCACTTCGATGGGGCTGTGCCTATTCGGTATTCTCACGGTCCCCGTGTTGAGCCTTACAGAATGTTTTACACCATTGCTTAGGTCACGGTAAGTCAGTCTCACACGTTCCACTAGCAGTTCGTTGACTAGGGGCATATCGACGCCGAGTAGAGGGGCCGGTGACTGCTGGCCGGAACGTTGTTTCGCCGTCCCAACTTCCCAGTTGCCATGACCCTTTCCGTCGACCTCCAAGAATAGATCGACGCCGATCAGCCGAATACGAGAGATATGCACATCACCGACCAGCAGAGGCAGTAGCGCCAATTGCGCCTCGAACCGCTCCACTTTCACCATCTTGGGACGCGAACCCCAGGAGGCGTTGGCGAACCCAATGTTGCGTGCGCTCAACGTTGGGGTCAGTGAGAGTTCGAGATTTAGATCTCCCGCCAGTGTGAGCTGTCGACCCGTGGCTTTTAATACCTGCTGGGCAATAAGATCGCGGTATTCGTTGAAATCAACCGATTTCAGGATTGCAATGCCGATTCCCAGTCCTGCAATCAGCAGCAACAATACACTGGTTAGAAATTTTCGCACGCGCATCGTTGTCCTCCTTGCAGTGACGATCCGCCAAAAGTGGTCCGCTCAATTCGGCTGCAGACTTGCCGCTGTGGTTTCTGGTGTCTTATCGTGCCGTTTGGGAAGGTAGATTTCGGGGTTTACCTTATTACCCTGAACAATGATTTCAAAATGCAAGTGATAACCGTGGGCGCCTCCGGAATCGCCCACGGAGGCGACGAGTTGTCCCTGCTGTACGGATTCCCCGGCTTTTACGTAGATTTCTTTGACATGGGCATAGATCGTTTCAAACTCCGGACTGTGTTGAATTTTGACAAGTCTTCCATAGTTAAATAACCAAGAGTAACGCCCTGAGTAGACGACTTTTCCCGCAGCCGCCGCGTAAATGGGGGTCCCCGAGACCGCGGCGAGATCGATGCCGCCGTGGAAACGGCTACCCCGAGGACCAAAAGGAGAAGAAATGTCAATCTTTTCGACAGGCCAGATTAGACTGGGTGCGTTAGTTTTCTCCGCGTTGTCAGAAAGGGCTGGAGCAAAACTAACTCGTTTAATGGCTTTATTCGATTTTTTTGCTGGGGATTCTGTATGTCCGTTATGCTTCGCGTTAAACAATTTGGTTGCGAAATTACCAATCGATTCTCCGGCTTGCGTGAGCTGGGTTTGAAGATCATCGCTGCTCTTGGGTAGGCTGCTGCAACCTAAGGCAAACGATGTGAAGATGATAGAGATTAATAGCGACGCTTTGGTAATGTGGCTGCTATGATTTTTACTTAAGGTATAGGGTCCATATGGCTTAATATTCATATCCTCATCACTCCCAATCGGTTGATGGACTAATGACTGATATATCTCAGTTCGATTGAAGTATGCAGCTACATCCTTGACTGGATGAGTATTGAATCTGGATAATTGAGCTAATTAATAAGTTGAGTTCGAGTTTTCGAAATCTCCTGCTCGCTAGTTGTCCGCAGGAAGAATGAGCGTCGACCGATACTGACCACTGGCAGCGCCAAAAACGTTACCGGTTAGATCTTGGTTAAGTAGGGTGGAATTCCCCTGACCTTCGCTCGTTCCCGTTACCCCCACGTGTCCTCCTGTTCCGCCTGTAAACTTGGTGGTGTAATTGTAAAATACAGTCTTCGTTATGGGATCAAAACACTGGGTCTGTGCGATATATACGCCGTAGACTAGCTCTCCCGATTCATAACGATTGACGAAGGCACCCGTGCCTGGCACCATTGTCATCTCAATTCCAGGGCTGCTATTTGGGCAGTTCTTATCTCCGGAAACATAGAGTTCGATCACGCTTTGCGAGGTGAATTTTCCACTCACCGAATCATCTCCAGCCCCGGTGAATAAGCTGGCCTTTATACCGTCTCCATTGGTGTCGGATTCTATACTGACATAGCTGCCAGAAAAAGTGCCTGTACTTGGCACTGAAGAAGGTTCAGCATACGCATACCCAATCGTGATACCCAGCACTATGACTGTGACGAGACTAATAATAAAAGCCATTTTCATTTTTTTCATTTTCGTCCTCCTCCAATTCAGAAAAAACTCCACTGCTCCTGGACACGTCTGGCAAGGTGCGAAACGATACTATTTCTTCATGCAATGGAATACTACATCACCGAATAGTAATTCTCCGCAACGCGATCACACTCGCTTAGGAGTAGGTGCATCGGTGGGGGAACTAATCACAAGCACTCGGCTTTCATTTGTATAATTATAGCTTATCAGGAGGCGATTGCTGCAAAGTGATTTGGAATCCAAACGGTACTGTTTAGTGCGAACAGTTTGTTTCAACCGCGGGAAATATTGATAGTAGTTTTTTCCATCGTATTGATAATTCGCTAGCAATTTTTCTATGCCGTAATTAGGGTTGTTTTAAAGCGGATTATTAGCAAAGGTTGCTTGGATGAAGCGAAGCGGTTAGGCGCTTTGATTAACGTCGCAGATGAGACCTAACAGGGATGTTCAAGTCCTCGAGCCAGTGAGCTCGGAGATGCCGCGTGCTGCTTCCCTGTATGCTCATCCCGCAGTGCATAAGCTAGTGAACGGTAAATTGAGTCAAGCCAGGTCTCGCATAGAGGCTTGGCTAAACGCAGCAATCTGGTAGACGCATGCGGCTTAAAGTTTATATTGCCTGAATTGATATTTTAACTGATTGGCAATCTGACCCAGTTCTTTGCAGGAGGACGCTACAACATTGGCTCCTTTTGAAGCCTGCTTGGACGATTTGTTGATGTTGACGATATTCGTGTGAATCTCTTCGGCTACTGTAGTCTGAGTTTCGATGGCAGTGGCGATCTGCTGATTAATCTCCTTTATGGATCCCACTGAGTGCGCAATGCTATCGAGTGCCTGTCGGGTGGCTTGCGCTTCTTCCTGCGTCTGCGTTCCTCTATCTTGGCATTCCAGCATGATCTGTTCGGCATCCTTTGCGCCTGCCTGCAGGTGTTCGATGATCTTACTGATTTCGACGATTGAGCTTTGGGTGCGGCCAGCCAGCTTCCGCACTTCTGCGGCCACTACTGCAAAGCCGCGGCCCTGCTCGCCAGCACGAGCGGCTTCAATCGAAGCATTTAGCGCCAATAGATTGGTTTGCTCAGCAATTCCCTGAATGACTTCGATGACCTTGCCGACATCATCGCTTTTGGCGGAAAGATGCTGCATCGCGTCTACTGACGCGGTCACGCGCTCCGCGAGGGCGTTCATCGCCAGTAGGGAATCGGCGATGAGCTGCATGCCGCGGGTGCTTTCCATATTCGCCGCACTGGCTACTTCGGCCGCATTCACCGCATTTTTAGCGATAGCTTCGAACGATGCGGAACGCTCATTGACTCGGTTCGCGATATGATCCGTTTCCGTGAGTTGCTGGGCCACGCCAAGGCAGGCTTTCTCCGCGATATCCCCCGTACGCTCCAGTATGGCACAAAATTGCTCCGTGGCGCCTAGACTCGAAACAACCAAAGTTTTCATCTTTGCAACACACTGATTAAAGCCGCTCGCGAGTTGGATAATTTCTTGTCCACCCTTGCCCTCGATATGAAGAGTCAGATCACTTTCATTCCGGGCGACCGCTTCCATCGCGCGGCGGATCGCCTTTAAGGGTCGAGTAATCGTCTGCACCACGGACGCTAGGACGATCATGGCCAGGATCACCGCGCCGGATAGCAAAGCGGCGTTCTCTACCATGATGTAGGTAACCGCGGCGAACGCCTCAGCCTTCGGGGTTCCAAAGGTGATCTTCCAATCCAGTTCGGGGAGGCTCGTCTCAAGGGAGATCCATTGCCCTAAATTTTTTCTCGCGAGCGATTGCGCCTGGATATCATTGAGATCCCCGGATCTTGCCAGTATGTGATCGGCGCTATCACGGATTACCACCGAGAACCCATCGTGGTGCAGTTCCGCGAACAGTGTTCTTAAGGTGTTATCGATGGGATAGTAGAACCTGAACAGTCCTTTGATCTGCTGATCAACTTCTAGAGCGGTAATGGACAATAAGGCTAAACCCTCTTTATCTTGAATGACTCGGTGGAATAAGCGAACACTCTTGGCTTTGTCCCTGTTCTCGATCAGCGTAAAAGCGCGCGCACCCGTGTCGCTGGTGGTCTGTTGCGGAGTCGAACCATTCGATAGATTTAGTACGACCCCATTACGGCTTATGAATTGTAATTTTGAATGCTGGGGTTTTGTGCTTAATACGCGTGTTAAGAACAGCTCCAGTTCGGCCTTGCTTGCCGCCATACCCGCGGTATCGCCAGCGTCCTCGTACTTGAAATAATTCTCCAGAGAGTGATGCGCGGAGAATATACGGAGATCATCGGTTATGCCTCGGAGGAGTGATTGCAGTTGCACCACGCTCGCCTGCGCCTTGGCGTTCAACATGGAGGTGACGTTGTGCTCCAGTTTCGGTTTGACCATCACTGTCAAGAGTATCGCCTGCGCCGTGATGACAACGATGAACAGGGCGATCACCGTCACGATGATCTTATGACCAATTTTCATCCTATTGAACATGGTTCCTTAGACTCGATCGTTGAACTCCCAGCGTAGAATTACCCCAATTGCCTAGGAAGGGTCAATGTTGGGTCGATGAGAAACTAGAAAAAAAGAACAATGGTCTGGATAAGCGGCGGCTTCGGTAGAATCTTTAGTCTAACGCAGCCGTGTTGGTAGCCTTTTTATCGTCGTCTATCAATAAGAAAAATCAGGGGCATAGACGAGAGTTGTCATTTAGCTGTGAGTAAGCGAATCGCTTGCAAGCGCGGGTGTCTCCTGAATTCGGCAGCGAGTGGGATAGGGGGATTGCCGACGCTGGTATAGTCGAATTTGATACCTTTGTTGGCCCACGCCAAGCCGAGTGAGTGGGAGAGCGCAACGGCGGGTTGAGGGCAGGGCGTTGAAGCATGACCTAGTCCACCTCGGCCCCGGATTGCTATCTTGTTACGGGATTCTGGGGCAGGTGGTTTATAACGACTCTAGAATTAACACGATTTCCTGGTCATCAGTTAAACTGACGGGATAGACTCGATACGGCAGCCGGCGTTTTTACCCTTACCCGATACGAGATCAGAAATCCGTTCATGCAGGGGACAGATTACAGCACCGTCACCGACTAGGGCGTCTGCCAGTGAACCGAAACGGCGGAAATCAGTTCCGACACAGCTGTTGCCGATGCGGTAACTTTGCTCCAAACCAAACCGGCAGGGCGATCGAGTTTTCTGCCCCACGACTGGCGGTTCCTGTTTGGTGATACTGAGATTAGGGGAATTCCGACTATTATATATACTGGGGTCGGCATTTGGGATCATAGATTCCGGAGAGGCCAAATTTAGCGACCGGGCAGAATAACAAGATCATGGCAGAGAGATTTGCGCTAATCATTGCCAACAGCCGATACGAGCACCCGAAGATCCGCGATCTTTTTAAGACCGGCGCGGATGCCGGGGGAATTCGCCAGGTGCTGATGGAGATCTGTGGCTTTCCCGAAGCTCACGTCACGCTGATCGAGGACAAGCCGAGTCATGCGGCAAGAGTGGAGATCGCGAGGTTTTTCAAAAACAAACACCCGGATGACCTGTTGCTGTTCTATTTCGCCGGTCACGGCATGCGGGGCAGCGACGGTCATCTGTGCCTGACCTTTACCGACACCGATCCGGAGTATTGCGAGGATACCTCGATCGAGGCGCGCAATATCAGCCGCCACATGGACTCCAGCCGCGCGAAACGTCAGCTCGTGCTGCTGGATTGCTGTTACAGTGGCGCCTTTGCCCACGGCGCGCGTGAAGTGGTGGGATCGACCATGGATACCGAAGAATCGTTCCGCGGCGCAATGGACGGTAAGGGACGTTTCGTGATCACCTCGAGCGACAAGCAGCAGATCTCACTGGAAGAATCCGACCGGGAAGACACGAAGGATTTCGCCGTGTTCACACGCTACGTCATCGAGGGATTGCGCAGCGGAAATGCGGCACAAGAGCGGGGCGATATCACCGTCGGGTCCCTGTACGATTATGTCTACGAGCAGGTCACAACGGCCACGGAGGGCCGGCAGACGCCTAAATTGATCAACTACGGCTGCGAAGGCACCCTGGTGCTGGCCGCGAACCCGCATCCACCCCTTCCGGCTGAGCTGCGGAAACGCCTGAAAGACTCCGATTATGCAATGCGTATCGGTGCCGTATATGAGCTGAAGACGATCATCGAGCAGGGTGGAAAATTTACTAAATCCGCCCTAGATGCCTTGCATGAAATCTATTTGACGGATCGGGACAGGGGAGTGCACGATGCCGCGCGCCACTGTCTGGTCGATATTGGTGGGCTATCTGGAACGGAACCGGAAGTAAATGAGACGCCTCCAACCAACAACCAAACCGGACTGGAGAAAAGGAAACAATCTTTAACTCCCAGGATACTCGTTGGGTTAGTCGTCGTAATGTTCGTCGGTGGCTTGATTATTTTTTGGCAGAACAGGAGAACATAGGGATAGATAATTCCGAAACCCAAGAAAAGCTAATGCCTAAGGACCAGGCTGTGGATAAAAAGGCGAGTGAAGTTTTAGAATCGCGCAGGGAATCACCCGCTCCAAGAAAAATCGATGAACCAAAAACTGCTGTTCTCCCCAAGGCAGGTGATGTCTTCCAAGACGATCTCAAAGCAGGAGGACAGGGCCGAAGATGGTGGTCCTGCCCGTGGGCAGTTTTCTGATGGGTTCCACGACAGCAAACCGATGGCGAGGAGAGATATGATGACGAGCGCCAGCACAAGGTCACTATCGATAAGCCCTTCGCCCTGGGCCAATACCCCGTGACCAATGCCGAGTTCCTGCGCTTCGCACCAAAACATGACAGCGGCAGTAATAAGGGGCACAGTTTCAACGGCGACGATCAGCCGGTAGTCATGTTTCCTGGCAGGATGCGGTGGACTATGCGAAGTGGCTCGGCGGACAGACGGGCAAACGCTATCGCCTGCCCACCGAGGCGGAATGGGAGTATGCGGCACGGGCGGGCACTCAAACCAGACGCTACTGGGGCGATGATCCGGATGAGGCTTGCAAGTATGCCAATGTTGCCGACCAGACAGCGAAGGAGCAATTTGCATGGTCGGGGGTACATAACTGTAGCGACGGTTATGCGGTGACCTCGCCCGTGGGCCGTTTCAAGCCCAACGATTTCAAACTCTATGACATGTTGGGCAATGTCTGGGAATGGACCTGTTCCGCCTACGATGAAAACTACGGGGGAGCCGAACAGAGGTGCCTGGATGCGGGAGATTCGAGCCGTTCGCTTCGCGGCGGCTCCTGGAACAACGTACCGAGGGGCGTGCGTTCGGCCTGGCGCGACAGGGACACGCCATCGATTCGCGGCTACTATCTCGGGTTCCGAGTGGCCCAGGACCTTTAGCTTTTTTCTTTTCTCTTTTTCCCTTTTTAGAGGCAGCAAGACAATTGCGTTCACTAAATTTGGAGACGCATTTATTTCAAGGTTTTGCCACGACTTGACTACTCCGTGGCGTTGTGGCCTGGGATACGTTTTTCAGGACCGTCGGTGGCCATGGATGGCCGCCGTCGAGCGTACAGGGACGTATTTACAGCGTGTCTTGAAAAACGTATCCCAGGCCGGTCGGTGAGGGCAGTGAAATATTACCCTATAATAATACAGTACCATGGCTGTTAAAGAGTAGTTAGAGGATTTATAAAAGCTTCGCAACACTCGCATAAGGGGAGAAACTCGATCATGTCTGACAACAATCCGTTAAATATCACGTTGATCGTCAATCCCGACGAGGACGATGAGGATTATCGCGACGGATTGGCGCGGGAGCTTCGCAGGGAATGCGAGGAACTGGACGGGGTCATCGAGGCGGAGCTGGCCAGAGGTGGAGAGGCGCCGGATGGAGCGCGGGCCGGCGAGCTGATCGAGATTGGAAAAGTGGCGATAGAGGCCCTGCCCGGGGTGCTGGCGCCGTTGATCGTGGCCGTACAGGCCTGGATGCTGCGTGACAAAGGTCGAACAACGCGCATCAAGGTGGGCGATACCGAGTTGGAGATCCCCGTGAAAATGAGTCGCCCAGGAGGTACTGGAGTTCATCGAGCGCCTGAAAAAAGGTGCCGAGACATGATGGTTCCGAGCGACCGCTCCATTTCTTGAATACGGGGGCAGAGTAAGGGATGGCCAGCCGTTACGCCTTGCTGCTCGCCAATGCCGAATACCGGCACGACGAGATCCAGAGTCTGCTCAAGACCGGCGCCGATGCCGAAGGGATGCGGCAGGTGCTGATGGATTGCTGTTACAGTGGCGCTTTTGCCCACGGTGCCCGGTGCGTTATTTTACAAGCTATCGGGGCCATGGCGGCTCATGTATTCAAGCGCCGCTTGTGCTAGAAAACCCGATCGTGTTTCCCCTTGTTGCGCTGCGCGGCTATCGACTTGAGATAAAAGCCTTTCTGGCAATGTGATGTTCACTCGCTTCGATTTGCCCGAAAGCCTCGACAAGTCAATCTGAACTAACGCCCAAACACCTTCCGACCAGAGCGGGTCATTTTTATGAAGCTCAATTTTTCCGGCTAACGGTATCGTTTCGCCGTCCAGCATCAAACCTTCAATATGGCATTCAATGGCTTCTTTGGCATTCTCTAAAGCCTCGTCAAAGGTATCGCCCGCAGAAAAACACCCCGGCAAATCCGGGACACTGACGCCGTATTCGGAATCTTGATCTTTGTTTATCACAACTGGATAGAGCATTGTTTTACGGAGGCCAATTCCAGCCGGCTTGACGGTAGATGCTGCGAAGCGTGCCGACCGGTAAATCTCGTTTCGGATGCGGTACGGTTACCCGACCCGGTTGAGTCGGGTGCTTGTACTGGCGATGACTGCCTTTGGTATGATGCAGAAGCCATCCTTCTTGCTCCAAACGAGCGATAACTTCGCGGCTTTTCATACAGAATGATTATACGCATGGTGCGTATTAGAACAAGCAAAGAGCGTTGAGCACTCGCCGTGAATAATTGGTTTTTTGCCTGCTAAGACAGTGCCGATTCAGCGTGTTTTCGGCGGTTATTGGATCAGAGCGGGGCGTGCCCTATATAAACGAACACTTACAAACTCGATTTGGCGCAGCAACGGCGCCGACAAAGTTAAAACGGCAACATTTAGTTAGCGTCGCTCTGCTAGGCCCGGGAGTGTAGGAGGAATAAGTAGTCGACTAAAAGTTCTTTAACATTCACAAGAACTCAAAGTTTAATCTATACCGATACCAGCCAATACCTTTTGAACTGTTTTTGTTAAAAGACTTACAGTCACCTACTTAGATATGACCTGGTCATGATTTTTAGGGCTGGTGGTTTATACCGATTCGAGGTTTAACACGATTTCCTGATCCTGGGTCAGACTGACGGGATAGGCTCTGATACGGCAATCCGCGTTTTTGCAGTGACCCGAGGCGAGATCAAAAATCCGTTCGTGCAGGGGACAGATGACCGCGCCATCGCCGACCAAGCCGTCTGCCAGCGGGCCGCCGGCATGGGGGCAGTCGGGCTGAGTGGCGAATACTTGGCCGCTGCGGTCGTGAAACAGGGCTATTTTTGTTCCGCTGATTTCGAATACCCGGCCTTCGCCGGGGGGTATCTGCGACAGTGAACCTAGATTATGAGTGTTATTGCTAGTCAAGGGTCTATTTCCGCGGTTAGGCCGGTTCGGGCGTGGTGATCGTTGCCGCAAATTGATTGGCCGTTTTTGGCTGAATGGCTTCCAACCAGGGGTTCTTTGAAACCGTTACCGCGTCCACCGATTGCTGTAATGCCTGATCGAGTGCCGCGGCAATGCCTTCGCTGTCGTCCATCACGATGGCACGGATGCGTTCAAAGCCGATGCGTTCGATAAAACCGTAAGTGCGTTCCTTATATTTGGCGTTTTCACGGTAATACTGTAAGAATCGGCCGGAGTACAACAAGACCTGGTCTTCGCTGTCGACCGTACACAGCAAGTCGCCTTTGCGGACATGGGAGCCCGCAGCGCCGCCGATATAGATTTCCCACTTGCCCTCGCCAACCGCGACCGCGCCGATGTCCTTGATATAGGCCTCGGCACAGTTTCGAGGGCAGCCGGTGGTGGCCAGTTTGAGCTTGCCGGGACTGTCTAGGCCACGAAATTGCGCTTCGATTTTCTGCGCCAGGCCGATACTGTCCCCCAAGCCGAAACGGCAGAAATCGGTTCCGACACAGCTCTTGCAGGTCCGGTAGCTTTTACTCCAAGCCCAACCGGCCGGGATATCGAGTTCCCGCCAGATGGCCGGCAGGTCTTGTTTGGCAATACCGAGCAAATCGATGCGTTGTCCCCCCGTAAACTTGACCATGGGAACCCGATATTTTTCAGCGACATCGGCGATACGCCGTAATTGTTCGCGGGAGTAGTGATGCCGCCCGGTATTTCCGGTATCACGGAGAAAGTGCCGTCTTTCTGAATATTGGCGTGTACCCGATCATTGATAAAGCGGGCGTCGCGCTCGTCTTCGTATTCGTCTTTCCAGAGGATATTGAGCAAGGAGGCCAGGCCGGGTTTGCTGGCCGGGTCCTCTCGGCCGTTGGCCAGTGCGGCGAACACGGACGACACCGATTTTAATTGCAGTTTGCGGATGGCATCGACCAGTTCCGGCTTGGGTAACGGTACGCCGGGCACGTAGTAGTGAATGGCTGGATCTTCCTCGGCCTGCCCGCCGCAGAACCATTCGACCAGATCGTTCACCAGAGTTTTACAGGAACCGCAGCCCATACCCGCGCGTGTCTTATCCATGACGGCTTTTGCCGAGCGGCAGCCTGCGGCCACGGCCGTGCCGATGGCGGCTTTGGAAACGCCGTTGCAGTTGCAGATCTGGACCTCATCGGCCATCTCCTCCAACGACACTTCCTGAGTGGGCGCGCCGATATCGAACAACAGGGATAAGCGTTCTTCCGGTAAGGGCGTGTTCCGGTCGAAGGCCTGTGTCAGATAGGCGACCTTGGTCAGATCGCCCATCACAATGGCGCCGATTAGACGACCGTTACGGATGATGAGTTTTTTATAGGTACCGCGCCGGGGCTCGGCGAATTGCACCACTTCGTCATCTGCTTCGACCGGATTGGTAACGCCCATCGACGCCAGTTCGACCCCCATCACCTTGAGCTTGGTGGCTAATTTGGAGCCATGGTAGGCCGCGCGCGGGTTCGCTCCGGTGATTTGATCGGCGAACACTCTGGCTTGCTCCCACAGGGGCGCGACCAGCCCATAGACCTGGCCGCGGTGCTGGGCGCATTCGCCGACCACATAGATATTCGGGTCGTCAGGCGAACGCATCTGGTCATCGACCACGATGGCTCGCTCTACGCTAAGCCCGGCGCGCAGGCCGATTTCGCTATTGGGTCGGATGCCGGCGGATATCACCACCAGATCGCAGTCGAGGGTTGTCCCATCATTAAAAGCTAGTCCGGTGATTTTTTGCTCCGTACCGAGCACGGCCGTGGTTCTCTTACCCAGATGAACATGCGCACCCATGGCTTCCATACTGGATTTCAGCATGGCGCCCGACGTCCCGTCCAATTGCCGGTCCATCAATTGATTGCTCAGATGGACAACGTGCACCTCACAGCCGTAATTGAGCAGGCCGCGAGCGGCTTCCAATCCAAGCAGGCCCCCACCGATCACCGCCGCTTTGCGGCCCGGCTGGGCGGCCTGGATAATATTATTGCAGTCGTCCAAGCCGCGAAACGCAAACACGCCATCGCGCAGCCGACCGTCTTCGGTAGTCATGCCCTCCGTCGGCGGGATGAAGGCACGGCTGCCGGTGGCGATCAGCAGAATATCGTATTTTGCCGCTGTGCCTTTGTCGGAGCGCACTAGTTTGGCGGCGCGGTCGATGTCCACTACGCGTTCGCCGGCGTGCAGGGTTATCTTGTTCTGCTCGTACCAGGCGAGTTCGTTGAGGAAGATCTCGGTTGCGTCCTGGGTGCCACTGAGCACGTTCGACAAGAGAATGCGATTGTAATTGCCGTACGGTTCATCACCGAACATCGTAATCTCGAAAAGCTCGGCGCCGCCGCGGGCTAGAACTTCTTCGACTGCCCTGGCGCCCGCCATGCCATTGCCGATGACGACCAGGCGCTGAAGTTTATTGCTCGTCACTGTGTCTGCCTCCGGGGCCTAAGTCCTAGCCGCATGAACTCGGCTAGGTTTAAATCAGATCGGGGTGAGTCGGCATTCAAAAGGTCAATACGCATAAAAAACTTAAATAATTTCTACAAAACCAATGTCGACGACCACCGCACCGCTCGTGTCCTCCGGCGCCACAATCTGCAGCTCAATACGGCTTTCAGGCGCTAAATCGTCGACTACGGCCAACGGGACGTGCAGAGAGGATTTCGCCCCCACCGGGAAGTAACGCAACGGTTTGCCATCGTATAGCAGAATCACGGTGATGAGCTCATCGGTTGAATTCCCGGCACGGAAATAGATCAGCTGGGAGCGTTTGTCATAGGGAACTTGATAGGATGCGCCTTCAAGCGTGACAGGAGTTTCCAAGCCACTCCCGGTAAAAGCAAAGATGCCTTGTAGAAAAGCGGGTGTAGATGAATCCATGGTCGGTCTCCGACGGCTAGCGGTGAAAGTGGAAGAACTCGAGGTGTGTGGCCGGAGCGACGGGTCATCTCTGATCTCCGGCCTGGTTTTCTGTTGGAACGAGTGGTTCGATCCGGCCTGCGCAGATTTTAAATTCTGGCATTTTTGACAGCGGATCCAGCGCCGCTTGGGTGAGCAGATTAGCGCAGCCCTCATTTCCCCAATGAAATGGGATGAACAGCGTGTCCAGCCGGATATCGCTGGTCAGCCGTGCGTTCATGATCGCGGTTCCGCGTCGAGTAACCACCCGCACCGGGTCGCCCTCGGCGATCGCAAAGGTACGAGCGATCTGTGGGTGAATTTCGACTTCGGGGGCGGGTGCGGCCTGGTTTAGTTCGGCGACTCGGCGGGTTTGGGCGCCGGACTGATAATGTATCAGCAAGCGGCCGGTGGTGACGAACAGCGGGTAGTCTTCATCCGGTTCTTCGGCCGGTGGGCGGTATTCAACGGGGTGAAACCGCGCTCGACCGTCTTCAGTGGGGAAACTTTCCTGAAACAGCCGTGGCGTATCGGGTTGATCTTCGGCGGCACAGGGCCAGAATACACCATTGTTATCTGCGATGCGGGCATAGCTGATACCGGCGTAATCCGCTGGGCCGCCCCGGCTAGCGCGGCGCAGCTCGGTAAAAATTGTCTCGGGCTCGGCATCGAAACCTTCGGTGTATCCCAACCGTGCCGCTAATTCCGCCAGAATGGCGGTGTCAGTACGCACTTGCGCGGGCGGTATGAGCGCGGGCTGGCGTAACAGCACACGCCCCTCAAGATTGGTCATCGTGCCGTGTTCTTCGGCCCATTGTGTGACTGGCAGTACCACATCGGCCAGGGCTGCGGTCTCGGATAGGAAAGCATCGCAAACAACCAGTAACTCCAGCGACTTCAGCCGCTCGCGAACCGCCGTTACATTTGGGGCAGACACCGCGGGATTGGCGCCCATGACTATTAACGCGTGGATCTCGCCGCCCAATGAGTCGAACATTTCGCAGGCTGTGCGGCCGGGTGAGGGCAGGGACCCGGCGTCCACATTCCACACCGAAGCGATCCACCGGCGTGCGGCGGGATCGTCCAGACGACGGTATCCCGGCAGCTGGTTGGCTTTCTGTCCGTGCTCGCGCCCCCCCTGGCCATTGCCCTGGCCGGTCAGGCAACCGTAGCCGCAGCCCGGCTTGCCCACTTTGCCTAGCGCCAGAATCAAATTAATCAGCGCCAGATCATTGTGCACGCCATTGATCTGTTGCTCAGGTCCGCGCCCGCTGAGGGCTATCGCGGTGCGGGCTTCGCCTAGCCAACGCGCGGCCTGCTCCAACTGTAAGGACGGAATACCCGTGATGCGTTCGACACGGTCAGGCCAGTAGGCGCCTACCGTGTGGCGAACTTGGTCGAAACCGGTGGTGCGTTGATCGATAAAGGATGGGTCGATAAACCCGTCACGAATGGCAATGTGCAGCAAGCCATTCGCCAGTGCGGCGTCCGTGCCGGGTACCAACTGAAGGTGCAGGTCGGCGACACGGGCGGTTGCCGTGCGCCGAGGGTCGGAGACGATCAGTCGGCCCTGCCGGCGGCGCTGCTCGTCGAAATATTGCATGATGGGCGGCATGGTATCGGCCGGGTTGGCACCCGAAATAAAAATTACCTCGGCTTCGGCCAGATCGGCCAGTGGAAAGGGCAAACCTCGATCGATCCCAAAAGCCTTTTCTCCAGCAACCGCCGCGGAAGCCATACAGAACCGGCCGTTGTAATCGATGTGGCGGGTCTTGAGTGCGACACGCGCAAACTTTCCCAACAGATAGGCTTTTTCGTTGGTCAGCCCGCCGCCGCCGAATAATCCGACGGCACTGTCGCCGTGGTCGCGCTGAATCCGTCGTATCTGCCCGGCGATGTGATCCAGGGCATCATCCCAGGAAGCTGGACACAGCGTGCCGCTGGAGGAGTCGCGTAATAACGGCGTGGTCAGTCGGTCGGGCGCTTGGAGCAGTTGTGCGGAAGTCCAGCCCTTACGGCATAGTCCCCCTTTATTGGTAGGGAAATCACGCGGACGAACCACCAGACTGCCACTATCATCACGCGTTAGCTTCATGCCGCATTG
This sequence comes from uncultured Gammaproteobacteria bacterium, assembly GCA_963731655.1. Classification (GTDB taxonomy): domain Bacteria; phylum Pseudomonadota; class Gammaproteobacteria; order JAAEPA01; family JAAEPA01; genus CAVSWL01. The sequence continues at coordinate 79,821 of CAVSWL010000041.1, read as the reverse complement.
CAACGCACAGTAAGGGCAGTGAGTGTCAACTTCAGCCGGCAGGATCGTTTGTTCCATCAGCTCGGTAATGCTGCGAGAGGCTGATATGCAGAGTCATTCGGAGGGAGTTGAGGCTTGCGCTCGCCAATTGGAACCGCCGGTATCTGTGTATCTACTGCCATCAGTGGGATTACTGGTCAAAATCGCTGTGTTGTGAACTCTTTTATGGGTCGTATGAAGCCAGTGCGCTTTTGTCGCTACAAATCCCGGGCCAGTTTAGGAGTTAACCTACGCGGTAACTACTGACCCATATAAAAGCAGTTGTTATGCGCTGTTAATTGAAGATTTGCTGTGCTGTTTTTCATACAGCCGAGTTCAGTAGAGATGCACCGGTTTTGTGCGACGCAGTGGCGATTTGTGCAATCGGAGTGCGCGTCTATTTCGTGAGTGGTTCGCGTTGCATCGAACCGCATGACCGAATATCCCATTCCTGCAAAGGTAATCGGACTCGCGATTTCGTATTGCGGATATTCATTGAGCCATTACAGGACGTAAAGGACATATGTGGGCTTAATGCAGTTTAGGTGTTCGGGAATCGCGGAATGAAACCAAGTTATTAATTATTTATTTCCCACACTGGCACAATAACTGCTCACTATTTTCCTTTCCGCAATTCCCTACCGTAACGATAGACGTGTAAATTATGATGAGTAAAGAAACGCTCGTTGTGATCGGTAACGGCATGGTCGGTCAGGCGTTCCTGCAATACCTGGTGGATCGCAATGCCCAGGACCGGTACAACATTATCACCTTCTGCGAGGAACCTCGTCCCGCCTACGACCGTGTCCACCTGTCCGAGTATTTTACCGGCAAAACAGCCGAAGAGCTGTCCATGGTGGAGGAAGGGTTTTTCCAACAAAACGGCATCAGCGTACACATCGGCGACAAGGCCGCGCGCATCGATCGAGATAGCAAACAGGTCCATTCCGGAAATGGCCAGGTCATCGCCTACGATAAACTGGTGCTGGCTACCGGTTCCTATCCCTTCGTTCCCCCGATGCCGGGCCACGACCGCAAGGACTGCCTGGTGTATCGCACCATCGAGGATCTGGAGGCCATTACCCGGGCCGGGAAAAATGGCAAGGTTGGCGTGGTGGTGGGTGGCGGACTGTTGGGACTGGAATGCGCCAATGCTTTGAAGAACCTGAGTCTAGAGACCCATGTCGTTGAATTCGCCCCCCGCTTGATGGCCGTACAATTGGACGATGCCGGTGGCGCCATGCTGCGGCGCAAGATCGAAGCCTTGGATGTCAAGATCCACACCTCAAAGAACACCACCGAAATCATCGATGGCGAATCGTATCAGCACAAGATGGTGTTCTCCGACGGGGAATCACTGGAAACCGATGTCATCGTGTTCTCGGCGGGTATCCGTCCCCGGGACGAGCTGGCGAGGGAGTGCGGGCTTGAAACCGGACAACGCGGCGGGATCACCATCAACAATCATTGCCAGACGTCGGACCCGGACATCTACGCCATCGGCGAGTGCGCCTTGTGGAACAACCGGATCTTCGGTCTGGTGGCACCCGGCAATCAGATGGCCGCGGTCGCGGCCGACCACCTGAGCGGTGTGGAGAACGCCTTTACCGGCGCCGACATGAGCACCAAGCTGAAATTGCTGGGTGTCGAAGTCGCCAGCATCTGCGACGCCCACGGCAACACCCAGGGCGCCCGCTGCTATTCCTTCATCGATGAGCCGAACGAGATCTACAAGAAGATCGTGGTCAGCGAAGACGGCAAGTTGCTGGTCGGAGCCGTGCTGATCGGGGATGCCAACGATTACAGCATACTGCTCCAGTACGCGCTGAACGGAATCGAACTGCCCGAGTACCCGGACAGCCTGATTCTGCCGCACCGCGATGGCGTTTCCGCCGGTCTCGGTGTGGACGCCCTGCCGGATGTGGCCCAGCTCTGCTCGTGCAACAACGTCAGCAAGGGCGAGCTGATCGCCGCCATCGACGCGGGTGCAATGACGCTGGCCGATCTGAAGAGCGGCACCAAGGCTAGCACCACCTGCGGCGGCTGTACCGTGCTGGTGGGCCAGTTGCTGAACAAGGAGCTGGAAAAACGCGGCATCGAGGTCAACCGCGATCTGTGTGAGCACTTCCCCTATACACGCCAGGATCTGTACCTGATCGTTCGCGCGGAAAAGCTTAGAACCTTCGAAGAGCTGATCGAACGCCACGGCCGCGGGCGCGGTTGCGATATCTGCAAACCCGCGGTCGCCTCGATCCTGGCTTCCTGTTGGAACGATTACGTGCTGCAAAACGAATTCGCACAATTGCAGGACACCAACGATCATTTCCTCGCCAACATGCAGAAGAATGGCACCTATTCCATTGTGCCCCGCGTTGCCGGTGGCGAGATCACGCCGGACAAACTGATCGTGCTCGGCGAGGTGGCTAAACAATTTGGTTTGTACACCAAGATCACCGGCGCCCAACGCATTGACCTGTTCGGCGCCCGCGTCGATCAGTTGCCGCATATCTGGAAAGCGCTGGTTGACGCCGGATTCGAATCCGGCCATGCCTATGCGAAGGCATTACGCACGGTCAAGTCCTGTGTCGGTAGCACCTGGTGCCGTTACGGCGTGCAGGATAGTGTCCGTATGGCCATCACCCTGGAGGACCGTTACAAGGGCTTGCGCGCGCCACACAAGATCAAGATGGGCGTGTCCGGCTGCACACGAGAATGCGCCGAGGCCCAAGGCAAAGATGTCGGCGTGATCGCCACACAGAAGGGATGGAACCTGTATGTCTGTGGTAACGGCGGCATGAAACCCCGTCACGCGGACCTATTCGCCGCCGACCTGGATGATGCAACGCTCATTAAATACATCGATCGGTTTTTCATGTTCTATATCCGCACCGCCGATCGCCTGCAACGCACCGCTACCTGGATGGACAACCTGGAAGGCGGCCTGGAGTACCTGAAAGATGTCATCATCAATGACAGGCTCGGCATCTGCGAGGAACTGGAAAAGGAAATGGCCGCGGTCATCGATACCTATCAATGTGAATGGAAGACCACGGTCGAGAATCCGGAAAAAATGAAACGCTTCCGTCACTTCGTCAACAGCGATAGCAAGGACAACAACATCGTCTTCGTCCGGGATCGAAATCAGATCCGTCCGGCAACCAGCGAAGAGAAACAACAGCTGGCCGAGTCAGCCTGAGTTCAGGTGAGGGATATGAGTGCTACTAATGCCATGTTGGATTCCAGCATATGGAAAGAAGTTTGTGCGGTCGATGAGCTGATCGAAAACATCGGTGTGTGTGCCCTGGTCGGTGATGAACAGGTCGCCATCTTTAAACTGACCGGCAGTGATACCCTGTACGCGATCAGCAACCACGATCCCTTCAGTGACGCCAATGTTCTGTCTAGGGGCGTGGTGGGTGATCTGAAAGGACAAGCGGTTGTCGCCTCGCCGATTTACAAACAGCATTTTAATTTGAAGACCGGCCACTGCGTGGAGGACATGAACGTGAAACTGAAGACCTATCCGGTGCGCGTGGTCGATGGAAGGGTTCAGGTCGCATCAAATAGTGACGCATAACATGAAACACCATTCGATCTACCAACGAACCGGGACCAAGACACTATTGACTAGATACGACCAATGAGCCATTTTCTGGACCGACTGAGATTTTTTAACAAAGTCAAGAGCACCTTTTCCAACAACCATGGCATCGTGACCAATGAGGACCGGCAGTGGGAAGATGCCTATCGCAACCGCTGGCGCTTCGACAAGGTGGTGCGATCCACCCACGGCGTCAACTGTACCGGCGGCTGTTCCTGGAACATTCACGTTAAGAGCGGATTGGTGGCCTTCGAAATGCAGGCCACGGATTATCCCCGCACCCGTCCCGATTTGCCCAACCACGAACCGCGTGGCTGCCAGCGCGGTGCCAGTTATTCCTGGTATTTATACAGCCCGCACCGGGTCAAGCATCCATTAATACGCGGCCGCCTGCTGGACCTGTACCGGGAACAGAAGGCTTCCGGCAAGGATCCGGTCGAGGCCTGGGCGGCGATCCAAAGCGATCCAGCAAAACGCAAGCAGTATACCGGTGTGCGCGGTCTCGGCGGTTTTGTGCGCACCGACTGGGATGAGATCACTGAGATCATCGCCGCCGCCAATATCCATACCATCAAGACCCACGGCCCGGACCGCATCGCCGGTTTTTCGCCGATTCCGGCCATGTCCATGATCAGTTACGCCGCCGGCACCCGGTATCTGTCGTTGATCGGCGGTGCGTGTTTGTCCTTCTATGACTGGTACTGTGACCTGCCGCCGTCGTCGCCCCAGGTCTGGGGCGAACAGACCGACGTGCCGGAAGCGGCCGACTGGTACAACTCTACGTATCTCGTGGTCTGCGGCGCCAACCTGCCGATGACGCGTACTCCCGATGCGCATTTCTATTCGGAAGTCCGCTACAAGGGCACCAAAGTGGTTGCGGTGGCGCCCGATTATGCCGAATACGTGAAGTTCGCCGACCTGTGGATGCCGGTCAAGCAGGGCACCGATTCGGCTTTGTTTCTGTCCATGGCGCACGTGGCGTTGAAAGAATTCTTTATCGACAAGCAGGTGCCGTATTTCCAGGAATACGCCCGCACCTACACCGACCTGCCGATGCTGGTGATGTTGCGCCCGCACGAGGACGGTTACACCTCGGACCGCTTCGTCCGCGCCTCGGATTTCGATAACGCCCTGCACGAGACCAACAACCCGGAATGGAAGACGGTGGTGGTGGATGAGATCACCGGCAATGTAGTCGCACCGAACGGCAGTATCGGGTTTCGCTGGGGCGAGGAAGGCAAGTGGAACCTGATCCCGAAGAACGCGGCGGACCAGTCCGACATCCAGTCGCGGCTTTCATTGATCGACAACCGCGACGAAGTCGTGGAAGTCAGTTTTCCGCATTTCGAAACCGGCGAGGCCGGCACCTTTAAACGCAACGTGCCGGTAAAGAAGCTGCATGTTGAACGGCGAAGAGGTTTTTGTCGCCACCGTGTTTGATCTACAGGTCGCCCAGTACGGTGTAGACCGCGGACTCGGCGGCGACATCGCCGCCGGTTATGATGACGCGAACACCGCGTACACCCCGGCTTGGGGCGAGAAGATCACCGGTGTCAAGCAGGCGGACATTATCCGCACCGGGCGCGAGTTCGCCGATAACGCCGCCAAGACGCGGGGTAAATCCATGGTCATCCTCGGCGCCGGCATCAACCACTGGTACCACAACGACATGACCTACCGTTCCATCATGAACCTACTGCACCTCTGCGGCTGCGTGGGTCAGAGCGGCGGCGGCTGGGCGCATTACGTGGGTCAGGAAAAACTGCGGCCGCAGGCCGGCTGGGCGCCGATAGCGTTCGCCCTCGACTGGCACCGCCCACCGCGGCACATGAACGGGACCACCTTCTTTTATTTCCATACCGACCAGTGGCGTTACGAAAAGGTCGAGGCCGATAGCCTTTTGGCCAAAACCGCCAAGGGCCGGTACAAGGGCCACAATCTCGCCGACTACAATGTCGTCTCGCAGCGTCTCGGCTGGCTGCCCTCGGCGCCGCATTTCAACAAAAGCCCGATCACGATCTGCGAAGAAGCGGCCGCGGCCGGGGCCACCGACGAGCAGGCCATCACCGAGTACGTGGTCAAGCAACTGAAGAGCGGCGCACTGGCCTTTGCCGCCGAGGACATCGACGCGCCGGAAAACCACCCGCGGAATATGTTCGTGTGGCGCGCGAATTTAATAGGCACCAGCGCCAAGGGTCACGAATATTTTCTGAAACATCTACTCGGTGCGCAGAACGGCGTCATGCAGGACGTGGTTCCCGAGGCCAAGGGCAATGAAATTAAATGGCAGGACGAGGCGCCGATTGCAAAACTGGACCTGCTGGTGGATGTGAACTTCCGTTTAAATTCCACCGGCGCCTATTCGGATATCATCCTGCCGACCGCGACGTGGTACGAGAAAAATGATCTCAACACCACCGACATGCACCCTTTTATTCATCCCCTGAGCGAAGCGGTCAACCCGGGCTGGGAGAGCAAAAGCGACTGGCAGATATTCAAATCCATCGCCAAGTCGTTTTCAAACCTGACGGAGAAACATCTGGGCATGCACAAAGATCTGGTCGCGATGCCCATGCAACACGATTCGCCGGGCGAACTGGCCCAAGCTATCGGCGTGAAAGACTGGAAGAAGGGCGAGTGTGAACCGGTGCCGGGCAAGACCCTGCCGATTTTAAAGACGGTGGAGCGCGATTACCCCAATACCTATAAAAAATTCATCGCCCTGGGCCCGCTGATGGTGAAGGCCGGCAACAATGTCAAGGGCATCGACTGGAACACGGAAGAGGAATACGAACACCTGAAGCTGACCTCGTACACCATCAAAGAATCAGGTATCAGCCAGGGTATGCCCTCGCTGGAAGAAGACATCAACGTCTGCGATACCATCCTGGCCATGGCGCCGGAGACCAACGGCGAGGTCGCCTGGAAATCCTGGCAGGCGCTGAGCAAGAAGACCGGTATCGATCACAGTCACTTGTCCGGCAGCCGGCGCGACGACAAGATCACCTTCCGCGATATCAAGGCCCAGCCGCGCAAGATCATCACCGCGCCCACCTGGAGCGGGATCGAATCGGAAGAAGTCAGCTACACCTCCGGCTACACCAACATCCATGAGCACATTCCATTCCGCACCCTGACCGGCCGCGCGCAGTTCTACCAGGACCATGACTGGATGCTGGATTTCGGTGAAGGCTTCTGCGCCTTCAAGCCCGGGCTGGACATGAAGGCGATCGGCAATGTCGCCGAGAAGCTGAACGGTAAGCCCTACCTGAGGCTGAACTGGATCACGCCGCATTCCAAGTGGGGCATCCATTCCAGTTACAACGACAACCTGCGCATGCTGACCCTGTTCCGCGGCGGGCCGGTGGTATGGATCTCGGAGAAAGACGCCAAATCGGTTGGTATCCAGGACAACGACTGGGTAGAGGCCCTGAACACCAACGGCGCCACCGTCGCCCGTTGCGTGGTCAGTCAGCGGATTCCGAAAGGCATGGCAGTGATGTACCACGCCCAGGAAAAGATCGTCAACGTCCCCGGTTCCAACACCACCGGCAAACGCGGCGGCATCCTCAACAGCGTCACCCGCGTGATCGTCAAACCGACGCACATGATCGGCGGCTACGCGCAATACAGTTACGGCTTCAACTACTACGGCACGGTCGGTTCCCAGCGCGACGAGTTTGTTCTGTTGCACAAGATCGAGGACCAGGACGTGGACTGGCTGGAACGCCCGCTGACCCCGGAACGTGAAGCGCAACTGAATCCACCCGGCGTGCGCCAGGCGACTTACGTACCGGACGAAGAGAAACCCTTACCCAAAGCGGCGCGTACGCTCGAAGAAGGCTTCGAGGATTCCGAGGAACGCGAGCCGGAAGTGGTGTTTGGGAAGTAAATAATTTTACCGCTGAGATGCGAACACGCTGAGAGTTATATAAAGAATAGCTAACCGCGGAGGCGCAAAGACGCAGAGAAAATTAGAAAATGATAATTTGGCTTAAACAACAAGTATTTTTTACAGATTTATTAATCTCTGCGGCTCGGCGTCTCTGCGGTGAGAATTTAGAGTTTAGGAGTATTTTATGAAAGTCCGAGCGAATTTTGCCATGGTCATGAACCTGGATAAGTGCATCGGCTGTCATACCTGCTCGGTTACCTGTAAGAACGTCTGGACCAATCGCAAGGGCGTCGAATACGTGTGGTTCAACAATGTTGAATCCAAACCGGGGGTCGGTTATCCCAAACACTGGGAAGACCAGGCCAAATGGAACGGCGGCTGGGAAGTCAAACACGGCAAGCTGGAACTGAAGTCCGGCAGCCGTGCCAGGCGTCTACTGAATATCTTCATGAACCCGGACCTGCCGGAGATCGACGACTACTACGAGCCGTTCACCTACGACTACGGTCACCTGCAGACCAGTCCGCTGGCCGAGGCGGCGCCGACGGCGCGGCCGCGTTCCATGATCGACGGCACCCGCATGGACAAGATCAACTGGGGCCCCAATTGGGAAGATGACATGGCCGGCGAATTCGACAAACGCGGTCGGGACAAGAACCTAGCGGACATCGAAAAGGATATCTACGCCGAGTTCGAAAACTCGTTCAACATGTACCTGCCGAGGATCTGCAACCATTGCGTGAATCCCGCCTGCGTCGCCTCTTGTCCCTCCGGTTCCATGTACAAGCGAGAGGAAGACGGCATCGTTCTCGTGGACCAGAACAAGTGCCGCAGCTGGCGCATGTGCATCAGCAGTTGCCCCTACAAGAAGGTCTATTACAATTGGGAATCCGGCAAGGCGGAAAAATGCACGGCCTGTTATCCGCGCGTGGAATCCGGCCTGCCGACGGTGTGTTCCGAATCCTGCGTCGGCCGCATCCGTTATAATGGCCTCATGTTGTACGACGCCGACCGCATCGAGGAGCTCGCCTCGGTGAAAGACCCGCAGGATCTGTACGAAGCGCAACTGGAACTGTTCTTGGATCCGAACGATCCCGAGGTGATCAAACAGGCCCGTAAGGACGGGATCCCGGATAGCTGGATCGAAGCCGCGCAGAACTCTCCGATCTACAAGCTGGCGGTCGAATGGCAGGTCGCCTTCCCGCTGCATCCCGAATTCCGCACCCTGCCGATGGTCTGGTATATCCCGCCGCTGTCGCCGGTGCAGGCACAGGTGGACCAGGGCAATCTGCCGACGCACGAGGACGGCGTCATCCCGAAGATCGAGGCCTTGCGCATGCCGATCAAGTACGTAGCCAACATTCTCACCGCCGGCAAGGAAGAACCGATCGTCCGGGCGTTGAAACGCATGATCGCCATGCGCAGCTATAACCGGTCGATTCATGTCGAAGGCAAGGTCGATACCCGCGTGCTGGACGAAGTCGGATTGACCGAGGATCAGGTCAATGAGATGTACCGGTACCTGGCGATCGCCAACTACGAAGACCGCTATGTGCTACCGACCAGCCATGAGGAGCTGCGGCACGAGGACTTCCATGCCTTCCAGGGTCAGAACGGCTTCACCTTCGGCAACGAGGGGTGCAGCATCAGCTCCACTTCGACCCTGTTCCCGGAGCGGCGCAAGAAGGGTTTCGAGGTGCTGAAATTCGTACCGAAAAAGAATCTTGAGAAACGCGCTGAAGAGGTCGATTGATGTTGTTATACAAACTACTGTCCGTGTTTCTCGAATACCCGACTCGTGAGCTCTGCGAGCACTGGGACGAGATCCTCGAGTCCATCCGCACCCTTGACCACACCGGTGAGGACGAGAAACAGGTATTGCTGGATTTCGTGGCGTGGGCGCGATCGCTGCCATTGACGAAATTCCAGGAGGACTATGTCAAGACCTTTGACCTGAACCCTAGCAATGCACTGTATCTCACCCATCATCTGTTCGAGGAAGAAGACCGCGAGCGTGGTCCCGCGCTGGTCGAATTGAGCGAGTTTTTCAAATCCGAGGGATTTGAAATCCGCAACGGCGAATTGCCTGACTATTTACCCCTGGTGCTGGAATACATTTCTACTCTAGACGATAAAGTCAGCGCCAAGATGTTTCTAACGCAGGGTTCCCACGTGTCGGAAATACTGGCGAACAACCTGGAGGCAATCGACAGTCCCTATGCGCCTTTATTGCGTATCATCGAACGTCACGGACGCATCAGCGAAATCGCGGCGTAATTTTCCCAGTTTCCCTATTCAAAACTCGATGAGTGGAATCACGAGAAATTCCTATGTATAAACTGATTTACGGCGTCTACCCTTATCTGGCCATGAGCATCTTTCTGCTCGGCAGCCTGATCCGGTTCGACCGCGAACAATATTCCTGGAAGGCCGATTCCAGTCAGTTGCTGGAACGCAAACAACTGCGTATCGGCAGTAACTTATTCCACATCGGCATCCTGGCCCTGTTCTGCGGGCACTTCGCCGGCCTGCTGACACCCCATTCGGTGTTCATTACCGTCGGTGTCGCCGATATCACCCACCAGTACGTGGCTATCATCGCCGGATCGGTGTTCGGACTGGTGTGCATGATCGGCGGCGTTATCCTGTGGCGGCGGCGCATGTTCAACCCGAGAATTCGCGCCACCAGCCGGTTCATGGACATTTTTATTCTCGACTGGATCTTGGTCACCCTGACCCTGGGCCTGATTACCATTCCCTTATCGATCCATCACGCCCTGCATGGCCAGGCCTCCACCATGATTCTCCTTGCAAACTGGGTGCAAAGCATCGTCAGCCTGCAGCCCAATCCGGATCTGCTTAGGGGCGTGGGCCTGATCTATAAGATCCACATGTTCTTCGGCATGAGTGTTTTTCTGTTGTTTCCCTTTACCCGGCTGGTGCACGTCTGGAGCGCACCGTTCGGTTACCTGGTGCGGCCGTACCAGATCGTTCGGAGTAAATACGTTCAATACCGATAGGTCCTGCCATGCACTTCCAATTTACTGACCCGGCGACCGATTTCAGCGATGGACTCAGGGTGTTGCACGTGTATCACGATGACTTCCTGGCGCGCGGCCGCGGCCTGCTTAAACTGGTCGACACCCTACACAAGGAGGGCATGAGCGAGGCTACCGCCTATCAGTGCATCGAGTTTCATAATTACTATACCCGCGCCAACAAGCTGCACCACCAGGACGAGGAACACGCCCTGTTTCCGGCCCTCGTGAACCGGTCATTCCTGATCGACGGCATGATAGAACGGCTGACTCTGGACCACGAAGAGATCGAAGCAGCCTGGGACGAGCTGTCCCCACTGCTGGCCTCACCGGAACGGATCACCACCGCCGGCAAGCTCAAACGCCTGGCGGAGGAATTCGAAAAGGTCCAGTGTGAACATTTGGTGCGAGAAAACGAGGATTTTCTACAACGGGCCGCCACCGAGCTGCACGGCGACGAACGGGCGGAAATTGGCCGCAAAATGGCGATGCTCCGCGGGGCCTGGAAGGCGGTGAGATCAAGCAGCCACATGAACACTACATCGTCGGAGGAAAGGTATTATAACCACCCCTTTTTATCAGGCGGCAATGTATCTCAATAGGGCGGGGGTGTGTAGAGAATCGCCTTATTTTTCGCGTCAGGATAGCAGGGTACCCTTGAAAGAGGAGGAATAGAGGGCATCAAGACGTTAATGGCTGTGGGGATCACCGGCTCGTTAGTGGAACTGTATAATTTTGGCGTATCGATGTGGATTCGAGGCGATGCCCATCAGGGTGCCATCCGAGTAGGGGTAGTTTTCTCCGTCGAGTTTATCCTACTTGAACCGACTATTCGATCTTCGGTTGGAGACGCTTTGTTGTCATCCCCTCCCCGCAGAACCGAGCGCACGAGTCACCCCGTACTCGGCTCAAGCAATCGACGCACTTCAAGAGATGGATTGTTGCTGTGAATACCTTCGCTTGAAGCCCTAAAGATACGCTGTCTCAGATTCTTAACGATCCGGTAAACTGACTTCCAGCTAATGGGATGCCGTTACAAATCGTCTCCGAAAGTTACGTTTGCAGCGGGCTGCATCTAACTTTTCCTCTCGGTTTCAGTACCTTTACTGCGCACTTTGGGTCGATCACCAGCCTCACGTCTACACCCTTTCGGGTTACACCACTGGGCGCTATCCGGCGGGTTATGATTTCCCCGTGCCTTTCGGCGTGCCGGCCTTGGCTTCTTGAGCCTTCTTGATCGCTGCTCCGCTGGTTGTCCGGCCAGCACATCCGAGTGCTGGCGTATTCGGATTGTAATTGTTACCGTTTGAGGCCACATGTTCTTGCATCCTGCCGCGCCGACCGCGATAAAGATTTTCATGACAAGTCATCCCACCTCACAGCCATGTCCCTGACGGCCGCGTCCGAAAAACCGCGTCTGGCGGGTGAGTCGGGTCTGCGCGGCGGGCCCAAGGCGCCACGGGTTCTGGTCATCTTCAACCCGGTGGCCGGCATCCGCCGCAAGCTGAAATTGGTTCATGTGCTCGATGCCTTGGAGGAGATGGGCTGCCGGGTGATCACCAAGCCGACCACCAAGCGGGGCGACGCCGAGGCCTTCGCCCGGGGGCTCGACCCGGCGACAGTCGACGTGGTCGTTGCCGCCGGCGGCGACGGCACGATCAACGAGGTCTTGAACGGCCTGCTCGGCTCGACCATTCCGCTGGGGGTCATCCCGCTCGTCACCGCCAACGTCCTGGCGGCGGAAATGGGGCTCGCCATCGATACCGACGGGGTGGCGCAAGCCATCGCCAATGGCGAACCGACGACCATATACATGGGGGAGGCCAACGGGCGCATTTTCGCCCTGATGGTCGGCGCCGGATTCGATGCCCACGTGGTGGACGGGGTGACCTCGAAGCTGAAGCGCTGGTTCGGCAAGGGGGCCTATGTCTGGCGCAGCCTGGTGGAGCTGTTCCGCTTTCCGTTCAATGGCTACCGGATCTGCATCCAGCTTGGGCTGCTGCTCCATCAGTTGGGGGCTTACGCCGGGCTGCCTTGGGTTCAGCAAGCGGCGTGGGTTGTCACCGTGTTCACGATCGTGGCGCAGGCATTCTGTTGGCACAGCATCCTGACGCTCAATCACATTACACAGGCGGTCGAGTCTTTGCTCTGGGGCGCGGGATTCTCTTGGATGGCCGCGCTACTCAGCATCATCGCAGTGGACACCAAGGGCGCTGTGCAATTGCTCGCGAGCGTCGGTGCGGTCGCGTCAGCAGCGTTCGTTGCTTACGTGCTTGCCATCGACGTCCCGCTATATGTGCGGCGCTTTCGTAGCGCCAGGGCGGTCGGCCATCGATACCTGAGTATCACCCAGGGCGTGCGGGATGCGTGGGAACGTCGCGAGTCGGATCATAGCTGGGAAAAGTGGAAGGATGATGCCATCTGGCTCACACCCTACTTCAGTGTCGGCGTGTGGATCAGTATGGCACTGGTCTTTGTACCGTTGACCTTGTCGCTATAATAGTCGCACCCCGGGTGTTTGCGTCACCGATCTCCTGAACCCGACGTGCCGGAATTGGGTGCGCTCACAGGCGCGAACCCGTAGCAGGCGCATCAGACTATTCCACTGTAGGCTGCCTGAACAAGTTCCAGAGACGCAGGATCAGTCCGGTACACGCATACGTCCTTCGCAAACAAGAACCGCTGGTCCGCCAACACGGACAACTAATTTATCGGGTTTATTATCCATCTCAATATTGAGAATACTGTGACGTGTATTTTCCATACCACGATCAATGGTAAACGTATGTGTACCGTGCTTTATATGTTTGTGATGGCATAGATAAGCCGTAAAGGCTGGCATAGCCGAACCGATTGGAAGATCTTCCGTAGGGCTGATTTCAGGACCGACTAGACGCCCATGAAAATCAGGCGTACCGGGCCCCGGTGTCGGTGTGATCAGAAAAATTTCGCGGGCCAGTGTCGCAGGTGCACTGGATATGCTCCAGGCAATAAAATCAAATTTAGCCCTGCGTACAGCCGAAAAATTTTTGATCGGTACAATCATATAATTTTTTCCACAGGAAACCAGCATGGGCTTCAGCTTGGGCGACCAGAGTTCTGCTTTGGAGAGCTTTAAAATATCAGCCAGTTCCTCTTCCGGTGGAACGAAATGATCTATCTCGGCTTTGACTGGCATGGAGAACATGATCATTGAAAGGTTCTGTTCATCGTCTGCTACGATAAACGCATCCACCCTACCGATATTCTGCTCAAATGTAACAGGCGTGTCTTTACCGGTAAGTTTTATATCGCCGATCGTGCCGAGCACCCACCCGGTCGCAATGATTGGATGGCCACCAAAATCCACTTCGCCCAGAGGAGAGAAAATTCGTACTCGCCGGTAGGGCCTATCACGATCTTCGCCGAACACAAACACGGTTTCTGACAGATTAGTCTCTTTGGCTATGCGCTGCATGCGATCTTTTGTCATGCCATCTGCAAAAGGAAAAACAGCTATCTGTGCGCCTTGAAAAATGCGTGTTGTAAATACGTCGGCGATATAATAATCGTATTGCATGCTTGCTCCCCTATCTGGTTCTGTATTTGCTAATCAGGCCGAATTCGAGGTCGCTTCCAGTTGCACTCAAGTCTCGCTCAGCAAGGTTTTTAATTCAGATTTGCCGGGACCACGGTTTATTCCTGCCTTGAGGCATTTTCCTATTTGTTCAACCTTTTCGAACTCTTGTTCTATGATGGCTTCGTGGATGGCATATTGTCCAACAATAAAACAAGAACAGACAACCAGGCCGGTATCCGCTGCGGGATCAGCGGCGAATTACGGGGACACCCTACTTATCTATAATTAAGTATAGTGTCCGCATAACTCGACTTGTCAGATAAGAACCTACAGCCAGGGTTGCTCGATATGATCTTGATGGGTATGAGCCGCGTCTCGCGGCGATAAGGGGCTTGGGTATCACCCCTTTATTTCTCGTTTTATGCCTAGCCTCCGCCCCACCAGCGGGCGTGACGGAAATAGGACGGCGCATGGGCGAACACGGTGGACCAGACCACGATGAGCCAGAACAGTGGCGCACGCCACTGTTCGTCCAGCGCCATCCAGGCCACCGCGCCTAATTTTAGGATCAGTGCGGCGCCCGACCATTCCAGCAGCAGCCGGGGTTTGGTCCACAGGTCCACTAGGAACAAGGCTACCCCGCTAGCCACCACGCCGATCGCCATCGCATGCATCGGTAGCTGGGCACCCATGATCGCCGCGCCCAGCCCAACCACCACGGCCTGGTGCATCCCGCGCAACACCACGCTGAGCCAGCGCAGCAGCGGCGATGGCTTGTGTGTTGACCTACTCAAGCTGTCCAGCCCGGCGCGGACGGGAAAGTGATCGGATCGCCCGAGCAGACCGTCTGGCTGGTTTGGATCAGGCTGACGCCGTCGCACCAGACCCCCGAGGAGCAGAATGTCGCCCTAGTCCTTCTTTGGAAGCCAGTTACTTTATCGGCGCTCCCTACATATTTGCTCGCTTTCATGCCGGAACAGAGACAAATCGATCACAACCATTTTTTCTGTAGGCACCACTTGAATGTTTGCGATAGGCCTGTATGGAAAGATGTTTCACCGAAAAATCAAATTCTTTTTTTGCCTTTGTATTGCAAAGCAGCCAGTATCGAGGGAGCGCAAGCGTGATTTTTCGGCTATCAATCAAAGAGAAATGTCCGGTTAATTTGGACTATAGATCCCCCACTTTTCCGCTCATCTTCAGCGCAAATTCGGGAACAGTCCGCGTTCTGACCGTTTTTTGCTGCTCGGAAACAATACCCTCTTGGATGGTCTGCCGGCATCAGGTTCATCTTCACATAAATGGTAGATCTGAACTTCCGCGTGCCCGGATTTTTCTGCCTGCACAATGCCTTCCACTAGATCATCGACATAAATGATCGAGATTGATTCGCTGCGATCGCCAGCATAAATGTTAAACCTTTTGTTGATTTGTTTGAAGATATTGAGGAAATCCATATCACGCGGTCCATAGACACTGCTCGGCCTGATAATCGTAAACGGAACTGTTGCCCCATATTCCTGAACGATCTGCTCGGCAATGAATTTACTTTCACCGTAAAACTCGATTGGCAGGGGGCATTCATTTTCTGATTTATAATCGTCTGGGGTTTTTGAAGGGCCAATGGCAGCCTGGGAAGAGACAAAGACGGACCATTTGAGGGTAGGCTCTTTTACTTTTATCGCTTCCAGGAGGTTTTGGGTGGATTCGACGTTACCCTGCCGGAACTGTTGCTTTGTCACGCGTTTTGTAACCCCGGCGACGTGAAAACATAATCTACACCATCCATAGCTGTGCATTTCACCAAGGTTTCGGGCTTGCTGAAATCGATAACGGCACTTTGTATTTCTGCATCTTGCATTACACCGTTACCGCCCCTCCCGCCGCGCCTTGCGTAACATCCCAAAATTCGCCACTTTTATTGGCAAACCCTACCGCTTCGAGGGCTACAAGCCCTCGATTTAAAACCAATGACCCCCGTGATTATCAACTCTGTGGCCCTGCAGTACCTTGCCGCTTCTAAATAAATGATGTTTGCTTGCCCTATGCCATTCTCCGAATATTTCTACCCTCAACTATTCGCGTCGTCCCACGGTATGTAACGGCGACGTTTCCCAAAGGGACGGCTCATTAGGAACTCTGTCCCGCATAACTTCAGAAAAAAGAGATGCTTATATCGGTTATTCAAAGTTGGAACAGTAGCTGCACAGAGATAGTGCGACGCCTTCACTCGTCATTCGAGTCGGTTCCGCGGACTAATCGAGGGTCGGTCGGAACATCGGTCCACGTATCCAGAACACCATATATAACTAAGGAGATCCTTCATGTACCGAAATTTGCTTATTTCACTACTTCTTGCCATCGCCTTGACCACGTCGACGTTCGCCCAGGATGCCGGTAATGGGATCAGTGTCGGCGCTGTGTACGCGATGACCAATTCCATTTCGGGTAATGCCATTGTCGTCTATGATCGTAGTGCCGACGGAACCCTGACCATGAACGGCAGCTTTTCCACCAAGGGTCTGGGAGGATTTGCCGGGGAGCCTGCGGATGCACTGGGCTCTGAAGGCGCATTGATCTTGAGTCACGACAAACACTGGTTGTATGCCGCGAACGCCGGGAGCGACAATATCTCAGTGTTTCGAGTGACGGCCCGCGGCCTCACATTGGTGCAACGCATATCCTCCGGGGGGAATTTCCCGGTCAGTCTTACACTCTATCAGGACTTGTTGTATGTCTTGAACTCCGGTGGGAACGGGAATATCACTGGTTTCACTGTGACTCCGAGCGGGCGTCTGAAGCCCATCCCGGGATCGACGCGTTCCCTCAACGCCGGCGGTGGAAATCCACCCAACTTCATTGAGTCTCCGGCACAAGTGGGATTCGACCCCTCCGGCCGGTGGCTAGTTGTCACCATTAAGTCATTAAACCAGATTGACTTGTTTGCCGTGGACGACAACGGCCAGCCCGCGGCCGATCCAGTGCTCAATGAGTCCAACGGTTCGACCCCATTCGGTTTCGGTTTCGACGCGAGTAGCCATCTCATCGTTGCCGAACCATTTGGACCCGCAACGGAAATACCAGCGGGAAACGCCGGTGCTGTGTCCTCTTATAGCATCGGCAATGATGGTTTTCTGAGCTTGATCAGCGCGACCGTGGAAAATCAACAAACGGCAACATGCTGGATCGTGCTGGGACCCCGTAACCGTTTCGTTTACGCAACCAATAATGTGAGCAACACCATTACGGGTTATCATCTGGGACGTAATGGTACACTCAAGTTGCTGAACCCAAACACGGGTGTCACGGCCGAATCCGATACGCGCCCGGTCGACATGGGTGTCACCGCGGATGGCCATTACCTTTATAGCCTCAATGCCGGTAGCGGCACCGTAGCGGCTTACCGGATCAACAGCCGCACCGGTGCTCTGAGCTTTCTCGGTAAGTTCGATGGTTTACCCAAGGAGGATGGAGCTGCGGGTCTAGCGGTTCGTTGAGTCTAGAATGATCACGGTGGCGGTGGGCGTGACCAAGCGGCCAGCCCACCGTCCCCATTGCGCTGCAATGGGGCAATGGTTAAGGCGTAAGCCGGATCGGACTCGCGATACTTCGCTCGAGTTTTAAAGTTTCTGATCGCCTTTATCAGCGGTTGTGGCAATGCATTCCTTAGTGTGGACGCGCGTGTTTTACTTGAATTAGCCTATTTAAATCGGCTATCTGATTTTCGGTCCGAGACAGTGATTTCGGACTTTTCAAACCAACCCGTTCGTACATTCTTCGGTGAATCGAATTGAGGGACATAGGGCTTGATGTCCAGCAGGGGGGTTTTGTCAAGAATATCCACGTTGCGGATAGACAACACGCCCGCTTTGATCCCAGCCAGTTGAACAATGGAGAGCCCGATTGGGTTAGGGCGCTTGGGTGCGCGGGTAGCGTAGAGTCCGCGCAGCTCTGAATCCATGAAAGGGACAAGGTGAAGCTCGAAGCCGTGGCTGCGGTGGAAGTGGTACAGTAAGATGATATGTGAGAAGCCTTCGAGATCTTTCAGTCCCCGCTGAAAATCCGGGTAGACCTCGACCGTGCCTTTCACGCCAACTGCTCCGGTGGGCTGAATCGGCATGCCTTCGGAGTCGGTAAATGGTGTATGGATGATTCCAATGGGTGTGTATTGGATCCTCATGTTCTCCTAGCTGCGGAAATCTTCAATTAGCGGAATCAAAACGCCAGTTATATCGAAACTGGCGTTAGTATCGGCGTGCGGGAAGCCGAGCCTTTACCACTTTTTATAAGGTAAAAATTTACCGGACATCGTGATCCGTACTCTATCACCTTTTGGGTCTGGCTCTTTATCCACGTCTAATGTGAAATCAATTGCACTCATAATCCCATCACCGAATTTCTCATGGATGACCGCTTTCAAAGGCATTCCATAGACTTGCATGATTTCATAAAAGCGATAAATTAGAGGGTCAGTCGGCACAATGGGTCCGAGTCCTTTGGTAGGAAATTCCGTGAGGGCTTCGGCCACATCCGGATCGAGATCAAGAGCGGAGGCTAATTTCGCCGCTTCATCCGGCGAAGCCTTTGCTTGACGGTAAAACAGGGCGGCAATCCAAACTTCATCCCGACCCACTGTTTTCTCCAAATCGGCGAAACCCAAACCTTTCTTCTTCTTTGCCAGTAGTAGTTTTTCAGTAACTTCGGAAATCTTCATCGATTTCTCCTCCAGCGGCATGCAAGTTTTGAAAGTTACAGCTAAGGTTACACCCGGCTTCTGTTCACCGGGATAGCTCAGCTGTAGTCCTCACTGCCCAACAGATGAGCACCTACAATGTAAACCATTTTCGATAAATGTGCTGTAATAAGTGGTATGAAGCAATTTAGGTTTGAAGCAGAATGGTAATTTGCCCCGTTAGCCAGTCTCTCGATTTCGGGTCTGAGCGCGCTTAAGGAAGATCGGGTATCTAAATCGCTTCGGTCATGTGCGCTTTCCATGACTCACATCAGCTCGTCTTCGGCTGTTTTGTCGCGGCTCGGATCGATTCACTAAAAGAGCTTGATTCCCATTACGGACGACTTTAGTCAATCAAACGCTGTTTAGAAATCATGTTGCCTTTCAGCCTCGCCTTGATATTTAATAAGTGCTTTGTATAGCAATAGGGGTAACGTGTTGAAAAAAAGTCACAAAGATGACCGTTTTGTTCCAAGATCTTTATCTCCAGATTTGGAGTACTGTTTTATTGTAGATGCACAGAACGGACATACAAATTCTGATTTATTTTTATTAACTTTTTATTGGAAGTTGATTAAATATGCAAGAAATATGGACTTAGCTAATCAGAAATCTAAGATTACAGAAGAGCAACAAGATAATGTATTGCATCAAAAAATTAGTGAGTTCCTAGATTGTGTGCACTCTTATGATCCCGATAAATATCCCATACCTTTTTTTAACTATGTGGTTAATAAAATCTTAAAGAATGGAAAGGATAATAAGAAAAAAATACCAAAGAAAATTATTAAACGTTTTGCGTATGCGCTAACAGCGGTTCCTCAAGTTGAAAAGTCTATGGATGAATCTTCTGCCAGCGAAGAGTCGCTGCCGATACTCGAACGATTATCCGGCACTTTACCTGATCAGGAATCTCTTTTACACCAAAAAACTCTTTCGGATGCGTTTAGTAAGCGCATCTTTACCGCACTAAATAGCTTGGAGAGTAATATTATTCGAGGCATATATTACAAAGACAAAAGCGACCAGGAATTAGCAAGAGAGCTGGGAAAAACCTTGACAAAAGTTCGCGCGATTGAAAGAAAAGCATTGAGAAAAATCCGTAATGAAATTCGCAAGCAACAGCTGTATGAGGATTTAAGTGCGTAATCTGAGCCTTGAGGCGATATTGTACTCTGTATTACTCAATATCAGTTACTGAAAACCGACAATAATAACCTGCAAATAGATGTGTTAGAATAATAAAATTATTTTTACTCGATCAATATTTATTTCTCTCCAATGACAGTATTGACAGGTCGCTGTGGACTCGCTGACCCGGAATCTTTTCCTTAACCATCTTAGGTTTCAAGTCGATTAATTCCAGTAATCACCTGTTTGCTACTGATGATCATATCGACTCCTTCAGCAGATTGGAGCCGAGGGAATCGGGGTATCTTTAAAGCCATTCTAGGGCCCCAATGCCTGCAGCAAGACTCGATCTGTAATGAGACTTCATCTACTGCAAGAATCTTGAGCTCAATGGCTGCACAAGCCTTTGTTCATAAGCCTAACAGCGCGCCGAGACGCCTGGAGTGAAAGCCTCACGCGACCGATGAACATTATTCAACGGATTAAAGTTATTATTCAGATTTCTACCGCGCAGACTTTCCCCAACCTGTGAAAAGTGGTTAAGCAGTTAGAACACTGCAAAATGACTGCGAATGTTACTTCTTTCGAATTCCGCGGGATTTCTAGCCAACAGTTTATTAGCTCTACGATTTAATTTAACAGCTCCCTCGATTGATTAACGGGTTATAAAATTAATATCAGCTCCATTAGCTAACACGATGAATACTATTAAGGAAGTTCCTCGATGACGGTACGTAATTTAAACTATCTATTCAGGCCAAAGTCGGTCGCACTATTCGGGGCTACGAACCGACCTAATACTGCAGGCGCCATCGTGATGCAAAATTTATTGCATGGTGGTTTTTCCGGCCCCATCATGCCGGTTAATCCGAATTGCAACGCGGTCTTGGGTGTCCTAGCCTATCCGGATGTAAAAAGCTTACCTGTGACTCCCGATTTGGCGGTGATCTGTACTTCGCCAACCACAATACCCAGTTTGGTTCGGGAATTGGGAGAACGTGGTACCCGCGCAGCGGTAGTGCTCACGGGCGGCTTGTCTCGCACCCCGTACGAGAAAGATAAACAGGTCGCGCAAGCGATGTTGGAAGCTGCCCGACCCTATCTATTCCGAATCCTAGGTGCTAACAGTCTGGGATATCTCATCCCGGGCATAGGTTTAAACGCGAGTTGCGCCCATCTTCCCGCAACATCCGGAAAAATCGCTTTTGTCTCTCAGTCAGATGCGTTATGCACGGCGGTTCTCGACTGGGCACGTCCCAAAGGTATCGGGTTTTCACATTTCATTTCCCTCGGCGACTCTGATGACGTCAACGTTGCCGATGTGCTGGATTATCTGGGCAGTACTGCGGAAGCCCACTCCATATTACTCTACATTGAATCCATTGAAGGGCGACGCGGTTTCATGTCTGCTGCTCGAGCCGCCGCCCGCAACAAACCGGTGATGGTGATCAAATCGGGACGTGTGGCTGAATCCGTTAAAGCGGCGGCATCCCATGTCGGAGCCCTAGCGGGAGCCGATGCCGTTTACGATTCGGCGTTTCGTCGGGCCGGTCTACTCCGGGTCCACGACATCGAAGAGTTATTTGCCGCGGTAGAAACATTGGCGCGATCCCGCCCGGCCAGGCAGGGAGCCCGCTTGGCCATCGTCACCAACGGGAGCGGTTTTGGGCGAATGGCCGTGGATGACCTTATCGAAGGCGGTGGCCGGCTCGCGACTCTTTGCGAAAAGACGCTCGCCGCGCTGGATAGCGTACTTCCCCCGGCCTGGTCCAAGTCAAACCCCATCGATATCCTAGTCGATGCCCCCTCGGAGCGTTATATGGAAGTGCTCAAGGTATTGTTTTCGGCCACGGGAGTGGACACGATTTTGTGTATACATGCACCGGTCGCGATGTCCTCGGCGACTAATATTGCGCGTGCGATTGCAGAGTTGGCTGCAGAACACAAGCCCAGCATTTTAACCTGCTGGGTGGGCGGAGAGTCGGTGGATCCCGCGCGACGAATTTTTAATGCGGCGGGACTTCAGACCTACGACGCCCCTAAACAGGCCATTCAAGCATTTTTACACCTGATCCGCTACCGGCGAAATCAAGAACTCCTCATGCAAACACCTCCCGAGGCGACGAGCGAGTTTACACCAGCCACCGCGGATGCGCGTTTGATGGTGGAGAGCGTGTTGACATCCGACAGAAGAAATATGAGTGAGCCTGAGGCTAATGCAGTGTTAGCGGCCTATGGGGTGCCGACTGTGGAAACCTACAGCGCCCATAATGTGAAGGAAGCGGTGAAACTAGCCGACAAAATAGCGGGGCCGGTTGCGCTTAAAATTTTATCGCCCGATCTGAATCATAAAACGGATGTGGGCGGTGTGGCGCTGGATCTCAACGGAGGGGTGGAAATAGAAAAAGCGGCGTACGAGATGCTCGCGCGAGTGGAGAGCTCGCATCCTGAAGTCAAACTTGAGGGTTTTACTGTGCAGCGTATGGCGCGTCGGCCAGGAGCAGAAAAGTTGATCGTAGGCGTTACAAGCGATGCCGTTTTTGGGCCGGTTATCTTCTTTGGGCAGGGAGGCAGTGCGGTGGAAGTCATTGGCGATCGTTCTGTGGCATTGCCTCCGCTCAACATGATTTTGGCCAGGGATATGATTTCACGCACCCGCGTGTTTAAGCTGTTATTGGGCTATCGCAACCACCCGGCGGTAAATATCGATGCCATCTGCTTGACACTGATGCAGGTGTCTCAGCTTATTATCGATATTCCCGAGATCGTGGAGCTTGAAATTAACCCGCTATTTGCCGATGCAAATGGCGTTCTCGCGCAAGGCGCACGGATTAAGATCGCTGCTGCTGAAAGCCAAGGCGCTAACCGGTTGGCGATTAGGCCCTATCCCCAGCATTTGGAAGAGACTCTCGTGCTGAAGAACAACACAGAGGTGCTCCTCCGTCCCATTCGGCCCGAGGATGAGCCGGCCCATCAACAATTTTTTTCGCGACTTGCGAAGGAAGATATTCGATACCGGTTTTTCAATCAAATCGGTGAGCTACGCCATAGTGAAATGGCGCGGTATACCCAAATCGATTACGATCGAGAAATGGCATTCATAGCCACGGTGCGGGGCGATCCGGGACAGCGGGAAACCTTGGGGGTGGTTCGTACGTTCACCGCTCCCGATAACGAGTATACGGAGTTTGCGCTCATCGTTCGCTCCGATTCTAAAGGGCTTGGGCTGGGGCGGGCGATGATCGACAAAATGATCCGGTATTGCCGTTCCCGCGGTAGATCAACGATGGTGGGCTTCGTGCTAGAAAAAAATTCCGCGATGCTCAGGTTGGCGAAACAATTTAACTTCGAAAGTCAATATGACCATGAAAACGCGTTTTATAGACTGACCCTAAAACTGTAAAAGATCTCAAATCACCACGCTGCTTACCGCGGAAGCTGCGTCCAAGTGATATCCCAGGGGGTGAGGAGCGTGGTTTCGGCCGTTGAGCTAATACCGATGTAACGATTCACCCAGTGGTCCACGCCTACCCTACTGAGTCTTTGCAGGTACTGCAGGCGGCTTAACCCGTGTTCCCAATGGGAAAATTCTAAGTTTTAGGCTTTTATTTTGAGTTCAGATATTGGGCACGGTCGCGATAAGGGATGTTCACGGTATCGTGCCCCTTCTGCTCGATGAGGCTCATATAATTCGTCATGCGATGGGCGTCGAGTTCCTCGGCGCTCGGCTGGACATTGAGTCCGGTAAGACTACGCAGCATGGTTTCCTCTGCCGTTAAGGTGCTGTAATGCTCGTCTGGATACAGCACAATTTCTATACCTAATGGCCAATAAATATTGAGGTGATTCATAACCCGGTAATCGATGGGCGGAAGTAAGGGTACGATGTCCTTCTCGGCGACGATGCGTTTAACGGGCAAGTCGCTGAATTTGCTTGCACCGGCCTTGTCAGTCACCTTGGGTTGGCCAAAGGTGGTCACGCCGCCCACGGTGTATTGGTCCACATCCAGGTACATCGCGAGGATCAATGCCACTGCGCCACCGAGACTGTGGCCGGTCGTATAGAGAGTAAAATCGTTCCGCAACCGAGGCTTGATCTGGCGATAGACGCTTTGCGCGGCTTCGGCAAACCCCCGATGGAGATTGATCCCAGTGCGTGCGTCGGGCTCCATCTGGATTTTCATGTCGGCTAATGCATTGCTAAGATTGGCCGTTCCTCTGATGGCGACGACCTGTGTTTTGGCCGTTAGATTGGTTGCCAGGAAATACTGGACTTGGGCGTCTTCATCGATTCCCAGCCCATCCAACTGATACCCGTAGCTAGCCAGCGTCGAGGTAATGCGTTCCTGATCTCCATACACGGCACTGGCAAACTGAGCAGACTGATGTATTTCTTCAAATTGCACGTTGTCGATTAAAGTTTTTGTTCCCGCAGGCTCCAAGGTGGTGCAGCCCATCAAGAGCATCACGAGCACACTAAGACTCGCCCAGAATAGAGGCCTGGGCAGGACTGAGATTATCGGAGTCATTCGATTTTTTCTATTCGTGATATGCAAGGCTATATGGGTTGAGGCTGAGTATGAAAGGAAAGGGGGGTATGATCCATATGATCCAGGGTTGAAGCAGGAACAGCCAAGCTCAGATCGCAACGATTTAAACGCGCGCCTTAACCGGAGTAGGGTTATCTGTGCTCGATTCCGCCGATTCACCGTAGTGGTTGATCACATATTCCTCGATCAGCCGGACAAAGTCCGCTGAAATAGTATTGCCCTTGAGGGTGACCGTCTTCTGGCCATTGACATACACCGGAGCGACCGGATTTTCGCCTGTTCCCGGCAGGCTGATACCGATATTGGCATTCTTGCTTTCACCGGGTCCGTTGACGACGCAACCCATCACCGCCACCGTCATGTCCTCCACTCCGGCAAAGCGTTTGCGCCACCCCGGCATACTCTGCCGCAGATACGATTGAATCTCCTCGGCGAGTCGCTGAAAATAATCACTGGTCGTTCTTCCGCAACCGGGACAAGCGATTACCATGGGAGTGAAGGACCGCAGCCCCATGGTTTGTAAAATCTCCTGAGCTACGATGACCTCCTGAGTTCGATCGCCATCAGGTTCGGGGGTTAGCGAAATACGGATGGTATCACCAATTCCCTCTTGCAATAACACCGCGAGCGCTGCCGTGGAGGCGACAATTCCCTTCGAACCCATGCCGGCTTCGGTTAGACCCAAGTGCAGGGGATAATCACATTGTCTGGCCAGATTACGATAAACGGCAATGAGTTCCTGAACCGCGCTCAATTTGCAGGAGAGGATAATTCGATCGTGGACTAACCCTAATTGTTCGGCGCGACGCGCACTGCTCAGGGCAGAGTCTATGAGGGCGTCGTGAGTGACCTCGGAAAGCCCTTTGGGCTTGGCCAGTTTATTATTGTCATCCAGCTTGCGTGCGAGCAGGTCCTGATCCAAACTTCCCCAGTTCACACCGATTCGCACGGGTTTATTATAACGGCAAGCGAATTCGATCATTTGAGAAAATTGTAAATCACGCTTTTTGCCTCGGCCCACATTGCCCGGGTTGATACGGTACTTCGCCAGCGCTTGGGCACATTCCGGATGGTTTGCCAATAGCTTGTGTCCGTTGAAGTGGAAATCGCCGATCAGCGGCACATCGATACCCATGCGGTCGAGGCGTGCGCGCAAGCGGGGAACGGCTTGAGCCGCCGCTTCGTTATTGACGGTAATCCTGACTAATTCCGAGCCGGTCCTGGCCAATGCCGCGCACTGAGCGGCTGTTTGCTCCCAATCCGCCGTGTCGGTATTGGTCATGGATTGAACGACGATGGGAGCGTTCCCCCCTACAAGCACAGGGCCGATGCTTACGGGAATGGCGTGTCTGCGCGCGATCGCTGCGGGTTGGGTAGACATAGGTGAATTCTATCTGTAGGGTGAGTGATTAGCCCGATAACTCAGAGTATCCACATTTTAGCGAATCCGCGCCAAGATCACACGGCGCCTGAGTGTGCTACGGGTTCATGGCGATCCATCGCCTTCTGAACGGATCCGCGGTGAATTATACTCGTTACCGCGGGCTTGCTGTGCGTAAAGCCTCTATGGATTTCTACCCGTTGAGGTTGAATACCCAGCCGCAGAAGACATTATGTCTAGGCTACGGCGGGTAATCCAAGTTTAATGGAGAACGAGATGAGATATCGCCAAGACTCATTTACAGTCCATACGAATGGGCGAGGCACGTATGAGATCAGCGAAAAGGTGAAAAACGTGGTCGCCAATGCCGAGATTTCAGTAGGGCTTTGCCATGTCTTCATCCACCATACCAGCGCTTCGCTTATCCTTTGCGAAAACGCCGACCCCTCGGTGCAACGAGATCTCGAGCGATTTATGGCGACTACGGTGCCCGATGGTGACCCAAGATTTCGACATGTGGCCGAAGGACCGGATGATATGCCGGCCCATGTGCGCACCGTACTGACGTCATCCGATTTGACGCTGCCGGTAACCGCCGGGCGTTGTGCGTTAGGCACCTGGCAGGGTATCTATCTTTGGGAACATCGAACCGCCGCTCATCGTCGTAAGATCACCGTGACGGTGGCAGGGGAAAGCTAGACTCGGTTTCGAGGCGGGTTATAGCGAAGAGCAACTCTACAGTGTACCTATTTACTTTATAAAAAGGGTTGGAATTCGGCCCAGACATTTTTTAGTCTGCTGGACCGGGCGCTCGGTGGTTGTTGGATCCACCCTTTAATTCAGTCGCAACAAGCGGTCTCATTTCTTCAAACGCTCGTTACAAGGGTTGGTTGTAACCGCCTCATGTTAGTTGACTCTTTGATCAATCATTCGAGCAAGAGGTCATGTCTCAACTTTTAACTAAAGCACTGACAGAAAAGCAATTAAAGCAAAAGCAGCGGCTGATTTCCCAAGGCGAAACCAGTCCACTATTGGAACGCGCTTTAGAGCTCGCTTTCAGTGTCGGGGATACCGGATCACATTTTCCCCATGGCGTTGACGTAGCGCAAAACCTGCGGATTTTAGGCGTTGATGAGGTCACCCTCATAGCCGCGCTCCTCAGTGATCCGCGGTTGGGTAATCGCTTGTCCGAGGACGAGATTCAATCTTTCTTCGGTGAAGAAATCACCCGCTTGATTGAGCGTGTCCATTGGTTGAATACATTCAATGCGTGTGAGCAAGAGAAGGTTCAAACCGCGCAGCAAGCCGAAAGCTTACGGCGTATGCTCTTAGCTGTCGTTAAAGATGTTCGAGCATTATTGGTTAAATTGGCTTATCGAGTTGAACAACTGCGAAGCTTGCAAAAACATACCTATGATATGCGCCGTTGTCTCGCTCGTGAGACCTTGGATATCTATGCGCCACTCGCCAATCGGCTCGGGATTGCACAACTGAAGTGGAAACTGGAGGACCTGGCTTTCCGATATCTCGATCCTCAGGTTTATAAAAGCCTGGCCCTGGCTCTTGAAGAATCCCGCGCGGCCCGTGAATCCTACATCGAGCGGTTTATCTTCAATTTAAATTCGGCGCTTCGGCAAGAGGGCCTAATTGCAGAGGTCTACGGTCGTCCCAAGCATATCTACAGTATCTGGCGGAAGATGGAGCAAAAAGACTGCAAATTCGAAGAGTTATATGATTTACGAGCAGTGCGCGTCACGGTGTCGAAGGTGGCGGATTGTTATGCGGTACTCGGTGCCGTGCATGCTCTTTGGCACCCCATTCCGCAACAATTCGATGATTATATCGCCAATCCCAAGGAGAACGGCTATCAGTCATTGCATTCCGCGGTGATTGGTCCGGAAAATAAGATCGTCGAAATCCAGATCCGAACCCGGGAAATGCATGAGCTCGCAGAACGCGGTGTGGCGGCACATTGGTCTTATAAAGAAGGCGGGGTTCAAGATGCGGTGCTGCAGCGCAGTATCGCATCGCTGCGAGGCCTGTTGGAGGCGGACTACAATGACGCGGAATTGCTGAACGATTTCACCCATGCGCCTTTCCATGATCGCGTCTTCGTGCTCACGCCTAGCGGGGAGATTAAGGACTTGCCACGAGGGGTTACACCGCTGGATTTTGCTTATGCTATTCACACTGAAGTGGGCCACCGTTGCCGCGGCGCCAAAGTCAACGGACGGATTGTAACCCTTAGCACTGAACTAAAAACCGGAGATCAGATCGAGATACTGACGGCTAGAGAGGGACGTCCTAGCCGCGATTGGGCGAACCCTCAATTGGGATATCTGGCGACCTCCAGTGCCCGGGCTAAGGTGCGTCATTGGTTTAAATTATTGGACCGCGATAAGCATATCCAAGAAGGGCGCGCGATCGTGGAACGCGAATTGAGGCGATTAGGTATGGCGGGTACGGATCTGGAGACCATCCCCGTACAGTTTAATTTACACTCCGTGGAGGATCTGCTAGCGGCAGTTGGCCGGGGTGAGATTAATCCCGGGCAAATTGCCGGCGTCTTACAGGTGCCCGAACTTTCGGTGTCCAAATTGCCAACGGTCGACAAGCGGCGCGCTCCCAAGCGAGCGATAGAGGCTAGCGAGATTAGGATCCGGGGGGTGGGCAATCTGCTAACCCAGATTGCCAATTGCTGTAAGCCCATGCCCGGTGTTGACATTATCGGTTATATCACTCGCGGCAAGGGCGTAACCATTCACTGCCGGGATTGCCCCAATATGCTGAATCTCGCGGAGGAGCAGAGTGAACGTTTAATCGAGGTGGAATGGGGTAGGGAAACTGCGCTATATCCGGTCGATGTGCATGTCGAGGCTTATGACAGACAGGGTTTGCTGCGGGACATTGCCGGGGTATTGAGCAAGGAAAAAGTAAACCTATTGCGCGCCAATACCCACGCCGATCAGACGAATCAGATCGTGATCATGAAGTTGCTTCTCGAAATTGAGAATACGACACAGTTGAGCCGATTGTTAGCTAAATTGAGTCAGGTGCCTAATATTGTGGAGATCAGGCGCATAACGGCGTAAAGGCTTGTCGGACTTTAGGGATTCGCGTCCGTAGGGGTAATCGATCTGCCGTGGCTCTCGGTTGACCTTTCGCAGGGCTACCGCCCGTGAGAGGATCTGTAGAAGTGTTTTTAATCAACTCGCGGCGTTCGCTTAGCCAAAGATATCATCGGTGATATTGTTATACCAACTCTTGGCATAAACCGCTTCGAGTGCATAGTTCCCGTTTAGAGGTGTCGAACCACCAGACCCTTCGACTTCGCCCACTTTACCGTCGGCCATGAGATGATAAACCGTAGCCGTTGAAATGCCATAATCCGGACCTACCAAGCTATAACACGTATTTACCCAAGTGGGCGAGACGAGCTCTTGTTCATTCAATAATGCGATGATGGCTGCGGCGCATGCCTTGGCCTCCGAATTAGCGGCATGAGCTGATTTGGGCATAGGCGCTTGTATAGCCGAATCACCGATGACATGAATTCCGGGACGAAGGGTAGATTCCCAAGTTTTGTAATCCACCGGACACCAACCCGTATCATCGGCCAATCCGGTGGCGTGCGCAATTGAGCCGGCTTTTTGCGCCGGTATGATATTGAGGACATCGGCTTTGACCTCATCGAACTCGGTCTTAACGACTCGCTTGTCGACATCGACCTTAATCACCGTACCGTCATCCGCCTGAGAACGCCATTCGATCATTCCGGGATAGAGTTTCTCCCAGCCCGCAGTAAACAGGCTTTGTTTATCAAATTTGTCCTTACTGTCCAATATAAGCACTTTGGATTTTGGCTTGTTCGCTTTCAGATAGGCGGCCGCCAGACTGGCGCGTTCATAGGGTCCAGCTGGGCAGCGATAGGGATTTGGCGGTGCGCTTAGAACAAAAGTCCCGCCATTGGGCATGGCTTCGAGTTGTTTATGAAGCAGCATAGTTTGCGGGCCAGCAATCCAGGCGTGGGGAACTCTGCGGCTGGCTGCCTCATCGTAGCCCTCAATGGTGTCCCACCGAAAGGCAATGCCGGGGGAGACGATGCAACGGTCATAGGCAATGGATTGGCCCCCTCTAGTCTTTATCGTCTTAGCCGTCGCATCGATCTCAATCACGCGATCAATTACGACATTGATGGCGTATTTGCCTGCAAGGGTCTCGTAGTTATGGGTGAGTGAGGCTATATTACGGATGCCAGCGAGTACCCAATTACTCATGGAGCAAGTCGTATGTTCTGCACGCTCATTGATCAGCGTTACATTAATGCTGGGATCTATTTTCCGAATATATTTGGCTGCGGTTGCGCCACCTACGCCGCCCCCGACAACAACCACGTGCCCACCGCCTCCCAACGCATTTTTAACGTTTTCACTAGTGACACTTGCCGTGTCTTTGGCCGTATCGATAGAGGGGCTGGTTAGCTCTTCGGTGGTAGTGCAGCCGTAACTGTCAAAGCCGGTTATCGCTGCGCCGGCTGTCAGTTTCATGAAATCTCTGCGCGAGATTTTCGGCATCACATGCTCTCCTCGGGTAGGTATTATTTTAGTGACTCGAAATATTCGGCTACGGCTTTTATTTCTTCTGAGCTGTAAGCCTTAGCAATCCGACCCATAATGGTTGAGGATCGGATGTCAGACTTGAAATAGGTAAGCATTTTAGCCTGGTCATCGGCAGGCCGACCTTTCAATGATGGAACTGCGCCTTTGCTAACGCCGTCGGTGCCATGGCAGCCATTGCAGGTGTAGGCGATGGTGTCGCCTTGCACATCAGCCAACGCCGTTTGAGTGACCGATGCTACGGTTATCATCAAAGCCAATGTAATGAGATTTTGTTTCATTGCGATGATGCTCCAAGCCATGATGCTGTTTTTGGTGTGGATACTATGTCGGAATACATTGTTGTGAGTGAGCCGTTCGCTACCCTAATGTCAGGCCATCCTCCGAGTGGCGGAAAGTTTACCATAGAATTTATGCGATAAATCAATGGCTTCTTTGCCCATATTGAGCTAGTTGCCTAAATTGATCAGCGCATCGATCGGCTCGGCCTCATGCGATGACGCGAAAAAGCTAACAGCGCTCGAGTAAGTGCGCGTTATTACAGGAGAAATGAGATTGGGTTGCTGAGCATCAAATGCAGGCGGGGGGTGTCAATTGTGGGTTTTAACTAGTCTTCCCACACGGTCCTAGACTTATGAATTGTGCTTGAATTATCGCACTCGAAGGCGCTTAGTTCTCATTGGCAATAAATCGGTGATTTGCGATTTCACTGATGTTGGGAGGAGACTTCTTTTTAGTGATCGCCTGAGTCATTTGCGTTCGGTAAGCATGCAAACCTTTGAGTACATCCTGCCGATTCAGCACACCTAGGCATTTATTCTGGTCAATCACCGGAAGATAATTTGATTCTTGGGATATCAGTCTCGATGCCACGGTAAAAATATCCGTTTCTATCGTGACACCCTTCGGTAGGGGTTTGATCACGGATTTGGCCGTGACGTTCGGGGAATGATAAAAAGCGTCATTCGATAGAAATTCGAGGCAATCGCGTTCACTGATCGACCCAAACCATTCCTGGTTTGCTTCATCCGTGGTGAGTACTGGTATTTCGGGCAGATTCCCTCTGACCAGGAGTCGCACCACATCGTTTAAAGGGGTGTCGGGCGATACTCTCTGGATATCGGTATTTATCAGTTCTGAGATTGACGGTTGGTTAATTCTCTTTCGCACCTTCGTATTCCTTAAGAATTTAGAACTGGTTAATTAAAATATTAGTATATTATTTATTATGAAAATAAACCAGCTTGGTAGTGCCTCAATCTGGACTGGGATGAGTAACCTACTGAGCTAGGGTCGATAGCGTTTGACTAGAATGAAATTAGCTTCTAACTTAGGACATTACTTATAATTTTCTTAAACCTCATTCGCTAGCTAATAGCGGATAAGAGGCGTATATCCCCAGCCGAAAGTATGGCTGGCGACCCACGTTTTAAGCAGTTCGCGCTTGATGAGCTCATAGTTAATGTAGTTATAGACAGCCGCGAAGTGGTTGCGAGGTAATTAAAGCGATCGTTCTTCTAGATAGCCTGCGACCGTGTATTTAAGGGAAACAGGAGGGTATGTGGTTACGCGTTGGGAACGCAGTAAAAATCAATGTTCTTAAACAAAGCTTAGCGGCTAATGAGCGGGTTGGGCAACATTCGTATCATATTGGTGGAGCCATCCCACCCTGGCAATATTGGGGCGGTGGCTAGAGCCATGAAAACGATGTGCTTGGAGCGGCTTTACTTGATCAAACCGAAGTATTTTCCCCACGCCGAGGCCACTGCGCGAGCTTCCGGCGCCGATGATATACTTGCTAAGGCAATCTTGTGCGCCTCACTTTCACAGGCTGTGAAAGGCTGTAGCCTGGTGTTTGCAACCAGTGCGCGCAAACGCAGTCTTCGTTGGCCCCAGCTTACGCCTCGGGAATGCGCTCACCAGGCTATATTGGAAGTCCAAAGGGGCGAAGTCGGCGTAGTATTTGGGCGCGAACAGTCAGGACTCAGTAATGTGGAGCTCGATATTTGCCACGCCATGGTTTCTATCCCCTGCAATCCTCGCTATAGCTCTCTCAATTTGGCTGCTGCATTACAGATAGTGTGTTATGAGCTATTGCTTGCAAGAGAAGATCCTAGGGCTAAAGCTGCTATTGATGATGTTCCCATCAAAGACGATATTCCCGCGGAAATCGAACAAGTTGAACAGTATTACGAACATCTGGAACGTACGCTCATTACCCTCGGTTTTCTGAATCCGCACCATCCGAAACATTTGATGAGGCGTCTTCGGCGATTGTTCAACCGGTCGCGTTTAAGCTGGAAGGAAATAAAAATACTCAGGGGTATTTTAACGTCCGTGGAAAAGCGGATGCTGCGCCAGGGACCTTTTTGATAGTCTTGCGAGTTTATTTGGGCTGCCGAGCAAAATACGTTAGACTTAAACCGCTTATTACAGCTACTCGACTTAGGATACTCAATGTTTCAACGGTTGCGCGAGGATATCAATTGTGTTTTCGATCGGGATCCTGCGGCTAGAAATTCATTTGAGGTGCTTACCGCCTATCCGGGTGTGCATGCCTTATTGATGCATCGCATTCATCATCGGCTGTGGTGCTGGGGTTTGAAATGGCTGGCTAGAATGCTGTCGCAATTGACGCGCTGGCTTACCGGGATTGAGATTCATCCTGGCGCCACTATTGGTCGGCGGTTTTTTATTGATCACGGCATGGGCGTGGTGATTGGAGAAACCGCGGAAATTGGCGATGACTGCACCCTTTATCATGGCGTGACTTTAGGGGGTACGAGTTGGCAGAAAGGTAAACGTCACCCTACTTTGGGTAATGATGTGGTGGTGGGGGCCGGGGCAAAGGTGCTGGGTCCCTTAAAGATAGCCGATGGAGCGCGTATCGGTTCCAATTCGGTGGTCTTGAAAGATGTTCCTCCGGGCGCCACGGTTGTGGGCATCCCAGGTCGAATCATTTCCACTAAACGGGACGAAGTGACCCGCAAACGTGAAGAAATAGCGAATAAAATCGGTTTCGATGCCTACGGCACGACTCGGGATATGCCAGACCCGGTGGCGAATGCCATTAATAGCATGCTGGATCATATCCATCTTATGGATAAACGGTTGGAACAAGCGGTTCACGAGCTCAAGAAATTGGGTTGTCACGTGGATGACAGCTGTCTTCCTAACATTGACCCTGATAAAATTGATAGTATCGTATCGCAGGAGAAAATCAAGTAACCGATTGAACCGTCTGCCAAACAGGAGCCAGTGGAGCTTGATGGAGACAGGGTTTCGCGGAATTAAGGCGTTCGACCCAAGCCATTTTTGTGCTACGGCTGCTAAGTGATGTAGTATGCTCAATCGATTCGCCACGCTTGAATCAATGCGTTATTCCGGTTGGTTTGGTTACTCGATCACGCTTAGGTTGCCATGGCGTTCCTGTATTGATTCTAAGCAGGTACAGCGGTGCATGGATGTCGGTCGGCGGGTTCGTGTAGGTTTTCCTATAGTTTTTATGACTGTATGAGAGTGAAAGGATGTCCTTATGAAGTTGACGACTAAAGGACGCTATGCGGTAACAGCCATGCTGGATGTGGCCCTGCATCAGAGCGAAGGACCGACACCTCTGGCGGAGGTGTCGGCACGACAGGGTATTTCACTCTCTTACTTGGAGCAGCTATTCGCCCGTCTGAGGAAAATGGGATTGGTTGTTAGCACTCGGGGTCCCGGTGGAGGCTATTCCCTGGCGCGTGACGTAAAGGATATCGTGATTGCAGATATCATTAACGCGGTTGATGAAATCGTCGATTCGACGGGATGTGGAAGTGCCAAGGATTGTCATAGCCACTTGCCGTGTCTTAGCCATAATCTGTGGGCTATGCTGAGTGACCAGATTAGGGATTTTCTGTCTGAAATAACCCTTGCAGAAACCATGTCGCGGAAGAGTGTTCGTGACGTCGCCACGAGGCAGGATATGCGTATGCAAGAATACAAACTCAAATATACTCCACTGGAGGAAAGTCATGAAGATCCCGCTGTGGCGAACACTAAGCTGTCTCCACAATAGACGAATGACCATTGAGCCCTCTCCGTTAATCATTGCTTGCGGCTAGTCCCCGAAGTAGAATGAAAATCGTGCATTGAGCCTCTAAACTCGGAAGTAACGGAGGAATAGGTACCGTGCTGGTGAGTTTTATGGCGCAGTAGGTCAGTTATCGCGATGGCATAAACTGATCCATCCCCAATTTCCTACAATGAAAAAGCGCGCCTGGAGCAGCGCAAAACCTTATAAAAATAAGTGCAAGAGATAATCAAAGTTACCTGTGGGAGATATTGGGTCTACAGCGACACCGAGTCATACGATCACCCAAGTGAACAGCCCGTAGTTTTTATCTTTAAATACTCTCACCAAAACTAAAGGAGCGGTCGAATGGCTGTGGAACGAACTCTTTCCATCGTAAAACCCGATGCCGTGTCTAACAATGTTATTGGCCAGATTTATGGGCGGTTTGAAAATGCGGGATTGAAAATCGTAGCGGCCAAGATGCTGCATCTAAGCCGTGAACAAGCCGAGGGTTTCTACGCGGTGCACAAAGAGCGGCCTTTTTTTTCGGCACTTGTGGAATTTATGACCTCGGGGCCGGTGATGGTTCAAGTGCTCGAAGGTGAGGATGCTATCGCTAAGAATCGCGAGGTTATGGGTGCGACCAATCCCAATGAGGCGGCGCCAGGGACGATTCGAGCGGAGTTCGCCTCGACGATCGAAGAGAATGCGGTGCATGGATCCGATGGACCGGATACCGCAAAGACCGAGATCGCCTACTTCTTCCCCGACAACGAAATCTGTCCAAGAACACGTTAGACTTGACAACGGGCGCAAAGCTTAATCTCCTGGGATCTCCTAGAGCGAAGCTGGAGGCTTTCTTCACGGAACGTGGAGAGCAAACCTTCCGCGCGTCTCAGGTGATGAAATGGATACACCACCATGGGGTGCTCGACTTTCGAGAGATGACTAACCTGAGGAGAGACTTGCGCGAACGCTTAGAACGTGAGTGTGAAATCCGCTTGCCCCGTCAGCTCACGGAGCAACAGTCTGCGGATGGCACGCGTAAGTGGGTGCTGCAGCTCGATGATAACAATGCCGTTGAAACCGTCTATATTCCCGAACCGGAGCGAAGTACGCTCTGCGTTTCATCCCAAGTGGGTTGCGCATTAAATTGCACATTCTGTTCTACCGCACGGCAGGGATTTAACCGCAACCTCACCGCCGCTGAAATCATTGCCCAATTATGGTTCGCGACGCACGCATTGGGGAATATGCCGACCAGGCGCCGCGCGATCACGAATGTGGTTTTTATGGGTATGGGGGAACCGCTGTTGAATTTCGAAAATTGCGTCGACGCCATTGCCTTGATGATGGATGACAATGCCTATGGCCTGGGGAAGCGCAAGGTGACCCTGAGCACTGCGGGAGTGGTTCCGGCGATCGACCGGCTAAAGGATCGCTTGGACGTTAGTCTTGCGGTGTCGTTACATGCGCCCAATGATGCGTTAAGAGATCAGCTCGTACCCTTGAACCGAAAGTATCCCATTGAAGAATTATTGGCGGCCTGTAAGCGGTTTGTGGCCGGTAAAAATCGCAAGCATACGGTGACATTTGAGTATGTCATGCTAAAACAGATCAACGATTCCGAGAAACACGCCTACGAGCTTGCGCGCCGCTTGCAAGAGCTGCCGGCGAAAGTGAATCTAATTCCCTTCAATGCGTTTCCGCATACCCATCTGCAGCGTTCTGAGGATCCTGTGATTGATCGCTTTGCGGCAATCCTTCAACGCAAGGGTATTACCACCATTACCCGCCGGACGCGGGGGCAGGATATTGATGCCGCCTGTGGCCAGCTCGTTGGGCGGGTCAATGACCGCAGCCGTCGGCGAATACGATCTCTTAGATTGGAACGCGAGCTGTTTAGGGAGTCAATATGAGCTTCGCCTCTTAGGCGTTCATTCCCTTTGATAGCGTTCTACCCCTGTGCGGCGGAACTGCAACAGAATAAGCTAGGTTCATGATGATGATTAGGCCATTGATCCCGTTGATCATCGCGCTTGTGCTCAGTGCCTGTTCCACGATGGCTACCCAGCAACAAGTCACGCCAGACCAAAAGGCGGCGGGTATTAACGTTCAGCTAGGTATCAGTTATCTCAACGAAGGTAAACTCGAATTGGCGAATGCCAAACTCGAGCGGGCGCTCAAGGAGGATCCGGACTCGGCTCTCGGGCATTGGAGTTATGCGCTACTGCAGCAAAGGCTCGGCAATAATGCGTCGGCCGAGGAGCACTTTCGCAAAGCGATTGAGCTAGACCCTAAGGATTCAATGGCACATAACAATTACGGCAACTTCCTCTGTGATCATGACCGTTTGGAAGAGGCCGATCAGCAGTTCCAGGAAGCGGTTAAGAATCCGCTCTACTCCTACCCAGAATCCGCTTATACCAATGCCGGAACGTGCGCCCAGAAAGGGGCCAAGGTCGATGTAGCCGAAGCGTATTATCGTCAAGCGTTGAAAAAAAATCCCAATTACGTACCTGCATTGTTTCAGATGATGAAGCTAAGCTTCGAGCGAGGGCATTATTTGCAGTCGCGCGCATTTGCGCAGCGCTACGCGCAAACGGCGCGGCAGAGCCCGGAAACGCTTTGGTTAAGCTATCAGATCGAGCATAAGCTGGGTAATCGCCCCGAGGCCGAGTCCTATGCGGCCAAACTGAAAACTCAATTTCCAGATTCTAAAGAAACGGCACAATTGCTGGAGTTGGAACGCAATGCACAATACACCGGTCATCGATAACCCACTCAGCGACTCGAATTTGGAATCGACCGCGGTGCAAAACCTGCCGCCTCGAGGTCCCGGTGAGGTTTTGCGTATGGCGCGCAATCGATTGGGACTCAGCTTGGAACACATGGCTCGTTCACTTCATTTACCGATTGCGGTTGTGAGTGCATTGGAGTCCGATGACCAAGACAAATTACCCGAGCCGGCCTACGTTAAGGGTTATATCCGCTCATACGCCCGGTGCTTAGATCTAGACTCCAAGCCCTTAATTGAGGGTTATGTCAAGTATATTCAACCGCAAAATCAGCACTCCCAAAGCCAACAGCATAAGGAAAACGGTCCCACAGGGGCGCTGGATTGGATGAGCTTAGGCGGCGCCGCGGTGCTGGTCGCCTTCGTTTCTGCCTGGTGGATCATCGATTCCGGGGAACGGCGACCCGAGCACGATGGACTTAATTCGATTCAATCTGAACCGGCGGAGATGGCTCCAGGAACTCCACCGTCGATTTCCTCAGAGCCAAGGCGACCGGCAGAGAAACAATCCGCCATCCCCGCAACGGCGGTAAAGGGTTCCCCGGGTCTCGATGAATCCTTCAGGAATACTTTACCTACGTTGCCAGCGGTGCCTACGGCTGTTCCCCAAGTTAACGCGGAATCTTCCGCGGCGATCGCAGCGCCTGCCGTGAATTCCGCAGCGCGTACCTCAACGGAACCTGTTAGTTCGGCGGAGACGGAAATACAAACGCTCGCTACGGCTGACGATCGTCTTCAGTTGAGTTTTAATGACACTTCATGGGCCGAAGTCTATGATGCCAAAGAACGACGATTACTATACGGGTTGATGAGTGCGGGTTCCATCGAGTCTCTGCACGGTTCGACACCATTTACCGTGGTGCTTGGCAATTCGCCAAGCGTTAACATTGAGCTTAACGGTGAGACTTATGACCACACCCAGTTTGATCGTTTGGACAATAGCGCGCGCTTTACGCTGGGTGCTTCCGGGGCCGAATGATCCACAGAATGCTTAAGCTCTAGTCATCCCGCGAACTCCAAACTCATGGCCGAACGCATACAGTCCATACGCGGAATGCACGATATTCTTCCTGCGCAGGCATCGGTCTGGCAAGCGTGGGAGGGCCTGATCAAGCGGGTAGTTGAGGCGTATGGGTACCAGGAGATTCGCCTTCCGATCGTGGAACACTTGGTTTTATTCAAGCGTTCTATCGGTGAGGTTACCGATATCGTTGAGAAAGAAATGTACGCCTTCGAGGACCGCAATGGCGATTATCTCAGTTTGCGTCCTGAAGGGACCGCCGGAACGGTCCGAGCCGGAATTGAACACGGTTTCTTGCATAATCAACAACAGCGACTATGGTATATGGGGCCGATGTTTCGTCATGAACGGCCGCAAAAAGGGCGATACCGCCAGTTCCACCAGATCGGGGTGGAGACGTTTGGTTTTGATGGTCCCGACATCGACGCCGAGCTGATCCTGATGAGCGCGCGTCTGTGGCGAGAGTTAGGCATTCGGAATCTAACACTGGAATTGAATTCCCTCGGTAGCCTGGAAGCGCGCCGCGCCTATCGCGGCACTTTAATCGATTATCTGCACACCCATTATGACCGGCTTGACGAGGATGCGAAACGTCGGTTGCAAAGCAATCCGCTGCGGGTGCTTGACAGCAAGAATCCAGCGCTGAAACCTCTCATTGCGAATGCGCCGAGTTTACTGGATGCTTTGGATGAAGCTTCACGCCAGCATTTCGAAGAGCTGAAGGGACTGCTGAGCGATGCCGGTATTGCCTTCGTGGAAAATCCACGGCTGGTCCGCGGCCTGGATTATTACTCTCGCACCGTATTCGAATGGATCTCGGATGATTTAGGAGCGCAGAGTACCGTGTGCGCGGGCGGACGTTACGATGGCCTCGTCGAACAGCTCGGCGGGCGTTCGACACCGGCAGCGGGATTTGCAATTGGTTTGGAGCGTTTGCTACAGTTGCTTGAAGCGCAACATGTGAGCCCCCCGCTCAACTCGGTACACGCCTATGTGGTCATGGTCGGCGATAGGGCAGAAGCGTTCGGCCGCGTCTTGGTCGAAAAATGGCGCGACGAAATTCCGGGATTGAAACTGATTGCGAATTGTGGGGGAGGCGGGTTTAAGGCGCAACTGAGACGTGCTGACCGCTCTGGCGCTGAATTGGCGCTGATTCTCGGCGACGATGAAGTGGCTAATCAGTCGGTCAGTATCAAGTTTCTTCGCGCAGAGCAAGAGCAGCGTAACGTCGCGATTGCCCAATTGCCTGAGTTTTTAAGCCTTTCGTTGTCGATTGCCCCAGGGTGTTGATTGCATATTGCTGGGAATGTGGCGCTAGAGCTTCCACTTCATGCGAGCAAAGTTTGCGTGGGAAACTCACTTCAAGACCCATAGTGTGACGACATCGCGTTACCACATCCATGTTGCTCAGCTGGGGCGACCACGGGTTTCTGGCGGTCTTGAAACAAGTTTCCAGCATGAAGTCGCCTGGTTAGATGGTAATTGCTTGCTCCGTGTAAAAGAATCCTCGCAGGCCGTTATAGTCGAACGTCGTGGGTTTTCCCGGCCGCAATACCGCACTAAGGCAGAATAATCCTTTAGGAGGCATTCCCGTGGACTACGTGAGTGATGAACAACGAGTAGAAGAAATAAAAAGATGGTGGAAGGAAAATTGGACCTCAATCCTAACCGGCGTGGTGCTAGGTGTGGGTGGACTATTGGGTTGGCGAGGCTGGGTTTACTACCATGAAAATCAGGCGAAATCCGCTTCCGAGGTTTTCGAAGCGATTGTAGCGGCGGCGAACAAGCAAGACGTTAAAACGATTGAAGATAAAGCTAAGCTGTTGGAGGATAGTTATTCTTCGACACCTTATGCTGCACTGGGCGCATTGCAACTCGCGAAATTCAAAGCCGAGAAGGGTGACCTGGATACCGCCGCGGGGCAGTTGTTATGGGTTATCGACAACGCCAGTCAGAACACCGTGCGCAATCTGGCTGAGCTGCGTTTGGCGAGGGTGTATGTCGCTCAACGTAAGCTCGATGAAGCCTTGAAATTACTCCCCGATCTACCCGTTAGCTATTATTCATTAGTGGAAGAAATTCGTGGAGATGTACTCGTAGCGAAAGGGCAGATTACAGCAGCCCGGGAGGCTTATGACCGCGCGTTACTCAGCGGGGGTAATGATTCGGACTATTTGAGGATGAAGCGCGACGACCTGGGTAATGCTCCCAAAGAAGCTCCCAAAGAAGCTCCCAAAGAAGCTCCCAAAGAAGCTCCCAAAGAAGCTCCCAAAGAAGCTCCCAAATAAATTCACAAAAATGAGGATTCTTGAGCGCTTGGGAAAAGTTCCTCCGAGATTTCGGTCGCCCCTGAACGTTTCTAGCCGCTTGATGGGTCCCCAATATCTAAGCGCATAGAGAGCTTGCGAAACGCGAAAGTATTGGGATCTCCACTCCTTGCTCGATACAACCAGGAGTGCACTCGCCTGAGTAATTTTAAAGTAGCTTCTGAGGGAATTTTTTACTGGCTTCTGGCTCAATTCTCTATTGGAGCCAAGACCCATTAGCCCTACACATGTTATTCGTTCATGCACGCCAAGATTGCGATCACATCGTTGAATAGACCTATTATTTCCATGTCTCTTTTTCCCAAGCTAGGGTTGCTAGGGATTATCTTGGCCCTTTCCGGATGCGGGTGGTTTAGCAAGGACAATACGCGCATGCCAAGCGAGCTACAACCGCTGCAAGAAACGCTGAAAGTGACCACGCTCTGGTCTGCGTCCCTCGGCGGGGGGGATAACGGCAAGTATTTGAAATTGTATCCTTTAGTGATTGACGACAAGCTATTCGCCATTAATGCTGA
Source organism: uncultured Gammaproteobacteria bacterium (assembly GCA_963731655.1). Lineage (GTDB taxonomy): Bacteria > Pseudomonadota > Gammaproteobacteria > JAAEPA01 > JAAEPA01 > CAVSWL01. The sequence goes on along the minus strand of CAVSWL010000041.1, from coordinate 38,586 downwards.
GGGCGATATCGGCGCATTCCAGGCGGATAACGGCAAACATCTCTGGGATGTGTCGACTTCGGTTCCAGTAAGCTCCGGGCTCGCCGGTGACGAGGAGCATTTAGTGTTTGGTACAGAAGACGGCGATGTAATAGCGGTGGCTTCCGAGGATGGCCGGGAGCTCTGGAAGAAGCGGTTGTCCAGTGAAGTCGTCGCTGTATCCCGCGTAGATCTCGGCATTGTGGTGGCCCGTACCAACGATAGCAAGCTCTATGGCTTGGACATCGATAACGGAAACGTACGGTGGCAAGTGACTCACAAAATTCCGGTATTGATCCTAACCGGGGTAAGTACGCCGTTAATCGATCTCGGAAAATTGGTGGTCGGTTTTGATGATGGTGAACTCGCTGTGTATTCTTTGTTCCGAGGGCAACACTTGTGGGAGACCCCCGTGGGTATTCCCAAAGGCAAGTCCGAACTGGAGCGCATGGTCGATATCGATGGAGTGATTAAGGTAGCCGATGGAATAATCTATGCGGTGGCGTTTCATGGGCAAGTCATGGCCGTAACCCTGGTGGACGGCCGAGTTCTTTGGGCTCGGGGATTATCCTCCTACGAGGGCTTGGACGTGGACGCAGAGCGGGTCTATGTCACGGATGAGGATGATAATGTCTGGGCTCTGGATCGGCGCACGGGGGCATCGCTATGGAAGCAGGACAAGTTTAAATACCGTAAGCTTTCCGCGCCTAGTGTACTGCAAGACTATGTTCTGGTGGCGGATTTCGAGGGGTATGTGCATTGGCTGGCGAAGTCGGATGGGCATTTGGTTGCACGAACTCAGGCTGTTGACGGCGGCACGCTGGTGCAACCCATCGTGGTTGGCTCAAGGGCTTATGTCCAGGGGAGAGAAGGCGACATCGTAGCGCTGGAACTCCCCGAAGAGGAGGAAACGGCACCCTAGCGGGCCCGTTTGCAGCATATCAGGAAAGCTAATGCAGTTCAGCGCGACATCAAGTCTCCGTCAATGAAACCTGTCGTTGTTCTGGTGGGGCGTCCCAATGTTGGGAAGTCCACCCTATTTAATTGTCTGACCCACTCGCGCGATGCACTGGTTGCGAATTTTCCCGGCCTAACCCGAGATCGGCAGTACGGCCTCGGGAAGGTAGGGGATTATCAGTATTGGGTGGTGGATACGGGGGGGCTCAGCGATACTCGGGAAAGCTTGAACCAGCTAATGGCTGAGCAGACTGAGATTGCAATGGACGAAGCTTCCCATATCGTCCATCTCGTGGATGCTCGGGATGGCTTGACGGCGACGGACCAGTTCATCGCTACAGCATTAAGGGCCTATAACAAACCCATCACTCTGGCCGTCAACAAGACCGACGGCCTGGATCTAGAGCAAGCCTGCGCGGAATTTCATGCGCTCGGATGCAGTTCCATACAGCCCATCGCGGCCGCCCACGGCCGAGGTGTCGCAAACTTGATGGAACACCTGCTTGCAGGGATTCCCCAAGCGGAGTTAAGGGACGAACAAGAAACGCCGCCGGCGACTGGAGTGGAAGCGATCCGCATTGCCCTTGTGGGAAAACCGAATGTGGGTAAGTCGACGCTTATCAACCGCTTGGTCGGTGAACCGCGCCTGCTGACCTTTGATCAACCGGGCACCACACGCGATAGCATCGAAGTGCCGTTTGAAAAGCAGGGCCAGCGGTATATTTTAATCGATACCGCCGGTTTACGTAGGCGCAGCCGGGTGACGGAGACGGTTGAAAAGTTCAGTGTTGTCAAAAGCCTGCAGGCTATCGAATCGGCTCACGTGGTAATCTTGGTGCTCGATGCCAAGCAAGGAATTAGCGAGCAGGATGCCAGTCTCTTGGGTTTGGTCTTGCAAACGGGTCGTGCTGTGGTTATGGCGGTCAATAAATGGGACGGACTGAGTCCGGACGATAAGACGGGCATCGAGAGAATGCTTGATCTTCGCTTGGCTTTCCTGGATTTCGCCAATCAACATAAAATCTCCGCGTTATACGGAACCGGCATTGGCGGTTTGATGCGGTCGGTACAAAGAGCCTATAAGTCGGCGGCATCGAAATTTCCGACCGCGAAGCTTACCCGTCTGCTAGCACAGGCGATCCAATCCCATCAGCCGCCTTTGGTTCGGGGGCGGCGTATCAAACTCAGATATGCGCATCAAGGCGGACACAATCCGCCGTGTATCGTGATCCACGGTAATCAGACACAACATCTACCGGACACCTATAAGCGCTACCTGATGAATTATTTCAGGAGGGCCTTAGACTTAACGGGTACACCGGTGCTTCTGGAATTTAAAACGGGAGAAAATCCCTATGCTGGAAGGCGTAATCAGTTGAGCCCTCGGCAACAACAAAAACGTAAGCGTTTGCTGCGTTATGTGAAAAAACGTTCGTGATGCCGGGGCAAAGCGCTCTGAGCTCGGCGAGCCGGATATAAGAATCGCCCGCCTTAGACGACAATCGTCAGTCTAGCCCGGAAAACGTCGAAGTTGAAATGCTAAGTAAAATGAATTCTGCCGTTGATCGCCAGAACCTCTAGGCTCGATTGACGATCGGAGCGATGCATGCTGAGAATTCCCCCAGAGTAAATTATCGACTTATGGCGAATGAAATGAGCTCAGAGAAACCGCACTCCTGTTCCGCAATCCTGCTGATCGCGTGTCCGGATCAACCGGGGATAGTGGCCACGGTCACCGAGTTTATATTTAAACACAACGGCAATATCATCGCCCTCGAACAGCATGTGGATGACCGAGAAAAGTTCTTCTTTATGCGCTTGGAGTGGAACCTGGACGGATTTCTCATCCCCGGTGACGAAATTGGCCAGAAATTTCAAACGCTGATCGCCAGCCGATTCGCGATGCAATGGACCTTATCTTTCTCGGACGAGGTTCCCAGAATCGCGCTCTTCGTGTCGAAGCAAGCCCATTGTTTGTATGATATTCTGGCCCGGTATCTGGCGGGAGAATGGCGGGTGCAGATCCCGCTCATTGTGAGCAATCATCCGGATCTCGGCGTAGCTGCGGAAAAGCTGGGCATCGATTACCACGTAATACCGATCACACCCGCCAATAAGCAGGGGCAAGAAAAAAGTCAGCTAGAACTGATCAGGGACTACAAAATAGACCTGATCGTGCTAGCCCGCTATATGCAGATCTTGAGCGAAGATTTCGTAACCCAGTATCCCCATCAGATCATCAATATCCATCATTCATTTCTACCCGCCTTTCCGGGGGCAAAACCCTACCATTCGGCATTTGATCGTGGCGTGAAAATTATCGGCGCAACGAGCCATTACGTGACCGCGGAATTGGATGCGGGTCCCATCATTGAACAAGACGTTATCCGAGTCAGCCACACGGATTCTATCGAAACCATGATGAGAAAAGGGAGGGATATCGAGAAATTGGTGCTCGCGCGAGCGGTATGGCACCATATCAATCATAAAATCATCGTGTTCCGCAACCGCACAATCATATTCAGTTGAGCGTGTCCCTGCGGCTCCGTACGGCGTAATCGGGGGTAGAGTCGCACAACTGCCCGAGCTTGGTTGCTATCATCCCATCGGGCGTTTGCTCGAAAGACTGTATGAGGGCTGCTTTTGCGCCGAATAATGCAGGAGAGTCGGGCTTGACACCACGGCGTGCTCTGACGTACATTGCCACCCTTTATCCGGGGCTATAGCTCAGCTGGGAGAGCGCTTGCATGGCATGCAAGAGGTCGGCGGTTCGATCCCGCCTAGCTCCACCACAACACCATCCAAGGCCGTCCTAGGACGGCTTTTTTATTGCGCAAATATAGCAACTGATCCTATTCTTATTTCCAACTACGTCCCCTAGACTCCTCCGAAATCCACATGCTAGCGGGGGCATCCATGGGGAACACTGGATCAACGCAATGGAGAGTTGCCCCAACCTTCAATGCCCTTACAGATACCCACGTACGAAAAGCAAGGTGTAATTCTACCCGTTCACTCCTTAGTCCTGCGTAACATGGCTTTATCTACAGTTTTCTGTGCCTCATTCATTCATTCATTCATATATTCAACTATGCGTTTGTGCTGCGAATCGATAATGTCAATTCCAGTGTGCAATTCATGAGACCATTGCAAATAGGCCATCGGTTTATCCTCCATCTCTTTCCATCTCTTTCCATGATCGATGAACTGTATTTTGCAGATACGCCAATCCAGCGCATAGCACCAGCCAGCTGTTCTTATGTCCCCTCTGGGTATTTGATATTTCTGTGGTTACTTTTTGACCCTGAAAGGGCTGGGTGGATAACACTCTATATCGGTCGTCAAGAATCTCCAGCAGGTCTCTTCGGTGTTCGCTATTAAGGAGTAAAGTGCCGAAGTCATCGAGGACCAGCAGGTAGGTTTTGGCGAGGATGAGCATGAGTTTGGGATAACGACCAACGCCCTTGGCGATGGAAAATTCTCGGAAGAAGTGGGGAACGCGCACATACATAGCAGTAAACCTCTCGCGGCAGCCCTTTAGGGCCAGCGTACCGCCCAACCAGCTTTTACCAATGCCGGTCGGTAGGTCCACAACGTTATATTTATTCCAACCTCTTCAATGCGCTATGCTAGTGTTTGCTATCTAACACTAACACTAGCAATAGTAGAAGAGGGTGAGATATCTTAATATGGAATCATATTCTTCGATTAAGTTGGACGCTCATCTTATCAAGATTATCGACTCTATCCCTACGGCCATTGTGATGATCAATGCCGAAGGTCAAATAGTGCTAGTCAACACACAGACAGAAAGCCTGTTCGGCTATACTCGTAAAGAATTGTTAGGTGAACCGATAGAGCTACTGGTACCGCATCGATTTCGACGCCAACACCCCAAACATCGCCACCAGTTTTTGAGTAATGCTACCGTCCGCCCAATGGGTCAAGGGCGTGACTTATTTGGCTTGCGAAAAGATGGCATTGAATTCCCCATTGAAATTGGCTTAAATCCCATTCGCAATGATGGCAAACTGTTTGTTTTAAGTGCCATTGTCGATATCACAGAACGAAAGCGTTTAGAAGCACGTTTTCGCGCCACTTTAGAATCCGCCCCGACAGCAATGATCATGATTGATCAAGTTGGAACGATGGTATTAGTCAACACCGAAACAACACATTTATTTGGCTACCAGACGAATGAGCTACTCAATAATAAAGTTGAAGTGTTGGTTCCCGATCGCTTCAAATTTCTTCACCCCAAATTGCGTACAGAATACTTCGCTGAAGCAAAAGCGAGAAGAATGGGTGAGGGTCGCGACTTATTTGGTTTGCGCAAAGACGGTACCGAATTCCCAATAGAAATTGGTTTAAACCTCATTCAAACCGATGAAGGAATTTTTGCATTGGCGGCTATTGTCGACTTAACTGAAAGAAATCGCACGCTTGAACAGTTGCGCAAAGCAAATGAAGCGCTCGAACTTAGTAACATTGAATTACAACAGTTTGCTTATATCGCCTCTCACGATTTACAAACTCCTTTGCGGGCAGTGAGTGGCTTTGCTCAATGCTTACAGCAAGACTATGGCGATAGATTCGATGAAAAGGCAAATGACTATCTCGATCGTATGGTTGATGCAAGCTCACGCATGAAGAGCTTGATTACCGATTTGTTGGCATTTTCAAGAATAGATTCAAGAGCGAAGCCCTTTGACAAAGTGGATTTAAACGAAGTGTTTGCAGACGCACTCACAATGCTTGGCATAACAGATGATTCTCACGAGCAGGTGAGGAAAGACCAACTTCCATCCGTGATGGGCGATCGCTCGCAATTAATGCAGCTTCTTATGAATCTCATAGGCAACGGACTCAAATATCACAGCGATGCACCTATTGAAATTAGTGTAACGGCACACAGGAAGAACGGCGATTGGATAATTGAAGTCAAGGATAACGGAATCGGAATCGACCCCAGCTACTTTGTTAAAATTTTTGAAATATTCAGGCGCTTGCATACCAGAACCCAATACCCGGGCACGGGGATAGGCTTGGCACTATGCCGGCGAATTGTACACCGACACGGGGGAAGGATCTGGGTCGATTCAGAACCGGGCAAAGGCAGCTCTTTTTTCTTTACACTTAGAGATTCAGTTAATCAATTGCAAAATTTGGAAACGGAAAATGATGAGAGAAGCAAGCATACTGTTGGTTGATGATGACGATGATGATGTACTTCTCGCCCAAGAAGGGTTTAAACGCGCAAAGTTTCTAGTAAATATTGACAACGTCAAAAACGGTAAAGATTGCATGAGTTACCTGCGGAAAGAGGGGCCGTATGCCGCCAAGCCAACGCCCGATATAATATTGCTCGACCTTAATATGCCGCTTATGGATGGCCGAGAAGTTCTCAAAGAAATTGTTGCAGACCCCCAATTAAATTCTCTGCCAGTGGTTGTTCTCACCACTTCAAATGCAGAAGCCGATATTCTTGAAATGTATCGTTTGAGATGCAGCTCTTATATCGTTAAACCAGTAGATTTTACGAAATTCCAGAAAGCGATTGAAAATCTCACCAACTACTGGTTTACACTCGTTTCAATGCCGAGTACACATAAGTGGAAATTCTGACTCTAGTATCAAGCCGTAAGAGGCTTAGCCAAGTAATTCCAGCGAAAAGGCTTAGCCATAGTGTCGTTGAAGTATTTGATGAAGTCATTGATTTTGGATTTCAGGTCATCAATCGAGCCAAAGCTTCCGCGCCGGATCACTTTGCGGGTCAGGGACGAAGCGGTAAGCGTGTAGAACGTACCCCGGGCGGCATGGTCGCCAAGCGCCAAACCGAAGAGCTCGCCGTGGAGCTCAGTCATGACTTTGAGGCTTATTTTACGACAGCGCCCGAAGCAATGAGCCAGAAGAGACGTCAGATCCCTTCGATTCGCAATGCTAAGCCGGGGCTTGAAACTCAGAATTGGTATAGCGAATAGAGTCGGTTTCCTCGTATTGTCATTATCGGCAATGGCATTGTACCGCGTTGTCTAAGCAATCAGACGGAGTTCGGGTTGCAGCGCAACGCCGAAACGCTGCAGCACACTGTCACCGATACGTTTCGCGAGACGCCATAACATGGCGCCGCTTGCATTGCCGTAGTTGACTAATACCAAGGCATGGTGTGGAGATACCCCGGCATCCCCTTCGCGGAAGCCCTTCCAGCCGCATTGCTCGATGAGCCATGCCGCCGACAGTTTTACCAGACCCTTGGCTTCAGGAAACGCGGGCAAGTTAGGGTAACGTTCCCGTATTTCGGCTGCGAGCGTCTCGGTGACCACGGGATTCTTGAAGAAACTTCCCGCGTTGCCGATCTGTGCCGGGTCTGGAAGCTTCGAGCGCCGCAGGGTACAGACGGCATCGCTGATAGATCTCGCCGATAGGGGCGGATTTCCGGACTTGGAGAGCTGTTCGCGCAATCCGGCATAATCGATGCGCCACTCGGCCCTTGCCGGCAGACGCAATACAACCGAGGTGATCAGCCATCGGTCGGCGGCTTCATGCTTGAAGATGCTATCGCGATAAGCGAATGCGCACGCCGCCCGGTCGAAGCGGCGACGCGCTCCCGTCCGCTGGTCCACGGCCTCCAGCGAGTGGAAACACTCCTTTAATTCGATGCCGTAGGCGCCGATATTTTGGACGGGCGCCGCGCCAACCGTGCCTGGGATTAACGATAAATTCTCGAGCCCGGCATATCCGGCATCTATGGTTTCATTGACCAGTTCGGGCCAATTCTGTCCTGCCTGGGCTTGAATCCAGATGGCCTCAGTATCGGATTCCAATACGCTCCAGCCATTCCACCCGAGTTGGACCACGACACCTGGATAGTCGTCGATGAACAGAAGATTGCTGCCTGCACCGAGAATGAGATGCGGTAGTGCTTCAAAACGGCGATCTTCCCGCCAAGTTCCGATATCTTCAGGTCGTTCGAGCACGACATGGTAGCGGGCGCGGGCCTCAACGCCGAAGGTGTTGAGGCTACGTAGCGAGAAATTTTCTTTGACACGCATGAGATACGCCGTGATGCTCTGAAGCTAGCGGATTTTCGTCGATATGAGTCCTAGACCGGGCGACATTCGCAATAGGGCGATTTAGCATCGTTCTAGGCTACGGTGCATTATGCTACAGTCTTGGAATCCTTCTGCCTACTCGAAAGGGCTATAAGCTTTAATCAACGTGGCTCTTCCCGAGAAATTAAGGGTATGATTACTCGGCGCTAGTGCAGCCTGGAAAATGAAGTGCTGAAGTACAAAGATCGGCTGCCGAGCGAGGAGAGTGAACGTTTGGCCATGGAAGCTTCGTCAATGTAACTCGGCTATACCGAGTTGGGGAAGCGGACACCGGCTTACAGTAGTGAGATCGTGTTATAGATAATCAACGATTATGAATTTTAGATTGGAGATAAACGAATGAGTGAGACTACTCTTTTTGTGAAGAGCTCAGATACCGGCTATGTCGTGGCGTGGAAATATAAGTATGAATTTAACGCGGGGAAATATGCTGAGGTGATGACTTACGGTGAGGCCAAGCAGCGTGCGGAACAATTGGCAACCGAGCACAAAGAAATGGTTTTCTGGCCCGAAAAGCAGACGGAGTCCGCTGGCGGAGAGAATCGCTTTTTTAATCAAGCCGCTCACTGAGCGCTCGGTAATGGAAATTGAAATCTGGGCATCAGGCCGCGTTGATGCTCTAGCGTGATGGAAGTTCTCCCCCTGTATCTCAGAAAGCGTGAGGATCGGCGGGTGCGCGCCGGTCATCCCTGGATCTTCAGCAATGAAGTGGATGTGCGCAAGAGCCCGTTGTCGGTTTTCGAACCCGGTCAGCCCGTGGAAATCTTGAGTGCGGGGGGGCGTTTCTTAGGTGCGGGTTATATCAATCCCCATTCTCTGATACTTGCACGCATCGTTAGCCGTATCCGCGGCGAGATTCTTGATCAGGCGTTGCTCACCCGGCGTCTCGAACAGGCATTGCGTCTGCGGGAGCAAATATTCCCGCGACCGTTCTACCGCATGGTGTTTGGTGAAAGCGATGGACTACCGGGATTGGTAGTCGACCGCTACGGTGCGTTGCTTGCGGTGCAGTTCACTACCGCGGGTATGGAACGGGTGCGTAATGAGGTCCTCGATTGCCTGGGGGCGCTGCTGAGTCCTGAGGCCATTGTGCTGCGCAATGACACTTCCTGGCGAGCATTGGAAGGGCTCGAGTGCACGGTCGAGGTCGCTCTCGGTACACTGCCCGAAACGGCTTGCCTTGAAGAGAATGGAGCACGCTTCGAAATTTCACCCAGGAATGGACAAAAGACCGGTTGGTATTTTGACCAGCGTTTGAATCGGCAACGCCTGGCCGGATACGCACGTGGAGCGCGGGTACTGGATCTTTTTAGCTACACCGGTGGGTGGGGAATCCAGGCGGCATTGGCGGGTGCCCGAAAGGTTCTGTGTGTGGATACTTCAAAATCGGCCCTTGCTCAGGCAGAGCGGAATGCCGGGTTAAACGGTGTGGCGGGGATCGTGGAGGTGCGACAAGGGAATGCCTTCGAGGTGCTCAAGGCTCTCCATGGGTCCGGCGAGCGCTTCGATGCAGTGGTGCTGGATCCACCTGCCTTCATTCGACGGCGCAAGGATCAAAACGCCGGGGTTGAAGCCTATCGTCGCCTCAATAGATTAGCGATGGAAGTTCTTACGAGGGAGGGTATTTTAGTCTCCTGCTCCTGTTCGGCCCACCTTGAGCGTGTGCGGTTGTTGGAGTTGATGGCGCAAGCTGCCCGCGGGCTTGAATGTGAGTTACAGATATTAGAACAGGGTCATCAGGGAGCGGACCACCCGGTGCATCCGATGCTACCGGAGAGTGCCTACCTGAAGACCTTCCTTGCTCGAGTGGTGCGAAGCTAAGCGCTCGTGAAAAATCCCGCGCGGTGGACTGCGGGCACTTCCAACCCCAGAAGACCGGTTCATGATCTCTCAATCTCAGCTAAGCTCTTGAGGCATCTCTTGCAGGGAAGGACGGTGATATCCCCCAGGGACGCCTGTTGGAGAGAGTATCAATTGCCATAGCTGCGTTTGCCTGACCCTCGAAGCGGCTGCGCAGGCTAATAAATAGTATTTCCACATGCGGTAAAAACGATCGTCGAATTTATCTCTGAATTTCGGCCACGCGCGTTTGAAATTTTGATACCAAGCCGTCAGGGTCTTATCGTAATCCGCCCCGAAATTTTCTACGTCTTCAATCACAAATAGCCCTTCGCAAGCAGAAGCGATTTGGGTCATTGAAGGTAATTCCCCATTGGGAAAAATGTACTTGTCGATCCAGGGGTCTACATAGTAGTCGGTCTGCAAGGCTCCAATCGTATGCAGCAGGAACAATCCGCCGTCGGTCAGACATCGGCGAACGGTCGCTAAATACTCCGAGTAATTTTTATGCCCGACATGTTCAAACATGCCGACACTGACGATGGCGTCGAACGGTTCATCGATATCCCGATAATCCTGTTGGCGGATTTCTACCGGCAAACCCTTACAGTTTTCCCGCGCGAATTTGACTTGTTCACTCGAGATATTGATACCCACTGCTTCGACACCGTAGTGGGTTGCCGCGTATTTCACGAAGCTGCCCCATCCGCAGCCGATATCGAGAATTCGTAGCCCGGGTTTAAACCGCAACTTTCTGCAAATGAGTTCCATCTTGTTTTCCTGGGCTTGCCGAAGGTTGCTGGCATTTTTCCAGTAGCCACAGGAATACGCCATATGCTCATCCAGCATCGCGCGATAAAAATCGTTGTCCAGATCGTAATGAACCTCGGCAACCTCGGTAGCCTTGCGTCGCGTTTGCCTATTCACGATGCGGTTGTGCACTTCTCTAAGTTTGATCGCCCAGGGACGGAGCGTGTAATTCAACCGCGCTTTGAGCACTTTGCAGATGACTTCATCCAGCCGTTCGGCGTCCCATTGTCCGTCTACATAACTTTCGGCGAAGCCCATGGAGCCGTGCAACAGGACACGTGAATAAAAATGTTCATCGTGCACCTGAATGTCCCAGGGGTTGGGGCCGTTGATCTCAATTTCTGCTGCTTTGAGTATTTCACCTACGGCAGTTTTAAAACTTCTAACGTTCATAGGACTCCTCCGTGTTTTCGAATCATGTGAATCGTGTTGCTGTAACAAAATTCATAGCGCTTTCTTGGCGCGCTGTCTAGCCCAAAAAAGCACGAAAATGCAGTTGAGAGGAAAGTGACCGGCGTGGTCCGGCGCTAGCGCGCGGAATCGGCTCTGGAACGGCGTCGAGGAAAGATATGCGGCGGGTTGTTACAGTGTGTTTTTAAGATATTTTCTCGGATTGGGGCTTCTGGGGATTTTTTCTCAAGCCCAGAGCAGGTAGCGGAAAACGAAGCGAGGCGATCCACACGGTATCCGGCAGACCGCCATTCAACGCGGTGGTTCAGCCGCCGTAATGCTCTAAGTAATCCTCCATGGAGGCCTTAATGACTTGGTGAGCGTGTTCGCTGCCGTAGATATGATCGATACTGACCATCGATTCTTCACCGTGAATCAGTTTATACGTGCTGAAATAATGGCGTAGACGTTCGATCAGCACCTTAGGTAGCTCGGAAATATCCTTGACATTCTCCCAGAAATAGTCATTGTCGAGAACCGCGATGATTTTATCATCGGCCTCGCCATGATCGATCATTGGCAGTCCTCCAACGACCCGGGCATTTAGCAGAATCTCGCCGTGCGCGATCGGACGCTCGCTCAGCACACAGATATCCAGTGGATCCTTATCGTAACGGGCCGCATTTTTGTTCAATGCGCCTACCCTGGTGCCGCAATAAGTCCGCGGAATAAATCCGTAGAGTGCCGGGGGTTGAGAGGAGGAGCGCTGGGGCCGGTCTACGCGCATATAGCCGGTCTTCTTGTCCGTCTCGTATTTAACCAGATCAAAAGGCGTGATTTCGATAAAGGCGTGCACTACATCCGGTGGGTTGGGGCCTACTTCGAGTCCATGCCAGGGGTGAGGGCGCCAGCGGTAAAAAGGTTCGGGAAAGTTCATCTAATTCTCTCAGTTAGTAAATCCTTAGTGGCTGATTTCTTACTTGAAACCAAATTGATAGATCGCTTTGATCTATTGGGTTATCGATTTTCTTGTCACCCGACTGCTATGGGGTGCCGCAGCGAGGTTGGGTATAGTATGCACCAACTAGTATGATCAGCCCAGACCCGTGGAGTTCCAGCAAAATGGAAGGTAGACTCCCCCAGGTTGAGCGCCTGATTGATGCAACCGCTGCTTGAGAATTTGGCAACACGGGCGGCGCTCAGCTTGCCGACTACCTCCAATTTTTGCGGCTTCCCAGGAGGCTGGATAATCGCGAGAAAATAATGTATTTAAGATTGAAGAACCATGTCGTGCCTTAACCGATTAGGGAGGAGTTATGATAGCGAACATTTTTCGCGGGCTAGTGGCTGGCTTTGTCGCTTCCACGGTACTCGCTCTATTATTACTATCCAAAGGATTCGTCCCACAGTTGGATACCATCACCATGCTCGATAGTGTATTGAGGGCCTTCTTAGCGGAGATTGGCGAGCAACCTTTTCCTAAGTCTGTTGGTGGCTGGCTGTGGTATTTTGTGATTATCGGTACTTTATGGTGGGGCGCTCTATACGCTGTCATCGAGCCGATACTTCCCGGTAGACGTTCCTGGGTCAAGGGCATGTCATTCGGTATTGGAGCCACGCTATTCGTAATGCTGATGGTGATGCCGCTGGCAGGCGCGGGCTACTTCGGGATGCACCTGGATTTAACTCAACCTCTAGTGACCTTAGCCGAACACCTGGTCTATGGAGGGATTTTGGGGGTGGTCTACGGTGGTCTATCTCCAGCTAAATCCAGGCTGTGACTACAGTTTAGTCTCATAAAAATTGCCATAATTATCCTGATTTATTCGCACGATAGCCGCATTTTTACTACTTGCCCTACCCGGCATGATTCATCCTAAACGCCTGTCATTACAGCTCTCTTCGGAATAGCTGAGCTGTTGCTCTTTTGACGTTGTCCTTTCACACGCCGCCGCGGCGGATCTCCGAGCGTTTCACCGTGCGCATTAATGTCCCGGTACTCAGCTAGGGCTAGATGTCATAAAAAATTCATAAAAATGACATTATAACTTCATGTTGCACGGCTATCATGAGTTAAGAAATTTGGGCGAAATATTGCTTCTGAGTGTTTCTCTTTGTGAGTATATGTCCCTTAATTTGTGAATAATAAAAAAATCTAATCACGATAATGTCCCTGTTAACCTGGTTTCCCAGGTTCGTCGGGGCGGTAACTTGCAATTTTCAATTAATCAGTGAGGAGAGCGTAGAATATGAAGTTCAAAGCTTTATTCGCAGCAGCTATTGTGGCCGGCAGCCTATCGATTGCGTCTCTTGCCACCCCCGCGGCGGCGAGCAATACCAAATTGATTGGCTCTGGCGCAAGTTTTCCCTTTCCCATTTATTCCGCTTGGTTTAAACAGTTCAGCCGTAAAAACGGGGGAGCTACGGTGGACTATCAAGCTAAGGGTAGTGGTGCAGGTATCCAGGATTTTATCAATAAGACGGTTGATTTTGCCGCCAGCGATGCCGCGATGACCGATGAGGAGATCGCAGAGGTTAAGGGAGGAGTTATACTTCTACCGATGACGGCCGGCGAAATTGTACTGGCCTACAACCTGCCAGGCAATCCTAAGGGACTCAAGTTACCTCGCGAGGTTTACCCCGAGATCTTTTTAGGCAAAATCACCAAATGGACTGATCCTCGTATTACCGCGGCCAATCCGGGCGTCAAGCTACCGAATTTGCCCATCACAGTGGTCCGCCGCTCCGATAGCAGTGGCACCACGTTTGTTTTCACCAAGCATTTGAGCGCCATCAGTCCCGAATTCGAAAAGGGACCAGGAACCGGCAAGACCGTACAATGGCCGAAAAGCCATCATTTCGTGGCTGCCCCAAAGAACGATGGGGTTACGGCAACCATTAAGCAGACCCCGGGTGCCATCGGCTATATCGAGTACGGTTATGCTAAATTGACCAAGGCCAACACGGCGATGCTGCAGAATAAAGCCGGTAAATATATGCCGCCGGGTCAAGCCTCGGGTGAAGCGGCGCTGGCGAGCGCGAAATTCGATGGTGATGATCTCCGAGTTTGGGTGTCCGATCCGGAGGGTGCTTCAGCTTATCCCATCGCGACCTTTACCTGGATGCTGTTCTACGAGAAGCAGGATTCCAAAAAGGCTAAGGTGCTGCGAGACTTAGTAGAATACTGCCTTACCGATGGTCAGAAGATCGCTGATAGCTTGGGCTATATCCCACTCCCAGAGAATGTCGTGGAGAAAGTCAAAGCGGCTTCCGTAAAATATTCAGTAATCCTGTTCGTTCAAAGCCTTACTGGGAGAGAGACGGGATGATGCTGGTCGCTGAGCGGGGAACGTCGATTGATTTTACCTAAACCGTTGGCGCACAAGGAGCCGCGCCACTCGCGCCGCCTCTGCCCTCGGGTGGCCAAAGTGTTCGGCTCCCGCCCACCACTATCTCCTGTATTACTTCGCATGAGCAAAATATATTCCCGGCGGATGCTCCCGCCGGGTTTTTTTCGTACTGGCACTCGCTTACTAAATTTAATTCTGCGGCTAAAACCGGTGGGCAAAAGCCGAACGCGGGTTGTTGGTTACATCCTAAGGATGGGCGCCACCTAAGAGTGGCCCTACTTTATTAGCGCTAAGCACTATTATGGCTATAAATCCATTCGAAAAAACTCCTTCATCAAGCGGTATATCGGGCCCACCTTCGGCAGGTGATTACGCCCGAGACCGAGGATTCCGTTGGATTGCGCAGGGTAGCGCCTGGGCGATTCTGGTGCTCGTTGTTTATTTGATCTGGGAAATCGGCGGCCAAGCGGTGCCCGCCGTAACAAATTATGGTGTCAGCTTCATCACGTCATCGACCTGGGATGTGAGCAATGAACAATTCGGTATTCTGCCGGAGATATGGGGCACCCTGTATAGCTCCATTCTGGCGTTGATTATCGGCGGCTTTTTCGGTGTCACGATCGCGATCTTTCTGACCCAGGATTTTTTGTCGCCCAGATTGGCCGTGGTTTTCAGGACCTTGATTGAGCTGTTGGCGGCAATTCCCAGCGTCGTCTATGGGTTGTGGGGAATCTATGTGTTGATCCCGGCAATCCGACCTGTAGCCGGCTGGTTGCATGAGTACTTCGGTTTTATCCCCTTGTTTGATACTTCCCTCAGCGGCCCCGGCTTGGCACCCGCGGCCCTGGTATTGGCCATCATGATCCTGCCGACTATCGCCGCCGTTTCGGTAGACGCCTTGCGGCGAGTCCCGTACAGAGTGAAGGAAGCCGCCTATGGCATGGGGACTACCCACTGGGAGGCGATACTCAAGGTCATGCTTCCCACCGCCTCCTCGGGCATCTTGGCGGCCATGATCCTGGGTTTCGGTAGGGCCATAGGAGAGACGATGGCTTTGGCCATGTTAATCGGCAATTCTAACCAGATTAGTTTGTCTGTGTTCGCGCCCGCCGATACCTTAGCGTCGCTACTGGCCTCAAACTTTCCCGAAGCGGGGCATATTGAGATCGGGGCCCTGATGTATGCGGCTCTGGTGTTGCTGGCCATTACTTTTGTGGTCAACGTCGTTGGCCAGTCCATCCAGGTCTTGGCGGTAAGAAGATTTGAGGGTAAGAAATGAGCGATCTAAATGTTTCCAACGAATCAGTTGTGGCGGGCGCCATCGAACTACCGCGGCTGGAACGCGCTTTATTTGAGAGGCGCGCACTAAGGAGTCTCATACTGACGATCGGCACGTGGATCATGGCTATTTTAGCTAGTATTCCGCTCTTCTCCGTGATTTACATGCTCATCGTGAGAGGTGGCGCCCGTTTGGATTTAGAAGCCTTGACGGCGCTGCCCCCGGCGGGCTTTGAGATGGGGGGTGGTTTTGGCAATGCTATCGTGGGGACTTTAACCATGGTGGGGATTGCCACACTGATCAGCATCCCGATTGGCATCCTGGCGGCTGCTTTTCTTGGCGAGTTGGAGCCCGATTGCAAGCTAGCTCAAACGGTGCGGTTTCTCGCTAAGGTGTTGACCGGTATGCCGTCTATTCTTGCCGGGGTGTTTGCCTATGCCGTCGTGGTCTTGTGGATGGGCAGTTATTCTGCCATTGCCGGCGGTATTGCCTTGGCCGTATTAATGTTGCCGACCGTGATCCTGACGGCTGAGGAGGCCATGAAGATGGTTCCTAAGATCATGAAGGACGCCGCCTACGGTATGGGTTGCACCCGTAGCCAGGTGATCTGGAGGGTCGTGCTGCCCACCGGTCTGCCCGGAATTCTCACCGGGGTGCTGTTGGCGGTTGCCGGTGCCGCGGGTGAATCAGCACCTTTGCTCTTTACCGCACTGTTTAGCAATTACTACTTGTCCAGCCTGGCCGAACCAACAGCCTCTCTGTCGATACTTATTTATAATTTTTCGGGCATGCCCTTTGATAATCAGCTTGAGTTGGCGTGGGCCGCATCCCTGGTGTTGGTGGTGATCGTTCTGATATTCAATATCGTTGCACGCCTGTTTGGGCAACCCAAGGTTTGAAACTGATTCCAGGAGAATCGAGCATGAATGCAAATCCAGAAACGATGATGTCCTCCAATTCAGCCGCGTCTGTGTCGGAACCCGCGGCGATCCTGATCGATTGCAGTCTGACTAAAATCTATTATGGTGATTTTCTTGCGGTTCGGGACAGTGTGGTTCCTGTTCAAAAGGGTAAAATCACCGGATTCATCGGTCCCTCCGGTTGCGGCAAGAGCACCGTATTGCGCAGTCTTAACCGCATGAACGATCTGATCAATGGCTTTCGTTTTGAGGGCTATGTGAAATTCAATGGGCGGAATGTCTACGACCGTGCCGTGGATCCGGTGGTGGTGCGGCGCTACATCGGTATGGTCTTTCAGCAACCCAACCCGTTTTCAATGAGCATTTACGATAATGTCGCCTTCGGTTTGCGGTTAAACCGCTTCAAGGGTGATATGAACGAGCGAGTACACAAGGCTTTGCAACGCGCCGCACTTTGGGATGAGGTGAAGGATAAGTTGAAAAATAGCGGGCTCTCCCTTTCCGGTGGCCAACAACAACGCCTGTGTATTGCCCGGGCCATAGCCACTGAACCGTCGGTGTTGCTGATGGATGAGCCCTGTTCCGCACTAGACCCCATAGCTACCCGCCGCATCGAAGAGCTGATGGTGGAATTGAAAGAGAACTATACCATCGCACTGGTCACCCATAATATGCAGCAGGCGATGCGCGTAGCCGATCAAACCGCTTTCTTCGGCGTGGATATCTCCCATGGCGGACGTACCGGTTACCTGGTGGAGATGGGGGAGACCCAGCAGATCTTTAAAGATCCGCAGGAGCAGCTGACCAAAGAATATATTGCAGGTGAGTTCAGCTAGTCACGATCCGATGATCGATATTCAGGGAAACCTCATGAAGACCTTGCGACGAATAGCTGGCATTGTGGCTGCGGTTCTGGCATCCATTCTGTTGATCTCCTGCGAAAATGAACGAGTTGAAACCGGTGGTGTGAGTCAAGCCCCGCTGGCTGACTCGACGCTTCATATCAAGGGAGCGGGGGCTACCTTTCCGGCGCCTTTATATGAAAAATGGATAGAGGTTTATCAGAAAAATCACCCTCAGGTCCAATTTAGCTACGATGCCGTGGGCAGTGGCGAAGGGGTCAAGCGTTTCATATCGGAGTCCGTGGATTTCGGAGCCAGCGATGCGGCAATGAATGACCACGAGATGGCCCAGGTGAAGCGAGGGGTGCAGTTGGTTCCCATTACCGCGGGGATGGTCGTGTTAGCGTATAATCTTAGCGGAGCCGACGGGGATCTCAAATTGGGGCGGGATGTCTGTGCGGATATTTTCTTAGGGAAGATCAAACGTTGGAATGACCCGGAAATTCAACAGAGCAATCCAAACCTTACTCTGCCCGACATGGATATCAACCCGGTGGCCCGCCTGGATGGCAGTGGAACCACCTATGCTTTTACCAATCACTTGAGTGCGGTTAGCGAACACTGGCGGGATAGCGGATTGGGGGTCAGTAAGCAGATTGATTGGCCCGATAGAACGATGCAAGTGCGCGGAAATGAGGGCGTAGCTCAAAGGATCAAGATCTCGGAAGGTGCGATTGGCTATGTGGAGTACGGCTTCGCCAAGCGTCTGGGTCTGCCCATGGCTTGGCTGCAAAATCGTGCTAGTAAGTTTGTGAAACCGGAAGCACAAACTGGTGAGCACGCGTTGGACAGCTCAGCAGACAGTTTTCCGGCGAATCTTCGGCTTTTTATACCCGATCCCAAAGGGGCGGGTTCTTATCCTATCGTGAGCTACAGTTGGCTGCTCTTATATGATACATACCCCAATGCGGGCAAAGCCGAGGCGCTTAAAAAAGCGGTACGCTGGGGTTTAACCGAGGGTCAGAAATATGCCGAGGAAATGGGCTATATTCCACTGCCGCAGTCGGTAGTTCAGCGCGCAGAGCAGGCTTTGGTTAGGATTCAATGAGATAGCCTATGATTTCATCTGAATAGATGGTATGGATCTGCCCGTGGGGAGTTATGTCGGTTTACTCTCACCGTAAATCATTCGAGTAATAATGAGCTCGCAACCCGGAGCGTTCAGTTGTCAGCTCAATCTCGGTGCAATTGAAACCTCACTGCGCACGTTGCAGCGAACATTCCCAATTGTGAACGGGCGCGTGGCATCCAGGCGGGATGCGATGAGCGATGAGGTCGTGACGAATCTGGTGGCGGGTTACCGTTTCGTGGACCGAGTCATCGCCGACCGTATCGATCTTTTCGCCCTAGGTAACTCGAAACACCTTCTTGAAATCAACACCCTTGTCTTATGTGGCGCCGATCCAAAGGAACGGATTGATTACGCCAAGCACCTAAAAGCCAACGAGAAATACTTTTATGAAACCCGAGTAGGGGGGATTGGGGACACGGTCGATTGGTTGGCGCGGCATCGAAAAGAATCCCTATGGTTTCGGGCTGCAGGTATGTATATTCGTATTCTCAGCCATCCGGAGCTATTTATCGAGGGTAATCACCGTGCGGGAGCGCTTATTGTGAGTTATATGTTATTACGCGAAGGGCAACCGCCGTTTGTGCTCACCAATGAAAATATGAGGTCCTATTTTGATTTTTCCACATTGATTGAAAAAGCCAAAAAGGGCAGCCTTGCGATGATGTTTCGCCAGTCAAGAATTAAGCAGAGTTTTGCCAATTTTCTACGTCACGAGGCCGATCCCAAGTATGTGCTCCAGCCCATCGAGCGATGTTCGCTATCTTAGCGAGCGATTAGTATTCAGAAGGATTAAAGTGTGCCTAACATGACACCCCTAGATAAAGTCGAGTTACTCTATCAACATCTAGTCGAATTCTATGGTGAAGCCAACGATCGGGAAATTCGGGCTGCTTCCAAGTTATTGATGGTGGCGTTTGCAAAACTAAAGGCTCACGCGGGGCCGCAATGGCAAGGATTAGTCGAGGAATATTTGCAAATATTGGTTAATGACCCGCAAAAATATGAAAAAATGATGAATACTAATCGGAGCAGCTTTAAGGAGGATGTCCTGGTTATTGGGGTAGTAGGAAAAACGCATTAATCTAAAACCGTCCTGTTAGGGTATAAATAAACCCAGCGAAAACCAAGCTTGAGCTTAGTATAAACAACAGATCTAGCTGATTCATTGGATCACTCCCTCGTTGAGCTGAGAGTGACAAAAAAGGGCAGTTCCCTTGCCCTTAGTCGTTGTCGTGGCGCTTATTATACTCACGCGGCGGTAACCTGAAGTGCTCCGCGGTCCCTGTTCCCCCCATTTTCGTTTGCTCTTCATGAACTTTGGGAAACCTTCGTAACCAAATGAATTTATAAGATAAAGGTTCGGTAATACTATAAGCTGTTACTTTGAAGAAGGTGTTAAACATTAAATAATTTTTTATGAAAGAGGAGAACGTGATCGCTAGCGGAATTCTGCGGAGCGAGAGAATCTGGGTGTACGAGTGAGGAGTTCAATTGAGGTCATAACGGTAGTGTGTGGAAAAATTCCTCCACGGACCTAGGCAGTCAGAATTGTATCCGCCTACACTGCGGGCCTCTTAATACCAGGGCATGGGAAGGCGCGCTGCACTTCTAGCCCAGACAGTGAAATATCTGCACCTTAGCAGGCATGCCGAGGAATGCCCTCATTTCGTGCAGGGATTCTTTCACTGGCCCTAAGGACATTCTCCAGGATTTGTTGGGTAACTCGAATGCCGTGCCGATGATCTAGATAGCTGGCGAAGGCCTTTATATCGTCGGGTGGCGGGCGCATTTCACGCAGGAAACTGGTGAGATCCTCGATCACCGCCCAGGGGTAGATGATCCAGCGCCATGCAGTGATCTCTTCTACGTAGAAATCGGGTACGAACCCGGATACGTGTTTATGGTGTAGTACTGCGGTCTTTAATTCTGTGGGTTGACCGTGTTCATGCAAATGTTGGCATGCGGTATGAAACGTATCTCCGGAATCCGTGACATCGTCCACTAACAGCACGCGATGACCCGTCACCGCCGCGCTAAGTGGATAACGAATGCGCGGCAGTTTCTGTCGGTGTACACCCTGGTAGTGCTCAATTTTAATACCGTCCATATCAAAGATATGTAAGTAATCGGCAAGTACACGTGCGGGCATGTATCCGCCCCGTTCGATCGCCACGATGAGACTGGGGCGATACCCACTGGTGAGAATAGTGTGGGCGAGCTGTAGTGAGAGCCGATGGAATCGATCCCAGGAAATTAACTCGCATGGCATGCCTTCGCTTGCGTTTCTCATTGATTCAGTATCCGGCATTCTACGACTCCGGCGGTGAATCGGATGGAATCTCGACCGGGGTTTGGAATGGAATGTCTAATGGTGATTCACCCGGCATTTCCTCCGGCTGATTCGGCGAAACACCGGGCGGTTCGTCGGGAGGTGGTTCTTCTGGCGGTGCGTTCGGCGGCACGTCCTGTGCGCTGGGTTTACCAGATTGCGACCCAATGCCAAATTCCGACTTTCCAGCCATGTTGAGCTCCCATCGGCCAATTTCAACCTTGTTCACAGCTACCCTTCCTGACCCAGATGCCGCGCTCTTCACAGTGCAATAACTCATCACCACTACAGACATACTGACCGACGGGATAAGCCGTCCCATTGAAATAACACGCACCGGTTTCCAGTTCTAGGTCAAGGGACAGAGATTCGGCACTCGCTTCGTCGAAGATCGGCGAGTTGCGCAGTTCCGGATCCGGTGCCCCTACATTGGGCCTTTGATTGGCTCTCTTCATTGCTGGCTTACTCTGTTTCTTGACCTAATGTTGGCTAAAAGCAGTTAAGCATAGCCGTAGTTTGCTGCGCTTGATCCAGCTCAATCTCAGCTGAAATATCCATCGAGAGCGTGGCATGCAGTTCCAGGAAAATATTCCTCGGATGCTGGGGATAAGCTCCGAAAGCCGAGCTACCGCACTCGAGACATATGGCCATGAGTGGATAAAACGATGAAAATGTACGGGTCAATGTTTGACTCCGCTAATCAACAGCTAATCAAAAAAGTACGGATTAATTTGATACCACTCTTTGATTATAGGCGAAAATCCTGTTGTTCGAGGGGCAGACAAGACTTTTAGGGGCTCTTTTATACCGGGTGTTCATCCACCAGCCGGCCAACAGTTTTGTTACTCTTAAGATGGGTTTAAGGCGACTCTGGCTGGCTATCTCGACCGATCAGGACAAGAGAAATGGAAAAAATAGTCATTCATATCGGTGGTTGCCATTGTGGTGCCGTGAAGTATGAAGTGGAAGCGCCAGCCGATTTGCAGGTATCTGAATGCAACTGTTCTATCTGCTCAAAATTGGGTTATTTGCATCTCATCGTGCCAAGATCAAAATTTAGATTGCTGTCCGGTGAGAATAATCTTCAAACCTATACATTCGATACCCATGAAGCAAAACATCTGTTTTGTAAAACCTGCGGTATCAAATCATTCTATATTCCTAGGTCTCACCCGGATGGCATCAGTGTCAACGTTCGTTGCCTTGAGGGGTCAACGATAAAATCGATCGAGATAGAACCTTTTGATGGTAAAAACTGGGAAGCAAATAGACACCTCCTAAAACCTCTGACTGAGGATTAGTTCAATGTTCTTTTTCGGCTTAGATTGCTCGAATAGGTGACGCTCCGAGATTGAGCATAGACTGCTGTTCGTGTCGATGCGATTTCGTTTAGAGCGGTTTGAAAAAGATCTTGGAATTACGCTGATAATTGTAAAGCTGGCGGCGTTTGATCGGTAAGGAATCGATGTCACCCAGGATAAAACCGCGTTCGCGAAACCAATGCGCGGTCTGAGTCGTCAGTACAAAGAGCTGGCTTAAACCCACTGCTCTGGCCTTTAATTCTACCTGTTCGAGCAATATTTCCCCACGTGCGCTTCGCTGGTAATCCGGGTGTACAACCAAGCACGCGAGTTCTCCCACCTGCTCTTCGACGAACGGGTAAAGAGCGGCGCAACCGATGATCATGCCGTCGCGTTCGATAATGCTGAAGTGTTCGATTTCAAGCTCGAGTTGTTCGCGTGAACGCCGCACCAGGATCGCCGATTTCTCCAGGGGTTCAAGGAGTTCGAGGATCCCGCCCGCATCGTCGATCGTGGCCTCCCGAATGCCTTCATAGGTTTCTGCCGTGATCAGGGTGCCGCTTCCATCGCGGGTGTACATTTCTTTCAAGAGGGCGCCGTCGATGTGCCGGTCGATTAAATGAACCCGTCTTACCTCGTTCTCGCAGGCGAGTACCGCGCTTTCAAGACGCAGAGCCAATTCTTCAGTTTGACCTGACAGCGCCGACAGCAATGTTTTCGCTTGCTTTACATCGAGTTGGCGAATAGCTTGCCCCTGATGATCATGAGGAACGCCGTGTTCCAGCAGAAAAATCAATTTATCTGCGGGCAAACTGCTTGCGGCTTGCGCGGCCACGTCCGTGGCACTCAGGTTAAAGGCTTCGCCGGTGGGCGAATATCCCATGGGGGACAACAGGATAATATTGCCCCGGTCCAGCTGCTGGCGAATGGCTTGGGTATCGATCTTGCGCACCACGCCAGTATGCTGAAAGTCGATTCCATCGCGTACCCCCAGAGGCTTGGCAGTGACGAAATTACCGGAAACTACGCGTAATTTCATCCCGGACATCGGCGTATTGGTGAGTCCCATGGAGAGCAACGCTTCGATTTCAACGCGCATTGAGCCGACCGCTTGCTTCACTGCGGATAGAGCCTTAGCATCGGTGACCCGCAACCCCTGATGGTATTGCGGATTTGAATTGAGTCGGGCAAGTTGAGCCTCGATTTGTGGGCGGGCTCCGTGCACCAAAATGAGTTTTACTCCCAAACTGTAGAGCAGGGCGATATCATGGATGAGATTAGGGAAATTGGGATCCTCAACTGCCTCGCCTCTAAATGCGATGACAGAATAGTGATCGCGATGCGCATTGATGTAGGGTGCTGCATTACGAAATCCTACAATATCGAAGTCATTGTTTTTCAAGATCTACCATCCTTTGCGCGCGGTTAAACTAGTTGAATAGTTTATCGCAATCTTTATTAGGAGTTGCATAAGTGTTGATAGGGTGACGATGACTCAGAATCGCTGCACATCAATTGACCTCGACCGACTTTAGGAAAGCCAAGTTTGGCCAGATTTCCCCATTTCGTTAAGCTGGGGCGGCAATTTGTTTCGGTCGATCGAAATCGCTTTCTCAAACCGGTTTTCGTTAGTGCCGATCACTTCATTTCATTCCGAGAAACCCCTAGTTCTAAGCTAAAGCAAACCTATGATCGATAATCTTTCTTTACGGCGCAAGCTATGCGAGTTATTTCCCGTCATTGAACAGGCTGATCCGGAATTTCGGCGTAATCTCTATAATTTTAGTGTCGCTCGGTGCTTGGCACTAGGTCAGTATATTAATCATGAAGGGGATTCGTGTTCCCATCTAGGATTGCTGATTTCGGGTACGGTTAGAGTCTATAAACTGGCAGAGACGGGCCGAGAAATCACACTCTATCGCTTAACGCCTGGCGAAAGCTGCGTGCTGACCGCATCATGCATTATGACCGGCGTGAGATTTCCGGCGGTGGCGGTATCGGAAACGGATCTGGAGGCGATTTTGGTGCCCGCTCAACAGGTGCGCGCCTGGATGGGGGAATCCGAAGCTTGGCGCAGTTTTATCTTCAGTCTGGTGTCTCAAAGGCTTACCGATATCATCTCGGTGATCGAGGAAGTCGCCTTTCGCCGTATGGATGCACGCATAGCGACTTATCTACTCGCTCAACCCATTACTCAAAGTGGCGAGATCGAAACGACCCATCATGAGATCGCCACGGAACTGGGAACCTGCAGGGAGGTGGTAAGCAGAATCTTAAAGGACTTTGAGGCCCAAGGGATGGTGGGTAGGTCCCGCGGCAAGATCCATATCGTGGACAGGGATCGCCTGGTCAAACGATTGAAGCTGGATTCCCGCTGACGGAACGAAACCCGTTACTCACAGCTACAGCTTCCCGCTTCATCGTACAGCAGTCGTTGAATTGCATCTAAGACTCCGCTGCGACTGAATCCTGCCGTCAGCGGGATTGTTAACACTGTGTGACATTGTCACCGACATTAATGGAAGCTCTGGCTAGAGTTCAATTCGGTTAAAAAGACTACTGAACTAGGAGCGACATCCATGAATAAAAATGTGGGTAACACGGACAAAGTGCTTCGGGTCATCGCCGGTGCAATTATTATCGGTGCTGGAATCTTCTGGCAAAGCTGGTGGGGAGCCATTGGCATTGTACCCATCTTGACCGCACTGGTGAGCTGGTGCCCGGCCTATACCTTACTTAGAATCAATTCTTGCGGAACTCGGAAGCCTTAGTTGTCGCCGGGTGCCCAGCGAGAGTCGGTCTGTTGGTAAATAAATATAGTATTGTCTGACGCACCTCATGTAGACCGATCGTTGTAACTTGATCGTTATCCTACAAGTAGTTGACAACGGTCCTGTTTCTGGTTAAATATTAACCGGCCGCTGACATATAAATATATTATAAGCATGGTATGGAGTGAGAACGTTATGGACCGAAACATCAATAAGCTTTTCCCCGCACTCGCCTTCGCGCTTTCCCTGTTTGTATCCTTTACGTCATCCGCTGAGAAAGTACTTAGCAAGGACCTGCCGTATCCAAAGGGTGAGGTTACGGCGGATGAGATAGCTAAGCAGGTCTATTACGTCAATCAGTTCTATGGTTTTAAACGCTATTCGATCGATAAAGTTGGAAGAACCATGACGGTTATTATTAGCCGCTCTAAAGGCGAGTCACCGACCACGCTGACGGTGGAAAGGCATAAGAACAATGACTACGATGACGGCGTGGTAAGGTCCAAAGAAGTGGCTATTTTCCGATCCGGTAAGCTGCGCGGCACCGGTATGTTGATCGTCGATTTCGAGGACGATTCCAAGAGCCAGTCGTATAGTATTTGGCTTCCCGCCTTAAGAAAGATCCGCCGATTTGCCGAACCGGCCCATGACGATGCGTGGGGGGGGACTGACTTCACCTTTGGAGACGTGATTCTCAGAAAACCTATGAATGAAACTCACGAGCTTTTGGGAAAGGAGATATTTAACGACTGCTTGAATGCGATGGACGTGCCGGACGAGCAACGAAATCGGTATATGACGAACCTACCTAAACCTTCATGTGCTCCTAAAGGCAGACAGGTGTATAAACTCAAGAGCACCACAAAATTCAAAAACTGGTGGTATGACTACCGGATCAGTTACGTGGATACTGAGACCTTTGCTGACTATCGCACGGAGTATTTTAAGGATGGAAACATGGTAAAGATCATAGACCGCGATTGGAAACCGCTGGGTAAGGACGATCCTAGGCAGATATCGTGGGGGTATTGGTATGGTAAGACTCTGGCGACCGGGCACGAAACCTGGGCAGTTATTCCGGCGTCCGTTGTTAAATATAACGATAAGGATAAGTCCGCGCAATTTTGGACCGAGTCAACCTTGAGAAAAATCAAGCGCTGATTAAGCGGTTCGCATATCTCACACTATTGAAGCGCGTTACGCTGTGTAATAGCTAGCATTCGAGTGCTTATGTCGGCTTCATTAAAGTTGACGGAAACGAGGAGGGAAAGTCGAGGAAGTTCGTTGAACTATTCGGACGGAGTATAAGAAGCATTTAAGAGCTTGCCTGGTAGAGAGTGAAGTGTCTGCTAATCTATATATCTGGCCCCATTTCCTGATCATATTTGCTAAATGGAAATAGCAATCCCTTTGGATGATCGAAAATTGAGTCTCGTTTAAGCTCCATTAATTTAACGGTGCCCCCTTGGGCCCCGCCCGACCAGTACTCGTAAAGGAATTCACGCTAGCTGAATTCTTAGCTCGACGCTTTCTTACCCGACAGGTGCTTAAAGATCCCAAACCGTGCAATACGGGCCGGTGGGAATAGAGGTGGGTTTCAAGGATGTGTGCTGGGAGAGGAAAATATTATGTATAAACAAAAGATCGCTTCGGTTTTGATTGCAGGTACTGCCCTGTCATCGAATTTATCTCGTGCTGAATTTATCCATGATCTTGAATTTAGTAGCATCTTGAGTAATGAAAGCGCTATTTTTATTAAGGACGGGACTACGGTAGGCGACAAAAATACCGTGACTGATTCGAATGAACATGAGATAGGAGATTTATGGAAATTTGAAAACCGACTCCGAGTATTTCTAAATGGGCAAGTGCTGGACAATTCGTCCTTTCACTTCGAAGGCAATTTCGTGGTTAATCCGCGAGCAAAGAGTGATCACTTTAAAGATAACCTAAGCTACAGCCAATACGACTATTTCAGGGAATTGTATCTGGATTCCAGCTTCGGCCAGGAGGATCAACTAAGCACTCGGATAGGTAAACAGCAGGTGGTGTGGGGAACGGCCGATGGTATTAAATTGTTGGATATTGTTAATCCAACGGATTATCGTTTTTTAAATCAAAGCACTTTTGAAGATTCACGCATTCCAGTCTGGATGGCCGTTGGTGAATACAATCCTACGCCAGATGTCAATCTGCAGGCCCTCGTTGCTCAGTCCCGTCCTAATGTGATCCCCGGACTCCATGCCGATGGAGATCGGGGCGAGGCGTTTATCTTAAAGGGTGTGGATACGATCACTGGACAGGTCGATGGTTTTCTAAATATTGCTCCTGCCTTGGGCCAAACTGCCAGGGCATTTCAGGAGTTCGTTCCTGCATTTACCTCGGGGCAAGCCGGAGTGCTTAGAGCTGTGGGTGGAGATACCTTCACGGTGCAGAACTTCGTCGATGGTCAATCACCCTTTTGCGGGCCGAACGCACCGTCTGGAGCACCTGTCCCCTCGGATCCTGCACAGTGCGCTGGATTCCTTAATTTTGTTGCTCAAACTGAAGGCGCATCTCCAATAGGGACTCAATTGGGAGGCAACCAAGATAAAACCAATCTGGTTTCATCCACTTTTGATTCGTCGAATCCCCGATTTACCTTTGAATACATGAATCAAGCTTCGTTTGCGACCTTCGACACGTTCGCGCGGGCGCGTTCTGTTTATCGGAAGGATCTTTCTAATAATGATGCCAATCTAGGATTTCGATTCAAACAAACTACCGCGGGCGGTATCAATTATTCCTTGAATTACCTCTATCATCGAAATCCCAATCCGTCTGTTGAAGTCTTTTGGGAAGATCCAAAGGGTAACCGGTTACGGTCTACGGTAGAACCTCCCGTAGTGAATCAGGCCGGTCAAAAGGTAAGAACCGTTTCACTCGTGAAAGCGGATGGTCAAGCTTTTGTCCCAACGGATGCTTTGGGCAATGTCAATGACGGTGTTCCAACGTTAGTCTTTAGAGAATTTCAAAACAGAATTCACAGCATTGGCGCCTCATTTGATGCGGCACTGGATTTCATGCCCTTACCTTCGGTATTACGGGGCGAATTCCTCTACCAAAAAGATGTACTCGTACCGGTGATCGACCGCAATGATCTTGCTATAGGTGATGTGACTCAAGCCTTGCGCAACGAAGAAGCAGATTTCTTTAAATACGTGTTGGGTCTCGATGTGACGGTAATGACGAATCTGTTAGTCAGTGGGCAGCTGATCCAATTTTGGAATCTTGACTATATTGATCAGAAGAGAGACTTGGATGGGAATCCATGCACGACAGCGAATTGTGGCCGCTATACCGGCGATCCTTCGACTCTCGCACTGAGCAATGGTTTAAATAAGGGTGATGAAGTTGAAACTTTTGGCTCACTGTTTCTCTCGAAACCTTTCGGTGCGGAGCAGCAACATCGGATCAATAACATTTTCATCGCGGAAAACGGCGGAGGGTTCTGGAACCGATTGGATGTTGAGTATCAGATCACAGCGGTGAGCGAAAACCTGATAGGCACCGCAGCGCTCAATTATTACTTCGGCGATCGAAATACATTGTTTGGTCAATTGAGGGATTCATCCAATTTCCAGATTGGCTTAAAGTACCTGTTTGACCCTGAATTCATCTGAACTTGTAGTTTACAGCCACTGTTAGCCTATTATCAGGCTTGATTCCAATAATTACGATTAGAACTCCGGCCGCGACCAATCTGCAGTTGTGTCGCGGCCTTCACTTGTGCTTTACGGAAAGGAAAATCGTCCAAAGCAGGAGATGAATGGATATGTCGGGAGAAAATGGCTACTTAAATGCTGAAGAAAACTGGGCGACGCGTTACGCACAGTTTGTGATCCGTAACCGATGGTCAATCATGATCGGTTTATTAATCTTGACCGTCCTGCTCGGGATCTTTGTCAAGGATCTGGACGTTCGCAACGATCCGGATACACTGCTGCCCGCGAGTAATCGCTATGTGGCTACGAATCTCTATGCTGAACACAAATTCGGTATGGGCAATTTGATGGTTTTTGTGCTGAAGCTCAAGGAAGGCGATATTTATCAGCCTTGGTTCATCAATAAAATCCAGGAAGTCCATCGCAAGTTGGTGGCATTACCTACCTCTCGCCCCGCTAATTTTATCGATTTGGCGGCTCATAAAATCAAATACATGGGAGCCGATGAGGCAGGGCTGGTTTTTAAGCGGCTGATTCCTACTGCGGGGATTAGCATGGACGATCCTGAATTAGCCAAAGAGCAGCTTGCTTTTCTCAAGGAAGGCATTGAATCCAATCCCGTGATGGCTCCCATGCTGGTCTATATGGAAGATGCACAGGGCAAGCGCTGTCCATACGATGAATATAAAAGCAAGCAGTGTGTCGCTAAGGCCGCGTACATTATTGGGGACTACACCGATGACGTGAAAGAGATGTATCTGCCTTGGGTGCGCCAGGTCCGTGCCATCATGGATGAGATTGGGCAGGATGACAGAGTTGAGCTGCTGGTAGCGGGAGAACCTTATTTTCTCGCATGGATGCTTCAGGAATTGGTGAATAAATGGTGGCTTTTTGCAATTTCGCTGGGGATCGTCGTCTTAGTCTTATGGTATGAATTCCGGAACTGGCGAGGCTCGTTGTTTCCCTTGATTGGGGTGGGTACTACCATTGTGCTGACCTTAGGCTTAATGGGCCTCTCTCAATTCAAACTTACCACAATGATGGTGTTGACGCCGATGCTGTTGTTGGCCATTGGTATCGGTCATTCGGTGCAGGTCACCCGGCGGTTCATGTTGGAACAGTTGGACAACGGGGGTAACTGCGAGCAAGCCGCATTGGTGTCCATTTCCCATATGATCGTTCCCGCAACGCTTTCCATCATCACCGATATGGTAGGTTTTGCCACTCTTGCATTTGTAGATATCTCATTTTACAAAGCTTACGCATACTTTGGGATGTTCGGTATGCTGACCTTGCTGCTAACAACGACCACCCTGATACCCCTGCTTCTGATGACGTTTCCTTGCGCTCAAGGATCCGTGCACCAAGCGCATGGATGGGAGTCCAAAGTAGGCGGTATCATCAGCAAGATGCTGTCTGGCCCCGGTAAATGGGTTCCCGTTGGCATCGTTGTGGCTATTATCGGGGTATCGGCCCATTACACCGGCATTACCCGAGGCACCCTGGAAGATCCCATGCCGGGTGTGGAACGAGGGATCGACTATTCACGAGCCGCTTTCAAAAAAAGCTCCATCACGATTGATCATATCGTTAAACTCAATGCACTCATGCCGGGCGTCATTTCTGTGTCCATCCCCATCCGTGGCAAAGCGCCTATCAAGCCACTATGCGATTTTAACGGCAAACCGGAAGGTTGCTACGATCCGGATGTAGAAGGCGCACAGGGTATCTTTAACAATGCTGATGTATTAGCCGATATCGAGGCGTTTGAGAATTGGTTGCGAAGTCATCCTTATGTGGGATTTACGGGTTCTTATGCGCAATACGTCCGCTTAGTGAACATGCTATTGATGGCTGAGCCTGGTCAGAAACCGCAGCTCAAAGATTTGCGCATACCCACTCGCGAGTATTTAACTGCTATCGACCCCGATGATGATCGTGATCCCAATGAAATCGTCCAACTCTATAATGGCTTGTTGGAAACCATGACCAGTGAAGGTGATATGGATTCCTTTGTTGCTTCTGATTGGAACGAGGGAGTCATATTGGGTTTTATCAATACCATGCATCCTGAGGAAACGCATCAGGTGACCATGGATATTCAACAATATATCGAAGATCACAAGAATTCACCGGGATTTCGCCAAGTGAATTTCGGACTTAGAAATGCAGACACATCGGGTGATACCAATGAACTTTCAAAGGAAGGGCCGAATTATGTGAGACCCGGTGTGGGTGGTTTCTTGGGCGCCACCGAAGCGACTCGGGAGGTGGCCATGGAAAACTGGCTAAAGGGGCCGTTGCAAACGGCCGGTCTGGTGTTTGTTATCGCCGCCTTAATATTCAGATCTTTTGTGGTATCCGCAATATTACTGACAACGTTGTTGATCACCCTATTTGCCCAGTACGGGCTGGGGGGATATTTTACCTCGGTGCAAAATTGGTCGGGAAATCTCGCATTTCACCTGCAAGTCACCTTAAGTATTGCCATGGGGTTGGGCATTGACTATGGAATTTATATGATTTCACGGTTGCGTGAAGAGATGGTGAGAACACGCGGCGTTTGGACGGAGGCCTTGCGCCATACCCTGAATACTACCGGGTCGGCTGTGATTATTTCCGTTTTCGTATTACTGGGAAGTTTTATCCCGCTGGTGTCTACCAACCTGGCCAACACTTGGGGTTTGGGTATCTATATAGGCCAAGCCTTAATTATAGACGTGGTTACGGCTTTGACATTGTTACCGCTTATGGTCTACTGGTTTAAACCGAAATATATTTTTGGTGAGGCTGGACCCTGAGTACTATAGCGCTCGCTGATCAATCCACACAGACTCGCTGTATCAACGTCTTGAGCAGTTTGAGGGTGGGATCGATGCGATCGAGCGTAAGATACTCATCCGGTTGATGCGCCTGGGCAATATCGCCTGGACCTAAGATTACGGTATCCATTCCGAGACGTGTGAAATAGGGGCCTTCGGTCGCAAAGGCGACGGCTTCGGATCGGTGTCCAGTGATCTGTTCCACGAGCCTGACGATAGAAGAACTGGCGGGAGTCTCCATCGCGGGAATTCCATCAAACAACGCCTCGAATTCACAGCCAAGGTCTAAGTCTCTGATGCTTTCAATGATACGTTGGCGAAGCGTCTCACGTAGCTCATGGATATCCATGCCCGGCAGTGGCCGTAGATCGAAATGTAGCTCGCACTCGCCGCAAATCCGATTGGGATTGTCTCCCCCGTGGATATGCCCGAGATTCAGGGTGGGAATGGGCACACTGAATACGGGATTGCGAAATCGTGTTTGCAGCTCATTGCGGAAGTTGAGTAAAGCCTGAATCACGTACTGCATACCCTCTATCGCACTATTGCCCAACGTAGGGTCGCTCGAATGACCAGATCTTCCCCGTAAGTGTATAGCCTCCATCATAATCCCTTTATGCAAGCGCGCGGGTACTAAATTGGTGGGTTCGCCGATAACGCAGTAGCGTCCTAAATTCAACTCTTGTTCTACGAGTGCTTTTGCCCCTGTCATGGCACTTTCTTCGTCGGCGGTCGCAAGTAGGGTGAGCGGGCAGCGAAGCTCTTTTTGTGTAAAATGATGGGCGGCTGCGATCGCTAGTGCCAGATAACTCTTCATATCCGAAGTGCCGAGTCCATAGAGCCTATTACCAGACTGGGTTGCCCTAAAGGGATCAAACTTCCATCGATCTTGATCATAAGGCACCGTATCGGTGTGACCCGCTAACACCAACCCACCTTCACCGCTACCCAGGGTTGCGATCAGATTCGCCTTGTGCGGATGATCTGGAATTGGCTGAATAGTAATGTTGAAACCTAAGGTCTCCAACCAATTCGCAAGTAGATTAATTACTTCCAGGTTCCCCATATCCAGGTCCGGCTTCACACTGCTGACCGAAGGAACTTCAATCAACTGAGTGATCAGCTCGAGGGGGGTAGGGAGTTTATGAGTGAGCATAGAATGTGTTAGGTCGGTGGCTAGATCTACTCCAGCACAAATAAGCTTCGGATCTCTTAAGAGGATAGAGTTACATACGCATCGGTTTCAGTAAGGATTTTATGCATGCGCACATCATTACAATCAACGGGTATGTCATCGAAGATCTGGCACTGATAACAAGGAGCGATAAACAAAGTATCCGAGCGCGCCTGGCTCAGTAATCGGTCATAGTAACCCGCACCATTACCCAATCGATGGCCACAACGATCAAATCCTACACCCGGCACAATAACGAGGTCGATCTGCTGGATATTCACCGTGCGTTGTTTTTCCCGCCTTCGCTCTCGAATGGGCTCGAGAATACCAAATCGGCCAGGCGCTAGTTCATCCAACGAGTATAAGTGCCATAGATATAATTCTCTCCCCTCACAGTAGGGAATGACAATAGTCTGATTACTCGTGAGCAGAGTGGGGAATATATGTCGCGTACGCAGTTCCGAACGACAGTCCAGATACCAAAGAACGGTCTTGGCGTTGCGATATTCTGCTAGCTGGATCAGTTTGTGACATACAAGCTGGCTTATTTCGTCTTTATTTTTTTGAGCCTTGCGGGCAGCGTAAGCTAATCGTCGCGTAGCCATTTTGCGTTCTTTGAGCGTTATTGATGCAGTGTATTCCTCTACGGCTTGAATCATGCGAACCTAACTATGCTCCAAATTTAAGTTAATCTCCGGGAAACTTACGGCGGTGACGAGTTGAAGGCTCACATGGGAAACTCACAATAGTTAATCTCTTTGTTTCAATAAGTTAAGGCACTACAACTTTGCATCGGTGACCGCGCCTTGGGAGGCTGAGCTTACTTGGTTGGCATATTTAGCGAGCAGGCCGCGTGTGTACCGCGGTTTCGGCCGTTTCCACGCGGCTAGGCGTTTTTTCATTTCGGCCTTGTCGATATGCAAATTAATCTCTCGCTTCTTGGCATCGATAGTGATCTTATCGCCATCCTTAATGATCGCAATGGGGCCTCCTACCGCGGCCTCGGGTGTGATATGGCCCACTACAAACCCGTGACTTCCACCGGAAAATCGGCCGTCAGTGATCAGTGCGACTTCGTTACCCAAACCCTTCCCCATCACGGCGGAAGTGGGGGCTAACATCTCGCGCATGCCTGGTCCTCCAATAGGTCCTTCGTCGCGAATTACAATGACGTGACCTTGCTTGATGGTGCCATCGAGAATTCGTTTCAACGCCTTTTCTTCAGAGGAAAATACCCGTGCTTTACCCGTAAATCGTAACCCTTCTTTGCCACTGATCTTGGCTACCGCGCCGGTGGGCGCGAGATTGCCATAGAGGATCACCAAATGGCCATCTTTCTTAATCGGGTCGTCAAATGAACGGATGATATTCTGGCCGTTGGGATAGGGAGTTACGGCCGCCAGGTTCTCTGCCAGAGTCTTACCAGTTACGGTCAGACAATTTGGATGGAGTAGTTTCTTATCCAGCAACATTTTCATTAGGGGCTGGATGCCTCCGATTTCGATCAATTCCGACATCATGTAACGCCCGCTGGGCCGTAGGTCAGCAAGCACCGGCACTTTTTTACCAACCACCGTGAAATCATCTAGCTTAAGTTTTACACCGATGGCGTGCGCCATAGCGATCAAGTGTAGCACCGCATTTGTCGAACCTCCCAATGCGGTGACCACGGTAATGGCATTTAGAAACGCCTTGCGGGTCATGATATCTCTAGGACAAATACCCTTTTCTAGCAGCGACATGACCGCCGCCCCCGCTGCACGGCAATCCTGGTGCTTGGCTTCCGACACGGCGGCTTGAGCGGAGCTTCCGGGCAGGCTCATGCCCAACGCTTCGATTGCCGATGCCATAGTGTTAGCGGTATACATCCCACCACACGCCCCTGGTCCAGGAATCGCGGTTTGTTCCACTTCCTTTAATTCTTCTGAGCTGATCTGCTGCTTGGATATCGCTCCAACCGCCTCAAATACTGAAACGATATCGACGTTTCGATCGTTATGACAACCGGGAAGAATTGTCCCGCCATAGACAAACACCGCGGGCCGATTGAGCCTTGCGATCCCGATCAAGCAACCCGGCATATTTTTATCACACCCCCCAATAGCTACCAAACCATCGAAACCTTCACAACCAGCCACCGCTTCTATCGAATCGGCGATCACCTCTCGCGACACCAGAGAATATTTCATGCCTTCGGTTCCCATTGAGATACCGTCGGAGACCGTGATCGTATTGAATACAACCGCCTTACCGTTCGCTTCGTTCACCCCCGTAGCGGCTTCATCAGCAAGTTTGTCAATATGCATGTTACAGGGCGTGACCATACTCCAGGTCGAAGCGATTCCGATCTGGGGTTTAATGAAATCATCATCACCGAATCCTACGGCTCGAAGCATGGCCCGGCTGGGCGCGCGTTCAATTCCGTCCACCACCTGCGATGAATATTCGCGAGACTTCCGGGAAGGGGGCGACTCTGTTTTATCTTTATCTATGGGCATGCGTTACTCCGAACCATTGGTACAAACAAGAACTCGCAACAATCGATGCTAATGGGGGAAGATTAGAGAAGCCGATGAAAAGTTGCAAGCCGGATCTATCCGTATGAATAGATTAGTGGCGGATACAACCATTGTTTGCCTGTAGAGAACTTCACCCCAGGTCTTCTGACGATAACTCAATAGTCACGTTTGCAGAATGCGTCGCAGAAATTAGCCATGGAAACGGCTTGAACTAGGGCAAATGAGTATGCGATGATCAGGGTTACGATAATAAAACTGACCTGTTTAGGGAAAAGGAGAACCTGTGCAGATAAGCCAGTCAGAACAAGCGTCACATCTTATTGGTGCTTGTTTATCCCTCGATGGAGGTGATTCAGCGGCTTTGAGGAGTATCGAGCGCCGTACGAATGTGGAGCGTCGTAAGTTAAGTCTTCTGGCACACATGAATACGCGTTCCGATCGCCACCGGCGGCGTTCGAGTCGCCGCGAATGTGATCGTTATAATTCCTATGTGGACTGGTATGGCCCGACGCTGTTTTTAGTCGTTCTAGCTCTTTTGCTGCTCTCCATCATTGATGCCACGCTAACACTCTACCTGCTGAGCCAGGGGGCGGTGGAACTGAATCCTGTCATGGATTGGTTAATCCAACTCAACCCTCAACTGTTTATTATCGTAAAACTAGGGCTCACCGGGTTTGGTGCCGTGGTGTTGCTAGGCCATTTCAATTTCCGCATTTTTCGGAAGGTGCGAGTTAATTACTGCCTGTATTTTTCGTTGTTGGCTTATGTTGCGCTCACTTCGTATGAGACCTTGCTGATCAGTCGGCTTGGCAACATCGCTGTATAGTCCACTCCGAAACTTCAGAAGCGTGTTATAAAGTAGATTGCGGATCAATATTCTGCCCTAAGTGTAGGCGCTGCCTCGTGACAGTTTGCGTCACAGAATCTTGATAATAAAACGCAACGAGCTCGTCAGCTAGCTCGTTTAGCGTAATTCGCCCGCCCAAACTCATTTGACAGCGACCAGTCCATCGATTCGATCAGTTTTCTGGCCAGCTTCTTAACGTCGTCATCGTTGCTAATAAGCAGAATGGATCCGAGTGTGTCCACGGGTTTTGTGGACTTCGGAAATGCGAACTCGACACATTTTGGACAAACACCAGTCATACAACAAGCAATAACGACTAACGTATCCCGAGCGCACTGAAGAGGGGCCGATGGACCCTTCGTTGCACCACATGAAGGCGCCGTTGAAATGCTTATCAAGGAAATATCATGGATGATTATCCGGCACGGCGAATCTTATGCTAAGCCATTCCATGGTGGAATCTCGATTTCCTCGGGCTTAAAAGCTTTTGCGTGATCAAAAACAACTGAAAATCAATGAATTAAAATAAGTCAGAAGAATCCCTTAGGGTGGCTTGGCTTAAACTCCCACGCTTGTTAATTTTGGGGATCACTCTGGTATGGTGGCATATTCGTTGCCTACTCGATACCTATGGAACGATTATTAGCACTTGCAAGCTCCGCTAAGACCGACAGGGGCTATGAACTCACGGCGCCTGAACTTACGGACGCGTTAGATGTGCGTGGCTATTACCGGCACACCAAGATCATTGCGACGGTTGGTCCCGCCACGGAGAGCCAGGAATATATCAAGCGCCTTATCGAAAACGGTGTAGACGTATTGCGCCTCAATATGGCCCATGCCAGCGCCGATTGGATTAGGACTATCGTCCAGAGAATCCGCGAAGTGTCGGAGGAAGTCAAACGGCATGTTGCGGTCATGATAGACGTTAAGGGGCCGGAAATTCGCACGGGCAGCGTAGCTGAAAAGATCGAGCTAAAGATCGGTGAAATCTTCGAGTTCTATACTCAGACACCGACGGAGGGTGTGCGCGGTATCGACGTCAATTATCCCGGACTTCCGCAAGATGTAAAAGTGGGTGCAACGGTCCTCGTCGACAGCGGATTGATTCGATTGGAGGTGATCGATAAGGATGACACTCACTTGCGTTGTCGGGTTCTGGTTCCAGGATGCCTAGCTTCCAAGCGTCACATCAACCTCCCCGGTGTGCACGTCAAATTGCCCGCGCTTACCACCAAAGACGAAGCGGATTTGCGTCTAGGTGCCGCGCTTGGGATCGATTTTGTCGCGCTCTCCTTCGCCAGGCAGGGCGAAGATGTCCAGACTCTGCAACGCTTTTTGGATGAGGTGAGGTCGCGAGCGCGTATTATCGCCAAGATCGAGGACCAAACCGGCCTTCGAAATCTTGAAGCGATCGTAGACAACGCCGATGCCATCATGGTGGCGCGTGGGGACCTTGGAATCGAGATTGATTACCAACTGTTACCGCTGGTCCAGGAACGAATCGTACAGGCATGCCTGGCGAAGGGCAAGCCAGTCATCATCGCCACCCAGCTTCTGGAATCGATGATATCTTCACCTATACCGACACGGGCAGAGATCACTGATGTGTCGAACGCAGTCAAAGAGATGGCGGATGCCGTGATGCTCTCGGGTGAGACCACGATGGGTCAGTATCCCTTGGAATGCGTGAAGGTCTTAAAGAACATCATCAATTGCATCGAGCCTTCAGAGAAAAAGCGGCTTAATGAAGTCATTCAACTGGGGGAACCGAAGACCAAAATGCTGCGTTCGGCTGCGGTCCTTGCCCAGGAACTCGGTTCGTCCGGTATTATTGTATTTACGCGCAGTGGGTTGTTGGGATATATGCTGGCCGCGTTGCGTGCGCAGGGTGTACCGATCTACGCTTTTACCGATGTCGAGGCGGTTTTCCGCCAATTGTTGCTACCGTGGGGGGTGGAACCATTCTTCATGGAGTTTTCGGAAGACCCTGAGGACACGATCGAGGATGCAATGGCGTATTTGAAGCGGCGCAACTGGTGTTCCACGGGGACGTGGTTGGTCGTCATAACGAACGCGCTCGCCCATGAGGTAGTCGTCGATACGATCCAGCTTCGACAAGTCAGTTAACTAAACAAGCAGACACGCACAAGCTCTTGCTGTCATCCCTCTCATACAAAAACCACCCTCGGTGGGCGGTTTTTGCGCGATACACTAGCGAGAGTTGTATACAACAATCATTGAAGGAAACCTGCCTTCTGAAGATTGCTTTACTTGAGCATAGCCGCTTTCGCGAAGACTCTGTACACGATTTGACGGAGCTATTGCACCAGGCGATTCAGGGGTGCCCCAGTCCTCAGCGAGTGCTTTGTCCCCGTCACGTGGATCTACTGGCGCACCTTGGATTTCTGCTGGCCGCGGCGCAAGCCCCAGGTTCAACGTGGTGGCATCGGATGTGGGTAAACCCAAT
>CAVSWL010000040.1:0-36743 GCA_963731655.1 uncultured Gammaproteobacteria bacterium | reverse complement strand
GTTGACCTTCCCGGCACGCAACGGATTCAATACCACATAACGGACGCAATTTTATCAGCTACCTATCCTGGGCGACCAGTTCGCCTCGTTTTGAAAATAATTTATGCCACAAAGCCTTTTAAATTTGAATATACTGTCCCTTATTTTTATTTCAAAATAGATTGAGGTACTATCTGCGACCATCCGGATTGTCACTATCACGGGGTTTTTATGTTTCCCGGTTTACAGTGTTCTAGGAAGAGATTTCGTTACTGATGGATCAATCCTCTTCAACCATAATTCCGGTATATGACAATGAATATATACAGCTTTTCCAAATTTACCGCTCTGTTTATCTTTATCGCATGGTCACTGCAAATACAGGCTGGCGAGCTCATCGTCGTGGGGGATAGTTCGTCTGATATCGGTAATCTGGCTAGCATCCAGGGCCCCTTTCCTCCCCCTTTTTATGAAGGAACACGGATCAGTAACGGCCCGGTTGCCGTGGAAGTCCTGGCGGACCTGCTTGGGATGAAACTTACTGCGTCACTACATCTGATAGCGGGCAATGGCGGCGGAAATTACGCTGTCGCAGGAGCCCGAGCGGGTGGCGACGAGCCCATTGACCTTACGCCGCAAGTGAATGCTTTTTTATTGTCCAAAGGGGGACAGGCGCCGGCGGATAATCTTTATGTTTTCTTTATCGGAGGGAATGATGTCAGAGATGCGCGAGATGCTAGCGAATCTATGGCTCAGGCCATCATTAACCGCGCGGTAGTCGCTATCGATCAAAACCTGCGCACGCTGATTGCAGCCGGGGCAAAAGCAATCCTCGTAGTTGATTCACCGGACATTGGTCGGATGCCGGAAACTAAGGAACTCGCGCAACAGAAGAATCAACCCGACTTGGTCGAGGTGGCCTCCCGCCGCACCAGCTTGTTTAACCAGAATCTGGCCAATGCCATTCAACAAATAGAAAGCCAGATTGGCATCGACTTGGTTTTCTTCGATTTATCCGGCTTTCTTCACTCGCTGGATGATGATACCACGGCCCTTGGATTTACCAATTCTGAAGAAGCCTGCTTTAACAGCGTTACATTCATTTTTCATCCGGACTGCGAAAATGGGGCCAATTTTGATCAGTTTGTATTCTTCGACTCGATACACCCCACAGCGCGGGTCTATGAACGGATCGGAAGAGCGTTATTTGCTGTAATCCCGGTGCAGCCTGAAACAAATTAACCGGTGCAGGTTTATCGGGCTGAGTTGCTGGTATTCGCCCTGGCGCATGAAGCCCTAAGCTTAACACGCAATCACGCCGTTATTATCGCGTCGGTCATGGGTCGCCGGCATTGCTCTATGTCGCCAATTGTTCGGCATCGACAGCTGCCAGTCTGCCGAAGCGCGCTCGCTGCTGATGCCCTCTTTCGATGGCCTGCCTCTGCCAGTGCACCTATTTATCCCCAATGCAAACTCGGCCCATCGGCCGCATCCCGGCCATAGTGTTCATCGACGGCGGCCCGGACGACCACGTAGATCCGCTGTACCCGAGCACTGTGCAGTCTCTCGCCAAGCGTGGTTTTATTATTGTAGTACCCATTGACGTTACCGGATATAGGACGTCAGCAAATTTCGCTAAAAAGCGCTTGCCTGCGGTAAGTAGAGCGCGTCATAATTGGAATATAAAAACTGACCCCATTTCTTCCTCTGAGGGCTAATAGATACTAGAGTCGCAGTTTGTCTAGGTGGTTCATTAGATCCGTGGCGGTTAATATGCACCAAGATGAACGGCTTGATTGTTCGTAGTGAAACTATCAAGCCTCAACGATCGCGCGTTATTTTCCCGTGAAATTTCCTGCGGGAAGCTTAAATAAGTATTGCGCGACAGTGTCGTCCCTGAGTTCGGCATTGCTTTTGTATCAACTATTCCCAGCGCTGGTCGCGATTCCTCACAGCGAGTTCGCTACCAACGCAGGATTTTCGCTTGCTGGCTATAGCAAAACGTTTTATCAACCAGGAAAGGTTAATCGAAAGACCATTTGGCCCACCTTTCCCATTATGTCTGACTGTTTGACCGTTCATTTTGCAGACAGGACGTGAATGCACGATTATATCTTGTACCGTTTGCTAATGACGCAGTTCCGATGTCGGATGCTGGCCAAGGGGCGAACGGTTTTTCCGGCATTGGCACTTCGCAGTATGGGACCAATCCTGGCGCTTGTCTGGACGCTAGCGCGCATAAGTTGGCCTGCGCCGGGTGGTTGTGGCGTCCAGCACAACGTCCTGCGGGCCGCTAGGCGAGTCCAGCAAAAGCAGTCGCAAGCCGTGTCTGTACGCAAGCGAACAGAAAGCGAGGGCCGACCGCAGTACACTAAGCTATAAAAAGGTGCCAGAGTTGCAATGCTTGACGGTGAGCTTACAGCAGCCCTTTACTTGAGATAATATCACTGACAAGCTGGTCGATCTGAAAAAGAAATCATAACGCATTGTTTAGTAAGTATTTCCAACATTTAGAATTGCTGTCCTATTAATGATGAAACTGTCCATCAACGTGATTATTGCCCATTGAAGGAGGAGAACACTCATGAGCGGTATCGCTGTACCTGAGAAAGAAAAGCAACGGGTAACCTCAGACTGGAAGCCGGTAATAGACCTAATAGATGGGGTTAGAGTTCGGGAATTTAAAAACGTGACGTCGGATCATTCCTACGTATCCGAGTATTTTCGAGATGACTGGTCTTTCTGTGAGCGACCCATTGCGCACATTGTACACGTCAATCTTAACCCAGGCGCGTTAACAGCCTGGCATATGCATAAAACCAAATGGGATAACATCGTCTGTCCTTCGGGCATGATCAAACTGGTACTGTGCGATGGTCGAAAAGAATCTTCTACTTACCGAATGGTAAATGAATTCAATATGTCTCCGCTGCGACCCATTGTGGTGGGATTTCCGCCGGGGGTCTGGCATGGCTTTCAGAACCTTATGAGTTCTGAACGCAGCAGTTTTATGAATATGTCCGACGCCGCCTACGATTACGAAAATCCCGATGAATGGCGGTTACCGTTGGATACCCCAGAGATTCCATACAAGTTTTGATGGAGACTTTCAATGTCAAACGTCTTCAACGCGCGTTGTGAAGCGATCGATCCACCGCGCCTACCAGTACTTCTGACAATGTGGGTAAGCAGCACAGAGCTTGCGGAATTTGCCGACAAAGCTGGAGTGGATCGAATCGGTGTCGACTTAGAACGCATTGGTAAAAAGGAGCGCCAAGCTGGACTTGGAACTTGGATTTCCCATCATGATGACAAACTGTTAGCCGATATCGCCAAGACCTTGAAGAAGGCTGATCTATTTGCTCGTTCAAACCCCTTGCACGCACTCTCGACGCCAGAAATAGACCACTTGATCGACATTGGTGTCAAAGTGATTATGCTGCCTATGTTTCGATCGGCAGAGGATGTGCAGACGTTCCTCCGTATCGTTGACGGGCGCGCCAAGGTGATTCCACTGCTGGAGAACTTTGATGCCGTAAGTAATCTCGATGCTCTCCTTGCTATCGACGAGATTGACGAGATCCACATTGGAATCAACGACCTTAGCTTAAGTATGGGGTTACCGAACCGGTTCTGCGTTTTGACCACCAATGTTTTGCAACACATATCCGATCTTATCCTAAGTTCGGGCAAGCGGTTGTCGTGCGGCCATGTGGGCCGGGCGATGGACGAGTCACTTCCCATCCCTTCCGATCTAGTCTACGCCCAATATGCGCGTATAGGTGCTAGAGGCACTCTCATCTCAAAGGCGTTTCTTTATGAAGGTATAAACGAAACCGAGTTCTGTGTCGAGATCCACAAGCTCAGGAGAAGAATGAACTTCTGGTTTAATTGTGATCCCACCGTGATGGAGATTGCCTACGATAAATTTAATGTTGCACTTCGCAAGTTGACCGAAGGACAGATTGAGGCGGAGCCACACCAATACACTCCTACAATTAGGGAACATAGTCTTACTCTATAAGGGTATCCAGAATAAATTGTAGGTACCAATTTGAGCGAGATTGTGGCCGATCGATTGGGGAGCAATGTTTCTGTTTTTCTCAATGCATTTAGGTTATTGCCGTGGGTGTACGGGTAGGCGAAAATTATATTGGACAAGTATCTGCGTCCCTATAAAACCCAATTATTTGAAAAGAAACACGGCTGGCTGTTGGGCGAACCTTTTTAATGAGAATCCACGCGCAATACAGGCAAGGTTTCTGTTTGAATTCGAAGCGTAGCCCACAAGTCGTTGAGATTCACGGAAATATGCTCTCCCATCCTGAAATCGCAAATGAGTATCTGCTCCGTTAAATGATTGCTCTGCCGCTGGGACATCTATATGTAGATCCGGCAGTCACACTGTAATCAGTCTCAGATATCTTTTATCTAACAACAGAAACTCTGATCACAGTATATTTAGTCAATGAACAAGATTTATTATTATGATTTTGCACGGCCGTATTGGTCGAGCTTCTACTTAAATGGATTTCTTGCTAATCAAAAGAAATATAACTACA
This sequence comes from uncultured Gammaproteobacteria bacterium, assembly GCA_963731655.1. GTDB lineage: Bacteria > Pseudomonadota > Gammaproteobacteria > JAAEPA01 > JAAEPA01 > CAVSWL01. Next base: position 32,202 of record CAVSWL010000040.1, on the reverse strand, counting down.
AGTTAAGTATAAAAAGGGATATTCCGGAACCACTGCGTTCAGCAGTTATGGACGATGATTGGCGCCACATCCTGTTTTCAATGTCTCTTTTTAGCGTGAAATACGATGGCAGGGACATAACGCTCTGCATTGATGCGCACGACATGAATAGGGCAGATCCTGTAGTAAAGCGCGGAGGTTACCACCTTCCGATTCTTGAAAAGGTAGATTACTATTTCAAGATGAACTATAACCAAAATTCTATCAATGAGGATGCTCTACTCAATAAACACGCCACCAAGATATTTCCGGTAACCCAAATGCTTTCCATAAGACCTTCTCTACGATTAACGATACAAAGTTGTTTGTTTCCGTCCGAAGCAAGCAAATGGTCAGGCGTTGGAGCCAGAATAAAACTTCGTGAAGTTAAAAACCATCTATCGCTCGATGCAATCCGAGGATACCGAAAAACCAAGAAAAAATATGATGTTTTTTTCGTCACAAGTTATCGGTATCGCGAGCACCATCATCACCACGTGGAGGAACGATACGAAATCCTAAAAGAGTTAACTCGTCGTTCTGGAATTCGGGCATTAGTGGGTTTTGCAGCTACCAAAGACCTTCCATCAGAGTATCAGCGGTTCCAAATGCCACGGTATACCTATCGCGACTATATTCGAAATCTGGCCCTCGCAAAAATCGTAATCTATGTGCGTGGACTTCATGATTGCTTGTCGCAAAAGTTTTCTCTATACCTGGCTATGGGATTGCCTGTAATTGGTCACCGACTCAGAAATCAAGCGTCACTCTATCAGCATGAGCACTTGAAAGATCAATTCAATTTCGAAGACCCTGTGGAAATTGCCGACAATGTTGAGCGATTACTAGCACAGCCCGGTAAGCTAGACCATCTCAGTGAGCTGAATGCCACAACCTTTGACGATTATCTTACTCCATCAAAGACAATAGAAGACATAATGCGGCGGATTTTGTGACTCCAAAAAATACACATCTAGGAGCCTGCCGTACTGAACATGAAAACGCGATAAAAATGGAAAATCATGGCATCGTAACGCTAGGGGACGAGAAGTATTTTATGGGGATCGTTGCGTTACTTAAAAGTATCGCTAGAAATTTTCCAGTACCCGTTGCCGTTTTGGACCAAGGTCTCACGGATGATCAGGTTCGGTCTCTTGAAAGTCTGGGGGCAACCGTTCATTCCGTTAACAGAACCATACCCTTCAACCACAAGCGATTTGGTTGTTGCTATGCATTATTCGACATTGATGCGGCGCCTTTTGAATCGTTGCTCTACTTGGATGCAGATATGCTGGTGCTCGAGGATCTTTCACCGGTATTCGAACTGGTTGATTCGGGAAAGATCGTCTGCGCAGCGATGGATCCCTCAAAGGTCTTAGTGAACAAAAAACACTCGATGCAATCGATATATCGAATTGCAAAATATGTCGGAGAAAATCAGGTACTACAGTGTATTCGTGGTAACGATGGTTTTATCAAGAGCTTGATAAAGCTGTTTACCTATTTCCGGCTTAATGCGGGATTGCTAGGCATACTAAAAGCAAGGTTGGTTGAGCTGAAAAGCGGTCTGGAAAAATATACGCCTCTCTATAAACGGTTAATGTTCCCAGACCAAGATCTGTTAAGCTTGCTGTTAGCAGAACACAACATCAAGTTTCATCGTATCGGTTTCGAATATAATGCAACACGAATTCACACAAAATCTAAAGTGGAAGGAGCCAGAAAGAAAAATCGAAGTAGTGTATTCCGAGCACTCGAAGTTGTTCAGGAAGACGGGCGGCTTAAACTCTTGAGGAACAATAATCGCCTTGGACTGCAATTCCATGATTTAAACGTCAAAGTACTGCACTTTAATTTGGGGGTCAAACCATGGTACAAGGATGCGACTCTGAGGGAGGGGTTTAAGGAGCTTTGGGAATACTATTACAAACTTGATATCAAGCCATTACCAAGCCGGTTATGAATCTGGCTTCTATCGTCTGGTGCATTTTAAATGCGTGCTTCTGAATTGATTGCCGCATATCCTGTTGTGCTCCCACTCGATTCCGTAGTTTTTAAGGGTCGACTTTCTTAAAACGATTCGCCTACGCGATTCCAGGGTGACTTAGCTATGGCGTTCCCTCCAGCCGCCCGTGATCTATCTCTGCCCTATACTTGTTCGATGTTTGCTCCTGCAGTTGACCAGAATAAGCACCTATTTTCACGGGTTGGTCTGCTCATTACCATGTTGAGAGAGCCTTATAGGGCGAAGTGAGGGAATGGTAACGTATCTGAACCGATTACGAAGGGATTAAGAATGCTTTTGCCTTCCCCCAGACACAGGGGGAATCTGTTGGGGATTACTGGCTCGGTTTAGATACCCAGTAACAATTAAAAAGACGAACCTCCAGAAAGCCGAACATCGCCTATAATCTTGTGTATAGGTTTTTAAATAAAGTGTTCGCGCCAGTGAAAAAGAAGAAAAATCTAGCACTATGCAATTAAAATAGAAGGTCTCCAATGAGCATGGAAGACAACCATCAAACGACGAAGAGCAAGCAAATCCCCATCGTGGGAATAGGCGCCTCGGCAGGAGGATTGGGCGCTTTTAAAGGCTTTTTTGAAGCCATGCCGGCTCAATCGGGCATGGCGTTTGTTCTTATTCAACATTTGGACCCCACCCATGAAAGCCTCATGGTGGATCTTTTAAGCCGACATACCCAGATGCAAGTCATCCAAGTGGAAGATCGTATGCAGGTTGAGGGGAATCATGTGTATATGATTCCTCCCAATTGGGATTTGGCGATTCAGAATGGTGAACTTCTCCTGACAACCCCGGTACAGCGCAGAGGGATGCGCATGCCGATCGACTTTTTTTTCAAATCTTTGGCGGAAGATCAGAAGGAAAAAGCGATCAGTATCATTCTTTCGGGAACGGGAAGCGATGGGACGGTGGGTCTAAAAGCCATAAAGAGTTACGGGGGAATGGTCGTGGTCCAATCTCCTGAGGAAGCGCAATATGATGGGATGCCTACCAGTGCGATCGCGACTGGCGTGGTTGATTCTATTCTGCCAGTAAGCGAAATGCCGCAACGATTGTTGAGTTATATCCAGCACGCTTACATCAGAGGGTTCTTTGGCACTGTACCTATTGAAATCAATGAACCTGATGAATTCAACACCATCCTGGCGATCATGTATGCCCAACTCGGACATAACTTTCACTATTATAAAAAAAATACGGTGATCCGACGCATCAACCGGCGTATGGGCTTGAAACAATTGGAAAAAATGCGGGATTACGTTTCCTATTTGCGACAAAACCAGGATGAAACGGGCGAGTTATTTAAAGATCTACTCATTGGGGTGACCGGTTTTTTCCGAGAGAAAGAATCTTGGGAATTATTAAATGAAGTCGCAATCATCCCTCTCATTGAAGCAAAACAAGACGAAAATCCTATCAGAGTTTGGGTTCCTGGATGTTCTACTGGAGAGGAAGCCTATACCATCGCTATGTTATTGCGAGAAAAATTTGAACAACTGAATAGTAGACCCGACTTTCAAATATTTGCGACAGATATTGATACCCATGGTCTGGATCTTGCCCGTACGGGTCGTTATCCGGAAAGCATCGCATCCGATATATCAAAAAAACTACTCGAAAAATACTTTAAAAAAGCCGATGGCTTCTATCAGGTATCTACCAAGCTACGGGAAGATATTGTTTTTTCCGCACAGAATCTGATCAGTGACCCTCCTTTTTCTAAACTGGATCTCATTAGCTGTCGAAATTTGCTGATCTATCTTGACTCGTCGATACAACAACAGGTGATCCAGTTGTTTCATTTTGCACTGAAAAAGGGAGGAATCCTTCTATTAGGTAATTCAGAAACCATAGGCAAGCAAAGCGAATTTTTTGAACCGCTTTCTAAAAAATGGCGAATCTACCGACGTCTTGAAACGAATTTTCCGTTAAGAGGAAATTTTCCTATTGTTCTAGAAAAACGGGGTTGGAATCGATTGTTGTTAAGCGAGGAAGAGAATAAAAAACCTACAATAAAGCCTGCTGAAATTGTAAAAGAAGCGCTTCTCGCTCAATATGCCCCGTCTTCCGTATTGATCAACCAAAAACATGAGATCTTATATCATTACGGAGACACAGTGAAATACCTCGATTATCCTACCGGAGAGCATTCCAATAATCTATACACTTTAGTCAGAGAGGGATTATCCACTCGTATTCGGGGAGCGGTTCATAAATCAATTCAAACCAATGAGCCAGTTTCCATTTTAGGCGCACGGGTCAAGCGGGATAGTAAATATTACAAAGTAGAAGTCACGGTGACTCCACTAAAAGTACACAAAGGTGCGGCAGGATTACTATTAGTAAGTTTTAGAGACGTTATTGAAAGAAAAATCCAACAAACGGACGAAGCTTTTCAAGGTGGAGATGATGCCGTAATTAAGCTTTTGGAGAATGAACTCACTTCAACCAAACAGGAATTACAAAACACAATTGAAGAGCTAGAAACTTCTAATGAGGAACTCAAGGCTTCCAATGAAGAAATCATGTCAATGAATGAAGAGTTACAATCTTCAAATGAAGAATTGGAAACCTCCAAAGAGGAACTTCAATCATTGAATGAAGAGCTCAATACCGTCAATAATGAATTGCAGGAGAAGGTCAGAAATCAGGAACAGACGAATAACGATTTGATGAACCTTGTCAACAGCACCAATATTGCCGCCATTTTTTTAGATACCCAATTCCGAATTAAATTATACACGCCAGACTCAAAAAACCTTTTTAACCTTATTCCCACCGATATCAATCGACCTCTCCACCATATTACCCCCAAGTTCGATGACCCTGATCTGGCTAATGACACCAACAACGTCTTAAATACACTAAAAATTTCAAACAAAGAAATCCAGAATGATGAAAAACGCTGGTATCAGCGAAAAATACTTCCTTATCGCACGCATGATAACCGTATCAAGGGGATTGTTCTGACGTTTGAGGACATCACTGAACTTAAAGAGCATACTGATATTCTGGCGGCGCAAAATCTTCGGTATGCCGATGCTCAAAAAATCGCGCATCTTGGAAACTGGGAGCTCGATTTAACGACGAATACATTGGATTGGTCTAATGAGGTCTATGAGATCTTTGAGATTGAACGGAGTCAATCCGCAGCAAACTATAATGTCTTTTTGGAAGCTGTTCATCCCGAAGACAGAGATTTAGTCAATGAAGCCTATACCCAATCGGTGGGAAATATAACTCCTTATAGTATTACCCATAGGCTGTTACTCAATAATGGTCGGGTGAAATATGTTAATGAAATCTGTCGAACCGAATATGATAGTCAGGGAAACCCGACCAGGTCCGTCGGTACGATACAGGACATCACGGAGTTAAAGGAGCTCAAGCATGAGCTACGCTCGACCCAAACTCGCTATAGAGCGCTTTTTGACCATTTAAATAGTGGGGTCGCGGTTTACCAAGCTGTCGATAATGGGAATGATTTTATCTTTTTAGACTTTAATCCAGCAGGTGAAAGGATAGAAGCGATACAAAAGAAAGACATCATCGGAAAAAGGATTACAGAGGTATTCCCAGGGGTCAAAGAATTTGGTCTATTTGAGGTGCTTCAACGGGTATGGAAGACGGGTCATACCGAACAAATCCCTGACACCTTCTACCACGATGGAAGGATGAAGGGATGGCGGAGGAATGAAATTTATCGTCTGCCTGCGGGGGAAGTCGTAGCCGTTTATAATGATATCACTAACCAAAAAGCAATTGAGCGTTCATTGCATATTTCGCAGTCCGAAAGGGAACTGATCCTCGAAGCCGTATCAGAAGTGATTCTCCACTTGGGAATGAATAAGAAGGTTAAATGGGCAAGTAGAAGAGCTGCTGACGTTCTTGGTAAACAGCAAGTTGAATTGATTGGGCGCCAATGCCATGAAGTTTGTGAACACGATGATGCGGAATGCATGAGCTGTCCATTCACACGCTCTCTGAACAGCCATCAAATTGAAAAGGGGAAACTTACCGATTTAAAAGGAAAGCTATGGAATGTCGTTGCTAAACCTTTGTTTGATGCCGAAGGGAAAATGATCGGTGTCGTCGAAATACGAAACCAAGATTGCTGATGAAGTCTCACAGTGGGCGAACAACATTCTAAGCCTGTGGTTTCAAAAGATTCCTCAAAAGAACTCCGAACGAGGGCGGAAGAGTTACTAAGTAAAAGCTCTGACAATCTCTACGACCTCGATAAAGTGCAGGTTAAAGAATTAGTTCAAGAACTGAGAATCCACCAGATTCAATTGGAAATGCAAAACGAAGATTTAAGGAGGAGTCAATCCGAACTTGAAAAAGCACATGAAGAGTATTTCGATCTCTATAACAATGCCCCCGTCGGTTATATCATCTCGGATGGATTTGGCAATATATCCTCTGTTAACCAGAAATTAGCCGATATGTTGAAGACCACAAAAATAAAATTAACAAAGAATGGTTTCGCTCCTTTTTTATCACAAGATAATATCGATTTTTTTTATATCCACTGTAGAAAGGTTATTCAGTCAGAGGCAACATACACCACCGAAGTCGAATTTACTCTCCCGGAAAATAAAAAAACATTTTTTCGGTTTGAAAGTTTTTTACTGAATCGTACCGCCTCTGATGAGCAGAAAACGATTCGAACTACCATCAGCGATCTAACTGAGCAGAAACGGCTGCAAGCCCAACTTTATCAAAATCAAAAAATGGAAGCTTTAGGAACTTTAGCAGGAGGTATCGCTCATGATTTTAATAATCTTTTAGTTCCCATCATGGGATATGCTGAAATGCTACAAACTGGGCTAGACCCTAATTGTAAAGAGGTTGAATATGCAACAGCGATTGAGGAATCCGCTCGGATTGCAAAAGATTTAATTGAAAAAATTCTGTTCTGCAGTCGTGAATCGCCAACAAAAATCCAATCGATACAAATAAAAAACATCTTGGAAGAATGCTTGACGATACTTCGCGCATCTATTCCAAAATCCATTGAGATCCATCAGGAAATTGATTTTGAACTCCCTCTGATTTCAGCAGACCCGTCTCAGCTCCATCAAGTGATTATTAACTTATGTTCCAATGCAGCGCAAGCGATGCCAGAGGGAGGAGACCTATGGGTTAGATTGAATCATATCAAACACGCTACCTTTTCCCAAGCGCGTGAGCCGCTCCCCGAAAATGATTTGATCTGTTTAAGTATTCAAGATGACGGATGTGGAATGGATCCCAATACCTTGGAACACATTTATGAACCCTTCTTCTCTACTAAGGAAAAAGGGGAACAACGAGGTACCGGATTAGGACTCGCGATCGTATCGAATATTGTAGATCAACGCCACTGGCATATGGAGGTTGAGAGCAAGTTAGGCGTTGGTACGATTTTTCGAATTTATTTTCCTACATTACCGAAACAGGATTCTCTTGCGTTGAAGGAATCTGAAACGACCTTCGTTTCTGGAGATGAACGTATCCTGTTAGTGGATGACGATAGACTTGTCAATAAGTTAGGCACGACCTTATTGAAAAAATTGGGCTATCGAGTGACAAGCTTTCTCGATAGTCAAGAAGCAGTCGATGAGTTCGAAGCAAATCCTTATGACTACGAGTTGGTCATAACAGATTATTCGATGCCTAAACTCTCAGGGCGACAATTAATTCAAAAAATCAAAGACATCCGAGCGGATATCCCGATTGTACTCATAACCGGATATGCAAATTTAGCAACTCCTGATAATCTCAGCGAATGGCGTTGTGATGGCATCATTTCAAAACCTTATAATCTAAAACAACTTAGTCATTCTATAAGACGATTGCTATCCAAGACAAATTCATGAGCTTTCTTATAGTTAAATCGTAAAACAATATCAATAGTTCCACTTTTTGTTTTACTCTCCGTAGCGTGCTCCAGCTCGTTTGTTATAGGTAATCTATCACTATCGGCTATTCACAGCCTAACCGCATCCACACGTCAATGATCGCGTCTTTGCTTTTTATCATCAAAGAGCGATCGAATCGTTTCCTGGAGCACTTTTTCTGTATAGGGTTTGCGTAATATCGCTATATTACTGTCTTCCTTTCGCGCTCGGCTATCGGCACCGGTTGTCAACAATAATTTCAACTCAGGCCTCTTTGTCCGGGCCCAGCGCACGAGATCGTAACCGTCCATATCGCCCGGCATTACAATATCGCTGAAGAGGAGATCAAATTCAGCTTGGTTCTCGATGAGCTGTTTAGCTGAAAGCGCATTTTCGGATTCGATCACTCGGTAGCCCAAGTTTCTCAACCGGCTCGTGAGGAGTTTGCGGACCCTTGGTTCATCCTCGACAACGAGTATGGTCTCCGATCCGCCTTGTGAACCATCTGACTCCGTTGTTTGAACGTTAGTCTCCTCGATGGGTTGTACTTCGGGCAGAAGCAGCGACACCGTGGTTCCGACACCAGGTTTACTTTTCAATCTAAGTTCCCCACCGGATTGCTTCGCATAACTATAGGCCATGCTAAGACCAAGCCCGGTGCCTTTGCCGGAGGTTTTGGTGGTGAAGAAAGGCTCGATAGCGCGTGAAAGCACCTCCGGTGACATGCCGGAGCCGGAGTCCGTAATCCTCATCACAACGTATGAACCCGGTAGAAGGTCCGAGGCGGAGATCTCGGTAGCCGCTATGATCTTGCGGTAAATGTCGATGGTGAGTGTGCCACCTTTCGGCATCGCATCGCGGGCATTAATGATGAGATTTAATAGGACATTTTCCAACCGACTCGGATCCGCGAACACCGTGAGAAATTCGTCAGGGGTATTGACAATCAGTTCGAACTGTTCTCCCAGTATACGCCGTAAAAACTTTTTAAGGTTTTGGACAATTTTGTCTAAACCGATGTAATCTGGCTTAAGCGCCTGCCGACGGGACACTGCTAGCAATCGTTGAGTCAATTCCGCGGCTTCTCGGGCGGCTGAATAGGCGTCCTCTAAAAGCTCATGGATTTCTGGGGCGGCTTCTTGATTGAATTTTGCCGACAGGAAATCCAGGTTGCCGAGTATAATCGTTAGCAAGTTATTGAAATCATGGGCAATTCCACCAGTAAGCTGGCCCACGACTTCCATTTTCTGGGCTTGAACGAGTTGCGCCTCCTGGTCCTTGTGTTCGGTGATGTCATGCCCTACGGCGAGCACACCGGTCACTTGACCATCAACATTTTTGAGGGTTTTGTCATACCATTCGATGATGCACTGCTGTCCGCCGCGCGTGGTAATTGGCACAACCTGACCGATCGTCGGGGTATCGGCTAACGCCTTTTGAAAGACTTCCTGAAACCGTTCTTGGTCCTGCTCCAACAAAAAGGTCTTAAACCAATTCTGACCCCGGACGTCTTTGAGGTGATAGCCTGACAACTGTTCCATAAATCGGTTAAACCGCATAATGTGGCCCCTGGAATCGAGCACTAGAACGATGCATTGAGCGGTGTCGATCAGGCTTTCGGCAAAATCACGTTCCCGCCGAAGGGCTTCTTCCGTGTGCTTACGCTCGGTGATATCACGTAAGATCCCCAGGGCGTACCACTGTCCCTTGAGCTGTAGACTGGAGACAGAGAGCTCCAATGGAAACTGTTCACCACCTTTACGTAAAGCGGATAGTTCACGGGTTTTGCCGATGATGTTACCTTGACCCGTCTTGGCAAAATGTGGAAAAGCGCGCCTAAAGTCGGCACGAAAGTGTTCGGGGACGAGCCATTCATGAAGTTCTTTGCCTAAAACCTCGTGTTGCGTATAACCGAATATACGTTCGGCTGCCGGATTCCAGTATTCGATCTGATCACGATTATTGATCATAATGATGGCGTCCTGTGCCGCATTGGCCATGGAGGAGAACTTTTCCTCACTCTCTTGCAGAGCCTGTTGAGCCGATTCTTTTTCTGCAATTTCTTTTCGCAGACCGAGCGTGAATCGCGCGAGTTGCTCACTCATCAGGTTCAACGCCCGCGCAATATCGCCGAATTCGTCATCGGATCGACTATCGATGCGATAGTCGAAGTGGCTAGCGCCTATCTGAACCAAACCTTGGCGGAGCATCCCAAGACTCCGTTGAAATCCCTGTCTAAAGAACCAAACCAGTGTTACTAAGAGCAGACCGAATGCCGTGGTGGCACCGGTGATCAGCCACTGTGCAGAAAGTATCGACTTTGCGACCTTGATCATAGAGCTGCTGGTTGATTGATAGGGCATCCGACACAATTGTTGTCTTCAAGGTGGTTATTTCTCTGATAACTGACTTCTGCTGATCCGCTTCTTTTGCGTCTTTGAAAGGGTGGATTAAGGGGAATGCCTTCAGCTTAGAAAAAAGCACCTCATAACGGCGTTGATCGGCGGATATTTTATTTAGCGTGGCTTGAATTCCGGGAATGCCGACTTGATGCAGCTGACCCAACAGGTCTTGTAGTGTTGCATATGAAGCGAGTTGTTGACTGTTCACGATTCCCGGGGAAGTTTCCCATGGGCCAAAATACTCTAGAAGGGTGAGCTTACATAAATCCCCAATAAAGTTAAGCGCTAATTGCTCCTGCTTGTGGGCGAGCTCCACACGCCGTATGGACCATTGGGCGATGCCTGTGATTAGGCAAACCAAAAGCACTGTTAAAGCAGTATTGACCCAGAGTCGGCTCTTGATCGTCATCGTCGGTCGCTCCATGGTTCTGAATGTTTTCCAAGACGGAAAATGCGCGTGCTCTGCTTTTCATCAGCTACTAATTCTTCGAAATCGGGAGATATTCTTCCCGGACTATGATTCAATGATAGCCCGATTGTGAATAAACGCAATTCGCAACAAATTAGCGCGTAGCATGTTTATTGAACTCAACTGGGAGCGGTAATCTGAAAATGAAATTTTTTTACAAGCGTCTAGGCTATGGTCGGGCATAGTGTCTTTGACACCTCGTTAGTTTTCCTGATGGATGAATTCAGATGTTCTATAATAGAAAATAAATAGGGTCTTTAATCGAGTATTCTTTTCTCGCAAATTGTGGTGATCTTTTAGGTCGCCAAAATGACTGCTTATTCCATAATGTGAACAACCCTCGGACGGCTTTTGTGGGGATTGGCTATGTCGATGGCTAGTTTGGCAGAAATACTGGTTGTAGACGATGATGCCCGGATCTGTCGTCTGCTGATGCACTTCCTCGGAGGGGCAGGCTATGCCGTGCGAACCGCTTCTAGCGGAGAGGAGATGCGTCGCCTCATAATGGCCACCTCTCCGGACCTTGTTGTCCTCGACCTCATGTTGGTGGGTGAAGACGGCTTTGAGATCGCCCGCGAGCTACGCTCGCAATCGGATGTCCCGATTATCATGCTTACAGGGAAAACGGACATATTTGATAAGGTGGTTGGCCTGGAAATCGGCGCCGATGACTACGTCACTAAACCCTTCGATAATCGAGAACTCTTGGCACGCGTGCACAGCGTACTTCGGCGTAATTCCAAGAACGAAAACGTGATACCGAAGAGCGGCCCGTCCGTCGTCCGCTTCGCGGGTTGGACACTCGATATTCCGGCTTACGAGCTGACCTCTCCTGGCGGTGAGAAGATTGTGTTAACCAGTAGCGAGTTCCATCTGCTCTCTGCCCTTGTTACGCGACACAGCCGAGTTCTGCCCCGCGAAGAGATACTCGAAATGATCGCGGGTAGAGACTGGTCTCCCGTTGACCGCAGCGTCGATGTACTCGTAGGCAAATTGCGCAAAAAGATCGAGACTGACCCTAAAAATCCCCGCTTGATTAAGACGATTCGGGGCGTAGGCTATAAGTTTACGGGTAAAGTCCATATCTCCTAACGGGTGTGCATGCTGTAAAAAAAGCGAAAATATGTACGTGACTCGGTCCCCTAGGTTTGGAGGGCAGACGGACGATCCAACTCTGCCCTTCGGCTTGAATCTTGGCCTGAGATCGTTCCGATGACTTTGCCTCGTTCACAGCAGCCCACTGTCCCCCAGAACCAAGCGGGTTTGGATTCATGCTACCTGCCGCGAGTTTAACTCGGCATCGTCTAAAGCCATTGGCGAGACAAAGTCGTCCGGTTTGACAATCAGAACATTACAGCCGACCTGGCTCATGACCTGCTCCGAGACATTTCCTTCCACCAGCTCCCGTATCGTTCGGTGTCCCACCGTACCCATCACAATAAGGTCCATGCCATACTCAATCACAAACTCCGGGATCACGGTTGCCGGGGACCCCATAACCAGATGGATGTTATTTGGGTTCAGGCTGATACTGGTGCCTTGTAGCAGCGCATCACACTCATTCTTAAGTTCGCTTCGAAGACTATCTGTAAACCCAGTTAAATCCCTACATAAACGTTTGCCCCTCATGATATTGACCTCTTTTTGCGAAAAGGCATGGACGATGTGTAGTTCACCCCCCTCCGCTTCGGCGATTGTGGCGGCTGCACTCAGCATCTTCGCATTAAGGCCGTCAATTCGTAGTTTGCCCTGCTTAGCGTCCAGCGCCACGACGATATGTTTCAGTGGACTCAGTTTATTTCGCGTCACCCATATGGACGAGGGGCAGTAGCGACACAGACTAGCGATACAAGAGCATCCTTTTTTTAAACTGCTTAGCCAGCCCTTGGCTCGAGAAGTGGTGGTCATTACCAGCTCTTGTTGATTAGCGACCACCTCTTGGGTAATCTCTTCAACTTCTCTCCCCCAGCGCAGCCCCGATTCAACGCGTTCAACCCCGGCTTTTTTAAGGCGCTCCACGACGTTGTTTACACTACTTTGTCGTTGATTAACGATTTGGCCCATAAGTTTCACTGGATTGCGCACATTCCACCACTCGTTTAAATCTTCGGGATAGTCCTCCACCACATGCAACACCTTTACGGCTGATCGAGTTTTGATTGCGAGCTTTGCGGCATGATCTATTGCATCCAAGTCTATAGCGTCGGGATGTACATCCAATAATATCTTGCTAAAAGTATTCATCTCGCACCTCTTTTAGTCCTGTCTATGAGTAAGCATTTCGTTCTCATAACAATACCAGCGGAGTGTAAGTCCTTGATGCAGATTCAATCGATTTTGAGTAATTGTTTGTGAAGTTTTGTAAACGTTGATGCTGAGTTAGGATGAGGTGCTTTTCGTTACTAATTCCTAATGAAAATAGTGTTAGTATGGCTGCATTGAAGAGCTTCGTCGTGAATGCGAATAGCCCGATTAGAATATGGCTTAATAACTAAGGGCTTAGGGCTACCGCCACACTTTTTCATAGTTGTGTAGGAAAGCCTTGTCGAGCTTGCCTTTCCTTGTGATCAATGGGTCTCGCAAAGTCAGGTGACTATAAACTGACCTTTTGCCGCCCGACAGGATGAAAACTAGCCGTGATAATCCACTCTGGTTGGCTCTTTGGCGTTGCCACGGGAGCGATGTATTTCACCAGAAAACGGTGAACGCTTTGCTTCGCCGATACTGGCCCGATCTTGAGCAGATTCATGACCGGCGGGTATTTGTCCCCCTTTGTGGAAAAAGTCTTGATATGATCTGGCTTGCTCAACGGGGCTGTGAAGTGATTGGGGTCGAATTGAGCCCGATCGCGGTCAAGGCCTTTTTCCGAGAAAACCACTTGCAACCTGCCAAGCGGCGGGTGGGAGCGTTTACACTTTGGGAACATGGCCATATCCATATCTTGTGCGGGGACTACTTCTCACTCAGAAAGGTGGACTTGGGACATATTGATATTGTCTATGACCGGGCGGCGTTAACGGCCTTGCCGGAGGATATACGCAAGCGCTATGTCACCCATTTGCAGAAACTTGTTCCTGGAACGGCTAATATCTTTTTACTTACCGTCGAAAATGCCGAAGAGGATATGACAATCGAGCAAGCTCATGATGTGGACAAAGAGATCCTGTCGTTGTATTCGACTGGATTTCATGTGAAATTGGCACATGTGGAAAGTGTTTATGAGTCTGATCCTGGTGCTGAGAACCAAGCTCCCCAGCGCACTGAGTACAAGGTTTATCAACTTATCAGCCGCTCGGTGTTGTTGTAAGTGACAAGCAGATTTCGTCTAATAAGGAGGCGCACCGGGTGTTGAGCTCGTGGGCGACGCCGGCTACCATGAGCCCAAGCGACGAGAGTTTCTCGGTGCGTACGAGTTCTTGTTGCGTTGCTTGAAGTTGCGCCAAGGCCTGTTCGAGTCGCTCGTTCGCTTGCGTTAAGGCGCGCGCCTCGCGTACGACCCTAACACTCTGTGCCCGCTCCAATGCGTCACGGTGTGTCGAATAATCGAAGTTGTAGAGGAGCCAGGTCGTCGTGGGGATCAATGTCCACCACGGCAATAGATACACGCAGCCACGCAGGCCGAACTCGCCCGCTGGACCGATTTCTGTTGCTTTCCAATGTGCACCGACTGGTGCATGCATTACGCGTCAAGGCCCATTGATCCAGGAGATCAATTCTGGCAGCGGCTGGGGTCGGCCCAGATACCAGCCCTGACCCACGCGAGGGCCATTCTCTCGCAGCCACATTGCCTGGGCTTCGGTTTCCACGCCTTCTGCTATCACCCCGATGTGAAGCCGCTGGCTTAACTCGATGATCATTCGGGTCAGCGCTTGGCTGCGTTCGTCTCCATCGACTCCGTGTACGAAGGCCTTGTCGATCTTGAGCCAGTCGACCGGAAGTTCGAGCAGGTATTCGAGTGAGGACATGCCGGTGCCGAAATCGTCGATTGCCACCGTGCCACCGCAGTCCTGGTGTTGCCTAAGAGCCGCTGCAACACGCTGGAACGAATGCATCATTACCGTTTCGGTCACTTCGATGCACAGGCGTGCCGGGCTAATACCGGCCGCCGCACAGGCCTCGTGCAGGCGTTCGATGACGTCCGGAGCTTCGAACTGCCGCGCGGAGTAGTTAAGGCACACAGGGGTGTTGCCGAGCCCCACCGCATCGAGTGCGCGTACTGCGGCACAGGCTTGAGCGGCCACGATATCGCCGATGGCGTGGATATAAACGGACTGCTCGGCAAGCGGGATGAAGGAACCGGGCAGTACCAGACCGGCGGGGGAATGCCAGCGCAGCAGCGCTTCGATACCGGTGATTGCACCGTTGGACAGATCGACTTGTGGCTGATAGACGAGGGCGAGTTCATCGCGTTGGATTCCTTCAGCCAGGCGGTGCAGCAGTTCGAAGCGCTCGGCGGCGAGATGCTGGAATGCCGGATCGTACGCACCGGTACTCCCCGGACCAAGCTGCCGGGCGGATTGCAGTCCGCCGCACGCGGCGCGCAGCAGTTCCGCGGCCGTGTCGGTGGCACTCGTGAGCGGTATCTCGGTGTAACAAGCAGAGAGCAGATAACAGGTTTGGCCGACGTTAAAGGGTGTGGTGAAAACTTGCTTAACACTATCGACGTTGACTTGTGCGCTTTCGCCTAGTATCGCAAAGGTGTCCGAGTACAAGCGAGCAACCATGCTGGGCTGAGGGAACGCGCTTTGCAGCTGGTTCGCGACATTCTGTAGTGCCTGATTGCCGAAATGAACGCCGAAGAGATGGTTGAGACCTGAGAAATTGTCCAGGTCGAGCATGACCAGAGTGGAGGGGGGAGGGTTGCGCTGAATCCGAAGCCGTTCTATTTCCCGCAGTATGGCGCTACGGTTTGGGATGTGAAGCAATTCGTCTTCGTAAGCCAGCCTATCCAACCGGCTGAACAGCGCGACATTGGCGAAGCCCTTGGACACATTGGCGGAGAAGACGTGCAACAGTTCGCGTTCAGTATCGTCTAATGGCCGCCCGGTGGCGACGTAGATGGCGAATTCGGCTACCGACTCCTCACGGGAGAAATACAACACCTGCGCCTCATCGCTTTCAATCGTGCGCTGCTCCTGGAATGCTCGCGTGATCAGTTCTTGGATGTGTGTCTGAGGCAGTTGCGCAAGGGTCATATCGGCGTAGGGCTTAAAGCGGCCGCTTGCGGCGATGGTCACCTGTGTTGCCGCCGTCTCCGGTCCGCTATCGTTCTGATCCGGTTGGTCGGAACAGGCGCAGACTATGCCGTGAGCCGGCACGTGGAGCAAAACGGCGATCTCCTCGAGCGTAACCGAGGCAATCTCGTGTAGGGAACGCTTGCCCGTCAAGCGTTTAATGGACTCGACAATGAGTTGCAGACCCCTCCGCGCCGAGGTGATGAGGCTTAACTTCTGATAGGTCCGGATGGCGCTGCTGAGGATGTTCTTGAGGCCACGCGTCGCCAGATCCGTTTTGAGGCAATAGTCTGATAGATCATAGTCCTGCATCACCGTATCGGCCGGCGCCATTCCGGGTTGACCGGTCAGAATGATGAAACGGAGTTCGGCCAATCCAAGCACTTCCCGCACCGTCTTGATCAATCGCAGGACAGCATCCTCGGTCTCCATCACCACATCGACCAATACTACGGCGAAATCGCGTTCACGACTCAGCAAATTGGCCGCCTCAGCCATGCTGAAGGCCTGTACCAGCTCGATTGGGCGTTGCAGGATCCGGGCGCCTTCTAGGGCAAACGCTATGGTTCGCTGAAAGGACAGGTCATCGTCTACCGAAAGCACGCGCCAAACGCACCGATGGGAGGTTTCATGAGACGAATCATTCTCACTGTGGAACGAAATAAATCCATCCCGCGTGGATGTGCCGCTTGGGCTAAAGACAGGATACGAATCATCTTGAGTCATAGCGTGCTGCTCAAATCACCGGACTCGGTAGGTATGCGTAGCACGGGTAGGCGATTTTTGTATTGGGTGGTAATCCGCGATGTCGAAAGTTGGGTAAAAGCAAATTACAACGATTACAATTAAAGCTGGCGTCAACGTGGTCGACTGTGAATGGGAAGGACTTTGGTGAGGCATCGAAGTTCTCCAGGCTAAGATTACGCGCTGACAACGTCCCTATATTGCGTCCTGAGTCGGCAAATACAGCGATTCGCAATATAAGTGCAAATACGCACTACTAAGCTCTGCCGATGAGCTTTTCAACCGCCCAATAAGTTGCTCATCTTAGCGCAGCATACGCTATATAAATAGGGATAAATTATAATAATTGTAAACGATCGAAATTATCCGACTCCAGGTTCATTGCAAAACAGTATCCAGCGGTCTTGTATACTTGATTTCGCTTTCACTATATCCCTATATAGACTATTAATGGGTGGCGCGCCATTTAACTCCCAGATTTTGTTTTTACTCTGACACTTAGTGTACAGTCTAGATCCGTACGCCTAGAGCTGCGGCCGCGCCGACAAAATTTCCTTATCCACTATGGTGGCGGTCTGCTTCATTCAGAGCTTGCTGAAATCCTTTCGAGCATTTATGATGTAAAAACTATCATTATTAATCTGTATAGCCCTCAATTTTGATATTTTCGATGATTAGTAGCGGTCAAATTCGGGCGGCGCGAGCCTTGCTGAACATCGACCGCAAGACCCTTGCGGACTTGTCCGGGCTTTCCCTGCCGACCATCCAACGGATGGAAGCCGCCGAAAGCGTTGTGGGGGGCAACGTGGAATCGCTGGTTAAAGTGGTGGAGGCATTACGCAAGGCGGGCATCGAACTGATTGGCGAGGGTGACCCGAGCCAGGGCCAAGGTCGCGGGGTTAGGCTGATCGAGCCGGCGCAAAAGCGGGAACCTGGCTCATGAGACTTCTGGATCCACTGGTGCTGGCGGGCCTCGCCGTAGCGGCGGCGCTGCTCTCGGCTCTCGTTTCCCTCGCCGCGGACCGTCAGCCTTGGCTGCTGCGCTTCCTCGCTATGACCCTACTCGGTCTTTCCGGAGTTGCCGCGGTAGTGGCCGGGCTGGCCGCGTTGACGGCAGGCGGGACTTCGACGGCGCAGCTTCCCTTGGGTCTGCCCTGGCTACCCTGGCGGGTGCGCCTGGACGCTCTGGCTGGATTTTTTCTGTTGTTGATTGGCTTGCTCACTGCTGCTGTGGCCCTCTACGGGCCCGGTTATGTGCGCGAGTTCGAGCGCAGCCGGGATTCACTCGCAGTTTTAGGCGGATTCACTGGTCTGTTTGTCGCGGGCATGCTGCTGGTGGTGTTGGCGGACGACGCCTTCCTGTTTATGGTGGCCTGGGAGCTGATGTCATTGTCTTCCTATTTTCTGGTGGCTTACCAGCATGAGCATGCCGCCAACCGCCACGCCGGATTTCTGTATTTACTGATGGCTCACGTCGGAGCGCTCGCTATCCTGCTGAGCTTCGGGGTGCTGGCCGGGTTTGGCGATGGTTTCGGCTTCGATGCCCTGCGAGGCGCTCCGCTGAGTCCCGGTTGGGCGAGCGTGGCCTTCGCCTTGGCATTTTTCGGTTTTGGTATGAAGGCGGGCCTAGTGCCCGTCCATGCGTGGTTGCCTGAAGCTCATCCAGTGGCCCCGTCGCATATCTCGGCGTTGATGTCCGGAGTGATGCTGAAGGTGGCTGTCTACGGCTTTATACGCTTCTGCTTCGATCTGATTGGCGATATCCAATGGGGCTGGGGTGTGGCGGTGCTGGGTATTGGTAGTATCTCCGCACTGATGGGAGTGCTGTATGCCCTGATGCAGCATGACCTCAAGCGGTTGCTAGCCTATCACTCTGTGGAGAACATCGGCATCATCTTCATCGGCTTGGGACTTTCGATGTTATTCGCCGGCACCCATCATCCGCTGCTGGCTACGCTAGGTCTGGTGGCGTCGCTCTACCACACGATCAACCACGCCCTGTTCAAAGGTCTGCTGTTTCTCGGCGCCGGGGCCATTCTGCATACCTCCCACCAGCGTGATATGGAACACATGGGCGGTCTGCTGCGTCGCATGCCCTGGACCGGGTTTTTGTTCCTGATCGGTTGCATCTCGATCTCGGCGCTACCGCCTTTCAACGGCTTTGTCTCCGAATGGTTGACCTTCC
Organism: uncultured Gammaproteobacteria bacterium; assembly: GCA_963731655.1. GTDB lineage: Bacteria > Pseudomonadota > Gammaproteobacteria > JAAEPA01 > JAAEPA01 > CAVSWL01. Next base: position 13,245 of record CAVSWL010000040.1, on the reverse strand, counting down.
AAACCGCGTTGCAGGCGTGGGCGTTAGACAATGGGGTTTTACGCAGTTTAATACCCATCACCGCGGCCATGTTGGCCCTGACCGGGGCGCTGGCGGCGGCCTGTTTCGTCAAGGTTTATGGCGTGTGTTTCCTCGGCCAGCCGCGCAGCCGTCAGGTGCGCAAGGCCCGTGAAGTGAGCTTGGGGATGCGCGCCGGGCAAGGGCTGCTAGCGATTCTGTGCCTGGTGTTGGGTGTTTTCCCGACCACCATGATCGAACTGCTGAACGGCATCCCGATCCTGTTATTAGGCCAGGGATTGGATACGGCTACCGGCCACGGCTGGCTGTGGCTCACTCCGCTCCATGCGAATGTGGCAAGCTATTCCGCACCCTTGGTGCTGGTCGGGTTGCTTACGGCCTGGAGCGTTGCCGCCGTGTGGTTGCGACGCGGAAAGTTCCGCGAAGTGCGTCGTTGCGATGCCTGGGACTGCGGTTTCTCGGCGCCCGATGCACGTATGCAGTACACCGCAACCGCTTTCGCCCAACCCATCCGGCGAGTGTTTGCCCTTTTGTTTCACATCGACGAGGCCGTGTTAAGGGAGGACGACGGTACGTTGCGCTATCGCCTGCAGGTGACCGATCGGGCCTGGAAACTCCTCTATGAGCCCATTGGCCGACTGGTGCTGAATGCTGGACGTTTCGCCGGACGGCTTCAGTCCGGTAGTGTACGCAACTATTTGGGCTGGGTCCTGGGAACCCTACTGGTGCTGCTATGGGTGATTTCTTAAGTCCCGCAGGTTGGGGTTTAGCCCTGCTTCAGACATTATTGTTCCTGTTCGGCGCACCGTTGTTGCTGGGCTGGATCAAGCGGCTCAAGTCGCGTCTGCAAAACCGCCGTGGTCCCGGCCTGTTGCAGCCCTACCGGGATCTGCGGAAACTGTTCGCTAAAGAAGCCCTTGTGGCGCGCACCGCCTCGCCACTGTTCCGCGCGGCGCCCTACATCGTTTTCGGCAGCACCCTGGTGGCGGTCTCGGTCATCCCCTTGCTGGCGGTCAACCTGCCTACCGCGGCGGTCGCCGACGTGATCGTGCTGGTCGGTTTCCTGGCTCTGGCGCGCTTTTTCCTTGCCTTGGCGGGGATGGACGTGGGCACCGCTTTCGGGGGCATGGGCGCTTCGCGTGAGATGCTGGTCTCAGCGCTGGCGGAGCCCGCCATGTTGATGGCGGTATTCACCCTGGCGATGAGCGCCCACAGTACCAATCTATCCAGCGTCGTGCAGTTCAACCTGGATGCCGGGCTGGCGCTGCGCCCTTCCTACCTGTTCGCCTTGTTGGGGGTGGTGCTGGTGGCTATCGCCGAGACCGGCCGCATTCCGGTGGACAATCCCGCCACGCACCTGGAGTTGACCATGATTCATGAGGCGATGATCCTGGAGTATTCGGGCCGGCACTTGGCGCTGATGGAGTGGGCGGCGCAGCTTAAGCTGATGCTCTATGGGGTGTTGATCGCCGGGGTATTTATTCCCTGGGGCATCGCCACCGATACGGTTCCGACGGCGCTTGCCCTGGGCCTGGCGGCGGTGACCCTGAAGCTGATGCTATTGGGCCTGTTGCTGGCAGTCAGCGAGACCGTACTGGCGAAGATGCGGCTGTTCCGGGCTCCAGAGTACTTGAATCTGGCCTTTTTGCTCACCCTGTTGGGCTTACTGTCCCACGTGATTCTCGAGACCGGCGCATGAACCTGAGCCTACTGACTCTGCTGGAGCAAGCGATCTTTGTCCTCGCCGCGCTGGGTTTGCTGGCCTCGTTTTCTCTGTTGGCCCAAGCGCGGCTGACCGCGGCGATCCATGCCTTCGCTTGGCAGGGCGTGATGGTCGCCTTGGTAACCGGCCTGGTCGCCATAGTCAGCGAGATCCACCATTTATTTCTCTCCGCTCTGCTAACCTTTACGCTCAAGAGCTTGCTGATCCCCTGGATGCTCCACCGGCTGGTGCGGCGCTTGAGCATGGAGCGGCACGTGGAGATCATCGCCCACCCAACACTGTTGTTATTGGCGGGAGCTGGCCTGGTGATCTTCTCCTATTGGGTGGTGTTACCCATTCAGCGCTTGGAGCTGGCTTCCACCCGCAACATCATCGCGGTGAGTCTGGCGATGGTACTGTTGGGCCTGTGGATGATGGTGGCCCGCCGCCAGGTCGTGGCCCAGGTGCTGGGATTCATGTCCATGGAAAACGGCCTGTTCCTCGCGGCGGTGGCCTCCACCCGGGGAATGCCACTGGTAGTGGAATTGGGCGTGGCCTTCGACGTGCTGGTGGCGGCGGTGCTGTTTGGCGTATTTTTCTTCCATATTAGCGAGAGCATCGAGTCGCTGGACGTGGACCGGCTCAGCCGCCTGACCGAGCGGGAGGAACAGCCATGAGCGCGCCGCTGTTTATGCCGCTGGCGATTACCGTCTTTACGCCACTCGCGGGCATCTTCGTGCTGGCGCTGCTGCGCACCCTGGCCCTGGCCGGCTGGGTCAACCTCGGGCTGACGCTGATAGAATTCATGGCGTCCCTGGTCATGGCTCAGGAGGTGGCGCAGGGCGGGGGGTTCGCCGCTCACGGTTTCCAGATCGACGCCTTCAACGTCTATCTGGTGGTGTTGACGACTTTCGTTGGGCTGACCACCGCCATCTTCTCCCGGCCCTATATGGTCGCCGTGCATCAGCAAAGACGCATTTCCGGCGGGCGCATGCGGCTTTATCACGCCATGTTTCAGGGCTTCCAGTTCACCATGTTGCTGGCGTTGACCACGGATAATCTGGGCGTCTTGTGGGTGGCCGTCGAAGGCGCGACCCTGGCCACCGTGCTGCTGGTGAGCTTGTACCGTACGCCCGAGTCGGTGGAAGCGGCCTGGAAGTATTTCATTCTCTGCGGCGTGGGCATCGCTCTGGCTCTGTTCGGCACCGTACTGGTCTATTTTGCCGCCCAGCAGGTGCTCGCCAATCCCGAACAGGGTTTAACTTGGAGTGTGCTCTACGCTCATGCCGCCGAGCTGCATCCCACGGTGATGGCCATCGCTTTCGTCTTTCTGTTGGTCGGCTATGGCACGAAAGTGGGGTTGGTGCCCATGCACTTTTGGCTGCCGGACGCTCACTCCGAAGGCCCAACCCCGGTCTCGGCGGTGCTCTCTGGCCTACTGCTCAATGTTGCCCTGTATGCGGTGGTGCGTTTCAAGATGCTCACCGATGGCGCGCTCTCCGGCGGCGATATGGCGCCCATCGCCGGGCATCTGATGATGGGCTTTGGCCTGCTATCCTTCGTCATCGCCGCGTTATCCCTGCAGCGCCAGCGCGACATCAAGCGCATGTTTAGCTATTCGTCCATCGAACACATGGGGCTGATGACCTTCGCCTTCGGCGTGGGCGGGCCGCTCGCGACTTTCGCTGCTCTCCTGCATATGTTGGTCCATTCGCTTACCAAGTCCGCCATCTTTGTTACCGTGGGACACGCCAGCCATATCGCCGGCACCCAATCCATCGACCACATCCGCGGTCTGATCCGCACCCAACCTTCTGTGGGCTGGGGCTTGTTACTCGGGGTGGCCGCGATTTCGGGTTTCCCGCCCTTTGGTATTTTTACCAGCGAGTTCCTCGTGCTTTCCGCCACGATGGACAGCTGGCCTTGGCTGACCTTGATGCTGCTCGGCGGCTTAGTGACCGCCTTCGCCGGGCTGTTTCGTAATCTGCACCCGATGGTTTACGGCTCGGCGCCGGAAGCGCAGAAGCCGGTGCACGCCAACATGTTTCCGGTATTGGTGCACTTGGCGCTGGTGTTGTGGCTGGGTCTTGCCATTCCGGGATTTTTGTCCGGCTGGCTCGATCAGGTGACGGCCTTGATCGCGGGCGAGGGAGTGCTGACCTAGATGAACCGTTTCGATTGGCTATCCGAATATCTGGCGCGTTTGCAGGACGAGCATGTGCTGGTGCGCCGCGGTTCGGCTAAGAAATTCGCGCCGGCTCATGTTTTAGAAATCGATGCGGAGGACTGGGGCCGATCGGCGCAACTGGCGCAGGTGTTCGGCTGCCGCTGGGCCGGCGGTTGGGGCGATCACCAGGATAACCACATCGGGTTGTGCATCTGCCTGGAATTCAATGGGGACTACCTGATTCTGCAAACCCGTGTAGACGCCGCTACGCCGGTTTTGCCCTCGCATGCGCCCTACTATCCTGCGGCCGACCGGTCCGAGCGTCATACTCAGGACTTGCTGGGCGTGAGCTATACCGGTCAGGGTGACGGCCGTCGCTGGATTCGTCACCTGGCTTGGATACCGACCGTCTGGCCGTTGCGCTACGATTTTCCGCTTGCTGGCCAGCCGGAGGAGATCACTCCCCCCGACGGTGAGTATCCCTTTCATAAGGCTAAGGGTGTCGGCGTGTACGAGATCCCAGTGGGTCCGGTGCATGCCGGCATCATTGAGCCTGGGCACTTCCGTTTCAACGCCGTAGGCGAGGACATTCTGAGTCTGGAGGCTCATCTGGGCTACGTCCACAAGGGGATCGAAAAGCTCGCCGTGGGGCGTGATGCGGCGGGCTTGGCGCGATTGGCCGGTCGGGTTTCCGGGGATTCTACCGTCGCCCACGCCTGGGCGGCTGCCCAAGCTTATGAGCGGGCCACCGGCTGCAAAATTCCTCCGCGGGCGGAGGAATTGCGCGCCTTGATGTGCGAGCGCGAGCGTGTTGCGAACCACTTGGGCGATATCGGCGCCATCTGCAACGATGTAGGTTTTGCCTTCGCCCTGTACCAGTGCTCGCGTCTGCGTGAACAGTGGCAGCGGCGCAGCGCGGAGCTCTTCGGCCACCGTTTCATGATGGACTGTGTGGTACCCGGTGGCGTCGTAAGGGATCTAGATTCGACGGCGGTGGAGACGCTCAGGACTGATCATGGCCGCTTGCGCCGGGAGATCCGCTCCCTGTTCGATCTGCTTGAGGACTTACCTTCTCTGGAAGACCGTCTACTGAGCACCGGACGGTTGACACCCGAGACGGCCCGTGTCCTGGGCTGTATCGGCTATGTCGGGAAGGCGAGTGGCCAAGGTTTTGATGTGCGCAGCCAAAACCCCTATGCGCCCTACGACCGACTGCCCATCGAGGTGCCGGTGCTGGAGGCGGGTGATGTGATGGCGCGTATGCAGGTACGCATGCGTGAGGTGGGGATCAGCCTCGAATGGATGGACCGGTTGCTCGACAATTTGAGCCAAAGCGCGATTCGTGCTGAGCGGCCGCCACACCCAGGGATAGGGCGGGGAATAGGCTTCGTGGAAGGCTGGCGCGGCGAAATCCTCGCTTATGTACGCCTAGATCAAGACGGCCGCGTGGCGCGCTACTTTCCCCGCGATCCAAGCTGGCATTCTTGGCCTGCGTTGGAGCGCTTGATACTGGGCAACATCGTGCCGGACTTCCCGGTATGCAACAAATCGGTCAACGGCTCTTATTCGGGACAGGATCTTTAATGCTGCGAATACTCAACAAAACTTTGCGTATTGGAGTGGTCACCGAGGCCCCACCGCCCATCGATGATCCACAGTTGGAGCAGGTCGGGATCGAGGTCAAGCGTCATATCGATGCCCGCTTCGGTGGCAGCCTCGCGGTACGCGAGGTGGATGCCGGCTCCTGTAATGGTTGTGAGCTCGAGATTCACGCCCTCAACAATCCGTACTACGATGTAGAGCGCTTCGGCGTGCACTTCGTGGCTTCGCCGCGGCACGCCGATGTGTTGCTGGTCACCGGTCCGGTGTCGCGCCACATGCAGGCGGCGTTGCTGCGTACCTGGAAGGCGACTCCTGCGCCGAAATTCGTGATCGCTGCCGGCACCTGCGCCTGCGACGGAGGCGAATTCGGTATCAATTACGCCAGTTGCGGTGCCGTGGAAAACGTGTTGCCGGTGGATGTGAAAATTCCAGGCTGCCCGCCAGCCCCCGTAGAGCTGCTGCGCGGCATTCTCGCCGCTCTGGACGGTCGATAGCGGGAGACCCAACAGTCCGCACCAGAAAACGCTATAGCCAAATTTTCGCGGAAAGTGATGCACGCTCAGGCCGCTGAGGGATTCGGTACCGTCTTTAGGGTAGTGTGCACACTGGCCTAAACCCGGGCGAAACGATAGGGCGATATCCATAGAGTCCATTTACCGTTAGCCCGGCTTCCGCAAAGCGCGATAGCTGGCTTTTCATCATCGACTCAGACCTGACGGGCAAGGCTATCGAGTAGCTGTGCGCACGGTATCTCAATGGCCGTCCCGTTCCGACTCATTGGCGATTCTCTGCAACAGAGCCCGGTAAACAAGGTGCCAGGCGTCATGAAAATTGCAAGTCACGCTGGAAAACCGTGCGCTTTTTTTGACTGGGCGGCCCAGAGTATTCGAAAACTTGACTCTGGCCGTGTCCTCCGATCGCCAGACTGTGGTTTTTCAATGCGTCCGCGCAGTGCTGTGGAGACGTAACGAGGGCGAAACTGGGGCGGTCGAGAGGACCAACCGCGTGTCGGTGCACCGATTGCGTGCAACCCTGATGGGTAGGGCGGAGCAAAAGACGTTTTCAAACCCTATGGTCTGAACATCGGTGCCGACCCGGGCGTCGATCATCGGCCGAACTGCAACCTGACCTGCTAGACACTATGAATCACGATAATGCGACCATCATCTACACGCTGACCGACGAATCCCCACTGCTGGCGACCGCCTCGCTGCTGCCGATCATCCGCACTTTTACCGCACCGGTTGGCATTCGGATCGAGAAGTAGCGACATCTCACTGGCGGCGCGCATCCTCGCGAGTTTCCCGGAATACCTGGCCGAGGAGCAACGGGTGCCGGACTCGCTGGCCGAGCTCGCCGGGCTGACCCAGCTGCCGACCACCAACATCATCAAGCTGCCGAACATCAGCGCCTCGGTGAACCAGCTCAGGACCGCGATCTCAGAGCTGCAGTCGAAGGGCCTCAAGGTCCCGGACTACCGGGAGGAGCCACAAACCGAGGATGAGTGGGAAATCAAGGCCCGCTACGCCAAGGTGCTCGGCAGTGCAGTGAACCCGGTGCTGCGCGAAGGCAACTCGGATCGTCGCGCGCCGGCCGCGGTCAAGCGCTATGCGCGCAAACACCCGCACGCTATGGGCAAATGGAGCCCGGCCTCTCGTACCCATGTCGCGCACATGCGTGGCGGTGACTTCTACTCCAGTGAAAAGTGCATGACGATGGACCACGCCTGCGATGTGCGTATGGACCTGGTCACCAAGTACGGCGAGGAGATCCTGTTGAAGGAGAAGACCTCGCTGCTCGCGGGCGAGATCATCGACGGCATGTTCATGAGCAAAAAGGCGTTGTGCCGCTTCTTCGAGGACCAGCTGCAGGACGCCTACGAGACCGGCGTGATGTTCTCGCTGCACGTCAAGGCGACGATGATGAAGGTCTCGCACCCGATCGTGTTCGGGCATGCCGTTAAGGTGTTCTACAAGGACCTGTTCGAGAAGCACGGCGAATTGTTCGAGCGTCTCGGCGCGAATCCGAACAACGGCATCAGCAGCATCTACGAGAAGATCCAGGTGCTGCCGCGCTCGGTACGCGAGGAGATTGAAGAGGACATTCACGCCTGTTATCAGACCCGCCCGGTGCTGGCGATGATCGACACTCGCAAGCGCATTTACAACTTGCATGCACCCAACGATGTCATCGTCGATGCCTCGATGCCGGCGATGATCCGCGAGGGCGGCAAGATGTGGGGTCCGGATGATAAACTGAAAGATACCAAGGCGGTCAACCCGGAGAGCACCTATTCGCGCATCTACCAGGAGATGATCAATTTTTGCAAAACCAACGGCGCGTTCGATCCGGCCACGATGGGCACGGTGCCGAATGTCGGTCTGATGGCGCAGAAAGCCGAGGAATACGGCTCGCACGACAAGACCTTCGAGATCCCGGTCGACGGCATCGCGCGCATCGTCGAGATCGGTGGCGACGTGCTGATCGAGCAGCAGGTCGAGAAGGGTGACATCTGGCGCATGTGCCAAACCAAGGATGAGCCGGTGCGGGATTGGGTCAAGCTGGCGGTCAAGCGGGCGCGCCAGTCCGGCATGCCGGCCGTGTTCTGGCTCGACCCATACCGTCCGCATGACGCCGAGTTGATCAAGAAGGTCGAAAAATACCTGGCGGAGGAGGATCTCGAGGGCCTGGACATCCAGATCATGTCGCAGGTGCGAGCGATGCGCTACTCGCTAGAGCGCATCATTCGCGGCAAGGACACGATCTCGGTCACCGGCAACATACTGCGCGACTACCTGACCGACCTGTTTCCGATCATGGAGCTGGGCACCAGCGCCAAGATGCTGTCGATCGTTCCGCTGCTTAAAGGTGGCAGCCTGTTCGAGACCGGTGCCGGCGGCACGGCGCCGAAGCTGATCCAGCAGTTGCTGGAAGAAAACCACCTGAGCTGGGATTCGCTGGGCGAGATCCTGGCGCTGGCGGTATCGATCGAGTACGTTGCGAAGAAGACCGGCAACCAGCAGGCGGCGATACTGGCCAGGACCTTGGACGAGGCGACCGAAATGCTGCTCGACAACGACAAATCCCCGTCGCCGAGGACCGGTGAGCTGGACAATCGCGGCAGCCATTTCTATCTAGCGATGTACTGGGCACAGGCGCTGGCCGCACAGACCGAAGACCCGGCACTGGCAACCCACTTCGCGCCGCTGGCTCGCACGCTGACCGACAATGAGGAGAAGATCGCCGCCGAGTTTGCTGCGGTGCAGGGTCATCCGGTCGAGATCGGCGGCTATTACCTGGCGGACTCGGAAAAGACCAAGGCCGTGATGCGCCCGAGCACCACCTTCAACGCGGCATTGCGCGCGGCGCGCGACTGAGACCGTTTCCCCGACGTGTAAAACGCCAGAGAGGAAACAAAGAGAGCACGCTCGCTACGCGCGCTGCTCAATTGGCGAAGCCATTTATTAGCTGCCGCATAGAAACCAATGAGAAAAACCCCGCCTCAGCGGGGTTTTTTGTTAGTGCAGACTAGGCTAATCAGAGCCGTTCAAAGATGCTCGTGATACCCTGACCGCCACCGATGCACATGGTCACCAGGGCGTACTTGCCGTTGATCCGATGCAGTTCATGGATGGCTTTGGTGGCCAGGATCGCGCCGGTCGCGCCGACCGGATGACCCAGGGCGATGGCGCCACCGTTGGGGTTGGTCTTGTCCGGATCCAGCTCGAGCGCCTTGAACACGCTCAGGGCTTGTGCGGCAAAGGCTTCGTTTGATTCGATCACGTCCATCTGGTCCAGGCTGAGACCGGCGCGCTGCAACGCGATCTTGGTTGCCGGAATCGGGCCCTCGCCCATGATGTCGTTGGGTACACCGGCAATGCCGTAGGACACCAGGCGCGCGAGTGGCCTGTAACCCGCGCGTTCTGCCGCACCGGCTTCGGCCAGCACCAGAGCGGCGGCGGCGTCGTTGATGCCGGATGCATTACCCGCCGTGACCGTGCCGTCTTTCTTGAAGGCTGGCCTGATCTTGGCCAGGGATTCCATTGTCGTATTGGGCTTGGGATGTTCATCGGTATCAAACACCACTTCACCCTTACGCGTTTTCAGTGTCACGGGCATGATCTGCGACTTGAAGCGACCTTCGGCAATTGCGCGCCCGGCACGTTTCTGCGACTCGAGCGCCAAGGCATCCTGCTCCTCGCGCGAAATGCCCCACTTTGTGGCTAGGTTCTCCGCCGTCAGGCCCATATGGCCGACGCCGAAGGGGTCGGTCAGTGTGGCTACCATCATGTCGATCATCGTGGCATCGCCCATGCGAGCGCCGTAACGTGCGGACGGAACCATATAGCCGCCCTTAGACATGGTTTCCGTGCCGGCGCCGATACCGAAATCGCAATCGCCGAGCAAAATGGATTGCGCGGTGAACACTACGGCCTGAAGGCCTGAACCACATAAGCGATTGACCGTCACCGCGATGGATTCATCCGGTAGACCGCCGTTAATTGCGGCAACGCGCGCGACGTAGGGTGAACGGGCCTCGCAGGGCACGCAACTGCCGACGGCCACATAGTTGATTTCCTTGGGATCTGCGCCGGAACGCGCGACCGCCTCTTTGACAATCATGGCGCCTAGATCGGCGGATTCGATGTCCTTAAGTGAACCGCCGAAACTTCCGATTGCCGTACGCACTGCACTGAGAACCACCACTTCTCGACCTGTCATTTTAGATTCCTCCTCGAGCATAATCCGCGACTGACTCAGCTCGCGACACCCAGTAACGCAAGAAGCAACGTTAAAGGGAAAATTAATATTATAAATATCCTTTTTATCCCTATAAATGTCCTTTTTTGGCGAACGGCAATGTATCGAAAGCACATCGAGTTGTCAAATACGCAGAGTTTCGCTATGAAATGTGGTGGTTGTGCTCTTTAAAAAAAAGAAAAGCAGCGGTGTCCGCCATTATGCCTTGAGTCGAGATTTTTGCAGTATTGTTGTTTCATGCGCGGAAATCCGGGCGGTTAACCGCCCGGAGGGATGATCGAATAGCGATGTCACTCTAGTCCAGTTTCGTATCCATGCTTTTTTGGCCTGTGTTTGGCCTGTGGAAATTTTCTGATCCGAGGTTTTCTGGTCCGAGGTCTTCTGATCGCTAGCCTTCATATTGGAGGTCTTCTGATCGGAGGTTTTCAGGTTGGAGGTCTTCTGGTCGACTTTCGGGGCTTCCTCGAGCATAACGGTTTCCATATTCAATCCGTCTTCGGCCGCTTTTAGCGCCATGTTCGCTTCATAGTATTTCTGTTTCCCGATAAGGTCGGTTGCTGCGCGGATATGTTTAGCGGTTTGATTCAATGGTAACAACACTCGGGTGAAACCGATATCGACTTCGGCAAGTTTCATTTCCCTTATGGCCTCCTCGGTTTTACCCTCCTTGATCTTCTTATTACCGGTCTTGATGTGCGTAGCCTTCTCCGGAGTCTCCACGACGTCATCGGAAATCACCAATTGGCCATCAATTGGAATCCAATTTCCGTTTTCCTTGCCGCCCTTGCCTTTGACGACGCTCTCGTCTTTTCGCGCATTGCCAAGATCATGGTCAGCCTTGGCGACGTATCGTTTAGCCGTATGGGTGTCCCCATTGAAGATCGCTACACGCGCGGCGCGGATGTCGCGCACGACATTGTAGCCATCTTGGGAAAGCTTAAGGCTCGGATGTGCCGCGCCGGACTTTGAGGCTTCAACGACCTGGTCGGTTTTGCCTGGCGCGGTGTTAGCGAAAACGGGGGCCAAGGTTATGCCGGTGATGGCCGTGGATACGACAGCAGCGAGCGTCAGCTTGCGTAAGGTCTTGGTCATTGTCTTACTCCTTTTCAATTGATCTGCAATAGAGTTTTAAGGCCGGGACGCTGGCGGGTGAAGCCTAGGCGATCTGGCCTTGGCTGCTTGTTGATTCAAGCGCTAGTTGGATATGGGCAATCACCATGCCAAACTATAACTATATGTTTTTAAATGATTTAATAAGCGCTGGGTACATCCGGTCTTAGTGGCCGGTGGATATATCCACCACAATCCCAATTGCTGTCCACCATTGACTAGGGGACTGAACACAGGCATGTTCCCAGCTTTGGATTGCTATAGAAACTTGCTAGAAACAATAGGAAACAGCATGTCGACCTCCCAATGGTTCGGTCATCCACGCGGATTGGCCACTTTATTCTTTACCGAGATGTGGGAACGATTTTCCTTTTACGGCATGCGCGCTATTCTGGTGTTGGCTATGGTCTCATCGGTGGAAAACGGTGGTTTGGACCTGGATGATCGTTCCGCCACAGCGATCTATGGCTTGTATACCGCCAGTGTATACCTGTTGGCCCTGGCGGGAGGTTGGCTTGCGGATCATCTGACCGGCCAGCGTTTGGCTGTGTGGTATGGTGGCCTCCTGATCGCCAGCGGTCACTTCACTATGGCGATGCCATGGATACCGACCTTTTTTATCGGCCTAGTACTCATTGCGCTGGGTACGGGGCTGCTCAAACCTAATATCAGCGCCATGGTGGGTCAGCTATATGCCGGGGAGAGGGGTGCGCGGCGCGATGCGGGTTTTTCGTTGTTTTACATGGGCATCAACCTGGGCGCGTTTGCCGGGCAACTGGTGTGCGGCTTCTTGGGTGAGCGTATCGGTTGGCACTATGGTTTCGGTGCCGCCGGGGTATTCATGTTGGTGGGGCTCATACAATACCGAATGACTGGGCATTACCTGGGCGGGGCAGGGCTGATGCGCATCGACGGGGATGACCCTATATTGCTACGTCTCAGCGCCGCCGCGATTGGCGTATCGTGCAATTGGTGTGGCCGTGCTACTTTTGCTGGCTGGCTACAGTGGCTGGGTGGTTGCGTTTTGATCCCTTGCGGCTGGCGCAGGGTACTGGCGTGTCTATCGTGGTGGTGGCATTGGCTTACTTTGCGTATGTGTTACTGTATGGCGGTCTGAGCCGTGATGAACGCAAGCGCATCGGCGCAATCATTGTATTGTTCTTTGCCAGTGCATTGTTCTGGTCAGGGTTTGACCAGGCCGGCTCGTCGTTCAACTTGTTCACTGAACGCTATACCGATCGCGTGATGTTCGGTTGGGAGATGCCGGCATCTTGGATGCAATCGGTCAATCCATTTTTTATAGTTACGCTAGCGCCTTTGTTTGCGGCGTTGTGGATCCGACTGGGGATGCGGGGCCTGGAGCCCAGCACGCCCATCAAAATGGCGCTGGGCCTGCTGCAGATGGCGTTTGGCTTTCTGGTGCTGTACTTCGCCGCGCAGTTCGTGGTGCGCGGTGCGCAGGTGTCACTCACCTGGTTGCTTATAACTTATTTGTTGCACACTACCGGCAAATTGTGTCTCTCTCCTGTGGGGTTGTCGGTGGTGACCAAGTTGTCGCCGCCGCGCTACGTGGGGCAGATGATGGGTGTGTGGTTTTTGGGCACTTCACTGGGTGATTTGATTGCCGGCCTTGTGGCAGGTTTTCTGGGTGAGGATTCGGTGGCGCATATGCCGGAAAGATTCTTTTCGATCTTTCTGTTCGGGGCGGGAGCCGCGCTGTTGTTGCTGATCGCGAATAAATCGGTGGTATGCCTGATGGGTGATGTGAAATAGGTTTCTTGGTATCGCGTGAATTAGTCAAGTTGCTCGTTGTGTTCAGTGGGGTTATCACTTGCCTCGGCGTTCCGTCTCGAGTCCGCTAGCACAATCTCTTATTCCTCAAATG
>CAVSWL010000039.1:0-39111 GCA_963731655.1 uncultured Gammaproteobacteria bacterium | reverse complement strand
TGAGTCATGGCAATCGGACTCATAGTTAATAAATTCGTTGATTAATTCGGACGAATAGCGGACCTAAAAAACGGGTTCGATCGAATTCCTATATAGAGCCCGCCAGCATTCGCTGTTAGAGATAAGATAACAGAGTTCATCCAAGGTTTTGTTTAGGGGAAGTGTCGAGTGTCCCACTCGCTTCATCATCCTGAAGGTTCAATAAGATTTTCGCGCTTTCCAATAAATCCTGACGGCCTTGGCGACCGGCGAGATGCAAAGCGCGAGTCGGGTTGTGAGTCAGTTTATTGGTGAGCGTATATGCTAGAAATTCCAAGACGCTATCCACCGCTTTACCCTGTTGCAGCATCTGTTTGGCTTTAGCGAGGGTTTGCAGACGCTGTTGTTCGGCAAAATCTCGGTAGCTCCGAATCGTCCCAACCGCATTCTGCAGGCGCAACCAAGCCATGGCAATCTTCAACTTGAGATTGTATCATCACATCGGCCTGAGCCGCCGCTTGGCGCCGGGATTCCAAGCTTTCATGAATTACTTCATCGAGATCATCTACCGAATAAAGATAGACGTCATCCAACTCACCGACCTCGGGTTCAATGTCCCGTGGAACCGCGATATCCACCATGAAGATGGGGCGGTGTTTGCGCCGTTTCAACGCCCGCTCAACCAAGCCCTTGCCTAAGATGGGTAGCGGGCTTGCGGTGGATGAGACTACAATATCACACTTGGGCAGTTCACTTGCGATCTGTTCCAGCCCAATCCCCTTGCCTTTAAACTGCGACGCCAACGCCTCGGCGCGCGCAAGGTTTCTATTAGCTACAGCGAGGCTGCCGATACCATGATTCACCAAGTGGCGGCGACCAATTCGATCGTCTCGCCAGCACCGATCAATAGGGCGGATTGACTGTTGAGATTTTCAAATATTTGTTTAGCCAGTCTTACGGCCGCAAAAGCAACCGACACAGGATTGGCGCCAATTGCGGTGTCGGTGCGGACCTGTTTGGCTGTGGCGAAGGCATGTTGAAACAAGCGGCTTAATTTCCGGCCTAGAGTCCCCGCATGATGCGCATCCTGATAGGCGGATTTGAATTGGCCCAGGATCTGCGGTTCACCTAGAATCATGGAATCCAGACCGCAGGCCACTCGCAAGACATGCTGGACCGCTGATCGATCCAGATGACGATAAAGAAATGGTCGGAGCTCATTTTGCGTAAAATGGTGAAAAGCACCTAACCATCGAACCACTTGATCGTCGTTACTGAGCATTTGTAAGTTGCAGTACAGTTCGGTTCGGTTGCACGTCGAGAGGATGGCGGCCTCCTCGATTCCCGATACTGCGATGAGCTCCTTAAGTGCCTGCTCTACTTGATCGTGACTAAAAACCAGCCTTTCCCGCACCGTTACCGGTGCCGTTGTGTGGTTCATTCCCAAAGTGTAGAGAGGCATCTGCGTGTAATCCGTATCAATGTGATATCGCCTCGTATGAATTCGCCAGGAACAAAAAATATTTTAGCAGAATGCGCTCCACTGCCGATCGCCTCCTACGCAGCTTGACACGCTATGGTAAATTGGGAACGCACCGAGTTTTACTTTCCTATCCGAATTCAATATTGCTTTCTCCTTGTCGATCGATTTTGACCAAAGGACGCTTCGGTACACAGACTGCCGAGTAAGCTTGTGTGTTGAAGTTGCAACGGGGCACGTCGTGCTGCCTATGCTCCTTGATTAAAGAAGAAGCGAATGGCCCCAGAGTAGCAATCGCCGTTCGAAGGCGACTCAATGTACACTTGAGTCTATTTTGTATGCTGGAGGTCGCCGTGCAAGCGGTTTGATATTCAATACCTCGGGTTTGCCCTTATACTGTTAAATAGCAATGTGTCTGTCCAGCCCGAGACACGCGGCGGGCGCAAGTGATAAACCTGATTCTTGGGCTTATTGGGCTGCCCTCGATTCAAAAGCCCTAGATTCCTCCTTAAATGCTGGATCGAGTGAATCTGCCATTTTGATTCAAGGGCAGGGGGAATACAAGCCGATAAACGTTGTCGTAAAGTATACAGGTAAGCGGCAATTAGGCGTAAAATCATTTTAATTTAACTTGAAATCGAGATTTTGTGGTAATGCAGCAGGCTATGATGGTTGAAAATTGCTCTAAGGTATTTCTCGCCGCCATGCTTTCCATCCTTGTGAGTTGCGCCTCTACGGGGGAGGATCGCTTGCAGGGAAAGCTTGAGCAAGATTATCGAATCGCCATGAGAGTAATCCGGACGCAGCGTACAATCCGAACTCCTTTATCAAGTATTGGTCGGCGAGTTTGCAGGACACGCGGGGGCGGTTGAAGAGGCGGTCGACGACTATAGCCAGGCCGCACGGCTTAGTAATGATCCCGCCATTGCTGAGCGAGCGACCCGTATCGCGCTTTACGCCGGTGATTTAGAGCATGCGCTAGCGTCCGCTAAACGCTGGGTAGAGTTTTCTCCCAAAAGCTTGGAAGCTCGTCAGATCTTGGCAATCCTTTACGTCCGCTCAGGCCAGCCCGACAAAGCCATTCCCTACTTTGACCAAGTTGTTAGCACTGCCGCGCCGCATAATAACGCTGGATTTATGCTAATCGGAGCCATATTGGCGAGGGAGAGCAATGAAGTTCAGGCGTTAAAGGCGATGCAACTGCTCGTGGAAAAACATCCGAAGGAAGCTCGTGCCCACGCCGCACTGGCAAAGCTAGCGCTCGACGACTTACATCATCAGCTCGCCGTCGAGGCGAGCGGCAAGGCGTTATCTCTCGATCCAAATTTAGTGGAGGCACGCAACATCCGCGCTCAGGCTTATATGAAGCTAGGACAATCCGAGCGTGCGCTGAGGGACATGAGCTCAGCCGTTAAAGCTGCCCCGAAGAATCATATGCTGCACTTACTTATGCACGAATGCTGGTACAGGCTCAACGCTATGAAGCGGCGAGAGTTGAGTTTAACCAGCTGATTAAAGAACGGCCGCGGGACGAAAACCTAATCTATACCGTAGGTCTACTTGATTTGCAGGAACATAAATACGAGGAGGCCACTGAAAATTTCAATCAATTAATCAAATCAGGCAAACGAGTCGACGAGGGATATTATTATCTAGGGCGAGTGGCGGAAGAACGCAAACAATATAAGCAGGCCATGGGTTGGTATGGCAAAATAAAAGATGGAGATTACCTTGTCGACGGCCAGGTACGTGTCGCCGAGATCCTAGCCAAACTCGGTAGTATAGATAAGGCAATGGATCATTTTAAGAAAGTACGCAGTACTTCGACGGGTGAAGAGAACTCAGTAAAACTTTATCTCGCGGAAGGCCAGCTATTGCGCGAAGCGGGTCGCTATCATACGGGCATGCAAGTATATAACCGAGCGTTGACAGAACATCCAGGCAATGGTGATTTGCTTTATGCGCGGGCCCTGATGGCGGAGAAAATTGATCGTATCGATCTGCTTGAAGCCGATTTGCACGCAATTCTTGCCCAGGACCCCAATAATGCGACGGCCTTAAATGCCCTGGGCTATACACTAGCGAACCGTAACGAGCGTATTGCGGAGGCCTTTAAGTACATAAGGCATGCTCTTGAAATGCGACCAGATGATCCCACGGTAATCGATAGTATGGGTTGGGTTCAATTTCGAATGGGAAATTATGGCGCCGCTGAGCAGTATCTTCGCCGGGCATTTACGCTATTACAAGACGCAGAAATTGCGGGCCATCTCAGCGAAGCCATCTGGTCTCGAGGGAAAAAGACTGAAGCAATCGATGTCCTGCACCGGGCGTTGAAAATAGATCCACACCATGAATACCTGCTCAAGCTTCAGCAGAAATTTAACGAGTAATGCGCGAGCACCCTACGAGCGCTGCTACGACACTCAATACATTCTGTTCCCGCATCCATTTCAGGCTAATCCTTGCCGTCGCCCTCTTGGCGGGCTGCAGCACTCCTCCCAAAGAGATCCAACCCATCGCTAACGTGGGTGCCGCCTGGGAGAACCGAAAGGCGCGCCTCTATGAAATGCAGTCTTGGGGAATGACCGGGCGGATAGCCGTTCGAATCGAAAACAAGGGATGGCAGGCGGGGCTACATTGGCGTCAGCAAGCGGAAAACTACGATTTAGACTTGCTAGATCCATTTGGGCGTGTGGTCGCAAAACTCAAAGGAAGGCCTGCAGGCGTTATTTTAACCACTGTAAAAGGAGAACGCGCTTGGGCGTCGGATCCGGAAGCGCTCATGAAAAAACTGTTAGGATATTCATTTCCCGTATCCGGACTGGGTTATTGGATGCGAGGCATTCCCGATCCCCATATCGACGTGGAAGCGCTGCGACTGGATACGGCAGGCCGTCTTTCCGAACTTAAGCAATCCGGTTGGCAGGTGGAGTATCAACGTTACCAGGATGCCATTAATCTCACGATGCCAGCAAAATTAACCTTGGTCAATCCGGGTATCAAGGTGAAACTGGTGGTCAATACCTGGCAGCTTAATGCGCCATGAGGCAAGAAAAGTCCTTGTCGTTGGAATGGCCGGCACCGGCCAAGCTCAATTTGTTTCTGCATCTCATCGGGCGCAGACAAGACGGCTATCATCTATTACAATCTGTGTTTCAGTTGCTCGATTATGGCGACACACTGAGATTCGGCATAAGGGCAGATGGCCGCGTACGGCGCTGTACCGAGCTTGCAGGAGTACAGCCAGCCGATGACCTTTCGGTAAAGGCTGCGGAGTTATTGCAGCGAAGCTGTAATGTACCATGGGGCGCTGATATCTACCTGACCAAGCGATTGCCAATGGGGGGCGGTTTGGGAGGCGGGAGCTCCGATGCGGCAACCACGCTTGTGGCACTTAATTATCTCTGGGAGTGCGATTTGCCAACGAAGCGGCTCATGGCTCTCGGCCTGGAATTGGG
The DNA here is from genome assembly GCA_963731655.1 of uncultured Gammaproteobacteria bacterium. Classification (GTDB taxonomy): domain Bacteria; phylum Pseudomonadota; class Gammaproteobacteria; order JAAEPA01; family JAAEPA01; genus CAVSWL01. The sequence goes on along the minus strand of CAVSWL010000039.1, from coordinate 34,191 downwards.
AGCAGACGTGCCTGTTTTTATTTTCGGCCAATCCTCCTGGGCGGAGGGGATCGGAGAACGTTTGCAATTGTTGAAGCTCCCTGAACGCTGGTATGTGGTATTAAAACCCGCCGTGGACATCTCCACGGCGAGTGTTTTTTCCGCCGCAGAATTGACACGAAACTGTCCGCCCATCACAATAGAGGACTTTTTTTCAGGGCGATGTGGAAACGTCTTTGAACCAATTGTCCGGCAGCGTTATCCAGAGGTGGGGCAGGTACTGGACTGGCTATATCAGTATGCTCAAGCCGAGTCCGAGGGGGCAAAGCTGACAGGGACCGGAAGTTGTGTTTATATGGCTTGCGATACTCAGGAATGGGCGCAAAGCGTGCTTAAGGGTATTCCACAGGAATGGGCAGGGTTCATTGCACGGGGATTAAACGAATCGCCGCTGACTAAACAATTGCGAAAGGTCCGGGGATTTTAACTCATTGTCAGATCCTACCTATCTCGATAGCTGCCTGAGGTTTAAAGTATTTCGGGTTTCAGACGGAAAAGAGTGTAACAGTACAGCAGGTTTTCTGGGAATCCTGCCCGAGAGTTTTCTGTTGCGTCATTAATCTTGCAGTGACGCTATGAATTAGATAAAAAGGTATCGGTAGTCGGTAATCGATTTACCAAGCTATTTTGCTCTAATTGGGCCGTCGCCAAGTGGTAAGGCACGGGGTTTTGATCCCCGCATTCGCAGGTTCGAATCCTGCCGGCCCAGCCAAATGATGAACATGGAGGGCGGGTTACGTGGTATTCAACGCACCCCAGATGATGGTATTTTCGGGCAATGCTAACCTACCATTGGCCCTAGCGATCGTGAATCGTCTTAACATATCGCTGGGAAAAGCACTGGTGGAGCGGTTTAGCGATGATGAAATACGGGTTGAGATTTTAGAGAATGTGCGGGGCAGGGATGTGTTCATCGTTCAACCGACGTGCGCTCCTACCAACGACAACTTAATGGAATTGCTGATCATAACGGATGCCTTGCGCCGAGCTTCTGCCGGACGCATTACCACGGTGATTCCCTATTTTGGCTATGCGCGTCAAGACCGTCGGGTGCGTTCCATACGTGTGCCGATCTCGGCTAAAGTGGTTGCGAATATGCTGACGAGTGTGGGAACCGACCGGGTATTGACCGTGGATTTACATTCCGAACAAGTCCAGGGTTTTTTCGATCTGCCGGTCGATAACGTGTATGCTTCCCCGGTCTTGCTTGGCGATATCTGGCGCCAGAAACACCGAGATTTGATCGTGGTTTCGCCCGATGTAGGGGGCGTTGTACGGGCCCGTGCCTTGGCTAAGCGGCTTGATGATGCGGAATTAGCCATCATTGATAAACGTCGTCCCAAACCCAACGTATCCGAGGTGATGCATATTATTGGGGAGGTCGAAGATAAAGCCTGTATTATCATTGATGATTTAGTGGATACGTCAGGCACTCTTTGCCAAGCCGCCAATGCGCTCAAAAAGCATGGTGCAAGGAGAGTTATGGCTTATGCGACTCATGCGGTGTTATCTGGGAATGCCATCAGAAATATTGAGAACTCCGATCTCGATGAACTGGTTGTCACAGACACTATCCCGTTAAGAGGTGATGCCAAACTTTGTGATCGCATCAGAGTACTCAGTATGGCGGAGATGCTCGCGGAATCGATACGGCGCATTAACACAGACGAATCTGTAGGCTCCTTGTTTATGGATTAACGGTTATTTAGAGAAAATTGGGCTCGGAACTCAATGGAAATTGAGGCTAAAGCGAAGAAGCCCTGGGGGCAGCCCATCGTTGAGACGAATCCTGGGAATCGAATTCTGGTAATCAATGAAAGAATTGAACGACTTTCTAACTACATACCCTCACTCAATCTGTACAACCAGATAATTTTGCTGATGGGACGGTAGACTATTAATCATTGGAGTTGCTCATGCGTAGTGATTATGTATTAAACGTGGAAGTTCGTGTCGGCAAGGGACGACAAGCTAGCCGACGCCTGCGCCGCGCAGGCAAGGTTCCTGCGATTCTATATGGGGGCGGTGATGCGCCAATTCCAATCGAAGTGGAACACAAAGAGTTACAGTGGAACTTGGAGCACGAAGCATTCTACTCTCAAGTCCTGTCGGTTAAATTTAATAATAAAGTTGAGAGGGCTATTTTACGTGATCTTCAGCGCCACCCCAGTAAGCCTCAGATACTGCACATTGATTTACAAAGAGTCAGAGTAGACGAAGAAATACGCGTAAACGTACCTCTGCATTTCATGGGAGAAGAATCCTCACCGGGTATTAAGCAACAAGGTGGGGTGGTTAGCCATATGTTGACCGAGGTAGAGGTCGAGTGTTTGCCAGAAAATTTGCCGGAATACATCGCGGTCGATGTATCAAATCTACAACTAAATGAAGCAATTCGTCTGTCGGATCTCGTATTGCCTCAGGGTGTGCAACTTGTGGAATTGGTGCATGGCGAGCAACATGATCATATGCTCATGACCATCAATCCTCCTAGAGCAGACGAAGCTGCTGCACCGGGTGCTCAAGAACAAGCACCTGGATCCTCCGCAAGTGGAGAAACTGGGTCGAGTTCTTAAATGGAGCGCCCGGTGGTTTATTCCTATTGCATTGACAGAGTCAACTTCCATTAGGATTATCGCGGGTCTGGGTAATCCGGGCTCGAAATATGATCAAACCCGGCATAATGCCGGGTTTTGGTTTGTGGATGAGCTCGCCAAGCGGTATGAGGTCTCATTTCGGCATGAACGCAAGGTCTTAGGGGATGTTTGCCGGATAGCGCACGCTGGTCATGAACTGTGGTTGTTAAAACCGAGTACGTTTATGAATCGCAGCGGCCAATCGTTACTAGCAATAAGCGGTTATTTCAAGGTACCTCCTACACAGATCTTGGTTGTGCATGATGAGATTGACCTGCCAAGCGGCGTTGCAAGGCTCAAACGGACCGGAGGGCATGGCGGTCACAATGGCCTGCGGGATATTATCGCCCATTTGGGAAAAGATTTCTGGCGTTTACGGTTAGGCGTTGGTCACCCCGGTCATCGTGATCAAGTCATTGATTATGTCCTTTCACGCCCGAGTGCGGCCGATGTCCAAGCGATTCATCAGCGCATTGAAAAAACGGCGGAGCTGATAACCCGATTTATCAGAGGGGAGATGGAGCAAGCCATGCATTGGTTGCACAGTAATACGACTCAGCAACAATCCAACTAAACAACAGTCAGAACGACCATCATGGGATTCAAGTGTGGCATCGTCGGTCTGCCGAATGTAGGCAAATCCACGCTTTTTAATGCGTTAACCGTAGCGGGAATTGCTGCCGAAAACTACCCGTTTTGTACTATCGAGCCGAATACGGGGATTGTTCCTGTCCCCGACAATAGATTGGATGTATTGGCTGACATCGTCAATCCAGAAAAAATTATTCCCACTACAATCGAATTTGTGGATATCGCAGGGTTGGTGGCCGGGGCCTCTAAGGGAGAGGGATTAGGCAACCAATTTTTAGCGTATATTCGCGAGACAGATGCCATAGCCCATGTGGTTCGGTGCTTCGAAAATGACGATGTGGCCCATGTCCAGGGTATCATTGATCCGATTGCGGATATCGAAACTATTATTACCGAATTGGCGTTAGCCGACCTGGACACCCTCGAAAAAGCAATTAATCGCATTACTCGTACAGCTAAATCAGGCAATAAAGAGGCGCTGGCTCAGATAGCCTTATTGGAAAAGATGAGATCGCAGCTTGATTCAGGGGCCTCCGTGCGTCTACTGGGCCTGGATGAAAAGCAAAAGCTGGCGATTCGTGAGCTTCATCTCCTCACAATAAAGCCTATGCTGTACATCGCCAATGTCGACGAGAGCGGATTTCAGAACAATAATTATCTGGATCGGGTGAGGGATCATGCGGAAGCGGAAGGCAGTGAAGTTGTTCCGGTGTGCGCTGCGATGGAAGCCGAGATTGTTCAGTTAAGTGAGGATGAGAGAGGGGAATTCCTAGCTGAGATGGGTTTGACAGAACCCGGACTTAATCGGGTCATACGCGCTGGTTATCATCTCCTAAATTTACAGACTTTTTTTACCGCTGGGCCCAAAGAAGCCCATGCATGGACCATAAAACAAGGGACTACAGCACCTCGAGCCGCAGGACGGATTCATACGGATTTCGAGAAAGGCTTTATCCGTGCCGAAGTGGTGGGCTATCAAGATTTTGTAAGCCACCGCGGAGAACAAGGGGCTAAGAACGCGGGGAAGTGGCGGTTAGAGGGCAAGGATTACATCATGCAGGAAGGCGATGTTGTTCACTTTCGCTTCAACGTATAAATGTCTCGCACATAGAGATTGATAGATTGCTGTGCCGAAGTTGATCAATCGAAACTGGCTACCATTAATCGACCGTGGCAATAGGTCAGATTGCGTTATCATCTGCACATTGACCTTACCTAGAGGATATTGTATTGTGATATTTCTCCCTCCGGCTATGTAGCTCAGTTGGTTAGAGCACAGCACTCATAATGCTGGGGTCCCTGGTTCAAGTCCAGGCATAGCCACCACATTAATTTCTTATAAATTAACAACTGCAGAAGCTCAAGGCGTGCGGAATCTCCTTGTGAAAATTGCTATTGCCAGGTTTTGGCCGAGCGGGCCTTAACAATGAGTTCCATAACATCGAAGAGCTCACGGAATTTCTGGCATTGAGTAGTGCGATGTGATGCCCTGGTACGCTCAAGCAAGACGTTTCTTGTCCCCAGAGGCTCCTCGGCAGCGCGTGGCCTACGTCCGCAGGTGCATTTTAGATCATAGATAGGATATCCCTTTAGTCCTGCCCGAATCGCCGCATCCACTGCAACACAGCGCCCCGATACTGCAGGCCGTTGAACCGCGACAACGAGGTCGAGTTATCAGTTTCCCCAAATTCAGCGGTTTGCGGCTCGACTACACCCGCTGCGCCTGAACCCAGTTCCAACTGCTACTTCCTGCTCTCGCACTCCAAAGAGCGGATCGTTATCCTAAGGCATCCCCCTCATCTATTTGCAAGGCGATTGAACATTCGACGTTGAAATCAGGGCCCAGCCTTGAGAAACCAAGGCGTGCTGACGCTCATGCCGTCAATATAGGGTAATAGCCGGCTGAATGAAATTTCGGTAATGACACCGGGTGTGTCTAGCCGACTCCTTAATCAAAAGGTATCGTTAAGACTGCATTTTCACCAAAATAAAACCCGTGGCAGAACACAGTATTCATTTAATAAATGGAATCTGTGTTCTGCCCCAGCATTCGTTTGTATTGCTTTAGGCTGGCAATTAGTGAAAATATTCGGGTGTCGCTACGGAATCTGTATCGTCCTCAGGCAACATTACGACTTCATGATCCTTCAGATAGATAAGGAGTGCCCGCAAGATGAGCGAGACTCTCGACAATGGCATCCGCAAGGTAATCGATGGTGTTACCCGGGTGTATTACGAAGGTTACTGGATCAAGTGCTATGACCCTCCCCGCGACAGCCTGACGGCGAAAAAAGCACTTATCCAGTCGCTGACGCGCCGATTGTTCAATCATATGGAACACGGTATCAATATCCCGGGCAAGCTGCTCGATGAAGTGAGGGCCGCATACGAAGCTGAAGAGGATCCGAGGAAAAAACGCGTCAAGGGCGCCATGCTGGCTGGCGCACTGTTCAACCGATCAGCCGATATCTTTACCCACCTGGTAGAACTCGAAGCCACCGGCGTGGAAATTTGTCCCGAAAATGATCTGATGAGCACCTGCGGCCACTGTCTACGCGAAGCATTGGAATTCGGCAAGCTGGTCAAGCATCGCAACGGCGACAAGGGCATCGATGAACTTTGGGGTGAGCCTTTCAAGGCTTTTATCATACCGATCGATGATTTTTATGAATCGCGATATCTCAAGATCGCCCTAACAATGAAAAACATCGACCAGACCGCAAACTTTATGGCTTCCTGTATCGGCAGCGACCCGCGTTTCCCGGGCATGGACCAGATGATTTATGAGTATGCCCGAGCGGCCAGGCGAAAGTGTGAAACCTTGCGAACAGACAAGGACATTTATGATGTCTGGTCGGATTTCGTGGTGGCCGGAGAAGCCGTCACCAATATTGAAGCCACCCCCTGTTCCGAGGCTGCTGGGAAACCGCTGCTGGACCTGATCGACGTCCGGCATGTACTCAGCGAGGGCGTGCGGCTGATTGCATTCATCACCCGGGCGCGCACACCAATGCCGGAAAGTACACAAAACTACATGAGCAAGTGTGAGTGTTACAAGGCGAGGTCCAATTGAGCACCAACCTGCTAAAGCTGACTAACTCAAACCTTTAAACTTGCAGCGGTCACAATAGGGCTCTGCACAAAGAAGCGCCCTATTGCTTTCCCATCCGCGTGGCAGAATATGCAACAGACTTTACCTACTTGGTTAACTCTGGAATTTGTTTAATTCTGGAACGGCATAGTCTTTTCGGACTGCACCAGCATAAATACCAGCGACTGGCAGCTTGAAGATCCGTGCTCTGAACACAGTGGTTTTCTAAAGCTTCGAGTTATCCGGTACCGCTGGCTCGGTAGGTGAATACCGTATTCAGACCAAGAGAATTTGGCAAGATTTGTCGGCGATGCGTGGAATTCCTGGCGGCGACCATGGATTACTTGTCGGCAGGCGCGAAAAAGGGTTTGTGTACTTTCCCATTCTCACCTCGGAGTGAACCCCAATACCCGCCCGTAAAAGGCAAGTTCTGCCTCTATCGCCCGAATAATCGTTTCCGCCTTGCGAAATCCATGTTGTTCCCCGGGGAAGCTCAGATAGCTCACCGCTATGCCTTTGGTCTTTAAGGCCTCAACAATGGCCTCCGATTGGCTCGGTGGTACGATCTTGTCCTCTTCTCCCTGTAAAACGATTAAGGGTTTGGTGAAGCCTTCCAAATGGTGGATGGGGGAGCGCTTCCGATACCGGGTTTGTTGCTCCGGATATGGGCCGACCAGTTGATCCAGATAGCGGGCCTCGAACTTATGTGTGTCTTGTGCCAACGCTTCCATATCGCTGACCCCATAATAACTCGCCCCCGCCGCAAAGACATCATAAAAGGCATGTGCTGCAAGCACGGTAAAGCCGCCGGCACTGCCGCCTCGGATCAGCAATTTCTCGGGATCGGCCCGGCCCGTCTTGGCGAGGTACCGCGCCCCGTTCACCGCGTCGGCGACGTCCTTATCGCCCCAGGCCAGGTTCAGACTGTGCCGAAAGGCTCGCCCAAAGCCAGTAGAACCTCGGTAATTGAGATCCAACACCGCGAAGCCGCGGGTGGTCCAGAACTGGATCTTGTTATTGAGTCCCGGAGTGGCGTGCGAGGTAGGCCCCCCATGTACCAGGACCAATAAGGGTGGGCGCGCGTCCGCGGGGCCTTGGAAATTCGGATTCTTCGGCGGGTAAAAAAATCCATAAGCCGTTTCCCCCTCGCCGCTGGGAAAGGCAATCGCCTCACCTTTAGAGATAGCGGTTATGGGTAGGGCTAAGGATTGACTGGCGCGAATCATGGTCAGCCTAGGGGCAGTCCAATCGAATTCGACGATACCGCCGGTCGCGGCCGGAAAGCCCGCGACAAAAAAGGCTTTGTCGCTACCGACTACCAAAGCCCGGGTCTCCGCCAGCCCTAGGTACAGTTTTTGTACAGCGCCAGTATTCCTGGTGACCCGGGCTAGACCTTCCCGGCCTCGATGATTTGTCAGTGCGAGAATATCGCCATCCGGCAAAAACCCGTAGAGTCGATTATTGAATACCCAGGCCGGGCGACCAAATTCCAGTTCCGCATGAGTGAATTGCACGAGTTCCTGGCCTTGCAGGCGGTAAAAGTTCCACCAGTTGTCTCGATCGCTAATGACATAAAGTTTGCCGTCTGGTCCCCACTGCGGGGCCATGATGGCCTCATGTTGTCCGGGATTGATACGACGGGTCTTGCGAGCTTCACCGTTGGCGTCGAGTTCGATGATGTACAGAAAGGTGTCGTCCCAGGGTAGGTTAGGGTGGTTCCAGGCGATAAAGGCGAGATACCGCCCATCGGAGCTTAGGGCCGGTGAGGCGACAAAGTCGCTTTCGGTAAAGAGGGGGATTGGATCGGAGGGACCGGTAGCATCCAGCGCAACCAGAGTATTGCTAGGCTCGCCTTCCCGGCTATGGTCTTCCATGACACAGATCAAACGTTGACGTTCACTGTCCACCGCGCAATCGGCATAACGTCTGAGACCTCCGTTACCTAAAGCAATCGGCGCCCTACCCGGCGCTAAGCGGAACAAAGTTTGATCGGAAAAATTCGTGAAATAGGCAATGCCGTTGGCAACGCTAAAGGCTCCACCTCCGTATTCATGAACCCGTGAACGCACGTTGAACTCGGGGCCAGTGAGTTCTTCGGTCGTGCCATCGGCCAAGCGCCGCATCAAGACCTGTCGCCCTCCTTCATCGGGCCGGGATTCCACCCAGTACAAGGTATCACCGTCCAGAGCAAGCTCGGAAAATCCGCGAGCGCCGGCGACTAAGGCCGGGGCCGAAAGGGGCGACTCCCAGGTGCCATAGGTTCGGGTCTGCATAGAAGGTTCCTCCGCGGTAAAGACAGTGGCGGCCAGCGCTAGGCCACTGACTATAAAATATAATTTATAGTGCTGATCTTCGTGCGATCCCGCACGGTCATTGTGCGGCAACATAAGCGGTTTTGCGATAGGGTGCAATTCGGTAAATCAACTTATAGTCGGAAATAGCACAAGGCGCCAATCAAAGCTTAAGGTGAGCCGGTTAGTACTATGTTCCGCATGGCAGCGCCTAAAGTCTCAAACTCACGGCCACGAAGAGAAGACTGACGCCATACCAGTCCAATTTGGCGTCGTGATGCTTCTGCCAAGGGAACCAACTTTATATTTATTCCATTGGTGATGTGCGCATCCACGGCAAGTTTTGGCAGGAGTGTGACCCCGATACCCGAGGCCACCATCTGAACCAAAGTGTGGAAACTGCTGGCTTCGAATTTACTGCGCGCTTGGCTGGGGCGCAATTTACATGCCTCCAGTGCATGCGTACGAAGGCAATGTCCTTCCTCCAGCAACATGAGCGGTTGCTCTCGGAGCTCATCAACCGAGACCTCTTTTCTCTGGGACAAAGGATGGCTCCGATTGCAGGCGAAGATAAACTCATCGTCAAATAGGATCGAGAACGCAAGACCTTCAATGTCATAAGGCATTGCGATCAAAGCAACATCGATTTTTCCCAAGCGGAGCCAGTCGAGTAACGGGGCTGTGAGCTCTTCCTCAAGAAACAACCGTAATGCCGGATACCGATCGTTCAAGGCGGGTAATACGCGCGGGAGAAGAAACGGGCCTACCGTCGGGATCACGCCTAATCGGATATCTCCTGTCATGGGTTCCCGATTCGACATCGCCAATTCCATGATGTCCTCTGCATCACGCAGGAGTTGCCGCGCGCGATGTGCGATTTCGTCGCCAATCGATGTGATGAGTACACGACGTTTGTTACGTTCCGCCAATGACACACCGAGTATACCCTCTAAATCCCGGATACCCGCACTCAGGGTAGAGGGCGTTACATTGCATTGTTCCGATGCTTTGCCAAAGTGCTTTGTATCCGCGAGGGCTACCAGATACTCCAATTGTTTCAGGCTGGGCAATAGTTTCATTGGTGGCTGCCTAACTATTCGGTTATTACGAATATTGAATCAGTAATTAATCGCTTTACACGAAATTTAAACTTGCCATAGACTAGATATCAATCTCGGTATTCGTTGAGAAATCCCATCCGACAGCCCTTACCAAAAGAGAGAACTTTGATATGACCGATAAACTCGACCGATTAACCACTACCAATGGTTGTCCCGTAGCCGATAATCAAAACATCAAGACCGCCGGGCCGCGTGGCCCGCTACTTCTCGAGGATTTTTGGCTTCTCGAGAAGTTGGCTCACTTTGACCGCGAAGTCATTCCCGAGCGTCGAATGCACGCCAAAGGTTCCGGTGCCTATGGCAGCTTTACCGTCACTCAGGACATTAGCCGCTACACCAAAGCCAAACTGTTCTCCGAGGTAGGCAAGCAAACCGAGGTTTTTGCCCGCTTTTCTACCGTAGCGGGAGAACGCGGCGCGGCTGATGCCGAACGTGACATACGGGGATTTGCCCTTAAGTTTTACACCGAGGAAGGTAATTGGGATATGGTAGGGAATAACACACCGGTATTCTTCCTGCGCGATCCCCTGAAATTCCCGGACCTGAACCACGCCGTGAAACGCGACCCACGTACCAATCTGCGTAGCGCTCAAAGTAACTGGGATTTCTGGACGCTCTTGCCAGAGGCTTTGCACCAGATTACCGTGGTCATGAGTGAGCGAGGTATCCCGCGCACTTATCGGCACATGCACGGCTTTGGCAGCCACACCTTCAGCTTCATCAATGCCAACAACGAGCGCTTCTGGGTCAAGTTCCATTTCAAGAGCCAACAGGGCATAGAGAACCTAACAAACGACGAGGCGGCAGCCATCATCGCCAAGGATCGTGAAAGCCACCAGCGGGATCTGTACGAAGCCATCGAACGCGGCGATTTCCCGCGCTGGGAATTCAAAGTGCAGATCATGCCGGAAGCAGAGGCCGCCAATTACCGCTTCCACCCCTTCGATTTGTCGAAAGTGTGGCCGCACGCCGACTATCCGCTTATAGATGTCGGCGTATTAGAATTGAACCGCAACCCGGAAAACTATCATGCCGAAGTAGAGCAATCGGCTTTCAATCCAGCGAATGTCGTACCCGGCATTGGCTTCTCACCGGACAAAATGTTACAGGGGCGCCTTTTTTCCTATGGGGACACCCAACGATACCGCCTTGGCGTGAATCACGCCCAAATCCCGGTTAATAAGCCGCGTTGCCCTGTGGCGAGCTTTCATCGTGACGGGTTAATGCGTGTTGATGGTAACTACGGCAGTACCAAGGCGTATGAGCCCAATAGTCTGGGATTATGGCGGGAATCTCCTGAAGTCAAAGAACCGCCGTTGGAAATTTCTGGCGCGGCTTATCAATGGGATTATCGGGAGGATGACGACGACTACTTCACTCAACCCGGTATGCTGTTCCGTCTGATGACCCCGGAGCAGCAGCAAACCTTGTTCGACAACACCGCTGCGGAAATGAACGGCGTAGATGACGTGGTAAAAAAGCGCCATATCGGCAACTGTCTGAAAGCCGATCCCGCCTATGGAGAAGGGGTGGCCAAGGCACTGGGTATTGCGTTGAGCGACGTACCCGCCTAGCTATATATTTGACCCCGGCCGTTCTACAAACGGTCGGGGCACGCACGAGTAAACTTTATTGGATTCTAAAACTGCGATTGTAATCAGGTCACTGGAGAAAACATTAGAATTCTCCACGCTCGGGGAACTTAGATCAGCACGCCGACAAGAGTTCGTGCCGACTGCTCCACGGCTTTCTGTACCACCGCCCCGACCAAAGCCTTGCTGAAAATCTCTCCCATCTTGTGAGCACCATCGTCGTTGTGGCCGAAGGTGTTGAGGCAACCGGTTTGCCGCAGAGTTTCCAAGAGATCCGACTGCTTGAGCGCCGCCGTGTCATAATGGACGGTGATGCTGCGTGCGTGAGGATTCAACCGGACACTGCGTACACCAACCAACGCCTTTAGCCGTCTTTCGGCGGCGAGCGCTTTTTCTGAGCGGCAGTGAAATGCCTTGGAACGTACACGCATACGACCAGGAACGTGATGTATGTATGGACTCATCAGGATAGACTCCACTTACTGGCAATAACACTAATAAGAACGATTCGCATCATATTTCAAAAACTAAATTGCTTCAACCTTTTCTTCATTGAAAATTTCAGCAAGTGATTGACCATTCCCCTGCCTGCTCCTAAGGAAATACTCAACGCCCATGAATGAGTGAGATCCGGCCATCCTGCGGGAGGGATAAAGAGTGCTAACGCATAGAAATGAGATGATCACGCTAGCGGGAAAGGCGCTTGCTACATCAGTGCCGGGTTAGGTCATTGTGAATTTTAATCGACGATTACTGTCTCATCGCTTCTCTGAGAAGCGCGAGTTCATGCAGCAGCGGTTTCTCAGGCTCCCCAGAGACGCTTACACCCTTGAGGGCGTTGAGCAGTATGCCAATGGTGGTACCGTTGTGCAGCAAGGCACTGGCCACGGGAGAAAGCCAGCCGAAAATAGCGCCAGCGAGAATGGCAGTATTGATACCGATAGCCGCATTGAAGTTTCCACGGATCAGCTGCATGGTGCGATAGGCAATCTCTCGGGCGTCGGCAATCGCTCCTAACCGGTCATCTAACAGCACGATATCCGCCGTGGCACGGGCAATATCTGCACCACGCGGCATGGCGACACCCACATCGGCTGCGGCTAGGGCGGGCCCGTCGTTGATTCCGTCGCCGACATATGCCACTCGGTGCCCGGATTTTTTCAGGTCCTCGATAACACCAGCTTTCTCCTCCGGCCGCATTTCGGCGTAAACCCGGTCCAGACCCAGTTTACTGCCCAGGGCCTTCGCCTTCGGTCTGCGGTCGCCGGTAATCATGATAAACTGCTCAATCCCCAATTCCCGCAATCTTTTGATAGTTGAGGGTGCCTCTTCCCTTAACGTATCCTGCAAAGCGATGAGGCCAACCGGATCGCTCTCATTGCCGACGAAGAGTAGCGTCTTGCCCTCGTTCTGAAGGCGCTCGATCCGTTTGCTGTAACGACCAAAGCGAATCTTCATGTGCTCTTCCAGATAGTGCCGACTGCCCACCACGATGCGCCCGCCGAAATCGGCGGACATACCGTGGGCCACCAAGTAGTCGACTTCGCCATGGGAGATATGTTTTAAATCTCGCTCCTTGGCCGCTTCCACTACTGCCTGTGCTACCGGATGACTGGCATGCTCTTCGACCGAGGCAACTAGCGCCAGCAAATCCTCCTCGGTACGCCCACCACCACTCCCAAGCACGACAACCTCGGTGACGACGAGCTCGCTGTGGGTAAGGGTACCCGTTTTGTCAAAGACCACGGTATCGACGTTCGCCAGGTGCTCGATGGCCTCGCCACCTTTCATCAACACGCCACAGTCGGCCGCGCGGTACATACCTGACTTAATAGCTACCGGCGTACCTAGCTTCAAGGCACAGGAATAGTCGACCAGAAATACGGACTCCATTCGGGTGAGGTCCCGCGTCAATGCGTAAATCACGCCACCCGTGCCCAAAGTTAAGTACACGCGCTTGTCGGCCAGTTCATCGGCCATACGCTGAGTGTCGGAGCGTTTACCGAGGGACTCCTGAATAAAGCGGGCAACCCGGGCGATAGTGGTGTCTTCACCGACACGAGTTGCCTCTATGCGGAGTCGCCCTTCCACTACTACAGAGCCGGAGATCACTCGGCGAGGGACTTCCTTGCGTACCGGGACATCTTCGCCGGTAACAGCAGTCTGGCTGACCAACGCGGCGCCTTCGATGACCCGCCCGTCCACCGGAATCACCTCGCCCACACCGATGGTAACAAGATCGCTCTTGCGAACCTCTTCGCCTGGAATCTGGACAAGTTCACCGTCGCGCTCCACCCACGCCATGGTCGGTTTGGGTCGCAGTAATCTGCGTAGCAGGCGGTCGGACTGGCGCGCGGTGCGCCGCTCCAGGAACTCGCCCAGATTCAGCAAAAAGTCGGTGATATTAGCCGTGTAGTACTTGTCATTCGCGGCTGCGAGGCCTACCGCCAGAGCATCTAGGACTTCCATCTTGATGCCTCTGTTGAGCAGAGCGTCCGCCCCCTTAACGAGGGTGGAGCTAATGTTGATGAAGGTCAGTAGCTTCTGTAACCGTGGCGTCAGCAAGGGCATCGTGGCCAGCGTCATCGCCGTCGTGATCATCGGAGCAATCTCGGCTTCGTGCACTTGTTGTTCGCTGTCGCCAGGAATTTCCTCCGGCGAGAAAGATTCTAAGCGTTGGACCACTGTAGCGCGGGCCGTGTCGCCGCCCTGGTACTTCACGATCAGGCTGCGCGCCCCACGGTTGGCACGCACTTCTGTGACTGCCGCCAACGTTTCTATCCACGCCTCCATGTAGGAAGCTTCGTATCCCGGCTCACCCAGCGTCGGAACGCTAAAGCGTATTCGGCCGGGAACTTCATGCACCAGGCGATAGTCGCTAATCGCCACCCTGGTCCTCGATGCGCTCCAGCCGGAGGGCTTTACCGAGTAACATTAAGAGCGCGGTCGTCGCAAAATTAAACCGCCATGGGCTAGAAGGACTTACCCCTTGTACAAGCGAAGCGGGTTGCGTTTCGAGAACAGCGATTAAAGGCCAGAGCCTGCTGTCGGGTCCGTCCCCTAAGCCCACTGGGTCATTCCTCCTTCGACGACTCGGCGGCGTGGATTTCTGCTTCGGCGTCGTGAAAGCGTTCTTTAATCTCTTCGACCGCACCCTGGACCAAGGACCAGCTCTTGACCACGCCCTTGATGGCGGTGCGCTGCACACTCTCGTTTGTCAGTAAATAAGTTGCCGCGGCTCCGATCAGCAAGCCCTTTATGAAACGATCGTTTGAAAAATTAAACCAAGATCCGCTTTGTTGCGCTTGTTGCACCGGATAGCCTCCGGCCTGCATCGCGGTTTGGGCATAAGAGGGATCGTAATAAGTGCCGTAACCGACCCCGGTGGGATAGTTCCCCTGCGGCATCTGCTGACTGTGCGGCGCATGGAATGAAGCCATGTGCGGATATTGCATTGGGTGGGTGTAATAGTCGCTGCTCATCAGGTTTTCTCCCGAGATTCTGTGTTTAAGGCGTACATCACCGCGGTTCCCGTTGCTAGCGTAGCGGCGAATGATAGAAGGGAACCGCGGAATTGGTTGGCGACGTATCCGGCCGTGGCCGTGGCCAGACCGGCGGCAACACCCGTGCGCAAGGAGTCGAACAGGGCTTCGCTGCCGCTAATCTCCTTGCCCTGGACTCGCCGCAGATTGGCCGCACTGGCGCCACAAAACCCGACGATGGCGCCGAATTTGCCTAGCTCAAGGTAATTGTTGGTGTATGGAGTGGACGGCCACTGCGATTTGAACATGCCTGCATTGGCTTGTTGCTGGTGTATCGGAACGGCAGGGTAGTGGTACTGTGTCATATCTCAATCTCCCGTCCCCTCAAGCCCATCCGTCGCGTCACGGGCAGTTTTCTTTACCTTCTCGACACTGCTCGTTACCGCCTCTTTGGCCTTCGCACCCGTTTTGAACAAAGCATTCTGCACGGATTCATTAGTGAGCAGGAGCACAGCGGCAGCGCCAATCAGTGCGCCTTTCCAGAACTCTGAATCGTCCAGGTTTAACATCTTGCCTAAACTTGAAAGTCCGTTTCCTCCATTGGCGAGCTCATTGACGAATTGAGACATCCCCGCGTGCACGCCAGCACCCGGCTGCCCTGCACCCGCATGAGCACCCGGTGGCGCGTATTGCGGCGGGTATCCCGGCGGTGGCGCGGAGTAAGCCATGTTTGGATGCGGCGCATATTGGGGAGTCGGATAGTACGGATATTGAGGGGGGGCCATACCCGGTGCATACGGATACGGTTCGCTCGCTTGAGGATTGGCATACCGGTAGTCGACCGGACCGGCGGCGTATCCACCATGCATGCCAGCGCCGGGTTGCGCAGCACCGCCCATCGGGCCTTGTGTCGCTTGTTGGTAACCGGTGGGTGGCGCACCGCTCCATGCGCCTTGACCAGCTCCCATTGCCGTCTGACCGGCGTCTACCGCGCCACCCGGACCCGGAGGTGCGCCGACTTGGCCTTTCTTTTCCGCTGCGCCGGACCCCGCAGTCTGCTCCGGTGCCCCATACTGATGATCGCTCATTGGCTCTCCTCCATCAATTTCAAAAAATTGAAAAAGCCGGTTCAAATAACCGAACTCAAGCTAACGACGATGCATCAGGCAGTTTTTATGCAATAAATGGCTGCCATTGCATCGCTGTTGATATCTTTCTAGTATCCGAGCTAAATCCAGCCCTGCGCGGCTGGTGGATTTGCGAAGTGGAGGCGCGTATGCGACCTCTCCCTCACGGAGCCGCGTTAAAACGCGACCTGTCCTATGCAACTTCGGATTGCAGGAGGTTGAAGTACGTCATTCTATTCCGTACCCCTCCGCTGGAAGTGACGATAGTAGTGCCTTCATTAGACAATCCGATTTCGACGCCATGTCCTTTGAGAGTGGAACGCAGTTCACCCCAGTTCCCGATTGCCGAGTCCTGCTCATCGCCGCAATTTCTAACGTTACTATTTTGTTTGAGCAAATCATGAGGGAAAGCAAAGTAATTGGAGAACTTTCCACAAAGCGTCAACATAGCTCATATAGAAACATTATTAATAATGTTTCTTATTTTTAATAGTAATTATATTATAACTGGCGTGCAACACTCAAATTTGTAAAAAGCACAGTGATTGAATGCAATCGGATATGATTCACCGTGCTCCAGTGTTGATTCTTAGCGTTGTTTTGGTTGCGGGGGCGAGGAGCGGATAGTCGCGCTTTCCAGGGCTCTGGTATGCGGATCAGTCGTTTTGATCCGACGTGACTATTGGTTTTACCGTGGAACGCAGCGTCGCTACAGCCCAGACTTGGGCCCTTTAGAATCTATCGGTCACGTTCTAAAGCAGCGCATTACGCAAAGAGTTAGTCATAAGCTCTTAAAGAAGTGTATGACAGGAGCTTTAGTCTAACAGGAGTATTAATAATAATTTGGCCATGAAACCAATTGATACCGAATCGCTGCTGGCACTGCGCCAGCATCTCAGCATTGTGCATCACGTGCCCGGACGGATACGCCTACGTGCGGGACCGGCACTATACAAACACGCCTCAACGTTGAAGAGCAACGGACTGAAATCCTTGCTGGAATCACTGAACGGGATTCATGACATCCGAATCAATCCCAACACTGCATCCCTAATTATTCAGTACGACCCAAACCATTTTCCGCCGAGTCTGTGGGAAACCTTGGTGACGGGCAGTGATCATAAAGCAGCACAACTGTTTGACGGGCTGTTCGATGAGCACGAGCGTCATTTAACAAGAAGATAGGGGAGACGCCACGCCTGGGGAGCCTGATCTTGCCCGTTTAGTTGTAAAACCCATATGGCTTGGTAATAGTTTCTCTAAGCTACCGAGTCGTTTTTTAGAACTGCGGGCCCCATTAACGCGATTGTCTTCTGTGACCCTGGAGGGGAACAACAGGAGGTTATCATTGCCCTGGTGATGACGATCTTGTTCATCTAGGTTTCCTCGATCATTTGGGGCCTGTAAGCCCATGACGGTGCCCCTTCATACCGGTCCCCTCTCCGTCAACGGAATTATCAACATGCGGAAGGTGCGGTGAGTAATCGATGAGCTGCCATTCGAGATACGTAGGCAGCGTCGCTTGCCGCCATGCCTCGATGTGCAGCCGCCAGTAGCGGCGCGTGCCACCGGTAGTCTGTTGTGGATGCTGTTGGTCCCATTCGATCTCCGGTTTGCCAATCAATTGAATGAATTGTCCGGAACGAAAGTCGGGGACCAGGATTCCGGCATGGGGATGGGTGTGGAAATTGCCTAGCGTATTGAAGAGGTTGTTGCCTACGTAGTCGGGGATGCGTAATGTGGCGTTATCGAGGACATGAATAAATCCGGGATGGCCGCCGCGATGCGACACATCCGCCCCGGCGTCCGGGTGTGCGGAGGCGACGAAGAAGGTGTCCGCCAATCGTAAGGCGCGCATAAGTTCTGCTGTGAGCAAGCGGCCTTCCTGGGCGGCTTGAGGCGCGCTGGCGCGCCACGAGCCGTTCGTTTGTCGCCGCTGGATATATTTCGGGCAGTTCGGATAGCAGGCCTCTACCGTAATGGTCAGTCTATCGGACTGGGTACGCGATACCACGCCGTTGATTCGCATTCTTCGGCGCGAATCAAACTCGATGAACAGCAGTCCGATGCGCTTGTCATTTTCAATATTGCTCCAGAGCGGATCCCCGGCATCCAGCCGTGACGGGTCAAGTACGATATTGAGCGTGCGATCGTCGGCAACGTGGATGAATCCCGGCATACCCTGAATCATGGAGGCCCAAACGTTGTGTTGCCTGTCCGAGCTGGCGCATAGCACCATGGGTTGGCGTTCGATAAAGGCGTGTGCGCCCGTGGACAGCCTGTCCTGCATCATGCGGCTGATTTGCTGTGCTGCGTCGCGGACGCCGGCACGCGCTTGCACAGTCAGCTCTCCATCGTGAAAGAGTTCGTTCTGACTCATGATATTCGGTGCTCCTGGCTATTTCATACGCTTGCGGTACTCTTCCACCGGCAGTCCGCCGATACCCCAGTTCTCCATATCGACTTCGTCAATCACGACAACCGTGGTCGCCGGGGATTTGCCGAGGACGTTCACCAGGACGTCGGTCACGCCTTGGATAAGCGCGGCTTTCTGTTCTGCGGTGGTCCCGCCTTCGCGGGTGATCTTGATATTGACGTAGGGCATTTCGGTTTCTCCTTTCAGGCGCGGCCAGTGATAAACCCACCATCGACGGGCAGGATGTGACCGGTCGTATCAAGTATTAGCCAAGAAAAAACTTAAACAGGCCGGAAATAATCGTCGACCAGCCGTGCCAGCACACGGCGCAAGGGCTCCAGGGAGCGTTCGATTTTCATTCGAATCACAGCGCCTTCCCACGCCTCGGTGAGCAGGTCGGCCAACTCGCCTGCGTCGATGTCGCTACGCACTAAGCCTAGCTGCTGGCCTTGCCGCAAGGCCTCGGTAACGCCATCACGCCAACCGCGAAAAGCAGCGGACAAGGTCTGGCGGCAGATATCGCTGCCTTCGAGTTCGCCGCCGAGGTTGGCGATCAGGCAACCGCCAACGAAGCCCGCCGCTTCGAAATCCACCATCAGGGATTCGAAAAACCGGCGCAATCCGGTCACCGGATCCGGCGCCGCGGCCAGGGCTTGTTTCAATTTGTCCGCAAAGCACTCGGCGTAGTGTTGGATGGCCGCGGCGGCGAATTCTTCCTTACTCTCGAAGTAGTTGTAGAACGAACCTTTCGGCACCTTGACTCGGTCGAGCACCGCCTTGAGGCCGGTGCCGTGATAACCCTGTTCGAGGAACAAGGCGACGCCCTCGTCCAAAAGACGCTGCCGGGTGATTCCGCTGAGTCGGGGTCTTGCCATGGCCGATCACAATACGACCGGTCGGTTTTTATTGTCAAGTTTTTTTTTCTACTTGGGCGACAAGTTAGTTTGCGCGACGACGATCTTAACCTATTCTCTAAACTCTAATGACCATTTGTTAGGGTAATCACTATGAACGAAGCCGAATTCAGAACCTTCATGGCACGATCCTATTCGAGCGGTACCCCCGGTCGGGCCATCTGTAATAGCCGCAATCACCATTTCATTGCCGATGAATACGATGGGGATGAAGTCGCAGCCGGCGAATATTTTTTGACCGGCCTCACGGCTTGCGCGGTCAATATGATTGAACGTGTTGCGGCCGAGTTGGAAATTCCTCTGCAAAGAATGGAAGTTCGAGCCGAAGGCACCTATAAAAGAAACCAGGAGACAGAATCACATACCTTATTCCATGCGGTAAAACTGCACTTTCAACTCGTGGGCGTGAGCAGGGACGAAGCGGAGACACTTGTCGCGACCTATCACAAACGCTGTCCCCTGTATGGCACGGTAGCTGCCGCTATCTCTGATGTGCGTACGACGATCGTTGCTAGTCCCCGATTGACATCTCATCTTCGGTCAGCCGTTTTCTAAAGTGCTTGACTCCGGATGGCAAGATGCAATCCGCGGGGATATCCCCTTGACGGCCTCTTTGCTTCCCATGTTATGGGTTTCTCGCTAAACCTTTATTTTGCCCTAATATGCGGTGTAAGTCCGACAGAGTTCTAGACCCGCGTACAGGCCAACGCCAAACATCAGGTGCGTGTTCACGGTTACCTCGATCACAGCCAGCCGGTTGGGTAGCCGCCGCGCCATGACGCCGAAGCCGAGTGCGGGCTGCATGCCGAGCCAGGGCACTGCGAGGGTGATGGTGCCAAACACGAGTGCTGTGGTGAGGTCCGGGATTGTTTCAGGCCACACCCGGACGATCGCGAGATAGAGGCCCGCATAAGTGACACCAACCGCATAGTGAAAGATCCAGCCGATGGCAGTTTCGCCTGATACGGGGACGGCGTCGGCGATCGAGTGGTGGACGAAGATCCCGCGGGACATCCCGGCGACCCAACGTCCGATCAGCTTCCAGTTGGCGATTGGCAGCCCGGCCCAGTGCTTCAACAGCTGTTGCCAGAGGTCGGCGATGGCGGTGGCAATCACGCCGATGATTGCAGCTTCTAGTACTTGCATCGTTAGTTCTCATTTGCGTGTGGAAATGGGACCGCCCCATCATCGGCGGGGCGGTTATGCCTTAAGGCCTGGCTTCCAAGATCAGGTTGAAAGGTGTCTGCGTGGCTCGGCGAAAGTGCCGGAAGCCGCCGCTGGTGACAACTTCGCGCAGCCTGCCTTCACCTGCTTGCGCGCCCAATGCGGCGCCAATCTCCTGGTCTAGCGAGGTCGGCACGCAAACCAGTGTGGACGCGGCGTAATAAAGTCGCCCGACCGGATTGAGGTTGTCCTCGAGCTGATCGTGGGCGAACGGTTCCACGATCATCCAGGTGCCGTTGCTGGCGAGTGATTCGCGCACGTGTCGAGACGCGCCCACCGGATCGCCCATGTCGTGCAGACAATCGAAGAAGGTCACCAGGTCATAGTCCCGGCCCGGATAATCCTTGGCGGAGCGGACTTCGAACCGGACGTTGTCCGCGATACGGTGGTTTTGGGCATGGTGGTTCGCCTCCTCGATCGAAGCAGTGTGGAAGTCGAAGCCGACGAACTCCGAATTGGGGAAGGCTTCGGCCATCATCACGGTGGAATAGCCATGGCCGCAGCCGACGTCGGCCACCCGTGCGCCACGTTCGAGTTTGTCGATGACACCGTCGAGCGCCGGTAGCCAGTTCTGCAGAATATTGGCGTAGTAACCGGGCCGGAAGAAGCGGGCGACGGCGCAGAACAGGCAGCCTGACTGATTACCCCACCCGACACCGTTCCCCGTCATGAAGGCGGTCTGTACCTTGGGCTGATTTTCGACATAGGCCGCCGCGCATTCGAAGGCATCTGCCAGATAAACGGGGCTGTCTTCGTCCGCAAGGACCGCCGCCTGCTCCGGGGGCAATGTGAACCGCCGACTGAGCGGGTCATAGGTGAGGTAATTCGATGCGGCGTGATGTGACAACCATTCGCGCACATAACGTTCAGCGAGGCCAGTCGCTTCGGCCAGCTCGAAAGAAGTCATGGGTCCCTGCTTCTGCAACGTCTTGTACAAGCCGAGTGCGCTGCCGATACGCACTAGCCCGATACTGAAGGCGCCACCGAGATCGTTGAGCACTTGCCCGAGGAAATCGTTTAGTACCTGCTCGTTCATAAGATTTTCTCCCATGTATTGAAATTAGAAGATAACGGTTGAAACCATGCGGTTTGTGATCAACACTTTGACAGGATCGCTGGGCACAACCTATGGCCCATGCACCGGAACTTTTGTCTAAAACGCCGGAATTGAGGATGGCGGGATGGATGCATTGTCCGATGCCCTACGTACCATACGTCTGAAAGGGGGCGTGTTTCTGCACGGGGAGTTTTCGGAGTCGTGGTGTCTGGGTGTCAAAGTTCTACCCCAGAGTTGTGCTTCGTTTCTAGGTGAGGCTGCGGAAATCATCCCGTACCACTACGTGGTTGATGGACATCTCAAGGTGCAGGTAGCCGATGAGCCGGCGTATGAAATGGGGTCTGGCGGATTCGCGATGTTCCCTCGCAATGACTATCATCTGTTAGGCGACGATCTGAGGTTGCCACCGGTACCGAGCGGGGAAGTCGTCAAGCCACCGACCCATGGTGGCCTTGCGACGATCAGGCTAGGCGGTGGAAGTGCCCAAACCCGCATCGTCTGCGGATTTGTCGCCGGTGAGAGGCTACAGACGAATCCTGTCGTGAGCTCTCTACCCGCGGTGCTTTGTCTGGACTACCAAGGTGGACCCTCCGCAGAATGGATACGCAGCATGTTAACTTATGCGGCGGACGAGCTGGCCTCCGGACGCATGGGGTCGGAGACGGTCTTTGCAAAGCTTTCCGAGTTGCTGTTCGTGGAAGCGATACGCCGTTATACCGAGCGCTTGCCTGAAGGGCAGACCGGGTGGCTGGCTGGGCTCAAGGACCCCTACGTAGCGCGTGCCTTGACGCTTTTGCATGCCAGGCTGCGCGATTCTTGGACGGTTGAAGCACTCGGGCGGGAAGTCGGCTTGTCGCGATCCGCCTTGGCGGATCGCTTCTGCCAGGTGATTGGTGTGCCGCCGATGCAATACCTGACGAGCTGGAGAATGCAGGTTGCGGTTCAGGAACTGGTCAACAGCAACAAATCCATACCCCAGATCGCGCAGGATATCGGTTACGACAACGAGGCGTCTTTCACCCGCGCTTTCAAACGCTGCATGGGTGTCCCACCAGCTACATGGCGACGTCAGAGCACATAAAGCGATCTGTTGCCATTTCATGTTTATAGGGTTTGCTGCAAACTAGAATGAAAATCAGCAAGCGCTATTTAAAAAAAACATAACGTTGCCACAACTGGCGGAGCGGTTGGACAACTCACCGAACTATATTACAGCGTTTAGTAATCTTTATTTTTTATAAATTGTTGTCAGTCAAAACGGTGTGAGCAGCTTACAGCCCGACCACAATAAGACAATATCACATAGAGTGAATGTAATTATTTACATCAATTTTGTAGTCTGGGAGCCCCAACAATTGATGAAGGTTTGTCATCACTGTTTCGGTTTCAAACAGGCCGTTGAACCCTTCCCATAACGCATCCTTGACCTCATCTAGGGTCAGAGCATAAGTAACCACAGACCTTATCGCTCTAAGATGAATATCTGACATCTCATAGGTATTTAACCACAAGTTAGAGTTCATCTGTTTATATTGCTGAAAAGTTTGCTCGTCGTTGAGAGACATCTCGAGAACTTTCTTTTTATCAAGAACGATGTTTTTCCTCCTAGAAAATTCTAACAATGTCTTTTCTTCCAAGCATTTCCATTTTTTACATTTTTGAATAATAATTTTACGATATTTATTCTTTAAGGACTTATGAATTTTTAACTTTGTTTTTGGATCGTATTTTTTTATTTGATAAGCTAACTCGTTGTTTATCTCAACCTTGATTGCATCCATTCTCTTTATTCCTTTGTTTTAACCAAAGAAAATTGTCTATTAATCCATATAGACAAGCTGACGCCGATTACTCGCTACCTAAACAATTCGTGATTTCCTTTTTCTAGAATTCTTAAGCAGAGAAACAAAATACTCGCTTGGAAGATTTGGTTTCGGATACGTGGGATTTGATCTTCCCTTTTTGTTATTCAAATATTTACTATAGACACAATAGACCTATATTCAAGTATCTAGTAGCTATCACTTTAACTTCAAAACTTCCCACCCTTTACTTATCTTATCGACCTAATCACAAGTTCCTTGACCGTCCTTTGCAAGTGTTCAATCAGATATTCCCTAATTGACGAGCTGTTCTTATTTTCAAACAAATGGCCGCCCACGGACCAACGCAGTAAAAGAGCCACTAAAAAAAGCCGACCCGGAGCATTCATTACACACCCTAACTACAACACAAAAGTTGCTGTCCCAGGCAAATCTTAATATGAGTAAAATCTCGTCGAAATTATTGTCTGGCACAATACGGAATGCTTCCAACCCTCGTGTGCGTATGAGGAAGTTGTTCATATTCTCTGTACACCTCGCTGGTACGGTCGCGAAATACTTACACCAGAAGTTCTAATACAGTCATCGCATCCCCAACAAACTGCGAAATTGGACTATCGGCTCATCCTATTTTAATAAGCTCGCACAATGTGGCCACAGGTAGTCGATGAGCACGCGAACGCTGTCGCTATTCTCGGAGTCCCGTAGATCAGTTTGATGCGAAGCACGTAACCGCTTACGATTGTTTTTTAAGGAGTAAGCCTTGCTCCCCCTTGCTTGCGGAGGTCAAAACCAGTCACCACAATACCAGAGCTGAACTCGATCTTAGCGGTACAGTAGGAGTTGTTGTCGAGAATCGCGCTGTTAGAAGAGCAATGGGCGACGGAAGCTGGTAACCGCTCCGAGCCGCCGTCGAGCGATACGCCCGAGCAGCGGGCCTAGCGGCAGGGGAAATCTGAAGGCGCCCAACCGGGCCATCCCAAACACGAATAACGATCGACACCGAACCGGCGGTGCATTATCAGGTCACCGAAAATCAACTGTATAGCGGCTATTGCAATGGTTGTGGGCAACGTATCACGGCGCGCTTACCGGCGTGGGTGCTGAGCGGGTAGATGGGACCGGGAATAACCAGCTGGACATGAAGTGAACCTCAACGCGTGTCTGCTTCCTCCTATTCCAAGCCATGAATATGGGTATCATTGATCTGAATGAGCAACTGCTTGAAAGGTAGCAAAGAACCGGGAGTTTGATACACGATTGGCATGAACGGTAAATTCTGCTTCGCAAAGCGGTAGCTCCCATCACTGATGTCCTGATTCAATTTACGGATACTGGTTTCCAGCGGTTCCACGAACTCTAGAACTTCCCCCATAAACTCCTCATCGAATTCCACAGAAGCACGCAGATCCTGGAGTTCAAATAGCGCCTGATTAATCAGTTCCTGGTATTCTTTCATCGTACTGGCTCGTTTCATCGCTTACCTCCTCAACCCACTCGCCATTAGTCAACTGTTTCGATCGCTCGAAAGCTTCAGGCATAAAACCGCCTGCAACCACTATAGTTTAACTTATGCTTGTAAGAAAGAGGCCGAATTCAGTGGCCTATATGCCCGACTTGAAATGGCGTAATCCAACAATAAAAGGTGCAAACGAGCCAAGTGTTTCAATAGGCGCAAGTTGATTAATTTTAGGGTCCACTTCACCAAATCATAATGACCTTATGCAGACAACCATGTTACGCAGCGCTGTTACAAATTTTCGAAAAAAGTCGAATGGCGCAATTTGGCATCGCTCTTTGAAGTACGCGTTGCCTGGTTACCTGCACCAACGATCCATTGTGTTTAATTCAGATTTGCGTCTCGCTCCTTACGCCACTCGCATACGGCCGCGTGCACTAAAATACCTGCAAACATTAACAGGCCCAGCGGAAACCTAATCAAAGGTAATAATGTATACATCGAAAAAAATCTCAAATGACCCAGTTAGTCGTTAACCAAAAGTAGTACACTAGTCGACGGCAGTACTGCACTTGTTCACCGAGAGAATCCAGCCACCAAGCACTCGGCCACCGCAGCACTAGAAGAAGGTGCAGGATACGTTCCAGAATGGAAACATACAGATAACCCATTAATTTTTATAAAAAATACTAAGCATCGCGAAATAAATTCGCGCTTGCCGTAGCAAACATGTGGCAAATACTTGCAACAGAGTTTGACGGAGATGGACACGAATGTCTGTTCAAATTCCGAGTTTAAACAGCCTTCTAACAAGGCCAACCAAACACTGGCGAAGTTACCCGATAATTTCGAAGTGAAGACCGTCTAGCTCGGCCTTGTTCGCCCAATGCATTACCGAAGTCAATCCACCTCATGAAATGGATGCTCAGTTTGCGCTGACCTTAGCCAGTAAAAAAATGAGTGTATGCCCTATGACCACACCCTTTCCCCCGAGAATCATTTTGTTCGACTGGCATGGCACGCTGGTGGACACCAGCGACGCGATGTACCGGGCAATGGAGGATATGTTGAAACTGCTCGATCCGCTTGACCTAACCCGCCGCCTGGTCAAGCCAGATAAGAGCAAAACCGACGATGATCGCAAGCTGGTCGAGTACGTGCGCCAGCACCACCGTCTTCATCCCAAGGTCGTCGTGGCTCGCAAGGCATCCCGAACAGACCTATTGGAGTTACTGTTCGGCGAGGATGATCAGGCCAAGCAGCTCGCCAATAACACCTATAACCGTTGTTATCGTCACCATTTCGGCGATGTAACCCCATTTGAGCCTGGAATTCGCAACAATTTGTCCGAGCTACGCAAGCTAGGCATTAAACTCGGGATCCTGACCAACCGTGCGCGTGAGTTTCTCGAACAGGAACTCGAAACCATCGAACTGGGAACCTGGTTTTTGCTGTTCGAAAGCGTCGTTTCCGGAGATCAGCACGCACGTCTCAAACCTTCCCCCGAACCCATCCAGCGCGCTCTAGCAGATTTTAGTGCCCCCCCAGGAATGGATATTTGGTATGTGGGGGATAGCACCGCCGATACCATTGCGGCCAAAACGGCCGGAATAGCCAACATTTTCTTCAATGGAGCGCAAGGCGATGCCAAATGGATTAAAACGATTTTCCCCGGCACCGATGCACATCCGTATCAACCCGATTACATTGTAAATAACCATCAGGAACTATTAAAACTGGTGGAGTTCACCATCGCCAAGGACGCCAAAGCCCACGTACACCGCTTTATCCCTTGGACCCGACGTTTGAAACCTCTGCCCAAACCCGAGGTGATTTTGTTCGATTGGCACGCCACGCTAGCCGACACATTGGACGCAATGTATCGTGCAGTAGACGACATGCTGCCACGACTCACGGAACTGGGCCTTACAGACCATTTGGTTGATCCTTCGCAAAGCAAAAATGAAAATGACGCCAAACTGGTGCGCTATGTACGGGAAAATTACCGCCTGCATCCCAAGATAAAGGCAGCCCGCAAAATCTCTCGCACCGATATCTTCGAGGTCTTATTCGGCAAGGATGCCACGGCCAAGCGCATCGCCCACCACGCATTCAATGAATGCTACCGTAATCATTACGGGCAGGTGGAACCGCTGGAACCCGGCTTACCGCAAATGCTGGAATTCCTTAGGAAAAATCACATCACTACCGGTGTGTTAAGCAACCGGGATCGGGAGTTCCTCGAACGGGAACTCGATTGCATAGAAGGGTCCGGGTGGCGGCATTTGTTCGATACGATCGTGGCCGGTGACGATACCGAGCGGCGCAAACCGTCTCCCGACCCCATCTTGGAGGCACTCAAGCGGCTCGAGCATCCAGCTAACTCACACGTTTGGTACGTGGGCGATAGCACCACCGACATTACCTCGGCGCAAGCCGCACGCGTCACCGGCGTGTTTTACAACGGCGCCCAGTGGAGCGACGCCTGGATTAACCGGATTTTTCCTGGCACGCCAGCTTATCCGTACAAGTCGGATGCCATCGTCGATAATTTTGAAGAGTTTCTCAAACTGGTACGATTGAGTCTGGGAGGCGGCGAAACTTAAGGCGGCTAATATGCGCGAATGAATACCAAGCGCACTTGCTCAATGCTCGTTACTTTGGCCCCAAAGTTCCTCCAAACGTTGATCTCGGCCACAGCGGTAACGATAATAATGATAACGGATCGGGTTTTTCTGATAATAGTCCTGATGGTAGTCTTCCGCCGCATAAAATTCAGACGCCGGCGTGATCTCTGTTACGATGGGCTCTTTAAAAGGTTTAGACCGTTCGAGCGCCGCCTTGGATTCTTCCGCCAGGCGCTTCTGCAACGCATTATGGTAGAAGATCGCGGTGCGATATTGATTGCCTGAATCGCAAAACTGGCGGTTAAGGGTAGTAGGGTCGATATTGTGCCAATAAACATCGAGCAGTTTCTGATACGTAATTTTTTTAGGATCATAAAGGATTTGTACCGATTCCGCATGCCCTGTCTGACCGGACGACACCTCTTCATAGGTCGGGTTTGGACGTTTCCCCCCCGTATAACCCGAAGTGGTTGACACCACTCCTTCCAGCTTATCGAAGGGAGGCTCCATACACCAGAAGCAACCACCGGCAAACGTGGCAGTTTCCAATTGAGCCTGATTGGGTAGTGGCACCGCTTGATTGTTCCGAGCACTTGCATGATCCGCTTCATCATTCGCTGTACAAGCGGCGCATAGCGCTAGGAAACCCCATGCCAAGAATAGATTTCTAAACGAGTAGTTAGACATGTTGACCGCCTCGGGTTAATTCGTTGACAGCTGACCAATCGTATTGCCTTCCATTTTAGCAGGGGTTGTAGAAGCTAGGGACAATATTTTCCATGAACATAAAGACCCGCCATGCTCTCGCTCAATCGTAGGAGAACTATCGTGCATCTTGTAAAACGTATCCCGTAGTATTGTACGGCTGAATGACACTCATCCCCCCAAATTGGGATCGCTCCCATCGATGAGATTTGATTGGAAACGGCTATCCGACGCGCACGTTTTAGTTCTTGATACTGAATTAAATAAAGTGAGAGTATTGGGTTAACACGCACCAGATCTACGTTTTATGAAGGGGATATCATGACAACTAAACTGCGAGTCAATGGAGATGAAATCTCTGTTGAAGCCTCAAACGATACGCCTTTACTTTGGGTACTGCGGGACAAACTCAAACTGACCGGCTCAAAATACGGCTGCGGGGTGGGTTTATGCGGCGCTTGTACGGTACATCTCAATGGAACGGCTATACCCTCATGTTCCATTTCTCTAGCGTCTGCAGCGGGTCAGAGCATTACCACGATCGAAGGTTTGGGAATGGACTCCCCCCATCCCGTACAGCAAGCTTGGATTGAAGAACAGGTGCCCCAGTGTGGGTATTGTCAATCGGGTTTGATCATGGCGGCGGCGGCGTTGCTTGCTAAGAATCCTAAGCCTTCTGACCAAGATATCGACACCGCGCTTGCGCGTAATCTCTGCCGTTGCGGCACTTATCTACGGGTTCGGCGCGCCATACACAACGCCGCCCGAAAAATTGCTCTGGAGAGCCCACGATGATGAAACGGCCCTTTAATCCACAACGCCGCCAGTTTATTAAAGTGAGCACAACCGCCGGGGCAGGATTTGCGTTAGCGTTTGTCATCCCAGGGGGAACGCCGGTATACGCCGACAGTACCAAAGCGAGCCATTGGGAACCCAATGCCTGGCTAATGATTTCAGCGGATAGTGAGATCACGATCATGCTGTCTAAAGCGGAAATGGGGCAAGGTGTGATGACGGCGTTGCCTATGATCCTCGCTGAAGAGTTAGCCGTGGACTGGCAACAAGTCAGGGTTAAACAAGCTCCCGTGGATCCTGCCTATGGCAACCAATTAACGGGGGGCAGCGCCAGTGTTCGCCAAGGCTGGAAACCGCTCAGGCAAGCCGGCGCCACCGCCCGCGAAATGCTGGTATTAGCGGCCGCCAGCACCTGGCATGTGCCCGTGAGTGAATGCCGTGCCCGAAAAAGGCGCGGTCATTCACCGGAGCAGCAATCGGCGGGCCAAGTACGGCGAATTGATTGACGTCGCCGCCAAAATGCCGATCCCCGATACCGTGGCTCTCAAAGATGAAAAAGATTTCAAATTTATTGGCCACCCTATTCCCCGGTTGGATATCCCCTCTAAGGTGAATGGCCAAGCCGTGTTCGGAATCGACGTTCAACTCCCGGATCTACTAACCGCCACGATCACACATTGTCCGGTTTTCGGTGGCAAATTGCGCAATCTGGATAGCGCGAAAGCACTGCGCATCCCGGGTGTTCGTCAAGTGGTAGCGGTCGGCAACGATGCCGTCGCCGTGGTTGCCGAGGATTTCTGGACCGCAAAGAAAGGGCGCGACGCACTCGAGATCGAATGGGATTTCGGCCCTCATCGCAATCTCAACTCGAAGGAACTCCGCGCCCAATTCGCCGCCGACGTGGATAAAGCCGCCGAGTTGGCTCAGAAATGAGGGCGATGTTTCCCAGGCTTTAGCGCAGGCATCCAAAACCGTTCAGGCCGATTATGAAACGCCTTATGAGGCTCATGCGACCCTAGAACCCATGAACTGCACCGCCTATGTTCACAATGGAAGATGTGATATTTGGGCACCCACTCAAAACCCAGGGTCGGCTCAAGGTACCGCACGCCAACATGCGTTTTCGACGTTTGAACGCCTGTTATACAAAGCGCAGCGCTATGTGTCAGGAACGGATCCGGTGAATGTGCACCAAACGCTGATCGGTGGAGGATTCGGGCGGCGACTGAGACAGGACTTCGTAGCCGAAGCGGTGCAGATCGCCAAAGCCGTGGGAGCCCCAGTCAAGCTAATTTGGACCCGGGAAGAAGACATGCAGCATGATTTCTATCACCCGGCCACTTATCATCGCTTAGCAGCCGGTCTCGATAGCCAGGGCATGCCCATCGCCTGGGACCATCGCATTGCCGGACACGGAGTCAAAACCTATGGAGCCCAAGAACTTGCTTACACGATTCCTAATATCCGGGTAGCGTACACCGAAATCCCGGCCGCCATCCCCACCGGCGCTTGGCGTTCCGTTGCGTACTCGTATAGTGCCTTTGCGATCGAGTGCTTTATGGACGAGCTTGCGGCCCAAGCTCAGCACGATCCGTTAGACTATCGACTAAAACTACTTGGCGGCAATCCTAGGCTCAAACAGGTCTTGGAACTCACCGCGGACAAGGCGAATTGGGGGGCCAATCCGCCGGAGGGCCGTTATCGTGGATTGGCTGTACATGAGGCGTTCAACAGCTATGCCGCTCAGATTGCCGAAGTATCCTTAGAGGGAAAAGGAACACTCAAAATACACCGAGTGGTGTGCGGCATAGACTGCGGGATTGCGGTTAACCCCGACACCATAAGAGCGCAGTTGGAGGGCTCCATCGCCTGGGGACTGACTGCCGCAATTAAAGGAGCTATCTCTGTTCGGGACGGCCGGGTAGAACAAAGCAATTTCCATGATTTTCCGCTCCTCAGCATAGCCGAAATGCCTGCGGTAGAAACCCTCATTGTGCCCAGTCAAGAACCGCCTTCAGGCGTCGGCGAGCCCGGGGTCCCGCCTCTAGCTCCTGCGATAGCTAATGCGCTTTATGCCGCATCAGGGAAACGTGTTCGTCATTTACCCCTTTCGCTAAACGATTTGATGTCTTAGCTAACGTCTATCTCAAGTGAAACGGCTGCGTTGGACTTTGCTGATAACCTTTTGCCTCTGCTTTCCAGGGATAGCCCAAGCGAACACGGATTTTGCGCCCAATGAGTTGACGCAGATTATGCGCGCCATGGCATCCATGGCGCGTCTATGGAACGCGTTCTCGGGAACCTACGGGGGCTTAAGCCCCTTCTCTGGATCCACTTGGCCGTTTAACCCGTGGCGGGAAGCATGGCGTGGAATGGAATTACCTGGGGTGGCTGGGTACGCGAGTCCATGGAGCACGCCGAACCCTCCACCGCCCACCGCCGGCTATCTGGATGGCATCTGGGAGGGACTGAGCGGCGAGCAGTTATTTTTGCGAAACGATAGATTTATTATTCAGAGCCCAACGGGGCAGACGCTCCATGGTCTCTTCATGACTTACGCAGACCGCTTGATCGCTTATTGCGTAGAATTCGACTTTGTATTTCTATTCCGCTTCAATCTGCGAGAGCCCACGCTAGCCCTTCAAAGCCCGTCTGGCGACATCATGCTGTTCAATAGATTAGCTCGCAACGAATCTTGGTAGCAAAGTAATTCCTTGTCTTAGCCTCCAAATCATAAGGTGCTAGCAGGCATTGGAGAATCGTGGTTACTTCTTTATGGGACAACACCACCGGAATGTACGCACGTCGTTTCGCCCGGATAACCCCTTCTAATTTCCCGAACTCCCGTTAAACCAGTGCAGGAAATGATGGCACAGGCTCCATGCGCTGTGGTCGACTACGCATGTTGCACCTCCTGTGCTTGCACGAAGCGCTCAAACTTTCCGGCCGCCACTGCCATCAATTCCGGCACTGCCGAGAAACAATAGGGGACAGAAACAATAGGGGACAGACCACGTTTTCTGATACGAAGCTCGAAGCTCAGGGTCACAAGCTCAAAGCTCAGGGTCACAAGCTCAGGGTCAGGTCTCGCATTATAACATCAGAATTCAATGAGCTACACTGCAGGTATGGCTAGACCACCGCGTATTGAAGCAGATAAAACAATAGGGGACAAAACAATAGGACAGACCATGTTTTCTGACACGACGTTCAGATTAAAACGTGGTCTGTCCCTTGTTGCACTGCTTTCGGTCTTCAACAAGGCGATATACAACACCATCCCAAACGGCTCCTTTATCTCTGCTTTTAATCAATTCATCCCACACCAAAGTCCAACTCTGACTTAAGGTTGCAAAACCCGAATACGTAGAAAACATCGACGCCATTAGTTCTTCTATTTTTCTTTTGGCAGATATTTTTCTCCAGATCCACCAAGCTGTGATTCCACCAATTGCAATTGGGCCATATGGAGCAATAATAAAAGACGCGACGAATAAAGATAGCCATATCAACCATTTAAAAATAAATACAAATATGCGCCAAACGATTGAAGCAAATAAACCTAACTTAGAGTCTGATTTTTGGGCAATATATAGACTGAGTGGCTGCAACTTAGAGCGAACAACATTAAAAGTTGCTTGATACTCTGCATAAGTGAGCACATTTAATATCAACCAATCAATATATTTACTTCGCAACCAAGGACGCTCAAGATACCTTTCAGCAGCATTTTGTATTTCAGCTCTTGATATTGATAGGTATTTCCAATCATTTTCAATATCATCCAAGCTCCGATTGTGCCATTCGGTAATTGGATCATTGGATTTTATTATTCCGTCTTCAACATTTGTCCAATCAAGTGCATAGAAAATATCTTCAACTATATCTTGCGCTTGATTTACCAAGTCTTCAGTTTCGTATTCACTTGCCTCTCTTCTGGCGGCTTCAAGCTCGGCTTTCTCTTTTGATTGTTTTAGCAAGGCCGCTTTGGTAATTGTGCTCATATGCAGATTTCTAGAGTCAGAGGTCTAGCAGTGTAATAAGTTACGCAATCAGGCGTCAGGTTGATATATTCGTTAGGGCTAATATTATATTTCGAGCCTATATTTTATAACATCATTTATTAAGTATGTGTCTAGATGGTGACTTTGCTTCTTTAAGCAGGTGATTTTGCCTACCTGGATTCGTATCATAAGTGCATAACCTCTGTAAGTAACTGAAAGCGATACGCCCTTAAGTTAGGACAAGACTTAGGCGCTAAGTAAACAGTTACCAAGCTATTTACAGAGGCTACTAATGAGCTATAAACACCTAAGTCTTCCCGAGAGACATTATATCGAGATTGAGCGCAAAGTGGGCACATCTATAAATCAAATGGCCAAGGCGCTGGGGCGTTCCCAAGGCACTCTATCACGCGAAAGCGTATCAGCGTCAGCGAAAGCGTATCAGGGTCAGTTCTAACATTCCAACTTAGCCTATGTTAAACTCCTTCTATGGCAAGACCACTTCGATTGGAATACGCAGGTGCGCTTTATCATGTAACTTCCCGTGGCGATCGACGGGAAGATATCTTCTTTGACGATGATGATCGGATAGCCTGGTTAAAGATACTTGAAAGTGTCTGCGGGCGATTCCATTGGGTGGTGCATGCATACTGTCAAATGACCAACCATTACCATCTGCTGGTGGAAACCGTGGACGGAAATCTCTCCAGAGGCATGCGGCAGCTCAATGGGCAGTACACGCAGAGTTTTAACCGGCGGCACGGCATGGTTGGCCATCTGTATCAGGGGCGTTACAAGGCGATGATTGTGCAGAAGGAGACCTATCTACTAGAACTGACGCGGTATGTGGTGTTGAACCCAATTCGTGCGGGTATGGTAAGGCGGTTGGAAGATTGGTCGTGGAGCAGTTATCGAGCCGTTACAGGCCTTGATGACAGTCCACAATGGCTGGATACGGACTGGCTGCTGGGTCAGTTTGGTAAGCGTCGTAACAAGGCTATTGAGAGGTATCGGCAGTTCATTCTGGACGGAAGAGGGGCACCCAGTCCGCTGAAGGATACTCGCCATCAGCTATTGCTTGGAGATGATGCCTTCGTGGAGCGGCACCGCACAAAGAAGAAACCGGAGGCACTCCGAGAGGTGTCGAAAGCTCACAGAAGGTCGTTGGCGTTGTCACTTACGGAATATCAACAACGG
>CAVSWL010000038.1:0-51538 GCA_963731655.1 uncultured Gammaproteobacteria bacterium | reverse complement strand
CCTAGTCATGCGGTCGAGAGCGGTCGCCGCGGTGGCGCGGCCTCGTAATTCCGCGTGCCTGGCAAGCAGCAGGAAAAAGACCAACATCACGATCGAATCGTAATACACCTCGCCAGACTGGATCATCGTCGCAGAGACACTGCCGATGAGCGCAACCGACAATCCTAGTACGATGGGAATATCCATCCCGAGACGTTTGTGTTTTAAATCGATCCAGGCACTAACAAAGAACTCCTGCCCGGAATAGGCCAGGATGGCGCTGGTCGCAATTAATTCCGTCCGACGCCCAATCACCACCCAAAGCGGGTATTCTCCGACCTCATTCGGCTGCCCGAGTAGATAACAGGCAATCGAAAAATGCATGACCGCCATGCCGATGAAACCCGCAAAGATGAGACGCTCGATTCCGCGCCGTTTCTGGTCTGCAATCAGTAGATCGCCGTGAGAGGCATTATAAGGATGGGCCGTGTAACCAATCTCGGCAATGGCTTTTAGGATCTCACTGAGTTTGATCAATTTGGGATCCCAACGTACCCGAGCGCGCTGACTGGTGTAATCCATGTGCACATCCAGTACGCCAGCCAAACTTCGAAGATGGCGTTCGTTGAGCCACAGACAGGCCGCGCAGCGGATTTCCTCGAGAATTAACGAGGCTTCCCGCCAACTCCCGGCCGATCGGACAAATTCCCGCTGGATTTCCGCGCGATCGTAAAGTTCGAGTTGATTTAAGAAAGTGGGGACTGCCGCTTGATTGGCTGTCTTTGCGGGCATTTCCCGGTAACGATAGTAATCCGCCAATCCGGCATCCGTGATTGCAATACAAACAGCCTGACAACCCTGGCAACAGAACTCCCGGTGCTGACCCAACACCTCAGCGCTAGGTGCATTACCCGCAGGTATCGGTAGGCCGCAATGGAAACAGTTTTCTGACATCGCTACCAACCAATGAATAAAAGCAAGAGGCGCGTGTGACGCGCCTCCAGGTAGCTTATCCTAGTGCATCGAACGTCTTAGTCACCTAAACCCGTGTAATAATTTGCCAGCGCAGTGATCTCATTCTCAGAGAGCTGTTGCGCAATTAAGCGCATGCGGCTGTAGATGTCGTTACTACGCTTTCCCTCCTTATAGGCTAGCAACGTGGCCTTGACATATTCGACCTGCTGACCGGCCAGAGCGGGTATATCCACGATCTTGCCATCCCCGGAGCGTCCATGGCAGGCGGCACAGGGTGGCACCAAACGCACGCCGTCGCCTCGAGTAACCAGCATCTTGGCCGCTTCGTTATCGCCAGCACTCTCGATGCCGGGTGGTAGCGGTTGGCTGGAATAAAACGCGGCAATATCCGCCATATCTTGCTCCGAAAGCGGCGAAGCGATGCCAAGCATCATGGGATTGTCGCTACGCTTGTTGTCCTTATAATCCTTGAGCTGCTTAAAGAGATAGGTTGCCAACTGCCCGGCGAGACTAGGAAATCCAGGGTTTTCACTGATCCCGTTTTCCCCGTGGCACGCAGCGCACGCCGCGGCCAACGTTTTTCCCTTTTCTGGATCGCCTGATTTGAGTAAAGCGCGTGTGGGCGAGTCCCACACTACATTAGACGAAGGCGCCGCGCTAAGCTCACCACCGGCCCACACCAGGGAGACTAAACCAAACAAAATCATCATCGGCTTCATGAGTTAAATACTCCATGGGAAGGTGCCATAGGTCGGCATCAAGAAGAACTGAGCAATGGGGTAGCCGTAACTGACTACGATATAGACCAGAATGATCCAGTTCCATAGCGCGAAACCGTTCAGCGTGTTAGGAAGCGTCATCACCGGATGAATGGGCTCGGCATATTGCTGCTCCGGATTGGCCTCCTGGACATCATTCCGCTGAGTTCGGTACAGAACCCAGATCAGCAAGATGGCTGATAATAGCAACACCAGCCCTCCAACAAGCATGATGGCTTCGCTAGGCATCCAGGCATCGACCAATGGCGTGTCGTAAGGTGTAGAGGAAATTCTTCTCGGTTGTCCTTGCAAGCCCATGACATGCCAAGGCGTCGTCAAGATGACCATCCCTAGAAACCACAGCCACAATTGGGTTAGCGCGGTGCCGGTGGAAGACAGGGCCCTGCCCGTCAACTTGGGCCATTCGTGATAGGCAATCCCCATGTACATAATGATGACGGTGCCACCAAAAATCAGATGAAAGTGGCCCGTTACCCACTGGGTATTGTGCACCATCGTGTTCATGGAATAGCTCGCGTTAATCAAACCACCAAACCCTCCAAGCACAAGCATGAGCAACGCTAAACCAGCCGCAGCCACTAAAGGGTCGCCCCATGGCAGTTTAAAGATCCAGCCGAACAAACCTTGGCCACCACGCAACCTGCCGGCGATTTCCAGCGAAGCGATCACCGTGAATCCGGTAAACAAGGTGGGCAGCATAACCAGAAATGTCCCAAACATATGCATGAACTTCCAGCCCGCGGCTTGGAAGGGATCCATGAAAAGATGATGAAATCCGATCGGTACGCTAATGACCAGCAACATGATGAAAGCCACCCGGGCCATCTCGTCGCTGAACAACCGTCCGCCCGCGGCTTTCGGCAAGAGGGTATACATAGCGATGTAGGCCGGAAATAGCCAAAAATAGACGATGGCGTGCAGGGTCCAAGAGAACAGGGTTCGAGCAAGACCGACGTCCACGGTTTCAATGATACCCAGCGACCAGGGAATCAACTGGAACAATACCTCCGTTGCCACACCCAGGCTGGTCCACAACCACATAATGGCATTGGTGGTCGTCCCAAACATCACCAGAGGCACCGGCTGACCGGGATTTTCCCGTTTCCAGACTATGGTGGACATAATCATCTGCAAACACCAGATCCAAGAGCCGACGATCAATAGTGTGGCGCCGATATAGAACAATGGATTTGCCTGTAGCGGAGGATAAAACGTATACAGCACCGAGGCGTTTCCGGTGAGTAAAGGCAGCGCCGCCAGCAACACGCCGATCAGCGCGACCCAAAAAGCCGTCCAACCAAAACTGTTACCACCCCATACCGGCCGCTTTAGGCTGGTCGCCGCCCAGTAATACCCTGTCCCCATTACGGTGAATGTGGTCAGCACAAACCCCATCAATACGCCATGGGTGGACACGGAGGCAAAATAAACCTCGGGTGACTCGATCCAAGGGAACAAACCACTACGCTCGGCGACCTGATAAACGCCCAGCAAGGCGGCCACCAGAAAAAAGATGAACGCAACCCAGCGATTAGCTAGACTCAAAGAATTCACGGTGTGATTCATGGTGTAGATCCCCCCTAGGACTGTGGTGTCACGATCAACCGGGCCCACATATGATCATGGCCAAGTCCACAATATTCGTTACAGAACAGCGGATACTCGCCGGGCTTGGGAAACAGGGTTTTTACCTGGGAGACATAACCCGGCACCACCATGGTTGACATATTGGTAAAGGGTCCGTGC
The DNA here is from genome assembly GCA_963731655.1 of uncultured Gammaproteobacteria bacterium. Classification (GTDB taxonomy): domain Bacteria; phylum Pseudomonadota; class Gammaproteobacteria; order JAAEPA01; family JAAEPA01; genus CAVSWL01. The sequence goes on along the minus strand of CAVSWL010000038.1, from coordinate 48,059 downwards.
ACTCCATGGAGCACATCGGCGCTGGCGATACGAAAGGTTACGGGCGTATTCGCAGGCACTTCGATACGTTGCGGATAGAAACCATAACGAGCGGCCACCATGGTCACGGTTACACTACCATCGTCTTCCTTGCGGACACCCAAGTTATCTTCCGCAAACTCCTCGGTCAGATGCAGCCTTACCGAATCGATGGGTTCTACGTTACTGGGTGGATTCACATTGGCTCCGATCGCATAAAAGCCTAGCACGGCAATAAAGAACACGACCAGAAAAATACTGACCGTTATCCATTTTTTTTCTAAGGGATCAACATGCATAACTGTCCTCCTTAGTTGACTGGACCATGAGCGAGAAAAAAGCCAAAGTACATGACGAGCCAAGCCACAAGAAACCCACCTGCTACGAGCAGCATCAGTGCCCACGTACCTTTAGGCGGAGTTTGCAGAACGGCTTTCTCTTCTTCAGGACTAAGTTGAGCCATGTAGGTCTCCTTTCTGTTTAGAAAGCGGTTGATCATGAGCGCTCAGAGCTAACGAAACCGATCCCATTCAAAGCGGGATTCTAGCTAGGCGCGGAGGCAAAAAACTTAAGACGTTAAAGAGGAACCGCAGCTTAGCCTACCACACAGAAACACCCTGGCCACGGTAAGGTTTTCACAAGCTCCCGCATAGGCCTCCAGGTGCTATACGCCTCCATCTGACTAAGCATGCGACAAATTGGCGCTCGTTTATATCACACTTCCGGGCCGTTACTCCACAAATAAACGGACCATTTGTCAGAGAAATTTCAGATAGATGAATGCCTTGAGTGCAACTCTAGTACACCGAACGATAAACCGCGTGAGTAGCCGATCGACGTAGACGCGCCTCGACACGCGCTGCGGTGATTAGCTCAGGGTTGAGCACCACCGGATAAAGCGGACACAGCAAATCCACTAAAAGAGCTTGCGAACACGCTGCGTACACAAGTTGTTCGCGTACCGAGTCACTGAGGTCCTGCAGAGTCAACATGCGCGGCGCTAGCCCGCTAAGATAATTTTCGACCAGCTCAGTTTGCTGCGCCTGCGGCCATTTCCGCCTAAGGGTCAATGCCGGAAAGCAGATCCGCGGCCAAACCTTGGCATCCCCGTCAAGCTCCTCGCCGCTTCCATCTTTGGCTCGCTTAAACCAGCACACTCGCGGCTGATCGCGGCTCGACGCATTATTTACAAGGTTCTCAACCGTAATAACCGCCTGTTGATATTGCGGCCTTGCCGTTGTGAGGACTCCCCAGGATTGCCGCGGCACTTCAACCCACACCTGCACTTCCTAGGTACGACCATTCATGCTGAAGGCGCGACTAGCCTGCGTTTCCAACACCGCAACGACACCGCGCATGGGATTGAGGCGGCGCAGCGCAAAGCAATGGACCGAGGCGCCCGAGGTCACGATGAGATCAGCCGTTTCCGATACTGCTCGATGAGTGGATCGGCCACAGTATGCAATTTAGGATCTAGGCCTTCGTATAGAAACTCGAGTTCGGCGAGGATAGATTCGAGCTCTGCGCGTTCGGTAATGTCTTTAAGTGCAATAGCCGCTTGCTGTAAGTAAGCGATGGGAGGGTGTAACCCGTCGTCCGCGCCCCCAAGCCGGCAAGCATTGGCGGGTACAGCCCCAAGGGGGTAGACTCCTCTTTGTCCCGACTAAAGTTCGAGCTGAACTGTACTCTAAAGGAGTCTACCCCCAATGACTAGCATGAACCGAATTTCCTCAGCGATCAATGCGCACACTCTTATCGAGCAAGCCCAGGTTATGATTGGCTCGGTTGAACAGGCTTACCAGAGTGGTCAAGCCGTCCATGAGGTGGAACAAGAGCTGTTTAAACAGGCCTTAGAGCTAGGCCGGCTGGGGTTAGGGCTCTTTTTTGAGCTGTGCGGCGATGGTGATCGAGGCGAGCGAGTCCAGCTCGGTGATGGGCGTGAAGTCAAGCGATTAGAGACCCCGCATGGTCGAGAGTATCAATCGGTATTTGGCCTGTACGAGCTCGAGCGAGTGGTTTATGGCCGCCGGGAGGGGCAAAAGATCGAGTACGTGCCGCTGGATGAGCAGCTGCAGCTACCGCAGAGCAAATTTTCCTATCTGTTACAAGATTGGAACCAATCGCTCGCCGTGAAGATACCCTATGCCCCGGTCAACGCTACGCTGGAGAAGATGCTAGCTATTTCCCAGTCAGTCCATAGTCTGGAGCGAGGCAATGAGCAATTATCGGCGTCGGTAGGCGAGTTCTGGGAAGCGCGCTTGCCGGGGCCCGGGGCCCAAGGTGAGGAGATCGTGGTGGCAACAGTCGATGGGAAAGGGGTGGTGATGCGCCAGGCAAAGCCGGAACCGGAAGAGGCTAAAGCGGGTAAGTGCGACAGCGTTAGGGAGGCGGATACTTCAGATGAAGATCAGCCCAAGGGGCGCAAGAAGATGGCCGTGATCGGCTCGGCCTACACGATCGCCCCCTATGTTCGTACCCCGGAGGAGGTGCTGGAGGCGTTGTTTCGCACACCCAAAGCGCCCGGAGAAGAAGCGGTTGAGCCACGCCCCAAACCCCTGGCCAAAGCGATTCGCGCCAGCCTTAGGCGTGATGAGGAGGATACCTTGAAACCCGCTTATGATGAGATCTTTGGTTGGTTGGCCGAGGAGGTGCGTCATCGCCGCGTCGAGGGGCCCAGGGCCACCGTGTTATTAATGGATGGGCAGAAGTCGCTTTGGACGGCCGGCAAGGCCCACCTTGGGAAGGAGTCCCCCATCGAGATTCTCGATCTGCTTCACGCCAATTCCTATGTTTGGAAGGCCGCCGCGCTGTTGTATCCTGAGGCCAAGGCTGAGGCGTTGATCTTTTTCGTCAAACCCCGGATCAAGCGCCTCCTCAACGGGGAAGTCGAGGGGGTAATTCAAGGGCTTCGTTCGATGGGCACACGGCGTGGCTTGAAAGGCGAACGCTTAAAGAAGTTAACCCAGGTCTGCGCTTACTTGCAGAACAATGCTCACCGGATGCGCTATGACGAGTACTTGGCCGCGGGTTATCCGATTGCCTCAGGGGTGATCGAGGGGGCCTGTCGCCATGTGATCAAGGATCGAATGGAGCGTTCCGGAATGCGCTGGACGCTCTCAGGCGCTCAATCGATGTTGTCGCTGCGCTGTATCTATTTAAACGGCGACTGGGAGGCCTATATGACGTTTCACATAGAAAAAGAAACTCGCCGCCTTTACCCTTACCGGACCGCCAATGATGGCGATAACGGGTTAGCGCAAGTGGCTTAGTCACGCGCGGAAGACGGGTTACACCCGTCCAATGGGGAGTACTATACACACACCTCATCTTCTTCTAATCCCGACTGATGGCTGTTTGGTGGTAGCTGGGCAGTTACGTTTCATTTTTTAATTAACTGGTCTCAATTAGCTTGACACGTTCCGCAACTGAACACCTAAGTCTTGTCTTAACTTGAAGAGGTATTACGTTCACTTCCTTACGCAGGTTATGCATTTATAATACGAATCCAGGTAATTACTGGACAGTGCCAAGTTCTACCAGATGAGAGGTCACGCAGCTAATTGTAAATGCGGGTATCGCTCAAAGTCGGTTCGGTTGAGGATGAATTTCTTGAAGTCATGCCCATCCGGGTTATCCAAGAGAAATTCAGGCAACGTATTTCGCAACGCCTGAGCGACCACCGCTTCCGAAGCCGGTTGAGCTGGATTCATGGTCCGCAGCCAGCTACGAAAATACGTCCATACATCACGACGAAAATAGAGCGCCAAATACTGCAGCAACCCTTGGGCGACACAGCCGAGCTGGACATAGCGATGGTAGGCGGCGAGTTTACGGTGTACGTGATCGCGGTACAGTTTGGATTTGCGATGCAGATACTGATTACCGGAGCGGCGAGTGATCGGCGTCATGGTCATCATCCAGAAGTGGTAGGCATAGGTGCCTAGGGTATGCAGCGCTTGTTTGAAAGCGACCTCGATCTTGAACCGATAACCGTAACAGGCGATCAACTCCAAGGCGCTGAGCGATAGATCCGTACCCATCACAATTAAGCGCCCGCGCGTGGGATGCTCGACCAGCACAAAGCGCACGAGTTGCCCGACGGGCCGCCAGAGCAGATCGATCGTGTAATAGCGCAACCTGATGTCGGTTTCACTATAGACGGGGCTGGGTGCCTCGATAAACTGCTTGGCTCGTGCGCGCCACAAATCGCGAAGACGCACTTTATCGCCATACACCTTAGGGCGACCCCGACGACGTATTTTGGGTGGCAGCGCGGGGTAATACGCCACGGCGGTGCATTTAAGGCGAGTGATCACATGATGGCCCTTGGCGAGAAGGGGGCGCAACACTTTGCGGCTGGCATAATAGGCATCGACAATGAGCACGGTGGGGGCATCGATTTGACTAACGAGCTTCAGAAAAAGCCATGCGAACTTATCAAGCAGCGTTCGCCGGTCGCGGTTAGTCAACATCACGCCTTCATGAATGCGACTGGCCAGCGGCACACAGCACGGCTGTCCCAAGGGTCCACGTGCCAGCAAGCCCAAGGCCTGAAACGAATGTCCGAAGATATAGGCCGGCTTGGAGTTGTTCTGCGAGCTTTGATGCAGCTTCTTGACCGCCCTCTGTGTCAACCTAAGACTAGACAATCACTTTCAGAGATAACATAGATTTGAGGGCGAGGAACAGATGGAGATATTGATCATGCCAAAACCAGTGACTGAAAACTTGCCCGATAGTCAAGTCAAACCCGACCCGTTACTTGAGAAGCGTAGTCGTCGTAGCTTTCGCGCGGAGTACAAGCTGCGCATTGTTCAGGAAGCCAATGCGTGCCAGCACGGCGAATTGGGAGCTTTGCTTCGTCGGGAGAAGCTTTATCACAACCAAATTCAACAATGGCGTCGTGAGTTTGACGAAGGCGGGGTGGAGTCCTTGTCCAAAACGACACCGGGTCCCCAGCCCAAACTCACATCTGAGCAGCGCAAAATTGCTGAGCAGGAGAAAAAGATTAAGCGCCTAGAACGTCAGCTTCAACTGAAAGATGATTGCCTGGCGCTCCAAAAAAAAGCCTTGTCAATGCTCGATCACCAGCAGAACGAAAGCGGCGCATGCACGTGATTTTGGAGCATAAACCTGAGCATTTACCGCTGGGCATGGCCTGTGAACAGTTGGACGTCAATCGCAGTAGCCTCTATGCACGCCAATCGGTGTCAAAGGCCACGGTAGAAAGCCACTTGAAGGTTTCTGCCCCCAAGGCTCCGCAACCACGCGCCTTGAGTCCTGAGGAGCGAGAACAGGTGCTCGCCACCCTCAACAGCGATGAGTTCTGTGACCAGCCCCCACCACAGGTCTATATGACGCTGCTTGAACGTGGCCAATATCTCTGTTCAGTCAGCACCCTGTACCGCGTGTTACGTGAGCAAGGACAAAGCGGTGAACGACGCCAACAGCGTCCAGCACAGCATCACGCCATGCCCAGAGTAGTCGCGACCGAACCCAATCAGGTCTGGACATGGGATATCACCAAGCTGGCGTTAAAGCCGAGAGGCATCTACCTCTCGCTGTATGTGATCATCGATCTGTTTAGCCGCTTCGTTCTGGCTTGGATGCTCTCACGCAAGGAGAACAGCGCCTTGTCACAACAACTGATGCGTGAGGCGATGACGCGTTACCCCCATGCCGCCCAGTCTTGGGTTATCCACCAGGATAGAGGCTCACCGATGATCGCCCGGGGCTTTCTGGATGTACTCGGTGAAATGGGCGCCACCGCCAGTCACAGCCGCCCAAGGGTCAGCAATGATAATGCGTTCAGCGAGAGCCAATTCAAAACCATGAAGTACCAACCCGATTACCCAGGACGCTTTGATCACTATGCCCAAGCTGAACGGTGGTGCTATGACTACTTCGATTGGTACAACTTCAGCCATCATCATAGCGCCTTGGCGGGCTTTACACCTGAGCAAGTATTTACGCAACGTTATCGGGATCTGGCGGTTGAACGTGAGCAAGTCATAAGTGCCGCATATGAGGCGCATCCAGAACGATTCGTTCAGGGTCAACCGAAAATCAAACGGCCTCCACAGGTGGTTGCTATCAACCCCATCTATCGAGAGGATGGCAGCATTGAAACCGTAACGGGCGTTAATTTCCCAACCTTAACCGCGGCAAAGGAGAGAGCAAATCTACATTAATTAAAAATCATGTGTCCAAATAAGGTTGACATCTTCCGGATGCACCCCCTCAATGCCCTATTTATTCATACTTATTGTTGAAAGCTTACCCCCCTGCTGCGTCGCTTTCCCGGCATAGTGTGGGCAGGCGGTGGGTTAGTGTGGAAACCCGGCGCATTGTGAGGAACAAACATTTACGCCGGGTTTCCACACGTTCGACCCGTCAGCTAGGACGGGGCGAAATCCACGGGCTGTCCATACGAAGTCCGGCCACAACCCCCCCCCTCTATGACCCACAGATATTCCTGAGGACCCATAAAATGGGGTACAGATTATGGGAAATACATTTCCGTTACTTTATCCCCCGGCTCATTCTGGCTTATCAGCCGACAGTGGGATCAGTCGATTCCACAGCTGGGCAGGGCGATTACACACCATAAAGATCAAGAAATTCAAGATGTTCGGGGAAAGGAACAGCTGTTTCAGAGTTACTAGCCGCAAGAAACATTAAATTTCACTGAAGTAGCCTGCCAGTTGCACAAAATATCTGCTCTGGATTATTTCCCGTCTAGCGGAATGGGAGGGATGTATATAGGGCCAAAGAATTAGAAAATAATCAGGAGAAATAAAAAATGAATTATCTTCGTCCTTCATTATATGTATTTCTCTTTATATTCACGCCGCAGCACAGCAACGCCGTCGATTTTAAGGTGGAGCCAAGGTTGAGCGTGGGTGTTTTGTATTATGAATTTGAGCAGGAACCACTTACTATACGGGATAGTGGAATTCTTAATGATAATAGCTTTAACATAGTTAATACTAAATTATAGTGGGTTTTCCGTGAATGACGTAATGCCTATCATTAACGGAGGCGTCACTCTATTTGCCGATCGATTTTTCGTGGATATCTATGGACAAAAGGCATTTTCGGGAGAAGATTCAGCAATTTCGGAGACTACTTTGTATGATTCCGCAAGCACCATTAACGCTACTTTCAATGATCCATTAGATGCTAAATGGGATCGTTATGAGTATGCGATTTCCTTTGGAACAGGAATCACGGAGAATATCGCTGTCTTTGGCGGATATAGGCAAGCGACAACTAAATTCGAATTTACATTTAACTTCCCGGATGATCCTGACTTTTTAAGCGCCTATGACAAGGATGAGCTCAAGCAACAAGTCTTCTTCGTGGGTGGCGTCTTTGCCACACCCATCGGCGGAGCAGAACCTTTCTCTGGTGTCCTTAGGGTAAATCTTGCAGCAGCATTTTTGGACGGCGAATTAAAAAATAAAAATGCTACGGCAACACGACGCGATACGGGTGAAATTGTTGACAATTCAGCTCCAGGCGGAGGTGGTTTTTTAGCCGGAGGAGACCTCAAAGGAGATACTGTGGGGCTCAATGTTGGCGTTTCCTGGAAAGGAAATCTTCCCGTTAAGGAGTTGAGTTATATCATCGGTCTGGATGGATATCGGTATGATTACGATTCTGGAAATCCGTCCACACCTGACTTTGCTGAAACGAGCGTAAGACTCTCCGTGGGAACTTCTTATCGATTCTTTTAACGCTCCAACGATTAGGGCAAAGCTCTACTGGAGTATTGCCCTGTGCTTGTGTTTCTCCCAAAACAAGCCGAGAAGTAGTTGATCGGTGAATGGGTGCCATTCCGCGAGCGTGTATTCACGGTTTGGTCTTAACTAGGATATTATGGTGAACTTAATCTGCCCCTTCAGAGCATTACGACCCGCTCCCCAATATGCCGCCGATGTCATTGCGCCACCCTACGACGTGTTAAACACCGAAGAAGCCAGGCGGCGCGCTGAGGGCAGGCCTTGGAGCTTTTTACATATTTCCAAACCGGAGATCGATTTACCTCTGGGCTCCGATCCCTATGATACGAAGGTGTACGCCAAGGCGGCGGAGAACTTGAGAAACATGGAGCAGCAGGGAATCTTGGTGCGTGATGACCAAGCCTATTTCTATGCCTATCGATTGATCATGAAGGGTCATGTTCAATTGGGTTTGGTAGCCACGGCATCCGTAGCCGATTATGATACCAACCGCATCCGCAAACATGAGTACACCCGTCCGGTCAAAGAGGATGACCGGGTACGCCAGATCGAAGCGGTGAACGCCCAAACCGGTCCCGTGTTGCTGGCCTATCCTGAATCAGCCGTTGTGGATTTCCTACTCGCTAAAGTGGCCCAGGAAGCACCCGCTGTAGATGTCATAGCCGATGATGAGGTGCAGCATACTCTATGGCTGATCTCAAAGCGCGAAACAATTCAAAGCTTGACCGACGCTTTCGAAACATTGCCCGCCTTATATATTGCAGATGGCCATCACCGCTCCGCGGCGGCGTCGCGTGTCTGCGCCAATCGTATAGCCGCGAATGCACATCACACTGGACAAGAATCCTATAATTATTTTCTGTCGGTGATATTTCCCCATCATCAGATGAAAATACTGGACTACAATCGGGTGGTTAAGGATTTGGGAGGATTGAGTAGCGAGGAATTTATAGCCCGAGTGAGGGAGCACTTTGCAGTTGAAGTTTCAGACACGCCAGTCAAACCGGCTAAAACGGCTGAATTTGGTATGTATTTAGAGGGTCGATGGTACCACCTGAAACTACGCGATGAACTAATTCCCCAAAACGATCCGGTGGCGCGTTTAGATGCCAGTCTGCTCGCGGCCCATTTAATCGAGCCCATTCTTCAGATAAGAGATCCGCGCCGGGATGACCGCATCGACTTTATTGGTGGGATCCGTGGGGTAACCGAGCTGCAACAACGGGTGAACAGTGGCGAGATGGCGGTGGCGTTTGCGCTTCATCCCACCCGCATGGAAGATCTTATGGCCGTCGCCGATGCCCATAAAGTGATGCCTCCGAAATCCACCTGGTTTGAACCGAAACTGGCCGATGGGCTGGTGTCTCATGTATTGGATTAGACAAAAGTAATGGACCGGCCAAGAGCTCAGTTCTGGCGATGGTACTACTCGATCATCGACTTAATGACGCGTTCATATTCAGGGTAGTAGTGACTGATTACGGGAAGATCGAAGCTGGATAAAATGCTGCGATTGCTCTCGCGTTGCAGCAGAAATTCGAATGATTTGCTGACGAGCGTCGCGGCGCTGACCCTATTACCGGTGAGTTTGGTGTAGTAAGCCGGGTCGACAGTTACTCGATGGGTGGTCGTGGGGGGGCCATCTATTTCGACTTTGAACTGCCGGTCATCGATTGCCTGGACCTTAATCATGATTTATTCCTCCAGTTAACCAAAATGCGAGAAATCTTCCAATCAGGGGACTGTCTCCGTACCCGCTGACTCGTCGTCCGTGATCTCGGGAGTCGCGCCCAATGAACGCACTAGCTCGGCGATCGCTTGTATCGCGGCTTCAAGTGCTGCAGGATCTATGCTGCGAACAACCAGCGCAGTGCCGAGTTGACGATTACGAATAAATGGATAGCTGCCCACTTCGGTATCCGGAAACTTTTCCTGTATCTCCGCCAGGCCAATAGCGGCTGTGCTTTCCGGTATAAACGCATTTACCGCACGGGAAAACATCGGTTGCCCGCCGGCTAAGCAGTGTTTAAAGCCATCAAACATGGCTTGCAGGATGCGCGGTACCCCTGGCAGCACGTACACATTTTCCACTTGATAGCCCGGCGCTTGACTCACTGGATTATCCAGGAGGGTGGCGTTCACCGGCAGTTGCGCCATGCGCAGCCGCGGCTCATTAAGCGCATCACCATAATAAGCCTTCAATCGGCGCACCGCTTCGGCGTTACGCTCCAGTTTAATCCCAAAGCTTTGGGCTATCGCTTGGCTAGTCACGTCATCATGGGTTGGACCAATCCCGCCAGTAGTGAATACATAGTTATAGCGAGCACGCAATTCATTCACCGCCGCGACAATAGGCTCGATCACATCGGCGATGACCCGTACCTCGCGGAGTCTGATGCCTTGAGCGTTCAGTCCTTGGGCGAGGTAGCGAAGGTTGGCCTCTTGAGTGCGGCCGGAGAGTATCTCATTCCCGATGATAAGGACGGCTGCGGTATAACACTCCACTTGGGTTGGGTTCATTTGAGGCATGGTTTCACTGAGCGTCTCTTGAACTATAACCCTGAGTTATCCAATGGAACAGCGCATCTTGCGTTGACTCTTAAACGATTTAGCGGTAGTAGACACACGGAGTACAAACTGAGGCTCATATGTTTCCGTGCAAGTTGTTGCAATGAAAATTAATGCACATCATTAGTATAAAATTGCTGCTATCCAAATCGGTAATCTTGTGGGACGATGACGATACCCTTTGGTGTGACCGTAAAGCGTTCGCGATCCCTGTTTGAATCGTAGCCGATAGTTTCACCGGCAGGGATCTTTACGGTTTTATCGATAATCGCGTTATTGATTCGCGCCGCTTCTCCAACATGGACTCCTTCAAACAAAATTGAGTTTTGCACCATAGCCTCATCATCCAAATATACGCCGGCAAATAGTATGGAATGTTGGGCACTACCACCGGAAATGACCACACCGTTGGCGACAATGGCGTTGATGCATATACCCTCGGTTCCTGAACCGCCGGGCACGGTGCGCGCGGGAGGATATTGCCCTGAATAAGTTCGAATCGGCCAATTGTTCTGATACAAGTCAATCGGCGGGGTAGACTTCAGCAGCTCCATGTTAGCCTCGTAGTATTCGTCGAGTGTGGTGATCGTGCACCAGTATTTATCTATACTAACGCGTCCCTCGGACCCTCCGAAGTGGTAAGCGTAGCTGCGTTGTTGGTCGATGAGCTGGGGGAGGACATTCTTGCAAAAGTCGTGTTTAGAATGTTCATTGCGGTAGTCGACCTCTAAACTCTCTAACAATGGATCCATTGAAACTACGGTAACGCCCATCGGAATCAACGACTTTCGCTGTGTTTCCGTCTGATCTTCCGGGAGTAATGTCTTCTGGCTTATATCCGTGATCTTGCCATGATCTCCAATACTCAAACGACTAAACCCTCGTGCGATCTGCGCATCGGTTTCTAGACATGCCAGGGTCGCGATGCCCCCTCGGCTACGGTGAAATTTGATTAGAGCGGCATAATCCATCCGATAGATATAATCCCCGCGCAGAATTAACGCATACTCCGCTTTACTGCGACGCAGGATATCGCTAATGCGATAGAGAGCGCTGGCGCTGCCCATATCCCAGCTTTCACCAGCACGTATTTGGGGCGGTACGGCGGTGATATATTCATGAATTTCAGGATTAAAGACGGACCAACCGTCACGTAGGTGTTTTTGTAATGAATGAGACTGATGTTGGGTGAGGATCAGTATGCGCCTCAACCCGGAGTTCAGGCAATTGGCCAAAGTGAAATCGATAATACGGTATTTCCCGCCGAAAGGGAGCGCCGCTTTGGCCCTATTTTCTATTAATGGTTTCAAGCGCCCGCCGCTGCTGCCGGCGAGAACGATGGTCAGCGTTTTTTCAAGCATGGAGTTATCCGTGGTGAGCGCATGATGATGCCTGGCTTTGAGGAGCAATATCTATACCCACGATGGAAACCTCAAAACGCCTTCGTGAAGTTTAGTTGTAAAGAAAGAAGTTCGATATAAATAAAGAAATATATAAAATTTACTGGTGAGCCGCTACAAATCTTGCCCTTTTTACAAGCGCGGTCCATTTGTTTTGCACCAAAATAATGCGGTGGTTCGTGGGCTATTCTGCGTTTATCTAGTTAGACAAGAGAATTTCGGTGAAATCTCTATGGCTTGTTTATTGCCTTCTATTCCATAGCCCAAGAATAAAATAAGGGGAATTCCGTGTCGTTAGCCAGCATCTACACCCACCCTGAGTCGAGAACTATTTTTAACCACGATATTATGTCCTGTACTAATGAACTGGTTAACGGCAACTATCTTTACTCGGGGCGTGCGTTGGGTCTGACGCATCGAAACGATGTAATTCAAATACATCCATTCCTTAAAGAGGAGTGGGCAGCGATCAGTGCCCATTACCAGCGTATTGGTCTGATGCATACCTCGAATGTGATATGGGATGTGTCAATTGAGCGTTCGCTGGAGTATCCGAGGTTCGAAGAGTCATTTTTTTTCTTTGGCTCCAAAGAAAATAATATTTGTCACCACAACTCTTTTTATAGAGTGGTTGAACATATCAATTCGAAAAATAATTTCGTTGCGCTGGCGTCGCACCTGCGGTTGGATATCCCGCATACCCAGTGCTTCACTGGAAAACAATGGTTCGCCGGGATAAAAGATTTCCCTTATCCCTGCTATTTAAAAGCGGCGATTTCGGTTGCCGGAAAGGGAATATTCCGTTGTGAAACTCCAAGTGATGTTATCAAAGCCCTCGCTTATTTTGCGGAGGATGTGCCTTTGCAGATTCAGGAGGAAATCAACAGCAACATTTTCCTCAATATCCAATACAAGATTTCAGATGCCGGTCTGAAACGCCTTATCGTAACGGAACAGGTACTTAAGGGCTTCACCCACCAAGGCAACCGTTATCCGGCGGCACATGAACCTTGGGATTCGGTTGAACCTATGGCACAATGGTTGGCTGAAAAAGGTATGCGTGGCATTTTTGCTTTTGATGTGGCAGTGATAGAAAATGGTCAAGGATTGCGCTTTGTTGCTATCGAATGCAATCCTAGATTCAATGGCGCCTCGTACCCATCTGGCATTGCCCATAAAATGGGACTTCCATATTGGGTGGCTAAAGATTTCGACACGCAGCATCGTCGTTTGTCACAAATCGACCTCTCGGGTATCGAGTTTGATCCAATATATAAAACAGGGATTATTCTTGTTAACTGGGGCACTATTCTCGTTGGCAAGCTTGGTGTGTTGATTGCGGGTGCACCAGAGCAACAGTCACAATTGGAGAAAGAGCTGCGGACACGCCTCTAGATCCGACAAATTCTCCTGCTGTTTGATGAAGGTTATATCATCTTCAAGTTGCGGTAATTGAAGTCATTATGTAGATCCCTGATACAAACAGGCTTCGATTGCCACTATTCAATACTTTATCTTCGCGCGGTGAGGTAATTAGTGTTGTTCATACCTCTATCTAGTTAGGTCCATTGTCAAATTATTATTCATTAATGGTGCATGGTGGTGCTGGGACTTTGGACCACGTTAAAACTGACCGCGAGGCGGTACGTTATTTGGAGAGCATTCGCGTGATTTTAGAGCATGGACGGGAAGTGCTTGGTCGCGGTGGGACTGCTATGGAAGCCGTGGAAAGCTGCGCATCTCTTCTCGAAGATGATCCGTTGTACAACGCCGGTTGTGGCTCCGTTCTAAATGAAGATGGGAAAGTTGAGTTGGATGCGGCAATCATGGATGGTAGGGATCTGTCCGCAGGCGCAGTCGCGGGTGTTCAGAATATCGCGAATCCGGTCCAACTCGCACGGTTGGTGCTCGCGAAAAGCGAGCATGTCATGCTGATCGGTGAAGGTGCCATACGGTTTGCCGACCATTGTGGTGTGAAGTTGGTCCCCGACCATTATTTTCTCACTAAAGAACGTATTCAACAGCATAAAACCGCACATCAGCACGGCTGGTTAATGCTGGATCATGAAGACAGCGCAACTGCCGAAGAGCAGAAATTAGGCACTGTGGGTGCGGTTGCGCGAGATGTTTATGGAAATCTCGCGGCGGCGACCTCTACCGGTGGGCTGGTGAATAAACAGGAGGGACGAGTGGGCGATTCCCCTATTGTCGGGGCGGGTGTTTACGCGGATAATGAGAGTTGTGCCGTTTCTGCCACGGGATACGGTGAAGATTTTATGCGCACGGTTCTTGCCAAAACAATTGCAGACCTCATCGATTTCAAGGGGTTAAACGCACTGGATGCCACTCAGGCGGGAATCGACTATCTTGTTCGAAAAGTTAATGGGCGTGGTGGAGTCATCGTCATTGACGGTGCTGGGAACTGCGCCAGTCGGTATACCACCAAGAAAATGATTCATGGCTGGATTGAAAAATCCGGTGAGACAGTGTGTACATTCTAATGTTGGAAATTACATCTAAGGTATTGAGATTGGTCGCATTCGGCTCCACACTGGCTAACGCGATCCCCGTGCAGGTTTAGATACTGATCGAAGTTTAAAGAGTCATCCTAATCATGTTCCAACAAGATGCTGCAGAATCTATTCGACGGCTAACAGCGGAGTTGAACAATCATGCTTTGTATCGCTCGATCCAAACCGTGGAGGATCTGCGCCTTTTTATGGCGCATCACGTCTACAGCGTATGGGACTTCATGGGGTTGCTTAAATACCTGCAGCATCAAATCGCCCCATCCAAATATCCATGGTCGCCTACAGCGAATACTTTGGTGCGGCGCTTTATTAATAGCATCGTTTTAGCGGAGGAGTCCGATTTGGGATTGCCCGATGCAGAAGGTAATTCCACGTTCGCCAGCCACTTTGAACTTTACACTCAGGCTATGGATGAACTCGATAGCGATCCCTTGCCAGCGATGCGTTTTGCGAGTTATGCGGCTCGTTATGGCTTTGGTCATGCGCTGATAAAATTTCCTGAAATACCAGCGGCATCCCAGGTATTTATGCGCAAGACTTGTGCCTTTATAAGAAGCGATAAACCCCATGTTGTGGCAGCGGCGTTTGCGTTTGGTCGGGAACAGATTATACCCGCCATGTTTCAAGCATTGTTGGCAGGGATGGATATCGACCACAAGCAAGCCCCCCTTTTTCATCATTATCTGCAACGGCACATCGACCTAGATGAGCATGAACACAGTCCGCTGGCGTTACGGATGCTCCAGGAGTTGTGCGAGGATGATCACGCCCGTGTGCTAGAAGCCGAGCAAGCCGCTATAGCCGCCATTCAGGCTCGGATTCAGTTGTGGGATGGTGTACTGAATGCTATTAAGATGGGGCTGGTCCCACAGAAGGTCGCGTCATAAGCTTGGGTTGGTTGCCCTCAAACGCATGACTAAATTTGCGATAGGTGTGTTTTCATTCGCCGTATCATTGCCCGTTGCTGAAAAGTGGCGAACCGCATTTTATATCGTTAAGCTGTAAACCATTAGACAAAGAGATAAGTCCTGTAGACTCAAATGCTTTCAAGAATCCACGTGGGAACGGCGTCCATCCGAGCTAGACTGCCATCCTGAGAGAGCCCCGTGCCGACGAGCGCCGAGTCGATCCCTGCGCGGTTCGCCCCAAGTATGTCAGTGGCCAATTGATCGCCGATCATGACGGGACAGCTTTTACCTAAGCGTTTTAAGGCCGCTTCGAACAGAGGGGCATGCGGCTTCCCCAGGCGAACGAAACGAGCCTTCGATTCCGCGTAACGCTCGTTTATCACTGCTTCCAACATTGCAGCCAGTCCACCCGCGGTAAAAGCATAACGACCATGAGCAACAGGATAAAGCAGATCTGGATTGCACAGGAGTAAATGCGGGGTGTTGCCCTGATCCATCTGCCGAATTACTAAACTTAGTAGCAAATTCATGTATTCCATAAGCGGGAAGCCTTGCTGATCCGCGAGGACCACGACTTCCACATCGATAGTATCGCTGATGGGTACCACACGCCCACCTGCCTGCGAAACATAAGCAGCGGATTCCTCGGTCCCTAACACAACACAGCGTGTCCCCACTAATCCATATTCGCGAAAATAAGGCGACAACAAACTGCCTGATGTTAAAAATCGTTCAGCTGGAATATTCAGTCCAATCTCAACGAATTGACGCGCCATCGTTTCGGGTAAATGACTAGCAGAATTGGTGAGGACCAGATAGGAATAGTCCATGTGATTCAGTTTCTCTAGCAATGATCTCGCGCCGGGTAAGGGGCCGGACTTGTCTACCAGCACACCGTAAGCGTCCAATAACAGTGCGTCATAGCGTGCTAATAGCCGATCGATCTCGATTCTTGCGGGTGATGTGGCGTTCTTAAGCGGTTTGTTGTCTTGGGACTGCATTGTTCCAGGTTTAGGGAAATTTTTGTATGGTACCCTAATTAGAATTCTGGATTTATTGAATCTGAATCGAGTTTCTCAGTGTGGAATCGTGATGGTGCGAGCCATAGCCGGGGTACGGGTGATGGGAATGAGGCTGGAGTAACGTGGTTAAACCAAATAGAATGACTAACAGGCCCACGCTGCGTCTAATCCAGTTTTTCCTCACCAGCGATCCCAACCTTTCGGCCATCTTACCCATCAACAACAGCATGGGTAAAGTGCCTAGACCAAAGGCGACCATGAGTTGCGATCCGCGCAAAGCGTCGCCTGCAACTAGAGCCCAGACCAATACGGAATAAACCATGCCGCAGGGCAGCCAACCCCAAATGAGGCCCAGTCCCAAGGCTTGCCCCGCCGTTTTGACCGGCAGAAATTTTCTCCCCATCGGCTCTATCTTCCGCCATAGTCGGGTTCCAAGCTCTTCCAAGGGCGCTAACACTCGAGTCCAACCAGCCAGATAGATGCCTAGAGCAATCATGAACAATGCCGAGATCCAATGGCCAGTCTGGTTCACCGCGTGGGTGCCAGTAAGGGCAAAAACTTGCTGTCCCAAGCTACCAACCAACATGCCGGCTAGGGCATAGCTGCTAATTCGACCGATGTTATAGGCGAGCAAATAAGCCAGCATACCAGACGGAGATGAACGGGAAGCTTGAGGCAATCCCAAGGTTAGCGCACCGACAATGCCACCACACATCCCGACGCAATGTACCGATCCAAAGAAACCTACTAGGAATGCGCTAACCGCAGTTAGTTGGTCTGGCATAAGGAAAAATTTGGGTCAACCTAGGCATGGGACGCGAACTATCACTCCCAGAAATCCATTTTAATGGAAAATATCTAGATAATGACATAATGTTATTAACTTAGGGCACCATACAATAATACGGCAATTTGAGAAGTGTGCCGCAGATTTTATCGAAAATATGCGAATCGTATTCGATGAACATCTCCCCCGCTGGAACTACCGAGCCGTACCTTAATGCAGGTGATTTCGGGAAGTTATTTTTGGCAGAGTCCTAAAGAGTCGTATTTTTTTGCCTTAGGGTTTATTGCCTTCCCCCATGTCCGTAATACACCGTAAGCTGCGACATTGGGCTAAACCCTTTGGGTGGATGAAATATAGCTAAAATATGTAAATAATACAACAAATTAACTATTTTAGTAATGTATGCATAATAAAGGCATAAATTACTGTTGTGTATTGAAGGCGCTTCCGCACCTGCCACTCCTAGATCGATAAAACTCCGGCCGACGCCTTAAGGCAACGAAGCTTTGTAGCTCCTCCCAGCGTTGTTTTGCGAATTGAAATGAGATCTCTACGGGTTGCAAATATGCAGCGATTCTTGAAGAGTGGCTGACTTTATTGAGGGCTAGATATACCCGCATTACCAGTTTAGCGCTACCCACCTTTAGGCTAACTGAGCTGTTAGAAGTCCCTCTTGATGATTTTATCTTACCAATTTATGCCTCCTCTCGCGCTCACCCGAGTGAGTTTAAATTAGCTTCTGAGGGAGGATTTTTTACTCTACTCACTATGAGCAGGAAAGTTCTCGTCTACTTCTTTATTCAGGCGTGCGCCAATGTATGTTGTTAGCTGGTAAGCCTGTAGTTAAGAATAGAGTTCAGTAAACCACCCGACCAACAGTCTAGCGAATATCGCAATACAGCAGCGGCTTAGAAACTCTCGGAGAGTTTGCTTTTTCGTATCAATCGTATGCGCCAATTTTCAGAGCGCATCCATCAGCTATTTACCCACTTAGATCTACTCAAAGCGTTCAATCGATACAGTAGCCTTAAACTAGCCTGACTGTATACACAGGTTAAGTGCTTCAAGAAAATTTAAGGAACAGTTTTGTAGGTAAATGAAGTTATGCACAGGATGTGCGCGATTTTTCGCGATTATTTTATTTGGAGTGTCGCTCGCTTTTATGTTGATGCTAATACCAGGAGGGAAAGTTTGTGGCGTTAGGAGCGCCCGGGCGGAGGAATTGCCTTCCTCCAGCGAGAATCCTATTCCTTCCGCACTAATGGATACCTCTAATGAGCTTATTCCATTACCTCAGATCATACGTCCTTCTGACGACACAACTCAAGCCGAATCTCCCTATCTTTCTGGCTTAAGTTCCAGTTCGCGCTGCCCGACAAAAGTAGCCCAAAGTACTCGCGGTTTAGGAAACTTGCAAATTGAGGCTACCAGTAGTTTCAGTGAACCTGCTCCGCTTAGCAACCGCCGTGACGAAGAAAGGGGGCTGTTTTTTCTCCGCCATTCTGGGCTTCTAAGAGGAGGAGGATGGCGACTTGAGGAAGCGATTGGAGACCAAAATGCTAATATGGGTGAAAACTTTCTGTCCAGCAAGCGTTTCACTTTTGCGCAAACTAAAATGCGGGGGATTAGTGGTGTTGCTCATAATAGCTCCACCCAGCTGAGTTGGGCGTTTGGAAATGTTGGAAAGTTAGTCGGTAGCGATGCGAGTCACTTGGAAGTTTCCGATGAGATACTCTCGGGGGTAGGTGTAAGCCAGCGTTTCGACCATCATTGGCAGTTAAGTGCACAACTATGGACGGTGAGCGATAAGGGGACGGCAAAATATCAAAGCTTAGCAACTGCCGCTCAATACATCGATCCGGAGAACCAATATGGCTATTCAATTCACTTAATAAATGACAGCGACAGAGGGGTTGGTGTTTGGTTCGACATGGATGTTACTCGGGATCGATGGCATCACATTTACAGCCTCTACCGCTTTAGTCCGGAGCTACTCTGGACCACGGTAGCATTACCCGATGATAAGCAAGGAGCTTACTGGAAGACCGAGTATACGCTTTCAGATACGGTCTGGTCCGGTGGTTTTGAACTTGAACAAACCAACCTTGATCAAGACATAACACGCGAAGGGCACATTAAGAGAAGGGGCTTTGGCAGTGTCACGCGAACATTGGATGAAGGCATGACCTTGAATGGAGAATTGCAAGCGGAGGACTTGCGCAGCTATGCCGGATTGCCCACGGATGAAACTCAGGCTGTTCGGCTGGGACTGTCGCTTGAATATCAGTTGGCTATAGGCCTAAGCCGATTGAATGCTCTGTGGACTTCCACGTTTAGGGAGGTCCGCCCACAGGAAACGTGGCATCTCTGTTGGGATCAGAATTGGCGGATTACGGAGATTAATAAAATCACGACACGTTTAGCCGTGGATAGACGCACGAATGCGGAAAGTGAGGTCATCTATCCTGCAGCTGCATTTATTCTAAGCCATCCAGTTTCTCATAAAGTCGAACTTGTCAGTTCATTGTATTACGTTATGAATACGGAGAGCGCTCCTATAAATATGAACTCTGCGGACTGGTGCAGCGGGCAGTTAGGCTGCT
This sequence comes from uncultured Gammaproteobacteria bacterium, assembly GCA_963731655.1. Lineage (GTDB taxonomy): Bacteria > Pseudomonadota > Gammaproteobacteria > JAAEPA01 > JAAEPA01 > CAVSWL01. The sequence continues at coordinate 28,477 of CAVSWL010000038.1, read as the reverse complement.
CGCATGGGACCGGTGGATCCGTATGGTTGGCTATGAGAGCTTCATTGGATGATCGACTATGAGAAATCGGTCGTTGTTTGATCTAGCCGAATACCAGGTTAAAGCTAACCGAGTATCGCTTAGCTAATCGGCGACGCTGGATTGCGGGCGTAGATTCTGGTGGGGATTTGGGACGGACCTAGATAATAACGGTATTTAACTTTCTCCTGCCATGGTCGATAACTTTCCTGGCATACGGAATTAGTATTAAACAACGCAGCAGCATTCCCGCCATTATTGTTAGCTAAAACGGGTATTCGATGGAATCGGAATATGGATATAGCAACATTAGTTGGGATAATTGGCGCGTCATTAGTGATTATGGGATCTATCGTACTCGGTGGTGATTCGTCAACGTTTATTAATATTCCCTCATTAGTTCTCGTCATAGGCGGAACATTTATGGTCACTTTGATGAGAGTCTCCTTAAAGCAATTTATAGGTGCTTTCAAGGTTGGGCTAAAAGCGTTTTCCCATAAACCTTCAAATTCCAGAGACCTAATCGAAGAAGCCGTCGAAATCGCTAAAATTGCCCGCAAGGAAGGCATGCTCGCATTAGAAAAAAAAGAGATTACCCATCCTTTTCTGCAGACCGGTATCAATTTGTGTATCGATGGCCATCCGCCGGAAGTAGTGCAGGAAATGCTGGCGAAAGATATTAATCTTACTATCGAACGGCATGATTTAGGAGTCAAAATGTTTAAAAGCATCGGTGATGCTGCGCCAGCCATGGGGATGATCGGAACGCTGATCGGGTTGGTGCAGATGTTAGCTAATATGGAGGACCCAAAATCGATCGGTCCAGCGATGGCAGTGGCATTGTTGACCACATTGTATGGCGCCGTTATCGCTAATGCCTTTGCTCTGCCCCTGTCCGAGAAACTTAAACTGATCAGTAATGAGGAGCGGTTCCACAAGCATCTGGTTTTGGAATCTATTTCCTCGATTCAGGCAGGCCTTAATCCCCGTCTCATGGAGCAGTTGCTGTTAAACTTTTTGCCCTCGAGTAAGCGTCAATCCGTGACGGAGCAACCCGTAGAGCAGCCAGTCTAGCGTAATCCAATGATCCCTTAAGCTCGCAACAAGCCCAGTATGGCAGACGCTTTCAAGACCATCGGTGAGGCCATGGAAGGTTTAGTCAGTCGAAGGTACACGGACGTTTTCGGTGTGTCTTGACAAGCGTCTGCCATACTGGGCTTGTGAGTTAGTCCTTTCATATCGGCAAAAAAATGTCCGCTTCTAAAGCAAACGATGAGGATGATCAGGGCGCCCCAGCCTGGGTAATGACATTTGCTGATTTGATGTCCTTGTTGATGTGTTTCTTTGTGCTATTGCTTTCATTTTCAGAGATGGATGTGCAGAAATTTAAGCTGATAGCCGGTGCGATGAAAGATGCATTTGGTGTTCAGAGTGAAATTAATCTGGACAGTTCACCAAAAGGCACCAGCGTTATTGCCCAGGAGTTCAGCCCTGGTAAGCCGGTCCCCTCGGCATTACAGGAGATGCGCCAATCAACGACGGATGAAACGAAGAACAACTTAGATTTTACCGACTCCCTCACCAAGCACCCACCGGAGCAAGTAACAGAACAGTTTCTCAAAGAAGCTTCCGAGCGGTTAGAGGAGAAGGCGCAAAATCTGAAAGAGGTATTAGATAACGAGATTACCAAAGGACTGCTTGAAATTGAGACGAAAGAAAATGAAATCATGATCCGGATTCGGGAAAAGGGCTCTTTTCCCTCGGGGAGTGCCGATCTGCAGCCCTCATTTATACCAGTACTTAAGAAGATAGGAGAAGTCTTAGTGGGTGTTAAAGGTAAAATTATTGTTGCAGGTCATACTGATAATGTCCCTATAGCCACATCGAAATATCCATCGAATTGGTTACTGTCGGCAGCCCGATCGGCCGCTGTTGTACATTATTTGACTCAGTCCGGCCTCGTCAAACCAGACCGCATTCAAATTCGCGCTCATGCTGAAACTCAACCCATCGCGCCAAATGATTCAGAGTTGAATCGGGCAAAAAATCGGCGTGTCGAAATCATTGTCAGTAACAAGTACTGGTGGTCTTCTGATGAAATCGATATCCCGCCAAACCTTGATATTGAGCAATAAAAGCTGCCGATTAGTAGATGCGTTTTCTAGTGCGACTAGAAAAATGATATTCCAGATAGATTAATTATCAATCGTTCCGAGTTGTGGCCAATTGGTTGAATTTGGTGATGTTGAGACCGCGATATAAGGTATAGGCATGCGTAATGACGAGCGATGGTAAGCTCGCCATCACTTAAGAAATACATACTGCTGCCGAAATCTTAACAATGATCAGTCATAATCGAGGGAGATAGCCGTGGACCAGAAAATGAAGATTCTAGTTGTAGATGATTTTCCCACCATGCGGCGAATCATAAAGAATCTATTAACTGAACTTGGTTTCAACAATATTAGTGAAGCAGATGATGGCGCCACGGCGCTACCGTTATTAAAAAATGAACGCTTTGATTTTTTAGTAACCGACTGGAATATGCCGAACATGCCGGGTATTGACTTGCTGAAAGCTGTGCGAGCGGACTCTAAGCTCGCTAAACTTCCAGTATTAATGGTTACCGCAGAGGCGAAACGAGACCAGATTGTCGAAGCTGCGCAAGCCGGTGTCAATGGTTACATTATTAAGCCATTTACCGCCGAAACATTGAAGGAAAAACTGGATAAGATCTTTGAGCGGCTAGGCCATGCAGCCTGAATCATCAGGGGAACACGGGTTAATGAAAGCTCTTAACATCATAGAAGAGCAGTCTTCTAAGCAAGAACTGCTTAAGCTTGCCCGTGAACTTTGTGAGCAGCTTGACGCAGATAATGAAACCAGAGTGGATCAACTTCTCGCCGAGTTGACGAGCAAACGAGATAACAGTCTTTTTTGTGAATTAGGGAAGCTGACTCGTGAGTTGCATGAAGCGCTGGCGACTTTACGTATGAACACGCGTATCTCGAATCTAGCACAACGGGGTATCCCTAGTGTAAAACAAGATCTTAGCTATGTGATCACCATGACCGAGGATTCGACTCATCGTACACTGGACGCGGTCGAGAAAAATACCAAAATTTGCCATAGCATGAGTGCACGAGTCCTTAGTCTCAAGCGATCCTGGGCGACAATGACGGAAAGTTTTGAAGGGATCTCTGAGCTTTCGCAATCCATCCAGGAGATCGCTACGTTCCTTACTCATGTGGATAGTGCCGTGGCGATCTTGCAACAGAACTTAAATGAGATTCTGATGGCTCAGGAAACGCAAGATTTAAGCGGACAAATTATCCGTCGGGTAATTCAATTGGTTCAGGATGTAGAAAATCATTTAGTACATATTATTCGTATCAGGGGATTGGCACAGTATCCCAGTACTGAGTCTGCTGAAGAAGCTTACGATCATAAGGGTGTTGGCCCTTCAATCCCAGGCGAAAATAGTGCTGAAGTAGTCCAGAATCAAGATGACGTAGACGAGCTATTGACTAGCCTTGGATTTTAAAGTGAGCACCAATGAAACCTGATTTAAATGACGAAATTCTGCAAGACTTTTTAGTCGAAGCCGGGGAGCTTTTAGAGCAATTAGGCGAGCAGTTAGTAGAGTTAGAACAGACACCCAAGAACGTCGATCTGCTAAACGCAGTATTTCGTAACTTTCATACTATAAAAGGAGGCGCGGGCTTTCTCAGCTTAACTGAAATGGTTGAACTTTGTCACTGTGCTGAAGATGTATTCAATACACTTCGCCAGGGACGGCGCGAGGTCGATTCAGGACTCATGGATAGCATATTGAAGGTCCTCGATATTCTAAATGAAATGTTCGCTCAGCTTCGCGCCGGAAACTCACCCACATTGGATGATAGTAGTTTACTTTCGCAGCTCGAAGCGTTTGCCAATCCGCAAGCTCATAGTTCAGGTACTACTCCGAAGGAGGAGACAACTCAATTATCAGTTTCTCCAGAGACCGAATCGAATGCCGATGGTCTTGGATCTGAAGCATCTAATTTGCGCTCGGAATCCGCAGATCAAAAAACAGCGGCATCGGACACCATCAGTGCGGACGAATTTGAGGCTTTGCTTGATCAATTGCATGGGAAAAAACAGGCGCCTCAAATTGAGCCATCGAACGACCATACTCCCGCCCTCCCATCGTCGTTAGAGCAGGTGAAAAACGATACTGGAAAACGCTCTCAACCCTCAAGCTCCAAATCAAGCGTCTCCAATAAACCGGATGATGATTCGTCGGCCCGTAAGGATGAATCTCAGAGCAAACAGGCTTCCGAGTCTACGGTGCGAGTGGACACGCGCCGCCTGGATGAGATTATGAATTTAGTCGGAGAATTGGTGCTCGCGCGGAATCGGTTGTCCAGTTTACATAGTGGTAGAGAAGATGATGAAATCACTCAGGCTGTCGCTAATCTAGATATTGTAACTTCGGCATTGCAAGGTGCGGTGATGAAAACCCGCATGCAGCCGATCAACAAGGTCTTCGGACGATTTCCAAGAGTAGTGCGTGATCTGGCCCGCAGTCTGGATAAGGAAGTTTCACTCGAATTGCGGGGTAAAGAGACTGACTTGGATAAGAATCTGGTAGAAGCGCTTGCGGATCCTTTGGTGCATTTGATACGTAATGCCATCGATCATGGAATTGAATCACCGCAAGAACGTGAACGTTTCGGTAAAACACGAACCGGAAAAGTTGTGTTGTCAGCGATGCAAGAGGGTGATCATATCTTGTTGACCGTAGAAGATGATGGCAAGGGAATGGACCCGGATAAATTACGTCAACTAGCGGTTGAAAAAGGTTTGTTCGATGCGGAATCTGCTCAACGTCTAAGTGATCAGGAAGCCTATAACATTATTTTTATGCCTGGGTTTTCCACAAAGACCGAGACTTCTGATATCTCAGGAAGAGGGGTTGGAATGGATGTTGTTAAAACGCGTATTACGCAGCTTAATGGCAGCATCGATATACGTTCAGCGACCGGAAAGGGATCGAGTATTTGCATTAAAGTGCCACTGACACTCGCGATTTTATCGACATTGATGTTCATGATTGGAAAACAAAGTTATGCGCTTCCTTTGAGCTGTGTTGATGAGATCTTAGACTTTGATCCCGAAAACACGAACATGGTGGAGAACCAAGAGATCATTCTCGTTCGTAGAAAACCCTTACCAATATTTTATTTGAGCCGCTGGTTAGCCGCAGAGGCTGATTCTGAATCACCGCCCGAATCTATCCATGTTCTAATAGTAAATGTAGGAAATGAAAGGGTGGGATTAATAGTGGGCCAATTGATCGGACAAGAGGAAGTAGTTATTAAGCCATTAGGCGACTATCTGAAAGGATTGCCTGGCTACGCAGGTGCTACGATTACTGGAGATGGTCGAATCGCCTTAATACTAGATGTGGCAAGCTTATTAAAAGCCTATGCACGCTAGATTTTATATGCCACTGAAGGTTGTAGTAAATCTACTAATCTTTGCATAGGTCGTAGTTTGTAGTTATCAACTGGACAGATCACCGCGATTATGTTTTACGAAACCTGAATTCAAAAGGGATGTTGAATTATGGATGTGCTCAGTATTATCGGCATCGTGGTTGCCTTGAGCGCTATTCTAGGTGGAAATGTCTTAGATGGTGGGCACACTTCATCCTTGTTTCAGTTAACAGCCTTTATTATCGTCGTCGGTGGAACTGCGGGTGCAGTAATGTTGCAGACTCCACTACCTACCTTTTTGCATTCTATAAAGATCTTACCCTGGGTAGTAGTGCCACCTCAATTGCAATGGTCTGAAACCATCCAGAAGATTCTTGGCTGGAGTACTATTTCGCGCAGAGAAGGTCTCTTGCAACTCGATACTGCGGGTGAAGAAGAATCCGACCCCTTTATAAAAAAATGTATTCAGTTGTTGGTTGATGGAGGAGAGCCTGAAGCGATTCGCGAAGTTATGCAAATTGATCTAAGCAACGATGAAAGCCGAGATCGAATGGCAGTTAAAGTATTCGAATCTGCTGGTGGATATTGTCCTACCATAGGCATCATTGGCGCTGTGATGGGGCTAATTCACGTCATGCAGAATCTAACCGATCCCAGCAAGCTCGGTGCGGGGATCGCTGTTGCATTTGTTGCTACGATTTATGGTGTAGGCATGGCTAATCTCGTGCTGTTGCCAATCGCCAATAAACTCAAGGCGGTAATTAGTCATCAGTCAAGTCATAAAGAAATGATCCTTGAGGGTATCGTCGCGATAGCCGAAGGGGAAAATCCACGGTATATAGAGAACAAATTGCATAGCTATTTGCCATAAACCCTACGACACTCAACGTATCGACTGCTGTTAGATTAACTGGCTTTGGCTCGCACGAACCGTAAATCCATGGCGCGCAGAAGAAAATCCGAAGAACACCATGATACTGAACGTTGGCTCGTTTCTTACGCAGATTTAATCACGCTCTTGTTCGCATTTTTTGTCGTGATGTATTCACTCTCGTCGGTTAACGAAGGTAAATACCGGATTCTGTCAGAGTCACTACAAGCGGCGTTTCAGGGTCCTCAAAAATCGCTGGCGCCAATTCAAGTGGGTGAGATCGTTCGATCTCCGGTTGAATTACCTGCAGTTATCCGTACGGCGGGTGCAATCGACATGGAATATATTATGGAATCAATGCGCAATCAAAGCCAATATCTTCAGGCTAAGCAGAAGTTAAAAATCATGGCAGCGGATATCGAGCGAGCTATGGCCCCTCTTATAAAAGAGGACGTGGTAAGTGTGCGTAACAATGGTCTATGGGTCGAAGTTGATATTAAATCCAGCTTATTATTCCCAAGCGGTAGCGCAGCTTTGTCTCCAGCAGCTGATCCCGTATTACAGAAGATCGCAAAGATAGTCAAATATTATCCTAATCGGATACAAGTGGAAGGGTTTACTGATGATGTCCCTATTAATACACCAGTATATCCTTCAAATTGGGAGCTTTCTGCAGCTCGATCCGCTACTGTGGTTCGATTACTAAGCCAATTTGGTATTGAACCATCGCGTATGGTCGCTATGGGATACGCTGAGTTTCGACCTAAATCGGATAATTCAACGGAGCAGGGGCGGACTCAGAATCGCCGGGTAGTTCTGACTATACTTGCTGAGTTGGATATACCGCGAGGCATTTCTGATAAAACAGTTAGAGATTTGTCCCCAGAAGTTACCGTAGTGCCGAAACTTAGACCTGATTCCGAAGTTATATCGCTTATTGGATCTGAATGATTTGTTGGCAAGGAAATTGCTCATTTAATAGCGGGTCGAGATCTGAGACAGGTTTATGACGCGTTTATGCTAGCGTAAGATAGATGTATGAAAGGGAGTGTTCCATGAGCCAAAAGCAAGCACAAGATGAGCTGGATGTGATTCGGCAATGGGTCTCATTTGTTTTAGGTAAACAGACCTATGCCATCGATGTCATGAGGGTACAAGAGGTACTTAGACCTATGGAAATTACTCCAGTCGCTGGATCTCCCTACCCAGTTCTAGGGATCATTAACATTCGCGGTAATATCATATCAGTGATCGATGCCCGCAGGTGCTTGGGCCTATCAACTGTTGCGGTGACGGATCATAGCCGGATTATCTTAGTTGAATACAATGACCAGGTAATCGGAGTAATGGTGGACAAGATAGGAGAGGTGTTACAACTTGGTCAGTCGCAAATTGAGTCTACCCCTAATTTATCCAGTGGAGAGCAATCGGGAAATATCCAAGGCTTAACTACACGGGGTAGTGATCTGGTGGAAATTATTGATCTAGATAAACTGCTTACAGGCACTCAGTTTTAAATTACTTTAAGTAACCGAACCAGGACCTCCATTGTTTCATGCCGAAAGTGAGTGATATACGGCCAGTTTCAGAAGTTTGGCCTTCCCAGTCTAAGGACCAAAATAAAAAGCGGAAGTCCAAGAATCACCACCGCCCAAAGCCTCCTCATGAGGAGAGCGATAACAATCAGGGTAAAGAGGGGCGAGTTCCTCATATTGACGAGTATATATGAAGAATGATGACTATCGAATTAATCAATAATATTTGGATCATTTTGACCCTGGTTGCAGCGATAGCGGCTTGTATTGGAATCGTACTCTTGACAGCTTGGATCAAGCAAATTTGCAATCGCCAATCTCAGCGCGATGGTGAGTATTCAGCTTTGCAGAATACCATTAACCTTTTAAGTCAAGAACTGATAGAAGCAAGAGACAGTCAGCAACAACTCGAATATCAGTTCAAAAATTTGCAAGCAAAGCGTCTGCAACTAAGGACTAATGATCACGATACAATGCCTTATTCCAATGCAATTAAAATGGTGCAAAAGGGGGCAAGTGTGGAAGATCTTGTTTCTATCTGTGGTCTAAGTAAAAATGAAGCTGAACTTATTTCTACGATACATGGGACGTCCCAATCTCGCTCTAAGGATCTATGGAATGAGATGGGTCTCGTATAGTGGACTTGATAAAATATTTACGTTCCATGAATTATTTTTTTACCATCAAGACGGCATAGCCAGATAGCTGGATTTAGAAGTCGAAATTATTGCTACGAAAATATCGATAATTCTCAGTTTGCGATACTATTTCTCTTAACAAGGCGCTATTTATATTGAGAATAGTCGCCGCCAAATTATTGTCACTCAATAACAAACCAGTGGCAATCATTTCTTCAATAATCGCCTAGCTATCTTTATAACGAAGAATTCTATGGGTAGCTGAAAAATGGCATCGTATTAAAATCACAACCTATTTTTCTGGCTTTCAATGTTCTTCGAAGGCGCGGTTGGTGCTGGACAAGCTAATATTCCAACTGGATAGTTTATCCAGAAGTGGTGATCGTTGATCCATATTTTGCCAATTTACAACGTCCTCGTGCTAAAGATTCTGGATTTACAGTCGAAGCAAGAAGCGATCAGTCATCGCATAGCTGTGATTGATGCTGCGGGCTTCTATAGAGTGAATTGGAGTCTAATCATCAACCATCGAAAAAATAGCGGTCTTACTATGTGGCCGAGACGAGCAATATACGTTTGCGAACAACTGTTGAGCAAATCACCCAGATTAGAATTCACAAACTTTGTGAAGATGAGGGTGAATATGAATCTATACCGGTGGTGACTTTGTAGCTGTTTCGCTTATAGCCTGCGATTTTTGCGTCGGTGACGAGATTAACTGAGTACAACTCGGTAGTTACATGTTCTGAAAAGAAGGGCGAACTAAACTTTAGCACATCGACGAGTCAGAACGGATTAGTCTTAAAAGACTGGGTTTAAAGAAACCGTGTTATAGGAGCAATATGATGGCAGTGATATTGGCTGTAGATGACTCAGCATCAATGCGACAGATGGTCAGCTTTACCTTAAAAGATGCCGGTTACAATGTCGTGGAGGCTGCAGACGGGCATGAGGCACTGCAGGCGGCAAAGAAAGGTAGTTTTGATCTTGTACTTTCAGATGTCAATATGCCGGGTATGGATGGTATCACACTAATTAGGGAGTTGCGTGCATTAGCCAACTTTAAGTTTACCCCAATTTTAATGTTAACCACGGAAGCTGGATCAGATAAAAAGATGCAGGGTAAACAAGCCGGTGCCACTGGATGGCTAGTAAAACCGTTCAATCCAGATACGTTACTAGCCACAGTAAAAAAAGTGTTGGGTTAAGAGTTTATATATTAGTTGTGAAGAGCTACGAATAGAATTCTCTATTACCCCATACGTTACGCTTTAGCTCGGATCAATACAATCCGAAAGATCAAGCGTTAGATACTATTACCTTTGTCAGTCACAAAATTTAAATAAGTGTAGAACATGCCGATCGATCTTGAGCAGTTCCATCAGGCATTCTTTGAAGAAAGTTTCGAAGGCCTGGAAATCATGGAATCCGGTTTGCTAAATCTTGATCCGGGTAGAGTAGATGTCGAATCTATCAATACCATATTTCGCGCGGCCCATTCTATAAAGGGTGGTAGTGGCACTTTTGGTTTTACAAGGATTGCGGAATTCACTCATGGAGTAGAAACACTTCTAGATGAGGTTCGCGGAGAGCGGCGTGAAATAACTCGGGAATTTGTGGATCTACTCCTTCAGTCCGTGGATTGTTTGCGCGAAATGCTTTCTTTCACGAAGACTGGGCAACCGATTGATACCGAACGGGTAGCGCAAACGCAATATCGCTTGGATCAACTACTCCATGGTGCCATGCCGCAGAATGCCCAATCCTCGACAGCAGAACAAAGCGTAGAGGCAGAAAGCGCTGGAGATGGGTGGCATATTAAGTTTCGCCCTCATTTAAATTTATTCCGCACGGGTAATGATCCATTTCGCCTGATTAGAGAGCTCGATACTTTGGGAAAGCTGAGTGTACGGGCTGACAGCACGCAAATCCCAACATTTACGGAGATTGATCCCGAAGCTTGCTATCTCGCTTGGGAGTTAAAATTAGAGTCTAACGTCTCACAGGGAGAAATACTTGAGATATTTGAATGGGTGGAGGATGAATGTGCGCTTGAAATTCTCCCCCTGATTCACGAACAAAGTGAAACGGAAGGCACCGCTGAAGGATCTCAGCACTCAGATGCGATCTTTAAGGAGACGTTCTCTGAGAAGCAAGTGGAACAACGTTCGGGTGTCGATAGACGCCGAGCCGATAGGCGTCAACCAGCCCCCTCAAAAGAGTTGGGTTCAATTCGCGTCAACACCGATAAGATAGATAACCTAATCAATCTTGTCAGCGAATTGGTCATAACTCAGTCCATGCTGAGTCAACTCGGTACTCAGTTCGAGATAGCTCAATTTGAAAAGATGCGTGATGGTCTGGAGCAACTAAAGCGTAATACGCGAGAGCTTCAGGAGAGTGTCATGCAAATCCGCATGTTGCCTATCAGTTTTTCCTTCAATCGGTTTCCCCGTCTTATCCACGACCTGAGCGCTAAGTTGGATAAGCGTGTGGAATTAAAACTATCCGGCGAACAGACCGAATTGGATAAAACCGTACTGGAAAAAATTGGAGATCCGCTGGTTCACTTGGTGCGAAATGCGCTGGATCATGGCATTGAAGCACCTGAGCTGCGCCGCATGGCGGGCAAAGCGGAAATAGGCACTGTATTCTTGCAAGCGTATCATCAGGGCGGAAATGTGGTCATTGAAATTGCCGATGATGGAGCTGGATTACAAAAGGAAAAACTACTGAGAAAGGCCCGAGAAAGGGGGTTGATTGGTCAGGACGAGCAGTTGTCGGATGAGAAGATTTACGATCTTATTTTTCATCCGGGTTTTTCTACAGCCGGACAGGTCAGTGATGTGTCTGGCCGAGGCGTAGGGATGGATGTTGTAAAACGTAACATCAAGGACTTAGGAGGCACGGTAGAAATCGCCTCAACAGAAGGAAAGGGTTCTAAGTTTACGATTCGTTTACCACTGACGCTTGCTATTCTCGATGGTCAACTTGTACGTGTAGGGGAGGAGACCTATATCATCCCTCTGGTTTCGATCATTGAATCATTGCAAGTCAAGTCGGACAAGATCAAGACGGTGACTGGAAAAACCGAACTTTACATGCTGCGCGAAGAATATATTTCCATCATTCGTCTTTATGACGTGTTCAATGTGCAGCCGGATAGTACCAGACTGGAAGAAGGCCTGCTGGTGGTAGTTGAAGGGGATGGGCAACGAGCTGCAATTTTGGTGGACGAATTATTAGCCCAGCAGCAGGTGGTCATTAAGAGTCTGGAGACTAATTACCACAGTGTGAAAGGGATATCTGGAGCTACTATTTTGGGCGATGGCGCTGTGGCGCTCATTTTAGATATTCCTGACATTATTGATTGTTCCAACCATGAAGCCAATGGGGTGAAAAAAGTATTTAATCGGAAAACTCACGAAGCAGCCTGATGGGATATTAAACAGCCGTATGATACCCATTCTAAGAGCCATTCGACTAGCAAAAGACAAATATCGGCCCGCATGAGAAGCGGGAATCCAGCGTGATTCAAGGAGATGACCATGAGCGCAGCAACCTACCAGGAAGTGCAAGATAAGATCGGGGAGATGGAACCAGAAGGTAACCAAGTTTTGACGTTTTTGCTAGCGGGTGAAGAATATGGTGTGGATATTCTGCGGGTACAAGAGATTAAAGGCTGGGAAAAGGCGACCAAGATCCCCAATACGCCAACCTATGTCAAGGGCGTGATTAATTTACGTGGGACCATCGTGCCGATTATTGATTTGCGATCGCGATTCAATCTCGAATCCAGTGAATACGGGCTGACAACTGTCGTAATTGTCCTAAAAGTGGTGATAGATGCGCGTGATCGGATTGTTGGTATTGTAGTGGATGCGGTGTCGGACGTTTATAACGTTACCACTGAACAGATTACACCCGCTATCGATATCGGAGGTGTCATTGATACCGATTACGTTAAAGGTTTAGCGACAGTGGATAACAAGATGGTGATTCTACTGAATATTGATCATTTGGTCGACGCGGGCCTAATCTCCGCCGTTGCTAGCATGTCTTAGCGGCAAGCAATAAAACAACTTCCCACAAGATTTACGTGACAATAATCGAACACAAAAGTATTTGAGTAATCACGTCACCCAGTCTATTGGAACCCAACAATGAAGATAAACCAACCCGTCACCGATCGTGAAGTTTTGCTGGAGGAAGGTCAGACAATTGTATCTAAGACCGACCTCAAGGGAACCATTACTTATGTTAATCAGGACTTCGTGGAGATCAGCGGATTCAGCGAAAAGGAGCTGCTAGGTAAGAATCATAACATCGTACGTCATCCGGATATGCCACCAGCGGCCTTTCAGGATCTGTGGGACACGATTGGCGTGGGTAAACCCTGGACCGGTCTAGTCAAGAATCGGTGTAAAAACGGAGATTATTACTGGGTAGATGCACAAGTGACACCTGTCCGTCAGGATGGCCGAGTTATCGAGTACCTGTCCGTACGCGGCAAAGCTAGTCGTCAACAGACCGAGGCTGCGGAAACACTCTATCAGAAGATCAACGAAGGAAAGGCAAAGCTAAAAAAATCAAGTTTTCTAAGCCTGTTTAATGTTTTGCAAAAGATGAAGCTGTGGCACAAGCTAGCGATCGCCGGAGGCGCATTGTTGCTGCCGATTGCCGTACTTGCCTATCTATTGATTGTGGAAAAGAACATCGCTATCAACTTCGCTCAAAAGGAAATCGATGGGATCGAATATAACCAGTCAGTACGCAGCCTCGCGCAGCATATTGCTCAGCATCGGGGTATGACCAATGCCTTGCTGAATGGGGATGAAAGCTTTCGCGAGAAACTATTGGCTGAGCAACAAGCCATTACTAGTGACATCGAGGCGGTCGATGCAGTGGACCACCGTTATGGTGAAATGTTGGATGCTAGCACTAAGTGGCAGGGGATTAAGTCAAAGTGGCAGGATCTTAAAAGCAAGGTCATGGATAAACAGCCAGCGGAAAGTTTTAGCCGGCATACCGAAATTATCCAGGAAATCTTAGCCTTAATGACTCATGTGGGCGACACTTCCAATCTTATTCTGGATCCTGATCTGGATAGTTACTATTTGATGGACGTCATCGTCGTTAAATTACCCAGTCTATTGGAAGATCTAGGCGTACTTCGGGGTAAAGGCGCAGGCAATGCGGCTCGCAAGTCGATCACCGCAAGTGAGCGATCCAAGCTGCTCACTCTATTGGCCAGGTCGCAGCCTGCAGTGGAAGGAAGTCAGCGCAGCATGGAAGTCGCGTTTCACTATAATGCTACGCTACAACCGCAACTAGAGGATGCTGTTCGGCGGTTCCATGCCACGGCCAGTGGATTTCTAGATCGAGTGGATAAACAAATCATCTCTGCAGAGATGATCGATGTCTCTGCAGCCGACTACTTCGACGCGGGTAGCCGCGCAATTGATGCTGGTTTTACGCTGTACGATGCGGTTTCCCCAGTGCTGATCGGTTTACTTAAAAAACGCATCGACGGTTTTGAAACGAATCAATACTTGGGTCTTGGCGGAGTTGCTTTGGCCGTTCTGGTTGCCTTGGCACTGGCAATAGGGATCATACGCACCATCCAGTCGTCGCTAAGGCAAGCCCTTGATGTGTTTAACCGGATTGCAGAAGGAGGCTATCGCAACGGCATCTCGATCGATAACGAAGATGAAATCGGGGAAGTGCTTCGCGGTCTGCTGTCAATGCAGGTCAAACTCGGGTTCGATATGGACGAGGCCAGTCACAAAGCGCAACACAGTGGGAGGATCAAGACCGCGCTTGACAATGTCTCAGCCAATGTGATGGTGGCCGATTCCGAACACCATATCATCTACCTCAACAGGGCTCTTATGAAGATGTTTAGCGAGGCCCAGGCCGATATTCGCAAAGAGTTGCCCAATTTCAACGTGGAAACACTCATTGGCAACAATATCGATCGCTTTCACAAGACCCCTTCACATCAGCGCCGAATTTTACAGGAGCTGCAAAATGGCCATCGCGCTGAAGTACGAATTGGAGGGCGCACTTTTGGATTTCATGCGAATCCCGTCATTGATGAGCAGCAACAGCGCATCGGTACCGTGGTGGAATGGATCGATCGCACTCAAGAACTGGCGGTGGAAGAGGAGGTTCAATCCATTGTTGGATTGGCTAAAGCCGGTGATCTCAGTCAACGGGTCAATCTAGAGGATAAACCACCATTCTTAAGGACGCTGGGTGAGGGAATCAATGATTTGCTGGATGTCAGCGAACGAGTAATCAATGACACGTTACGCCTATTGGCCGGTATGGCTAGTGGTGATTTGACCGAAACCATTGATACGGATTATCAGGGTACCTTCGGTCAACTTAAAAATGAAGCTAATACAGCTGTCGCTAAGCTGACTCAGGTTATTTCCGGAATTAAATCAATGTCTGGTTCTGTGCAAGCCGGAGCGGACGAAATTGCTCAGGGCAATACGGACTTAAGCCAGCGCACCGAAGAGCAGGCCGCTAATTTGGAACAGACTGCTTCTAGCATGGAACAGATGACCGCCACGGTCAAACAAAACGCGGATAACGCCCGCCAGGCCAATGAGTTAGCTTCCAGCGCTCAGGAGCAGGCCGAGAAAGGAGGGCAGGTGGTAAATCAGGCCGTTTCGGCCATGGGCGAAATCAATGACTCGAGTAAGCGCATCTCCGATATCATCGGCGTTATCGATGAGATCGCTTTTCAGACCAATCTCTTAGCGTTGAATGCAGCTGTGGAAGCGGCTCGGGCAGGCGAGCAGGGCAGAGGCTTCGCAGTGGTGGCTAGCGAAGTCAGGAATCTCGCTCAACGCAGTGCCTTCGCCGCCAAGGAGATCAAGGAGCTAATCAAAGACAGTGTAGCCAAGGTAGAGGAGGGATCACGATTGGTGGATAACTCGGGTCAGACGCTGGATGAAATCGTCATGTCGGTAAAAAAAGTTAGCAATATCATTGCTGAGATTGCGGCTGCCAGTGTGGAGCAGTCTTCTGGAATTGAGCAGGTTAACAAAGCCGTTGGGCAGATGGATCAGATGACACAACAAAATGCAGCTTTGGTCGAGCAGGCCGCAGCGGCGAGTGAGGCCCTCAAAGATCAGGCTAAAAGCATGCAAGAAATGATGACTTTTTTTCAGGTAGCAGAAAGGTCTGTGGAAGATAAAAGTTTAGGTTTCCATAGCCACATGAACCAGAATGATTTTGCCACGGCTCGTTCCAATCATCTGCTCTGGAAATATAAGATACAACGATTTCTCGATGGCAAGGAATCCCTTTCCAAAGACCATGCGATTTCTCATCAAGAGTGCGATTTGGGCAAGTGGCTTTACGCCGATGGTATGAAACGTTATGGAAACCTGAGCGAGATGCAGCAGCTTGAGCGATCCCACAAGTCATTGCATGAAGAAATTAATCGGATCATAGAATTGAAGCACTCTGGCCGGAATGTGCAGGCAGAGCAGGAACTTAAGAAAATCGAAACGCTATCACGTGACGTAGTAGGATTGATCGATCTCATGGAGAGAATAGCTCGGCAAGACTCTCCGCACGATACAAAACGCAGAAGTCTGGAACCAGTCGTTCCACACAAAAGCCAACGAGCCAGGGCTCCCGCTCCTGTTGCGCCAAAGTCTAAGACATTAAAGAGAGCCGCAGGAGGCGGTACCGATGAGGAATGGGAAGAGTTTTAGATGTCTTAAATAATCCGCTGATTATTTCTCGGAACTTGAAGCTAGAAAGGTGAAGCATGCTATCCCATGCATCCCGCACACCTAAGGATGAGGCTGGTACGACTTCGCTTCCCGCGATGCCAGTACAAGGGAACTAAGTTCCCGTTGGCCTATTCATGGAACGATCCCAAGCTTTACAGTCCGTACCCTTTTCCCTATCGAATAGACCGCATGCGAGACGCGTTTGGTCTACAAGCTTGGGACCATTTGCAGCAGAACACAGAT
This sequence comes from uncultured Gammaproteobacteria bacterium, assembly GCA_963731655.1. Lineage (GTDB taxonomy): Bacteria > Pseudomonadota > Gammaproteobacteria > JAAEPA01 > JAAEPA01 > CAVSWL01. The sequence goes on along the minus strand of CAVSWL010000038.1, from coordinate 11,932 downwards.
AGCGCCTTCGCCAGAACCGATATACAGAAAGGGCATTATTTCCTACGTGTTGCTTTTGCGGAAAAGATAACCAATGAGGCTTGTATGGGTTGCCATAGCGCACATAGCGATTTTCCGAAAAGTAAAACGGAGTCTGGGAGTGATGTTCTCCAGTATGTGTCGCGCAAGGCTTCGGCATCGACTCCGAGCACAGTTTCTGAGTTGAAAAATGAATTGGAGCTATTCTGATATGTCAGGTGTAAGTCAACAAAATACGCCGAGTAGTGATCAAGCCAGCCAAGTTGTTGATGGCGCTTTACCAATCACACAATGCTTGCCAACCGAGCCCAGTAAAAATGGTGAAAATAGTCTGCTTAGCTTCGTGCTCGAAGGTGCGCTAGGTATCGCCACGGTTGGGGAACTCTATCATCGGCTGCAGCCTCTACTGGAACAGGACCAAGATATCCAAATCGATGCCGGCGCTGTAACCAGTGTGGATACCGCGGTGCTTCAATTGTTTGTGGCTTTTGTTTTAGCCGCTCGTGCTAGTGGATTAGACGTTCACTGGGAGTGTCCTTCTCAGAGCCTGCGTCAAGCCGTAACCTTGTTAGGTTTAGAGCGGAGTTTGGGATTGGAGGGTTAAGAGTGTAATTGCTGCTGCATTGCATATTCCTCGCGACGACTAGGATAGTCAACTAAGGAAAAGATGGATAAAGAGAAATGGAAAGCCAACGCGAGTTTGATTTCACAGATCGTGATTTTCAGAATCTTCGGCGAATCGTCCGAGAACACACGGGTATCTTTCTTTCAGATGCCAAGCGGGAGCTGGTCTATAGTCGATTAAGCCGGCGATTGCGGAAACTTAAACTCCGTGGATTCGATCAGTATTGCAAGTTATTGGCCAACGAGGATCCCACGGAGATCACTGAATTCATTAATGCCATTACCACCAATCTGACCTCATTTTTCCGTGAACCCCATCATTTTGACTATTTAGCGAACACCGCACTACCGGAGATTACAAATCGCAATCGCCACCAGCGGCGGATTCGTGTGTGGTCGGCGGGTTGCTCTACGGGCGAAGAGCCCTATTCTATCGCAATCATTCTTAAAGAAGCCATGCCCCGGCAGGAGAGCTGGGATATCCAGATACTGGCCACGGATCTCGATTCCAATGTCGTCGCACATGCGCAAAATGGGGTCTATCATCAGGAACGCATCGAGGGTTTATCCCAACAGCGAATACAGCGCTGGTTTCAACGGGGGAAAGGGGACAATGCGGGTAAAGTCAGAGTTGTTCCCGAGTTGCGTGAGCTGATCACATTCCGTCACTTGAACCTAATGCGCGAATGGCCGATGAAAGGTCCTTTCGACATTATTTTCTGCCGCAACGTGGTGATTTATTTCGATAAGGAGACTCAGCGAACGCTATTTCGACGTTTTGCCGGATTGCTCGGTGGTGACGGTTATCTGTTTATTGGTCATTCCGAAAGCTTATTTAAGGTGAGTGAACAATTCCGCCTTATCGGTAAAACAATTTATGCAAGAGCCGCGTGATGACAGCACTCACGAAAGCGGTCAGGACAGGCGGCATCCCGGATACTCTGCCAGGCTTTGAACGTATCAAACGATACTGGGACCGTTCGCAAGAGCTGGTCGTAGCCAAGGTGCTTCCAGGTGAGGTTTATGTAACCACGCAGAGTGAAATGATCAATACGGTGCTGGGTTCTTGTGTGGCGACGTGTATTCGCGATCCTGCATTCGGTATCGGTGGCATGAATCATTTTATGCTGCCCTGCGAGGGAGTTAATTGCGAGACTCACTGGGGGGGTACAGCAGCGAACTCCGCCCTGCGTTACGGCAATTATGCCATGGAGCATCTGATCAATGAGATTCTCAAGTACGGTGGTCGTCGCGATCACTTGGAGGTAAAAGTTTTTGGTGGGGGTAGGGTGTTAGCCGCAATGACCGACGTGGGACGCCGTAATATTGACTTCACTCTGAACTATATGCATACGGAAGGGTTTCGAATTGTGGCTCAAGATCTGGGAAATACCTATCCCAGGAAAGTGAACTATTTTCCGCAAACTGGCCGAGTGCAAATGAAAAAGCTCCGTACTACAGACGGTGAAACAATCGTCAACCGTGAAAAAACTATCTGCATGATCTTGAGCATCAAGTATAGGTGGTGAGGTTGAGTTGTGGTAACGGGGTCATTAAAGGGCGAGCGCACAGAGTCTTTTCTTCAATAAAGATAGGCTCGCTGGAGTCCTATGCCAAGCAATGCAGCAAACAGATCATACAATCAAAATGATTTAAACCGATGCAAACCCATACGTGTATTAATTGTCGATGACTCTGCCCTGGTGAGAAAAATCCTCACGAAGATCTTTGCCAGTGATTGGGGTATTGAAGTAGTGGGTGTGGCCCCAGATCCCTACATTGCACGCCAGAAAATTAAGCAACTCAATCCCGATGTTCTGACCTTAGACGTGGAGATGCCGCGTATGGATGGCATCACCTTCCTACGTAATCTCATGAGGTTGCGACCTATGCCTGTGGTAATGGTATCGTCCCTTACCGAGAAGGGGGCAGAGGTCACGTTGAACGCACTGGAGTTGGGTGCGGTCGATTTTGTTACCAAACCGGTATTGGACGTTGCGCAAGGTTTGGAGGAGTACAGCGAAGAGCTGATTGCTAAGGTAAAGACTGCGGCTCGAGCCCGACTGCGTACCTTAACGGATCTCCCGGTGCGCGAAATCGCACCTAAACTTTCTGCGGATGCGGTGATTTCGAAAGTTCCCGGGCAAGCACATTTTCGAACCACAGAACAGATTATCGCCATTGGGGCCTCCACCGGAGGCACCGAAGCGATCAGGGAGGTGCTAGTGGGATTGCCGGCGGATGCGCCGGGCATCGTCATTGCGCAACACATTCCCGCAGCATTCAGCGCCTCATTTGCCAAGCGCATGGACTCGGTTTCGGCAATGACTGTGTGTGAAGCCAATGATGGCGATCAGATTCTTCCTGGCCATGTGTATATCGCTCCAGGCCACAGTCATCTGTTGGTCGGTCGTGATGGCGCCCGCTATGTGTGCCGTCTCAGTGATGAGGTCCCGGTGAATCGACACCGTCCCAGTGTGGACGTGCTATTTCGTTCGGTAGCTCAGCGCGTGGGATCCAATGCGGTAGGTGTGATTTTAACGGGTATGGGTGCGGATGGCGCTCAAGGTTTGTTGGAGATGAAACAGGCCGGTTCTCCCACCATTGCTCAGGATGAGGCGACGAGTATTGTCTGGGGAATGCCTGGGGAAGCCGTCAAGCGAGAGGCAGCGGACTGTATATTACCGCTTGGCCGCATTGCTCACAAGTTATTGGAATTGTCGAAAATGCATAGTGCGCTAAAGAAGTGGCCAATTGCTGCCGCAAACTAAGAAGGGACTTGAAAATAGCCGATAGTAACTAGGGAGTATCTGCAACCATGGTAAAGCTAACATACACCCAGTTAGTCATGCTGGTTGCGCTTCTCGTGACTGGGATGATTATCGGCGTTCTCGGTTCCAACAGTATCTTCAGTGCGGGTTTGAGTGGTGCGGCACTCGTGGTGTTAGGAGCGATTGCGTTAAGTGGCCATAGGAAAAATGCAGTTCCCTCAAACGCAGTGTCTGCACAGACTTCTGAGTTGTTATATCAGACCAATCAACGGTTGTTCAGTGTGCTGGATAAGAGCTTGCGTCAAGAGCTAGGTAGCGTCGAAGAAGATGTGATGCGGGTGGATAAGTTATTACGCGAAGCCGTTCGCGGACTGGATGAACACTTCACGCGCATGAACACAATGTCCAAGCGGCAACACCAGCTTGTTGTCGAAGCACTACAACAATCTGATACCAGCAATAATGTCGATACCGGTAAAGTTAATCTGCAGAAATTTATCGATGAAAACAGCCAATTACTCGACCATTTTGTCAAAGTACTTATTGATATTAGTAAGCAGGGTATCGAGACCGTAGAACATGTTAATGAAATGGTTGTTCATTTGGATGGAATTTTTAAGCTGATAGCCGATATTAATCTCCTGGCGAAGCAAACCAATCTGCTAGCGTTAAATGCAAGCATAGAAGCGGCGCGTGCGGGGGAAGCTGGCAGCGGGTTTGCGGTGGTTGCTCAGGAAGTCCGCGAGCTTTCCTGTCGCTCGGCGAATTTTAATGAGCAGATACGTGAGCGCGTGAATGATGCCAAGAAAGCTGTGGACAAGGTGCGTACCATGACGAACACAATCGTATCTCAGGATATGAGTATGGCGGTTCAGGCCAAAGGCCAGGTGAGCGAGACGCTCGGCCACATTGCAGAACTTGACACAATGTATACCAATAAAATCAATCAAATGTCACAAATTACCGAGGAGATCGCTCAAGCCGTCGGTAGTGCCGTGCGATCCCTACAGTTTGAGGATATTTGCACTCAGGCGTTAGCTGGAGCGGTCGATCGAGTTTCCAATCTTTTGGAGATGAGCCGCGAGTTGCAGGTGCATCAACCGGAGTTTTCCTCAGAAGAGACGATTGAGGTTGAAAATCTGACTCACCGTTTGCAGGAATTTGTCGACATTATCGAGCAACGGCGTGTTGAGTGGGGGCAGCAACACAAGAAGGTGCAACAAGAATCAATGGATGAAGGTGGTGTGGAGCTCTTTTAATATAGCCCATTTGATATTGTGTTCGCTTGAACAAAAAATTTAATAGTTTTTGCGAAACCATTTTGTAAGAACGTAATCGGAGAAGCCCAATGAGTAGTGTCAGCCAATTCGTTAGCAAGGACGGTAAACAGGTTAAGATCTCGATCAATGGTAAGTTCGATTTTACCTTACACGAAGATTTTCGTAGTGCTTACCGCACGTATTCTAAACCTGGTGTAGAATTCCGTGTAAATCTCGCCAACACAGAATATATGGACAGTTCGGCGTTAGGCATGTTGCTGCTATTGCGGGAGCATGCGGGCAACGACAAAGCCCGAGTGGTGCTTGAGGCGCCGTCAGAGTCCGTTCGCAAATTGTTGGAAATTGTTAATTTTCAAAAACTGTTTGTAGTTGAACAAGCAGCGTAATTCATACCCCGATGACCACGAAGCAGCTGTCATTGTCGTTATAAATAAAATGATCTCCCGCAAGCATGGCTAAAACTGCACTGGTTATCGAGGATAATCGAATCGATCGAATTTTACTGGAACAGCTTTTAATTCAAGAGAACTTCCAGGTGTTGACTGCTTCAAGTGGCGAGGAGGGAATAGTTCAGTTTAAACAAAATCGGGTGGACATTGTGTTGGTCGATGTCATTATGCCACATATGGATGGCTTCGAGACCACTCGCCGAATTAAGACCTTATGCGGAGAGGACTGTGTTCCAGTCATCTTTCTCACTGCTCTGGACGATCACGATACTCCAATTAAATGCATTGATGCGGGTGGCGACGATTATATCCCCAAGCCCATAAATGCCTATCTACTCAAGGCGAAATTGGCGGCTATGGAGCGGTTCTGCAATTTGAACCGCAGTCTCAATAGTAAGCACCAAGAACTCTACCAGCTGCATACAAAAATGCGTCGGGAACAGGAAATTGCCGAGTCCATCTATTCCGGGGCCGTGACTGCAAATAACGTTGCACTCGATCAGATACGGGTCATGCACTGGCCTGCAACCACATTTAGTGGCGATCTATTCCTCACAGCCCGCCAACCGTCTGGTGGCTTGAATATTCTGGTGGGAGATTTTACGGGCCATGGATTATCCAGCGCCATTGGCGCAATGCCGGTGTCCGAAACCTTTCGGGCGATGACGGCTAAGGGATTTGCGACTCTGGAGATTTTGAAACAGATTAATCATAAATTGAAGACGTTGTTGCCAACCGGCATGTTTATGTGTGCGGGATTTATCTCGGTGAATAGAAACTTGGAAGCGGTATCGGTGTGGAATGGTGGGTTGCCCGATATTTTGATATGGGAGCAGAAAACGGGTCAGATACGACAACGCATTCCTTCTCAACAACTCCCGTTGGGAGTCGATGGCACCATGGGAGATCAAGCAGAACCGCAGTGGCTGGAAATTAAAGAGGGTGATCGAATCCTTATCTATTCAGATGGATTAGTAGAAGCCACAAATCCCGATGATGAAATGTTTGGAGAGTCACGTTTACAACAGTGTTTAGTAAAATCTCGAAATGGGGATTGTCTGTTGGATCAAATTGAAGAGGATCTCAAGAAATTCTGTGGGGAACGACCTTTTGAAGATGATATTACCGTGGTGGATATCCCCTACGGACAAGCGTTATTAGCTGCGAAAGAAACCCACCCGTTGACACAGAATTCTAAATCAGCTGAGACACAAAATTGGTGCTGGACTCTGGAACTACGCGGCGCAACTTTGCGGAATACCGATCCGCTTCCCTTGGCGATGGTTCAGCTTGAGAAGCTCCAGGAATTCCGTAAGCACCGCGAATCATTGTATAGCATACTCGCTGAGCTCTATACAAATGCCCTTGATCATGGAGTACTCGGAATACCCTTTGGGGTAAAATCATTGATGGGACGATTCTCCGCTTATTCTCGTGAACGGGAAAAGCGGCTCTCGGAACTAAGCGAAGGTTTTGTACATATCGAGTTGGAGCCCCAACCTTTTGAATCCGGTTGTCGGTTGCTTATCGCCGTAGGATATGGAGTGAAAAGTTCTGATTCAGATGATATAGCAACAGACATATCATCGCTTACTATTGAGCCAAGTATTGAGACGTTACCACTCACCCATCGGCTTTGTGATTCTGTGGAGTACGACAAGCGAAATAATCGAGTAACGGCTGTTTATACGTTTAGCTAATTCTTTGACTCAGTGCTTGTCTATGACATAGCCCCTCCTGCCTAGAAGGCTGCGAACGCGCTTAGCACTACATTACATCGCTGGCACTTTTACAGCTACATCATAAAACAAGAATCCTTTCTGCGCTTTTCCCTTGTTTCCTATACATTTATCCCATTTTTTCTAGTTCTCACGCTCTGCTTGAGTACTTATATAAAAGGGCTTAAGTAGAGTTGACTATCAAAGGCTCGCCGCGAACGCATTCAATACCTATAACTAACTCCCTATTCACTCTACAAGTACGATTATCCCCAAATATGCAAGCTTAATCGGACGGCACTATTAGGCGCTGGACATTATCAATAGTATATCGCCTGTAAATTGACTCCATTTGGAGCAATTACTTCGGGGTTGAGTCAATAAATTGTCACTACAGACCGCTCTGTAAACTGAAGAGCAGCACTCCTCGTACAGTCGAGTTTTAGTCTAACCCTGAAAAGTGAATTACTTCTTGGGCGATAAGGTAGGTTTCATTTGCTAAGAGTAAATTGAGTGCGACTACGATTCCATATGCCTAAAAGATAAAGAGGTCAAGAGTCCTAATGAGCGCGTCAGCGTCATCCCTAGCTCTTCATACGCAGCCAAATTTTGTCAAGATAGCTGTGCAATCTCTGCAAGCCCAGTCCCGAGCGTTGAACCAAATCGCTGAACAACTTGGCGATGAATTCGATGCGGCAATTCGATTAATTTTGAACTGCTGTGGCCGTGTAATCGTATCCGGTGTCGGTAAATCGGGCCTGGTCGGCAAAAAGATTTCGGCTACCCTGGCTTCCACGGGCACGCCCAGCTTCTTCATTCATCCCACCGAAGCCTATCACGGCGATCTAGGCATGATCAAACCCGAGGATCTCGTCATTCTCATCTCCTACAGTGGCGAGACCGATGAAGTCATCAAACTTATCCCTTCGCTTAATGAGTTTGGCAATCCGCTGATTAGTATCGTAGGCAACAGAAACTCGACGATCGCCAAGCACTCCGGCATTGTTTTGGATGTGGCGGTGGAGCGGGAAATCTGCCCCAATAATCTGGCGCCGACAACTTCTACTTTAGCCACGATGGCGATGGGTGACGCTCTGGCGGTCGCGTTGATCAAGGCGCGTAATTTCAAGCCTATGGATTTCGCAAGATTCCACCCTGGCGGCAGCCTTGGCCGCCGTCTGCTCGCTCGCGTGAGGGATGTAATGCGCAAAGACAATCTGCCCATTGTCGCTCCACAAACTACTGCGCGCGATTGTTTGTTCACGATGACAACCGGCCGCCTGGGGTTGGTGTTGGTTGTCGAGTCCGGCCGTCTTCAAGGGAATTTTCACCGATGGCGACCTGCGCCGTGCGATATTGAAAGATCCAAGTGCTATGAATAAACCGATCACGGAGATGATGACACGTGCCCCGATTACAGTCGCTGCGGACACGCTGTTGGTGGATGCCGAAGACATCATGATAAAAAATAAAATTAGCGCTTTGGTAGTGCTGGGGAATCGGAACCAGTCAGACGATAAGGATGATATCTGCGGTATTCTTGAGATATTCGACTGAACGCACTATGGCCCCCAAGATCATCATGGGAGATTCAAAAATCAGTGCTGTTCGCCTTGCTTGTGCGCGAACTGAAAACCCGATTTGGACACTATCGTTTAGGTTATCTATGGGCTTTAATCGAGCCCGCTGCCCATGTGTTAGTACTTTTCGTGATCTTTGGTTATGTCTTTAAACGCACACTTCCGGGGATCGATTACCCGGTGTTCTTTACCACCGGCATTGTGCCTTACTTTATGTTCAATCACATGGTGACGCGCGGCATGGGCGCGGTATCGGCAAATATAGGCTTGTTTGCTTATCGTCAGGTTAAAGGCGCCGATGCGCTGATTGCGCGCATGCTACTGGAAGGGCTAATTCATCTGGCCACATTTATCGTATTGCTGGCGATTGCGGCGTGGTTAGGATTTAGGGTGGAAGTTAATGATCCCTTGAGACTGTTTGCCGCATTGGTGTTGTTATATCTATTTAGTTTTGGCTGCGCCTTCGTAGCCTGCGTGGTCACTACCTTGTACGAAGAAACCCAGAAATTTATACCTATCATCATGCGGCCGCTTTACTTTATCTCTGGAATCTTTTTTTCGGCGAGTGTGCTTCCAGACGCGTATCGAGATTATTTCCTCTGGAATCCCTTATTTCACGCTATTGAACTGATCCGGGATGCCTGCTTTAGCTCATTTGATGCGGTGGGATGCAGTTGGCTGTATCTCTCAATGGCATCGGTGTGCACCCTTTGCTTTGGGCTTGCACTTTATCGCCAGAATGCCGTCCGGTTGCTCATGCAATGATCGAGTTGCGCAATCTCAGTAAATCCTATCGTACCAACGCCGGGCGCAACTATGTGCTTCGGGATGTGAATTTAAACCTGCCAGAAGGCATGAATGTGGGGATCCTAGGACGCAATGGTGCGGGTAAATCCACTCTCATCCGCATGCTCGGTGGTATCGAGCCACCGGATAGCGGTGAGATCGTCACGAATAAGAGAATCTCCTGGCCTCTGGCGTTGATGGGTGGTTTTCAAGGGTCATTGTCAGGGCGAGATAATGTCAAGTTTGTTTGCCGTGTTCACGGCGCCACCGGTAAAGAACTTCGGCGCAGAATGGACTTCGTTCATGAGTTCTCGGAAATTGGGGATTACTTCGAAATGCCTGTGAAGACCTATTCCTCGGGAATGCGCTCTCGGTTGGGTTTTGCGCTATCTATGGCGTTTGATTTCGAAGTGTATCTCGTGGATGAAATCACCGCGGTAGGCGATCAATGCTTTAAACAAAAATGCACCCAAGCCTTCAAGCAACTGCGTGGGCGATCCAGTTTGATCATGGTCTCGCACAGCATGAATTCGCTGCGCAATGAATGCGATATCGGAATTGTCCTGAAAGAAGGAGAGGCACTCATGTTTGACTCCATTGATAAGGCCATAGAGGCCTATCAGGAGACGATTAAGGCATGAGGAAGTGGTTGCCCCAACTCGGTTTTATTTGGTTGCCGTTTCTAGTCGTGGTGATTTACTACACCGCTATCGCCTCCGATCGCTATGTCAGCGAGGCCAAGTTTATTCTACAACAGACCAATGGGGAACAACCGATCAGTCTCGATCTAGGGTCATTGATTAGCGGCGGTGGCTCCAGCACACGCCAAGATGATTTACTGGTACAGGCTTATATTCATTCGATGGATATGCTCAACAATCTGGAAAAGACCTTGCACCTGCGGGCCCATTACTCAGATTCTCGATGGGATATCATCAGCCGTCTGCCTAAGGACGCTAGTCAAGAAGACTTTCTTGAGTATTATCGCGACCACATTCGGGTAAGTTTTGACGAAACGTCATCGGTGCTTACGATTGAGGTTGAGTCCTTCGACCGTGCATATTCTCAAAAGATCGCTCGCTACTTGTTAGAAAAGGGGGAAGCTTTCGTCAATTCTATCGGTCACCACATGGCCGAGGAACAGATGGCCTTTGTTGCCCGTGAGACCGAGCGGGCGCAGACTCAACTCCGTACTGCCAAACGAGACGTGATCAGCTTTCAAGATTCTAACGAATTATTCAGTCCCCGTGGCGAGACCGACTCACGCGTCGGTATCATCGGCAGTTTAGAAGCGGAGCTGGCGAAGTCACGCGCGGAACTCAAGAAGCTGCTCGGCTTTTTAAATACGAGTGCCCCGGAAGTGGTCGCCGAACGCAATCAAATCAATGCGCTGGAAAAACAGATTCAAGCCGAAAAAGCGCGTTTATCTGGCCATCAAGGGGGAAAACTCAACGACTTGGTCGCCCGCTTTGAAGATATCCAAATGGACCTGGATTTCGCCACCGATCTTTACCGTTCTTCATTAACCGCATTGGAGGCGGCGCGAGTAGAGGCATCACGCAAGCTCAAACATTTGGTCGTAATACAGTCACCCCTCTTACCCGACGAAGCGCTATACCCTCGCCGCCTATATATGTTGACCACGGTGTGGGTGTTCCTTGCGCTGCTCTATGGTATCGGCCGGCTCACGGTCGCCACCATTAAGGACCACTCGGACTAGCTCATGAGACGTCTACTCATATTGCTATTACTCGGTCTGATGATCTCCTCTGCGGGGTCTAAGCCGATGCCGGAAGATGAACACCACGATGCATTCGGCGCTTGGATGTTTTCCGGTAAGTTCGCTGAGCAATCCTTCACCGGCTTCAACCCGGATTATCTGCTGGGCGTGGGCGATGTGATTACCTTGAAGCTATGGGGCGCTTACGAGCTCGAACAAAAACTCACCGTCGATGCCCAGGGCAATATTTTCATTCCGCGTGTCGGTCCGGTGCGGGTATTAAACGTGCGTAACGATGCGCTCAATGCCATCATCAAGGCGAAGGTCAAGCGGGTTTACAAGAAGAATGTTGAAGTCTATGCCAATCTTGAATCCGCTCAGCAAGTCAAAGTGTTTGTTACCGGCTTTGTCAAGCAACCCGGCCTTTACGACGGTATGTCGTCAGATTCGGTATTGTACTATCTGGATAAAGCGGGTGGCATCGACCCCGATCGCGGCAGCTTTTTAGATGTGCGCATGCTGCGCAACGGCACAACGCGGCACGCTTTCAATCTATATGACTTTTTGCTCAAAGGCAGTATGGGCCCGGTTCAGTTCGTTGACGGTGACACCATCGTAGTTGGGCCGCGCCGCCACACGGTGGTGGTGGATGGCTTAGTGGAAAATCCGTTTCGCTTTGAATTCACCGAAGCCGTGATTCCCCTGAGTACCGTGCTATCGCTGGCGCACTCCAATCCGGAGGCCACCAATCTGCGAATCGTGCGCAACCTGGGACGGGTGCGCAATGTGGATTACTACTCGCTGGCGCAGGTTCGAGGCGTTACCGTCAATGACGGGGACGAAGTGGTTCTTACCGCGGACAAGCAACCTGGCACCATCGCCGTACGTGTCGAGGGCGAACACGATGGCAAGCAGGAGTTTGTGTTGCCCTATGGGGCCACTCTGGGAACATTGCTCCGGGAGGTTCAGTTCAACACCCGCTCGAA
>CAVSWL010000037.1:0-70203 GCA_963731655.1 uncultured Gammaproteobacteria bacterium | reverse complement strand
CAGTTAAGTCTTATGCTCTCGATATTGGCAAGTTTTATAAAGAAACCTCGCCATACGTTATTAATTAAAAAAGGAGATTTCGAAGTTAAGTGGGAAGGTGTAATTTATTCGTTTGTCGAAATTCGGGAGTTTGAAATCTTAGTTCGGAGATTAGAAAGAATCACCGGAAGTAGAAACGAGGAAACTCTAAATATACAGGAGGCACCAAAGGAAAGCCCATCTCCATTGGTTAACCAAGCCCGCGATGAAGGACCTAACAAGGCAAATTAACACGGACCCACAAAAGGCTAGCGCCTTTCGTGATCCGGTTATTTTCGACGTTATATCAATTGAGGGAAAGTCGTGACAAAGATAAATCCATTTAAACCAAACAGCCCTGTCTCTCCAGGCATGTTTGCTGGTCGGGTAAAGGAAATAGAAACGATTGAAAAAGGCTTTTTTCAAGCTAAAAATGGGTATCCTGCGCATTTTCTAATTACAGGAGAGCGAGGGATTGGGAAATCGTCGTTGATTGAATATGTAACTCACGTATCAAAGGGTGACATACCTAGCCTTGATCATGGATCCTTTAATTTTGTAACGATCAGCATTTCTATTTCAGATCGTATTGGAATAACGTCCTTTATACAGTTAATTGATAGACACATAAAACGCGAGATAGGAAAAATTGAGAAAGTTAGGAATTTTCTTGAATCAACTTGGGAATTTGTCCAAAGATTAAGGATCATGGATTCTGGTATTGAGAACAAGTCTACTAGCGATAATCCTGACCTGATAGTTGATGACTTTTCATATTCACTATCTGAAACCTGCAAAAGAATCATCAATCCCGAAAAAGGTGAAGATAAAAAGGACGGTATTGTTTTCTTTGTCGACGAAGCGGATAACGCAAGCCCCAACTTAGGTTTAGGGTTCTTTATAAAAACGGTGACAGAAAGCCTTGCAAAGCATGGTTGCAATAATGTGATGTTTGTTCTAGCTGGACTTCCTGAGATTAACGATAAGCTATCGGCTTCACATCAGTCATCTCTAAGAATTTTTACAGAATTAAAAATTAAGGAACTGAGCGTTCCGGATCGTCATTACGTAATTGATAGAGGAATCGAAGAAGGAAACAAAATCAATGCTGATCCAACAGCAATTTCTGCTGGAGCAAAAGGTCAACTTTCTAAACTGTCTGAAGGGTATCCGCATTTCATTCAGCAATTCGCATTTTCAGCATTTGAGCATAATACAGATGGTGAAATATCGGAAGAAGATGTTCATGGTGGTGCATTCAATGCTGGCGGCGCACTGGACGCAATAGGGAAAAGATACTACGAATCAAATTTTTTTGATCAAATAAAATCAGATGAGTATCGGCAAGTTCTGAGTATTATGGCTGAAAACATGAACAACTGGATCAGCAAGAAAGAGATAGCACAAAAATTCTCAGGAACAGCCCAAACCCTGACAAATGCTCTCCAGGCGCTTACCAATAGAAAAATCATACTGAGAAATCCATCTACGAAAGGAGAATATCGATTACAGCAAAAAGGCTTTGCTCTGTGGATTAAACTTTTTGGCGATCGTGCAAAATGATATAACAATCCAAAGCACTCGGACCTCGCTACGCTCGGCCGGAGCTGAGCAGCGAGCTGCTCGAACACCTTGACAGGTTCCGCCTGAAGGCTTCACCTATCAAGGCGCTCGAGCAGAAATCGGCCTAACACCGGATACGCGCGAGCACGATCCGGATTAGACCGAGTCTGCTCAGCTCCGGGCGTTGGACTCAAACACAGGCACAGCAATGATTGATATTCAGACAGAGCACAAACCGTATTTCAGCGGCTATCGCAGCGGCTATCGGGGTCCGCAGCGGCTATCGGGGTCCGAGCGGCTATCGGGGTCCGAGCGGCTATCGGGGTCCGCGGCTATCGGGGTCAGTTCTAACATTCCAACTTAACCTATATTAAACTCCTCCTATGGCAGGCTCACTTCGACTGGAATACGCAGTACGCTATATCATGTAACTTGCCGTGGCGATCTAGGGGAAGATATCTTCTTTGACGATGATGATACGGTATAGCCAACGCCAGGAGGCGATGGCACGCGCCTATCTTTCCGGAGCGTATACGATGGCGGAAATCGGTGAGTACTTTGGGGTGCACTACATGACAGTCAGTCGGGCAGTACGGCGATTTGAGGCCGGGAAGGCTTGATTGTTGTGATGTTAGAACTGACCCTATAACCCGCACTTCGGCTTGAGCCGCAGGCCGTTGAATGCTATGCCAGCGCAGTCTAGAATCAAAAGTATGAATAATTGGCAGTCATGTGAAGCGGTTGAGCGAAATCCCGGCATGGTTAGTGGTGCTTGGGTGTTTCGTGGTACTCGCGTACCTGTATCAGCGTTGTTTGAAAATCTTGAAGATGGAGCCCAGATCAATGATTTTGTCGAGTGGTTTCCCGGGGTTACTATTGAGCAAGTTCGTCAAGTACTTGAACATGCAGCGCATTCATTGGAAGTTGCTTAGTGAGGGTATTGTTTGATCAGGGCACTCCCGTTCCGCTTCGCCGGTATTTAAGCACACATCAAGTTTCAACTGCTTTTGAGCTTGGTTGGGCCGCGCTTCAAAATGGCGAGCTTCTCCAACAGGCTGAGTCCCAGGGGTTCGAGGTGTTCGTCACCACGGACAAAAATCTCAAATATCAGCAAAATCTGTCGGATAGGCCGATTTCGATCATCGTTCTAAGTTCAACAAGCTGGCCCCGCATCCAGCGAGTTGCCCCAGAAATTCTAGCCGCAATCGAAAGCATTGAGTCAAGTGGCTATGTTGAAATCAATGTGCCAACCAGCAGCTAACCTGCCGATAGGCTGATGCGCACCGACTGGGTGGTCTACCCCAAGCCCTGCGTTAACCACACCGAGCGGGTGGTCGACTACCTGGCCCGCTACCGGTAATTGTCCGCGATGGCGTGGAAGCGGCTGCCGCGCTCAGGCGACAGTCTGGTAAGGGAGTGGCCGTTATGGGGCAGCCCCACGCTGGCGCAGTCGCTAGTGCGGGCTGGTCTGGTCGACGAGTGTCAGTCGTACTTTTTTCCGAGTGTATTGGGCGCGGGCAAGCCACTGTTCGCTCCCGACGCCGGTTTGCAAGCTATGCGCCTCCTCGAGGCTACGCGCTACGATTCGGGCGTGATTCTCCTGCGCTATGCGCCAGAGGGGGCCGTCCCGTCAGCCGGGAGCGGCATAATGTCTGTTGAGCATCATTCTTTACGGCCCATGTCGATTTTGGGGAGCCTCGTTCGTCTATCGGATAAGGGGATGAGGCAGTTTAGAAGCCTTCCCTAAACCGACTGCTATAGGAGCGAGTGATATGAGTGAGCAAAAAGTCATGGTCGCGGGATGGTATACCGTTGATCGAAAGAGAAGAGATGAGGTCGTCGAGAACTTCAAAGATTTAGTGCTTCGCGCTCGAAGCGCCCCTGGGTGCCTGGATTTTGCAATTACTGCCGATCCGGTCGATTCGAATCGGATCAATAATTTCGAGTTCTGGCAATCCGAGAAGGATTTGAACTCGTGGCGTGCTGTTTCTAATCCTCCGAAGGAGATTACTCCAATGCTCCGAATGGAGGTGCAGAAACATGTCATCCAACAATCAGGGCCGCCGTTCTAACATGGCGCCCAACGAATCGCTCCAGCCGACCGGCGCCGTCAACGCCTGAAGTGGAACGTTAAGTGTCTCGTTAGTACATGAATCCGCGTATATCTATAAGGTCTATGAAATGTCTAAAATTATTCTGCTCGGTACTCGCAAGGGTACAGTAATATTTGATCGCAAAACTTCGGCGTGGCATCCTCGACCCATTGTGCATGCGGGTATTCCGGTATGTTACGCAGCGTGTGATCCACGTGATAGTACTTTGTGGGCATCCTTGGACCATGGTCATTGGGGCCCAAAACTGTCACGTTCGCGTGACGGCGGTGCAACCTGGGAGGATGTGCCGTCTGTAAAGTACCCTGAGGGTGCACGCTACATCGTCAAATACTTACCTACCCCGGATTTTGATCCAAATGTGCCAGTGGGTCAGCCTGAATACAAGGATGCCACTGTGTTAAAGATCTGGAATATCGCGTTTGGCAGTACAGAGCAGCCTGGTAGGCTCTATGCTGGCACGATCCCCGGTGGTTTGTTTGTCAGTGATGATAGCGGAGAGTCTTGGGAACTCAATCGGCCACTTTGGAGCCATGAGAGTCGCGGCGGTGACCTGTTCAGCGGCGACGCGACGAGCGAGAACCGCTGGGGCGGGACGCCAGCGAGCATTGATTACGGCGTATTCGAGCCGGGCATCCATTCAATCGTTGTCGACCCGCGCGACCCGGATCATATCCACGTCGCTGCCTCGTCAGTCGGGGTGCTCGAAACCACCAATGGCGGCCAGACCTGGACGGGTCGAAACAGGGGTATGTTAATGGACTATATGCCAAACCCGGAAGCTGAATGGGGTCACGATCCGCATTTAGTAACCGGCTGTCATAAACAGCCGGATCATCTCTGGCAACAAAACCACTGCGGTGTATTTTACAGCGAGAATGGCGCACAAACCTGGAAGAAGGTCAGCATGCCGGAAGCCGGAGTGCACTTTGGCTTCCCTATCGCAGTGGATGCGCATGACGGTCGCACCGCATGGGTGGTACCCGCACGAGCGGATTCAGAACGTATGGCAATTAACGGCGGATTGTTCGTGGCGCGGACCACAGATGGCGGGCAGTCTTGGCAATCGTTCCGCAGTGGTCTACCGCAGGATAATGCATACGACATCGTGCTAAGGCATGGCCTGGATGCAGTTGACGATTTCCTATGTTTCGGCACGACTACAGGCAACGTCTACCTGTCAGAAGACCGTGGCGAAACGTGGCATTGCCTAGGTAACAATTTCCCGCCGGTGTATTCCGTACGATTTGGGTAAACGCCATGCCTACAGTAAAAATGACTTCTCATCTTTACCGGTTCTTCCCTGAGCTTGAGAACCGCGAGATCACAGTGCCGGCTGGCTCAGTGGCGGAGGTTTTGCTCGCGGTCAACAAGATTGCCCCTGGGTTTTCCGATTACGTACTTGACGAACATGGCGTGCTGCGACGGCATGTCGTTCTCAGCGTAAATGACACTGTAATTGTTGATAGAAAAACGCTCTCAGATCGGGTCACGGAGGATGGGACTGTATTCATTTTCCAAGCGCTGAGTGGAGGTTAGATCCTCGAGTGATAATCGCAGTTTTAAAAACTCACCGCGTTCAATTTTTTACGCCTTAGTGCGCGAATTCAGCAATGTGCAAAAAATTCTTCACTTACAAGGACATCAAATACGCCCCCATTGGTCGCCCGACGCTCCTCATGTCGCGCGATTTATATGGGCGTTAGGAAATGGCGAAACATATAGGAGCGGAAAAGAAGCGTAAATGTTGTACATCGCGAGCACCCTCTAATCAACGCACCCATCGGGGTGCTTACCGAGCGACTCTCATGTGCTTCTTCCGACCAGGCGGCACAAACGGTCTGCACTAAGTCCACCGCCAAGATAGAGGAATGTGATGTGATCGCGATCAGTCGCTAGTTTGTCGAAGAGTTCTAGCGCGAGTGTCGCGAGATTATGGGTGACTGGTGACGACTAATGTGTATCGCCGGCACGCAACCCCCGGCTACTACCCGTTGGTCTATCGATACATTCATACTCCGCTATAACCTGAGCCCCCAATAGAAGAATAATGGCACCTATTTCAAAACTTAGTAGAATCACAATAGCGGAAGCAAAGGAACCATAGATGATATTCACTATCGACAAGGTCGTAAAATACCATAGGAGAAACTGACGGGTTATCTCCCACAGAAAAGTCGCAGTTACCCCGCCGATCACTGCATGCCGAAAAGGCAATTGCCCGACGGGCATCAATAGATACAAAAGGCTTAACAATAAGATCTCGCCGAATACGCCTAGTAGATATATTAATAACTTGGGAATACCGTCTAACAATAACTCATAGTCGAAAATAATCAGCGTGTATCCCTCGGCCGCATGCAGGGCTGAGCCGATGACACTGAGGACAAACAAACCGATAGTCAGTAAGCACATATAGCAAAAGGGAAGAATTGCAGAAATCAGGAAATGGCGGCGATGAACCGCTACCCGATGATCAAAGATGACCATTATGGCATTTTCAAATACCGTGAAAGCCAGCGAACTGAAGAACAATAGGATGACCAGTCCCACCACGCCAATCAATTTCCAAGCTTCGAGAATACCGGCAATCTGTTGAGTTAAGGCACCAGACTCTCCCGGCGCTATCATTCCGAGATAGGTGCGTGTGGTCTCGAGTAATTGTTGTTTATCCAAGACCTGAGATAACACCACAACAATCAATGCAAAAAGGGGAACAATGGAAAGTAAGGTATAATAAGCTACCGCACCCGAGAGCAAGAATCCCTGATTTGCTCTAAAACCCGAGAGTACGCGAGACACGAAGTTCAGAGGATCCCGCAAAACCAATTTTAGACGATCGACACCATGAGCCATATGGATCTGTTCCACTTCTCAATACCGCATGAGGAAAGGTCACGATAACTTAGGACGATAACGAAGATAGCATCGACTGTAATCGAGTAGCACTCGAAACAGGAACGCCTAGCCATTGTCCTAACCACGCTAGATTCGGTGTTAATATGGAACCAATGACCGCTTTCCCCGATAGATCAAAGCCTAAAGTTTACCAACAATCGGACCCATTGTTATTGGAGTTATCGGTGTCGGAACCGTCTAATAAACTTACCGTGAAGCGAAGCGTTTAGCGCGGACTTTGTAGATCGCAGACAGAGCCATGAGCCCCGCCACAGCCATCAGCCGGATAGACCGCGAAAGCCCACTGACTCCCATTCCTATCGTCTGGTTACTCATGGGACATAAAGCAGGGGATAACAATCAGGTACTTGCATTGGCAGAAACGTTGGGCTGGCCCTTCGAAATTAAGCGAATGGTTTACCGCTCTACGGAATTGATCACCAATCTCCTGCTAGGCCCCACCCTAGCGGGTATACGACAGAGCAAATCAAGTCCGTTGTCTCCTCCCTGGCCCGATCTTATCATCACTGCGGGACGCCGCAACGAACCTGTGGCTCGTTGGATTAAGGCGCGCTCAAGTGGGCGCACACGCCTAGTGCATCTGGGGCGTCCCTGGGCGAATCCCAGCCGCTATGACCTAATCGTAACCACACCGCAGTACGCTGTGCCGAGCGAGCACAATGTGCTGCAGAATACCCTACCCCTACATCGAGTTTCTGAGCAACAACTTCAACAGGCCGGTAGCGCCTGGCAGCCTCGACTGCGTTCTTTGCCACGACCGTTTACGGCGGTACTATTGGGTGGTAATAGTGGCCCTTTTACCTTTACACCAGACCGCGCCAGACAATTGGCCATGGCGGTAAATCGATTAGCCCAGCAGAGCGGTGGCGCACTATTAGTTAGTAGTAGCGCACGTACGCCAGGAAAAGCTCTAGCTGCTTTTCGAAAGCGTCTGACCGCTCCCCATCATCTGCACGAATGGATTCCAAACGATCGAGCAAACCCTTACTTTGGATACTTAGCTTTAGCCGACGCCTTCGTAGTCACAGGGGAAAGCGTCTCGATGCTCACGGAAACTTGTGCAACCGGCAAACCCGTGTATATCTACGACCTCGGGGACCACCCAGTACCGCTACCGATTAACCTGGAAAGTGATCAAGGTGTCCGTCTCGAACGGACACCTTGGTGGCGTTTCAAAGAGCACTATCGTTGGAAACCCCTCAGCCACCGCTTAGCGACGGCATTTGGGCCAAAGCGCATAAGACGGGATGTAAAGTTGATCCACCAACATTTAATCCGTAACGGACATGCCGTCTGGTTAGGAGAAAGCTTCCCGGAGGGAAAACCAACGCCGTTACCAGAGGATATGATCAACACAGCAGCACGTGTCCATGCATTGTTTGAAGCATACAGACTGCGTTAGGTACTTGGCAGCGCGAGCGGAGGGTTCGGTGGCGGCTCGAGCGGAGGAGTTCGTTGCAGAATATCTAGAGCATCATGACGCACATGGTTCTTCTGCATCTCCTCCATCAGTAGTTTTTCTGTGACGATTCCTTGGTCGAGACATTCAGCTAAAAGCCCGAAAAAGAGCCTTTCTTGATTCGAGTCCGGATGCTTACGGTACCGGCCTAACAACCCATACTCACCGAATAACTTACGCCGAGCCCGCATCAGCCAGGCTAGAGGCGGAAACAATCGAAAACGTTCCGCTGGTCGCCAGTCAATCGGTAAGCCCGATTTCCATGGCTGAGTCAGCCGGCGAGTGTTGTGTAGCATTTTGGTCTTGGCGGTCAACTTGTCGAAATCATTCCACTCTTGCTCGAAGAACCCGATGCTGTCGGGGCGCTCCATCTTCAGGCATACCCACGGCATGTAGTCCCGTTTAAACTCAAATAATTCGTTAAATTGCTGTTCTACGCACCAATGGGTGAGCTTGGCACAGTCCAGGAGCATAACACTGCTAGCTTTGCACTTATCAATAAGACCTTTCGGCCCGGAGCGCATCCGGCACAAAATAGCCTTACCCTGCATATCCCTGGACAATAGCTCCCAGATATCGCCCAGTGCGAAAATATCGGGGTCAATCACCACCGCCCGACCTTGATAGCCCATCAGCTCAGGCGGCATGAAGCGCAAAGGTGTGAAGGATTGCAGATCATCATTCAACCAAGCGCGTTTAACCCCATCCCGCAGATAGAGATCACCCTCCCGGGCCTTGAAATAAGGGTAATCGTCAATGTGAATGATGCGGACATCGAACTGCTCTGCATGCTGGGAATTACGCTGCAGCGCATATTGGGCCACCAGCGCGCCTATGATTTGCTTGTGGTTGGTATGAATAAACACACAGTGTTGTTGCACAGCTCAAGGCTCCGGATCTTATGCAGTAGGTTTAGCTTCGCTTAATCAATCTAAGGCTCATAGGATAAAGGGTCATCAGGCGCTCAATGGCGGAGTACGCTCTAACACCTCGAAGGCGTCATGGCGTACGTGATTTTCGGACATTTCACGCTGCAATAACTCTTTCGTGACAATCCCTTGGTCGACGCACTCCCGAAGCAGTCCGAAGAACAGCTGCTCCTGATAAGGATCCGGATGCGGCTTGTAGCTCCCCATCAACCCATATTCTCCGAAGAGCATTCTTCGGGCCCGTGAAACCCAACCCTGAGGGGGAAACCATCGAAAACGTTCCGGTGGGCGGAAGTCCACGGGTAACCCCGTTTTCCAAGGTTGCGTTTTACGCTTTGTCGTGTGTAGCATTTTGGTTTTAGGCGTCAGCTTGTCGAAATCATTCCATTCGTTCTCAAATCGGCCGACGCTCGACCTGGGCTCCAGTTTGAGGCACACCCAATCCATATAATCCCGCTTGAATTCGAACATCGCATTAAACTGTTCTTCCACCTTCCAGTGCCTCAGCTTCGCACAATCCAGCAGCATGACGCTGCTGGCCATGCAACCATACACTTTGCCTTTTTTACCCGTACGTGGACGGCAGAGGATGGCTTTACCCTGCATATCGCAGGAAAGCAGTTCCCAAACATCCGCCACGCAAAACACATCCGGATCGACAACCACGGCACGCCCCTGGTATCCCATGAGCTGCGGTGGCAAAAAGCGGGTCGGCGTAAACGACTGCAGGTCATCATTGAGCCAGACGCGCTTGGAACCATCCCGCAGGTAGAGCTGCCCTTCCTTGTTCTTGAAGAACGGGTAGTCATTGATATCCATGATATGGACTTCGAACTTATCCGCATAGTTTGAATTTCGCTTAAAGGCATATCCAGCCACTAGCGCACCGATGAGCTGCTTATGATTGGTCTGGATAAAAACGCAATGTTTCATCAGTAAATCTCTCGTTCAAGCCTCGTTTACCCGGCATGAGCGGCTTGAGATGATTTCCCGGCTGAGGTATATCCATACTCCGAGGATAGGGTTTCATTGACCAACCTTTCGATCTGGACGACCTGGAGATCATCGAAATAATCCCGATAACCGCCAACTTTGGCCCGCCGAACTTTATAGGAATTTGGATTCTTCCGGTTACCGGGCGTCATACGACTGCCACTCAGCCAAAAAACCCTATTTTGCTCCATCTTTTTCATGTTTTCTACAGAAGAGAACCTGATTGCCTCCTGGATTTCAGCCTCGCTACCGGGAGTACCCATAAACTGGACTATTCGTTTTAACACGTCTTCTGTGTTGGCCCGCAAGTCTTCATAACGAATGACTAACAGATTCTTGAGCTTCGGGATTTCGTTCGCCCATAGGTTCATGAAATTGATCATCTTCGGGATGCCCGCATCGGGATTCATCACGAACTTGAAAACATCATCGTACTCGTCGCTGATCGGATACCGGTTCAAAACCTTTTTCCAAGAACTCATACGGTATTTCCACTGGAAAAATTGAGAAACCGCGGTATCTCTTGGATCCCGCACTAACAACACAACCTTTTTGTCATAAAAATCCACCTTAGAATTCGTATGTTTCGTATAGTCTTTGATATAGTTGTCATGGGTGAAGAAAATAATTGGGATCTCAGAGGCTTTGCGATGCAAATTATCGAACCCCATAAGGGAATGCTTTGAAAGCCCGTGCTTGATTTGATAGAAGCGGGATAACATCACCCGTAGCCAAGTGCGGCCACTCTTCCCAAAGGAGACAACAACGCAGTCAGCACGATTGAGAAAATACACTTCTTCACGCCCGCGAAGCCAGCGCTCGATAGTGATTTTCTTTTCCAAGGGCAGAAAAAATAACAGCAGCAGAGCTACTTTTCGTGGGAGCTTCTTTAACAGGACATGCATTTCAATTATTCTCGCAGCAAAACGATTCGGCGCAAGTAGCGCGAGGTGGAATGCCTCGCGCTCCCCAAAAAATAATGGGTAATCGGCGCTTATTATTCCAAACTCATTCCTTTTAAGTGACCACGCAATCCTCTCCAGAGCTTCCCAGGAGCGCACGCTCAGTTTTCATAACGGATGCTCCGATGGGTCCCGGTAATCTCGCCGAAACAACCACGACTCAAAGATCACCCAACGTATGGCTGATCAAGAGCTATCGCGCGGGCGAAAACTCACAGATTCTTGCGCTTGGCGAAGCACTTGGCTGGCCTTATGAGATCAAAGACCTCCAATACAGACTCACGGGATTTGCCGTAAATCTAATGCGGCGTGCGAGTTTGGCGGGAATCGTACGCAATCAGTCCAGCCCACTACAGCCACCTTGGCCCCATATAGTTATATCCGCTGGGCTGCGCAACGAACCCGTCTGCCGGTGGATCCGGCAACAATCGAGCGGCAAAACCCGATTAGTCCATCTCGGCCGCCCATGGGCTCGCCTAGAGCACTTTGACCTAATTATTACCACACCTCAGTATCGTTTACCCAATCGCCCCAATGTGTTACACAACGTCCTAACCCTGCATCGCGTCACCGAATCCAGGCTTTTGGAGGCCGTAACCCTATGGTCATCCCGTCTGGCTCACCTGCCTAAACCTTATATCGCTGTTATGATCGGTGGCAATAGTGGTCCTTACACGTTCGGCCCCAAAGCCGCGACACGCCTGGGACAGCAGGCGAGCAGTTTGGCCAATACCATGCAGGGTTCTCTGCTAGTGACTACCAGTGCCCGTACTCCCCGCTCTTCCCTCAATAGCTTAAAAAGAGCCATCAATAGCCCGGCCGAAATTTTTGAATGGACGCCCGATGCCGCAGACAACCCCTACTATGGGTTTCTCGCTCTGGCGGAAAGCATCATCGTTACCAACGATAGCATCGCTATGCTTACGGAAGCCTGCGCCACAAATAAACCTGTCTATATTTTTAGTCTAGCTGGGCATACGACACAACACAAAGCGATGAACAACCAACCGCAAGCCTCTCAATCAAGTTTAAGGCAATTCGCTGATTTCCGCCTGAGTAGTTTTTTGTACCAGTGGTTGATGCGTATCGGGCCTAAACGTCTGACGCGGGACCCTCATCTCGTATACGATAACCTGATAAATTCAGGCCGCGCCGTGTGGCTCGGTCAAGAATTCCGAAAGGGCCAGAAACCTCCTCCCCTTGCGGACATACAGCAGGCGGTATCACGTGTCGCCGCATTATTAACCGATGTTTGAAACGCCGCGCAATGTTATTCTCCGACAGCGTATCCTCCATCAAATTAGAAGCATAAATGACTGTAGAGGCATTACGTAGACAAAGTACCCAATACCCGCTCATTGGAACCTAGGCTAGCAACACCGTTTTGTAATCGATAGACGCGGTCTGCCGCCCCAATCATGGCGGGCTGATGGGAAACAGCCAAAATCGTAAGTTCGCCGCGCAGCTGCTCCAAAGTGTCAGATATCGCTGCTTCACTCTGGGGATCTAGGGCACTCGTCGCTTCGTCTAAAATCAGAAAACAAGGACGGTGAACCAGTGCACGCGCAATCATGATTCGCTGTCGTTGACCGCCAGAAAGTTTGGTACCGCGCTCGCCTACCACACTATATATACCCTCGGGTAGGTTAGCCACGAAATCCCAAGCCCCCGCCGCTCGCAAGGCATACTCAGCATTCTGCACATCCAATTCAGGATCGCCTAACGTCACGTTGTTGAACACCGTATCGTGCAATAGCAGATTTTCTTGGGGAACATAGCCAATCTTACGGCGCCATTTCCTAAGATCGACCTTGTCTAAAGGTACATTATCAATAAAAATTTCTCCAGATTGCGGCCGTACGAGACCCGCGATCAAATCGATAACAGTTGTTTTACCCGCGCCAGAAATCCCTACTAGAGTAGTTAGCGAGTTGGCGGGGATCTCCAAGGAAAGGTTCTTGAGTACGGGCTTATCCTCACCATAAGCAAAGCGAATCCGATCCAAGCGGATGCCCGTTTCCAACCGCGGACGTACCGTTCCAACCGAACTCTCACGCGCCTGCTCCGCTTCCTGGATAGTCGCTTGTAGCGACCAGAACGCACTCTCACCAATGACCATTTTCTGCACTTGCTTTTGGACTTTGCCCATATGGGTAAGCACTTTCGCAAGCACCAAGACCAGCACCATAACGGTGGCCAGCGGCATTTTCCAATAGGTCAGCGCTACGTAGATGCCAGCGGAAATGACAACAGCCAACATGGGTTCCTGTGCGGACTCTAAAGCGGCTCCACTGAAGGCTTCCCGTTGCAGCGCTCGGTTCAGTTTGTTAGTTTCACCCTCCAGAACCCCATCGGCCAAGTTTTCCCGCGCCATCGCCTTGAGTGGCTTAACGGACTGAAGGGTGTCGGTCAAGCGGGCTAGCAGTGAAATGAGCAATTTCGTTTGGCTTTTACCTGCCCGTTTCGACATTTTTACTAGAAAATGGGATAAAGAAAGAATCACTGCACCAGCCCCAAGACCGGTCAGGGTCGCTTGCCACGAAACCAACAAGGCAACCCCCGTATAAATGGCTGTTTGAATTAAGAGCGCAATCACCAAAGCGCCGTTGATATAGGCTTGCGAAGCACGAAGCGCTTCCGTTCCCATGCTGTTAGCCAAACGGCCAATAGGTTGATTCAGAAAGTATTCCCAACGCGTGGAAAGCACCGCCCTTAGCAATGCTAAGCGAAGATGTGTCGTTACCTGAGCCGCGGTATAACCGACTTGATTCTTCGCAAACAGGAGCAGCACGTTTTTAAGAAATATGCCCAACACAATCACCACGAGCAAGACGCCGATGGTGGGCGACAACCCCAATGCATTTAAGGTATCGGTCACCCTAGCCTCAAAGCCACCTCCGCTTCCGGAACCGCCTCCCGTGAATGGCGTGGGAGCATGGGTTTCTGCGCCGATAGCTACGCTTACCAACGGCAATAACGCTGACAAGCTAACGCCCTCTGCAATGCCCGCGAAAAGCTGCGCTAACAACATGATCGCGCTTTGCCAGGGATAAAGACGGGCAAAAGAAATGAGTAAACGCATTAGGGATCAACTAGCCGCGCCAACCGATGACGCAATAAGGAATTCGGCCGTTAGATGGCGTGATCGCATGGCGGGCGAACACGCGACGAGCGGTTAGGAACACACGCATCCACAAGCTCTGGCACACATAGAATGCCCTCAGCCTCAGAAGACTATCCGGCAGCGGCCATGAACGATGCATGCCAAAATAACCTAGCCCGCCCTCTCCGGGTAACGAGAGGGATACGATACTCGCATAGGTCAGCCGATTCACCAGCGAATGAAACACCACATCGCTTAGTCTACCGACTTGGTCAGTGCCTTTTCACGCAACTCACTGAAAGTATTAAGTATCACATCAATCTGCTCCGGCGTATGAGCGGCGCTCAGACTGCAACGCAATAAGCAACGACCATCACGTGTTGCCGGAGGCAACATTAAATTAACGTAAACCCCACGCTCCAGCAAGCTGTTCCACATTTCCAATGCATGTTCCCTAGATCTGTCCAAAATAATGGCGATCACTGGGCTAATTTCTGGCCCCAGGTTAAAACCAAGTGCGCTCAGCCCTTCGAATAAACGCCGGGCGTTATCCCACAATTTTTGACGAAGTGCGCTGCCATTTTTTAGCAGCTCTAACGCGACTCGTGTCGATGCGATCAACGCTGGGGAGGAAGAGGCGGTAAATACGTAGGGACGCATTGCATAACGCATGTCCTCCAAATCGGGCCATTTACTCACACAGAAGCCACCGATTGTGCCGAGACTTTTACTGAAAGTTCCCACGATAAAATCCACATCGTTCTCCACCTGAAGCTGCTCGGCCAAACCACGCCCATGGTAGCCAAGTACGCCTAGAGAATGCGCCTCGTCGATCAGCAGATAAGCACCGTATTGGCGCTTAACTTCGACGATCTCTTTCAGTGCGGCTACATCGCCCAGCATACTGTAGATACCCTCCACCACAATTAGCACCTTCGCTGCTCGCTCACCCAAGCGTCGCAAACGTTTTTCCAAATCCGTGGCATCATTGTGCTTGAAACGAATCATCTCACTGCCACCGAGACGGCAGCCATCGTAGATACTCGCGTGGCAATCAGCGTCTAGAAGAATCGTATCTCCAGGACCTTGTAATGTCGAAAGAATGCCGAGATTCGCGGCATAACCGGTGGAAAACACAATGGCTGCCGGGCAATCGAAAAATTCCGCCAGTTCGCGCTCAAGCGCCACATGGCCCGCGTAAGTTCCATTTGCCATACGTGAGCCAGTAGTACCCGTGCCTTCACTTTGTAGCGCCTCAGTTGCCGCTTGGATGCAGTGAGGATTGAAGGTCAAGCCCAGATAATTGTTGGTCCCGGCAAGAATGATCTGTCGACCGTTTACCCACGCTTGTGTCGCGGACACGATCCTATCAATAACGATATTAAACGGGTCGGTTCCCTTTTTCGCCAGCTCCGCGCGAATTGCAGCCAAGGACTGGAACTTTTCCATTATCGCTAATTCATTCATTCGACGAGTTCCTGCACTTGCAATGCAAGATCTTTTACTGTCCTAACAACTGGCAAGATGTTTAAGGGGATAGAAATGTCGAAATGTTCTTCCAAGGCGAACACAAGATCCATGATCTTAAGAGAATCAAGCCCCAATTCAGTTACTATTGTCGAGTCTTCACTCAGGGAAACAGCGGGATCGGTTACAAATGGTTTTAACACCGTGTAAAGCTCGGTGAGTACATCTTCATACGTACGCATATCTAATCAACACGTTTTTACGAGTGGTTAACGCTAAGTGTCCATCTTATGCCCTTTATAGGATAGGGCAAACGTGTATTGACTTACAGGCGAAAAAGGGCTTAATAAGCTCGAATACAAACTCAATGATTTTTGAAACTTCTTAGCTTACCTGTTCTTGATACCTAACTGCTAGAAAAAAAATGAATGCAGACTCGCTAGAACCCTAAATCATTTCCTAACCCGACCATCAACATCCTCGAATTTTGCTTTGTGCGAACCGGCGCTATACGCCATCCAGCGTACAACGTAAGCCTTGAGTAAACCGAACCTGGGGACTCCATCCCGTCGCCTGTCGCAGTTTCGCATTTTCACAGACCCAGTTAGTATGCCTGAGCTCGCGCACTTTGCCGAGCGTTAACATGGGAGCATAACCTAATAAATAAGCCGTGGCCATGCTCACGACCGCTAGTAATTGCAGCGCCAGGCGTGGAATACGTATACGTAAAATTCGCCGACCACACAATGCCTGAGTCGCCTCAACTACATCGTCCCAGCTGTATCCGCCCGGTTGTCCATCATGGAGCTCATAAACACCATTTTCACAATTTCCCTGCTCAAGCCATCGCTGAATAGCCATCACTAGATCCTCCACGTAAATCAGGGAAAAATGTGCCGTCTTTGGGCCGAGGATGAGCCCAACTCCTTGGGCCATGCTACGAAATAGGAATAGCATTTCCCGATCGCCAGGACCATATACCGCGGGTGGACGCAAAATCACCCATTCCATTCGCTGCCCCAACCTGCGCACCGCATCCTCCCCTCGGCGCTTGCTTGCGGCATAGGGAGAGAGATTGGGTTCGCGCGCGGCGAGGGAAGAAATCGCCAGCAACCGTGGGGAAGGATTTTGCTCTTCGAGGGCGTTGACCAAATTGGCTGTACCCTCGACATTGACCTCATCAAACTCCGTGGGCTTAAGACCGCGCACGGCTCCAGCACAATGCACAACCGCATAGGCGTCCGCCACCAGGAGTTTCAGCCGATCCAAATCTCCGACACTGCCTGTGATTAACTCTATATCCAGGTTGGAAAGACAGGCTACGTTGGACTCCGGTCTGGCGAGCGCCTTCACATGCCAACCCGCACCGCACAATTGTCGAGCCAGAGCGCTACCGATGAAGCCGGTGGCACCGGTCAGAGCAACGGTCCTCTTTACAGCCATACAATACGCTATTTGGCTACGTTGAAAGATTGATTGAAAACACTATTGGTCTCAGCGTAGCTAGTGAATGCTAGCCCGCCTCATTAAATAACGACGCTGACTCCACTGCTCGCCTTGGGCTTCCCTCAAAGGGCCAAGATCCTATTTCGGATGGTTTCAATTTTTCCTTGCTAAACATCAGAATCCTAGACGATGCCCAATGCTAAAGCGCCAGTCGAACCGATCGAGGTTCCCCGCTCATGCTAAGGTGGGCATCGTACCAGCTGTCACCATGAGCCTCTATAAAATTCTGCCGCGCTTTAGAGCGGGATAATTTTCCGGATGAAGTGCGTGGAAGGGTATGTAACGGCACGAGTTCCACGAAACATTCGATACTAAGTTCCGCACGAACTAATTGTCGCAATCTGTTGGCCAACTCGGCTCGTTTTGCTGGATCGGTCTGCCGGCATTGAACGACCATTACCGCCATCTCCTCCGCCTGTGGGCCGGGAACTGAAAAAGCCAAAGCATCGCCGGAGCGCACTTCCGGTTGTTGTTCCGCCAAATATTCCAAATCCTGAGGCCAGATATTTCGACCATTAATAATAATGACATCCTTTTTACGTCCGGTGATGACGATACAGCCGTCGACACAATATCCCACATCACCGGTATTTAGCCAGCCGTCTCTTGTTAGCGCTGCCTTTGTAGACTCAGGATCACCGAAATAACCTGACATAACGCTCGGCCCTCGAAGAAATATCGTTCCGCTGTGCCGCTCGGGCATCACTCGTCCAAAGTCATCCCGTATTTCCACTTCGAAACCAGGCAATGCCTGGCCACAATTAACATAGGTGTTCACCCGCACACCGTCTGTAAGCGTTGTCTCCTCGGTGATCGGGCAAGCCTCTCCCTTACTCATCAAATGTTCCGCATCAATGCGATCGACTCTGAGCCTCTCATCGAGGGGGGCAAAGCTAACACCCAGTGCGCATTCCGCCATCCCATAGCAGGCTAGAAACGATTTCTCATCAAAGCCGCTCGGGGCCAGTGTATCAGCAAATCTGGATAGCACCTCAGAGCGGATCATCTCTGCACCCACACCGGCCACCCGCCAAGCACTTAGGTCAAAGTTGGAAACCTCCTCTGGGCGCAGACGACGCTCGCAAAGCTCATATCCGAAGGGTGGACTGAATGAGATTGTAGCCTTGCTCCTGCTCATCAACGCCAACCACTGTCGTGGACGCATCGCAAACTCCCGAGTACCCAAATAATCCACAGAGACTTGAGAGGTAACCGGTACTAGCACCAGGCCGATAAGCCCCATATCGTGATAAAATGGGAGCCAGGATACACAACGGTCTCCCGGGCCGATGTTCACACCATGTCGAATGATACCCACCAGATTGTTTAACACTGTTTCCTGGGTAATCATGACACCCCGTGGGAAACGGGTGCTCCCTGAAGTGTATTGCAAATAGGCCAGTTCCGATGGTTCGGATGGATGCAGTTCCAACATCTCTTCGGGCAGGCGAGCAAAGTCATCCGGGCTACCCTTAAACACCAAGCCCAATCCTTTCGCCGCCTCATCAACAAAAGGCATGTATCCTAGCGGCGCCATGGCAACGGCGGCCTTGGAGCTGAGTAACATAGCCCGCAGCTGTTCCACATACGCCTTTTGGCCACCCAGGCTAATGGGGATGGGGAGAGGGACCGGAACCAAGCCGCTGTATTGGCAGGCAAAGAAAAACCGTAAAAAATCCGGATCAGTCTCAGCCACTAACGCCACACGCGAACCTCGTTCCAGGCCTAAGCTTAGGAGGCGATGCGCTAACGCGCGCGCTTGATCTCGAAGTGCTGAATAAGATAGCACAGCGTAGAGATCCCCCCGACCTGTATAAAAATTGCAGCCCGTGACGCCCTGGGCCGCGTAATCCAGCGCTTGCGCCAAATTGCGGAAGTCCGCTGCGCGTAGCGCCAGTGTATTTACAGTTGGCGTAGCTACCAGGCCCAAAATTAACCCCCAATTCTCAATAGAATTAAACTGATCTCGCATTCCATATCAATACTCTCAATTAAAACCCACCTTCTCCCACTAGCAGGGGTCTTACGGCGGGAAGCGCAATACCGGCTACAGCTAAACTACTGAAACCGTGCTAAAAGCGCGCCAATTAAGGCCACACATACAATTTTTTCGCTAAAATATCCACATCATTTAACAAATGACGACGATTTCAGCCGAAATTTATCCAATTATCGCGTTCGGTACACCTATTCACCGGGCGTCAACTGGAAGTTGACTAATGCGTACAACACCGCTGAGAGGATAACGCTCATCATCCCGTATTTTTAAGTGTTTGTCGCCAAAATGCAACTCCCTGACTGCTGCACACACCACCTCCGCGCTTTGTTGTCATCAACCCGCGCAAACCGGAGCTTCCGCACAATCAAGTCCAAACGGTGGCATTTATCTGAAAAGCGGGGTCTTTTCTCAACCTGGCTTTTCACTAGGTGATTTGCTGACCCCACATTGACTCTAAGCACCTCGCGTATATGTTTATCTTACCAAACTAACTCATTGACCATCATTATATTTCTTATCTCGAAATGATCCAGCTTTTTAAGTTTCAGTTTTTATTTTTTTAATTACCAGATCACTGCGCGCGACCCCTCAGTGGTGCCGCTTATCGGATAAGCGGTTTTTCTCAGTTCTTGTCTTAGTCAATACGCCTACCGTCACAACTAATTTTCAACCAGAATTTCTATAAAAATGCCGCTCTATCTTGAAGCAAAATGATCAAACAATGCACCATATCGACATGCTCAACCAATGAGATGTATCGTGCACGCAACACTCAAACCTCTAATATATCCTCTAGACATCGTCATACAGAAAGGATTCCCATTGGTTGTAAGAGAAATAGGCTGCATGGATCCGGCTGAGAAACTGAGAGGCATATCATCAAGCAGCGGAGTCAGTTACAATCGATCGAAAATGGCTGTATAAATTACTCCGCCGCAAGCTTCCGGAGTATTAAGATGAGTTACTCGAAAATCATAGATTTTCGTTACAACGCGTCGTTTGATACACAGCAAGCCGCGGGGGATGCAACTCAAGCGATTTTAACCATCAGCATTATCCAACCCATCGATTGCGCTCGGCCACGCTTTTTAACCGATCTGTTACTATCGAAACGAGGAGCCGATGCCCAACGCCACGCCGAACCGGTAGCCCGCACTGTTGATTATCGATCGATATCTCATTGGCGAAATTGCGCGACCGTTGGTGCTGATATGTAGCGTCTTGATTGTTATTTTCGCGGCTTACAGCTCAGCCATTTATCTAGCGGATGCCGCCCAAGGCTTACTGCCGCTGTCCACAGTAGGACAATTGATATTACTCAAGACGCTCATCACTCTTGATGTGCTGCTTCCAACCTCCTTATATCTAGCCGTGGTTGTGGGATTAGGGCGATTGTACTCCGATACTGAAATGGCCGCATTGAACGCATCGGGCATCAGTGAATTGCGGATTTTGAGGCCAGTACTGCAATTATCCGCGCTAACAGCGATCATAGTAGGTCTACTCGCAATCCAAGTACGCCCCTGGGCTTATCAGACGGTCTATCAACTACAGGCGCAAGCCTTAGCGAAACTGGACATCAGCCGCTTAGAACCCGGACGCTTCTATGAACTCGGACAAACCGATGAAGTACTCTTTGCCGAAAGTATCGATCGTAATCAAAATCGATTGGATGGGGTATTATTGCGCGGGATCGCCGGCGATGACAGGGTGCGGGTGATCCATGCCAGGGAAAGTTATTTACCACCGACTCAACCTGGTCAAGAACCAACCATGGTTTTTAAAGATGGCTATGGATACGCTCTCGACCGCCAAGGCCACAGGGATCTAAGCTTGAAGTTTAAAACGCTAATACTTCATTTAAGCGGCACCTATTCCACCGATATCGGCTATAAACGCAAGGCCGAACAAACGATGCAGTTATCGCTGTCGGCACAGCCTGGGGATATCGCTGAATTCCAATGGCGTCTTTCAGCGCCCATCGTGGCGGTTATACTGGGATTGTTAGCCGTTCCTCTGAGTCGTACACCACCAAGGCAGGGTCGTTTTACTAAATTATTTACCGCGATCCTGTTGTTTGCAGCTTACTACAACCTGCTTAGCTTAGCTAAAAGCTGGATTGATCAGGGACGGGTCGGAGCCATTCCTGGGCTTTGGTGGGTTCACCTATTGCCGCTCGCGCTGCTCGTGGGATTAATCATACAACCTATGCTGGCATTCCGGACGACCCCTTGGGGCAAACGCAAGGATCGCTGTGGCTCCTAGACTTCACTGCTGTTCATCGAGACAACGCCCTTCCAATATCACAAGAATAGCTCGCGTAACGATAGTCTAAACGATGAGAACATTGGATCGGTACATCGGCACTACCCTCGCCCAAGGCTTCGCGCTTGTTTTCTTTGTATTGCTAACCCTATTCAGCGTATTGGCATTAGTGGATCAACTGGACGATGTAGACAAAGGCAGCTATCAGGCTATAGATGCGGTGATGTATGTGCTGCTGACTGCACCTGGACGCATGTTGGCGCTTGCTCCCGTCACAGCGCTTGTAGGTGGCATCGTGGGTCTAGGCAGGCTTGCCAAGGACCGCGAGCTAATCGCCATGCAAGCTAGCGGTGTATCCGTTATGCAATTCGGGGGATCCGTCATGAAAACCGGGCTGATACTGACGTTGGCGGTCGCTATGTTGAGTGAATTTTTCGTACCCACGATGACCCAGTTTGCCGAAAAGCGGCGCCTAATGGCGGTCGCAAAAACGGGCGATTTATTGGCTGATCAAGGTTTCTGGGCTAAAGATGGGAGCCGCTATCTGAATGTACGCAGTTTGTTACACGGACGCATTCCAGCGGATATCGA
This sequence comes from uncultured Gammaproteobacteria bacterium, assembly GCA_963731655.1. Lineage (GTDB taxonomy): Bacteria > Pseudomonadota > Gammaproteobacteria > JAAEPA01 > JAAEPA01 > CAVSWL01. The sequence goes on along the minus strand of CAVSWL010000037.1, from coordinate 48,318 downwards.
TGTCTACGAGTTCGGCCCCGAAGGACAACTAAACAGTTATATCCATGCCGACTACGCTAGAGTGCAAGAAAATGAGCAATGGAAACTCATTGGGGTCATTTATAAAGAACTCAAGAAAAACCATATTACGAGTCGGCAATTGCCCGAGTTGAACTGGACACCATTCTTAAGTGTCGGCCAATCCAAAGTCCTGGAACTACCCGCGTCCACCCTGTCTCCAAGCAATTTATATCAATATATTCAATACCTGCGCGTGGCGGGTCAGAATGCGGACCGGTTTAATCAGGTATTCTGGGAAAAGGTGATGCTCCCATTTGACACTGGAGCCATGATGCTTTTATCGCTGCCATTCGTATTGGGAGGCACGCTTCGGAGTACCGGATATGGCCTGCGCTTAGTGTTAGGGGTAGCAACCGGAATTAGTTTTTTTGTTTTGGACCAAATCGTCGCCAACCTAGGGTTATTGCTGGGTCTAAGTGCTCCTGTCATAGCCTCAATCCCGTTCGTTGCCGCGATATCCCTGGCTGGAATTCTGCTCTACCGCCTCCATTAGCGGGTAGCCTTACCGTTTGCGAGCTGCATCCCTAGTGCCGCAAGGATGCTGCCGAACCACGGCACGAGGCTACGAGCTTAAATAAACTACGACACATCGCGGACAATTTACATAAATGCTTTTAATTCAATAACATCCAGTTACAACTCCAAATGTCATCCCCTATAACGAGAGAACGAATGATGCACAAGCCGCAACGACTGCTGCTGGTGCTGGTGATTCTCGCAGTCATTGGCACCTATTTCGCCTTCGATCTGGGCCACTATCTCAGCCTCGACTATCTAAAAGCGCAACAAGCCAGCATCGAGTCCTGGCGAGCAGCTTACCCCCTGGTCGCCGTTGGCGTGTTCGCAATCATCTACATAGCGGTCACCGCCTTGTCATTGCCCGGCGCGGCCATCATGACCTTAGCCGGAGGCGCTATCTTTGGAGTGCTCTGGGGCACTGTGGTCGTCTCCTTCGCCTCAAGCATCGGAGCTACCTTGGCCTTTTTGGTGGCGCGTTCATTGCTGCGTAACAGGGTGCAAGCACGGTTTGGAGATAAACTGCAGGCGGTCAATGAGGGGATAACCAAGGATGGAGCCCTCTATCTGTTCACGCTTCGCCTGGTTCCTATATTTCCCTTCTTCGTTGTCAATGTGGTGATGGCGCTGACGCCGATCCGGGTGCGCACCTTCTATTGGGTCAGCCAGCTCGGCATGCTGGCCGCCACCCTTGCCTACGTCAATGCCGGCACCCAGCTGGCGCAGATAGAATCCGTCGGTGGAATCCTTTCTCCCGGCCTGTTGGCATCTTTTGCCGTGCTAGGCATCTTTCCGTTGGTCGCTAAAAGAATCGTGGACTGGGTAAAAGCCCGTAAGGTCTACAGCCAATGGCGTAAGCCCGCCAACTTCGATCGCAATCTGGTAGTGATCGGTGCGGGCTCCGCCGGACTCGTAGCCGCTTATATCGCGGCGGTGGTCAAGGCTAAAGTAACGCTGATCGAGAAGCACAAGATGGGTGGCGATTGCCTGAACACCGGCTGCGTGCCATCCAAGGCAATCATCCGTTCGGCCAAGCTGCTGTCTCATATCAGACGGTCCAAGGAGTTTGGCATCCATGAAGCACACGCGGACTTCGATTTTGCCGAGGTGATGGAACGCGTGCAGCGCGTGGTGAAACGGGTAGAGCCCCACGACTCCGTGGAGCGTTATACTCGACTCGGTGTCGAAGTACTTTTGGGCGAAGCGAGGATCACCTCACCCTGGACGGTGGAGATTCACTTGGCCGAAGGCACGCAAACGCTTAGCACGCGCAACATCGTGATCGCCACGGGCGCGAGTCCGTTCGTGCCGCCGATTCCAGGAATTGCCGAGATCGGTTATCTCACCTCCGATACTATCTGGGCGCTGCGCCAACGTCCGCATCGCCTGGTAGTGCTGGGCGGCGGTCCCATTGGTTGCGAGCTCGCTCAGTGCTTCGCCCGCTTAGGCTGTCATGTGACGCAGGTAGAGATGCTGCCGCGTATCTTGATCCGGGAAGACCAAGACGTCGCTGAGATGATCACCTCGCGCCTTCGCGATGAAGGGGTGGACGTACGCACGCTGCACAAGGCAGTACAATTCCGGAACGAAGAAGACGAGAAGCTACTGATTTGCGAGGACCTCGCCAACGGCAATGCGCAAATACGCATTGCCTTCGACCAAGTGCTGGTCGCCGTAGGCCGCATCGCGAATACCACCGGCTTCGGTCTGGAAGAACTGGGCATTCGCTTAACGGAGACCCGCACCATCGAAACCAATGATTATCTGCAAACGGTCTACCCGAACATCTATGCCTGCGGTGACGTAGCGGGTCCCTATCAGTATACCCACACTGCAGCTCACCAAGCTTGGTACACTGCGGTCAATGCCTTGTTCGATCCCTTGAAAAAGTTCCGCGCCGATTATTCGGTGATTCCGTGGGCCACCTTCGTCGATCCGGAAGTCGCACGAGTCGGTTTGAACGAACTGGAGGCGAAACAGCGTGGCATTGCCTACGAGGTCACGGTGTATGGCATCGATGATCTCGACCGAGCTATCGCCGATGAAGCGGCCCACGGCTTCGTGAAGCTGCTCACCGTACCGGGCAAAGATAAGATTCTCGGCGTTACCATCGTAGGCGAGCACGCCGGCGAGCTGATCGCCGAGTATGTGATGGCGATGCGGCACGGTATCGGACTCAATAAAATCCTGCGCACCATTCACATTTATCCGACATTCGCCGAGGCCAACAAGTACGCCGCCGGAAACTGGAAGAAAGCACATGCGCCCACAAGACTGCTGGCCTGGGTTGAACGCTTTCACGCCTGGAGGCGGGCGGAACGCCTCAGTATTCCGACTTCGAATCACCTCGCCACCCCTGGGAAGCTGAAGCGATGAGAACCTTGCTCACCACATTGGCCCTGTTGCTCGGCAGCGGACTCGCCCAAGCTTTCGATCAAAGCCACGGCAGCTGGGACGCGTTACTCAAGCGCCATGTCGTCATCATCAGTGGAGGTAATGTCTCTCGGGTAGATTATACTGGTATACAAAGGGACCGGGCCATGCTCAAGCGCTATCTCGATGCACTCTCAGCGGTGTCCCAAAGTGACTATCAACACTGGACTAAGCCGGAGCGCCTCGCTTTCTTGATCAACGCCTATAATGCCTTCACCATCGAACTGATCCTGACGAAGTACCCGGATTTGCACTCGATCAAGGACCTTGGCAGCTTTTTTCAGTCGCCTTGGAAGAAACGATTCTTCAACTTGCTAGGGAAAAAACGGCACCTCGATGACCTAGAGCACAACTTAATACGCGCCCCCGGCGCGTTCGATGAACCACGCATCCACTTCGCGGTAAACTGCGCGTCAATCGGTTGCCCCATGTTGCGCAACGAAGCCTATACCGCCGAACGCTTAGACAAGCAACTGGAGGACGGCATTCGACGTTTTCTCTCCGACCGCACCCGCAATCGTTTCGATGCGGCGAGCGGAACCCTGTGGGTATCGAAGCTATTTGATTGGTACGGAAAGGACTTCGCCCGGGGCTATCATGGATTTAGTTCTCTAAAATCAACCTTCGCAACCTATGCTGAGTTACTCACCGATGACCCACAGGCACGTCAACGCATCCGTGCAGGCGATTATCGCATTGATTTTCTTGAGTACGACTGGCGTCTGAACGATACGCGGGTTAATGATGTTGTTTCACGTTCCTTTCGCGCAAGCGCTTGATCTGAAATAGTGTAGCGCGTTCCTCTTCTTCGAGCGCCTCGGTGATCTGCTTGATCATCTTTTGATACGCCGGGATGATATTGTACTTGAGCGCGTTGACGCGTTTCTGCGCCTTGCGTTGTTCGCTAATCAGGCGGTATAGAGCCATCTCAACCGTGGCGAGTTCGGCGAGATGCACCGCCGCTTCGGCAAAGGCTTGGCGCGCCTCGTCGAAACTTGGGTCCGTGCCCAGCAAACCAACGGGTTGAGGCGCAACCACAGAGGCCTCGACCGAAGGGTACTGCACGCCCAGCGAACGGCGCGGCAGCACTTTCATGCGGGTGGATGGCATCGCTCCCAGGGTTGCCTGTACAATATTGCGCTCGCCCATACGCAGTTGTGCGATCGCGAGCCAGCGGTATGCCTTGTGGAGCGAGTCATGCGCCGTATGCTTTCCTTTCCTGATAGTCCTTGATGTGTTGATAGACCAATCGCGTGAGCAGTTCGCGTTTGTGTTCCAACAGCGCGTGCCCGTCCTCCAGAAAGCGCAGTCGCTTGCGCAGATTGAGCAAGGCGCTCTTGGTCGGCGCGCTGCGTAGGCGACTCATGCCGCCGGTTCTCCACCGCGGTGAAAATGGGCTAGATCGGTCTCGCTGACCCGGGTGAGCGCCTCGCGAGGAAAACGCGACAACAGTTCCCAAGCCAGGTTCAGCGTCTCGATGATGCTACGGTTCTCGTCCTCGCCCTGGCCAACGAAATGCCGATCGAATTCGTTGGCGAATTCCAGATAGCGCTGATCGCGCACCGAGAGTTCCTCGGCACCGATGATCGACGCGAGGTTGCGCGTCTCTTGCGCCTTAGCGTACAATGCGTAAAGCTGGTTGGCGACACGCGGGTGATCATCCCGGGTATCGTCTTTGCCGATGCCATCTTTCATCAGGCGCGACAGTGACGGTGCGATGTCAACCGGTGGATAGATACCCTGGTTATGCAACTCGCGCGACAACACGATCTGACCTTCAGTGATATAGCCGGTGAGATCGGGGATCGGATGGGTGATATCGTCCGAAGGCATCGACACCACCGGAACCAGGGTCACTGAGCCATGACGGTTGCGGATACGCCCCGAACGCTCGTAGATCTCCGCCAAATCCGAATACAGATAACCCGGATAGCCTTTACGTGCCGGCACATCGCCCTTGGCCGTTGCGACCTCGCGCAACGCCTCGGCGTAGTGGGTCATGTCGGTCATCACCACCAGCACATGGCGGTCGAGATCAAACGCTAGATATTCGGCGGCGGTGAGCGCGACACGCGGCAGAGCGAGACGTTCGACCGGCGGATCGTCGGCATGATTGATGAACATCACCACATTGCCGAGCACACCGGAGTCAAAGAATGACTCCTGGAAAAAACGCGCATCCGTATACGACACGCCCATTGCAGCGAACACAATCGCGAAGTCGCTGGCTTCACCGAGCAAGCGCGCTTGACGCACGATCTGCGCCGCCAACCGATTATGCGGCAAACCCGAGGCCGAGAAAATCGGTAATTTCTGACCGCGCACCAGCGAGTTCAAGCCGTCGATCGTCGAGATGCCGGTCTGGATGAACTCGTGTGGATAGTTGCGTGCGGCCGGATTAATCGCCGAGCCGTTAATCCCCCGCGCCTCCCCATCGACGATCGGCGGCCGACCATCGCGCGGCTCGCCGAGGCCGTCGAACATACGCCCCAGCAGAGCCGGACTGACGCTAAGGGTCAGCGGTCGATCGAGAAAGCGCACCCAGGTGTTGTCCAGGTCGAGATCATCGGTGCCCTCGAATACCTGGATCAGCGTCTCCGCTTCGGCGCTGAGGATCACCTGACCGTTGCGTTGGTGCCCCTTGTAGTCACGGATGCGCACGCGATCGCCGAACGCCACTTTTTCCACACCCTTGACAATCAGCAGCCCCCCCTGGGCAGCCATCGCCCGGCGGTATTCCACATCGCTCATGAAACGGTCTCCTGAGTGGCGGCGTATTCGCTGCGCAGCGCGGCGAGATCTCGGTAGACCTCGCTGCTGAATGCGGCAAGCTGCTCGATTTCATCACTGTGCCAGGTGGACTTGGCGCGCCGGATGCGGGCCATTACCGGGTGTTCGGCGAGTTCCTGGACTGGCGCACCCAGTGTGATCAGCTCCTTGCCGCGATCGAAGACCTGCATCACCAGCTCGAGCAGTTCGAACTGTTTACGCGGCGAACAAAAGGTGTCGATTTCGTCGAGCGCGCTTTGCTGCAGCACGGCTTCTTTCACCAATGCGGCCCCCTCGAGCTCCCAACGCTGAGCCGACGACAGCGCCTCTGGGCCAACCAAATTGACGATGCGCGACAGCTCGGCATCTCGTGCCAGCAGCGACAGCGCTTCGGTACGGCGTTTGCTCCAGGCGCTGTTGATGTTCTGTGCCCACCAGCCAGCGGCGACCGGGACGTCCTGCGAGAAGCTATCGACCCAGTCCACCGAGGGATAGTGGCGCGCATCGGCCAGTTCCTTGGACAACGCCCAGAAGGTCTGGATGATTTCTTTGGTATGACTGGTAACCGGCTCGGAAAAGTCGCCTCCCGGTGGCGACACCGCACCGATCAAGGTCACCGAGCCACGCTCGCCATCGAGCGTCTCGACGCGTCCGGCACGTTCGTATACCGCGGCGAGACGCGACCCGAGATAGGCCGGATAGCCTTCCTCCACCGGCATGTGGCCCAGCCGGCCGGCGACTTCGCGCAACGCCTCGGCCCAGCGCGAGGTGGAGTCGGCGAGCATCACCACATCGTAGCCCTGATCACGGAAGTATTCGGCTATCGTCATTCCGACATAGATCGAGGCCTCGCGCGCGACCACCGGCATATTGGAGGTGTTGGCGACCAGCAGGGTTCGCTCCATCATGCCGCGCCCCGTATGGGGATCCTTCAATTGTGGAAAGCTCTCGAGCACATCGACCAATTCATTGCCGCGCTCGCCACAACCGACATAGATCACGATATCGGCATTCGACCAACGCGCGACTTGTTGCTGCACCATGGTCTTGCCGGCACCAAATGGACCGGGCACCGCACCCTTGCCGCCCTTGAGCAACGGAAAAAACGTATCGAGGATGCGCTGCCCGGTAATCAACGGTTCCACGGCATGGTCGCGTCTCAGGTACGGCCGCGGTAAGCGCACGGGCCAGCGGTGATACAGGTTAAGCTCATGCACATTCCCGTGACCATCGCGCACGCGGGCGATGCGGCTGTCCAGCGTGTAATGACCGGCCGGGGCCAGAGCGATTAATTCACCCTCAAGGGTTGGTGGCACCAGAATACGGTGCTCGATCGTCGCCGTTTCCTGTACCGTGCCGAGACGATTGCCCGGAGACAGCGGCGCACCGGGTTTCAGCCCGTCGCGCGGCGTAAACGCCCATTCGTGGCCACGATCGAGTGGATCCAGACGCAGGCCGCGCGGAATATTGTCGCCTGATAGCTTGGCAATCTCGTTGAGCGGCCGCTGCACACCATCGAAAATCCCCTGCAAGAGCCCAGGACCGAGTTCTACCGTGAGCGGATAACCGAGACCCTCTACCGTTTCACGGGGACGCAGCCCCTCGGTCGACTCGTAGGCTTGCACGATCGCGTCGTCGCCTTCGAGGGCAATGATCTCGCCGATGATGCCGAGGCGGCCGATACGGACCTGCTCGCTGTTGCGCCCACCGGGCAGGTTGATGCGCAAGATGGGACCGTTAATCTCACGGATATAGCCGCGACGCACGTCGCTCATTCCGGGCCTCCGCTACGTGCACTGGCGTTGATATCGGGCGGAAATAATTGCTGCAGGATCACGCGTTGTACGTCGGCCTCGAAGCGGGCTAATCGGCCTTCAAAGCGATTGTCGACCTGCGCACGGTTGTCCGCGGTGCGCAGCTTGATGCCGCCGCTGCCCCAGATGGGCTGATCGGCCAGCGTGATGGTGCGCTGCGGGGCGGCTTCGGCAACCAGCGCGGACCAAGCAGAAATCAACCAGCGCAGGTCGTCGGCATTGACTTCGGCGGTCAACTCACCGGCGGGCAGCAGGCCGTCCGCGTCCCGCACCATCTCCACCAACCAGGCGCGGTAGGCAACGCGGTCCGCACACAATGCCCGCATGCGCTGCGCGAGACGCGACTGGACGGTTTGCACCAGCTCCCAGCGCAACTGGTCGAGGCGGCTCTGCATCTTAAGCTCACTGGCTTGAGTGACGCGGCGGAAATGCCGTTCGGCTTCAGCCTTGGCGAGCAGCACCTCACGCTCTTCGGCTAGGCGCAGGCGTTCGGACGCATCACGCAGGATGGTATCGCGCTGCCGTTGAGCTTTCTCTTGGAATTCCTGCGCCAGCTCCTTGGCACGCGCCATGATCGCCTGTTCGAGCGCTTCGAGTTGATTTTGTCCGGTTGGCTTCATGCGCCGTCTCCGTCCAGGCCAAGCAGCTGCCGAATGTGGTCATCAACCGAGCTGTGCATCTCTTCCGGATGAGTGAGAGGCGGTACTTGGGTGAGCAGGATCCGGCCGCCCTCGTGTCGAACCTCGTGCAAACGCCGACTGTTCGACTCGGCCAGCCTCTGGTCGATCACGACGAACGCCGGTGTACGCGCCGCCTGCAGTCTGCCGAGCAGGTCGTCGAGCTGTGCCACGTCGGCATCGGGGTAGACCTCGAACCCGGCTAGTCGAAACCCGGTCGCCAGCGAGGCGTCGCCGAGAAACAGTTGGCGAGTCTGCTCCATACCGCTCAAATCCGATTCAGCAGCAGGATCGATAACACCAGGCCATAGATCGCGATACCTTCGGCCAGGCCCAGGTAGACCAGCGTGCGGCCGAACATCTCCGATTTCTCGGACACGGCGGCCAGCGAGGCGGCACCGATCGGGCCGACCGCCAGTCCGGCGCCCACCGTGCTGAAAGCGGTCGGAATCGCAATGCCGATGAAGGCGAGGCCAAGCCCGGTGCTGACGTTCGCGGTGTCGGCGAGCGCGTTCTGCACCCCGGGGGCGGCCAGCGCCTGCTGCACACCCAGGATGGTTACCGCGATCTGGGCGCCGAAAAACAGCACTAGGTTGGTCGTGAGGGTTGGCTTGAGCAGCTTCCTCGCCCGTCCCGGCGCCAGCGGGTGATGATGCAGGTAGACGCCATAGGCGATCATACCGAGCAGTCCAATGGTGAGCAGCGTGATGATGGTGGTCATGGATACTCCTGGTTCAGCGGGTGAGTGAACGGCCGACTCGCAATGGATGGAATGGTGTCCCGTCGCCGTAGAAATAACGTGAAAAGCCCTCGTAATACTCGAGCCGCAGCGTCTGAATGGTCACGATGGTGCCCTCGAGTACAATAATGAAGAGGTTGCCCAGTACGAGGGTGATGCCATGCCCGACCGTGCCCATACCGTTGGCCAAGGTGAACACGGCCAGTGACAACGCGACATGATTGAGGCTGAACGCGGCGACGCGCAGGAAACTCAGGGAACTCGCCAGATAGCTGTTGACGATCTCGAAGCTCTCGATCAGGGTGGTGAAGATGCGTTCGCCGATCGAACCTTCGGCCGAACGCCACTGATAGACGACCAATACCGCGAGTGAGAGCAACACCAGCACGGTGGCGACCAGTGGAAACCCGCCACCCTGCGCCAGATTGACCAGCCCACCCAACAGCGCCAGGTACATCACCAGGGAGATCAATCCACCGGGACCGAACAGCGCGCCTATCTGATCCCCGGACAGCATGCGGTTGGAGATCGCGATGACCGAACCCAGCGTGAGGAATGCCACGCCCCAGGCCAGCGCCACCTTCAGCATGTAGATCGGATCGGACATCGGTGCGATCCATAGTGGCCGAATCCAGTGCTCGACACCGAAGATACTGCCGTAGAGCCAGCCGAACAGCATCGACGATGCCCCGGCGAGCACGAACAGGTAGGTGAAAGCCTTCAACTTGCGCCGCAACAGCAGGCCGGCAAGCAGGATCACCGCGCCGTGCCCGATGTCGCCGAACATCATGCCGAACATGCCGACAAAGGTGACCGCAAAAAGCACGGTCGGGTCGAACTCGCCGAATCGCGGCACGCCATACTGCTGTACCAGCAGGGAAAAGGGCCGCAAGAGACCCTGTTCGGCGACCGGTACAGGCACTAAGTGCTGCTCATCGGGGTTCGGTTCGCGCGATTCGAGCAGAAAAGGCAAGCTCAGGCGCTCGCGCAATGTTTCTTCCACCTCGCGGAGACGGGGGGCGGGGATCCAACCCTGTAGCGCGGCGAGCGGTCCACGCGTGCGCGCCGCGCCGCGTAGACTGACGTAAGGTTCGGCGGCATCGAGCATCCGCCGGGCTCGTAACATCTGATGCTGATTGGCACTCATCCAATCGGCGAGCTGGGCGCGTAGCTGCTCGGCTTGTTTATCGAGATCCCGACGGCGAGCCTGCAGTTCGGCACGCAGCGCCTCAGGATTGTCATCGAAGCTTTCCGGGATGCTGAGCGGCTGAAACGCCGCGGCGTGGAGCACGCTGTCGAGTATCGGTGCATCCTCACGCCGGCCCGCAATCAGGATTCGCCGGGTGTCGCCCTCGCCGGCGACATTCAAGATGAGATGGTTGGAGAGTGACAATACTTCGGATAAACGTTCTAAATTTCCGAAGGGCACCGAGCCAATCCGCAAGTCTAGGTGCTCATGCGCACCCTGCAACCGGCTTAGGTCGATGTCCAGACCCGAAAAATCCTCGAGGGATTTCTCTAAGTGTTGCAATTCGCGAAATTCTTCCTCGATACGGTGCAGGGATTCCTCGCAAGGCGCGCATTTTTGCCAAGCCTCGGCCAGCCAACGGTCGACCTCAATCAGTTGCTCACGTTGCAGTGCCCGCAGCGGCGTATCCGGGCCTTCCTTTGGCAGCTCGCCGTGCAGACCGACTAGGCGGTCTAAATGTCCCCAGGCACGACGGATACGGCTGCGAAAGGTGGAACCGGGTACCTCCGGCAGTTCCGACTCGAGCAATGGACGTTCGTCTGGCGCGAAAGCATCGAGTTCGGCCAGCACTAAGCTCGCGCGCGGCAAGTCCTCACGCATCAACTTGAGCGTAATATGCCGCATGTCATGTCCGGCGCGAATCATGCGGATGCTGCTTGCAAGGGATTAAGCGCCGCATCGAGCAGATCATCGTTCAGTCCGTGGACGCGCGCATGCACGATCGCATAGAGCTTGGTGAGCTCACCGTGGCGTAGTACCAAATAGGCGAGCACACTGGTCAAAACCGAGGGACTGTGCCGCATTGCGCGCTCGGCGCGCTCGAACAAATCATCGCTCAGGGTGGCTTCAATCAGCATGATCTGCTGTGGCAATGTGCCATGATTGAAAAGATTCTCCGGTAACCGACGGAGTGCCTCTGCCAGGGTGTCGGCTTGCAGAATCTGTTGCAAGATCGCCCGATTCAATACCCGACCACCGTCAATCGCGAGGTACAGCACCTCGCTCGGTTGCAGCCCGTAGTTGAAACGGTAACGCAGGCTCCACACCAGATTGTGACGGTCGACGATACGGCCGATCAAGTTGAGCGTCTCGCTACGGTCGTCACCGGCGAGCTGCCGGGCCCGACTGAAGAGATCACTATAGAACTGTTGATCGAGGGTGGCGTCGAGTAGGAACGGATCCGGGCGTTTCTCGTACTGACGCAAAGCCTGGGTAGCGAGCCGCTGGTAGCGGGTTTTCTGTAGATGGCGCAGCAGTTCCGCTACGGTATCGGTATTGAGCAATTCTTCGTGATTCAAGCTGAGAAAACCCGGAAGACGAAATAAGCTACACTCGATTTCATCATTTGACAATCGTCCGATTTTGCCCCGTACCAGGACCTTGATATTGAGCAGTTCGTAGCGACTGGCCCATTGTGTGAGCAGCCGCCGTGCCGGTCCATCCAGCGGCCGTAATAAGGCGCTGAGTTCGTCCAGCCAGGCCTGCATCAGAACACGTTCAAACGCAGCGAGACGTGCCACATCGTTCCCGCTTTTGATTTCGTTAAAGTGGGTGCTCTGAGCGAGTTCTTCAAACGGGAGCTGCGCCAAGCTCCGAAGTTTTGCCTGCCCGAGTAGATTGGCGTGCATGATTGCCAGGCGGGTACGCAAATAGGCTTGGGCAGCCAGTCGACTCACGATCCTTCCTGACTGTTCTTGCCGAGCAGTTCCCGGAAGCCGGCCTCGAGCGCGGCTTCCTCGTGTGTCTTCGCCGCATCATGTAGCTGGCTTAATCGTTCCTGGAAGCGGCGTTCCATCTCAGCCACGGTCTGCTTGGCACGCTGGTTCGATTTTTCCAGAAACGCCGCGTGCAGCTCGGGAATACGCGCCTTGAATCGTTCTTCCTGCTGACGCGCCTCATCCAGGCTGGCTTGTACCAACCGCTCACTCTCTGCTTGGGCCTTTTCGACCATTTCGCTGGCCGCACTCTCGGCTGTCAGCAGGCGTTTCAGGGTGTCATCCACGGCCGGACCATTCCTAAGGGTTCAGAACCAGATCGCTGAGGTTTATCATTACTCCCAAAGAATAACCTACCTACTTTGCTAGAATCCACACCCCAAAGAGATACCACAATTGAAGATGGACCTGATTAATTGATCGGCGAAGAGGAAAATTTAAATGTCTTGTGAGAAACTTGTAATGAGAAGAAAAAGAGCCGAAAGGGAAGCAAAGGAATCCTTACAATACAACGCACCGCCATCAGGGTTTAGGCAAGAGACCTTACCCAACGTATTGGGGAGAAATCACGATGCCGGAAACAGCGCGATTCTGAAGGACAAAATACACTTAAACAGCTGTCCGAAAATCGGGTCCCATTTTTCACTAGAGTAGCACAGCTTGTCTTGAAAACTATAAGCTCTAAGTGGTCAATTTTAGCGGTTCTCATCCCTCATCTTCCGTTCGCTTGTACATTTCGGGTATCCTGCATCCCCCAAGCTTGTAAAGCTTTGAAGCCATACTGACTATGGATCCACTTTTAGAACTTACGATGCTTACTTGGATAGGCATCGCTTTGTGCATTACTCAATCCGCAATATTTTCGGGACTTAATCTTGCGGTATTTAGTATCAGCCGATTGCAGTTGGAGGTCGACGCTTCCACAGGCAATCCAGATGCCATCAAGTTACTGTCATTGCGCCGAGACTCAAATTTTGTACTCACCACGATCCTCTGGGGAAATGTGGGTATCAATGTGTTACTTACCCTACTATCGGACTCCGTTCTCGCCGGGCTAGCCGCCTTTCTATTTTCTACCGTGGCGATCACCATGATGGGGGAGATCTTGCCTCAAGCTTATTTCTCTCGAAACGCACTACGTATGGCGGCGTTGCTCTCCCCCATTCTAAGATTCTACCAGTGGCTTCTATTTCCGGTGGCAAAGCCGGTAGCCCAATTGCTGGATTGGTGGTTAGGCCCGGAGGGCATTCAGTATTTCCGCGAACGCGATCTACGCGTCGTGATCAGAAAACATCTGGCCGCCGAAGACGTTGATGTGGATCATGTGGAAGGCATCGGGGCATTGAATTTTCTGGCGATTGACGATGTGCATGTCATCCGTGAAGGCGAACCTCTAGATCCCAAAAGTATCATTACCCTGCCTTTTCAGGCTAACAAACCACGTTTTCCCCGATTTGAACGTTCGACGTCCGATCCGTTGCTTCAACAAATACAGGCCTCTGGCAAAAAATGGGTAGTCATCACCGGCCCCCAGAATGAACCGGAATTGGTGCTTGACGCTGACGGCTTTCTTCGAGAAGCTTTGTTCGGTTCCGGGTTGTGTAATCCGTATAGCTTTTGCCATCGCCCTATTATCGTTAGGGATCCCACCCAACCACTCGGAGATCTATTCCTCCGTTTTCAAGTAGGCTATCGCAACCCCGAAGATGACGTGATCGATAACGACATCATCCTGTTTTGGGGCGACCAACAACGGATCATTACCGGAGCGGATATATTAGGACGCTTGTTTCACGGTATCGTGACCCGTGTACCCGAAGGACTACGGGTTAGCCATCCGCACCGCTAATTAAACGGGTTGTGAGTCGCGTACATCCACCAGAAGCCGGGGTTCAAATCCATCCCCTTTAGCTTGCATCAAACCGGCAGGCCCCTTTTATTTCCTACGACCGGTGATAGTAGGGAAAAGGACTCCGTAGACAGTCCGTCATGAGCAGAACACGTTAATCTACGCTTTTACTGCGGTCGTTCAGCTACCAACGTCTTGATTGTTCATTGGCAATTTTCTTTCAAGGATCAAGAATTCCATGGCGTATGCGTTTTTCTCATCAGCAGCCCGGTAACTCTTCTCAAGCCTTTTCCATTCTTCCCATTTGAATGGTGGGAAATAAGTATCCCCCTCAATGTCGGCATCGATGAGCGTTAGATAGAGCCGTTGAACACGGTACAGCATCTGCCGGTAAAGTTCGGCACCGCCGATGATCATAATTTCCTGCTCGTTGCCCGCAGCTTCTAAGGCATCGTCGATGTTGTGCATCACATCCACACCTTCAAATTGCCAGCCCTGTTCCCGGGTGATGACGATATTCTGCCGCCCAGGTAGAACCCGGCCAATAGACTCGAAGGTTCTTCGACCCATGACGATTGGTTTGCCCAGGGTGAGCAGCTTAAAGTGACGAAGTTCAGCAGGCAGGTGCCAAGGCATTCTTCCATCCCGACCAATTACCCGATTGGATGCCATAGCTGCGATGATTGAAATTCGCATTGACTGCAATTAAAACGGGATGTGGCGACTTAAGTTCTTCCTAAAAGGCATTTAGTCAATAAGACTGAGAGTCCTAAGCGTGCTTCTAGATAGCCACGGGCGCTTTGATATGCGGATAAAACCGGTAGTCCTGGAGTTCGAAATCCTCATAACGGAATTCAAAAATGGATTGCACAGCGGGATTCAACCGCATACGAGGTAAAGGATAAGGCGAGCGGCTGAGCTGTAGATAAGCTTGCTCCAGATGGTTGAGATAGAGATGAGCATCGCCAAACGTGTGGATGAACTCACCGGGTTGATAGCCGGTGACCTGTGCCACCATCAACAAGAGAAGGGCATAAGACGCGATATTAAAAGGTACCCCTAGAAATATATCAGCACTGCGTTGATAAAGCTGGCAGGAGAGGCGGCCATCGGCCACGTAGAATTGAAACAGGGTATGACAAGGAGGCAAAGCCATGTACTCCAATTCTCCCACGTTCCACGCGCTAACGATGATGCGCCGTGAGTTTGGTGTGGTTCTAATCTGCTCGATGATCTGGCTGATCTGATCCACCGAGCGATCTTCCCTAGCAGGCCAAGAACGCCACTGGGTGCCGTAGATAGGCCCCAGATCTCCGTGATCATCTGCCCATTCATCCCAAATCGTGACCCCGTTTCTTTTCAGATAGCCGATGTTCGTGTCGCCAGTCAGAAACCACAACAATTCATGTATGATGGAGCGCAAATGCAACTTCTTGGTGGTTACTAAAGGGAAGCCCTCATCCAGATTATAGCGAGACTGATAACCGAATACGGAAAGTGTGCCGGTACCTGTTCGATCCTCTTTTCGCACACCCGATTCGAGGACATGGCGCATCAGATTAAGGTATTGCTTCATTCGGAAGACAGCTCCTGTTACGCATTAGCCGAGCTATTATCCGCATTTCTTGATCGGCGTTACGCGGGTTAATGGCCCGGGCAGCAAAAACACCGAATACCGGTCCACAGGAACATCACAGAGCAATTTATTGGAAATCATTACAACGTTTCACTGTGTATTCAACATTTCTTGGCGTTTCGCGGAATATGCCCACACCAGGAATGCAATGCCCATGATGATCATCGGTAGACAAAGCAGCTGCCCCATGGTAAGCCAACCAAAAGCGAGATAACCCATCTGTGCATCGGGCTCACGCACAAACTCCACACCGAAACGAAATACGCCATAACCCAGTAAAAATAATCCTGAAACCGCACCTACCGGCCGCGGCTTACTCGAGTAGCCCCATAAAATCACGAAGAGCACCAAACCTTCCAGCAAGGCTTGATAAAGCTGGGAGGGATGCCGCGGCAACGGTCCGGCAAAGGGAAATACCATTCCCCACGGCAGATCTGTGACACGACCCCAGAGTTCACCGTTAATGAAATTCCCGATTCGACCCGCACCGAGGCCGATGGGCACCATGGGTGCGACAAAATCCATAGTACGCCAAAATCCCCAGCCTCGTTTTTTCTGAAATAGCCACATGGCGGTGATCACACCCAATAATCCGCCGTGGAAACTCATGCCGCCTTGCCAGATTTTAAATAACAATAGCGGATCCTCGAGAAATTGGGGCAGATTATAGAAGAGGATATAACCGATGCGTCCGCCTAAAATCACACCCAGTACGCCGTAGAACAGCATATCGCCCACGTCATCCGGCTTAACCGGGAATCGTTCCTGGCGAGCACGTCGCTTCCCCAGCCACAGGAAAGCGAGAAATCCCACAAGATACATCAGCCCATACCAATGAACTTTAATAGGGCCAAAGCTTATGGCAACGGGATCTATATGGGGGTAGGTCAACATGGGGATTATGGTAGCACGGGCTGTCTATTTGAAGAAATGGCGCTCACCGAGTGGATGCCGGCAGTCTATCGGTAGCGACGCTATGCGATCTTTGAACGAAATTCAGATTAATTAGGGCCAAAATAGCACGCCCCATTAGCCCTATCCCGTTTATTTGACATAGACAGTGATTTTCTTGGAATAGACCGGAGGATCATGGGGAATATGATTATAATCACCCATGAGTAACTGCAGTGTGTGTGTTCCTGGTTCTAGCTCAATCGTGGTTTCCGTCTGACCCGCACCAAGATGGAGATGATTCCTATCCGCAGGGATTTCTTCATCGAAGGGTGGGAGATCCGTATCGATTAATAGGTGATGGTGGCCTGTGTTTGGCTTATTCACACCTTTCGGTGCAACACCCATATTACGCAACCCAAACCAAACGCGAATCGGTTTACCCGCAGGAAGGACTTCCCCATCATTGGGCCAGCCGATGTAGAGATAGGCGTTCTTAGGGGCTGGGGTCCTTGCGGCAAAGGCTACGCTAATTAACAAAGACATCGTCAAGACGATAGCAACTGATATGAGTTTCTCCATGGGGGCGACTCCTCATGC
Organism: uncultured Gammaproteobacteria bacterium; assembly: GCA_963731655.1. GTDB lineage: Bacteria > Pseudomonadota > Gammaproteobacteria > JAAEPA01 > JAAEPA01 > CAVSWL01. The sequence goes on along the minus strand of CAVSWL010000037.1, from coordinate 31,370 downwards.
TTAAGATGTTCTGATACCCGATATTTAGATCACTAGAATTACTGTGGTCCGTCGATCTGATATGGAGGAATATAAATAGTGATCTTTTTAGAAATTACAGGAGGATTATGCGGGACATGATTATGGTCCCCGAGCAACAATTGCAGTGTGTGTGTTCCCGGCGGCAATTCCACCCTCGCTTCCGTTTGTCCGGCACCAAAATGCAAGTGGTTTTTATCGTTGGGTATTTCCTCATCAAACGGGGGAAGCTCCGAATCGATGATCAAGTGATGATGACCGGTATGTGGAAACTCAACACCTGCGGGCGCAATCCCTGCTTCCCGTAATCCCATACGCACCCAAAACTTTCCACCCTTAATGACAGCACCATCCTTCGGCCAAATGATATAGGCCTTCGCACCCGCGGGTGCAGGTGAAGGTCCGGCGACCACGGTCATACTCGCGATCATGAGACTCGATAAAGCAACCACTTTAAGGATTCTAAACATGTTCATTCACCCGCTATGCTATGTTTTCATAATAACTTTAACACATCATTCGCCAGCTACAACTAGTTCCAGGAAGCTAGTTCTATGAGACATCCTATGGAATTTTCAAGACCAGTCCATTCAATTATATGCTTAATCAACGAGTTAGTAGCCTGCAAACTAAGCTTTTTTATAATTCATCCGAATTGGGTACCAAGCTTGTGTTAATAAACTGAAAAGTATAGAGTTTGAATTCCAGATCTATCTGGTTACCCGCGATCATGGAGATGTTACACATGTACCATAAGCTTAGCTCCACCGATAGCGCCCCCCGCGTGAATCCAGTGGGGCAAAACAATTTTCGAGGCCCCCAGTTAATTAATTCCGCGCTGAACGAAAAAAGGGATCGCGAAAATAGTAATCGCAATAGGTGGCAAAGGTTTCCGACTACCCAGAAGTCTTTTGTGGGTAGTCTCATCTCAGAGCGGTTTATCCATAGGTGATTATATATGGGATGCCGTCTTTTAGAGCAATCATACCAACTTCTAGGTCGAATTATGATCAGTGGAAGTTGGATATTATTAATTTCTACCGCAGTTCTGTTTCTTTCCGCCCCCATTAAAGCCGATGTTGTTCCCGATGATGGCAATGCGCGGTATGAAATAATGTTTTGGGAATCAATTAAGGACAGCAAAAAAGCAGAAGATTACGAGGCCTATCTAAAAGCATTTCCAAATGGCCGATTTGCACCTTTGGCTAGAGTCCGAGCCGGGTACATACGGAAATATAGCACGCCATCTCCCCACCAGAGAATGTTAAAATAGAAGCGATGGCGGCTGATTACCTTGTCACTCAACCGGCTCATATAAGAGCAAAACCATCCGCTGTCTCCTCACTAATAAGCGAACTGAGCGTAGGCACTCAGATACGGGTTACCGGGCGAGTGGCTAATTCTAATTGGTATAGAGTCGAGACCCAAGCGGCTAAAAGCGGCTTCATCTATGGCAGCCGTATTAAGAAATTAGAATTTAAACCCATCTGTAAAACAATCTAAATCGATAAGTGAACCAATAAAAGGAAGTCAGGGAAGTAAACCTCTCTCAGAGCAGCCCTGGGTACCTGGTATCCCCCAAACTGAGTGAAATAAAGGAATTTAATGACTGTAGCGAGTGCCCAATCATGGTCTTGCTACCAACCGGCTCATTTATAATGGGTGAAGAACACGGAGACCGCAGTGAAAAACCGACGCATCGCGTCTCCATTCCTAAGCCCTTCGCAATTGGAAAATATGAGATTACAGTTGGGGAATGGCAAGCCTGTGTCCTGGATAAAGGCTGCAGTCAACAGTCAGAAAAAGTTGGTAATAGCGAACGCGCCCCCATTCGCGACATCAGCTGGACAGACGCTCAAATGTACGTTGACTGGTTGAGTCAAAAAACAGGTGATAGCTACCGCCTACCCACCGAATCGGAGTGGGAATATGCAGCTCGGGGAGGAACAACGACGCGCTATTGGTGGGGCGACCAATTCCAACCCGGAAAACTAAGTTGTAAGGGATGCGGTGGATCCTGGAATCGCAAATACCCAGCACAGGTAGGATCTCATGCGGCCAACCCTTTTGGACTGCATGATATGAATGGCAATGTGTGGGAATGGGTAAGCGATTGCTGGCATGATTCCTATGTCGGCGCTCCCACTGATGGCAGTTCCTGGAAACGCAAGAATTGTACGGTGCGCGTGCTTCGAGGAGGCTCCTGGCGCAATGACTCGAGTTACATGTACTCAGCTTTGCGGTTTCGATACGATGCGGATGTACGTTACTTGCTAAATGGATTTAGGGTCGCGAAGACCTTGGATAATGATCCATGAGAACAACAGCAACTAAGCATGGAATTCAGTGTTCGATCTCGTGTGATTACTTTCGTCTCAGGAGTTATCCTTTCTTTCGGGCTTAGGGAGGAGTACTACTGGACATCGCAGATGGAGGAGAAGGAAGAATCTCCCAAGGTGAATGGAATTTTCACTAAGTACGGCGCGTTGCCTCGCCAAGAGCCAACGCGGATCGAGATCACTGAATAGCGAAAGGATAGATCTACAGGGTACGATCTATACCAAAATGCCTACACGAAGCCGACTATCCGTCACGAACTCAGAACGTCAAAACGCCGTCAATACGAGTTGCAACATTTGCACCGTTTCCCAGCCAAGAATCGACTAAGTAGTCGACTAAAAGTTCTTTAACATTCACAAGAACTCAAAGTTTAATCTTTACCGATACCAGCCAATACCTTTTAAACTGATTTTGTTAAAAGACTTACAGTCACCTACTTATATTCTCCGAACCGCATTCGTTCATTTTCAATATCACGCTACTAAGATCTAACTGGCCATCAGCACCGCCTAACAAGTTCGATAGCGCCCCCTCACACCATCAGGATTTCCGTCACCATCCGCATCAGCGCCAAGTTTACTCATAAGCAGTTGTGTACCAAGTTGCCTTAATTCATGACTATTTACCCGATTGTTGCATAAATATGTAGTTGCGGAGGTCAAGCCCCGAGGGCCTTGAGTATTCCGAGGGAATGCAACAACTCGTTTTCCAGCTTTTCGTTGCTATTCATGGACAGGATAAGTTTACCGGCAGGACGAAGAATACGTCCGGCACGTTGAATGAGGTTACGGCGTAAGTTTTCGATCTCTCGAAAACACCAAAGCGCCGGCCGTTTGGCGGTGGTTGCACGCGTACGAGGCGTCAGTTGAATCTGTAATTCACGCGTGAGATTATGCGCGAGAATGGCGGCAAACAGATACAGTTGATTTCCCACACGTGTGTTTACAGGGATGTAGTCCATTTGGCAATGCGACTTGAGTTCGGCGAAGATCCCCTCTTGCGATCCACGCCCCTCGTGGAAGGCAACGACCTTGCGGGCACGGATGTCCTTGTGGGTGACGATGACCTTGAATTCGTAGCCATACTCAATGGGCTTGAACCGATCGAGCTGAAGCGGGGCTTTGTTCTGGCAGCGAACCTTCTTGCGGATAAAGATAAAGCGATAGGGCGAGGTCCAAGACTTGGGTTTCCAGCGGCTCTCGAAGAAGCTGAGCTCATCGTTCAAACGACGCCATCGCCTTCTGCCCTCGATCATCCCTTTGAGCTCGGTGAAACGCTCGAAGGGAACCGACACGGTAAATTCCACGTCCGCTGCACGAAGTTGCTCGATGAGGGTCTCGTTGAAAAACGCGCTGTCGATACGCGTCTCTATTTTGATCCCAGGCGACACCGAACGTACGCTGTGCAGACACTGGCCGATGAAGGTATCGGCCCCATTGGAGTCGTGAACATTACCGGGGCGATGATGGACATCGAGGACTTGGTCGGTTTGTGCAACGGTGCAAAACAGGGGGTAGTAACTGCGCGCCCCTTCTTTTTCTTGTTGAAACCCACCGCCGTACCTTCGGCGTGGCGTCCTGTGCTCAACACCGAACCGTCGAAGTCCAGCGTCACCCGCGAAAGCCTCTCGGCCAACACGCGTTCAATGACCAGCTCTCTCGATTCACGGCGCACTTTCTCGACGCTGGCCTCATCGGCGCTGGCGAGCGAGCGACTCATGGTGGAGACATTCGGCAAACGCTTCAGCCCAAGCACCCGCTTGACCCTCTCATCATCGCGATAATAGTCTACGTCTCGCAGCCGGCGATGGCCAATGATCAGAGGCACAACCAACAACAACATGACCCCATGAGGGCTGTAAATCGCACTCACCTTCAGGTGACGAAAACAGCCCCACAGTCGCTCCTTTATACCGATCAGGGAGAAGAAGTGTTGGAACAGGATAAGTCCCGAGTACGACGTCAGCTGCTGTGGTTCGAATCGAACCTCCAACGCGGGGCGGGCTTTACCTCGAACATCGGCTTTGCTATGTTTCATCTCAGTGGTCTCCTTCTCGGTGGGTGGCTCGTTTTGATCAACGGCTATTATACTAAGTTGGAGACCACTTTTTACTTTGTCTGAGCCCCTATTTCATGTATCGCGCCAAGCGCTTTCAGTATTCTCGGAGCTTTTTTTGTCGTGTAGCTTAAGTTCACTCCCAGTGAGGTTAAGCTACACACCGTTTCATGCTGAATATACCGCTATTTATAGAGTAAAAACGCTCTCGCGCAGATAATTTATGCAACTGGCAGGTTTACCCCTTCGATAGCGAAGGGGTAAATATTGATCACCACGATGACAAGCTTACATTCGTAATCCATTCTACGAATTAATTTTGACTGGCGGATTCAATTTCCAGCTAATTTCCCAAACAAATCGCTTCTGTAACATTAGTTTTCATATGCCTCTTAATTTTGGACATCGACCACAGATATTTTTACTCCATTGTGAACGGATACAATAATCGTATGCTAAAAATTTTTATAATACATCTCTAATGAATTCAGTCAGTAAAAATCGTACTTACATGAATTCAGGTAGATCTCCTAGAACTCTTTTCCTGGATGAATGAAACCGCGAGAACTAACGCATATTTCTAAAGATATTCATGTCACCTCCTTAAGATAACTGAACGTACAGTTCAAAGATACCGTTACAGCACTTGTGAAATAGGAGGGCAATTGATGTAAGCAATCACATAGAATGTATCTAGAAACCATCATGTAATAGAAAGGATCTTCAATGAGATGATTAGGATGAGAAGATTAAAATTAGGGACATTTTTTCTGGCGTGTTTAGCATTCCTTATGACCGGGTGTGGTGGTGGAGGCAATACTGATAATTCGAATACCGCCAAAACGGCGTCTGCCGGCACGTGGGACAGTTCAACATGGGATAACGCTAATTGGGCTGAATAATCGGCTGATCAATGCCTTATCTCAGTCGTGTAGGATATTGAAACAACTGGTTATGGAGTAACTGTAAAATGAAGAAACTGGTATTGGCTATTAGTACGGTATCTGCCCTAGCTAGCGGCGCTGGAAGTTGGGCAAGCAGTGTGGTAGTCCCTAATTCTTTTACCAACGGGACAACGATCTCAGCATCTCAGATGAATGCTAATTTTAACGCTGTTAAAAACGCCATCGATGACAATCAGCAGCAATTAACCACGAATCAGGCCAATATACAACTCAACACCGATAAATTATCGGCATTAGATGCTAAATTATCCACTTCTTCTAGTTGCCCTACGGGGATGGCCCAAGTAGGTGCTATATGTGTAGATATCTATGAAGCAAGCATTGTTGATAACTCAGGTAATGCAATGACTAGCGCAGAAGCCGCAAACGCCGGCTGCAAAACGACCGGCAACGGCTGCAAGGGAGTGATTTTCGCCAAAAGTGTGAAAGAGGCTGTCCCCGCAGTGGAATTTAACTGGTTCCAGGCAAATTTAGCCTGTATGAACTCCGGCAAGCGATTGTTGACCAATGCCGAATGGCAAGCGGCCGCAACGGGCACCGTTGATCCCGGCGATACCAACTCAGGTAACAACATGTGCAATACGGGTAGCACTAGCATCCGCCTAACTGGCCATGCCGGCTCTCTTGCTGATCAGGAAAATAGCTGTGTAAGCGACTGGGGCATCGAGGATATGATTGGAAATGTTAACGAGTTTGTATCCGATTGGATGCCCGGCAATACTCCGATCGGGTCAAACCAACTACACGGTGCAACTCATGGAAATGATCGAGCCAAAGTCGTTTCTATAGGGGGTAACGAAGAGGACGGAAGTAGATTTCCCGCGGTAGTCATTCGGGGCGGCTCTACAGGTGCCTCGGGACAGGGAATATTCAGTTTTGATGCCTTCCGGCAACCAACAATAACTTTACCTGATTTAGGGTTTCGCTGCGCGCTGCCGCTCTAAGGCATTGATGGCTGAGACAATCCATAAGATTGTCTCAGCCAAGATTTTCACAAGCATTTGGACACCGGTCCTCTCACTACTCTCCACCCCGCAACACAACCGCTTGACCAATAGTTAGTCGCATATTGCACACTGGCCTAATTATTTGAGCCAGTCCGATGTTCGAGTACTTTTTTAACCCATTCGATCAGCTCTGATTCTGTGTTGAATCGGGCAACCTGTCCAGTGGCAATATGTTCGACGCGACCCGCAAAAATAGTGCGAGATATCACCACTATCATAGCGGAACTGTAACAGAAATACCCGATCGGACGGCAACAGTGTATGTCCAGAGATAGAGAGAGACTTAGGCATGGCAGATTGTCAACACGCAATTTATTTCAGTTGAAAATGAGGGTAGCCATGAGCAACTGCCCAGAATGCACACAAAGCCTGCAATTCCTGACAGCTTCACATCATTTATCTTACCCCCCAAGACGGCAAGGGATTTACCCGACCACAAAGGCAATCTACTTAAATGCCTTGATTGCCTCCTCCCAGTTCTTGCCATCAAAGTGCATCAGCTCGAAAACCGCTTTTTCTAGATCCACATCGTCTAGGCAGCGTACATTCACGTTGACCATATCGGGGGCCCCCCTAGGACGACAGAAGGGTTGCATACCACAATACTTGCAAAAATAGTGTTTTGCTTGCATGGTGCCAAACTGATAAAGGGAAAGCGCCTCTTCACCCGATATTAATTTAAACTGCTCCGGTGAAACGCGATGATGAAGCACACCCTTTTTTGTGCAAATTGAACAATTGCACTCCACGACTTTCGTAAGATCCGTAGTCACTTCAAACCGTACCGCGCCACAGTGACAACTGCCATTATGCGTTTTCATAATTTATCCCCCAGGTATTGCCTAGATGTTTCGTCTGTTTCAGTTTACTGCCCATGGGTTGTGCATCCAGCTGCGATCACCATCCACATTTATTGATACCTAACACTTTCATACGGTATGACAAGGTGGACGGTTTAACACCGAGCACAGCCGCCGCTCCATCTGGACCGTAGATCTTACCCTTCGATTGTGCCAACGCCGCCCGAATACTATCCCGATCCCGTTGCTTGCGCTCTTCTTCCGTCTGGATATTCTCCGGTATATAAGTTTCATGCTGAAAATTATTTCCAAAGTTACCGAGTTCCCCATCCTGCCGAGGTAGGTCAAATTGCAAACGATCATGCGCCGATAAGATGACGGCCCGTTCGATGATATTCTGCAACTCTCGCACATTACCGGGCCAATCATAGCGCTGTAGGGCTAGGATATCCTCCGAGTCGAGCGGCACAGTCGGACGCCGATGCTTTCGTCCAGCCTGGTCCACAAAGTACCGAGCCAGCAGCGGGATGTCTTCCAGCCGATCACGTAATGGTGGGACCTCAAGCGGTACAACATTGAGCCTATAATACAAATCCTGTCGGAATCGTTTAGCGCTCACCTCGATAGCCAGATCTCGGTTAGTTGCGGCGATGATACGCACATTCACTTTCCGTACGTGACATTCACCCAAGCGTTCATACTCGCCTTCTTGTAGCACTCTTAGCAACTTACACTGCAGTTCCAAGGGAAGCTCGCCAATTTCATCGAGAAACAAAGTGCCCCCATCGGCCCGGCCGAAGCGCCCGATATGATCTCTAAGGGCGCCGCTGAAAGCGCCTCTCACGTGACCGAAGAACTCACTTTCGAACAATTCACGCGGGATGGCTCCGCAGTTCACCCGGACCCAGGGCCCGTGTCGACGGGGACTTTGACGGTGAATGGCATTGGCAATAAGCTCTTTCCCCGTACCGGATTCCCCCAAAATCAACACATTGGCATCCGTCGAGGCAACCTGCTGGGTTTGTTGTAGAACCTTTTGAATAGCCCGACTCCTTCCGATAATTGATTCTAGAGATTCATCATCTCGAAACGTCGGTTCCAGTCCAAAGTCATGCTCCAAGACTAGCGATTCGGGAAGCGGCCTGGTCGTTCGCCGACCTGGGTGCGCGTTGCGCCATAGATCCTTGGCATTGAGACCCTCAATCACCTGGAAAGTCGAACGGCTCTGACAATCAGCATTCATAAATTAATACCTCTGGAAAACAGCTATAGAAATAGATTCTTCGGTGTCCAGCCACAACGCATATCAATAGGGCTTACTTGTGGAAATCAGTTTAGGCTGGAGTGGAAAGAAAGTCCTAAGAGAATCCCAAGCATTTTATTAGCTTTTCATTTTCGAGAGGTTTCGCTGGAGCACCGATTCGCCCGTCCTCCGAAATCCAACACGAGCAACCGCTAATGTTCTCGCCATCAATCGGGGTAACGCTACTACCTCCAGAGAGTGCAACCCGCCGAGCGCGCATGCCAGGGTCTGGGCAGCGCCTGGCAGGGGTGTTGGCAGCATGGATGCTGCCGTCAAGCCTACATGGACGTATTCACGGCCTCCCCTGGCAGGCGCTGCCCAGACCTACCGAGGAAGAAAGCGGAAGATGGGTTACACCCACCCCTAGATAGCCTGGTATGGCAGACGCTTTCTAGCCGAATAGTGGCTCAGTGTTAATGAAAGTCACGGGATCTGATTTGCAACGCTCCCAGCCACGGACTTAGATCTTCCAGCCGCCCGGCTACGAGATGCAACACGCCGTCCTCCTGCTGCACCGTACCGCTGACCAGTAACAGGCGCGACTGCAACAGCGTTTTACGTTGTCTCTCAGCCACCTTGGCCCAAATCACCACATTGGCATGGCCAGTTTCATCTTCCAGGGTCACAAAGATAACGCCGGTAGCAGTGCCCGGCCGTTGGCGGCCAATCACCAACCCGGCGACTTGAGCGATAGCGCCGTTGCGCACCGACCACAATTCATTAGCGCAGCGGACACCGCGCCGGGTCAATCGAGGCCGTAACAGCGCCACTGGATGACGGCGCAAACTAAGACCACTGCTGGCATAATCGGCGATGATATCCTGACCCTCATCCGCTTTGGGTAACATGACGTCCAGCTCAAGTTGCGCCGCATCACCCAATAAGGGTAGCGGCGCCTCGATGCCGCTCACCTGCCATTGGGCACGGTGACGGTCACCGCTCAGGCTGCGCAGCCCATCGGCGGCGGCCAGGGCCTCCAAATCCACGCGATTCAGATCGGCACGCCTGGCTAGGTCGTGCACATCGACAAACCGTCCTTTCGCGCGCGCCGCCAATAACGCTTGCATACCGGTTGAGGACAAGCCCCTTGGCCATTCTTAGCCCTAACCGCAATGAAGGCTGGACTGAACAAGAGGAAGGCTTATCCCGCAACGGGGAATCCATCGATAATCGTTGTTCCTGGGTCTCACCGAGTTTCGATTGATATTCCAAGGCACAATCGATTGAGCTATACATTACATCGATAGGCCGTATTACCACCCCGTGCCGTTTGGCATCCTGGATTAATTGCGCCGGCGCATAAAACCCCATCGGCTGGCTATTGAGCAAAGCGCAGATAAACGCGGCGGGATGATGACGTTTCAGCCATGATGAAACATAAGCTAACAAGGCAAAACTGGCCGCATGGGATTCGGGAAAGCCGTAGTCGCCAAAACCGCGAATCTGCCGAAAGATCTGCCGAGCATAGCCATCGGAATAGCCACGCTCGCGCATACCGGCCAATAGCTTTGCTTCGAATGACTCCAGCCCCCCCTTGCGTTTCCACGCCGCCATGGCGCGGCGCAGTTGATCAGCCTCACCCGCCGTGAAGCCGGCCGCCACCATGGCCAACTGCATCACCTGTTCTTGAAAGATAGGCACGCCTAGTGTGCGCTGCAATACCGATTTCACTTCGGGGTTGGGATAAGTCACGGGCTCGCGGCCACTGCGCCGCGCGAGATAGGGATGGACCATATCACCCTGAATCGGGCCGGGGCGAACGATGGCGATCTGGATCACCAGGTCGTAATAATTACGGGGACGCAAGCGCGGCAGCATGGACATCTGCGCCCGCGATTCGATCTGGAATACCCCCACCGTGTCGGCCCGACGCAACATGGCGTAAACTTCGGGGTCCTCCGCCGGAATGTCGGCTAGAGTGATCGTTCTGCCCTGATAGTCGCCGATGTAGGCCAGCGCCTTGCGAATGGCACTGAGCATACCCAAAGCCAGCACATCCACCTTTAACAGGCCCAAAGCTTCGAGATCGTGCTTTTCCCATTGAATCACCGTGCGATCTTTCATGGCGGCATTTTCTACCGGCACTAGTTCGATGAGCGGCCCGGCGGAAATAACAAAACCACCGACGTGTTGCGACAAATGGCGTGGGAAACCAAGCAACATCTCCACCAATACCACCAGCCGCCGGATGAGCGGGTTGTCGGGCGCGAAGCCGAGTTCGCTCAGACGCTCGGGAATCAATGCGCGGGCATCCCACCACCGATGGGAACGGGCCAGACGCTCGATTTGCACCGCACTCAGACCCAGCGCCTTGCCCACATCGCGGATGGCGCTGCGCGGCCGATAGGTGATCACCGTGGCGGCCAACGCCGCCCGTTCACGGCCGTATTTCTGGTAGATGTATTGAATCACCTCTTCACGCCGCTCGTGTTCGAAATCCACGTCGATATCCGGCGGTTCATTACGCTCCTTGGAAATAAAGCGTTCGAACAGCAGATTCATGCGCTCCGGATCCACTTCGGTAATACCGAGGCAATAACAAATCGCCGAATTGGCCGCCGAACCCCGTCCCTGACATAAAATACCCTGGCGGCGGGCGAAACAGACGATGTCGTAGACGGTGAGGAAATAGGGTTCGTAAGCCAGTTCGGCCACCAACGCTAACTCGTGCTCGAGTGCGTCACGAACCTTGTCCGGCACACTTTTAGGCCAACGCCGCCGCGCGCCGTGCTCCACCTGTTTTCTCAACCAAGCGCTGGGGCTGTAATCCTCCGGCACCAACTCACGGGGATATTCATAGCGCAGCTCATCGAGCGAGAAACGGCAACGCTCGGCGATCCGCCAGCTCTCATCCAGCCAAGGTTTTGGATAGAGGACGGCAAGGTATCTCAAGGAACGCAAATGGTGTTCGGCATTGGCCGCCAACTGTCGGCCCAGCTGCGGCAACGCGGTGTTCAGGCGAATGGCCGTCAGCGTATCGTGCAGCACCCGGCGGCAGCGCTGGTGCATTTGCACATTGCCGCAAGCGCACAAGGGCAGGCCATATTTTTCACCCAGGCGCTGCAGGCGTTGGCGTTGCGCCCGATCCTTTCCGCTCAACGACAACTCCACGGCAATCCACAACCGCCGCGTGAACAATTCGGTCAACCAAGCCAGTTCTTCTTCATTCGAGCTTGGCAACCATAACGCCAGGCAGCCATCCAAGCGGTGCTGGGCCAATTGTGCGCGAGTAAGTCGGTAACTCCCTTTATCGGCATTTCGTCGCGCCAACGAGATCAGGCTCGATAACCGGCCATAGCTCTCGCGCTCCGTGGCCAACAATACTATCCGCAGACCATCGTCGAGCCGGAACTCGCTGCCAATAATTAATTGCAGCGCGTGTTGTTTCGCCGCCAAATGGGCCCGCACCACCCCGCCCAAGGAGCATTCATCGGTCAGCGCCAGGGCGCGATATCCCAACTCCGCGGCACGGGCCACCAATTCCTCTGGGTGTGAGGCACCCCGTAGAAAGGTAAAATTGCTGATGCAGTGTAATTCGGCGTAGTCGAGCATTGATCAACGACCCGTTATGATTCAGCAGGCCATACCCGCTTTTCTGCACATAGACGGATCATCACAATTAAGCAAACAAGCCGTGCAGATACCACGCCCCCGAAGTCAAATCGCGAAACACCCACAGCCGCCGTCCCTTGCCATCGGCGGCGTGGTAATAATCACGGCGGACATCGGCGCCATCCCACCAACCGCCTTCGATGCGTTCCGCTTCCGAGCACAGGGTAATGCCCGCCAGACTGTTCCTCAATAACCGCGGTTGCGACAACATCCACAATGGCCGATCGCCCACCGCCACAATGCCCGACATCGGCGAGCCATAATCCCAAGCCCACTCGGGACGATGATCCGCTAAACATTGCAAGCCACTGATCGACCGCGTCCCCAAACGCGCCTGCAATCGATCCAACAATTGCTGCCACGCGATATCCCGTTCATCAGCCACCGTGCTTTCGGTTAGCAGCGACTGGCTGACGGCGACAAAGGGATGAAACTCGGTAACCCGCAACTCCAGCTCCAATACCGGAGCCGGTAACTGTTGCCGACACAGGCTCTCGCGCAGCAAACTCAAAATGGGTTCCGTGTCACGACAGGACTGGCGCAGGTTCAATGTCCTACGGCTGGACGGACGCCGGTTATGATAAAAGGCGATTTGCAGCCGGTTGAGCGCCAGCTCGCGCAAACGCATAAAACGGATCAATTGTGCCAACAACTGTTCCAGCCCGTGCAAAATGAAGCTTAGGTTGGCCGTCTCCTGGGGAAATAGCCAGCGAGCGGCAAAAGTCGGCGCGCGATGATATGGCAATCGAAGCTCGGGTTCGTGCCCCAATAAGCGCGCCAAATAATCCACAAGATCGAGGCCGAAGCGTTTGCCCAAGCCTTCTCTCGGCAGACGCCAGAGATCATGCAACCGGCGCAAGCCCAAACGGTTCAGCAATGCCGCTTGTTTGGCCGTCACCGGTAATACCGACACCGGCAGTTTGCCTAATACCGCCCGCAGAGCAGCACAGTCGGTCACTACCTTGGTCGGTCCACATCGGGCTAGCAACATCGCCGCCTGGGGCGTCGGCGCCATGGCCATGACCGCCTCATGGGGCAGTCGCGCCAGCCCCTCCGCCAACTGGCCGCACAAACCATCTACACTCCCGAACAAACGCAAACTGGCCGCAACCTCCAGCAATAGGGCATGCGACTCCAGGCTCACCAGGGAACTATACTGACCGGCCCATTCGGCCAGGCTGGCCATACAGGCCTGCTCGGCCGTCTCATCACGCATTTCGGTTTCCAGCTCCGGACATAAGGCATGGGCTGCCGTCAACGCCATTCCGCTCTCGACGCCGGCCCGCTTGGCCAGCGCCGAGGCCGCATAAACCCTCGGCTGACCACGGAGCTTATCCACCACCGCCCAGGGGCTACCCTCCACATCGGTACGCAACGCTTCGAGCGGTAAACGAGGGAAAAACACTGCCGCCCACAGAGAAGATTTCGGGGAACCAGAGCACGATTTGGACTCCGGCAGCCGCGACGGCGGAAGAGCGGTTTGAAGCGACAAATCCATCGAAGGTTTAGCCACGATTCGATACCATCAGGCTAAAGTGATATCGACTTTCCGCCGATGGCAAGCGGCACGACTCTTGAGAATATACACCTGCACCCCACCATCGATCGGCGTCAAGCGTAATCGCAAGGCCGCCGCCGAACCGCTCCAATCCCGCCGCCGAAACAATACCCCCAGACTCCGCCCCGCCGCCGCCGCCAACTGCAAACGGCGCACCATCACCGGCCGCAAATCGCCCGGCCAAGCCAATACCATGGCACAATGCGGCTGCCGCAACGCCTGTTCCATCGCCCAAGCGGCTTCTCGCTCGCCTCTTGGCCGTATGAGCAGCATGCGCGCCAGATCGATCCCGCTGTCCGCCAATGCCGGCGCATAAGGCACATAAGGCGGCGCAATCCATACTAACCACTCTCCCCTGCCGCTCGCCGCTCTCATCGCCGGTAATAACAACTGCAATTCACCCACTCCCCATTCCGGTACCACCAATTCCAATAATGCATCCCTTGGCCATCCCCCCTCCGGCAAGATCGCATCCAGGTCGGCAAAACCTGTCGCTCGTCCTTCCCTCTGCCGCGCCACAACATCGCCGCCACGCCAAATATGGCGACTGCGGCGCAATAGTTTTTCGACAGGATCTTCCATCACACAGCCATAAGTTTGTCAAAATACTGTTTTTATATACAGTATAATTAAGCAAACTCGAACTGACAATCGCGGGCAACTTACAGAAGTATTCAGTGGGAAGAATGCCTTGGGCAAAAAGCAATGGCAACGAAAAAGCTTGGAAACCAATAGTCAATCCGTTGATATTATTTCTTTATGAATCAACGAGTTCGGCTCGAAACAATCGAGCTGAGGCTTATTGATTGGAATGTGCAGAGGATCAACTCATGGCGCACGGGAACGGCAGTGGGCGTTATAGACGATAAAAGGTGTTGCCCGCGTGCACCGGACCTTGAGATTGGTCGAGATCAGGGCTTCGACCGCTCTGATTTCGCGGCTGCGCCTGAATGCCACATTACGAACGTAACAACGTGCACTGGTAAAGGATCGGTCTCGATTGAAACCAAACGAGGCCGACCCATGAACACCTCTTAGTGAGCGACTATTTAGTGAGCGACTTGAACCTTTTTGCCCTTAGTCTGACCTAGTTCTTGCAACAAATTGTCGAACCATTCGACATCGATATTGAAGGGTTTCCCGCCGGCAATGCGCGGAAATTCAATGGCGCGAAGCTCAAAGCCTTTGTCTTCGTCGTGGCCAATCACACCACCGATACCCTCCAGCGCGCATTCCACGGCCTTGTCGGCGCACTCCTTGATTAATTTAAGATCGGCTTCGTTGGAAGGCGCGGAACGCGCATAGTAGCCGGACTTTTGAGTCAATACTTTTTCCGCATCAAGCAGTTTGGCAAATTGTTTTCCGAACCACGCTCCGGGGTTTACGGCGTCGAGCTTTACGTGACCGAATGCATCACGTGGGACCTTTTCGCCCGCGGCTTCCATTTCCTTCACGATGGACTCCACTCCGGCGCCTTCCGAAATGAAGATATTGACGTTATCGATTTCGTCCATCACCTTTTTGAGGCGTTCCGCTTCGGCGGCAATATCGATTTCCATTTCCGGAACAAACACAGCGTGGACATCCTTGCGCGCTTTACTCAAGCCAATGCCCGGCACAAAATCGAGTTTCTCTAGACTGTCATGATACTCCTTTGCGGTGTAGGCGGTCAGCCACCCACAATTTCGGCCCATGACCTCGTGGATAATGAGCATGCGCGGATTGGCATTGTGTTCAGCCACGACGTTTGCAAAATATTTCGCGCCTTCCTCGGCAGCCGTCCACGCACCGAGGCTCTGCTTAATCGGGATAACATCATTGTCGATCGTTTTCGGCAGACCCACGACATTGAGAGCATAGTTGTTCTGTTCTAGATAAGCCGCGAGATCGGCCGCAGCGGTGTTTGTGTCGTCACCACCGATGGTGTGCAGCACTTCAACACCGTCTTGTATGAGCTGATTGGCAGCCACGTCGAGAGGATTCTCACCCGGCTTAACCAGTCCGCGTTTTTCGCAGTCCTTAACATTGGTGAATTTCACGCGGCTGTTGCCGATAGGGCTTCCACCGTGCTTGTACAGCACCGCGGCTTTAGCGCGGATTTCCGGAGTAACGGTGATGCTGTCGCCTAACAGCAAACCCTTGTAGCCGCCGATGTAGCAGATAATTTCCGTTTCGGGAGAAACCTCGCTGTAACGTTCAATCAGTCGACCGATGGCGGTCGAAAGACACGGCGCCAATCCCCCGGCCGTGAGAAGTGCAACTTTTTTTATGGCCATAATCAGTGTTCCTCTTGGTGAGCCGCACGAAACGCCGTTTCGTGATGGCAGTTATTAACAGGCATGCTACTCGCCTTCTAATAATATCATTCCAGGAGAACGAGAAGCAGGGGTAGAAGCGACCTAACTTCGGCCTGTTGAGGGGGCTCTCCCAAGGCTTGTAAAAAATGCCCCTGCACCGAGGTGCATTCCCATATTCCTGGTCTAGCAACTCTAATCGAGTTTAAATTTGCTTGTCGAGCATTCAAGCCTATGAGGCATAATTTCTAGAATAGAATCCACAATGATAACCCCGCAATCTTCACGGGATAGATAGCCCTCGATTCTGAGCTCCGTGCCACTAAAGCTCGCATGGGTCAACGCTCGTCGTCAATTTAAACAGGCTTCGGTACATTTGTACCGAAACAAAATAGTCAGTCTATGACAAATTGAGCTATATTTAGCTCGATGCGAAATGTCTTTATCCCCAATTAGGCGCCTATCAGTGCTGATGCTTCACCAAAGGCCTACAGACACGAACCATTTACTTAGTTTTTTAAATGTTATCTAGCCCTAGGATATCCGACCCCATTATTTGTTATTTTGAAATGGGATGGGATCGGACACTCCGCGCAGTGTGCACAATTAGCCTCGGCAGAAGACCGCGCACTCATCCTTTAATCCTAGCCCCTTTTCTACACGGGTAGATCATCAAGATCCATGAATGAACAGACGCTCAAGATTAGGATCAAGCTACAGACACCACAGGACGTGATCACGGATGAACCTAAGTCAATCAACGACATCTTCGGGGAGAGTCTCCATTCGGCGCAACAGGACACCAAGCGCATTCCCGCAGCTGCAAAGCTGTCGATACTCATTGGGTTCCTATTTCTGATCGGCGCCGTATGCTACTGGAGTTTAAGGAGCCGAGATACCACACCGGCCCACTACGCCACGATTGACACTCCAATAGCGACCCTCAGCGGCTCAGATCAACGGCAACGTTCATCCATAGACGATACGTCCGCAGGATCCTCACCAACCCAGGAAACATGGGTTACCCCCAGTAATCCCCCAGAGCAACACTTGCAGAGACCTAGTGAAATTGAAGGATCGGACCAAGAAGCTCTATATATGAGCGATGATTCTACGGGTTCCAAGGATACAAATCACAATGAAGAAGACGTTAAATCCACTTTACCACTCACAGCCAAAGAGGAGGCACCTCCCCCTAAGTCAACGACTCCTATGGCCAACAGCGAGCCCGTCTCAGATCAAATGGACCAAACGCCAGCCTCGCCGACATCTGAACCACAAATATCGCCTTCTATGGCGACTACACTGGATAATGAGCCTAGTGATAACGAGAACGCGAATGCGCAAACTCCTCCGTTCGACAGTGGCGCAACATCATCAGAATCTCCTGTGTCGTTCAATATCGTCCGGGCGCAATTGACCAATAACGTAAAAAACCGTGAACCGGTTGATCTAATAAAGGGAACGGTCAGCGCAGAAGGGCAATCGCTTAAACACCTGTACTACTTTACGGAATTCCGTAACATGCAAGGCCAGACGCTATCTCACCGTTGGATTCATGAAGGAAAAACGGTCGCTGAGGTCAATTTTGATATTCGGGGTAATCGCTGGCGTGTTTATTCAAGTAAGTATCTCACCCCATCCATGGCAGGTCACTGGCAGGTTCTTCTAGTCGATGCTAGAGGGGAACCACTCAAGACTGAACACTTCAGCTTCATCCCATAAGTACTAAAGTCGATCAACACACTGCCGCCGTGGAGACCAGCAGTTTCCCCTCTTCTGTGATGATCCACGGCATTTGGCACGCCGTGGTGTATTTTCCGCTGCGCCGATTGGCTCGCTAGAAAATCCAAAAGGCTATTTCCACGTAATGTTAGCATGTGAACAGCTATAGACCATCGGCAACGGTCTGCAAGTCTGTCGGAACCCTTGTATACGCGGTAGCGCCGGGCGGGGCTGGCGATCTCCAAGCGCATACTCGAGTTGCACCAGAGCACCCTCCGAGTCAATAACGCCACCGGCGCAGGCGCCCGGGTGCGGTTCAGCCTGCAGGCTTCCACCGCGCGGTCATCGGATTGCCGGGCCGCTTGATGGCGCGTATCGTGGTTCCAAGATCCGATGCAGGTTCACCCGGGCGGCGGTAATCCAGATACTTCCGTGCACCACGGAAACAATCCAGTCGTGTACGAAACTACCGCCAGTTAGACGATGAGCTGCCTGCACGACTCCCTTAACCGGTTAAAAACTGTTCCTGATTGAAAGTCACCTTGCGTTGGAGCATGAAATAGACCGCCCGGCCCAGCTTGTGGGCGAGGATAGTCAGCGCTTTCGCCTTATTGTGCTGATGGGCTTTCTTCTCCAGCCAGGCCTGTGCCTGCGGATTAGCACGCAGAAACAGCACGGCCGCCTCACTGAAGGCCCATTTCAGGTAGGCGTTGCCAATCTTACTGCCACCGGTGCCATAGCGCTTCCCTGCAGACGCATGCTTGCATTTGACCAGACGGGCATAGGAGGCGAAGTCCTGTACCGTTGGGAAGCGATCGATATCCTAGATCTCGCAGAGGATGGTGAGTGACAAGATCAATCCGATACCGGGGATAGAACGCAACAGCAACAGGGCCTGCTGATCGAAAGCTGTTGCCTTCTGCTTGATAGGCCCCTCGATTTTCGAGAGCTGCTGATCGTAGAAATCGATCAATGCCAAATCGAAGGCGATGCTTTTCTGTACACGGTGATCGGTAAAGGATTCGGCGACACCCTCGCGATTAAAGGCATAGCGAAGATTCTTGCTGATGGGCGGTAGATTGTACTGACTGGTGGTATTGCGGACATGGCCCAGCCGTTCCGCCCTTTTACGCATCATAAGTAGGCGACTGAAAGTCTTTTAACAAAACACGTTAAGATAGCCGTATATCAATATAATTTTAATGCGAATTAATAGGTTAAATTTTAAGCAAAACGACGCGCTTGCCTCTCCGATGTTATTTGTGAAAGCCCTGACACCCGTCGAAATTGAAACGTTGAGTCCTCTCCGAAAACCCATTTCAGCAGCGAAGGTCGGCAACGGCGCTGCGGGCCGGGAGGCACGCCTTGACGAGCGCACAGAAGGGATTCTTCAACAATCTGTTTGTGGAATACGCGACTTTCGGATAGTTTGGCAGGTGGAATGAAACATCGCAGAGGCTGGGTCGCGGTTTTGGGGCCTACCCCTTTGATCAGGCGATCGCTTCGGCCTGTTTCGCCTGATAGTTCGCGATGCGTCTCATGTTAATCCACGCTGCTCGACACACAGCCCAGAGCTGAACTGGAAATTTGCCACGATACTTCAGCTTTTTCTTGTTGGTGTGGTAACAGAGCTGAAAGATGGTCGCTTCGACGTTGCAGCGCCGGTTGAATAGCTCCCGTGGCAAATTCTCCGTGCGCCGCCGACATTCAGCCGTAGCGATGTCTTTGTCGGTGATGTAGCGCCATTTTCCGTCGACGCGGAAGCGATAGCGCCCCGGTTTGTATTCCTCGACCAGTTGCTTTTCGCCGCTCTCGCGGTGGGTTACCACCACGCCGTCCGCGGTCCGCTCGTAGTCGAATCGCCCTGGCTTGCCGGGGAAACCGGTGTAGTGGATTTCCTTGTCCTGTTCCTCGGCATACGCCTCGTTTGCTTCGCTGTAGTAGGCCCCATCGGCGGAGATTTCCTGAGCCTCGCCTCCAAGTACGGCCTCGCTGTTTTGAACCGCTGCTTTCAAATACGCGTTGTCTGCTGTGGTAGCCGGCTCGACCTGCACGTCGACAATCAGGTTGAGCTCTTCTTCACAGGTCTCGGTCACGTTGGCGCTGTAACCCCGCACCGTCTCGTTCTTCTTCTTGCGGTAGGCGGCGTCTTCGTCATGGGGGGACTGCAACGAATCGGCGCTGATCTCCTTGGCTGGTTTGAGCATCACTACTTGCTCCTCGCCTTCGCCCTCGATCTGGTACTGCTCGACCAACAGCCGCTCGATCAGCTCATAGCGCGGGCTACTCTGCACGCTGTAGGTCTGGTGCAGGCGCAGCAGCAAGTTGCCAAAGTCCTCTAGCCAGGCCTTCTTGGTCGTCTCGTCTAACCCATAGATGATCTGGCTCGGACGCTTGGCGCACAGCCGATCCAGTAGCGCTCTGTCCGCTTCGTTAAGGTGCACCTTCTGCCCATCCGCAAGGCTCTTCCAGAATGCTTGCAGGCACCCAATAATCAGATGCAGCCGTGTGCAGGTGGCCAGGTTGCTGTCCAACAACGTGCTGTCCATCCGCAGCTTCTCGCCTGCCACACCAAACCGCTTGGCCTGATCGCGGGTCAGCTCTTGAAAGACTTCTTGGAGCAGGGTGACCCCGGTCTCCACCTGGTAGCAATACAACCGCTGCTTGAACAGATAGTAGGTCGATTCGACGGGTACCTCGTCGGTGAGATTCAGTAATCCGAGTGCGCGGCGCACCAGCAGGTTGAAGTGGATCGCCTCGAACAGCTGCTCGTCGCTCCAACCGAAGCCTTCCTTGAGAATCAGCATCGCCACCAACAACCGAATCGGCGCGTTCGGGCGACCACCTTCTTTGTCGAACAGCTCGGCAAAACGCGCTTCGGGAATGCGCTTGGTGACCTGATCCAGGAAGACGTTATGCCAGGCGTTCGGATCGTTCAGTTTTTCTTGGTCATGCTCACGCAGAAACTGTTCGACGTTGCTCAACAAGTCGATCTGGCTGCTGTCTGGACTGGTTCGGAACATTGTCGATGGTGCTCGGTTAGTAATTCGGTGGCTCCGCGCTATTTTACCACGCACTTGGCACGGGCCCCACCTGCGGGGGACTTTTCGGAGGGGACTCAACGTTAGAAAACTTACACAAGAATCACCCCCGTCCTATGCCGCGGCTTCGTGCGCAGCTTATCTTACTGAGTCATCGGGGGTATTCTATTTCAGCGATCCAGCCGATCTGTAATTGTTGTCGACAAACGATTGCAACAGGGCTTCATCGCTGGGAGTCCCTGGGTATTTGCGGTTTGTTCGATAGTCCCCGAAGTGGTCGGCCACGCAAGTTAACGCCAACTGAAGAAACCATCGCCCTTCAGTTGATTCATCAATCCCCCAGATCGTTGAAATCAGTGATCAGCGAAATCGCTCAAACGCTCGGGATGACGCTGACCGTTTCAACGCTCAAAACCCTCTGTAAGCGGGCGGGTCTGTCCTGGAAGCGGATCCGTAAGTCACTTAAATCAAAACGGGATCCCACCTTATTCGAGCGTTCACGAAAACAGCTTGAATCGCTGATTGAGCAGGCTAAACGCGATCAGATCGACTTATTCTATTTCGATGAATCCGGTTTCACCTTAGAACCTTGCGTTCCCTACGCTTGGCAAGCCATGGGCGAAACCCTTGAAATCTCCACCGCCAAAAGTCAGCGCTTAAATGTGTTGGGCTTTGTCAATCGAGATGGCCAATTTGACTCTATTGTGGTTGAAGGCTCCGTTAATTCTGCTATCGTTGTGGCTTGTATTGATCAGTTTGTTGAAACACTCAAGAGGCCAACGGCACAGTAAATTTGTTCCAATTGTCAAGGCGCTGAAACACGACAAGAATTGCGAGACATTTTCAGGTAATCAAATACCCATCGAATGTTCCAATTAAGTTCTCGCATTTTCTGAGCGACACTACGTACCCCTTTGCTTTTGATCAGGCCCACGGCGAATCGTCTCAGGCGCGTCATGTTCTCTGGCCCATGCCCGGTGCGGATTCGGCTGCGGTCTTCATCGTAATTCCAGTCGATAATGTAATGACAACTGTTCGCGATGCTCCAGTGCCCGCGGTTATCCTGCAGCACGTGGGCGGCGTTGGCTTGGCCGGGCGTTTTGCTAGTCATCCCATAGGCGAGCTCCTGGTGTTGTTGGCCGCTTTTTTTGTGGACGGTGATGCGTTCCACCCGGAAGACCTGTCCGAGGTAGGGAAAGTTGAGATAGTCATTGAGAGCGGTGGTGACCCAGATATTTCGGATTTCGATGCGGCCATGCTCGGGGCTATCGAGGGTCGTGTGATCGGGTTGGCGGTCGAGAGGGTTAAAATAGAACGCGGTCTCTTCAAGCCGTTGTTTTTGATTGCCTTTGACGGTGAAGTGGTCGTGCGCGCCCCGATCCTCAACCCGATAGCGGGCCAATTCGCGCTGGGTCAGCAAGGCATCGGCGGTGATGGTTTTGCCCTGGATGTCGATGGCCTCCAACAGCGGGATAGCGGTTTTGATTTCGTTGGTCTGTTTTTCCTCGTCGCCACCGGCTAGCGGCAGAGTCCCGACTTTTTTTGGGTGTAGCACGGCTTGCTCTGGTGACCGATGGCGCTCATGACGTGGATTTGACGGCCACTCTCATCGATCGCGTTGCGCAGGGTTTTGCCATCGATGGCCAGACTTTCATCGAGAGCGCCGTAGCGCGCATTCCAGTTTTGAAAGGCCTGATCGAGTTCGACAGGGTCCACCCGGATGAGCACATCGCGCAAGCTGCTTTCACTGGGCACCCAATATTTCCCCTGGCGGTAGCGACAGCGAAAGCGAGCGCGCGCCTGTTGGCTTAAGGCCTGCGCCCAATCGGAGATGGCCTGGTAGCCGCGTGCGCCGCACAACACCGCTGCCGTGGCAAGGGCTAACACGGCCGGCAGGGGATGGCGCCGGCCCTGGGCGCGGCGCGGATCGTTGATCGGTCTGAAAAACTCGGGCAAGGATTGCATGGACTCGGCGCTCAGTTTCATTCTCGGGACTCCGGTTCGGTAAGGTTCGTTCAATCGGGGCTGAGAGAGCAAAGTGTGGGCATTGCGCCTAAGCGGTCGCACAAAAACCCGTTTGGGAGCTTGGCGGGTGCGACTGTAACCCCCGCGGATGCGTTGATAACCCCGGGTATCGCCCACATAACGCCAGTTGGCCGCCCGGTAGACCGTGCCGGCAAAGCGGGTGGGATCGACAAAGGTTTCCAGTAACAATACCGGGTGGCCAAAGCGCTCCACCCAGTCGGCCTGGATCCGGCGTTGGCACAACGACAAGACCTTTGAGGCCAGGTTCTTGTGATGGTGACGGGGCAGAATCAGAAAGCGTGAATTGTTGGCGATCAGATGGAGTCGGTCGTACTGGTGACGAAAATCCCAGCCAATCCAGCGGTCACGGGCGCCACACTTCAAGGCGGCGGCGGAAAAGCTTAGCAGCGCCAGCCACTCCTCCTCCCCGCTGGCCACATACCCAACCGTGTTGCCGATCTTGGGTAAGGCCCCCAGGTAATGATGGGACTGCATCAGTTGCTGGAAACGGGGTTCCTCTGATGGGTGAACGGGTCGAACAATGACCTCGTGTAACTGCAAAACGGATCTCCCGCATCGTTAATATACCCATGCTTTATACCGCATCCACGCGGGATTGCCCAGAATTGAAGGTAACCCATTGTGGTTTCTTTGGAAGTCGGTTAGAAAGAAATCACCCTGACCGGGCATCAAGAAGCGTTGCTACGTCTTGCTTTTTGAGGTAAGTAATTTGCAAGGTTAACTCCATCAACCCAGTCAATACACGCCGAAGCTGGCAGGTTTGAGATAGATTCAACCACCGACCGAAGACAACCCGTCTGCAAGCGGTAGTTTCGAACTACAATTCACTGCACTATGCTCGAAACTAGAGGCAAACTGTGAACGACAAAGCATTAAAACTTTCGCTAGAAAGTTCAGATTACCTTAAACTCCCTCCTTCAGGAAATTGAAGGGGAAACGCAATGGCTGAAATCAATTCACCCTTCATCTCCCACCCTTCAAACTTCCCCATCCCGGAGAAAAAAATCATCATCATTGCCGGTCCCAACGGTGCGGGTAAGACGACTTTTGCCGTAGAGTTTTTGCCAAAAGAGGCCGGGTGCCCGACTTTTGTCAATGCCGATCTCATCGCTGCGGGTCTCGCTCCATTCGAACCGGAACGGGCGGCCTTTCGCGCTGGGCGCTTGATGCTGGAGGAAATTTTCCACTATGTCCGCCGAGGCGAAAGTTTCGCCTTTGAGACCACCATGAGTGGCCGGAGTTACGCCCGGCTGATTCCCGGCTGGCGTGATGACGGCTATATCGTAAAGCTGTTCTTTCTGCGACTGGCCTCACCTGAAGTGGCCGTCGCCCGTGTTCGGCAACGGGTCTTAGAGGGCGGCCACAATGTCCCTGAGCCGATTATTCGCCGGCGTTTTGCCTCCGGACTCCACAATTTGGAGAATCTCTACAGACCGATAGTGGATGAATGGGCGCTCTATGACAATTCCGGCGGGGAACCTATTCTCATTGAAGAAGGAGTAAACGCATGAGTGTAAAAACTAAGGATTCCGGCAATAAACCCCAAAAACGCGATCCCGATCTAGCGGCGGCGGAAATCGCAATGAAGCGGGCGGCGGCGAAAGCTCGACAGAGGGCAACACAGGTCGGCGCTGGCATTGCGGTGTGGAAGGATGGTCGCGTCGTCGAGGAGCGGCAGAACACCTCTGCCGGTGAGTGATTCTGAAGACCGAATGATTTTGGCTGATTCGAAAAATCTCGCACCGCTTTTGCGGGAAAATAGGCAACTACAGCTTGTACCAATCGTTAGGCATTGATCAACGATTCCGGGGTACTGAATTGAAGACGGATACAACAAATAAAATGGCTGGAGAACATCATCGCCCTATTGCTTGTCCCTGAGGAAGAATGTGTCTTGGGCGACCCACAGGATTACGACCGGGAACACGCGGTCGATCCGACCAAGTCGCGGTCAGTCAAATTCTACGAGTCTACGAGTTAAGCCCCAAATACAAGAGTTTGTTTGGCTAAAAAATCGTAATCATAAACAATGTTTCTGATGACACTACTGATTTTATTCGCGCCTTTGCCGGATGGTTCGATAGGTGAAATCAGCGAATAATCTTCGGCTTCATTGCACAGGCAGCGCAAATCAATGATTGGCAGTTTCATCTTTACCACTTGCTTGAGTATGGTTTCGTTGAACAATGCTAACGCTGTACATTCCTGCTCTGACAGATTGGGAATGTCTTCATAGATCGTACATACCACTACGGGTTTGCCCAAAGTGGTCAGTCGTGACAACATTTGCCAGTATGCGCGGGCAAACTGTTCACGGATATCAGCGAACCGCGCGAACGCCTCACCGATATTGGAACAGTGACTCTCGAGCATTGGCGAGTAATTCAATGCATCGTTGCCCCCGGAACTTACAAACAGATGCGTCGCGTCAGCAGGTAGGTCTTCAACTTGCTGATGAACATCTGCGGTGACGCTCCCGTCCACCGCCAGCAAGCTTGCCTTATCGCCGCGCGTCAGCTTACTGGTCAATTGGTCAATCACCGCTTCTCCCGGCTCCACGTAGGGTTGATTGTCGAATATGGAATCACCTAAGAGTACGATATGTTTGTAAGTGTCTATTTTAAATATAGGTACACATCATTTTTGGCAAAACGCAATGACAAACGTGGTTTCGAGAATAGCTGTACAAGTCACTGATTTATAATAGGATAATGTATTACTGACACCATAAAAAAAGATTATTTTAGAAGACAAAATTAGAGGGAGTCCTAATAAAACGTAAAATCTTAAGTCATGGATTTTAAATAGTGGAAAAATGAAAATAGACACTTACATATGTTTCATACTGCTGCTCTCCACTGACAGTCAACGAGGAGTTAGGGCATCCGACATCCTGGAAACCCGTTTTCGATAATTGCATCGTTTGCATTTTTAACGGTTATATCTGGTTATAGGACACGTCAGATGCTTTTGAGGAACGAACGAATTCGCCTCCAGAAAGGAATGGTTCAGGCATAGACATAAAAGACCGCTCAAAGCCCTTATCACGGAAAGCACATTCACGGTAGTTTTGGCGCAGATACTCGATGATTTTTTGTTTTCTGTACTTTGGTGACCGGTCTTCACCGAATGGCAGATAGTTAAATATATATGTGGCGAGGACATAGGAGGTGCGGTCAATCCCCTGCCGGCAATGTACAATGACTTTACGGCCTGCTGCCATCTCATCATCGATTCTGTCTGCGATAGCCATCAGATAAGCGTAATTCCGGCCTTCTATCGCGAAAAATGTTTCAGGGTAATCCAGCACTTTACCGTCTGGCCTTACGTAACCTGCCCAATTCTTTTCAATGTGACCCATCAAATTAACAACGGTCCAGGTATCGTTGTCTGTTTTAGTGGTGTGAACAACGGCTTCCCAGCAGGCGCCCCATAGCTTGGGCAGGACAGCATTAATCCGATAGTTTTCTTTATCCATAACTGTGTCTCTATTCCCTTTATCGTTCCATTATTGCGTCTTCAATAAACGTGGACGCTGTTCCCGCGTCACGAACGAACTGCACGATTTCACAAGCTGAATCGAAGAGTCATTATCTTTGTGGTAAAGTCATCTCGTGAATATGATTCAAAAGACAGTCGATAACTGATTTCACTTCATCAAACCTTGCTGATTTTTGAATTTTCTCAGTTAAATACAGTCGCTTATTAACTTCTATCATTATAGATCGAACACTGGCGATAGATCGAACACTGGCGTTCTTTCTGTAAAAGAATTGTGGAATCATAGTCCCTTCAAATGGATCGTTTATCTCCCAAGAAAACCCTTTCTTGCTTATGCATTCGCACACTCCTGACACCATATCCTGAGGTGTATGGAATGAATCTGTCCCTATGCAGGAATCTGGCCTTCTAGCCTTCCCCATATAACTTGCTTGTTCATTTGAATAACTATGTGCATCGACGATCGTAATCTCAGTAGTTCCAAGTTTGCCCCTTATTAAGGCGATCGTTCGGCTAACACGGTATCATCGATGCCGAACGTAGTCTCGGCAAAGTGAGTCAGCCACCTCAACAAGGTTTTGAATCGCAATTTGTAGAGATTCAGTTTACGCTCACCGCGTCGCGGGCTGGCCAAGTAATGCCAATGGACCCACACCCAGAGATTGCGTAACAATAACGCGATGCCAATGAACAACAAGCGCAGCTGAGGATTGCGCGTGGTGGTCTTGATGCGTGCTTCATTGAGCTGACGGTAGCTGGTTTCGATGCCAAAGCGCAAACGATAGACCTGGTAAACCCAGTGCGTGGTTTTGGGCTGTATTCCCCACAGTGCGTAAACTAGCGTCTGGCGTCCACGGCGTTTTCTCTGCCCGGCCCAGTTTCGACAGTGGATACCGATGCGGACTGTGGCTTTGATTTTTTCTGAATTCGTCAAGGTGTACTGGGCCCAGCCGCTGTGCTTTTGCATGGCAAAAACCCGCGTAGCACTCGGTCCGCGTGGGTCATTCGCACCAAGGCCTCGGATGATCACCGGCATGATGAACGCATAGCGTGCCGCTTGCAGATAGCGGATCACCTCGACGCTGTAAAATCCGCGGTCAAGCAACAACAGGCTCGGACGTATCCCAGCGCGACTGGCCTGACGAAGCAGACACTTAAGCACCTCAACCATCGTCGTACCTTGATTGACCCGCATCATCGCCACCGTGAAGCGACGACCTTTATGAACCACATAACAAGTCGCCTAGGCGTGAAAGTGCGTCGTGCCACTTTTGGCCTGGCTACGATAGATCTCCTCACTGCAACGGTGAGGTTGGCCATGATAGGGAATCAACGTTAGATCAATCGCCAAACGTTGAGGTCGTTTTTTTAACCCCTTGGGCAATTGCCTTGCGAAGCTCTGATTGAATTGCTGCTCGAGCACCCCCGCCTCAGGACACAAGGCGGCCAGCGCATCGCGCACCGCCTGATCGCTCGGGGCCTCTCTCAATCGCGCGCAGGCCGCAAAGACCGAACACAGT
The DNA here is from genome assembly GCA_963731655.1 of uncultured Gammaproteobacteria bacterium. Lineage (GTDB taxonomy): Bacteria > Pseudomonadota > Gammaproteobacteria > JAAEPA01 > JAAEPA01 > CAVSWL01. The sequence continues at coordinate 3,585 of CAVSWL010000037.1, read as the reverse complement.
TGCGCGGCGGCATAAAAAAGCACTTGCAGCAGTACCGTCACCGTACACTTGGGGCCGTGATCCTGCCACTTTAGCTGCGGTTGTAGCATCGCTGCAGCAAAGCGGTAGATGTCATTCGCCGTCATGCTATAGTGTGCTGAGCGCATCGTCTTTTCTCCCCGGGTTTTTCGTTTTGCTACCCCGATTATAGGGACCGACGGTGCGCTCTTGTCCAGAAAGTTAGCGTGCCTATTTGCTCAACTTGGAACTACTGAATCTTGTCAAAATAAGCTATATATAAGTTATTTGGAATTGCCCTATGGTCGTGACTTTTGATTACGATAGACATCATTAGGCAGCGTCAATTTAGACATTGATAACGGCGCTGCCGGGAGGATCGCATGACCGCTATTCCCTGGGAGCGCTTCCCGCAAATAGCCACATTTTCACCCGCTCGCACCTGGCTGACCATTCAAAGCGATCTCGGCCTCGCCCGAACTACCATCGATGCCTACGGGGGCGCTTTGCAGGACTATCTTACCTTTTGTGCTCATCATCGCATTGATCCTGAGACAGCCACACGGGCACAGGTCGCTTTATATGTCGGGGATTTATTGAACCGTCCACATCGGCAGGGGAGGAATGTGATCCACTTCGCCTCAGGGGGCGGCTTGGCGAATGCGACCATCCAGCAACGGCTGGTCGCCGTGCGACTGTTCTACGACTACCTGGTCGAAGAAGGCCAGCGCGAGACCAACCCTGTCGGCCGCGGCCGCTACACCGCAGGGAAGGGCTTCGGTAGCAAACGCGACAAAGCGTTGGTGCCGCGGTTTACCAAGTTGCCGTGGATTCCGACCGAAGAACAGTGGCAGGCAATTCTAGCGGTGGCGTGCCAGGAGCCAATTCGTAACCGTGTGATGCTCTCGTTGGCTTACGATGCCGGGCTGCGACGAGAAGAGTTGTGTGGGTTGCGTAGCGACGATCTCGACCCCGCTTACCGCACGGTCCGCGTCCGCGCCGAGACGACAAAAGGACGCCGCGAGCGAGTCGTGCCCTACTCGGCCGCCACCGCGGTCCTGTTGCAGGCGTATCTGGCTCATCGACGGACGCTCAGCACCGCGCGCGGGTTATTGTTCCTATCAGAGTCGCCTCGCAACCGCGCCGCGCCCATCACGTTGTGGACCTGGTCCAAGGTCATCCGCCGTATCGCGTTGCGAGCCGATGTGCCGCAATTCAGTACCCATACGCTGCGCCATCTTTGTCTGACAGATTTGGCTCGCGCGGGTTGGGAGCTGCATGCCATTGCCACCTTCGCCGGCCACCGTAATCTGACGACCACACTTCAGTATATCCACCTGTCGGGCCGCGACTTGGCAGAGAAACTCGCGCACGGCATGGCCCAGATCCACGCTTGGCGCACCCAGGCGTTGACCGAAGGCAAGGTCGAGGGAGGGATCACATAATGGTCGCGACTCAGTCTGCAGCAACACACACACGTCATCTCGAGCCATCTTGGCAGTGGCCGATTGACCTAACGCACTACGACCGAACGCCGACGCTCACAGCCGCCGAGGACGCAGCGTTGACAGTGCTTGGTTGGGAAATCCGCCGCGGACGCTGTCACGATCCGCATCGCTCGGAGTGGACGGCTATCGAACGGCTGCTCCGACCACTAGATGATGCCCGACGAAGCTTGTACGTCCCAGACGATCGCTATCATTACCGGAGTTCACTGGATGCGGTGGCCCTCATTCTGCATGGTTGCGCTACCACACAACAAGCGTTTTGGGCCTGGAGTCCAGAGAATTGGATCGATCAGGTATTCACCAAGTCGCAGATTGATTTTCGGCATGCCTATCCCGGCTGGATCGATGCTTCCGTGCGTCCTTATGCGGTGGCGATTGCCTATCTGTTGGACTGTTTCACGGCATTCCAATTGCTGGGTGGATTCAATCGCACTGCACTGGCCAACCGCCTATTCGGACCCGTGCTCGTGCAACAGGCTCTTGATCCGGTGACAACGACCTTGCGCGAATGGGGATACCGTACCGGGGACTTTGCCGGCATGATGAGCGCGCTGCTATTACATAACCGCAGTCCGTATCTGGCCGATCTGACGGCACCAGTAATTGAGCAGTTCCGACGCCACGACGTGACCTGCCCACGGAAGAGTTCCGCGCTCTACGGCGTGCATCGCGCCATCGCTGCACTGGGCTTTGTCGATCCGCCAATCCGGACGAACGGGTTACCAACGCCTAAGGCCAAGGGCATGCACGGCGCGTGGCGCGAGTGGGTCGAGCGCTGGGCGGCTACTTCGACATTGACTCACAAAGTTCGCCGAACCTTCCGAACCATTCTGTTCAAAGTCGGCCGTTGGCTGGCGCAGCAGCATCCCGACGTGAACGAACCCGCGCAATGGACCCGCGAACTCTGTGCCGCCTATATCGCTCAAGTGGAGCGTATGTGCGTCGGTGACTACGTGCAGCGCCGCGAAGCGTTAGGCGGTCGTATCGGGCAATCACTGTCGCCCAGAACAAAGGCCGGCTATATCGTCGCTGTACGCACCTTCTTTCATGACTGCCAAGAGTGGGAGTGGATACCGTGTCGGTTCGATCCCGTCCGGGCATTTGCCACACCCCGTAGTATCCGAGCGCTAATCGGGCCAAACCCACGCGTCATTGCTGACGACATCTGGGCCAAGTTGTTGTGGGCGGGGCTCAACCTGGAGACGGGTGATTTGCCAGCTAGTGCCGCGGGGCAGTTCTATCCCCTGGAATTAGTCCGTGCGCTTGGTTTCGTGTGGCTGTTCGCGGGTTTGCGCAGCGATGAGATCGCCCGCCTGCGGCTTGGTTGTGTCCGTTGGCAGCGCGATGAGGTCAGCGTGGCTGGCCACCCGGAACAGACCGTCGCCAAAGACGCCGTCTGTCTGCTCGATGTACCAACGCACAAAACCGGTGCCGCCTTCACCAAGCCCGTCGACCCACTCGTCGGACAAGCGATCGGCACCTGGGAAACCGTGCGACCTGGGCAGCCGCTGTTGCTCGATCGTCGAACCGGTGAGCGTGTACACTTCCTCTTCTGCTACCGAGCTAAACGGGTCGCGAACGACTACCTTAACCACGTGCTGATCCCAACCCTATGCCGCAAAGCCGGTGTGCCCCTAGAAGACACCCGGGGGCGGATTACCAGCCATCGCGCCCGGGCGACCATCGCCAGTCAACTCTACAACGCCAAAGAGCCGATGACGCTGTTCGAACTCCAAGCTTGGCTCGGGCACCGTTCGGCGGAGACCACCCAACATTATACCGCTCTCACCCCGACTACCCTGGCCAAAGCGTATACCGATGCCGGCTATTTTGCTCGCAACGTGCGTACGATCGAGGTGCTCATCGACCGTGAGGCCGTCGAGCAAGGCACAGCGGCGAGCGGTACGCCCTGGCAGTACTTTGATTTGGGGCACGGTTACTGCACCTACAGCTTCTTTGAGCAATGCCCGCATCGGATGGCCTGCGCCCGGTGTGACTTCTACCTGCCGAAAGGTTCGAGCAGAAGCCAGCTCCTGGAGGCCAAAGACAACCTGCAGCAGATGCTGGCGGCTATTCCGTT
>CAVSWL010000036.1:0-109694 GCA_963731655.1 uncultured Gammaproteobacteria bacterium | reverse complement strand
CATCTGAGAGAGAAAACCATGACACAGTACTCGGAAGAATTCAGAGCCGGCCTCATCGCCAAGATGCTGCCCCCGAACAATGTCGGCGTTCCGGAGCTGTCCCGAGAGACGGGGATTCCGCAAGACACCCTGTATGGCTGGCGCCTCAAGCACCGGCGCTCCAACGGGGATGGCGCGGTGAAACACGTTCCCTCTGGGGGAGCCAGCAGTGAGGAGAAATTCACCGTGGTGCTCGAGACCGCCAGCCTCAATGAGGTCGAGCTCAGTGAGTACTGTCGCCGTAAGGGGCTGTACCCGGAGCCGATCCATGCCTGGCGTAAAGCCTGCCAGCAGGCCAATGCCTCGGCTGGGGTTGGCGTGGATCGTGACAAGCGGCGTCAGCAGGCCAAAGAGATCAAGCAGCTGCAGGAGGAGTTACGCCGTAAAGACAAGGCCTTGGCGGAGACCGCCGCGCTGTTGGTGCTGCAAAAAAAAGTCCGCATTTTCTTGGCGGAGCCCGCGGACGGAAGATAGACCTCGCGCAGCGTCAAAGGGTGGTGACCTGGATCGATGAGGCCTGTGCGGCTGGCGCACGATCAGCGCCGGCCTGCGCCGTGTTGGGGATCTCGCCGCGTACGCTTCAACGCTGGCGAGAGCATGGAGGTGTGAAGGCCGATGCTCGCCAGCAGGCCGCGCAAGGGCGCGAGCCGGCCAATAAGCTCTCCGAGCACGAACGCCAGCGTATATTGGCCGTTGCCAATAGCGAAGCGTTTGCCCCGATGCCGCCCAGTCAGATCGTGCCGGCGCTGGCCGACCGCGGCCTCTACATCGCCTCGGAATCGAGCTTCTACCGGGTGTTGCGTGAGGCCGATCAGCTGGCCCACCGTGGCAAGGCCAAGGCCCCGAAACATCGTCGTCCGACGCCCTTGAAGGCCACCGCGCCCAATCAGCTCTGGAGCTGGGACATCACCTATCTGGCCACGACCGTCAAGGGGATGTTCTTCTACCTCTACCTGATCATGGACGTCTACAGTCGCAAGATCGTCGGCTGGGAGGTACTCGAAACCGAATCGTCGGAGCACGCCGCCACGGTTTTTCAAAAGGCGTATCTGCGCGAAGGGATTGCCGGGCAGTCCCTCGTACTGCACTCCGACAACGGCGCACCCATGAAAGGCGCCACCCTGCTGGCGACGTTACAACGACTTGGGGTCATGCCCTCGCTGAGCCGCCCCTCGGTGAGCAACGACAACCCGTATTCCGAGGCCTTGTTCAAAACATTGAAATATCATCCCGGCTTTCCCGACAAGCCCTTCGATACCGTCGGCGAGGCGCGTGAGTGGGTGGCGGGGTTTGAGCATTGGTACAATGAAATCCACCGCCACAGTGGCTTGAAATTCGTCACCCCGGGCCAACGCCATCGGGGGGAGGATAGCGCCATTCTGCAACAACGAACGACACTCTACGAGGCGGCAAAGGCACAACACCCTGAACGTTGGTCTGGGCCCATACGGGATTGGCATCCTGAAAACGTCGTCTACCTCAATCCAGCTAAATCAACTCAAAAGGAGGATATCAATACACACAAAGCCGCTTAAAAAAATGCGACATCTTCCTTGACCCGATAACTACCGCAAGCTGGACAATACGAGGTATTCAATCTATAACGCCATTCGCTCATGGTCTATTAGACGACAATTAACCTGTCCGGTCGTATTGCGTCATGTGCCTAGGGGCGATTGCCTCTGTTCGGATCGGCAACGTGGTATATGGCGAGGCGGATCCGGAGCACGGGGGCAGTGATGTCCATAGTCGTGTTCCGTACGTTCGCAGGTCCCTAAATTGCTATCTCGGAGGTGTGCTCGCACAAGAGTGCGCGGATCTCCGATCCAACTGGGTTCCTCCGGAATCGATTCGCAAAGCGTGAATTCGAGGAAACGGGTGCCGTCGGTTAGTAATTATCTCGTCACTGGGAACAATGCCGGAACCCTACAGCGGACTTGCACCCCATCATGTTCGTGTCCGACTCGGTCGTAAACAACTTGCTGCAGTCGGCCATCAATATGCTGCCACCATTTTTATCTCATAAAAGTCGATGAGCAAGGCGTAAACTCCCTAGACCAGATAATTGCATAGCTAACAAAGGAGCCACCAAATGCCCTTCTTGAACGTAAAAATCGCAGCAACAGAAAATCCTGAAATCACCAAGCAAGTATCTAACTTGCTGTTGTCTCTGACCAGTAAAATTCTTCATAAAAAGACCCGATGTAACCGTAATAGCAATTGACTATATAAAACCATCCAATTGGATAATTGCGGGCAAAAGTCTTGAGACACACAAAAAATCGAGTTTCTACTTCGACATCAAGATCACTGACGAAACAAACACAAAAGAGGAAAAAGAACAATACATAAAAGCAGCGTTTAGCGGTTTCCAGAAAATTCTTGGAGACATTCATGAAGAAAGCTACATCTACGTTCAAGACGTCCGTGCAGCAGCTTATGGATATGGCGGACTAACACAAGAATTCAGGTATCATCACCCCTCGTAAGGGGTCAAACTCCTGTTGTACCTGGCCTTCGCAAACTAGCGTCATCCAGCCGACGCGCCTTTCGCATCAGGGTGAGTGAGAGGAGTGGTGCAGGGATGCTCCGTTTACGGACCTGAGGACGGAATTTTCTCAATTCACCCGTCGCGATACGGCGTTTTCAGCTCATCGATAAGCTCACAATCGATCTATTTCGGGCTTTGCGAAGCGGGTAGCGTCTCGATGGGAGGTGCTACGTTTCTGGTAGATCTCCATCTAGGCTATTGGCCTCCCGAACGGCGCGATGCTTGGCGGCCCATTCCGAAAGCGCACGCAGTGGCACGATAAGCGTATGGCCATGAGGCGTTAACTCGTAATCCACACGAGGTGGAATGGTGGGGAACACGGTCCGTGTCAACAGGCCTTCCTGCTCCAGGCGACGCAGCGTGCGCGTGAGCATGCGTTGCGATACGCCGCCGATGTGCCGCCGCAGCTCGTTGAATCGCTTCGGTCCACCGGCTAGTGCCCCGACCACCATCACCGTCCATTTGTCGCCAATGAGTGCGAGCACCTCGCCCAATGCGCGGCATTTAGTATGTTTCCCGGTTTCATCCATGTGCTTCAGTATCAAATAAGTGCCTGCTTGCGGAATAAGCAATCAGTTCCCATTATATGCCTAGTATCGACCTGATACTAACAGTCGTCGCCAAAGCGGTGGATATTCTTCCTGCAATAGAGTTAATCGTAGGCACACATGGAACTCCGCCATACGATTACGAATCGTAAATGTTTGTTACTACAATGGGCGGCACGGGACTCTAATCAGCGCGATCCTTTCCCCATGCGAATCTAAGGATTTATCTTAAAATTAAATTTATGAAACTCATTTGCCTTCGTCTGGCTCTATTCTGTGCTGGATCTATATTGATCTCGTCCTGCTATAAGGCGGATCCAAAGAACACTCAATCTGCAGCTACGCCACCACCCGAAGTAGCCGTCATTACCGCCCATTCCCAAACGGTGCCCCTGACCCGCAATCTGGTTGGGCGTTTGGCTCCAACCCGAATCGCTGAGGTGCGGGCGCGAGTGGCCGGTATTGTCCTGCGGCGGCTTTATAACGAAGGGACAGACGTCGCGCCCGGACAAGCTTTGTTTCAGATCGATCCAGCCCCGCTCGAAGCGGAGTTACACATCGCAGAAGCCGCGCTGGCGAGTGCGCAGGCGGACGCCACCAACGCCATGCTTACGGCCAAGCGCTATCGCGAGCTGGCCGCCAAGAATCTTTTATCATCCCAGGACCTGGATCTTGCGCTGGCTCAGGAACGGACTACCGCCGCAGATGTTAAGGGAGCTCAAGCTAAGGTCGAAAAGGCTCGTCTGGACCTGAGCTATACCAAGGTGACCGCACCAATCGGTGGCCGCGCCAGTCGAGCTTTGGTTACCGAAGGGGCGCTGGTGGGGCAGGGGGAGGCGACCCAGTTGACTACCGTCGAACAGATTGCCCCCATTTATGTCAACTTCAGCCTGTCGGTAGCGGAGCTGCAGTCGGTGGCGATCACATCGAAAGACAAGTCCAGCGCTGCGGTGGAATTGCTCTTGCCTGACGGGACAGTCTATCCTCAACGAGGTACCCTGGACTATTCGGGTTCAACGGTGGATCCGGGTACCGGCGTGGTATCGTTGCGTGCCGTGGTGCCCAATCCGGAGCATCGGTTGTTGCCCGGTATGTTTCTCAATTTACGTCTGATTGTCGGCCAGCTGACCAACGCCTTTCTACTCCCGCAGGCTAGCCTCTCTCGCGATTCACAAGGCCCTTATCTGATGGTAGTCGATAATACGGGAAAAGTGGAACAGCGCCGTGTCACCACCCATGGAATGACGCGTACGGACTGGATTGTTACCGGACCACTGGCGGAGGGTGAGCAGGTGATTCAGGAAGGCTTGCAAAAGGTTCATCCTGGGGCTATGGCAAAAGCCGTTCCCGCTGCCACACCTGAGGGATAGCCGATGCCGCGCTTTTTTATCGACCGACCGATCTTCGCCTGGGTCGTGGCTATTCTCATCACGTTAGCGGGTAGTATCGCCATTTTTCGCTTGCCGGTGTCCGCCTATCCGTCGATTGCTCCACCTCAGGTCAGCGTCAGCGCGAGCTATCCGGGCGCCAGTGCCCAGGTTATCGAAAAGACCGTGACCTCGGTCATCGAACAGCAGCTTACCGGTGTGGATAACCTGCTGTACTTCGATTCGACCTCACGTTCAAACGGCACTGCCCAGATCACGCTCACTTTTCTCAACGGTACCGATCCGGATATCGCAGCCGTCCAGGTACAGAATCGCCTCAGTGTTGCGGAAGCCCGTCTGCCTCAGGAAGTGGTGGAGAACGGCGTCACCGTTGATAAGGCGAATAATGATTTTCTGATGGTCGTGGCCCTGAAATCTACCGACACTAATTACAATACCTATGCATTGAATAATCTCATCGCGGCCCAGGTGCTGGACCCGATCCAACGCTTGCCCGGAGTCGGCAGTGCCAGGCTGTTCGGCTCGGCTTACGCCATGCGTATCTGGCTGAATCCGGATAAATTGCACGGCTATGGAATGAGCGCCGCTACGGTATTGGATGCGATCCGCAATCAAAACGTGCAGATCGCTGCGGGTTCCATCGGTGCCGAACCGGCTCCGCCGGGCCAGGGCATTAGCGCGTCGGTGACGGCCGCCAGTCGCTTCACCAAGCCGGAGGAGTTTGCCCAGATCCTACTGCGGACCAACTCCGATGGCAGCACGGTGCGACTACAAGATGTGGCCCGTGTCGAACTCGGTGCGGAGGCTTACGGTCATGATGTGCACGTCAATGGCGAGCCTATCGCCGGCTTCGCTATTCAACTTTCACCGAATGCTAACGCGTTACAAGTGGCGGAGGCGGTCCGCCAGAAGATGGATGAACTGGCGAGCTATTTCCCGCCCAAAGTGAGTTGGTTCGTGCCTTACGACAGCACCCAGTTCATCAGCATCTCTATCCAAGAAGTCCTGTATACCTTGATCGAGGCGGTGGTGCTGGTGTTTCTGGTCATCTTGCTTTTTTTGCAGAACCTGCGCGCCACGTTGATCCCGACACTGGTGGTGCCGGTGGCTCTGACCAGCGCCTTCGCCGGTATGTATCTGGCTGGTTTTTCCATCAATGTGCTGAGTCTGTTCGGGCTTGTGTTGGCTATTGGCCTGGTAGTGGACGACGCTATTGTGGTGGTCGAGAATGTCGAGCGCATCATGACCGAGGAGGGACTTTCACCCAAGGAAGCCTCACGCAAGGCCATGGACCAGATTACCGGAGCGGTCATCGCCATGACCACGGTGCTGGCGGCGGTATTCCTCCCCATGGCTCTGGTGGGCGGCAGTGTGGGTGCCATCTATCGCCAATTCTCGCTGACCATTGCGATATCCATGGCGATCTCGGCGCTGATGGCACTCAGTTTCACCCCGGCGCTATGTGCCACCTTGCTCAAACCAGCGCATGGGCAGCCGAATGCTCTGCTGCGTGGTTTTAACCGCTTCTACGGGTGGGCCAACGTTGCTTACCTGCGGCGGGTGGCTCAAGCCATCCGTCATACACCGCGTTGGATGATCGCCTTCGTGGCACTGGTAGGTGTAGCGGCGTTGCTCTATGCACGATTACCTGGAAGCTTTCTTCCCGAAGAAGATCAGGGTTATGCACTGATCATGGTGCAATTGCCTCCCGGCGCGAGTATAGAGCGTACAGGTCGCGTGTTACGCGAGATGGAAGGTATTATCCGCAAACACCCGGCGGTGGACAAAGTGCTCGATGTGGCCGGCTTTAGTTTCGTCGGGCAGGGCGAAAACGTAGGTCTGGGTTTCATTCGCTTGAAGGACTGGAGTGAGCGAACCCGCTCGGACGACCAGATCAATGCATTCATCCAATGGGGCAATGGGGCGCTACAGAGCATAAAGGGGGCAAGACTTTTCATGGTCAACTTGCCCACAATTCGTGGATTGGGGCGGTTCGGTGGTTTCGATTTTCGCCTGGAAGATCGTGCGGGACTTGGGCAGGACAAGCTACTGCAAGCGCGTAACGAACTGCTGGAGACGGCGGCAAAGCAGCCTGTGCTGACCGGGGTTCGGCCGAACCAATTGGAAGTGGCGCCGGAAGTGCGGCTAACTGTGGACCGGCTTCAGGCGGATTCGATGAACCTAGCCTTGGACGATATCTATGAGGCGATCCGCTTGATGTTGGCGCCGGTCTACGCCAACGACTTCAACTATGAAGGTCGCGTGCTCAAGGTGCTGTTGCAAGCCGACGCGCCTTATCGCAGCCGTCCAGAAGACCTGTCCCGCTACTATATCCCGAGCCAAGACGGTGACCCTGACCACATGGTGCCCTTGAGTAGCGTCGTCAGTTCCGACTGGCACCTGGCTTCGCCCGCGATCGACCACTATAACGGCTATCCGGCGATTCAGATCAACGGGGGAGCCGCAGTGGGCCACAGTTCCGGCCAGGCGATGACGGCGATGGAAGAACTGATCCAACGGCTGCCCCGTGGAATCGGTTACGAATGGTCAGGGCAGTCTTACCAAGAGATCCTTTCGGGACAGCAAGCGCCGATCTTGTTCGCGTTGTCCCTATTGGTGGTGTTTCTGGCGTTGGCGGCACTTTACGAAAGCTGGTCGATTCCGGTCGCAGTAATGCTGGTAGTGCCTCTCGGTGTGCTCGGGGCTTTGAGCTTCACTTGGCTGCGTGGCTTGGAAGACGATGTCTATTTTAAGGTCGGGCTCATCGCCGTCATTGGCTTGTCGGCAAAAAACGCCATTCTGATTATCGAGTTCGCTAACACCATGCATCGCGCTGGGCACAGCTTACTGGAAGCCACACTCGAGGCGTGCCGGTTGCGTCTACGACCCATCTTGATGACCTCTATCGCCTTTATTTTGGGTGTCACGCCGCTGGCATTGTCCACCGGCGCAGGAGCCAATAGCCGGCATGCAATTGGCACCGGCGTGATGGGGGGAATGGTTGGAGCCACAGTGCTTGGAGTGCTGTTTGTGCCCATATTTTTCGTTGTCGTGCGTCGCTTGTTTGGTGGTCGTGGGCGCCATGCGCCGGATGAAACTGTGGCGGTCGAATCGACGGGTGCCAAAGAACTTCCTGTTAGTGATTCGCAGTCTTAACCTGAAGCTGGAGGCACTGGCCTCAAACTAACGAGACGTTACGGTGGCACGGGATACGTAGTGCCTTCGCGATTAATTCAACTTTAAAACCCTTTCCGAACCACTATTGGGTATGTGGCAGTTGCTACAAAGTCTACTTCAAGTGGTCTTTGCGACATGAATCTCATCTGAGTGCAGCGATAAAATAGTGGAAAAACAATAGATTACGATTGTGGCGCGAGGATTGCTCCCAGAGATTGTCAACGCAGTCATTGCCATTCTCAGGGAGATGGACGAAGTCGGAATTCGCGCACTTGTTGAACGCAAAGTGGGTGGTGGACGTTTCTCCTGCCATGAAGCTGTTGAAGCAATCCGTAAAGAAAACTTTATCAAGGTCACGGGAAATGAATCACTCGCCAATCCAGTCCTACCGATACTTAGGTCGCACGGATGGCTGAACAACCGGTGAAGGAATCGAGGACAGGTCCATGTCGCAACTAGGCATGTGGGCACAGTGGCGGGAAGACTTGGCCTGCGTATTTCAACGAGATCCGGCCGCACGTAACCGCTTTGAAGTATTAACCGTCTATCCGGGCGTTCATGCCATTCTTATCCACCGGGTTGCCGGTCGACTCTGGCGAAAAGGGTGGTGTTATGGGGCTAGAGCATTGGCATTTTTGAGTCGAATGCTGACCAATATCGATATTCATCCGGGTGTCGTAATCGGGAGACGCTTTTTTATCGATCATGGGGCAGGTGTGGTTATTGGCGAAACCGCGGTGATCGGCGATGATGTTACGCTTTATCACGGAGTTACGTTGGGCGGAACGACGTGGAATAAAGGGCGTCGTCACCCCACCCTCGGCAACAACGTCATGGTCGGTGCCGGTGCCAAAATTTTAGGCCCTATTTCATTAGGGAATAATGTGCGCATTGGGGCTAATTCAGTGGTTATCCAAGCTGTACCGTCCGATTGCACGGTGGTTGGGGTTCCCGGCCGGATCGTGCCGATGCCAGTAAGGGAACTGGCTTTTGACCAAACTGACAGGCAAACCGTCAGCTTAAATCATCATCTGCTGCCTGATCCTGTCGGGCGCAACCTGCACTGTTTGTTTTATCGAATTGAGATGTTGGAAAAACGGCTCGCTGAATATGAGTGCAGTGAGGGTAAAAATTCCAAACCGAGGCAGAAACCGAAACTAATTAATATTCAGTAACAACCCAAAATGCTGGAACCATCCGAAGCTGATTTTTTTACCATTAGGTGGTTACGGCGCTCAGTGCTTGATCTAGATCTTCGATGATGTCGTCGATATGCTCGATTCCGACACTCAAGCGGATCATCTCGGGGAGAACGCCCACCTGCCGCCGCTCATCCTCGCTCAGCTGCCGGTGTGTGGTGGAGGCCGGGTGACAGGCAAGCGACTTGGCGTCGCCGATGTTGACGAGCCGTTTAAATAGTTTCAGTGCATCGTAGAACGCAACCCCCGCATCGAAGCCACCTTTGACGCCAAAAGTGAGAATCCCTGATGCCTTTCCATTCATGTACTTTTGCGCGAGCGCATGATAGGGATTGTCCGGCAGACCGGCGTAACTGACCCAGGTGATCTTCGGATGTCTCGCCAGGAATTCAGCGACTTTTTGCGCATTTTCGCAATGCCGCTCCATCCTCAGGCTGAGGGTCTCAATACCTTGCATCAGTTGAAATGCCGCCAGCGGGGAAATTGCCGATCCGGTATTGCGCAGTGCCACGGTGCGTGCGCGGGCGATATACGCCGCGGGCCCGAAACTCTGCGTGTAGACCACCCCATGATAAGCTGGCTCAGGCGTGCTGAACATCGGATATCGGGTCGAGTGATTCTCCCAGGAAAACTTGCCCGAATCGACGATCATGCCACCCAATGTCGTGCCGTGACCGCCCATATATTTTGTTAAGGAGTGCACGACGATATCGACCCCGTAATCGATCGGTTTGAGCAGAGATGGAGTCGCTACCGTATTGTCGCAGATCGTGGCCACGCCGGCGTTGCGTGCCATGTCAGCGACGGCTTGTATATCGACGATATTACATGCGGGATTTCCAATGCTCTCGAAGAACACGGCCTTGGTCTTCGAGTCGATCAGTTTCGCAAGAGCCTGTGGCGAGTCGTTCTCGGCGAACCGTACGTCGATACCGAGCTTGGGTAGCGTATGGGCAAACAAGGTATAAGTGCCGCCATAAAGCTGTGGTATGGAAACGATATTATCACCGGCTTCGGCTAGATTGAGTACCGAGTAATTGATTGCCGCACTGCCGGCTGAAGTCGCAAGTGCCGCCACACCATGCTCCAGCGCGGCGACTCGCTGTTCGAGCACATCTTGCGTCGGATTCATAATGCGCGTGTAGATGTTACCCACCACCTCAAGGTTGAACAGATCCGCACCGTGCTGCGCATTATCAAACTCGTAAGCCACGGTCTGGAAGATTGGTACGGCGACGGCTTTGGTAGTCGGATCCGACCGATACCCGGCGTGGATGGCAATAGTTTCGTCATGCATGACAGTCCTCCTTGCGTTTGGCTATGGTAAGTGTAGGTGTTGGCATGTCAAACGGTCACGCCAGTGCTTATGGAGCCGGTGCACTCCCACCTCTGTGGTGGAAATTAAGCGGTGATATCCTCGAACAACACACTCGAGAGATAACGCTCACCCGCGTCGGGCAGAATGACCACAATGGTCTTGCCAAGGAATTGGGGCTCATCGGAAATCCGCTTTGCGACGGCGGCTGCGGCACCACAGGAGATTCCGGATAATATCCCTTCTTCCACGGCTAAGCGGCGGGCATAAGCGACCGATTCCTCGTTGCTGATTTGCTCAACCCGATCGACCAACGATAGATCCAGCGTGCCCGGAATGAATCCGGCGCCGATTCCTTGGATCTTGTGCGGACCGGGTTTCGTTTCCTGGCCAGCAAGCGTTTGGGAGATTACCGGGCTGGCGGACGGCTCCACCGCGATCGAAGTGATTGCCTTGCCGCATGTTTGCTTGATGTAACGCGAGACGCCTGTAATCGTGCCGCCGGTACCCACACCAGAAATCAATATATCGATCTTGCCCTCGGTCGCGTCCCAGATCTCCGGGCCTGTGGTGGCTTCATGGACGGCTGGATTGGCTGGATTCTCGAACTGTTGCGGCATGAAGTAACGATCCGAATCATTCGCTAGAATCTCCTGAGCTTTAGCAATAGCCCCCGGCATACCTTTTACCCCTTCGGTCAGAATCAGATTCGCGCCGAACGCCTTGAGCACCTTGCGCCGTTCGAGGCTCATCGTCTCGGGCATGGTCAAGGTGAGCTTGTAACCCCGTGCAGCACACACGAACGCTAAGGCGATTCCGGTATTCCCACTGGTGGGTTCAAGCACCTCCATGCCCGCTTTGAGCGCGCCGCTTTTCTCGGCATCCCAGATCATTGCCGCGCCGATTCGGCACTTGACCGAATAGGCCGGGTTGCGGCCTTCGATCTTGGCGAGCACCAGTGCCTTGTTCGAATCGACGATTCGATTCAATCTGACGAGGGGTGTGTTGCCGATAGACAGTGAGTTGTTTTCAAAGTATTTCAACGCTAGCCTCCTTCCATTCGAAGTACGCGCACGGATGCAAAAAGCATAACGGAATCCGGATTATAGATTTATGGCTATTGCATTTCCAGTTGGAATCTGCTCTGGGAAATCGAGAATCGAAGGAATCCTTCCGGTTTGACTGGGGAAATTTGTGGCGCACCGGCGCAGATTATTCGAATGTCGACTAAGGGACCGGTTATCCACTTCACGGGTAAGTATGTTGGCGCCTAGGTTTTAACCCCGACTCCATATTTTAATAGCTGTAGGCTGAGCGTATAGAGGACGGCGATGAAGCCGAGAATAATGCTGAAAGACAAGGTGAGATCGATATCGGAGATCCCTAGGATCCCATATCTGAACGCATTCACCATATACAGGATCGGATTTAACTGCGATACGCCTTGCCAAAATTCAGGCAGCATTTGAATCGAGTAAAAGATACCACCCAGATAGGTGAGGGGAGTGAGGATAAAGGTGGGTACGATCGAGATGTCATCAAAGCTTCGGGCGAATACGCCATTAATTAACCCACCCAAGGAGAACAAAACGGCAGTCAGTAGCACGACTAGCAAAGTAATCATTAGATCATGGATCGCAAGGTCGGTGAACAGAATCGAAACCAGGGTCACAGCGAACCCTACGGTAACCCCCCTCGCTACACCTCCCGAGACGAAGCCGAGCACAATGACATAATTCGGCATTGGCGAGATCAGCATTTCGTCGATATGCCGATGAAATTTTGCGCTGTAGAATGAGGAAACCACATTGGCATAGGCATTCGTGATGATTGACATCATAATCAGACCCGGCGCGATATAGTCCTTATAGTCGAAATTGTGGATGTTTCCAATCCTTGTTCCGATGAGATTGCCAAAGATAATGAAATACAACAGAGTCGTAATCATGGGTGGGATAACCGTTTGCACCCAGATCCGTATGAAGCGAAGAAATTCTTTAATGAGAATCGTCTTAAGCGCAATGAGTTTTTCTTGAAACGTCATCTACTCAACCGCGGTCAATCACTGAGAGGAAGTTGTATGAAATAAATATTCCGTGAAGTAAACGATTATAAACGCTCATCAGCCCGATGCTGTAAATTTACGCATACGATGAAAGATCTGAGCAAACGCGACGATAGTCATCAGTCTTAGGCCGGGGTGAAGGGTGATGCAGGTAAAGCGCGCATCGGCTGCAGCGTAATTATCCGCCGATGGTCGGGAAAATTCTCATGTTCGCTGCCGCAAACTTTCATAACTTTGCATTGTCGAACAAAATAAGGTATGTTGCAAAGCAACAATGTTATCGATGCGTTTGGAGCCGATTATGCGGATGGAAAATGTTACGAAGTGGAAGAAGCTGAGTGCGTTGTGGATCGATTTTCAGGCACGATGGATTGTACTGGGATTGGCGTCACTAACCAGTGTAAATCAGTTGGTGGAGCGAGCGGGCGCCACTTGTGTAAAACCTATAAGCAAGTCAATGTCAGTAAATGGTCAGCCACTTACGGAGGCGCAGATGAATTCTGTTCAAGCTTGCGGTGAACAGTGGGTAGAAGATTATCGTAATCTCCTACAAGCTAATATCCTGATGCAATGGGAACTTAACGATTGGTCAGATCAGCTTACGGAAGCATGGCTTGATGTATTAAAACCTGGCGAGGAGCCAGCCGCTGCCTCCTACTTGATGTAATCACGTCGTTAAGTCCGCCAGCCAGGGGCTTCACAAGTGGTCGTGTGCCAAACCGAATGAAGCTTAGGAGGTGGCACCGACCTCTTTACTCAGCGTTCTGACCACGCGTTTGAAATTACAACCATCCGTCCTAACAAATATGTCGGCATTGCCAATAGCGCACATCGTATAACCCCCTGCCGATAATGCCCACCCTTCGAGGCAGACCTTTTCTGAAGCATGTCGGTGGGGAGATTCCATCGCTCTCATCTTGATTTCCATCTGCTTCATGACAGAATTTGTAGTGGTCAGCATCTCGACTAATTCAGAGAGTCTTTGCGAAGCATCGCCTTTAGAACTGATTAGTTTGCCTTCTTTGTCAAATTCGCCAGAAACAATGGCACCTTTAAGCGCCATGAGCTTATCAAGATTTACAGACATCACTCACCCCAAAACTCTGCTCTGCTACTCGCAAGGCAGTGGCATTTCGTGCTCGTCAAAAGTCTTATGTAGATTTGGCCCCAAATTTTGTAATATTTTGTTGCTCACGATGATCACTCGAGCTGAATTCCAAGGCGCCAGGCATGATTGTGAATGGCGATCTCCGGTAATCGGTGAGGCGGACAACGCCGATTGTTATAAATTTCGCTAAGGAATACGGCGAGATTGTTGGGAACAGGATCTAGCGCGCAGATGATTGTGACTTAAGGATATTGGCTCCCCGGGACGGGCTCGAACCGCCGACCTAGTGGTTAACAGCCACCCGCTCTACCGACTGAGCTACCGGGGAACATAACAGGACTGTGGGGGTAAACTTGTAGGGGTTGGGATACTACTTTAACAATTAAGCCTCGGTCAATAGTCTAAGGGTTCAATCCTGTTTTAATGCGGCGAATAGCTTCCTTTAAGTTTTCCATGGACGTGGCAAACGAGATTCGAATATGCCCGGGACAACCGAATGCCGACCCCGGTACGAGTGCGACGCCGGCTTTATCCAATAGGTAGGAGGCGAGTTGGATGTCGTCATTAATCCCGTCGAGTGAATCAATCGCGGTTTGTACTCTGGGAAAACTGTAAAAAGTACCGGCGGATGGCAGACAATCCACACCTTCGATGCTGTTCATCGCATCGACAACGTAAGCGTGGCGCTCTTCGAAGGCGCGACACATGTCTACTACGCAGCTCTGATCACCACTTAGCGCGGCCTGGGCCGCAGCCTGGGAGATTGAGCTTGGATTCGAAGTGCTTTGCGATTGCACTTTTTTCATGGCCTTGATGAGTTCCTTGGGTCCCCCTGCGTAACCGATTCGCCAACCGGTCATGGAATAGGCCTTGGATACGCCATTCAGAACGATGGTCCTATCATACAATTCGGGGCAGGCATTGAGGATCGTCGCAAAGGTCCGACCTTGGAACATGATATGTTCATACATATCGTCTGTCGCGATGTAGATGTCGGGATAGCGAAGCAACACCTCGCCAAGCGCCTTGAGTTCCTCAAAGGTGTAGGCTGCACCGGTTGGATTGGAGGGGCTGTTGAGCAAGACTAAGCGCGTTTTCTTGGTAATTGCGCCTTCGAGCTGTTCGGGATTGAGCTTGAAGTTCTGAGTTTGCGGCGCCAAGATGATTACCGGTTGGGCATCCGCGAGCAGCACCATATCCGGATAGGAAACCCAGTAAGGAGCCGGGATAATGACTTCGTCGCCCGCATCCAACATCGCTTGATATAGATTGTATGAACTCTGTTTGCCGCCTACGGAAACCAATATTTGTTCAGGGGTATAACTCAGCATATTATCTCGCTGAAATTTTTCTATAATGGCCTGCTTTAAGGCAGGGGTGCCGTCTACTGCCGTATACTTGGTTAGGCCGGCCCTGATCGCATCGATGGCGGCCTGCTTGATGTGGTCGGGTGTGTCGAAGTCAGGCTCTCCAGCGCCAAGACCAATGACATCACGGCCTTGTGCCCGCAGCTGGCTCGCCAACGCCGATACAGCAAGAGTGGGTGAGGGTTTCACTTTTTGCACGCGCGATGAGAGCTTCATAGTTACTCCCGGGCTCTTGTTTTAAAAGGTTGTCACGTGAGTCGGACCGCTTGCCACAACTTTAGTCCAGAATGCATCCATGATACTCGAAGAAGCCTCCCCAGATAAGCGTCAGGACCGGTTATTTCATTTAGCGACGCAGTACACTCCTGCGGGTGACCAACCCGAAGCCATCAATCAACTGGTGGAAGGACTGGAATCGGGGCTTGCCTATCAAACCTTACTTGGGGTCACTGGATCCGGTAAGACCTTTACCATTGCCAATGTGATCGAGCGTATTCAGCGTCCCACGGTGGTTATGGCCCCTAATAAGACATTGGCGGCCCAGTTGTATGGGGAAATGAAAGAGTTCTTTCCCCATCATGCGGTGGAGTACTTCGTGTCGTATTACGATTATTATCAACCAGAAGCCTACGTACCTTCCAGCGATACCTATATTGAAAAGGATGCCTCGATCAACGAGCACATCGAGCAGATGCGGTTATCCGCCACCAAGGCCTTACTGGAGCGTAGGGACGCGATCATTGTAGCCACCGTCTCGGCCATTTATGGTTTAGGCGATCCTCGTTCCTATCTGAAGATGGTGCTCCATTTAGATCGCGGTGACCGGGTCGATCAGCGCAGGATTCTGCGCCGTTTAGCCGAGTTGCAATATACGCGAAACGATATGGAACTGCGTCGCGGAACTTTTCGAGTTCGAGGCGAAGTGATCGATGTTCATCCGGCTGAATCCGAGCGTGAAGCCGTACGTATTGAACTCTTCGATGACGAGATCGAGTCATTGAGTCTTTTCGATCCATTGACGGGCGATATCTCAAAGCGCGTGCCGCGCTTGACCATCTATCCAAAGACCCACTATGTGACACCCCGTGAAACGCTCCTCGAAGCCATCGAATTGATAAAAGCAGAGTTAAGCCAGCGCTTGGAAGAGCTGCATCAGGCGGGTCGCCTGGTGGAGGCCCAAAGACTGGAACAGCGCACCGTGTTCGATTTGGAAATGATCAGCGAATTGGGATACTGTCCGGGGATAGAGAACTATTCTCGTTTTCTATCCGGCCGCCAACCCGGAGCACCGCCTCCCTGCTTTTTAGATTATCTTCCGCCCGATGCGTTGCTGGTGGTTGACGAGAGCCATGTATCTATTCCTCAATTTGGCGGCATGTATCGGGGCGATCGGGCGCGTAAGGAGACGCTGGTCGAATACGGTTTCCGACTGCCCTCGGCGCTAGACAACCGGCCGTTAAAATTCGAAGAATTTGAAGCGATCTCTCCGCAGACGATTTTCGTCTCCGCCACTCCTGGTCCCTATGAACAGGGACGATCCGGGGCTGTTGTGGAACAGCTCGTACGCCCCACCGGATTAGTTGATCCAGAGATCGAAGTCCGCCCTGTGGCGACGCAGGTCGACGATGTCTTATCCGAGATTAATCAGCGGGCTGCCGTAGACGAGCGGGTCATGGTAACCACTTTGACCAAGCGGATGGCTGAAGATTTAACCGATTATTTAAGCGAGCATGGTGTGCGGGTGCGGTACCTTCATTCTGATATTGACACGATGGAACGGGTGGAAATCATTCGCGATCTGCGCCTGGGTAAATTCGACACGCTGGTGGGAATCAACCTATTGCGTGAAGGCTTGGATATTCCTGAAGTCTCCCTGGTAGCGATTCTCGATGCCGATAAAGAAGGCTTTCTGCGTTCGGAACGTTCCCTTATCCAGACCATCGGCCGTGCCGCACGGCATATCAACGGCAAAGCGATTATGTACGCCGATACGCTAACCGGTTCTATGCAGCGGGCAATTAATGAAACCAACCGCCGCCGGGAGAGGCAACTCGATTTTAATCAGGCGCATGACATCACTCCCAAGGGTGTTAAAAAAAAGGTAGCGGACATCATGGAGGGCGCCTATGCTCAAAGCTCAGCGGCATCCGCTCGGCGCTACGCCAAAGTCGCCGAAGAGGTCATCGAATATGCTAAGCATTCGCCACAGAACGTAATTAAACATATTCAGATGCTTGAAAAACGGATGTATCAGCATGCTAGGGATCTGGAGTTCGAGGAAGCAGCAAAAATTCGGGACGAAATCGCCCAGTTCAAAGGACAAGTACTTGGCAAGCCGGATCTGTCTCGGTAATAAGCGAAAGCTATGCATCGTCGTGTTGTATTGATGTTTTGGTGAGCGGGTGAGTTGCGCATCGTTGGATCCAGCAAGCTTAGCTTGCAGTCTTCGCCTGAATAAGCTTGTTTTCTCCCATTGCGCTAGTCATTAAGACTAATTTATGTTAGCGTTATTGACCCTGAACTAGGCGCGTAGCTCAGTTGGTTAGAGCACCACCTTGACATGGTGGGGGTCGTTGGTTCGAGTCCAATCGCGCCTACCACTTGTATGCTAATACATCGTTCTGCGATAGAGACAGATCAAGTGGCCCTTGGTATCGGTCACCACTGGAGTACCATCATGCCGACTATTACTCTACCTGACGGCAGCCACCGTCAGTATGCTCAGCCTATAAGCATCCATCAGATCGCCGCTGATATTGGGCCTGGTCTCGCAAAATCCACCCTGGCGGGCCGGGTTGATGGACACGTCGTCGATACTTCCTTCGTGGTCGAACAGGATACGGATCTGCGGCTTCTTACCGCTAAGGATGAAGAAGGTCTGGAAATCCTGCGCCATTCCACCGCCCATTTGCTGGCTCATGCAGTGAAAACCTTATTTCCACAAGCCCAGGTGACGATCGGGCCAGTCATAGAAGATGGATTCTATTATGATTTTGCCTTTGAGCAGTCGTTTACTCCTGATGATTTAATCGCAATCGAAACTAAAATGGCCGAATTAGCGAAGGCTGATTTTCATATTGAGCGTTCGGTTATGCCACGGGATGATGCGGTCAAATTCTTCCGGGATCTGGGCGAGGAGTATAAAGCGAAGATCATCGAAGCCATTCCCCAAGGCGAGGAAATCTCACTTTATCGGCAGGGAGATTTTATCGACCTGTGCCGTGGTCCTCATGTGCCCAGCACGGGAAAACTGCAAGCCTTTAAGCTCACCAAGCTGGCAGGCGCTTATTGGCGGGGAGATTCCCGTAATGAAATGCTACAGCGCATTTATGGTACGGCTTGGGCCGATAAACAGCAGCTCAAGGACTATTTATACCGGCTGGAGGAAGCAGAAAAGCGCGATCACCGCAAATTGGGTAAACAACTCAATTGGTTTCACTTTCAAGAAGAAGCGCCCGGTATGGTGTTTTGGCACGAAAGAGGGTGGGTGCTGTACCGGCTGGTGGAATCGTATATGCGGGAAGCTTTGGCCAATGGCGATTATCAGGAGGTCCATACCCCTCAAGTGTTGGATCGTACTTTATGGGAAAAATCGGGGCATTGGGATAAATTCAGTGACATGATTTTCGCAACCCATTCGGAGAACCGCGAATACGCTGTTAAGCCGATGAATTGCCCTGCGCATATCCAGATCTTCAATCGAGGCCTGAAAAGTTATCGGGATTTGCCGTTGCGGATTGCGGAGTTCGGTACCGTACACCGAAATGAACCCTCAGGTACGCTGCATGGTTTGATGCGAGCCCGGCGTTTTGTGCAAGATGATGCCCATATCTTTTGCACTGAGGAGCAACTCCAGGAAGAAGTGGCGAAGCTGATCGACCTGACCTTTATGGTCTATGCGGATTTTGGCTTCGAAGACGTCCATTTGGCGTTGTCGACTCGCCCTGAGCAACGGGTCGGGGAGGATACGCTTTGGGATAAGGCTGAGCAAGCGCTTGATATTGCTTTGCGCGGTAAATCGCTGGATTTCGTCGTGCAGCCGGGAGAAGGCGCATTCTATGGACCCAAGATCGAGTTCACATTGCGGGACAGTATCGGACGAACCTGGCAATGTGGCACAATTCAAGTCGATTTTTCCATGCCAGGTCGGTTGGGTGCCTACTACGTGGCGGAAGATGGGGCACGCAAAGTGCCAGTCATGATCCATCGCGCCATCTTGGGTTCATTGGAGCGGTTTATCGGAATCTTGATCGAACACTACGCAGGGATATTACCGTTGTGGCTAGCACCCGTACAACTCGTGATTCTCAACATCACCGATCGTCAGCTCGAATATGCCAACAGCGTGTTCCGTACGCTCAAGAAGCGAGGCTTTAGAGTCATCAGCGACTTGAGAAATGAGAAAATAGGATTTAAGATTCGCGAGCATACCCTGCAGCGGGTCCCTTACATGGTGATTCTGGGTGACCGGGAAGTGGAAACGCAGCGCGTGACCGTGCGTAAGCAAAGCGGCGAAGATTTGGGGGCAATGGAGGTGGCTGACTTGGTCGATCAGCTGAGCATTGAAATCGAACGCCGCAAGTAAAACTCATAAAAAACTCATAAGGAGGAACTAACATCAGCGCAGTCAAAGAGCATCGTCTAAACGAAGAAATCGATAGTCCCAACGTACGCCTGATCAACGCGGAGGGTGACAATATCGGGGTTATTGCCATAGAAGAGGCATTTAAACTTGCCGAGCAAGCAGAGCTTGATTTGGTAGAGATCGTACCGAATGCGCAACCGCCGGTATGCCGGGTGATGGACTATGGAAAGTTTAGATTTGAGCAAAATAAAAAGGCCCAGGTCGCGCGTAAAAAGCAGAAGCAAATACAGGTTAAGGAAATCAAATTTCGTCCGGGTACGGAAGAGGGAGATTATCAAGTCAAGCTGCGCAAACTGATGGAGTTTTTGCAAGAGGGCGATAAAACAAAAGTGACAATACGCTTTCGCGGTCGGGAGATGATGCATCAGGATAGGGGCATGCAGTTATTGGAACGCGTCGAAGAGGATTTGCAAGAAATATCCGTTATCGAGCAACGTCCAAAATTGGAAGGGCGACAGATGGTTATGGTCTTCGCGCCCAAGAAAAAGGCTTAGTAGCGACCCTGACACTACTGCGTGTTTGCATGTGGGGAAGTTTTTGGAAAATTTATGAGGAAATAGTAACCATGCCCAAGCTTAAAACGAACCGGGGGGCGGCTAAACGGTTTAAGTGCACCGCGTCAGGCGCTTTTAAACGCAAGCAGTCACACCTAAATCATATTCTGACCAAAAAAAGCACAAAGAGAAAACGTCACCTGAGATCTCATCTATTGATCTCAGGGGCTGATGCTCGGAGCGCGCGGCAGATGTTGCCTTACAGTTAGTTAATTCGCCGAGTCTATACGTCTTTTGCCTGCAGGCTCATCGCTCGCAGGCGACCCAAGGGGAGTGCTGAGTGCTCCCCTTTAGCAAACTCAGCACTAAATCTTTCCCGTTGCTTGCGGCGGGACCCTTGAGAAATTCTAAGGATTTATCATGCCCAGAGTTAAACGTGGTGTTACCGCCCATGCGCGGCACAAGAAAATACGAGCTAAGGCCAAAGGTTATTACGGCGCGCGCCGTAATGTAATCCGTGTGGCAAAGCAAGCGGTTACTCGCGCAGGCCAATATGCCTACCGGGATCGCCGTCAACGTAAGCGCCAGTTCCGCGCCCTATGGATTGTCCGTATTAATGCTGCAGCCCGCCAGTTTGGTATATCTTACAGCCGATTGATCGATGGCCTGCATAAGGCTTCTATCGAGATCGATCGCAAAGTGCTTGCCGATTTGGCAGTACATGATCTAGAAGCATTCGGTAAAGTGGCTGAACAGGCTAAGGCGAGCTTGGCCGGTTAGCACGTTTCCGCGGCGCATGCCGATCATTGCCTCGCTATGGTCGGTGAATCGACAATCTCTAAAACGAACAACTTGCCTGAGTAAAGGTTTTGCACCTTTACTGTGGATAATTTTGTATTTCTAAGAATGCCGCATTGTGTTGGAATTAGCCAGAATACTAGAAAACGCGCTAGCTGAGATAGCTCAAGCAGAAAATGCACGTGAGCTGGATGAGTTGCGCGTGCGTTATTTGGGTAAAAAGGGCCTAATTACCACTCAGCTCAAAGCCTTAGGGAAACTGCCAGAAGGAGAGCGTCGGCAAGCTGGGAAGGCGGTTAATAACGCTAAACAAGAACTTCAACAAGCGGCTAAAGTACGGAGTCAACTCCTCGAGTCGAAGGCTATTCAGTCTCGCCTGGAAAAAGAGACGGTGGATGTTACTTTGCCTGGGCGAGGTCAACTCAGTGGAGGGTTACATCCAATAACGCAGACCCTGCAGCGGATTGAAGACTTGTTTTCTCAGGTAGGTTTCGAAGTAGCCGAGGGGCCTGAGATTGAAGATGACTATCATAACTTCGAAGCTTTAAATATTCCGCGCTATCATCCGGCGCGCGCAATGCACGATACGTTTTACTTCGATGATCAAAGCTTATTGCGAACCCATACTTCACCGGTACAAGTGCGAGTGATGGAAACTCAGGCTCCGCCACTGCGTATCATTGCACCAGGTAGGGTATACCGCTGTGATTCCGATCTTACCCATAGCCCAATGTTTCACCAAGTTGAGGGTCTAGCGGTAGATACCCGGATCGCATTCACGGATCTCAAGGGCGTGATCGATCAGTTTTTGAAAGCATTTTTCCAGAAAGAGGATCTCAAGACTCGTTTCAGGCCCTCTTATTTTCCATTTACCGAACCTTCTGCCGAAGTCGACATACAGTGCGTGATGTGTGGCGGCAAAGGATGTCGTGTCTGCAGTCATACGGGATGGTTAGAAGTCATGGGCTGTGGGATGGTTCATCCGCAAGTGTTTTCTTCCGTGGGTATCGATAATGAACGCTTTACAGGTTATGCTTTCGGCTTGGGTGTAGAACGTTTGGCCATGATGCGGTATGGAATTGACGATTTACGTATGTTCTTTGAAAATGATCTTCGATTCCTACGTCAATTCAATTAATTAAACGGGGCAGCAATCGCAACTGTTGAATTCGGTTAGTATTAACCGAATATTCTCGGTAGCCACCTTTTCTCTGTATCATTCCAATATGAATGTGTTAAACCACTACTTGCCGTTCAGGCTGAGACAGTATTATTTTGGCCCGGCCGCTGCTGCCTTAGGGGGTTGTATCCAAACCAGAGTATATTACCGGTGTGGATTAGCATTCTTAAATGATAAATGAGTAACGACTATCAAGGTCCTTTAGGTAGGCAATGAAGTTCAGCGAGACATGGTTGCGTGAATGGGTCGATCCCCCCTTGACGACCGAAGAATTGGGGAATCGACTCACGATGGCCGGACTCGAACTCGATAGCATCACTTCTGCGGCCCCAGATTTTCGAGGTGTGGTTGTAAGCCGTATAGTGAAGGTTGCCCCTCATCCAAATGCTGACCGTTTAAATCTCTGTGAGGTCGATGCTGGACGCGAAGAATGTTTGCAGGTTGTCTGTGGTGCTCAAAATGTCGTAGCAGGAATGTATGCCCCGCTTGCTGTGGTCGGTGCGGTATTACCCGGTGGCTTGGAGATTAAAGAATCCGTGCTTCGGGGTGTGGAATCCTTCGGCATGTTGTGCTCCAGTCATGAACTCGGACTAACCGAATCGGCAACGGGAATCATGTGTCTGGATGAGAGTGCACCGCTGGGAGCTGACATTCGGCATTACCTCAAGCTCGATGATGCTATTTTTGAGATCGACCTTACACCAAATCGGGCGGATTGTCTGGGCATTGAGGGTGTGGCGCGGGAACTTGCGGCGTTAACTACCGTTTCTCTACACAGCCTACATGAGGTGCAGATCGAAGCAGATAACGGTCAGCGTGTGCGTGTCACTATCGTATCGCCTGAGCTCTGCCCCCGTTATGCTGGACGGGTGATTAAGGCAATAAACCCCACGGCATCGACTCCCTGGTGGATGCGCGAGCGGCTTCGGCGTTGCGGTATTCGCAGCATTGGGCCGGTGGTGGACGTGACCAATTACGTGATGCTTGAATTGGGCCAACCCATGCACGCCTTCGACTTGGCGCAACTCAGCGGCGGTATCCAGGTACGTTTAGCCCATCACGGAGACGAGCTTCAGTTGTTAGACGGTCAGCGATTGACTCTGGATACGGAGACATTGGTCATCGCGGATGATCAGCGCGTGTTGGCGCTCGCGGGTATCATGGGCGGATTGGCGAGCGGAGTCACGGATGAAACACAGGATTTGTTTCTCGAGAGCGCGTTCTTCAATCCACAGGCCATTGCGGGTCGGGCGCGCAAATACGGCCTGCATACGGATTCTTCCCACAGATTTGAACGTGGGGTAGATCCCTCTTTACAATCTCGTGCCATTGAACGGGCGACAGCGTTGTTGCTGGGGATCGTGGGTGGCGAGCCCGGGCCGGTTTTGGATATCGTATCCCGTGAGTATCTGCCGCAAAATCCACGCATTGCGCTGCGACAATCTAGAGTTGAACGATTGTTGGGTATACCCGTGCCCCACGCTGAGGTAGTGCGTTGTTTGACCGCATTGGGTTGTGCGCTGAGCGAGTATGACGGCGGCTGGCGAGTCACTCCCCCCAGCTTTCGCTTCGATCTCAATATTGAGGCTGATCTTATCGAAGAGGTCGCTCGGCTCGTAGGATACGACGCCATACCGGGTGCTCGTTTAGAGTACAACCCCACCATTCGGCCAATCGATGAGGCTGGACAACCCATATCCCGTTTCCGTAAACTCTTGGTGGATCGCGGTTATCAAGAAGCGGTTACCTTCAGTTTTATTGATCCCGACTGGGAAGAGTTATTCCATCCGGGTGGTATGCCCAAGCGGTTAGCCAACCCGATTTCCACTGAGATGGCGGCGATGCGAACCACGCTCTGGCCTGGGCTGATTAAGGCTACGTTGCATAACCTCAATCGCCAACAAACGAGGCTTAAACTATTTGAAACTGGGGGAAGTTTCATGACGACTCCGTCCGGGGTTGAGCAAACGCCAATGTTAGCAGGGCTTGTGACCGGAGATGTCTTGCCGCAACAATGGGGCGTTAAGTCCCAAGCCGTGGATTTTTATGATCTCAAGGGCGACGTAGAAGCGTTATTAGCGATTGCTGGTTTACTCGATCAGGTTGAATTCAGAGCCGCTTCTCATCCCGCGCTGCATCCTGGTCAATCGGCTGCTTTATATCAGGAGGGCCATTGTCGGGGATGGTTGGGTGCGTTGCATCCGTCTATCGAACACAAGCTCGGAATTGAGCAACGATTATTTTTGTTTGAGATCGAATTGAACCTGCTCAAGCAAGGGGGTATGCCCCTGTTTAAACCCTGGTCGCGCTACCCTGCCATTCGTAGAGATATCTCAGTCATTGTTGACCAGTCGATCCAGGCCGATCAGCTAAAGCAATGCGTATACCGAGAGTCAATCGATGCTTTACAGGAGTGTCAAGTAATTGATGTCTATACGGGGAAGGGGATTGATTCAAAACAAAAAAGTATCGCGTTGGGCTTGAAAATACAAGATTTTTCCCGCACTCTTACAGATCTAGAAGTTGATAAAATAGTAACGCGGATCCTGTCTCGGTTAGAACGCGAATTAGGCGCTTTGCTAAGGGAGTAACATGACTCTAACGAAAGCTGATATGGCCGAAACGCTCTTTATAGAGCTCGGATTGAATAAACGGGAAGCTAAAGAATTAGTGGAACTGTTTTTTGAAGAAGTGCGTCATGCCCTTGAGCGAGGAGAACAAGTCAAGCTATCGGGGTTTGGCAATTTTATCTTGAGAGATAAAAATCAGCGTCCGGGAAGAAACCCAAAGACTGGTGAAGAAATCCCGATTACAGCACGCCGGGTAGTGACTTTCAGGCCGGGACAGAAACTGAAGGCACGAGTGGAAGCGTATGCTGGAAGCAGGGAATAGTGGCGAGTTACCTTTTATACCTGAAAAGCGCTATTTTACTATTGGTGAAGTCAGTGATTTATGTGGTGTCAAACCGCATGTGTTACGTTATTGGGAGCAGGAATTCCCTTCTCTTAAACCGATAAAACGGCGGGGAAACAGGCGTTATTATCAGCGTCATGAAGTGATTTTGATCCGGCAGATACGCAGCTTGCTTTATGAGCAAGGCTATACTATTGGGGGCGCAAGACAAAAATTGGCAGACCCTGGTGTGACTAAGGAAGAAACACAGCCGGAGGATATACTTCATGGAATCCGTAAGGAGCTAGAGGAACTGCTGAAATTATTAAATTAATTCAGTCCTTCCCAATGGCCGGTAGATTAAGTATGCTTGGTTCTGTACCAACATTCTGCAGCAGTTACGTGCACAACGGTGCTATTGGTAAATCATTTTATAGCAGCTATTCAAAATAAATATCGTGTAATTCACGGGGCGTAGCGCAGCCTGGTAGCGCACCGCAATGGGGTTGCGGTGGTCGGAGGTTCAAATCCTCTCGCCCCGACCAACACTCGCTGATTTAATGTATAAGCATACGCTGTCTTTTTACCTCGGACGACAAAATCGCGGCTCTGCTTGAAGGGCGGGTCATCCTCGAATCATCAGCTTCATGGTGGCGTACGTAGACCGATGAAATGTCTGGAATGCCAAGCAGAGCTGGATTGGCTGAACACTGAGCATCTGCTAGCTTGTTCGGGGTTAACGCTTCAAGAGTATGCCATCAGGCATCATCTGTCCCTTGATTTGTTGCTATCAGAAGATCATATTAATCACTCTGACAATCCTAAAAACTATCCAATACTAACTGCGGCTCCAGGCGAGCAGGCGAGAAGTTGTCTGGCCGGTATGCAGTTGGCAGGGCGGCTGCACCGAGAAGGAGAGTTTTTTGTTGTGCCAGGAGAGATCAAACGGCTCGATCTGTTTCTCTGGCATTTGCAGTGGTTGCAGGAATACGGTTTCCAGTTTCGTCAGGAATACATTTATCATCCTACGTCCCACCGCGTGATCGCCAGCAATAAGCTTAAGACGCGTGTGGCAAATCTTCACGAAGGCGGGAATGTTTCCCCATTCGATTCCCCCGATTTGTTGGATAGTTTGGCTGTCCTGGTAGCGTTTGCGGGGGAGCTGCGTGGAGGATACCTGTTTCTTCCTTTAGCGGAACCGTTATTCTGTTGTCCGCTAATTCAGCTAGTCCGCGAGAAATATGCCATTTCATTCAAACCTCTGGCCGCATTCGAACAAGATCAAGCCTATTTATTGCGCAGCGAAACCCGGGAGGATGCCGAGCTTATGCTCAGTCTATTAAAGGATCGGTTGGTGCAAATGCCGGGGTTAGATGACCAATTTTATACTACCTGCCAGCAGGCGACAGTTGTTAAACAACTGGTATTTGATTCGGCACATTTTATTACGGATCACCCAGGTAAGTGTTCCAATTTGCACGGGGGGCGCTATGTCATAAGCGCCAAGGTCAAAGATCGCATAGACCCCGCTACGGGATTTGTTATCGATTATGGATACTTAAAAAAAGTGTTGGAGCACAGAGTGGTAAAGCACTTTGATCATCAGAATATAAACTATGTGGATGGGGCGCTGGCCTGGCGTTCGAGCACCGAGTTGCTGTGTGTTTTCGCGTGGGAGCAGCTCATTGAATACCTTCCGGGATTGAGTGAGATACAAATTAATGAGACGGATCAGTCGTATTGTTGCTATTCGGGACCAAGCTTGGCTGAGTTTCAATCCTCGGGTACGAGTCCACTATTGAACCATTTCTTAGATCCGCAGCTCGGACGGTCAGCTTTGCGTCAAAAACTTCTGAATCGAGTAATTACACCACTTAAAGTCGTAGGCGAAGACTAACTAGAGGTAGTGCAATTACGCTTTGCTTTAGGCGAATAGGGCCGCTGCCGATCAATCCTTGCGCGGCTTAAGTCTTCATATCCTTGTTCCAGGGCTGCTCGGCAAGCTCGTTTGCCGCGCACGTCGGGCCCAGGGGTTTCCACGCTTTGCCCACATTGAGGCATTACTCAGCAATGGTCTGCGACACACGTCGGGAGCCGATGGCTATGAGGTTCAACTTTGCTCCCTATTCGGACTGCGGCCCTCCAACAGATTGAGTCTGCCACTCGGTGCCTTAAGACGCTATGGACTCACAGCAGCCGAATCGAGTACGGATTACTGGCTCTGTGCAGATCCAGTGCATATGCGTCCGGATAGGGCTCAAGTCGTTATACTGGATAGCTCCCGACTGAAACTCGATGAGCAGGAATCAACAGAGTTCGCCAGGATATTTAACGATTATTTTCACTCTCAGAAAATACATTTAGGGGCGGATACGGCTGCCCAATGGCATTTGCGCATGGAAGTACCTCAACCTTTGACTATTGAGAGCTTGCGTCAAGTGAGGGGCGATGGGTTCAACGTTCACCTTCCCTCTGGGAAAAGCGCCCAATTTTGGAAGAGCCTACTCAATGAGACTCAAATGCTGTTGCATGGTGCTGAACCTAATCGGGCACGGGAATCGAGGGGAGCGTTACCCGTGAACAGCCTGTGGTTTTATGGGGCTGGACTATTGCCGCACTTTGAGGTTAGGCCTTGGGATCGGGTGTGGGCCCAGGATGCACTAGCCGACGGGCTAGCACGGCTTGCCGGGGCTGAGGTGCGGTCAGTACCCGATAAGCTTGGGTCGTTTTTGGCCCATGATCCACAAGGTACTCATTTGATCTGCCTCGATTTCTTGGCCGAAAGTTCGAGTTATGACGAGCTGACAATGTGGCAGCAGGAGCTGCGGCGCTTGGAGAAGGATTGGTTTGCACCCTTAATCGAAGCATTGAGACAGGGCGCGATCGCTCAATGTGTATTGTGGGACTGCTGTGGCCAGGCGTTTATACTACGCGGCTCCGATCGATGGAAATTTTGGCGTAAACGTCGTTCACTTCCTAGTTTTGGGAACCCGAAACGATCCGCTGTCTATGATTAAACCCGGCGACTATAAGCGGCCCAATCGACCGATTAGACGACGTCTGTCTGCGGCGCAGGATTCGCAGCTACCAGAAGATATGCACCCCGTGCTAAGGCGGATTTATGCTCAGCGCGGCATTGATTCGCTGGGCCAACTGGATGTCGCACTGTCCCGATTGCATCCGGCGAATTTGCTCGGGAGTACGGCGGCAGCCGTCGCGTTACTTGAGTATGTCCTGGAAGAACGCCAAAGAATTTTGGTGATCGGAGATTTCGATGCCGATGGGGCCACCAGCACTGCACTGGCGCTGCGTGCATTACGAGCGATGGGAGCAGTCGATGTCCGATATCTAGTGCCAAACCGCTTCGAATTCGGTTATGGTTTGACGCCGGAAATTGTCGAAGTCGCCGCGGCTCTTCAACCGAATCTCATTATCACCGTTGATAATGGCGTGGCGAGCATCGAAGGCGTTGATCTGGCTCGAGCCTATGGCATTAAGGTGATGATCACTGATCATCACCTACCCGGCGATCGACTACCCAACGCGGATGTCATCGTTAATCCAAATCTGAAGAACGATCCTTTCCCTTGTAAAGCACTTGCTGGTGTGGGTGTGATTTATTACGTCATGTTCGCCTTGCGTGCTCACTTGCGTCAGCAAGGCTGGTTCGAGCGTTATGCCATTCACGAACCCAATATGGCTCAGTATCTCGACTTAGTGGCTGTAGGCACGGTGGCTGATGTGGTCCCCTTGGAACATAATAATCGCATACTCGTTGAACAAGGCCTGCGGCGAATTCGTGCAGGTCGCTGCCTGCCGGGCATCACTGCGTTGATGCAGGTGGCGGGGCGTGATGTACGTTCTGCTGTGGCTGCCGATTTGGGGTTTGCGGTTGGACCACGTCTCAATGCGGCCGGACGGTTAGTCGATATGTCGCGCGGAATTGAGTGTCTGCTGACCGATAACTTGGAACAAGCAAGGGACATCGCTCGGGAATTGGACCAGCTTAACCGGCAGCGGCGTAGCATCGAAAACCAGATGCAGAGCGAGGCCCTCGAAATGCTGGAGCGGGTCGGCAACGAATTGACGGTCCCGGAGTTGCCCTACGGTTTGTGCCTATATGATCATCGCTGGCATCAGGGTGTGATTGGGATTCTAGCCTCGCGGATCAAAGACCGATTTCATCGTCCGGTGATTGTCTTTGCCAATGCGGGAACGGGTGATATTAAGGGCTCGGCGCGTTCCATCCCCGGCCTGCATATCAGGGATCTACTAGAGGAAATCGCGGTGCAGTCCTCAGGCTTGATTAGCAAGTTCGGCGGTCATGCGATGGCGGCTGGGTTGAGTTTACCATTGGATAAACTGACTTCCTTTCGGCAAGCCTTCGAGCAGGCCGCCCAGAAAGCCCTGAGTAAAGAGCATCTCAATGGAGCGATTTATACCGATGGTGAATTGACTAGCGCCGATTTCACTCTCGAACTCGCCGAACTACTACGTAAGGCAGGACCTTGGGGACAAGGATTTCCAGTGCCAGAGTTCGAGGGGGTATTTGAAGTCGTGGAGCAACGTCTTATTGCGGGAAGACATCTTAAACTGCGCTTAAAACCCCGCGAACAGAGTTCAGGTGAGTCGTTTATCTACAAAAGCGCAAATCTTGTGGACGCCATCGCTTTCAATATCGAGACTCTTTATGGCAGCGAAGATCTGGATACGATACACATCGTGTATCGTCTTGAGGTCAACAGCTATTTAGGCGATTCACGCCCTCAGCTGGTGATTACCTGTTTACAGCCTGTCTTCGACCCTTAACACTTTAGATGAACAGAGAAGCTTCTGTCTATCGAAGCGTCAAGAATTGTAATCTGTAGGAGCAACAATGTTAGAAATCAATGCCATACAAAGCAAAATCAGAGATCTTGAGGGGCGAGTCGATGCCCTGAGGGGGTATCTTTGACTACGACGTAAAACGCGAGCGTCTGGAAGAGGTTTGCCGTGAACTGGAAGACCCGCATATCTGGGAATCACCGGAGAAAGCGCAGGCACTGGGTCGAGAGCGCGCGAACTTAGAAACCATTGTGCATACGATCCGCGATATGGATAGCAATCTCGGCGATGCGCAGCAACTGTTGGAGATGGCTGCGGATGAACAAGATGAAACTACTGCCGACGCGATTGTTGCGGATCTGCAAGCCTTTGAAAACGGAATCGTGTCCTTGGAGTTTCGGCGGATGTTTGCCGGTGAGATGGATGGTAATAATGCGTTTTTGGACGTCCAATCAGGTTCTGGGGGCACGGAGGCTCAGGACTGGGCCAATATGCTGTTGCGTATGTATTTGCGTTGGGGGGAACGGCGAGGATTTAAGACCGACTTGATTGAAGTCTCACCAGGGGAGGTCGCCGGGATCAAGAGTGCCACCATAAAACTTGAAGGGGAATACGCGTTTGGTTGGTTGCGTACCGAAACGGGTGTCCATCGATTGGTCAGGAAGTCACCCTTCGATTCGGGAAATCGCCGACACACGTCCTTCGCGGCCGTGTTTGTGTCCCCTGAAATCGATGATAGCATCGATATCGAAATCGATCCTACTGAATTGCGCATTGACGTCTATCGTGCCAGTGGCGCAGGTGGCCAGCATGTCAATAGAACGGAATCCGCCGTCCGCATCACACATCTACCCACTGGCGTCGTTACCCAGTGTCAGAATGATCGTTCCCAGCATAAGAATAAAGAGGTGGCGATGAAACAACTCAAAGCCAAACTCTATGAACTCGAAATTCAGAAGCGGCGCGCTGAACAACAGCAGGTTGAAGACAGTAAAGCCGATATCGGTTGGGGTAGCCAAATTCGCTCTTATGTGCTGGACCAGTCCCGAATCAAGGACCTGCGAACAGGGGTGGAAACTGGTAATGTACAGGCGGTTCTGGATGGCGATCTAGATCGATTTATCGAATCCAGTTTAAAGAGCGGTTTGTAGCTTGGGATAGCGCCAATCGCTCCATTGTCTAGACGAGGATCCTGCAAAGGTTGTGGATGCGATTGCTCCCGAGTGTTGTACTAATATACTGGGATAACAACGCAGTCTTGAACTTGGGTTTCAAGGGCAAGACTGCGCTTTTGTTTAGATGAACGACCGATATTTGTTATTGCCCCGTTGGAGCTTGTACCGATCGAAGATGGCTAGGACAAGGTGATCTTTAAACTGCCATCCACTCATTCAATATATCCGTCAATTCACTCGATAGCTGATCGAACTCGCTTCCTGGCCCCATAAGCTGTTGTGCTTCCTCTTTATTTCCTTCCAATGCTGAAACTAAAACCTTGGCGGCCTGCTCATGAAATTTGGAATGAAGCGTTTCCGCTTTAGCATAATGCTCAGTATTCTTGATGTCATCCGATACCAGATCGCCGTACAGCCATTTACCGAACTCGCATCGATCCGGTAGTTTGACAACTTCAGGGTCAAAATCACTGGTGCCCTTGTCGATAGCTGAACTGAGACGCTCTTTCCATTGGGCGTGTGCGTCGATGGCGTTTTGTAGGTTTTCTTTTCCCATGGATTACTCCTCTATCATATTGTTTTTTACGAAGGCCGATTCGGCAAATCAAACCATGACATAGGATAGCACCTTGGCACTGTAGCCTTGGGTATTGCAGTTCGATTGCCGACCGTCTGAGCAAGTATAGATACTTTGCCCCTTTTTATCCAATATTATTATGGGGAGCAAGAGAGTGAGCGTTTATTAGCAACTATGTTCTCAGGCTAATCGCATAAGGCCGATTAGCAGAAGTAAGCCTAGTATAACTGCGAGGGTATACAGGGTATTCGAGGCTATTTTATTGGCTGGACGGACTACATAACCGGCAAGCCCAATAAGAACTACAATGACAATAAGTAATCCTGGACCTCTCACTGCTTTACATGTCTGGTTAGGTTGGCATGAAAATGGGACCAATGAATAGGGGATAGACTCATCATATCGAATCAACGGGATAAGGCAGCGTTTCGATGCTAATTTCACCACCTTTCGATTTCGCTAAGCTAAGCTGATGGCTAAGGGCGACATCGATCTGGATCACGGCGAGGGCCTCATTACCGCCTTGGGGGTGAGGCTGAGCTACAACAATTCTGCCGACAGGCTGTGGGGTATCGCTGCTTAATCTTACAATTTCTTCACCAGGTTGAGGTGTCATATCGATATCGATATGGATGCGATACAGCCGTCGTTTGAGCTTGCCGAGATACCGCGTGCGAGCAACGATTTCCTGGCCAGGATAACAACCTTTATTAAAGCTTATACCACCGAGAAGATCCATATTGACCATCTGCGGAACAAAGCATTCCATGTTTGCAGACAGTATCGTAGGTACACCGGCCAGAATATCGAGCAAAGACCATTGAGATGTGCCTACCCGCGTGGCTTTGTTACTTAGCTCGGACCATAACGGCTTTACTATATCGAACTCGCCGTAGATCTCATATCGCGGATTGACTCCAGCCACTCGGATGACAGTGAGTCCAGCCACCTGCGTGCACTCATTAATAGCGTATGGCACCTGAGCTAGAATAGCTTTGAGCACGGATTCAGCGTCAGGTCCGTTGAATCCAATCCGCACCAATGTCTGACTGGCATCCAGTAATGTTACTTGCGATCTGAGAACAAACATACGGAGCCGTCGCAGAAAGGGCTCCTGTATTTCCGCTGGAAGACTAAGATAATAGCGCTCTCCGCGTTTTAGTATTCGAAAAATTGCAAGCATTCGGCCTTTGGCGGAACAATAGGTACTCAGTTGACTAGAAGTCTCGCTAACCTGAGTAATATCGTTGCTGAACTGCGCTTGCATAAATTGCCCGGCGTCATTCCCACTGACCTCGATTAGCCCGCAATGGGAAAGATCGCAGAGGATATTGCCCGCCCTGGTGGCTTGTCGTTCAACTGTTGGGTTACCAAAATCGATAAGCTTGCCCGCGTGCAGATTGGCTCCTTCCTGGAGCAGGAATTTTTGCCACTTAGAGTTCACTATTGATTATTCCGCTATTGCGTTTAATGCCATTGTAAAAAAAATGATAGACAAATCGCTTCACGTTGTCAGCTGAATTTGCTTTGCTGACTAAGCGCAAATAGTAAATAACCGATCATGCAATATGGTACGTGTGGCTAGGCTGACTTTAAGGGCTGCAGCCGATCATTCTCCTCGAAAAAAGCGCAAGAAGCCGTGGATTTACAACAAGGCGTTAGAAAATTTACCCATCTCATCGGGATCGCGTTACTGCATCGCAGGCGTTGGTTCGGCATCGCAACCCGCCAAGCAAGGAACGCCGGATTATCCCTCGCAACAACCCATATTCAATGCAGCATTCTCCGGGTTAGTAGATCGATTCATCCATAAGTTTACATTTATGCCTGCTCAAGGTCGAACGTATTCCAACGCATGCGCGGTTTTGCTTGGCGCTCTAGATGCTTAAAGTTCGCCAGTGTTAGTGTCAATGCAAATCGGAAGTCGCTTGCGTGTCATCACATCCTCTGAACGCTTCCGGGATTGGAAACACATACTCCCACCGATCGCCATTTGCGTAAGCCATTGAATGAAATGACCTATTAGTCTACCTAAACCTTGGCATGGAGATGTTGCTGGGACTGCGTGATGCACAGCTGATTGGTCCTGCTGAGCTGCCTGCCGGCGAAGCGGACGAGGAAACTGCGAGCTGTCTGGGGCTCCCAGCATTTCAATGTGGTACTGGCACTCATCAGCGAAGTCCAGCGCCATTCATGATAGTTTTCGTTCTTTTATCATGAGCTGGTGCGGCGCTAGTTCAGACTCATTCTTGCATTGGAATAAGCCCCTTTTTCAGCCTCATCTCATCTTGGAAGAGACTAGAGCTAGCAAAGCGTTGATACATGCTGTATGCTAACATTCTATCCTTTTGGTAGTCGGGTAACGCGTCTAGGGTGCTTAGCTCAGCTGGTAGAGCGTCGCCCTTACAAGGCGAAAGTCGGGGGTTCGATTCCCTCAGCACCCACCACGGGTATGGGGAGTGGTAGTTCAGTTGGTTAGAATACCGGCCTGTCACGCCGGGGGTCGCGGGTTCGAGTCCCGTCCACTCCGCCAGTCTTAAAAGCCATATATCATCCTCACCCCTTTTAATATCCCAACTGTTTATGTGAAAAATTAATTTACTAGCACTTCTATGTTACAAGCTATTCGAGATCGAGCCAGTGGTTGGATTGCCTACATAATTGTTATATTGATCTGTATTCCATTCGCATTATGGGGTATACACCAATATTTTGGTGGGGATGATCCTTTACTGGCAGCTGAAGTTAATGGTCAGGAAATACCCTTGCGCTTACTCAACCAAGAATACCAACAACAGAAACGTTATTATCAATCTATAATGGGGAAACAGCTACCTCAAGAATATGAAGACCGGCAACTCAAAGAAAACGCATTGGCTAATCTTGTGCGAAATGAATTGTTGAGACAAGAAGTGGAAAAAGCGGGGTATCATATAAGTGATAATGTATTACTAAGTCAAATTCAAGAAATACCAGCCTTTTTCAGTAACGGAGTGTTCGATAAACAGCGGTACGAACAAATACTGGAGATGCAACGGCGAACTCCCACAGAGTTTGAGCATCGTCTACGTCAGCAAATCCGTGTATCTCAGTTCATCGAGGGGCTTAGCCAGTCAGCTTTTATTCCTGGGCAATCAATCGATGATTATCGGCGATTAGTAAACCAGCATCGTAGATTTACGTACTTCATTATCCACACTGACTTAGCAAAAGCAAATGCTGAGGTCAGCGATGAGGCTATAGAAAAATATTACAAAACCCACAAAAACAAATTCAATACTCCCCCACGAGTAAAACTCGACTATGTTGAGCTTACGGAAAAATCACTAATTGCATCTACACCAGCTACGGACCAGCAACTGCGTGAATACTACCAATCTCAACCAGATAGCTATCAAACTCCTGAACAAAGGCACGCGAGGCATATC
The DNA here is from genome assembly GCA_963731655.1 of uncultured Gammaproteobacteria bacterium. Lineage (GTDB taxonomy): Bacteria > Pseudomonadota > Gammaproteobacteria > JAAEPA01 > JAAEPA01 > CAVSWL01. Next base: position 74,924 of record CAVSWL010000036.1, on the reverse strand, counting down.
TTGCTTAAGCTTTCCTCGTCGCCTACAACTAAAAAGAACCAATCTGCTAAGCAGGTTGAAAAGCGCGCTCAGGAACTAGTGGCTCAATTGCGTAGTGGGCAAAAATTTTCTGATCTTGCAAAAGAATATTCCGAGGATTCGCTTTCGGCTTCTTCGGGTGGGGATCTGGGGTGGATTGCACGTGGAGATATGGACCATGAGTTTGAAAACACGCTGTTTAACCTCAAACTTAATCAAATCAGCGAGCCAATAAAAACTGAATCCGGGTACCAGATTATTCAGCTAATCGATATCAAACCTGCGAATCGTAAAGCTTTCGATGAAGTTCGGGGACAGGTTGAAAAGGAATACAAACAACACATTGCCGAAGACCAGATGACTGATCTAACCGAACAGTTAATCACGTTGAGCTACGAACAGCCTGACACTCTTGAGCCGGTAGCGGATGCGCTAGGGATTCCAATTAAACACACTGCTTGGATAACAGCAGATGGCGGTCCGGATATAGGGGGGAAGCTAAAGTAAGGCAAGCAGCCTTTAGCGAAGAAGTTTTGTCGCAAGGTCGAAACAGTGACCTTATCGAATTACCTAACGGGCGGATAATGGTGCTGCGAGTAGCACAGCACGAACCAGAAAAACTTAAACCTTTGCATATTGTTAAGGACGAAATAAGGGCTATCCTTGCGAAAGAGAACGCACGGGATCAAGCTCTCAAAGCAGGCCAAGCGGCCATCCGCATGTTACAAACCGAAACGGCACCTGAGAATGTCGCTCGGAAATTTACAGCCCAGCTTGTAAAGACGGGATTGGTCAAGCGTGATGATAAAAATGTTAAAGCTCCAATCTTGCGTACAGCATTCACGCTTAACAAACCTGAACCAAATAAGCTTTCTCCCACTGGTATTCAATTATCCAATGGTGAATATGCCGTAATTTGGTTAAATGAAGTAAGGGAAATGAATCAGAAGAACAAGGATAACGAAAGAGTTGTCGATGAGCGACAATCTAGCAGTTATGGGGCAAGAGAATTAGATGGGGCATATAGAGTATTAGAGCTTAACGCTGATATACGCATCTTACGAGAGAACATCTAGTGTATTATTCTCAGTGAAACTTTACCATGGTTGGCTTTGGCCGAATTTGTCCAGACGAGAAGTTTGTAATCGATAAAATTTAGATCCGACAGCGGCTGCACGTATGGTTGTGTGGATAACAAAGGAATAGCATTATCCATCATATCTACAAAAGGTACCCACCTTAAAGTTATGAAGTCGGAGCTGCGGGTTTGGAGTCTGTTAGACAATTGGGAACGGAAGCTAGGAGTGTGGAAAGCAGCAATTCTAAAAGTAGCTCGTTATCAACTAATCCTTCTGCAGTTTTCTTAATAACTCATGTTAGGCACTGAGCGTCTGTAGCTCTCGAAAGCTGGCTTGCAGAGCCTTCAAATAAGCTTTGTCCCGTACGCAAGGTGATTGAACTGGGGTGAACTCGTCTCGGCCCGATTGACTTTGACGTACAATCCCTTCCCGCTTGAGGTATCCAGCGTCGATACGTAGGCTCAAACCAACTCACCCAGTAACACATCACCCTGCGTTGATACTTCAATTAATCGCGTTTCTCGAATTTCATTTACTAAATTATTATCTTTAGGATTTCTGAGCTTGACCTTCAAATAATTTGGTGTATAGCCGCAGTATCGAGCTACACCTTCCGCGAAGTTTCCATCCTTAGATTCCCATAGAACAGAAACGCATTTTCCTAAATTGCGTTCTAACATTTCCCGCGTCAACTTACGGGATAGTCGCTGAAGCGCTTTGCTTCGCTGCTTTTTGAGTTCCTTTGAAATTTGATTGGGTAAGTGGGCCGCTTTAGTACCTAATCTGGGAGAATAACTAAAAATATGTATGTGAGCTAATTCCATTTTTTCAATAAATTTCATACATTCTTGCCATTCACGTTCCGTTTCACCTGGAAATCCGACAATGATATCAGTCGTTATATTTAAGTTCGTAACTTGGTCTCGGGCCTGGGTGACAAGTTGCTTAAAATCGCCTGTCTTGCAACGCCTCGCCATTCGCCGTAATACGGAATCGCTCCCGCTTTGCAGTGGTAAGTGCAAATGAGGCATGAGTCTGGTGTTTCTGAAGAGTTCAAAAAACTTAACTGGAAGGTCCCAGGGCTCTACAGAGGCAAGTCTTAAACGAGCTAAGTCAGTGTGAGTAAGAACCGCATTGATTAGATCGTAAAGATTGCTACCAGCATCACTTCCATATCCTCCAAGATGAACTCCTGTCAGCACAGCCTCTTTAACGCCATAAGCTACCAATCGATTAATCTCCGCTACGATATCATCAATAGGCCGGCTGCGTTCAGATCCCCTTGCCACTGTAACAATACAGAATGTACAACGATAGCGGCAGCCATCTTGGATTTTGATAAAAGCTCTATTGCGGCCCCGAGCGAAAAGAGTTACGGCCTCTATCTGTGTTGCTGTGTCAGGTATTGACCCAAAATCAAGTTCACGTGTGACGATGTCTACTAGAGAAACTTTATTTTTATTTGAGACAATCAAGTCTACTCCAGCGAGATCGATTTGAGATGAATCGGGTAGACTTACATAGCAACCGCTAACTACCAACTTGGCTAGCGGTCTAACTCGCTGAATTCGCCGAATTATTTGGCGAGATTTTCTAACTGCCTCAGCAGTTACAGCGCAGGTATTGATCACGGCCAGGTCAGCCACATTTATGTCATTTGTAACCTGGAAACCATGAGTATTAAACTCGTGTGCCCAACGTTCGAGTTCAGCTTCGTTTAATCGACAACCTAGTGCTTTCAAGTAGACATTCATCAACATGTGTATTCATGTACTGGTTGGTAGATTAAAATCGTTGAAATATTGGCAATCTAAAATGTAAATAATGCTTACATGTTTAGACATTCAGAATTATCTCACGACATTTGCTTCACGGCTTGCCATAGTTGTTTGTATGAGGACGAAGCAGAGGATGTTTACCTGTTTTCTTACGTATCCAGTTGAGAGCATTGAAAATACCGTCGCGGTCAATTAGTTTTTGCTCTAAAGTATACTTACCAGGAAAATCGGTTAGGCTTATGCCAATTAAGATGGTCAACATTCCTTGGCCAGGGAGCACCAACATCGCGATGCCAGCCAGAATGAGTAGACTGCCTGCAATATTTTTAAAAATGACGATCGTGACATGCAGTGCAGGGTGGAATTGTTGAAATCGGCTAAGGCGATGGTGCTGGCCAACGAAATAATTATTTGGAATATGGGCCACTAATATCGGGATCACGATAAGCGAACCAACGAAGACAATTCCCGAGAATATACCTAACCACAAACTATTGGCATTGAGCCACTCCCAGAACTCATTCATTTTCAGTTTGCTCGATCGTGTCTACAGGCACTAGCTACAGGAGTCTAACTATCTTGGAGATCTGCGGGTAAGTGTATGCCTGCATAAATCTGGAAGTAATCGGAAAGAGGCGAATGGTGTGTAGCAATCCGAGTCAAAGTGATAACTTCTGAGTTTGATAGTTGAATATGCAGGCCCATGATGGAAGAGTATTAGTTGTAATAGCTTAGACCGAGGTGGTGTCCTGAGCAAGCTTCGCTTGTTGGGATTTCGAGTGGGGAAATCCGCTGCGCAGTCGTAATAAACTGGAAGACACTAGAGTTTCCGAAGGGTAAATGCATTGGAATATGCCGCACGAGAACCAGTTACTGAGTGGAGTGTTCCCAATCGCTATGCTACATCAGAGACAAAAAGAGCGGATTTTGACATCGGTTGTTTATAAGAAGTGATGGGTTGGGATCTGCAATTCTGAAGAGTACTTTGGCGCTTAGCCGTTGAGTGGTTACGGTCTAACCAATGCATTCACTTTGCAGAGACATCGCTCTTTTTTTTGATACCGCCCAAGGCGTGATCCGCGTATTTTCAAGCAAGTAACTGCGGCTTCTTAGCTCCACTAATCAAGATTGATCAGGTTTTTTCATCAATTAGGATGAGTGCACCTGGCAATTTTCCAAGATAGGCACAACTATTTTTTTTTGGTTATAGTTCGTGATCTTTGATCTATATCTCTTGTAAATGTAATAAGTTTGATTAAACAATGCGTTATCACTGCCTGTGGAGAGAATCAACCTAGCTGATACACGAGCTGGTTATTCTGATAACATCAAATAGGAAGGATGTCTATGTTCAAATTGCGGTCTTTCGTGTTGTGGGTATTTATCGTTTTAAGCGCGACCGCCAGTGTACGGGGGGAAACGGAAGTATTGGATATCGCCACTTTTCGAGGTTGGATTGAGGCGATGAAAGCATCTAATAGGGGCCCCTTTACACGCATTCGTTGGTTTTGCAAAGACAGTAGCGTACTACCACCTAAACCCTATGCATGCCGCGATCACGGAGGTGGCTTTCAACACGGCGAAAGATCACTGTATACTCAGTTATTGCGTAGCCTTGGTTATCAAATCGCGAACATCCTAACTGATTTAGAGCCTAGAAGAATTGTTGACCAGCCCGGTTATTCGGATGCTCTAAATCAGATTATTATCGAACAATACTTAATCGCAGTCGATAATGGCTGGATCCTACGTAAAGCCCGCTATTATCGGGGCGTATTGCAGTCCGAAGATGAATCCCGAGGTGCGCGCCGATTACTGCTAGGGTTAGTTGCGAACAACGAATGGCTTACTAGAGGATATCTTCCGTTGCGAATGGCCGCTCGAGCGCTGCCCCATGGCATTGTGACTCGGTCTGTAATGAATGTGCGGCAGCATGCTTCAGCGCTTTCTGAGAAAGACAGTCATTTTATGCCCATACGGTATAAGATTCACATTAAACCAGACCATAGTGATGCGGCTCGCGTACGAAGTTACGCGGCAAAGATAAAAAATCACGAACTTGCTCAGGAATATAGACGTCTTGCAGTCGAACTCGAGAAAGTCTATGGGCCTGAATCAACATTACAACATCTCGATAGCTTGTATCACAAACTGGCTAGTCACCGCGAAATAGGCAATGCGCTTAAGACGGGTACGAAGGAGCGTTTGACAAATCGGGATCCAACTGTACGATTTGTTATTACTGCTGAGTTGATGGCGATGCTGCGGGATCAGCTTCCTAACGTTCGTGACCCCGGTTCGCGGCTTGAGTTGATTGATCTGAGTTTGGCACTTGAGGATGAGCATTACGTCTCAGCCATGGCCCTTACGCAAAGTCGATTGGCTGTTACTCGCCAACAACGACTGCGGTGGTTAGAGAATAGCGTTGCTGCGAGCTATGGGGCTGGGCTGATTTCATCGCGTGAGCGGCGTTCCTTGCAACAAAACTTTGCCACTCTCCGGGGCGAAGCACTCCCGCTCAGTACCTACAAAAAGGGATTGGATTATCTAGCGCTTGTCCCGAGTTGGGGTAGTCGGTGGCTGCGTCATCACTTTTTTCAAAGTATCGAAAAACTCGCGACTATTGAGCCTCTAGTTAATCGATTTACACAAGAACAGTTGCGTAGCAGCCCTCTGTATCCTTTTTCTAAACTCCTAGAAGAGCTTGTAAAAGACGTTAACCAGCTCACGGGGACACGTCATTTGCTATTCGAAAGAGAGGTTGGTGCGGGGTTGCGTGCCCTCAATGCGGGGCTTGCTCGCGGGGTGCTAGAAACGGGTTTAGATGTAAACAATTATCAGTCTGACGGTATTTATCTGTTACCTGAGACTACGGCTGAGTTACCCCCAGTGGCGGGGATACTTACCGCCGGAGAAGGTAATCCCCTTTCCCATGTACAGCTCTTAGCCCGCAATTTGGGCATTCCCAATGTGAGTATAGATCAAGAACTATTTCCGATGCTTAAGCGATATGAAGGAAAGCGAGTAATCTTGGCTGTTAGCCCCGCGGGTACTATCCGGCTCAGCGAGGACCATGGTCAGCTAGACCGATTATTCGACGATAGGGAGAACTCAACAGAGATTCTGATTCGCCCTGATCTAAGTAAGCTAGATCTCCGATCACAAGATCTAATTCCGTTAAATGCCCTGCGGGCTAGTGATTCTGGACGTACGGTGGGTCCCAAGGCCGCCAAGCTGGGTGAGTTATATCATTCTTATCCGGAAGCCGTGGTCAGCGGTGTGGCGATACCTTTCGGTGTATTTCGAAAACTGCTTGATCAGCCGTTAAATAAAGGAGAACAAACTGCTTTTCAGTGGATGTTAGGTCAATACGCAATGCTTCGAAATATGAAACCTGGTTCAAAAACACGCGAAGAAGCGACGGAAAGTTTTCTCGAACGGCTCCGATCTTTCATCATGCACGCTGAGCCGGATAGTGAATTCAAACAACAATTGCGATTTGCTATGGAGGAAATGTTTGGCAAGGACGGGGCTTATGGTGTTTTCGTGCGTAGTGATACCAATGTTGAAGATCTTCAGGGTTTCACCGGCGCGGGGTTAAACAAGACCGTGTTTAATGTGGTCGGGTTTGACAACGTATTAAAGGCGATTGCAGAAGTTTGGGCCTCGCCTTTTAGTAAACGGGCTTTTGCCTGGCGACAAGCCTATATGGACCATCCAGAACATGTCTATCCGGCCGTGTTGATCATGCGTAGTGTTCCGGTGCAGAAATCGGGTGTTCTAGTGACCCGAGATATCGACACGGGGGATCCGGGTTGGCTATCAGTGGCGGTGAATGAGGGTATAGGTGGCGCCGTGGATGGCCAGTCTGCAGAATCGTTACGGATCGATATGGCAACTGGGAAAGTTCGTTTATTGGCCCAAGCCACAGCACCTTGGCGACGCACGCTTGAGCGTACCGGTGGTATTAAACAACTCCCAATTAGCGGTAAGGACACGGTACTAGAGCCTGATGAGGTAGCGAAGTTAATTCAACTAGCCCGTGAATTGCCTCAGCGTTTCCCCTCACTGAGCGATGCGGAGGGTAATCCTATACCTGCAGATATCGAATTCGGTTTCGTAAATGGTAATTTGAGGCTATTTCAGATTCGACCGTTTTTGGAAAATGAACGAGCGCGTACCGATGATTATCTCGCATCGCTCGATAGGCAACAGTCCAAGACGCATGAATCTTTGGTGAGAATGGATGCCAAATCCCGGGGAGGGATTTAGTGCGAACGGGTAGACTACTTGGATGGGTACTGATGTGGTGTGTCGTGGTAAATTCTGTCGAGGCCTATCCGCTGGATGGTTATCAAAAAACGGGGATACGTCGTCTAAAAGCGCCGCGCCGAATGCTGTTCGGGAAAGCGGCAGGCTCGCAACCACCGGGTGCGTTGCTCTCCTCTGATTTGATTGATCTGAAGCTTCTAGATTACCCGGATCTAGAAGTTCCAAAACCAGATCCTGATTTTACTCGGCAGGTAGTCGCTTCGTTAACTAATGATCGAGATTCCTATGGTATTGCCGTACTGGACGTAACTAATCCCAAGCAACCGCGGTATGCCGAATATCAGGCGAATCGTAAGCAAAACGTGGGCAGTGTGGGCAAAGTTGTCGTCGCGTTAGCCGTTTTTCGGGCATTAGCGGACATCTATCCAACGGACATCGAGGCCCGTAAGCGTGTCTTGCGAGAAACGCAAGTAACAGCCGATGACTATATAGGTACCGACTCCCACAGAGTAGTGTTGTGGGATCCCCGGACGAAGTCATTTTCTCATCGATCATTGCGCATCGGAGATCAAGCTTCGTTGTGGGAATATATGGACTGGATGCTGTCTGCCAGCTCCAATGCGGCGGCTGCAATGGTTATGGAACACGCGATGTTGCTCGTGAAATTTGGCAAAGACTATCCCGTATCACAGGCGAAAGCTGAGCGCGTACTGGGTGAAATGGATAAGCAAGAGCGTACCGAACTCTTCAGTAGGACTTTTAATGATCCAGTTGCCCGCAATGGCCTGAATCCGAGCCGACTACGTCAAGGCAGTTTTTTTTCTGCTTACGGCAAACGGCACGTGCCGGGAGTATCAAGCTATGGTACTGCGCGCGAACTCGTCCACCTCTTACTTCTGATGGAACAAGGTCGGCTCGTGGATGTATTCTCCAGCCGAGAGCTTAAGCGTTTACTGTATCTTACAAAACGACGAATACGTTATGCATCGTCTCCCGCATTAGTTGATGCAGCCGTGTATTTCAAATCGGGATCCCTGTATCGGTGCAAGCCAGAACCGAACTATCTCTGTAATAAATACCAAGGGAACGTGGCGAACTACATGAATTCGGTTGCTATTGTCGAAACGCCCCTAGATCAACCGCAACTCCATTACCTCACGGGTTTAACCTCGAATGTACTCTATAGAAATTCTGCAGTGGACCATCAAACGCTGGCCACCCGCATTCATCGGCTTATCAAGACAGCTCACTTGGGGAAGTTACCGGATAATAGGCGCGTTAGAGAATAATCAAGGAATATGCTGTTGGCAAAGCGAAGGACTTCTTCCCTAGAAATTCCTATCTTGCAAAGGCCGGAGTTCAAAGACATGAACCAAAAATTGCTGATATTTCTTGCGTCCTCATTTTTCGAGCTTGGGTGATGAATAAGTTTTTGGGATTGCGTTAGTGAATCATAACTACTTCGGTAGAGCGACCGCAAGCTGAGCAGGTACGATGAGTTCATGCAACGGACTAATAAGCTGTGTCAGCCACTGTCCCCCTTTCGGGTGTCTGGCTAAGGCAACCACTATGTACTTATAACGCCCATGCTCGACGAGAGCGCTATCGGCGTGCCACTGCTTCCAGGTTCCTGATTTGCGATATATTTTTATGCCGGGTTGGTGTTTGAGACCTTTAACGAACTTGTGATGTATTCCTGACCTCGATAGCATTTCCTTCATGACGTGGGTGAGTCTTGGGGAAACGAGCCGTCCGGTTTCTAGTAAATAATAAAACCTAGCGGTTTGCAACGCAGTGGCGGCATGGGAAAGTTTGTTTATTGGATCTCTCCGCCAAAGTCGGCCTTTTTTATACTCCTTGCCGCACCATATTCCGCCGTACTTATCGGGATCATACAGACGATACTGTGGAGCTTGCAAGATGTCTGCAATCTGCCGTGGGCCGACAATACGAAACATTTGAGTGGCCGCTTCATTGGAGGATACTCGGATCATTGAAGTTAGCGTTCGCCGGATAGTTCGATTGAGAACCAATTGTCCTCGTTCGATTTGTACGAATGCGCCTAGAAGAATCGCGATCTTCGGCAAGCTGGCGGCATACATCATTTCATCTCCGTTTAATGAGGCTACCTTAGGATGCCTAATATCAGTGATATCTGCCAATACGACGCTTAGTTCTTTGCGAGCGATTGCGTCTTCTAGGCCAAGCCGGTTTAATGATTTTTGCACACCCGATTGAAGTTGCTCATCTAAACTATCGCGCAACTTTGGATAGTCTACAGCGGCTTCGAAGGAAAATGCGGGGTAAAGGCTAAGTATGAGCAAGCAACTCAATATTTGCAGTTGATTCATTGATTTCAATTAATCATCCCTGTATCGCTGGGTAAAACAAATATAACTCGGTGGATGAGATGCTAAAAAAGCAATATAAATGCCAGCCGATTATTTAAATGGGGACGGTGTTAGATGGTGTTTGACAGTGAGTTAGGAATTACAAATCTCTGGGTGTATAGAAAAATCCCTAACTTAGAAAGGGTAGTAGTGAAGGTTCGAGTAGATTTAGAAAGTTATTAAAAAATAATAACTTATAGTATCATTCTGGATGATCAGGTTTTAAAAAGTGCTCGATGATTAGATCTGTCCTGCCTGATCACCGCATTGACAATGGCTATAAATTTTCAGTGGAATTTCATCCAAGTGAGTGTTGTTATATTCGATGGGTGTCCAAATAAGTCAGAATTAGACATGAACTGCAATCCATAAAGTCGTCAGTTGTATTGGGCTAGACTATCGATCTGTATTGAGGCAATTCAGTGGTCAGGAGGCATACTTTTCTTCACAGGGCCTGGGCAGGAAACGGCGCAGATCTAGGTACTCTTATAAATCAATATTATTAACGCAGTGGAAAGGGTAGGTTGTTTTTAACCGAGCCTAATGCGATTACTGGCTTAAGGACGAATCAATAGTGTCGAAATGTAGCCCACAGAGCCGTGAAACCATCGCGGCTGATTACGCGCTTTTTTCTGCCTTTGCAATTATTGCTCAGCAGATTGCGTGTAAGGCGACTAGGGACTCATTGTTTCTGTCCTATTTTGGTGTAACCGATCTGCCTAAGATCGTCATTACCGGTGGATTGACCTCCATTTTGGCGGTCATGATAATGTCGAAGTTGCTTTCCCGCTATGGCCCAACATCATTGATACCCATTGTTTTCACTATGAGTGGGTTATTGCACATTAGTGAGTGGTTTCTATATAAATCTGCGCCTGAAATCGCCACTTTACTGCTCTACGTCCATGTAGCCGTATTTAGCGCCATTTTAATAAGTGGTTTTTGGTCCGTCGTTAACGAACGCTTTAATCCTTACTCCGCAAAGAGAACAGTTGCCCGTATAACCGTAGGCGCCACTTTGGGTGGCCTCGTGGGGGGAGTTATGGTTGAGAGAGTTAGCACTCTGACCGATCTTCAAGTGATGTTATTGGTTCTTGCCGGATTACAGGTAGTCTGCGGTTTTGGGGTATTAAAAGTGGGAGAAGCATCAGTGCCGCAGCCATCCAGCAACCCAGTCATGGGTTCAGGCTCTCGAGAATTGCTTCGTACGCCTTATCTACTGCAGATGGTGGCTCTTATGACACTCACAGCTATGGTTTCGGCGTTGCTAGAGTATGCGTTGAAAGCCCAGGCGGCTAACCAATTCGCTAGTAGTGAAGCTTTGGTTACTTTCTTTGCCAGCTTCTATACGATCACGGGAGTGCTATCTTTTTTGGTTCAGGCTACGCTAGGCCACAGATCACTTTCGCGGCTGGGTTTGGGCGGTACCATTGCACTGTTACCGGGTAGTGTTGTGCTGGGAGGGATTGTTGGTGTTATCCTGACGAATCTATGGAGCGTTGTCGTACTCCGTGCTTTGCACACCAGTTTAGCTCATTCTTTGTTTCGATCTGGTTTTGAGTTGTTGTATGTTCCGTTGTCCACTCATAAGAAACGCTCCACTAAGATCCTCATCGATGTGGGTTCGGACAGGATAGGCGATATAATAGGGGGTGGACTCATTCTATTACTAGTATCGAGTTTGACTGAAGTTTCCACTGCCTTAGTTATTGGGTTTGCGCTGTTTACCTCGATACTGACATTGGGTCTCATCTACAGGCTACACCGTGGCTATGTACAGCAGCTTGCCTTGCGTTTGCGTACTCAGCGCTTGAGTTTAAAGGAAAAACTATTGCGAAATTTGCACGAGGGCCGAGGGCAAGCGCAAGCGCAAGCTGGTAGCCATACTGCACCAATTCATCGTCCTATCTTGCCGTCGTTAATTACGGATAGCGAAGAGCATACTCTCAATACCCACTCATTATCGCCTTTCAGGGCCGATGCCAATTCTGGACCTTTATCTAGCCAAGGCGATGATTCCGTTTTTGATACCGTCGGAATTTTCCGTTTGGGTACGATTCCGCAGATTCGACACGTATTACATAACCGAAAGCTAGCTCCCGCATTAGCACCACATGTAATTCCTTTGCTCGATGATGCTGTACTTGAGTCTGAAGTGGTCCGATCGCTCGTAGAAATGGAGCCTGCAGTGGTCGATCCGCTTGTCGACGGTATGCTCGGGAGTGCTTACTCGCTTAATGTTCGTTGTCGATTACCACTGATCCTGGAGAAAATTACTAATGAAAAGACCATTAATGCGACCATTGATGGACTTTTGTCGGGGCTATGTTCTCAGACATTTGAAGTTCGCTATCAAATTGGGAGGACCTTAGAGCGCATGAAGGTCGGATACCCCGAATTGCATATAACCCGCGAAGTGATCTTTAGCGCGGTTAGACGGGAGATGGCGCTTGATAGGAACGCTGGGATCAACCCCATTCCGAACCATGGCAATGACTTGCCAAACTTGGTAAGTCCGAGCGGTGAAGGTGGGTCGATCCGAGATAAATATATCCTAGATCATGTGCTTACGCTTCTGGGTTTAGTGCTTGATAAAGAAGCTATGCAACTCTGCCAGCACGCATTGATCAGCAACGACGCTCACCTCAGAGGAACAGCGTTAGAGTATCTGGAGAATGTTTTACCGAAATCGATACGAAATGGATTGATTGTAGCGGCGGATTTGTACCGCTCAACGTACACGCCGATTAGCCTGGTTGAGGAATGAGGTGGCCCATGAGTGCTCCGTTAGCAGACCATTATGGGGCCGTATTACAGCCAATAGTTACGCAGGCAACAGCGATCGCCATCTCGGAGCATGATCTGTGTCGTGTCGTACAAGAAACCAGTCATCTTGGCGTTGAATCGCGTAATTTTGAGGGTTTTACTTATAGCTTGGCTCGGCTGTTTTCCGGTGAGCCCGATAAAGCGGGCGTGATTATGTTCCGAATGCTCGCACTAGCTCGGCTAGTGGAGGAAGGCGAAGTTCGCGAGTGGATATTGCGCCAAACTTCAGATGGCTCAGTAGTTGCTGAAAAACCTTTACTTGCAGCCACCGCCGTTCAACCTTTAATAGTAAAAGATGGCGGTATCGGCTTCGATCCCGTCGCCTTTAGAAATAAAGTGGTGGAATTTGCTCACAACGGAACTAAGGAATACCTGACGTTGGTCGACATTCGCTGTTAACCGATTCATCATTGAAGTATGGTGTGGAGTCAGTTATCAGGATCCCCTTGGATGGGTCATTGTATCTCCGGTCTATTGTTTTTTACCTCTATATTGGGAATCTCATTCGAAAGAATATCGAGATTGGGGAGCATCACGATTTCAATTCGACGATTAAGCTGACGTCCAGCGGCATCTGCATTTAAAGCGCGAGGTTGGTATTCTCCGAAGCCTGCGGCCGAAAGATTCGAGGGGGGGACACCAGCGTCTATCAGTAAATGTACAACCGCTAAGGCGCGCGCTGCGGACAACTCCCAATTACTTGGATAGCGAGGACTTCTAATAGGCTGATTGTCGGTATGGCCTTCGATTTGGAAGTGGCGGTCATTGAATTGGGCGAGTACAGTGGCTATTTGCCGTAGCGCCTCTTTTCCTTCTGAATTAAGCTCGGCACGCCCGCTATGGAATAGCACATTATCGGGTAGTTGGATTACGATACGGCCCGATTCGATCTTGACAGATAATTGCCCGGCGTTGATCCGATGTTGCAGCCGCTGGATGAAGCGGGCGTAGATCTCATTTCGGCGCCGGGTTTCGTCAGCCACCTTCTTTGCCATCGCTAACTGGGTATTGAGATTGTGCGCTTTGGTTTGTAAATCCTGCTTATGAATTTCGAGATCAATCAGTTCCTTACTGGCATCATCCAATTTCAGTTTGGCCTGGTTCAAAGTTTGACGAGTGGCGATGAGCTCTTCGCGAACCTTGGTCAGATCCTGTTGGATTGCCTCATTGCGTTGTCGCGTGGTTTGAAGCTCATTCAGGGTGGCGTCAAAGGTTTTCGTTGATACACATCCGAGGAATAAGAAGGCCGAGCTAAAGGTCGCCACGCCTAGGAGTTTGAAAATCGGATTATTCATTATTGGTTCGGGTTCAATTCTGGATTAAATTTACCGCTTAAATGTAGGACTTAGATTCGTGAAATTTGAGTCTTTATGGCTCGGTCGACAGAGTGTAGCCTTGTGTATGCGACATAGCTAGGCATCTATCAAATCGCCGGGAAAACTCGGTTATTTTACATAACGGATCGCGAGATAATCATTATGGCGCTAAATCTACTTCCGATGTTTCGTTTACCTAAACTGCGGGCCCTTGCTGGATTGGTTTTGATAGTTTTATCGGCGTGTAATATTTTTGTCTCCAAACCAAGCTGGGTTAGCTTTAGCTGGGATTCTAATACAGAGGCTGTTGATGGTTACATGATTTATATTGGGTCTTCGGACGATGCTCGGCAGATGACTAAACTGCAAAATATAAAACCACAACCTGGAGACAGACAGGAAGTTACCTATAGCTTGAGCGACGTGGGGGCGTCTAAAGGACAACCACTGTGTTTTCGGGTAAAGGCCTATAAAGGCAAAATTATCTCAGATTTCTCGGAAGCCGTTTGCGCAATGCTCTGATACGCTGTCAGGATAAAATTGACTGCCTGGTAGTAATCCTGTGGACTCGGGCTGATCGTAACGCGAGTAAACTGGAACGACTAAATTTATTAGAGTCTGCTTTCTGCTTCCACCAAGCTTCGGGTTGCGCAATCTGCGTTTAAATCCGCTACCGGCGTATTACTTATTATTGGTAGACTCAGAAGCTTGAAGCGAAAGGTCTAACCCGGCAAAAGTCGCGCCTCGCTATTTTTCAATAAAAGTCAGTGAGACTGGCTATCCGGTCTTTCCAAAGCCAATTCGTTTCGTCTCCAAGAAATTCCTAGGGTCAAAAATCATAGGGCCAATACGGCCTTCTAGATTCGACAAGTTCTCAGATAGACAACTTTCCTCGATACTCCCTGCCCGAACGAAAATTGGCGTTTGGTTTAATTGCCGAAACCTTGGCGGGGCTATTTACTAAAGTCAAGATCCTGGCAATTCTCTTAACATGACGCCATCGAAATTCTTCTACTCGCTCAACTGGAACATTGAAAACTATCGATCGTGAGCTAGATTGATTCTCTTGATCCGCATTGTTGGAATGGATATTGCTTTGGTCTTAGTTAAAGCTTCTCGGCAAACCACGGGGTAACAGGGACAACATCGATCCATTTTGGTGGCCGAGATACGCAATAGAGCGTGGGCAGACCCTTACGCTTATCTGACCGAATCTCTAAGAAGGGCTAAATCGGACGCCTCGCAATCCAGTTCGGTGCTATGGGTTTGTGTTGTTTTTATAAAGGGTTTTACGGATGAAAATAAAGCGTTTTTTTGCTACGGACATGCGCCAGGCCATTCGCTTGGTTCGCAGCCAACAAGGACCCGAAGCGGTGATCTTGTCGAGTCGAGCAGTCGATGGTGGTGTAGAAGTCATATCGGCAGACGACTACGATCAAAACATGATTCTGGATATGGCGCTGACGGCTAAGCCCAAAACTGAGAAGAACGAGACACAGGACAACGTGACGGAGCAATTGAGCCTCACCAAGGGAGACACCTCTCCTGAGCCAATAGCACAAGCCGAAGTCCCCGGCCAAGATCGGTTAGATACTGTAGTGGAATCAGCCAATTCTCTCCCTCTCCAGTCGTTGCGGCTCGAGCTAGCCTCCATGCGGGAACTATTAAATGATCAATTCTCGCAATTGATCAATGATCATAACGTACAAAATCATCCTGTCAAAGCTCACCATATGAGGAGGCTTCAAGACTTAGGTTTTAGTCAAACGGTCGCTCGTCAGATCGTTGATGCCTTAGCCGTTGAGGGCGGCGCCACGAAATCTTGGCGCGAGGTGCTCCATCAGATTGTCAGAAAGATCCCTGTGATTCACGATGATATTTTTCGGGATGGAGGCACGATCGTGTTGGTAGGGCCCACGGGAGTGGGTAAGACAACGACACTCGCAAAATTTGCAGCGCGTTTTACATTGAGCCATAGCCATGAACAGGTGGTCATCGTGACCACAGACAACATTCGCGTAGGTGCTCAGAAGCAATTTCAGGCTTATGGTCACATTCTTTGTGTTCCGGTGTATACGGCTAACCCTAACGAATTGACCAGGATTCTTGATGGTGTTGCGGATAGAAAACTGGTGCTCATTGATACGGCAGGCATCAGTCCCCGAGACCCGCAGCTGTCTAAATGGTTAGAAGCGCTATCTACTCCAATGCCGGTAAAAACCTTTTTAACGCTCGCTGCCAATACTCAACGTAAAGCGCTCGAAGCAGTGATACGAAGCTTTGGGCGGGGTGGAGTCAGACTTGAGGGATGCATTTTGACTAAACTGGATGAGGCGGTCGCGCTAGGGGACGCGTTGTCGGTCATTATCGAGCAGCGACTGCCTTTAGTCTACTTCACGGATGGTCAAAGAATCCCCCATGATCTCCATCACGCCGATGCCGCCGACTTACTGACTCGGCTCTTGATGTTAGCGCAAAGTATCAATAAGTCGGCGGCAGAGCGCACACCACTCCTGCATACTTTGGGACAGCACACTAAAGAGGTTTCGACCAATGCCGTTGCCTGACGCCATTCCGCACCAGGCCAATGATCAACGGCAAAATGTTCCCACACGACCTGTGCAAGTGATCGCAGTAGCTAGTGGAAAAGGTGGTGTGGGTAAAACCAACGTTTCTGTTAATTTGTCAGTCGCCCTCTCCGCCACTGGAAAGGAGGTTATGTTGCTTGATGCCGACATGGGACTCGGTAACGTTGACGTGTTACTCGGCCTTCAACCACGACTTAATATGTCACACCTAGCCGATGGGTCCCGTCAGCTTAATGAAATCGTTGTTCAAGGTCCCGCCAAATTGAAGATTGTACCTTCCTCCTCGGGCATAGCCCGCATGGCTAATCTCAGTCTCGCTGAACATGCGGGTATCATTCACGCCTTTAGCGAGCTTAGCCAGGATATTGACATGTTGGTGGTCGATGTGGCGGCTGGGGTTTCAGCCGGAGTGATTAGTTTTATTTGTGCCTCACAGAAAATCATCGTGGTCGTTTGTGATGAGCCCACCTCGATTACAGACGCATACGCGTTGATTAAAGTTTTACGCCGCGATTATGGCTTATCTCAGTTCCATGTGGTCGCCAACATGGTTCAAGATGTGCGTGAAGGGCAATTGCTTTATCAGAAGCTGGCGAAGGTGTGTGAGCGTTTTCTAGATGTTACGCTACATTTAATGGGGTCTGTTCCCTACGATCCACACTTGCGTAGAGCGGTCAAGCTGCAAAGCGCGGTTGTGGAAACTTTTCCAGGAAGCCCTTCGGCACGCGCATTCAAAGCGCTTGCCATGGTTGCCTTAAGATGGCCTTTGCCCGAGGGTAACCAAGGGCATTTGGAATTTTTTGTGGAGCGATTGATCAACGCCGGCAGTCATCAAGCGAGGCAGGATCTATGACAGGCATATCGGTCGGTTATCCCGTCGATGCCGAGATTGATCAGAGCCAACTGGTAAAACAACATACAGCCCTGCTCAAGCGGATTGCGTATCATTTGGCTAGCCGTCTGCCAGCCAGCGTACAAGTCGATGACTTAACTCAGGCTGGCGTCGTAGGTTTGTTAGAAGCTGCGCGCCATTATGACCCTACACAAGGCGCTAGTTTTGAAACCTACGCGGGGATCCGCATACGTGGTGCCATGCTGGACGAATTGAGAAAGACGGATTGGACACCCCGTTCCGTACACCGCAAGACCCGCCAGCTCGTAGAGGTAGTTCAGGAGATCGAACACCGCGAGGGACGACCCGCGCGTGACGCAGAAGTTGCCCAAGAAATGCAAATCGATCTTGAAGACTACTACCGATTGTTACGGGATGTCGTTTGTACGCGCATTCTCAGTGTAGAAGAAATGCTGGGGCATAATGAAGATCAGAGCAATGCCGATCCTGATCCATTAGAAGAGCTACAACGCGACGCCTTTAAACAGGCTCTGGCGGAAACTATAGAAAGTCTACCTCAGCGAGAGCGTTATGTACTGGCTCTATACTACGATGAAGAGCTTAATCTGCGCGAAATAGGGGAGGTATTGGGCGTGAGTGAGTCGCGGGTATGTCAAATCCATGGCCAGGCTCTGATTCGATTACGCGCGCGGATGAAAGATTGGATTTACAATGAGCCATAAAAAAGGGTCATAACAGATAAAATCTTCACCCGATCACATAGGGGGAGGGGGCGTCCCGATCAGGTGACGATACCCCCATGGGCCTAGGGCTAACACGTAGACTCGCCAACCCCGGCTTGCCCGAGAGCTCCCTCCCTTTAGGACTGAACTCAGCTCGTACGGCTCGATTCACCAGGATAAGCGGGATATAATCCAAAAGTGGCAAACAATCCCGCTCTATCTACCGCTTCATCTGAAATCGCCTCGGCGTTGGCTGATTTACCCGAAATACTGCGCTCAGAGCCTAAACAGGCTTTGCTAAGCATCGAGTCGTATCTAGACCTTCCGGTACTTCAAGGTCGAATGAGAGGATTACTCCGGGTGTGGGCGGCTAGTCCTTTCATGATGCTGGCCTGTGTTCGCGAACCTAAAGTTTTCAGTGAGTTACTGAACAGCGGCGATCTCGATCGGGCCTATCGTGATGTCGAATGGAATGAGCGTATCGGGCAACCGTTAACCACGATCGAAACGGAATCACGCCTCATGCAGGGGCTCCGCCAGTTGCGTCGTCGGGAAATGTTACGGATAGTGTGGCGCGATATTAGCGGTGCGGCCACACTCAACGAGACCTTAATGGATCTATCCAACTTGGCACAAGGCTGTGTAGAAATGGCGCTAAAGTGGTGCTACCAGGAGGCCTGCCAACGCTTTGGGAAACCGCTAAACGCAGCGGGTGAGGCACAGCCGATGGTGGTGTTGGGTATGGGGAAGCTCGGTGGCCATGAACTCAATTTTTCTTCCGATATTGACTTAATCTTTACTTTCCCGGAAGAAGGGGCCACGGAGGCGAACCGGCCACTGGATAATTCCCAATTCTTTATCCGTTTGGGACAGAAATTGATAAAAGTCCTGAGTGAAATCACGGCCGATGGTTTTGTATTTCGCGTGGATATGCGATTGAGGCCCTTCGGGGAGGCGGGCCCATTGGCCATCAGCTTCAACGCTATGGAAGAGTATTACCAGCAACATGGTAGAGATTGGGAACGCTATGCCTTAATTAAGGCGCGGGTTGTAGCGGGCGACCAGCAATCCGGAGATAAACTATTAGCGCGTTTACGCCCATTTGTCTACCGACGCTATCTTGACTATGGCGCATTTGAAGCCCTGCGTAAAATGAAGGCGTTGATCAATGCAGAGATCAAACGCCGCCGGATGGGAGATAATATTAAACTGGGTGCCGGAGGTATTCGCGAAATCGAGTTTATCGCGCAGGCGTTTCAATTGATACGGGGAGGGCGAGATACTTCACTGCAGATTCGTCCTTTGCAGGACGTTTTACACCGTCTGGAGGAAAGGCAACAACTCCCGAGCCACGTGGTAGATAAACTATTAGCCGCCTATCGATTCCTGCGGGTTACGGAAAATCGCCTTCAGATGATCGCCGACCAGCAAACCCATGTGTTGCCCAAAGACGAGCTGCAGCGCGCCCGGCTTGCTTTTGCCATGGGTTATGCCGATTGGGAGGCATTTCTTAAGCAACTCGATTTCCACCGAAAACAGGTGCGCGAGCAATTTGAAGGCGTGTTTGCCACGCCGCAGGTTGAATCATCCGCTGAGGGGAATGACGAGACCGGTACACTCTTGCTCAAACTATGGCTTGGTATGTTAGATGAGCCGCACGCCTACACGCTGCTTGAGCGCGTAGGTTTCCGACAACCCGAGCAAGCCTATTCCGCTTTGCTCAAATATCGCAACAGCCATGTATACCGTCTTAAAAATGCACTAGGACGGGAACGTATGGACCGACTGATGCCCTTATTAATTGCTGCGGTGGGGCAAAGTTCGGAGCCCGATTCGGTGTTGCCGCGGCTACTTTCCCTGACCGAGGCCATCGTCCGGCGTTCGGTCTATATTGCGCTGCTCGCGGAACATCCGCTGGCGCTATCGCAGCTTGTAAAGCTCAGCGCGGCCAGTCCGTGGATATCTCAATACCTGAGCCGGCATCCGGTATTATTGGATGAGTTGTTGGACCCTCGAAGACTCTATGCGCCATTGAATCGGCGGCAACTGTCGGCGCATTTGCGTGATGAGCTCAGCCATGTGCATTCCATGGATCTTGAAGCCTTAATGGATCGGGTGCGGTATTTTAAGCACGCCAATGTTCTACGAGTGGCGGCTGCAGATGTCATGGGTGTGTTGCCTCTAATGACGGTCAGCGACCAACTGAGCTGGATCGCCGAAGCTGTGCTGGAAGAAAGTTTAACGATCTGTCACCGACAGTTAGCTACTAAGCATGGGCAACCTCGATGCGTTATTGGGGAAAAGGAAATCCAGCCGGGCTTTATCGTCGTGGGTTACGGCAAATTGGGGGGGTTGGAGCTGGGCTATGGTTCCGATTTGGATATCGTATTCCTGCACAATAGCCAAGGTGATCAGCAATGGACTCAAGGGGAACGGTCGATTGCTAATGCGGTTTTTTTTGTACGTCTTGGTCGGCGTATGATCCAGTTCTTAACTGCCCTGACTCCCGCTGGACAACTATATGAGGTCGATTCACGACTACGTCCCAGTGGTGCCTCCGGCATGCTGGTCAGCAGCCTTCAGGCATTTGATGAATATCAGCACAATCAAGCCTGGACATGGGAGCATCAAGCCTTAGTGAGGGCCAGAGCGGTGGCTGGTGATCCACGGCTTGTCGAACGATTCGGAGCGATACGTCGAGAGGTGCTGTGTCTTAAGCGGGATACTCAAGCATTGCGTCACGATGTACGGGAGATGCGCTTGAGAATGTGGGAACAAGTCACTGCTCGTTCCGAGGAGCGATTTGACTTAAAAAAAGATCCGGGAGGTATCATCGATATCGAATTTATGGTGCAATATTATGTTTTGGCGAACGCCCATCAGCATCCTTGCTTAGCCGACTATACGGATAACAACCGCATCCTAGAAGGGCTTGAGAACTGTGGGCTGCTGTTAGCGCAAGATGCACAATCCATGAGAGAGGTTTACCGGATCTTTCGCGACCGGGCGCATGCGCTCAGTCTACAGGGAGAGCCTTCTAGTGTTAACCGCGCGGAATTTATTCTTGAATCGGCTGAAATAAAACGCTTGTGGAGAGCGACGCTGGACCCGGCGTAAATCACCGCCCTGCCGTTTGGGCTCCATAAAGAAAGATACAAAATCAAGCGATAAGTATGATGAGCAAGTAGGATCCTGGGAGAATGTAAAATGTCAATGGCTGATCGAGATGGCCTAATATGGTTTGATGGTGAAATGGTGCCCTGGCGTGATGCCAAAGTGCACGTGCTGACTCATAGTTTACATTACGGTATGGGAGTGTTTGAGGGCGTGCGGGCGTACAAAACGGCAGATAGCACCTGCATTTTTCGGCTCCAGGATCATACCAACCGGCTTTTCGAATCGGCTCATATCCTGGGTATGCGCATCCCATATTCCAAAGATCAATTAAACGCCGTACAGTGCGAAGTGGTCCACGCCAACGGCTTAGAGACCGCCTACATTCGCCCAATGTGCTTTTATGGCGCCGAAGGCATGGGATTACGGGCAGACATGTTGAAGGTTCATTGTTTCGTGGCGGCCTGGGAATGGGGGGCCTATTTAGGGCAGGAGAATATGGAGAAGGGGATAAGGATCAAAACCTCTTCGTATACTCGTCACCATGTCAACATCACGATGTGTAAAGCTAAGGCCACAGGTAATTACCTGAATTCTATGCTCGCACTGCAAGAGGCGCTTACGGACGGTTATGATGAGGCTTTGCTGCTGGATCCGGAAGGTTATGTAGCCGAAGGCAGTGGCGAGAATATATTCCTGATCAAGGACAACGTCATTTATACTCCCGAGCTGACTTCGGCCCTGAATGGCGTTACCCGTAAAACCCTAGTAACCTTAGCTCAGGAGCTGGGGCTTAGAGTACAGGAAAGACATATTTCTAGAGACGAGGTTTATATTGCCGATGAGGCTTTTTTTACGGGAACGGCCGCCGAAGTGACGCCCATTCGGGAGCTAGACAACCGAACCATCGGTGAAGGTGTGCGAGGACCCATTACTCAGCGTTTACAAGCCCTGTATTTCGATGTGGTGCATGGGCGCCATAACGCGCACCTCGACTGGCTAACGCCGGTTAACTGAACTAAGCGCAGAATTTTGGGATACGGTGGCAAACGGCCACTTCAACACTGATCCATTTGGCTATGATTTAATGCAGCCAAGGACATTGGTGATAATGAACTTTAGCGACATTTTTAGGATATGCTGATGCCCAATCCTCACACCGCTAATCATCAAAGCGATTATGCAATCCCGAACAGCCAACGCAGTTATACGGTTAGGCGTGCGGATTTGCCATTAAGGTGCCCGTTACCCGGGATGAGCTTGTGGAATTCTCATCCCGCAGTCTTTCTCCCTATCGAAGAGGCCATCGACGGTCGTATACTCTGTCCCTATTGCGGGACGGAGTATAGATTAGAAAAATCTTAACTCCGGTTTGTCTCCTCGCACTCGATTATTGTGACCGATCTGTGGAAGCCGAGGTTATTGAATGCTTAATCGACGAGCTGCTGTGCCGGAATATCGGGTCATATACCCGCATCGTCGGCCAGGATGCCCCGTGGCTACCCAAGCCGAACAGGCACTTGTAGGCTTTCGTATAAGGTAATCAGCTCGACGAGCCGGCGGAGCTCATTGCAGCTTTGTTCCGAGGCATCTTTATTTTGAGTCATGAATTTTCTCCCACGGTTCTAGAGGCGCCTGCGGGTGGGAAGGCGCGTGGAATTGAACGATGTTGATCGGTGTACCAAAAGAAATTAAAGATAATGAATTTCGTGTTGGATTAGCGCCAGCGGGGGTGCGGGAGCTAGTTCATCACGGACATCGAGTGATGGTTGAACACAATGCGGGCTCGGGGATCGGCTCCTCGGATGCCGAGTACCAAGCTGCGGGTGCTGTAATTGAGGACTCAGCCGCCGAACTCTTCAACAAGGCTGAGATGATCGTAAAAGTCAAGGAACCGCAAGCCGGCGAACGCGCCAAGCTTAAGCCTGATCAGGTGCTGTTTACCTATCTACATCTCGCACCAGATCCACTGCAAACGGAAGATCTGATTAATAGTCAAGCGGTGTGTATTGCGTACGAAACGGTGACTTCATCTCGCGGTGGCCTGCCACTGCTTGCTCCGATGTCTCAGGTGGCGGGCCGCATGGCGGTACAAGCGGGAGCTTATTGCCTCGAACAATCTCACGGCGGACTGGGCATTTTACTTGGCGGTGTTCCCGGTGTGGAGCCGGCGAAAGTCGTTATTCTGGGAGGGGGTGTGGTCGGTACCCACGCAACGCATATTGCCGTGGGAATGGGCGCTCATGTTTGGGTTTTTGATCGTGATGCGCAGGTATTGGATGATCATTGGCACCAGTTCGGGCGATCCACCAATAGCCTGTTTGCCACTCAGGATGCTATTGAACATCATGTTGTCAATGCCGATCTTGTGATCGGGGCGGTACTCATTCCTGGCGCAACCGCACCGAAGGTATTAAGCGCCGAATTAATCAAGAAAATGAAGGCTGGCGCCGTGGTTGTGGATGTATCGATAGACCAAGGGGGATGTTTCGAAACCTCACGGCCAACAACCCATGCGGCTCCAACGTATATTGTCGACGATGTGGTGCATTATTGTGTGACGAACATGCCAGGCGCGGTGCCCAGGACCTCCACTTTTGCCCTGAACAATGTGACCCTGCCTCATGTGATTACATTGGCTAATAAAGGTTATAAACAAGCTTTGATCGATAACCCCCATCTGCGTAATGGGCTCAATGTATACCGTGGGAAGGTTACTCACCAGGGGGTGGCACAAGCGTTGGGATACGAATACTACTCTGCGCTGAATGTGCTCCAGGATTAACGAGTTTTCTTAGGTACACCGGTCGGCACTGTATAAATCAAATAAACATCAAGCGGATTAGGCTCGATCACCTACAAATGGATTGGTGCGGCGTTGTTCGCCAAAGGTGGAAGCTGGACCATGTCCGGGGATGAATTGCACATCATTCCCAAGAGGCCAGAGCTGTCCGCGTATGGATTGAATTAGCGCTGCGTAGTCACCCCGAGGGAAATCGGTGCGTCCAATAGAACCGTCAAATAGCACGTCACCAACAATGGCTACGCGGCTAAGGGCGTGAAAAAAGACAATATGTCCCGGAGTATGTCCAGGGCAGTGCAGAACTTCGAGCTCCACATTCCCGAAAGTGACAATGTCGCCTTGCTCGAGCCAGCGGTTTGGACGAAAAACGCGTGCTCCGGAAACACCAAACATTCGGGATTGTTCAGGTAAAGCATCGATCCAGAATTGATCCTCCCGCTGTGGCCCTTCTACTGGGACACCGAGTTGTTCGGCTAGCTCGGCTACTCCCCCTGCATGATCGATATGCGCATGGGTCACTAGAATTTTTTCAATCTCGGTACCCGCTTGCTCGGCGGCCTTAAGTATACGATCAAGATTTCCACCGGGATCCACGACGGCCGCTTTAGCGGTTTCCTCACAGCATAATAGCGAACAATTCTGGGCAAATGGCGTGACGGGAATGATGACGACTTTCATGGCAGGTTCATTAGATACGGTCTGAGACGGCGGATTTATACAAGCCGCCGTGGTTTTTCGGATTCGTTTAATCTGCCCTATTTAAGCCATCGTGGCGTAAGGCCGAGTATACGGATTACCACAGACGGTCGCTAGGAAGCCTCATATTTCTTGATCAATTGTTTTGCGGCAACCGTCGGAGGAATGTGACCTTGTACCACCGCATGCTCTATTTCTGCACGAATGCTCTCTACACCGGCATGTTTGAAGAAACTCGTTTGCAAGTGTTCTTCGATCATCGAGTAAACCCATTCTAAAGTCTGTCGCCGTCGACGAGCTTCCAACACATCGGATTCCGTGGTCTTGTCGCGAAAATGCTCAATTTCTGACCAGATCTCATCGATTCCCTCACCGCTTGCAGCGGAGCAGGTGTGTGCCCGGGTCTGCCAACCCTTGGTTGCGGGGGCCAGATAATGCAAGGCACGATTGTATTCGGCTTTGGCCGCTCGGGCGCGGAGTTTGTTATCGCCGTCCGCTTTGTTAATTAGAATCGCATCGGCGAGTTCCATGATGCCTTTCTTGATGCCTTGCAGCTCGTCGCCGGCACCGGCCAACATCAACAGTAAAAAGCAGTCGACCATGGAACGCACGGTAGTTTCACTCTGACCAACCCCCACCGTTTCGACTAAAATCACGTCGAAACCCGCCGCTTCACAGACTAAAATGGTTTCTCGGCTCTTGCGGGTTACGCCGCCTAATGTCCCACTGGAGGGCGATGGGCGTATAAAAGCACGTAGGTCCCGGGAGAGCAGCTCCATGCGGGTTTTATCACCCAGTATGCTTCCTCGGGTAACCGTGCTACTCGGGTCCACGGCCAGCACCGCCACCCGGTGACCCCGTTCGCACAGACGAAGTCCCAGCGCTTCGATGAACGTGCTCTTTCCCACACCCGGTACGCCTGTAATTCCTACACGAATCGAACGGCCGGTATGAGTTAATAATTGACTCAAGACTTCTTGCGCCGTTTCCATGTGCGCGATGGCATTGCTCTCCACTAAGGTGATGGCCTGCGCCAATACATTGCGATCCCCACTGAGCACACCCTGCACATACTCATCGACGGTCAGCCGCCGCCGGCGAGGCGCGGGTGGACGTTTGTTCACCGTATCTTGAGAGACACGCATACCGTCGTGACCACCTTCAACGCCCTTCATCACGTGAGTGGCAAACTCTTTGCCACCATCGCTTGGCACCCAATCGGGTCTACGTTTTTCCTCAGCCATCGAGATGATCTCAGCTCAAAATCAATAAGGGGCTTAGCGAAGTAGAACTCACTAAACCCCCTAAAATGCCTGGTGCCTCAGGCGGCCAGCCTTTCATTAAGTTCTTGCATGACGCGCTGCGCCGCCACAGGAATGACTGTGCCAGGCCCGAAGATAGCCGCTGCTCCATGTTCATAGAGATACTGATAGTCTTGGGCCGGGATGACGCCGCCAATGACCACCATGATGTCGCCGCGCCCGGCGCGGTTGAGCTCACCCACAAGCTGCGGTAACAACGTCTTGTGTCCCGCCGCTAGTGAACTCATACCGATCACATGGGTGTCGTTTTCGATCGCTTGACGGGCCACCTCTTCTGGCGTTTGAAAGAGCGCTCCAATGTCCACGTCAAAGCCTAAATCAGCAAACGCCGTGGCGATGACCTTCGCGCCACGGTCATGACCGTCTTGTCCCATTTTGGCGACCAATATACGCGGCCGTCGGCCTTCACGCAGTTCGAAATCGTCGGTCATCTTGCGGGCGTTGGAAACTTCCTCCCGATCTCCGAACTCACCACTGTAGACGCCGGAGATAGTGCGTATGATCGCTTTGTGTCGGCCATAAACTTTTTCCATGGCATCGGAAATTTCACCCAGGCTGGCATGGGCTCGGGCGGCTTCCACGGCCTTCTCTAGCAAGTTGCCCTTGCCCGATTCGGCGCATTCCGTGATTGCATTTAAAGCCGCCCGCGTTTTAGACTGATCCCGTTCCGCCTTCAGCTTCTCCAGCCGTTTAATTTGAGCTTCACGCACCGCAGTGTTATCGATGTCCAGAATATCGAGCGCCGCCTCTTTGGAAAGACGATACTTGTTTACGCCGACAATCGTTTCCCTTCCGGAATCGATATGGGCCTGACGACGTGCGGCCGCCTCTTCGATGCGCATTTTCGGCAAACCGGTGTCGATGGCTTTGGCCATGCCACCGAGGCCTTCCACTTCCTCGATATGCTCCCAGGCCCGCTTCACAATCTCGTTGGTCAAGGCCTCTACGTAATAGGAACCGCCCCAGGGATCGACAACCTTACAGATAGAGGTTTCGTCCTGGAGGTAAAGTTGCGTATTGCGTGCTATGCGCGCCGAGAAATCGGTGGGGAGGGCGATGGCCTCATCTAGCGCATTGGTATGTAATGATTGGGTATGACCAAGCGCCGCCGCCATCGCTTCAATGCAGGTTCGGGCCACGTTATTATAGGGGTCTTGCTCCTGTAAGCTCCAACCCGACGTTTGGGAGTGGGTACGCAATGCCATGGATTTGGTGTTTTTAGGATTGAACTGATTAACGATCTTCGCCCATAGCAAGCGCCCAGCGCGCATCTTGGCAATTTCCATGAAATAGTTCATTCCAATGGCCCAGAAAAAGGATAAACGGGGCGCGAAGGTGTCAATGTTCATCCCGGCGTTAATACCAGTGCGGATATACTCCAGGCCATCCGCCAGCGTGTAGCCCAATTCGAGATCAGCCGTTGCTCCCGCTTCCTGCATGTGGTATCCGGAAATGCTGATGCTGTTAAAACGCGGCATCTCTTTGGAAGTATAGGCAAAAATATCGCCGATAATGCGCATCGACGGTTCCGGCGGGTAAATATAGGTGTTGCGCACCATAAACTCTTTCAGAATGTCATTCTGAATGGTTCCGGTCAGCTGTTCGTGTTTTACACCCTGTTCTTCAGCGGCAACGATGTAGAATGCCAGGCATGGCAGCACCGCCCCGTTCATCGTCATGGAGACGGACATTTGGTCCAACGGGATCCCATCGAACAGAATCTTCATGTCCAAGATGGAGTCAATGGCCACACCTGCTTTGCCCACATCACCGACTACACGCGCATGGTCAGAGTCATAACCCCGGTGGGTTGCCAGATCGAATGCGATAGACAATCCTTTTTGTCCGGCCGCCAAGTTGCGGCGATAGAATGCATTACTTTCTTCGGCAGTGGAGAACCCGGCGTATTGCCGCACGGTCCACGGTCGCGTTACATACATCGTCGGATAAGGGCCACGCAGGTAGGGTGGGATACCGGCCACATAACCCAAGTGTTCAAGACCCTTGATATCCTCTTCGGTATAAAGGGGTTTGACATCGATATGCTCCATGCTCCAGGAGAGCAACTCATCCAATGACTTCCCGGAAGTCTTCTCCACGGTCTCGCGCCACTGGTCGAAACTGGAAGCGGGAAAGTCCAGATCATAGTCCATCGTAGTGAAATCAGGGGTTGTACTCATGACGCGACTCCTAGTTTCTTCTGCAGGTTGCTCAACAAATCGTAACAGTTGGCGCGGAGGTGAATGAAATCATCGACGCCAGCCTCCTTGTGAGCTTCTATTTGATCTGTTGGATAGCCGGCCAATAATATGACGGTATCGGGCCTGGATGCCTTGATTTTCTGAGTCAGTGTCGGCACCACCTCGGGATAGCTGGCGTCCGTAGAGCAGACGACAACGACGGGGGCCTGCGAATCCAGCGCCGCCGTGGCGGCTTCTTCTGCGGTGGCGAAACCATTGTTAGTGATCACATCAAAGGCGGCTACCTGTAGAAAGCTGGTGCTAAAATCCGCTCGTGCTTTGTGTTGTGGGATGGGTCCCATGTTGGCCAGAAACACCTTGGGTCGGGCACCGGTTTTAGCTTCGTAGCCCTCAGTTGCTCGGCGCAATGATTCATAGGGTTCCGCGCCTCGACGCGTGACCAGAGGCGTAACTCCTGTCTCAGCCATTTCACCGGATTGCAATTTCTGACTGATTTCCCCCAATGTCGCCCCTCCGGCGGCGGCATGGATCGCGGCCTTCACAAGGTTTTCGGCAGAAGCAGATTTATCAAGCTTGTGCAACGCGCTATCACGCCATTCCACATCGATCGCTTCACGAACGCTGTTCAGCGAGGCCACGCGTTCCGTCTTAAAAGCCTGGGAATCTCGGTTTGGAATATCTAAAGGTTTTTCTGTCACGTTAGGATACATGTTCACGCCGACAAAAATATCTTTGCGGCGGGCGTAAGCGTCTTTTCGCTTATTGGCTACACTAGCCACCTGCTGTTGCGGAACACCCGCCTTAAGCGCTTTGAACATGCCACCTTGTTTCTCGATCTCTCGAAATAATTCCCAGCTTTTGCGAGCCGCGGAATCCGTCAAGGACTCCACATACCAAGATCCGCCGGCCGGATCGACCGTTCTCGGTAGATTGCACTCCTCACTGAGAATCGTGTGCGTGTTGCGGGCAATTCGCCGGGAGAAATTGTCTGGGGACCTGATGACCTCATCGAAGGGGCCCACATGCAGGCTATTGCAGCTGCCCACAACCCCAGAAAAGGCTTCGGTTGTGGTTCGCAACATGTTCACATAGGGATCGTAAAATGTCTTGTTCCAGGTGGATGTCCGCGCATGGATGAACATCTTCTGTGAGGTTTCGTTACCGCCGAAGCTTTTGATCGTCTTGGCCCATAGCAGCCGAGCCGCGCGCAATTTGGCGACTTCCATGAAGAAATTAGA
This sequence comes from uncultured Gammaproteobacteria bacterium, assembly GCA_963731655.1. Classification (GTDB taxonomy): domain Bacteria; phylum Pseudomonadota; class Gammaproteobacteria; order JAAEPA01; family JAAEPA01; genus CAVSWL01. The sequence goes on along the minus strand of CAVSWL010000036.1, from coordinate 45,708 downwards.
ACCAAGCGAGAACGAAAACCGTATGCGCGGTGCGATATCATCGATGCTCAGACCACGAACCTGCAGCTCCCGGATATACTCCACCCCGGTCGCCAGGGCAAAGGCGAGTTCTTGGGTGGCGCTGGCGCCCGCATTATGGTAGGGATGACCTTGGACTAAAATGGTTTGCAGCGCAGGAGCGTTTGCTAAAGCCCAGGTTGTTAGCTTAGCCATATCCTCATAGGCACCGGTTAACGCACGCGGCAATCGACCCTCGCAGGCGAGCTCGCCCAGTGGGTCGACGCCGATACAACCGGTTAATTTCTCAGCGGCTCGTGCTTGTTTTTGTAGCAGCGCAAACAGCAATGCTGCAATGGGTAAGCCGGAAGCACCTGCCTGAACAAACACCGGTATCTGCTCGAGATCGATCCGATCCAAGGCTTGGCCGAGATCATCCAGGCTCGAGATGGAGACGCCTCCCGAACCAATATCTTTCGCTTCTGCTCGATCTACGTCCAATCCCAGGATTGCGGCTCTATCTAGGGGCAGATTGATTGCACTCTGGCCGCATTCCATATCGTCGCGTAGCGCCTGATTAAACTCTTTGGGGTCAGCGCAGCTGAGTTCCTGCGAAACATCCCAAGGCTTAAGCTTGTGGCCCAAGGGTTCGGTACCGCGTAAGTAGGGAGCAAAGCCGGGCAGATAACTATGGTACGGCAGCCCTTCGATATCCGCTTGCTGATATAAAGGTTGGAGATCGATTTCTTCGAAGGTTTTGGTTATGAGACGTTTTTCGAAAGGGGCGCCTTTCAATGCGGCTTCGGCTGCCTTGCGCCAAGCTTCGTACGTTGGGATCTGAAAATCACTGAACATGCCGACGTTCTGAGCCCCCGATCGCGAACTGGTGCCTTGAGAATCTTCTGACATACTCATCCTCCGGTGAACACAGGTAGGGTTTAAAATTTTAAGAGGTGTTCGTTGTGCAGGTTTAATCACTCAGTACATGCCCGGCTAATATCCGTTATCGGCCCAATGAACGAGCGCAAATATAGCTGGGAAGACCACAAGTGACTGAACTAGCCTCCCGTTGATAGGCCCTTTGGGGGCGCTGTTATTTATTGTTTTTGTAGTATAGCAACACTTGTTACTGGATCATAGCGATCTGTGATTCCGTCGAGAGCCATGAATTCGACAGTACCAAATTTACTGACGTACTCGCTGTCAGCAAGCAAAACCGCTCACTACAAATCCTCTGTGGAATGATATGACCGCGTCTAACCTAACCGTTCAGTCAGTAGGGTTCACCCAGTATTTTTGGTATTCCCGCAAATGCGTGAGAGTTGAAAGGTCGGGCAGCCGATCCAGGAATATGCGTCCATTGAGGTGGTCCATCTCGTGTTGAAGGACGCGCGCGAAGAAACCGCTGGCACGAATATGTAGCTCATCGCCGTAACGGTCGATACCTGCCAGTTCGACCGAATAGGCGCGTGGTACCAAGGCCCGTAGATCCGGCACGCTTAGACAGCCTTCCCAGCCTTCTTCCTGATCCGTTGACTGAGAAAGGATCCGAGGATTCACAATCACCGTCAGCGGGATGGGGTCTTGTTTGGGGTACCTTGGGTTAGCGGATGAGACCTCGATGACGATGATTGTTTTCTTAATATGGACCTGTGGGGCAGCGATGCCCACACCGTCGGCATCTCTCATCGTAGTCACCATGCTGTCGATGAGCCTCTGTAAGTCTTGCGTTTGCAGTTCAGTAGCGGTCACCGGCTGGGCAACCTCTCTGATCACTGGATGACCCAACCGGGCAATTTTAAGTAGTGCCATGTACCCTCCTTCCATTACTCCCGTGTATACTGTGCTTTCACACCGATTCATGCCTTGTCTCGCACTCACCTGAGTAATTCTAAAAGCTTATAAGTCCGACCCGCTACGGGGTGAGCGCGCTTGTTGTAATCTTCGCAAGCTCGGCCTCGATCTCTGACCACTCGGTGAGGGGCGGGGAGCATGTCATCCCCCGGCAACGGTAGGCGACCATTCCGTCTCGAGTGGTTTTTTCCGCTAGCGCTGGAGGTAGATCTTCAGTATCGTTAGGTATCGCTAGTGTAATACGTGCGGGGGCATATCCGTGAGAGCAGCGTTGTTGCCAGTCTTCCAAGTCTGACCCTTGACCACGCAGGATCATAATCAGTGGTGGATCGTGCAGCTCCTGATAAGCGATGAGTAGTGAAGCATGGCTACTGGGCGACATGTTAATAGAATCTGCGGCCTGATTGATGACGCGTTCAGCGGCTTCCAGATAGCGCGTCTCGCCGAGTAAATATCCTAGCCGCAAGAGCCCTAACGCGGCGATACCATTGCCCGAAGGGATAGCCTCATCGGTAAATGACTTGGGACGTTGCACCAATTGTTCATGATCGTCGGAAGTAAAATAGAAACCACCGTAATTTTTGTCTTCGAAATGGTTGAGCAGCCGGTCCGCTAGCGCACAAGCAAAACTCAGATCCTGGGTTCGCCAGCGCGCTTGTAACAGTTCCAGAATACCATCGATAAGAAAGGCGTAGTCGTCGAGATAGGCGTTGAGGTGGGCCTTGCCGTCTTTATAGGTGGCTAACAACCGGTTGTTCCGCCATAGTACAGTATGAATAAAGTCCAGCGCTTGGGTGGCGGAGTCAATATAAACGGGCTGGTTTAAGTATCGCCCGGTACTGGCCATGCCCTTGATCATCAAGGCGTTCCAACTGGTGAGGATCTTCTCATCACGCCCGGGGTATACTCGTCGTTCCCGAGATTGAAACAGCTTTCGACGCGCCCGATCGAGCCGCGTTGTCATCTCGGCTTCGCTGAGCTTGAATTCCTTTGCGAGTTCTTCGATTTCCACCACGGCGTGCAAATGCCATTGGCCCTCGAAGTTGGCGGAACGGTCGAGACCGAATCGCCGGGCTAATACTGAATAATCCGACTGCTCTACTAAGTCTTTGATCTGCGAGGTATGCCAGACATAAAATTTTCCTTCTTCACCTTCGGAATCCGCGTCCAACGAAGAATAATAACCACCTTCGGGCGATTGCATTTCGCGTATCGTCCATTCGGCGGTTTCCCGACTGGTGCGATCGAATAGCGCACTGCCGGTAGCCGCTGCGGCTTCGCTGCACAGACGCAACAATAGGCCATTGTCGTAAAGCATTTTTTCGAAATGGGGAATCATCCAGAAATCGTCCACCGAATAGCGGTAAAAACCCCCTCCCAGATGATCGTAGATACCACCTAAGGCCATTTTTTTAAGGCTAAAAATAGCCATGTGCAAGGCGCGCGGATCGGCGGCCCCGCGTATGCGGCTAGCAGCCCAATGACGCAATAGAAATTCGATGTTGGTAGGATGCGGGAATTTAGGGGCTGATCCAAAGCCGCCTCGGCGTTCATCAAAGCTTTGCTCCAGCTCTTGGCGCACGCGGATGGCTGCTCCAGGGTCTAGGGTTGTTTCTAGGGACTGCGGTCCATAAATTTTGGCTAATGCGGCAATCATGGATTCATTTTGCGTTGCGATCTTCTTGCGGTGTTGCCGATAGAACTGCTCAACATGCTTTAAAACTTCCACAAAGGGTGGCAATCCGTGCCGGGCAACATTGGGGAAATAAGTGCCGCCAAAAAAGGGGACTTGGTCATTGGGTGTGAGAATTATAGTGAGAGGCCAGCCGCCGGGACGCTGACTGAGCAGTGCCTGAGCCGTTTGATAAATTTTGTCAAGATCTGGACGTTCTTCGCGGTCAATCTTAATGTTGACATACAACTCGTTCATGACTTGCGCGGTGGCCTCGTCTTCGAAAGACTCATGCGCCATGACATGACACCAATGGCAGGCAGAATAACCAATCGATAATAGGATCGGTTTGTCTTCTTGCCGTGCTTTCTCTAAGGCCTGTTCGCCCCAAGGATACCAATCTACCGGGTTATTGGCATGTTGCTGCAGGTAAGGGCTTGTCTCCCCGGCGAGACGGTTTCTCGATGTCACTTTCATATCAGGAATACCACAGTTTGTCCGTTGCATTAGATCGAGGTCAGTAATAAGCGCGTCTCGTGTACCTGTATAATTGACTATAGCGCAAACGGGTTGCCCTGTCTTTTAATCTCAGTTCGGGGAGGGAAAGGCTAAACGGTAGCCAGCTCATGGAGCTACCCGTATAAAGGGGACGAATTCCACTCAGATTAGATCCTAATGTTGTTAAGCGATCTGAGTTTCGTTCTGGATCGAAGGGTCAAATAATATGAAGACCGCTAGTTCCGATTTACTAATGATCAACTGAACTTATAAACAGGAGTATAATCTGTAGCCGCTACCGCATAGACTAAACAGTACTTTTCTTAACGGAGTTATCATTGCAAGAGAGCCAAAATTGTATGCACAAGTGCTCCCCCACTTCCCAATCGATGCGAACTTTTAAGCCCTTCGGGGGCGCCGATCGACGTCTAGTGTTCGGTGCCAGCGGCTATATCGGCACCCATTTGGTGTCGGAACTGGCTAAGCGGGGATACTGGGTTCGTGCTGCCGCCCGCCGCCTGGAAGTGCTTGAAGCCAGAAACTGGCATGACGTGGAAGTGGTTGCTGCCGACGTGCTGGATCCTGATAGCTTGCCGGCCGCCCTGGACGGGATTACCACGGCTTACTATTTGGTGCATTCCATGGCAGCGGGAGGCGATTTCAGGCGATTGGATCACCAAGCTGCAAATAATTTTTGTCAGGCTGCCGAACGAGCTGGAGTTAAACGCATCGTTTATCTTGGAGGTTTGCTACCGGTACGAACGGATTCCGAACACCTGTTGTCGCGTCAACAGACCGGTGAGCGGCTGCGGGCGGGTAAGGTCCCCGTCACCGAGATCCGGGCCGGCATAATCGTCGGTCCCGGTTCTGCGGCCTTCGAAGTGATCCGCGATTTAGTGAACAACCTTCCAGTTATGGTCACACCAAGTTGGGTGCGGTCAAAATCGACACCCATTGCTCTGGGTAATTTGATTGAATACCTGATAAAAGTACCTGAGCTGGGGAGCGTGACAGAGGGAGTCTTCGATGTGGCGGGCCCAGAAATTCTCAGCTATGAAGAGATGATGCGGCAATTTGCCGAAGTCGTAGGAAAGAAGTTATTCACTATTCCAGTACCCTTCGTTTCCCCGACCTTATCTTCATACTGGTTAAGCTTGATTACCAGTGTTCCCAGCAATATCGCTAGCGCACTTATCGAAGGTGCGAGACAGGATATTCTGGCTCGCAACAGCGAATTAAGCGGTCTAATACCCCAACGATTGTTAAATTTTAAAGAGGCCGTCCAAGCCGCTTTGGATATCGAACGGCGCAATGCGGTAGCGGCCCGTTGGACCGAAGGGGCGCTGATCTTCCGTGATTATCGTCCAGACTATGCCTATTACGCCAAGAAAGCCGGTGGTTCTATCGTCTCCTCGGCATCCCCACACGCTTTATGGCGGCAGATAACCGCAATCGGCGGGAATAACCGCTATTACTATTTAGATTTTTTATGGACGATACGCGAGAGCGTCGATTGGCTGTTGGGCGGCCCCGGCCTTAACCGCGGACGTCGGCATCCGACTGAAGTGCGGCTTGGAGACACCATCGATTTTTGGAAGGTCGTAGCTTTGCAAGAATCAAAGCAGCTTACTCTGTTGATGGGTCTAAAAGCGCCAGGTTCCGGTGTGTTGGAATTCGCACTCAACCCGGAAGCTGATGGACGCACTCGGCTGACGGTTACCGCCTATTGGCATCCCGCAGGCGTATGGGGACTGCTGTATTGGTACGCCATGACCCCTGCCCATCTATTGATCTTTGAAGGCTTGGCTCGAGAGATCGCCGATCGCGCCGAGCGGGAAGAGGACAAAACCCGCAGTCGGTCAGTGTGCCGATCATCCGCGTTGTAACATCTGGCACTCGGACCGATAAACGCTAATCTAACGGAAGTTAGCGGTTTGCTGGAATCCGCTGGATTAAGTTCAAGCGCTACACTTCTATCTGCAGCATCCCCTTCGCTAAGCTGAGCGTCCCGGTAACCGCCTGTGTCGCTACTATTTCACTATAAGATGATCGAGATCAATTGGTCTACAGAAATGCGCGATAGCATGTATTTATTTGATTTGCTTATTAATTGAATATTTCCCTGAAAGGAAACAAGCATGAACAAGATGGCGGCGAATCGACAAGACGATCTGCGAGCACTGTTTGGTGAATGGGTTAGTTTTGATCTCGAAGAACGGCGCATTTACAGTCATGACGTCGGTGTGCTGCCCAAGCTCATCAAGCCCGTCGTGGGGTCTGCCACCGCGGATGCCGTGGTTCAACCTGAAGCGGAGAGCCAACTAATTGAACTGGTGAACTGGGCAAATCTGTATAAGATCCATCTTGTTCCACGCGCTAAGGCGACTTCTGGATACGGAGGTGTCCTCCCCGTAAAAGGCGGAATATCCGTCAGCATGAACCGGATGAGAAAAATCCTCGAAATCGACGCGCAAGCGATGAGCGTACGCGTTGAGCCGGGCGTGGTTTGGAATGATCTGGAACGAGCACTGGGAAAAGCGGATTTAAGTTTACGCACCTATCCTTCCAGTGCTCCATCGTCCACCGTCGGCGGGTGGTTGGCCCAGGGAGGCGTGGGTTACGGCGGCTATGAATACGGTTGTTTCTTGGACAACGTGATCTCGGCGCGGGTCGTGCTGCCCTCGGGTGAAGTGCGTATTTTCCAAGACCGCGACTTGGAACTGATAAGTGAAGCCGAAGGGACTACCGGGTTTATTACGGAAATCGTCCTTCGAGTAAGGCACAAACAGACACAAGTGGTTTGCGCAGTTCAATTCGACTCCGCCACCTCACTCTCGGCGGCACTCAATGACTTGCATAAGGCACAGGCTCCCGTGTGGTCGGTAAGCTTTATCAATCCCACTATGGCTCATCTCAATAACCAATTGCCGCCTCGCATGGAGCACGGCCACGCGGTAGTCACGGAACATCGACCGAGAATTCCTGAAAACAACTACATTGTCTTATTAAGCGCACCTGCGGATCGCTGGGTGCGCGTCCAGGAGATCGTAGACAATATTCTTTCCGAACATGGGGGAGGGCGATTGCCGCAATCCTTAGCTGAGCATGAATGGGATGCCCGTTTTAATTTGATGCATATCAAGCGGCTTGGCCCGAGCTTGCTCCCCGCGGAGGTTGTTGTACCCCTAGCCAACATAGGCGCCGTATTAGAAGAGGCCCGTACCAAGATCAAGCAAGAGTTGGCTTTGGAGGGGATGGTTCAACTGGATTTCAAAAAAGACGGTGAACGCTCAGTAACCTTGATCGGTTTTATCCCGCACGATGAACGGACGCTGGGATACGGCATCGCTTATGGGCTTTCGCTGACCTTGATTCGAATAGCAAAAAAATATGGTGGGCGGCCTTATTCCACGGGCTTTTATTTTTCCAGCCAAGCCAATAAGATCTTGGGTACGGATCGGGTGCGCAGGCTGCGTGAATTCAAGCAAGCGGTAGATCCCAAACGGCTCATGAATCCACAAAAGGTGATCGAAGGTAGTCTGATGGGGCGCTTGTTGGGCATGATCTTGCCCTTTGAGCCACTGGTTAGGGGGCCGGCCAACCTATTCAGAAGCCCGCTTGGTGAACATATCGAAGGGCAGGGCAGGCGAGGCATCCCCGACGATGTGGCATGGTATGCTTACACGTGTGCCCAGTGCGGATATTGTGTGGATTCGTGCGACCAATATTACGGCAGAGGCTGGGAATCCGAATCACCGCGAGGCCGCTGGTTCTTTCTCAAGGACTATCTAGAGGGACGGGCGAGCATGACCCAGGAATGGGTAGATAACTTCCTCGCGTGCACCACTTGTGAGCTATGTAATGCGAAATGTCCCTTAGAATTACCCATCGAGTCGATGTGGATGAAATTGCGCGGTGAATTGATTCAGCAACAGGATCGGTTAACCTTCCCTCCGTTTGAGATCATGAGTGCTTCCGCGCGTAGCCAGCTAAACGTTTGGGGTGCTTACCGCAAGGATCGCGATGCGTGGCTCCAAGACCTTCCGGAAAGCATGCAAGACAACCTCCGCACCGAGCATGGGGTACATTTTGTGGATGTTCCGGCAAACGCCAAGCATCGCGATGTTGGTAATCTGCAGCCAGTGAATGAAACAAAGCCGGAGGAGAAAATCGCCTATTTCGCCGGCTGTACGGCAAGTTATGTGGAAAAGGATATCGCCCAAGCCACGGTACAACTCTTACATGCGGCCAATGTCAGCTTCACCTATTTAGGTGAACAGGAAGCCTGTTGCGGCATACCCTTACTCTGCGCGGGGCGTTGGGATGGTTTTGAGGAAACCCTGCGCCATAATATTCGAGCCATGCAGGCTGAGGGTGTAACCACTGTCGTGACCTCATGTCCGGCTTGTTGGCTAGCCTGGAACACCTATTATCCTCAATGGGCTCATAAACTGGGGATCCCTTTTACTATTCAAGCGCGTCATTATTCTGAGCTATTGGCTGAACGCATTGCCAGTGGTGATCTAAGGTTCCCACAGCAAGTTCCGCGGACCGTCACGTGGCACGACTCGTGTCACATGGGGCGTGCCGGTGGCATCTATGAACCACCGCGTCAGGTGTTGCAAGCCATTCCGGGCATTAAATTAAAGGAAATGGAATACTCTCATGAGAACGCCCACTGCTGCGGCAGCGTAGTCAGTCTTTTGGAAAGTCCGGATCAGGCCGCGATCAAAGTGGGAAAGATCCGGCTAGAGGAAGCCGTCGAGACCGGCGCCGAGGCGTTAATTTCCGCCTGTCCGTGCTGCGAGGTTCAGTTCCGAGTTACCGCAAATAAGGTGGGTATTGATCTGCCCATAGTCGATTTGGCGCATATTGCCGCCGAAGGCTTAGGAATTAAACTTCCGGATCCAACAGAGAATGCCCTGCAGCAATGGCAAACTTTTGATGCCATGATCAAACTGCTCAAACCCGAGCCAATGGCGGAGTTCATGGCCTCCTTGTTGCCCCAGATGATCGACGCCATGCCTCAGCCTTTTCAAGGTGTCATGAAATGGACAAAAGCCAGTTCGCCTACGCTGCGCAATGCCTCGATGAGCCTAATGAAACCCATGCTGCCATCCCTGTTCCCGCGACTCCTTCCCGGCATGATGCCCAAATTGATGCCGGATATGTTGCTGGCCATGGAACAGCGTGTGCCTATGCCGGACTATATGAAGGAGCAGATGCCGGAATTGATGCCGCAGGTGATGCAAAATTTGATGCCGAAAATGCTGCCGGAAGTGATTCCCCATTTTATTCCGAAGCTGGAAGCTTATATGGCTCAATGAGGCAGTAAAAAAACCGTCTTCCAGCTAAACCGCTACTGCTGGAAGACGTAAGTCCCCGGCGCATCGCCAAGCACAGGATAATTTTTCTCGGGTGCTCCCAAAGCCCTGGGTTCAACTTGCTGAGTCGAACGCTCAGCCAGCCATTCCTGCCAAGCTGGCCACCAAGATCCCTTCTGTTTTGGCGTCTGCTCTTGCCAAGCGGTGGAGCTGGCATAACTTTCGCCTTCCTCTCGAGTAGCGATCTGGTAGTGGCTATGCGGGTTGGTGAGTTCGCTGATAATGCCTACATTATGGCCACCACTCGTCAGCACGAAGGTGAGCTCAGTGGCATTGCTTTGCAAGTGTAATTTATAGACTGAGCGCCAGGGAGCTACATGATCGCGTTCGGCCGCCACCGCAAAAATGGGCACATGGATATCGCTAAGCGCAATGGTTCGCCCATTGACCCGGTAGTGTCCCTCTGCGAGTTCGTTATCGCGATACAAGCGGCTAATGAGTTCCGAATGTTGGCGATAGGGCATACGGGTGGTATCCGCATTCCAAGCCATCAGGTCGAACATCGGCTCGCGTTCCCCGAGGAAATACTCACGCACCATCTTCGACCAAATGAGGTCCCGTGATTTTAATAGTTGGAAACCGCCGGTGGCTTGCTTAGGATCCAGGTATCCCCGGTCCCACATCATGTCTTCGATAAAAGCGATGCCACTCGGATTGAGAAACACCGCGAGTTCACCCACGTCCGTGAAATCCGTCATGGTGGTAAAAAGTGTAATGCTCGCCAGGCGCTTGTCTCCATCGCGGGCCATAGTCGCAGCAGTGATTGAAAGTAATATTCCCCCCAGGCAGTAGCCCACGGCATGCACTCTTTCATTGGGAATGATCGTCGTGATTGCATCCAGGGCTTCCATGATTCCTAAAGTTCGGTAATCGTCCATGGAGAGATCCCGGTCATCGGGACCTGGATTGACCCATGAAATCATGAATACGGTATGGCCGTGGTCGACGAGGTATTTCACCATGGAGTTATTGGGAGACAAGTCCATGATGTAATATTTCATCATCCACGCGGATAGCATGAGGACAGGTTCCCGGTAGACGCTGTCCGTTGTGGGTGAGTATTGAATGAGTTCCATGATTCGATTACGGTAGATGACTTTACCCGGAGTGACGGCCACATCGCGGCCAACCTGAAAAGCCTCGGTTCCGGCGGGCTTTTCGTTGCGCAGCACTTGTTTTGTATCGCTAATAAAGTGCGACAATCCCCGCAGTAGATTGCTACCCCCTTCCTTAAACGTGGTTTCGATGATCTCTGGATTAAGCAGTGGATTATTCGAAGGAGAAACCATATCCAGGAGCTGACGGGTCATGAAAGTGACCGCCTGTTCATTATGTTTAGAAACCCCTTCCACGCCAGTGGTGGCATTGTGCCACCACTGTTGATTGAGTAAAAAGGCTTGAGAAATGAGGTTGTAGGGCCAACGACGCCAAGCCGGGTGATTAAATCGCTTATCCTGAGGTAAAGGCTCGATACACTTCGGTGTATCGGGGTTACCGATGGACTCGACCGCGTAAATACCCAGGCGAATGAGTTTGCGCAATGCCTTTTCCGCCATTCTTGCCTGTTTTCCTTGGGCGACGGCCAGGTGGTTGATCCAATCAAAATAAGCGATCGCAATCGCGGAGGGGGAAAGACCGAAAGTAAGGCGGGCAAAATTTGCGCGCGCTTTGCGGTCAATCGTCTGGGCGATTTGTGGGCTGATGTACGATCTCCCCATCATCGCTTGCATTCTCGATCCGCTGCAAGGAGCCCCATCGGCAGAGGCTGGGGATTGATCCGCTAAGGCTGCGGTACGACTCGCGGTTAACGGCTCAGCCGTGGGTTTGTTCGGCACGGCCAGTGGCGTGACCGTTGTAGGATTCCGCTTACGTTGGGATTGGTCAAGCTGTTGTTTGTGTTCGGAATGTGTTGATTCTATCGCCATGATGCTATCCTCTTATCTAACTTAGGAGTGAGAATTCAGCTTATGTAGACAATCGTTTCTGTAGATCAGCAGAGATGAGGGCTCCTTCTGTCCCGGTATACGGGTGAGGTATGGAAAAGCTCTGTGGCGTTTTCCCCAACTGAACCGGCTACCGTGATGACGGGCGCTCATCTGTGGCTAAAGCATCGCAATAATGCACGGTGTATCTTGAGAAGCGGTCGTTGTAGCAGGCTATTCTGGAGGGGTTTTTACTCTATAGGCTCAGTCAAAGAGCTCGGCGCACTACCTCCCACCTTAGATCAATTCTTCCAAGTATCCTCTGGGTGCAGTGAGCCTGGTTTGACATCAATCAATTGTTGAAAAGAATGGGTACATTGAATACGGCCAGCTAACCCGATTGATCAATGGCTCAACTACACGCGAAATCCACCGTCAACTTCGAGCACGCGACCGTTGAAATAGTCATTCTCGAAGACATAGAGTGCTGAATGGGCAATCTCCTCGGGTTGGCCGAGGCGCTTTAACGGAATATTAGCTATGACCCGGTCTAGGGCCTCTGAATTCATTCCGGTGACGAGCCGGGTTTCACAGAACCCCGGCGCGATGGCGGCAACGCGGATCTGGTGGCGCGCCAGTTCTTTGGCCCAGGTGACGGTCATCGCCGCAACTCCGGCTTTGGCCGCGCTGTAATTGGTCTGACCGAAATTTCCGGCGCGACCTAGGCTGCTGATATTCAAAATAACCCCCGGCGACTTCAGCTCGATCATTTGGGCTGCGGCTTCCCGGGCGCAGAGAAAAACGCCGGTTAGGTCGGTACTAATGACGGCTTGCCAGTCCTGTAACGACATTTTTTTAGTGACTTTCCCCGCCTTAGCTTTAACCAATAACCCATCACGGGTAATTCCGGCATTATTAATGAGTCCATCCAGGGTTTTAAAATCTCCAACGACGCGTTCAAACAAATCGACTACCGCTGCCTCTTGGGCAACATCCGCGAGATAGGCCTTTGCCGTGACTCCCTCTGCCTCACACAGCGCGGCAGATTCGTTGACAACGCCTTCGTTAACACCCACGATCGCCAGATTTGCGCCTTTGGCAGCGAAGCCCAAGGCCATGGCGCGGCCAAGGCCGCGGCCTCCGCCGGTAATTACGATGGTTTTGCCTTTTAAATTCATTCTGGATTCTCCGAATAGGGGCATGCAATGGAATGGGCGGCCGAATTTTAATGTATGACCGGCTGCGCTCGTTACGGTGATATCGGGAAGACCTGTCTATTGGTGGATGCTTATTGTAATCGTGACGGAGCCGAGTGTAGATAACCAGTGTTGGATAATAATTTTCGATCCCGATAGATATGTAGGTATCTAAGAGGGAGAGTAAGAGCCCATAATCCAAGACAAAGAATATCAAAGCATCAACTCTCATTTTGCGGAAGTATAGCGCTGGTGTTTAAGCATTAGCCAAACGAAGGCCCCTAGGATTACTCCTTGGGAGAATGCAACTATGCGTTAGCCAACTGGATTTTTATCTGATCCGCAAGGCGCAGTGCGAGGGCGACGATAGTCAGTGTGGGTGTGTCTCTGCCCACGGTTGGAAAAACTGCGCTTCCCACAATAAACAGATTCGCGGTGCCATGTACACGGCAGTTGGCATCAACTACACCCCGTTTAGGATCTTGATGCATTCGGGTTGTTCCCATATGGTGGGAACAACCCATTAGCGTCGATGGCCAGGTGTCATCATCAGTGATTGAAGTTTGAAGTGTTCCAAATCCGAGTCGTTCGAGCTCCTCTCGGAGAATTTCATGGGTGCGTATGATGGTGCGCTTGACAAGCGGGTCCAGGCGCCAATCCAACTGCACGCGAGGGAGTCCAAGCGGGTCGCGTTCTTGACTCAAGGTAACGCGACTATCGGGTGTTGGGACAGGTTCTATGATAGCGATAAGCTCGTGTTTCTGTACCCAGCTTTGGGGCCTGAAGTAACGGCAGAATACAGAGCTCGCAACACTTGGAGAGTCTTTGAGGATATTGCACATGTTTTTCCACGTACCGGGATCGGGATGCTTATATACGAATGGATTGGGGCCCTTTCCCTTGATTACTCGCCAATATAGTCGTCTCAGGGACTCAACGCCTTCAGATTCATCTCCGGGAAAAATAGCGGCGATACGCACGAGACTATTCAGCAAACCATTGTCCCTTTGACAGGACTCTGTCAGCGATAGGTGTGCCGCAATCGGTGACTTAAAATAGGTGTATGTGACGTCGTATAAATCGCTGAAGGTGTGCGGTTTGGTTAATTCTATAGTACCTGTTGGCAATCGCGGATGTTCCATAAAATATCGACCTACGAGGTCGTGTTGGTTGCCCAGACCAGCGGGTTGCACCTTGTTCGATGCGAGCAGCAATCGGGGGATTTCTATGCCTCCCATGGCGAGCACGAACAGCTTCGCGCTGACCCAGAATGAATTTCCCTTCAAGCTTGATACGCGCACACGCCTAACTTCCTGGGCGGATTCCGTGACTTCGAGGTCGATTACATTGGCGTGTAGATAAATGGATACATTCGATGGCTGGAGAAAATCCTGTCTATAAACTTTTCCGAATTGGGTCGGTGGGCTATATTGGGCGATTGTCGTGGTTACTCGCTTGCCGTCGAATGGCAGTATACGAAGCTCCGGATTGCCTATTCTACGTTCCCAGTAGAGCGGATCGTATTCAAGCGTCTTAAGCTGACATACCTCGTGCGCACGTTCATAATATGGATTGAGTTCAGCCCTGGTAAACGGCCAGCCACTGTTAGGCACCCAGCTCCGATAGCTGAAATCACGTTCTTCAAGCGGACGGCAAAATCCACCCCAATAGTGTGTGCTGCCGCCAAAATTGCGCGATCGCGTGTCGTCTAGAGCGGCATAATGTAAACCTATATTTTCGCCTCTGTACAACGTTTGAGTATCTTCCTCAACATTGAAATGACCACTCTCAAGCAAACATACGCGAAACGGTTGCCCTTTTAACTCCCGAGCCATGGTGATGCCCGCCGCGCCGGCGCCAATGACGCAGACTTCTGTTTCTATTACCGTGCCTTCTTCTATTTTATGTGCGTCGATAAACATTTTTCCATTCCATGCAAACTCCCAATTGCTGATCCATCGGAGTACTGGGCGAACGGTTAATTGGCATCCTACCTTAATTTTGTATCATCTTGTTCGGATTGCTTATTCTCAATTAGTGTGATATCGACAGCAATCTTGGTAAGTTGATAGGGGATGGATTATAACTGTTTAGCGGTAGGTTGAGCGGTATCGATAGAAACTTGTAGCGGACGATGGTTAGCGTGTATTAAGTACGGATACTGTGCGATTTCCGGTTAGGACAAGATTCCCTTGTTGGCAACTGGCACTAACAACTAAATCGTGGTCCCGATTGCCAACTCGTGTTGTCAACAACTCTCTGCGTTTATCAAGCGTCGCATGGCTTGAGTTTGCTTTCCAGGTGACGGAATTTGAATTGGGCAATTCTTCGGTACTCCCGACCGAAAAATGTGCTATTGCGCGATAGCGTGCTTTACTTTTCCCGTTTAGAGATTGTTGGATCGGTCCCGTTTCCGGAATTGCGATAGTCGATGGTATTTTGGAAAATCGAGGATAAGGGTCTTGGTACTTCGAGACCGTGTGACTGCCAACTCTCCCAAAACTGTTTGAAGTCGTTGCTCTTAGGCTGCGAGAAGCTATCCCATATATGCTGGATGGTTCCGTCTGAATATTGATCTTCACCTTCATTTTGATCATCCAATATATCCCATAACGCACCGCTTACGCGGCCTTCAACGGTTTCTCCCTCATGCCAACGTGGCGTGTTCCAGGTTGGTGTTTCGAGATCGATGCTGGCTCCACTGGGCCATCGGTATATGGGATCCTTATTAACGGCGATCGCTAGAAAGTTGGCCCATCCTTCTGTCCATGCACAGTTGGGGTGACTTGCACGATTAATATAATGCGGGCTGGGGCAATATGACTTCGGCATCTGGGCACCATAGTGGGTAAACATGATGTTATGCCCGTATTCGTGCACGATCACCATGTTGGACAGCGGATCTTGCCCAGCCAAATGGATGTTTTTCCCCCGTTTATAGTAGGGACCGTCCGAGCTATCAATCTTCCATTGCGCGGTGCAGGGACCTGCGGATGATTGTGTGGAGAACCAAATGTACTTATAGGTTCTTATCAGGTCAGCCGTGACCCAGTAAGCGCGTTCGTATCGGGCATCGTTTTGTACGCTCCAAGCGCCGATATCATGAGTTTCATCGGGGAAGACTTGCACCGTAGTTTGAGTTTTGTAACTAAACGCCGGGTCCGGGGTAGTGCCCCAATCAGGATTGATGGTGACTAGCTTGTTTCCTTGGAAATCGACATAGGGTATGTAGTAGCTTTTCACACCCGCCGATCCCGGGTTGGGGAAAGGGCCGCAGGAAAAATAACCTTGTATGTCCGTGAAACACCAAGCTAGATGTTCCGCACTATCGCTTTTTACGATTTCGACCAACATTTGCTCCGAGCTCATCGCATCGTTACGATTGTGAAATCGCCAACGACCTTTTACGATAAGTGTCCCTGGAGCCGGTTCACTATAGGATTGAACTTCAGGGGCTGGGCTATTGGAATCGGAATCTACTGGATTGGGCTTAGAAGGTTGGGTTGATGGAGGGGGAACAATCGCTTTTCTCTTTATGCTAGTCCCCGGTGAGATGTTCGCAGGGGCGATGGTTTGCCCATCACCCGGAGCCTCTCGCATTCCGAGCGGGATTTGTTGTTTAAAGGGAATGGGTGCAAATCGCGACTCTGTCTGAGAGCTACCGACGGACAAATAAAGTGCCGCGAGATCGCCCCATGAATTATGTTCATCGATTTTCCTGATCGCACGGCAAAAGATGGCTTTGTCTCCCTCAGAATCAAAGCTAACTGATACCGAAAGCTGGATGCCATCACCGGGGAAAAGATCGCCTTGCCAGTCAAGTTCCCCATCGATGACTTGAGTATGAGGTGGCAGCTCAATTTGAATCTTGGTCCCGGGTGCTTGTTCAATACTGGTAACTTTACAACTCAAAGTCGCTTGGGCTCCGAGGACTGGTGGGTGACTGATTGCTAGGGAGGTTTTAATGGGTGTCTGAGTGGCATCCCACCGGTCTGTCGATTGGCTAATAGGGTGGGTATGCGAGCCGTTAACATCGATCGAATTCAATTTAAGCGCAGGTTGATGCGCTTGTCTAACTGCGCTTGAATCCAAATCAAACTGAGAGCGCGTGATTTTTTGAGCTGAATCAACTTGTTGATTACAAAGCCCCGGAAGTGGGTACTGGATAATTGTCAAGGCTGCAATAGCTAAGATTCCGGAACGCATGAATCCCAGCTCCCGCACTGGTGATTGACTTCTCATTGTTTTGCCCTCCCGATTGATTGTCGCTCATCTGTGTTGAACTAATTGGATCGATGTGCTGTAGCCCTGGTTCAGCGATATAGTTGCTATGAATAAAAATGGGGTATTAGATATTAAAAATTAAGAATCTATTAATGGTTAAAGAGCAGGGTGCTATTTGCATAAGCATCCTGGCATAGGCTAGATTTGTGTTGTTAAATGATGGTTAATAATTATCCTGCCTATCTCTACTGCCAATGGTTGTATCAACTCTAAGAATCTGTTTTAAATCCCCTTCGCTGGTACGCTACGGTGTTAAAAATAGATTCGAAATGCTTATTTACGCCCGTGTAAATTACGCTTGCTCACCGATTTAAGCCTTGTCTCGCATTCACCTGAACAATTTTAGAGCAGCTGCTTCTAATCGCGGCTAAGATTGTTGTACAACATAGCCCCCAATTATTACTAGCGTGGAAAGAATTTAAGTGAAATTGGTCACAAAACGAAGTTATCTGGCAGTTACGCCGGAGATATCCCGCCCTCCGTTTGATCTCTCTTGATCGTCGGAAATTGGATAAACGCACTGCCCAATATGTTCTGAAGCTCCGCGTGAATGATAATGAACATGCCATTATCCGAATTCACCGGGTTGTGAGGGAAACCGCGCCTTGGGTAGCCGCTAAAGTTCGAAACAGCGTGTTTCTGGTTCATGGTGATATTTTTGGATTCGAGAGTGCCTACTTAGGCCAGGAATTGACTGCGCCGCGATCTGCGAAGCCTGGATTCGCGGCTTATCTCGCTCGTCACGGTATAGATGTGTGGGGCATCGATCTACGTTGGGTTAATGTCCCGGCGGATCCTGGAAATCTTACATTTTTAGCAGCTAGCTGCTCCGTTTCAAAGTCTTAAGGAATTCATTGAGACGAACAATTTATTGTGCGATCAAACCGACTCTCCCTTTGATGATAATCTGGCTAATATCGCGATTCCCACACTCTACGTTGGAGCCGAAGGTAGTTTTGGTTCGTATGGGCAGTATATCCTAGAGCTTTTAGGCAGCAGCGATACCCGAGCTATCATGGTCTCAAAGTTGCCTGCAGTGGAGCAGCTCAGTGATTTTGGGCACGTCGATCTGTGGTTAGCCAAAGATGCGCAACGTCTTGTATGGCGACCGATTAAGAAATGGCTACTGGCGCATTAGACGAGCCAAGCTAATTATTTTCCCCCACTAGGATCACTGCTGAAAAGAAGTGTCTAACTACGGTGCCCAAGCGCTACCCTTGCCTGCATGGCTTCCGCAAATTACGAATTTTCTTGTAGTGGTAAAGCTGATCGCTTCGGAGTAGATTCTCATGAAAGCAATGTTACTCAATCAACTCGTTTCCCTTGAGGAGAATACTACACCCCTGACGCTCGCAGATATTCCGCTACCGGATCCTAATGCGGGCGAGGTGCGTATCAAGGTATCGGCTTGCGGGGTTTGTCACACCGAACTTGATGAGATTGAAGGCCGAACAGCGCCACCGGTGTTGCCCATTGTATTGGGCCATGAAGTGATCGGCCGGGTGGACAAACTGGGCGAGGGTGTGAGTAGGCATCGACTGGGTGATCGCGTTGGGGTCGGTTGGATCCATTGCTCTTCTGGAGAACTTGACGAAAACCTCAGTCCTCAGTTCAAAGCCACCGGCCGCGACGTGAATGGCGGCTATGCCCAATACATGACGGTTCCAGAGAAATATGCTTATACGATTCCCGCCATATTTTCCGATGAACAAGCCGCACCTCTATTATGCGCCGGCGGTGTGGGCTACCGCGCATTGAAGTTAACGAATCTCCAGGATGGACAAAGGCTTGGATTGACGGGTTTCGGCGGTTCGGCGCATCTCGTCTTGCAACTTGCCCGGCACCTTTTCCCCAATACAAAAATTTATGTCTTTGCGCGCGATAAGCAGGTTCGTGAATTTGCTCTGAAACTAGGAGCCGAGTGGGCCGGCGATACGGCCGATTGTTCACCGTGCTTGATGCATGCGATCATCGACACCACGCCGGCTTGGAAGCCCGTGGTGGAGGCGCTTACCAATCTACGGCCGGGCGGGCGGCTGGTTATCAATGCTATTCGCAAAGAAGATAGGGATAAAGACTCTTTACTGCGGCTCTCCTACCATGAGCACCTGTGGTTAGAGAAGGAAATCAAATCGGTGGCGAATGTGACTCACCAAGATATTACATGAATTTCTATCATTGGCTGCGCAAATTCCTATTAAACCGGTGGTGCAAACCTATGCGCTCGAAGAGGCGAATCAAGCCTTGATGGAGCTGAAGCAGGGTCGCATCCAAGGCGCTAAAGTGCTCGTAATGAAATAATCGCTGCGCCGAATTCCGAAAAGAGACGGAATGTCATCCCATCTAGCAATCGGTTGACTTATATTCAGAACTGCCAAACGTGGGGAATAATCAGCAGAGCGATGATGCCCATCAAAATATTAAGAGGCACGCCAAAACGCACAAAATCGCTGAACTTATACCCTCCCGGTCCGTACACCATGAGATTGGTTTGATAGCCGATGGGTGTTGAGAACCCCATCGACGCGGCGAATCATGATCGCGATAACAAAAGGCCAATAGCTGACGCCGAGCTTTTCCGCAACGGCAAGCGCCAATGGAAACATGAGTACCGCAACGGAATTGTTAGCTGAGGATCTCGGTTAATATCACCGTCAAAACATAAAAGCAAATCAGAGTGATCCACGGATCGCTACCCAACAGATATAAAAATCCTTGTGCGATCGATGTCGCCGCACCGGTGGAATCCAGCGCCTTACCTAGACCGATCGACGCCGCGATAGCGATCAGGACTTGCACATCGATGTTTTTTAGTGCGGCATCGACGCTGCAGCAACCGCAGAGCTAGCATTGCCGCCGCGCCTAACAGCGCCGCTTCCAGCATAGTGAGCCATTCGAAGGTCGCGCTGATGACGACTCCCGCGAGTATTAGCCATGCGGGCAAGGCGCGGTCGTGGCGGACCGGAAGATAATCCGGAACTTGGCTAATCAACAAGAAGTCGCGGGAGTGCCGGTGCCGCTCTAAAAAGGGGGGGCGTACGTCCAGCAACAGGGTATCCGAAGGTTGCAGGCGCACCTGCCCCAATTTTCCCTTGACCCGTTCCCCGTGCCGGGCGATCGCAATGACCGAGCCCCCATAAACCATGCGGAATCGGCCTTCCTTGAGCGTTTTTCCCACTAACGCACAGTGACGCGAAACCACTGCTTCCACGAGCACGCGTTCGTGATGGCTTTTGGTGCTTAGATCAAATGAATGGTCCGTTGAGGGTACCAGTCCCTTGAAACGTTGCAGTTCCACCACGGAATCGCTGATGCCGACAAAAACCAGGCGATCTCCGGCCTCGAGGCGTTCGTTGGGACCGACCGCTGCCAGCACTTCGTCCCCGCGCCCGATTTCCACAATATAAAGACCCTGCAGATGGCGAAGGCCGGCTTCTTCGATTGATTTGCCCACGAGTCCCCCGTTTTCCAACACGGTCATTTCGACGATATATTCCTTGGGATTGTCAAAGATTTCGCTAACCGGCACACGGTCGGGAAGTCGGCGGGGCGCGAACCACCAGATATAAAGCGCGCCGAGCGTCGCGCAGGGCGCGCCGACCCAGGCGATGTCGAACAAACCTAGCGGCGGCTTGCCATTGGCCGCTAAGAGGCCGCTCACGATGAGATTTGTGCTCGTACCGATCAGTGTGACCGTACCGCCGATCACCGCGCTGTAGCTGAGGGGAATCAACAACTTGGACGGCGACAATTGCAGGCGTTTTGCCCAACTGAGCACGGCTGGAAGAAAGATGGCGACCAGCGGTGTATTGTTGATGAAGCCACTTGCCGCGGTAACCGGAAAGACCAGTCTGGCCAGTGCGCCCCGCAAGGTTTTGGGCCTTCCCAGTACGTGCTGCACCAGCAGATCGACACCGCCCGTTTCTCGGATACCGCTGACCACCACGTACATTAGCGCAACCGTAATCACACCTTGGTTCGAAAAACCACCGAAGGCCTGTTCAGGCGTCAGTACACCTAATAACACGAGCACCGCAACGCCGCTAAACAGAATCAACTCCGCCGCCAATTGGGAAAGCATCAACAGGCTAAGGCATCCCATGATGACAGAGACCGCTATCCACCCTTGCATACTCATTGAATTATTTTCTCCGGAGATTTCCCAAGCTTCCTGCTTCGATATCCCAATTATGGTTGATATCTACCAGTTTTTTTGAAGTGGATTTTCCCTCACCGTTTACATCGTGTCTATTCCATTCGATGAAACGTGCCAATTTCCCGTCTCGGGGCTCTGCAACGGTTGAATTTTAAATCTCCGATAGATCAAGCGAAAAGTGGGCTTTTTCTGCGTTCATGGTTAGCCACGATGTGCTGTAACGGCTTGTGCCCTAGTACTGAAGAACGCGCATTTTCGCATCGCAGAGAGGCTAAACGATATAAAGAGAACTTGTTTACGAATGCCGCAGTGAGACCTTCGATTAATGGGATGCCGCTTCCACTCGAGGCACTATATGAGCTTTGCGACGCGCTTTTTCTGTTTTATTTAGGATCTGAACCGGGGTCGATGTGCAGATTCAAGGAGCGCCGACTGGGTTAGCTGATTGGGTAAAATGAAACGCTAATCCGCAGCATCGACCCGATGCGGCGGTTAGTGCTCTTGCTTTGCCTTTTGCAATTCGACCAATTGTCTGAGTAATGCCTCTATATTGGCTAGGTGTTTCTCAATGGTTTGCTGATGTTTCCTGTGTTGTTGCATCATCTCTCGGCGTTTTGCCATCATTTCAGGGCTCATCTTTCCCCTCGGTCCCATCATCATGGGCATTTGAGGTTGCTGTCCCTGAGTCATAGGCATTCCCTGGTTGGGAGCGTTCATCATCGGTGTGTTACTGCTTGTCGTAGGGGTGCTTGTGGTGGCTTCTTCTGCTATTCCGCTAAGTGACAGGCTCAGCAACGTTGTCATCATACAGACTGGAATGAAATGGGAATTACGAAACATAGTTATACCTCGATTGTTATGTTGTGCGGCCTCTACAAAGCCGCTTTAGCATTAGTTTCGATCTCGCAGTGTTTGTTCAGGCAGATTAGGAGATGATTTTGTTGTTAGCGAAAAAAGAGGCACATGCTGTAACAGAGTGGTCGCCGTGATTCCTCTACACTACTTTGAATGACCCAAAGGTGGATCATCAGCCTATGCGACATCGAGAGGGAACCAGAGCTTGTATTTGGACATCGAGGCGCAGGGATTAGCACTGTTTCTGAACCACACATAAAATTGGTCAATCGTAGTAAAAGAGACAACGATGACCGCATTCTTGTTCATCGCATCGCTATTGTGAGCCCATGTCGGTTGAACTTAACCGATGGTATTGAGTCCATTTGAACACCTTTCCCACAATCAATACCTTCGAATATTTCGGTTTGAAGAAACCCCTTGGGCACAGGGCGTTGAACTACTCTGTTGTGCCCGCGGGAACTCGATAATTCGATGGTCTCTATAGGTCGCTGGTACGACTCCTGCCACATGCTATGCTGATTGTTTTATTGGCCTGTATCTTACTCGTCAGTGTGACAACGCTCATTCACTATGAAGTGCTTCGTCTACTCAATACCGAACTACCGCTCCTGCAAATACCTAGCCGAAGCAAACTACTGCTCGTTATTATTGTTGCCTTCTTGGCGCATGCGCTTGAGATTGCGGTTTACGGAATCGCGCTCTTGATGCTGGTGAGGTTCATGGGAGTTGGGGATCTATTGGCACCCGCCAGCTTATCGGTGAATGTGTTTCTGTATTTTTCAGCCGAAACCTACACATCACTTGGTTTCGGAGACCTTACACCCATAGGACCAGTGCGCTTGCTTGCAGGAGCCGAAGCACTTAACGGCCTCTTGTTGATCGGCTGGTCTGTCTCTTTTGCTTATATTTCGATGGAGCGCTTCTGGACTAATCACGACGTCGACTAACGGCAAAAGTGCCGTTCATCCATCGCGGACGTGTAGGCTTTAGGCCGGTGTCCATTAATTGTATTTTCAAGGACCGCACCGGCCGGTGTACGATTGGGATGTGACAGCTTGGTACAAATCGTTCCCTGCGCTACGCACGGCGCATTGGTCCAGGCAAACCCGAATAGAGGCGCAACAGTGTCTTGCAATTGACTGTTGGGGAACAAACCAGTAAGGGCCGGCTTGTTTTTCATTGCCCCGCGGCGTTCGCCTTCCGTCTTACAATTAGGCTGATTTATGTATCCCACCTTCACGCTATGTAATCGAACTCGGATTTCCGATCCACGTTATCTCGCTGGACCGGCGCTCGGAGCGTTATAGGAAAGATGTGCTCTTCACATACATTAGTTTTACTGTTAGGCTCAGCCGGTCTTGAATCCCAAGATATTATTGGGGAACAACACGATCGCAAAGCTGCGATAAAGTGTAATATTTGGAATATTCGATGAACAATACGATCACACAGACATCTCCGGGTAACGGGTGGTTCAGGGGTTTTGTTTGGGTTTTGGTCACCCTGATCGGCGCGAGCGCTGTAGGAGGCATCGCGATCCACCGCGGTGAATCGATCAATAGCCTGTGGTTTATCGTGGCGGCGGTTTGTGTTTACGCGCTGGGTTACCGCTTTTACAGCGCCTTCATCGCCGCTCGTGTTCTGTCTCTCGACAATACTCGGGCCACGCCCGCCGAACGCTTAAATGATGGCCGCGACTTCGTGCCGACCAATAAATGGATTGTGTTCGGCCATCACTTTGCCGCAATTGCGGGTCCCGGTCCGCTCATCGGGCCTACGCTGGCTGCTCAGTTTGGTTATCTACCCGGAACCTTGTGGATCTTATTCGGTGCGGTTTTGGGTGGATGCGTGCAGGATTTTGTAACACTGTTCTTTTCGATCCGGCGTGATGGACGCTCGCTTGGGCAAATGGCGCGCGACGAACTCGGGGCTTTGGGAGGCGCCGTGGCGCTGATCGGCGTGATGGCGATTATGATTATTCTGATTGCCGTGCTTGGCTTAGTGGTCGTCAACGCGATGAAACATAGCCCCTGGGCCACGAGCACGGTGGCCGCCACCATTCCAATCGCGATCTTGGTTGGGCTCTATATGCGCGGCATTCGTCCCGGCCGGATATTGGAAGGCACGGCTATCGGGGTTTCTCTGCTGATCCTTGCCGTAGTTGGTGGCGGTTGGATCGACGGGCACCCCGTTCTGCGCAGTTGGTTCGACTATGACGGTCCCACGCTCGCCCTGATGGTCATCGCTTACGGATTTTGCGCGGCGGTGTTGCCGGTGTGGCTGTTGCTTGCCCCGCGCGATTATCTTTCGACCTTTATGAAGCTGGGAACCATTATGGCTTTGGCGATCGCGATTGTAATCCTGCGGCCCGAGATCAAGATGCCGGCGCTTACCCAGTTTATCGACGGAACTGGCCCCATTTTTGGTGGGAAATTGTTTCCTTTCGTGTTTATCACCGTGGCTTGCGGAGCCGTCTCCGGTTTTCACTCGCTGGTGGCTTCGGGAACGACGCCTAAGCTCCTGACCAGCGAGGCGGATGTGCGTTTAATCGGTTATGGCGCGATGCTGATGGAGTCCTTTGTGGCCATCATGGCGATGGTGGCGGCGACGATCTTAGACCCCGGCGTCTTTTTCGCCATTAACAGCCCCGCCGGCGTGGTGGGTAAAGAGGCCGCTGATGCGGTCGCCACGATCTCGAACTGGGGCTTCCCGGTGACCGTGGAGCAAATGCAGGCGCTTGCCGGCACCATGGGGGAGAGCACCTTATTTGCCAGAACCGGCGGTGCGCCGTCGCTTGCGGTAGGCATGGCCAGCATCTTTAGTAACGCTTTCGGTAATACACTACTCGCGATCTGGTACCATTTTGCGATCATGTTTGAGGCGCTCTTTATATTGACGACCTTGGATGCCGGCACGCGCGTGGCCCGTTTCATGCTTCAGGACCTGCTTGGGAATGTGATTCCGCCGCTGGGTCGCACGAGCTGGTACCCCAGCGTGATTCTATGCAGCGCCTTGGTGGTGGCGGGCTGGGGTTATTTTCTCTACATCGGCACCATCGATCCGCTCGGTGGCATCAATAGTCTCTGGCCGCTCTTCGGGATCTCGAACCAGATGCTCGCCGCAATCGCCTTGTGTGTCGCCACGGTGATCTTGGTTAAATCCGCAAAAGCTCGGTTCGCCTGGGTTACCGGGTTCCCATTGCTTTGGCTGGTGATCATTACCACGTCGGCGGCTTGGGAGAAGCTCTTCAGTCCCGAGGTGCGAGTCGGGTTTATCGCTCACGCTCATGATTTGAAGGCCCAGCTTGCGGCGGGTCTTTTGGCTTCCGATAAAGCGGCTCAGGCGCCTCAGCTGATTGTAAATGATCAGATCGATGCCGTTCTGACCGTGATTTTCTTGGCTACGACCTGGGTTTTGGTTCTAGAAACTGTACGGGTTTGTTATTGTGGCGTGACCGGGCGTCGGCATCCACCCTTGGCTGAGAGCCCTTATGTTGCCAGGCGCGCGGTTGCGGAGTGGGTGAGGGATTGAGAAGCTGTTTTAAAATTATTCAGGTCGGTGGGAGACAAGGCATAAATCGGTGAGAAAGCGCAGTTTACAAGGAGTAAATGAGCATTTCGAACCGATTTTTAACGCCGTATCGTGTCAGCTGAGGGGTTTTAAAACAGCTTCTGAGATGAAACGATGGATTTGTACCTTCTGGCGGTTTCTTAGGGAGTTGAGCGGCGAGGATGCCTATGATCGGTATCTGGCGCATTGGCATGCCCACCATGCCGGTGAACAGCCGCTCAGCCAAGCCGATTTCTTCAAGGCAGAACAAGAGCGCAAATGGAACGGCATCCGACGTTGTTGTTAAGCCTTGTCGTTACACCCAATCACTAAACCTATCGCGATCTAAACAATGGAAATACTGCAGCAGTTGATCGATATCGTGTTACACCTCGATCAGTATCTCAATGATTTTGTGCAGGTGTATGGGGGCTGGGTCTATGCGCTGCTATTCCTCGTCATCTTTGCCGAAACGGGCCTGGTGGTGGCACCCTTCCTGCCGGGCGATTCCTTGTTATTCGTGGCCGGGACGGTAGCCGGAATCGGAGCGATGGATGTGACGCTGCTGACGGTATTACTCATATTGGCCGCGTTCTGCGGCGATAACACCAATTATTGGATCGGTCGGTTCTTTGGTAAAAAACTCACCGAGCGGCACAACGCACGCCTCATCAAGCCGGCGCATATCGAGAAAACCCGGCAGTTTTATCAAAGGCATGGGAGCAAGACGATTATCTTAGCCCGATTTTTCCCTATTATCCGCACTTTTGCACCCTTCTTGGCGGGCATCGGCCAAATGAACTATCCGCGTTACCTGCTTTTTAGCGGGGCAGGCTCCATTGCCTGGGTGAGCTTCTTCGTATTGACGGGTTATTTCTTCGGCCATATCCCGGTGATTAAAGACAATCTAATCGTGGTGGTCATGGGGATCATCGTGCTTTCGCTGGTGCCGGCTATGCTTGAAGTGATCCGGCATCGCAGGTCAGCGATCGAAACAAAAGTGCCTTAACCGGCTAATACGGCATTCGGGAAGTTACAGCACCTTAGGCGTTGTCCCGCAGCCACGCGATCACCTCGTCGGCATTTCGATCCGGGGGAAACACCGGATAGAATACTTTTACAATGCGGCCCTCTTTAGCGATGAGGGTCAGCCGTTTGAATAATTCCATCTCGCCCGCTTTGAAGGTGGGAAGTCTAATCGATTGTTTGAGCGTTAATTGACTGTCGCTGAGGAGTTGAAACGGAAGGTGCAATCGCTCCCTGGCTTCTCGCTGTTCGGTGGAATCCTGGGCACTCAAGCCGAAGACGCCCGCATTCAAGGACTGTAGCTCGGCGTAGTGATCGCGAAAGCAGCAGGCTTGCGGTGTGCATCCGCGTGCACCTGGAATCTCATCCCAGCCTTCAGGCAATGGCACGCCTGGCTTTCCGGTCATTGGATAGATATAGAGTACCCAGGAGCCTTTCAATCGAGACAGCTTGATGGACGTACCGTCGGTGCTCGGCAGTGCAAGCTCCGGCAGGAAAAGCCCGGGTAGGTGGCTCGCGCCACCGTCGTCTACGGGGATGGGTAGGTCTTTGGGGAACTCTGATAAATCATTAGACATTGCTCATTACTCGTCGGATCAACCACAAAAAAGAGGGTAAAGAAAACGGAAAGAAGTGAACGTTCCAGATGGATTGTCCTCGCTTCAATAGTCCAGAGGGTGACAAGCTACACGACTACAGCCCTGTAGCTCAGGATACGTTTCAAACATTGGTGGAAAGGTTCAGTAGTATGCCCGATTAGACACCCCAGGAGCATGTAGAGCGACCGTCATTATAACGATCTTGGTCGCTTTCGGCGGATTCTACGAAATAGGGGAGTAACTTGATATTAGTAGACGTCACAACATATTGGTACTGGGCAAAATTGCAGCCACCATTGAAATGGTTGCAGGGGAGGGATAGACTTGGATTAGTCACATTTCCCCAAACTCTCCTAAGCTGAGTCTACTCGATGCAAGATTTCAATCTCCAAGAGCGCATTATCATCACTCAATCCATCATGCGTTTGCTTGATGAATGGAAAGTGGGATCCGATGATGCGATTAAGTTGCTAGGTCTTCCAGATACCACGCGAAAACGTCACTTAGAGCGATTTAGGCGGGATACTCCTTTCCCAGATAATAGCCGAGTATTGCAACACTTGGAGCATCTTGCGGGCATTGCGGATGCGCTGCGAACGACTTATCCGCGTAATGCCCAAATGCGTGCTGCCTGGATGCGTAAGCCGCACCGGCGTCTACATAATCGCACACCGTTGGCAACAATAATTGATGGCGGGCTGAGCGGATTGACCGTCGTGCGTGCCGAACTTGATTGCAGTTTTGCCTGGGAGCAGTCTGGCTCAAAGGCCTAGATGTAGGTTTGAATTTTTCGGCTGAATATAACGCAAAGCGCCCAGCTGCCAGCGACTTATCTGTACAAATCCACCGGACACCGTTCTCAGAGCCACGATCGTTACGTAAGACCCGGTAGTAGTGTCAAAACAAACATAGCGCTGAACAAAGTCGCTAGGTTGCTCAATAATTTGCTACTTTGATCGGCCTCAAACGGCTTTACATCAATCCGCACTCACGCGCGATGAGTGTGCAGAACGCCTTTTCGATTCCGGGACACTCGCCGAGCAGGCGACCCTCCACCGCGGCCACCGGGATCAGTTCGCACCCGAACCCATCAGAAAACACTCCTCAGCGGTGTACAGATCGTATGGCGCCAACGGTTCTTCCCTAGCGGGGGCACGCTAGGGAACAGCTGGTCCCAGGCCTAGCGACATCTAAGTATTTAGACAAGTTGAAAATCTTATGACTATGGCACGATATATAGAGGTGATCGCCGATCAATGGTACGAAATATCAGTACTGGCTGGAAACAAATCGTTCCTCTGAAAAATGAACAACCATACCGCAAACCGAATGGATCAGTCACGTCCGCTATTGAAGTTTTTGGCTGACGCCCGCATCGATGCTCTGTATATCCATTTGCCACCGTTTACCGATTGAAGCTTGAAAACCATTCGTTATAACGCTATTGATCCGTGTCATCCGATTAAGTATTTGGAAGTGATAGTTGTCGTCAGGGATTTCCGAAGGCTTATCCAATGGATCCCGCGGCGAAGAGAGCAACGATATTGCGGTGCCGCCGAGTATACGAGTATAAGAGAAGGATTCAAGACTCCGAATGAACAGCGAGAGATACAGCCAATCGTTTATTACAGCCGGTCTATATCCCCTAATATCAGTAAAACGGACAAAGTTGTTACTCGATCACCACAATCGGACTACCTGGCAAGATCAGATTTTTCCCGATAGTTTACGTCAAGCTAGAGCGCTCGATGCTTCAAAGTGTCTTTGTAGCGAGATCCTTTCCCAGTTGAGATTGCTCATTGGCCTCGAGCCCGATCGGCTTGTTTACGGCCTACCTAAAGTGCAAGCTGGTGTGAGTACGGTCCGTTAGCCGCCGTCGTGCCGAAGTTTAGTATTTTTAAAATTAACCTAAGGTATTACTGATTCTGCCGATGAACGCGATCAGATACACAACATTCACAATCGGTCATTTTGGCTTAACTCAGAGGATGCTCCCCCGCGAGCGAAATCAGCCAACGAATGTTTACACTTCTACCCCTCAATCCTGTGTGCGTTGGGCGGTAGGGCTCACTACTGATTTCTTTTAACATAAATATAGGCTTGCGGAGACCTGCTGTGAGTACTGAAAGACAAAATGTGCGATTTGGAGTTTTCGGCAAGATACTGGTGACCATGCTGATAGTGGCTACCGTTCCGCTGAGTATCGTGTGGTACCTCGACTATATGCTCATTCGTGACGATCTCGAGCACTAAGATCGGTCACACGGGGTATGCATTCATTCTCGACGAGTCGGGGAAAGTTGTGGCACACCAACAGCAAGGTTCGGCGCCGGCCACCACCGATTTCAGTTGGTACCCCGCCTACACTGGGCGTCCAGAATCGGGTAGCAAATTGATTACCTATCAGCATGATGGCAAGGAGGCGATCGCCGCTGTCAGGCGTACCGCATCCGGTTGGTATGTCGTAACCCAACAGGATCAGGAAGAAATTTATGCGCCACTTCGTCGAGCGCAACTCCGCGGTATCCTGGTATTAGGGCTTACCTTGGTCATCGTTTCGATTATTGCCTACCTGTTCTCCCAAGGACTGTCGCAACCGATTAAAAGCCTGACGGCCATCGCAGACGAATTGAGCCGCGGAGGCACCCCGGGCAAGATCACCGAGACCGAACGTAGTGACGAAATCGGCCAATTGGCCGCGGCTATAGAACGCATGGGCGCTAGCATCCGCTTGGCGATGGAGCGGTTGAGGAAGCGTGCATGAGTCAGTGGGGAGGGCTGGGCCTAATTGACGATGGAGAAAGCCATGACTGACGAGTATCTACCTTTCGCGAACTATCAGGAACTGGTTACGTTGATCTCGAACGTGTGCACTAAAGGCCTTACCGGAACTCTGTACATCATCTGTGAGGACAATAGCCTTGCACGTGTGGTGATTGTTGCTGGAAATATCATTCACTTTGAATACCGCCTGACGAAGGGTATGGATGCAATCCCACTCTTCAAGGAAATCCAGCGCGGTTCCCTAGACTTTAAAAATGGCAAGGTGATTTCGCATGAATCGGCCCCCTTGCCACCTACCGCGACCTTGCTGGAGCAACTTAGTGCTAAAGCGAGGGGTAACGGCGGCGTAGCCAGAACTTCTTCGGTCAATACTCCCAAACTTTTCTTAGCCGAAGCGCTCAAGTTAGTCGAACACCAATTAATCGACGTATTGGGACCTACGGCAACACTGATATGGGAAGAGCATCTGGATCGTATGGGTGGGCCGACACCCGATCTCGACATCCAACAACTGATTAAGGATGTGGCGACTGAGATAGACGATCCGAACAAGGCAACACAATTTTGTAGTAATCTTTTGGAAAAGATCGCTTAGCCATCCGGGGTGTCCGGCGTCCCGAACAAAAGTCATCAGCCCGATTGCGCCTAGTTCATACATGGCAAACAAATTAACTCCTATCGCGAGGAAAAAAGAGTTTTTCTGTGCTTTCATTTTCCATCCACTTCCCCGGCGAGGAGATCCGAAACCTCTCTGGCTTGGAATACATCGGAACGGGTTGCTCGGGTAAAGCGTGTTGTGCGAAACGCTTTCCGAATTCTTCCAGGAATTATCGAAGTAAAGAGTTGGTGCCATGGGAATACGGGGCAGGTGGTAGCGTATTTCCTAGTACCCGTAGCAATACGACAGGATGCCGAGTCAGTACGATCGAGAATTCACGTTGAGTGCATTAGTTTTAGTTAGCAAGAAAATCTGGATTATCGAGTAATATGCCGTCTTCAAGGGTGTAGATCTTGTCCATCTTGACGGCCAGATCGGGGTCATGGGTGACGATGAGAAGACTAGTATGCATTTCCTCGTTTAAACGAAGTATTAAATGGTGGACTTGTTCCGCTGTTTTCCGATCTAAGTTACCCGTCGGCTCATCGGCCAGTACGGCGAGTGGCTCGGTGATCAGCGCCCTCGCAATTGCCACCCGCTGACGTTCTCCACCGGACAATTCTCCGGGTTTATGCTTTAAGCGATTGATCAAACCGACACGCTCCAATAAGGATTTGGCGGCT
Organism: uncultured Gammaproteobacteria bacterium; assembly: GCA_963731655.1. Lineage (GTDB taxonomy): Bacteria > Pseudomonadota > Gammaproteobacteria > JAAEPA01 > JAAEPA01 > CAVSWL01. The sequence continues at coordinate 14,648 of CAVSWL010000036.1, read as the reverse complement.
TCGGCGGCCTTCGCTGGCTGAATTCCCCTAACAAGAAGCGGCATGGCCACATTCTCGAGAGAATTGAATTCAGGCAACAAATGATGAAATTGATAGATAAATCCCAGTGATGCGTTGCGCAGCCGTCCCCGGTTAGCATCCCGAAGTGAACCCATATCGTAACCATTGACGATTACCTGACCACGGGTTGGGGTGTCTAAGCCTCCTAATAAATGTAGCAGTGTGCTTTTTCCACTTCCAGAAGCACCGACTATAGCCACTTTTTCGCCAGCACAGACTCTTAGATTAACGTCTGTCAGAACTTCAACGGTGAGTCCTCCTTCCGAATAAGTCTTTCCCAAGTGCTTGCATGCTATAACGATATTAGCTTGGCTTGTTCTACTCATGCTGCCTATTCATATCTAAGCGCTTCGGCCGGTTCGGTGCGCGCCGCCCTCCAGGCTGGATAAAGCGTAGCCAGAAGGGTAAGTGAAAAGGCGGCGAATGCGATGCGTTGGACGTCTTCAAAATGCAGATCAGAAGGTAGTTCGCTAATGTAATAGACATCTGGCGAAAGGAATTTCGTGTTCAGTAGACTTTCTATCGCTGGGACGATCGTCTCCACATTCATGGAAAGTGAGATCCCTCCTGCAACGCCTAATAGGGTGCCGAAAAGCCCAATCACGGTACCCTGCACGACAAAAATAGCCATGATTTTGCTCGGTGTGATGCCGAGCGTACGAAGTATGGCGATATCTGCCTGCTTATCCGTTACCAGCATGATCAAGGTTGAGACGATGTTGAAGGCGGCTACACCGACGATCAACATCAAGATAATTAACATCATTGTCTTTTCAGTTTGAACGGCCCGAAAATAATTGGCATGCTCGCGTGTCCAGTCGCTGATCCAATATCTGGGCCCCAATTCTTGGGACAAAAGTTTAGAGACGTAAGGTGCGCGAAATATATCGTTGAGCTTTAATCGCAGACCATTAACCTGGCCATGGAGTTGAAATAGCCGTGACGCATCGCCGAGATGAATGACAGCGATGTTACGATCGTATTCCGACATGCCCACCTGGAAGAGGCCAATCACTTTAAATCGGCGCAGTTTTGGCAGGATCCCGGCAGGTGTGACACTGGCTTGAGGAGTGATGACGATAATTTTCTCACCGACCCCGACACCCATTAACGTTGCCAACTCAACCCCTAATATGATGCCGTATTCCCCCGGGTGCAGCTCGTCTAAGGATCCGGATAGCATATGCTCGCCGATATCGGCGACCTGAGGCTCCTGCTTTGGCAAAATACCTCGGATTAGCGCGCCGTTGACGCGTTGACCATTGACGAGCATTGCCTGCCCCTCGATGTACGGTGCGTACCCTAGGACCTCGGGATGGTCAGCTATGCCCTGGGCTAGGGTCTTCCAGTCACTAAGTTGCCCATCATAGCCACTGATAGTGACGTGTGCTGCGATTCCCAATATTCGCTCCCGTACCTCTTTTTCGAAACCGTTCATCACGGACAAAACGGTGATCAGTACGGTGATCCCTACCGCAACTCCCAGAATCGAGATCAATGAGATGAATGAAATGAAATGGTTACGCCGTTTGGCACGTGTATATCGTAAACCAATGTAAAGTTCGAGAGGTCGAAACATGGAGGGGAATTAGACCATAACTGAGAGAATTATTTAACTTAAACCTCGGAGCGCGACTAAAATAAGGGACAAAAAGGCGGTATCTATCCACCCATCGATAGGAGACCCGAGAACTAGTGAAAGAATTCCCTCATGACGAGGAACGTCCCTAAGCGGGTCTAACTGCGTTGAAGCTTCCCTATTATCGTATCATGGTGGAATTGCAGTGTTGTTACTTATGGGGGGCTCTCCTGTCGCGCGACAGACTCCCGGATACCTAACTTCGTGGATTTTCTCACTAAGTTAATTGGAAAGAGGCCCTCTTGGTTATCCAAGGTATCGGGCTGAGGCTAGTGGGAACGATTTCCAAGTGGCTTACACGGCGGCAGGTAAATACTACCTCCAATCGATCTTTGGCTTGATTTGGTAGCGCTGGAGCTATTAAGTAGTCTACTGGGATTCCAGGTAGCGATTCAAGTTAACAAATGGCAACTGTAGGGTGCAATGGGGTGCCCGCTCAAGACAGTGTTACACAATGGACGAACCATAACACTTGTTTCGTAACTTTTTGGACTCGGCTTGTACACACACAACTCATGGAGTGGGCTATGTCTTGTTTCCGTTGGATTACTTACAGTCTGATATACACCTTCTATCTGGCCATACCCGCGAAAGCGGATATTCTTTTACAACCTGATCACGAAATGATGGTTCTGCGCTCGGAAGGTGTACCTATTCGGGGGATGACACAAAGCCAGGTGGAGAAAAAATTCGGGGTACCTAGAGCCATTCAAGCTGCCGTAGGCGATCCACCCATTTCCAGCTGGGATTATGACAATTACAGAGTATACTTCGAACACCAGTTGGTGCTCCACGTGGTTGTTCATCAGTAACAAAACGGGCGGTATGCTCTATTGGGAGGAGGGCGCTATCCCAGCCTACTGGTTGGTCCTTCTGCTATTCCAACAACCCTATTTATCGGCTCCCACCGCAAATATTTACCCATGAGCGAGAAGGTATTGCCCAGCCCAGATGGAAACGCGGAGGGTCAATAGCTTGGTGTTCGCGTTACTAGACTGACTCGGTCGTCACCACAGCGCGCCTCTATTTCCGCTACTAGGCTCCACAATTCCACGCTGCGATCACTTCTGGCAAATTAGTTCTCATCGAGTCAGCCTGGGTTTCTGTGGTATTCGAGTGAGCGTTGAGAGGAAGAAGCTGAATTAGAGCAAAATATTCGGCGTTTGGGGCACATGGCCGTCTGAAGTTAACGGAAAGCTTCGGGAGTTTCGTATCCTGCCGGCTTTTACAATCCCGATCAGCCCTAAGTCGAGCCGGATCCTAAGCTTGGAAATACGGTAAGATACTCCTCACTTGAGGTGCATGGAGCGGTGTGATTGTGGGAGAATAGCGAGCTATCGATCAATCATTCATAGCGCCTATGCCTCGAATTTCCTCTCCAGCTTTACACACTGTCTTCGATCCGTTTCTTCCCAGCCCAACCCATTCGCATATCACTTGGGGGCAACTCCACGGAAGTAGCCCGGGCTTGCTTATCGCTTCCGCCCAGAACAATTTCAAGGGATTGATTTTGCTGGTGACGCCTGATATGCAGTCGGCTACCGAACTTGAACAGGAGCTGATGTTTTACGCTGCGGGAGGTTCCGCTCCTATTCACTTATTCCCTGATTGGGAAACGCTACCCTACGATGTTTTCTCGCCCCACGAAGATATCATTTCTCAGCGATTAGAGATTCTTTATCAGCTACCCTCATTAAGCCGAGGCGTGTTGATCGTGCCGATCAACACGCTGATGCAGCGTTTGGGGCCGCGTGACTATTTGGAGCTACACAGTCTGATGCTGGATAAGGGACAACAATTGGATCGTGAGGTGATACGCCAGCGTCTAAGCGATGCCGGCTATAGTTTTGTGGCCCAGGTCGTGAGCCACGGAGAATGCGCGATCCGCGGTTCCTTGATCGATCTTTATCCGATGGGGAGCCGCCTTCCATATCGAATCGATTTGTTCGACGATGAAATCGAGTCCATTCGAATTTTTGATCCTGAAAAGCAGATATCCCAGGGCACTGTCGAGCAAGTTCGGTTACTGCCAGCACGGGAAATGCCTGTCGATGCCGATGCCATCAAGCGTTTCCGTCAGAACTATCGTAGCGAATTTGCTGGCGACCCCAGTGCGAGCCTGATTTACCGTGAGGTAAGCGATCATGCCCTGCCGCCGGGTATTGAGTATTATCTGCCCCTATTTTACGATCAGACGCAATCCTTGTTCGATTATCTGCCGGCTAAGGTATTGTGCGTGTTCACCGAGGAAGTGCGCGCAGCATGCGAAGCATTTGATCGGGATATTCACCATCGTTATGAGCAACGACGACACAATGTGGAGCGCCCCTTGCTGTCGCCAGAGCGGCTTTTCCTGTCACCCGAGGAAATCGAAGCCCGTTTCAAATCCATGCCTTCCGTGCGGATGATCAGCCAAGCGATCGAACACCCAAGTACGGAATGCGACATCAACTATGCCACGGCGCCATTGCCCGATTTGAAGATTCAACCGAGTGCAGCCGACTCGGACCAAGCGCTTTCCCGGTTCTTGGCTGGCTCTACGAAGACCCTTTTCGTCGCCGAATCGGCGGGTCGTCGTGAGCATCTTTTGGATGTATTGCGAGATTTTCAATTACGCCCCGCAACCATTGAAAGCTGGCAAGGCTTTTTACAATCCGACATGACTTCAGCCATCACGGTCGCGCCGCTGACACAGGGATTACATTTGCTGGATCCCCAGATCGTGCTCATTACCGAAGACCAGTTGCTGGGTAGTCACGCGCAACAGCGGCGTCGGCGCAAGGCTTCGCTTCAAGACACTGAGGCGATCATCCGCAATCTAACCGATCTACATCTCAACTCGCCTGTAGTGCATGAAGAACATGGGGTAGGTCGATATCTGGGCTTGCAGAAACTCACTATTGGTGGCAAGGAAACTGAATTTCTGACACTTGAATATGCCGGCGGAGATAAACTCTATGTGCCTGTGGCATCACTGCATCTGATTAGTCGTTATACCGGAGGCAGCCCTGATCAGGCTCCGCTACATAAACTGGGAAATGATCAATGGCAGAAGATTAAACGCAAGGCGGCTGCCAGGATTCGGGATGTGGCCGCTGAACTCTTGGAACTTCACGCCAGGCGTGCTGCGAAACCGGGGATGGCATTTACAATCGATCATCACGATTATATGGCGTTTGCCGCTGCTTTCCCTTTCGAGGAAACCCCCGATCAGGAGCGCGCCATCGAGGATGTTTTCCGAGATATGGCGTCTCCACGACCCATGGATCGTGTGGTGTGCGGCGATGTGGGCTTCGGTAAAACGGAAGTTGCGATGCGCGCGGCGTTCATCGCCACCCAGAACGGCAAGCAGGTGGCCGTCTTAGTTCCCACCACTTTACTTGCGCAACAACATTTTCAAAATTTTAGTGACCGCTTCGCCGACTGGCCGGTACGTATCGAACCCCTATCGCGATTTCAAAGTCAGAAGCAACAAAAAGTTGTTCTGCAAGGACTCAGTGATGGACGTATCGATATCGTTATCGGTACCCATAAGCTGCTGCAGGCAAGGATAAAATTTCGTGATTTGGGCTTGGTGATCATCGACGAGGAACACCGCTTTGGTGTGCGCCACAAGGAGCAATTAAAAAATCTGCGCGCGGAGCTGGATCTGCTCACCTTGACAGCTACTCCGATCCCGCGCACTTTGAACATGTCACTCAGCGGGTTGCGCGATTTGTCCATCATCGCCACGCCTCCACTTCGCCGACATACGGTGAAGACTTTCATCAACCAGTGGCATGATGATTTGATCCGAGAGGCTGTTGAACGTGAAATCAAACGCGGTGGCCAAGTGTATTTTTTACATAACAATGTGGAAACGATTGAAAAGACGGCCAAACAAGTGCAGCAATTGATTCCAACGATTAAACTGCGGATCGCACACGGAAAAATGCCTGAGCGCACACTCGAGCAAGTGATGCTCGATTTTTATCATCAGCGGTTTAATGTCTTGGTCTGCAGCACGATCATTGAGAGTGGAATTGATGTGCCCACGGCGAATACCATTCTTATCAACAGGGCCGATAAACTGGGGCTCTCTCAGCTTCATCAGTTGAGAGGCAGGGTGGGAAGATCGCACCATCGGGCCTACGCCTATCTCATTGTACCTCCAAAGGGGGCGATGACCGCCGATGCGGTAAAACGTCTGGAAGCCATCGAATCGCTAGAGGACTTGGGGATTGGTTTTACGCTGGCTACTCACGATCTTGAAATCCGCGGCGCCGGTGAATTGCTCGGGGAAGAGCAGAGCGGCCAGATCCATGAAATCGGGTTTTCCTTGTATAACGAGTTACTGGAACGAGCGGTCAAAGCCTTACGTTCGGGTGAGATACCCGACCTGCAGTCGTCGCCAAGCGCTGGAACGGAGATTGATCTGGGGGTTCCCGCGCTTATTCCAGATGACTATATCCCGGATGTTCACCTGCGTCTAATTTTATACAAGCGCATCGCGAGTGCGGCGAGCGAAGACGATCTGCGCGAGTTGCAGGTTGAAATGATCGATCGCTTCGGCTTGTTACCTGAATATGCGCGAAACCTATTTGAACTGACCTATTTGAAACTGCGATTAAGACATCTTGATATCCTTAAGATCGAAGTGGGGCATGAAGGGGGGCGCCTGGTATTCGGACCTCAGCCTAAGATCGATACCGCAAAGCTTGTAAAGCTCGTTCAGTCGCGACCGCAGATCTATTCCTTCGATGGCGAAAATTGCCTACGCTTCACAGCGGCCATGACCGCGCTACAACAACGAATCGATATGATATCGGATTTAACCAGCCAGCTCGCCATCCAACAAGCCGCTTAGCAGCGGGTTCCAAGTTAAGTCTAACGGGTCTAAAGCCAGTGTAAGCGAGCGCTTGCTAAGGCTGGGGCCCTAGGGCGAAACGCTTCAATCTCTTTGGGTCTGATTTAGACGACTAACGTAACGAGAAACTGCCGAGGGGGGTTCATATGGCCCCTATGGGGCCATCACCGCTAATCGTCCCCCCTTGTGGGGGGACTAAATCAAGTACCACCGCTATGCGGGTGGTACTTGATTTGGTCTCAATTAGCTTGACACGTTACTGGGCGGACCATTCCATAAGCTTCTCAAAATTCATTCAGGATTCTGGAGAGGTGTGATCTCGACCAGAATTCCCAATAACGGATGGTCAAGATAATGGAATTCTCCACTGCGCATCCGCCGGTGCAATCGTATTCTGAAATCGACCAGGTGCGGCGCAGATGGAGTCTGTTCTCCTTGGTGTGGGCTTTGCTCCGTCACCGGTTGCCTGAAAATTAAATCTGTATTGACGTGCAAAAATCGCCCTAGCACGACGCTCACGGTGCCATCGAGTTGTTCCAACGCCATCTCAGGTATGGTCTGCACTAATTGGTCGTTTTCATCCAAACTCCAGATCACTTGAAACCGTTCCGGAAATTCATCTCGGTAATCTTTCCCGCCATGCACGTGTACGGCTTTAGCTGAAGCCTGATCAAGCCCCGGCTGCTCCCAGATCAAGTGTTTAATCACATCGTAACGACCCGACTGCGTCATTAAAAACGCTTCCTTGGCTAAATTCGTTGCGGAACTGGGCAGGGCGCGAAAACCGCTAGGCGAAGGGGATTCCGAGAGCTCAACGACATTCTCAAGATCGGGCCATTCCGCCTGATCAGATCCTTGAATAGGAGGTTTAGTGGACTGGGTTCGAGGGGTAAACAAAATCATTTCAACTTTGTACCAAGGCACCGCTTCTTCGCCGTAGGCGGGAACGGTCAGTACGAAACCAACCAGCAAGAATATCAGTTTATAGGATAACTTTAGGGTATCGGTCATCGATCAAGTGCGCCGGATAGTGTTGAAACACGATGTTCGAGTTAGGTTTTAATAATATTAAAAAGCTCTAATATTATGCTGCAATAGCCTGGTACCGCAACGAGGGCGTTGGCCCGATTCGCCCCAGCTCACGTCCATTCATATGTTTTATGGAATCGCGTAAAGGGAAGATCTGTTCCAATAGATGCACAAGCGTCCAGTAAAAATTGACCGATAGGGATGTCTTGGGCTATAGCTCAATCAACCTCGGTGATTGCTGCCGACAGACGTGCCTTCTCAAGCCTGATTTTAACTTTATCACCGGCGCCGACGTCGTCGCCTGTACGCACGATTGCCCCATCTTGTTGACGAGTTACAATCGCGTAACCTCGTGATAACGTTGCCAGGGGACTGAGTGCCTGTAGCGTTTGAGTGAGCGTAGCCAGTCGATGAGCGCGGTTATTGATCTGGCCTTGGAAGGCTGCCAGTAATCGTTCGTGAAGCTGGCAGTAAGTAGCACGGGCTTTGGCTAATGGCACTGCTGGTGAGCGTCTATGTAACCGATTGGACAGCGCTTGCACTTGAGCTACCATAGATTTGATTTGAAGGATTATCGTCTGCTGGAGAATCCGTTCCAACTCGTCGACGCGTTGATTTTGTTGCTGCAGCCTATTACGGGGATGCTGCTGTTCGAGTCGGCCTTGTAGCCAGAGGAGTCGTTGCTGAAGCTTGTCCATTGTGTAATGGATATACTGACGAAGCCTTTGATCCTGCCGGTTTAAGATCGACAGTAATTCTTGTTGATCGGGACTCGCCATTTCCGCGGCTACGGAAGGTGTGGGTGCCCGCGCATCGGCCACAAAGTCCGCAATGGTAAAATCAATATCGTGGCCAACACCGCTGATAATTGGAATATCGCTGGCCGCAATCGCACGAGCGACGACCTCCTCGTTAAAAGCCCATAGATCCTCCATTGACCCACCGCCCCGCGCAACAATGAGTGTATCGCAATCCCGGCGTCGATTGGCCTCGAACAGCGCTTGGACAATAGCCGTGGCCGCATTTTCGCCCTGCACGGGTACCGGATAAATTACCACGGGAAGGATAGGAAAACGGCGTTGCAAGACACTGAGCATATCGTGAACCACCGCTCCAGTCGGTGACGTGATGAGACCGAGTTGTCGCGGAAAGGCGGGCAAAGGTTTTTTGCGCGTGATATCAAATAATCCTTCTGCGGCAAGCTTTTGTTTTAAGGCATTAAACGCGTATTGCAGAGCGCCGTAACCCACCGCTTCCAAGCGTTCGACGGTAAGCTGGTAATCGCCCCGCCGTTCGTAGATGTCTACCCGCGCCCAGGCTAATACGTGGCTGCCATTCTCCGGCCTGATCTTCAGTGCTCTATTTCGATTCTTGAACATGGCACAACGCACTTGAGCTTGTTCATCTTTAAGAGTGAAATAAAGGTGACCCGATGCGGGCCGAGTTAGATTTGAAAGTTCGCCTTCTACCCATATGAGTGGAAAGTTTGAGTTCAGCAGCAACCGGACTTCCCGATTGAGTTGTGTGACCGTATAAACCTCTTTTGGGGTAATGAGGGTGTTCGGGCAATCTGTCGGACCTATAGCCATCTATGAAGGTAAATTGTTCAGAAAGAAGTTATCGGAGTGCGTTGGGTTAATGGTTCCAGAGTAGTCTCGATATCAATAGCCGGTGCTTAGGAGCACGCAGCGATTTGCAATCGGTAGTTTAGACACAGAATTTTTCTGGCAGTATAACGCCGTTGGACACACTATAATGCCGTCCGAATAGAGTTACCAGTTTACCCGCGCAAGGTCAAACCCTATAATGGAACGCCATCCTTTAAACCAATTCCCGCAAGCACTTCACTATGCATATTTCCCAGGAAGCGCTCACTTTCGATGATGTTTCACTCCTACCCGCGCACTCTGATGTATTGCCTCGCGACGTTAACCTATCTACCCGATTAACGCGGGATATTTCGCTAAATATACCTTTGCTGTCGGCCGCCATGGATACCGTGACGGAAGGCAAATTGGCCATTGCCATGGCTCAGGAAGGTGGACTTGGAGTTATCCACAAGAATATGACTCCTGAGCAACAGGCCCACGAAGTGCGTATGGTTAAAAAATATGAGAGCGGAGTGATTAAGGAGCCCGTGACGGTCGCTCCGAATGTGAGTATCCGTAAAGTACTCGAGATTACCAAAGCACATAACATTTCAGGGGTCCCTGTCGTCGACGGAGAAGAGCTGGTGGGTATAGTCACGGCTCGCGACCTGCGTTTTGAGACAAGGTTGGATGCCCCACTCAGTGAAGTGATGACGCCCAAGGAACGCTTGGTGACGGTTCGGGAAGGGGCAGACAGGGAAGAAGTGAAGTACCTGCTTCACAAGTACCGAATCGAAAAGGTGCTGGTTGTTAATGACCATTTTCAGCTCCGGGGCATGATTACGGTGAAGGACTTTCAGAAGTCCACCGATTTCCCAACCGCCTGCAAAGACGAGGGGGGTCACCTCAGGGTAGGTGCCGCCGTCGGTGCCGGGAGGGGCACTGAAGAACGGGTTAGTGTGCTCGTCGATGCTGGAGTGGATGTCATTGTCGTGGATACAGCCCATGGCCATTCTCAAGGTGTACTGGACCAGGTGGCTTGGGTGAAACAGCATTTTCCCGATGTTCAGTTAATCGGGGGAAACATCGCTACCACTGAAGCGGCAGAAGCTTTGGTCGAAGCCGGCGCGGATGCGGTGAAGGTGGGTATAGGCCCGGGTTCTATCTGCACAACGCGTATTGTAGCCGGGATCGGCGTTCCCCAGATAACGGCAATAGCCAATGTTTACCAAGCGCTGAAATCCACCGATGTGCCCTTGATTGCGGACGGCGGAATCCGCTACTCGGGCGATGTGGCGAAAGCGATAGCTGCCGGAGCGAATTCGGTAATGATCGGTGGTTTATTTGCCGGAACAACGGAAGCTCCCGGTGAAGTTGAACTCTATCAAGGCCGGTCGTACAAGTCCTACCGCGGCATGGGCTCGCTAAGCGCGATGCAGCAAGGCTCGAGCGATCGCTATTTCCAGCAGCAAAACGATGATACCGAAAAGTTTGTCCCAGAAGGCATTGAGGGACGTGTTCCCTATCGAGGGACTATTGTTGCTATCCTCTATCAACTGATGGGCGGTGTGCGTTCGAGCATGGGGTATTTGGGCTGCAGAACCATAGAAGAAATGCGCACCAAGCCACGTTTTGTTCGTATATCGAACGCTGGAGTGCGTGAAAGCCACGTACATGATGTGGCCATCACCAAGGAAGCGCCAAACTATCGAGTTGAGTGACTTCCGCCTAAGAACGGAAGTCCATCATCCCCCCTCTTACCATTGACAATGAACTGTGGATGCTCATTCCGATAAGCTATTGATCCTGGATTTTGGCTCGCAATATACCCAGCTCATTGCTCGGCGTGTAAGAGAGGCTGGGGTTTACTGTGAAATCCATCCCTGGGATATGGAGGCGGCTGAACTAAAAGCGTTTAAGCCTAAAGGAATTATATTATCTGGCGGCCCTGAGTCGGTGATCGAAGAGAATCCTCCGCGGATTTCGCCGGCAGTATTTGAATTGAACGCTCCGGTATTAGGTATCTGCTACGGTATGCAGACCATAGCTCAACAGTTGGGGGGCCAAGTTGAGCTTTCGAGTCATAAGGAGTTCGGTTATGCGCAGCTTCGGGCGAGAGCGCATACCCGCTTGCTGGTCGACATCGAAGATCATACCACGCCGGAGGGATACGGCTTACTCGATGTGTGGATGTCGCACGGTGACCGCGTATGCGTTCTGCCGCCTGGTTTTAAAATCATGGGTAGTACGGACAATTCGCCGATCGCTGCAATGGCGGATGAGGAACGTCATTTTTATGGATTGCAGTTTCATCCAGAGGTTACTCATACCCGACAGGGAAAGCGGATCTTGAGCCGATTTATTCATGAGATCTGTGGTTGCGGACAGTGGTGGACGCCCAGCAATATCATCGATGAAAGCATTCGATGGATCCGAGAAAAAGTCGCGGATGACCAGGTGATCTTGGGGCTATCCGGAGGGGTGGATTCCTCGGTGGTGGCCGCCATGCTGCACAGGGCGATTGGAGACCGGCTGACATGTATCTTCGTTGACAACGGCCTGCTCAGGTTGCATGAAGGCGATCAAGTGATGGCGACATTTGCCCGTCACCTGGGAATCAAAGTCATCATGGTAAATGCTGAGGATCGATTTTTATCAGGACTCGAGGGTGTGAGTGATCCCGAGCACAAACGCAAGATTATCGGTAATACATTTATCCAGGTGTTCGAGGAAGAAGCGCGTAAGCTGTCCAATGTGAGATGGTTGGCTCAGGGTACGATTTATCCTGATGTTATCGAATCGGCTGGTGCACGCCACGGTAAAGCCCATCTGATCAAATCTCATCATAATGTGGGTGGATTGCCGGATCACATGGAACTCGATCTCATCGAACCGCTACGCGAATTATTCAAGGATGAAGTACGCAAAGTGGGCATCGAGCTTGGACTTCCTAGTGAAATGATATACCGTCATCCCTTCCCTGGGCCCGGCTTGGGCGTACGCATTCTTGGAGAGGTCAACAAGCCGTTTGCCGATATGTTGCGGCTCGCTGATGACATTTTTATTCAAGAACTGCGCAATCATGATTGGTATGACAAGGTCTCGCAAGCTTTTGCCGTATTTATCCCAGTTAAGTCCGTTGGAGTTATGGGAGATGGTCGTCGCTACGACTATGTGATTGCCTTGCGAGCCGTGGAAACAATGGATTTTATGACCGCACGCTGGGCTGAGTTGCCCTATACATTGCTTGACTTAGTTTCTCGTAGGATCATCAATGAGGTTGATGGTATTGCTCGGGTGACCTACGATATTTCCGGGAAGCCACCGGCTACGATTGAGTGGGAATAAACCTAGCTACTGAGTACTTGCAATCAACATGCGAAACTACGAGATTGCTCTGATCTTAAGAAAATCTGTTATTGCCTGAATTCAAGTAATAAGTGCATAACCCATTAAATTTCTGATATTCACACCCGTGAGTTCCTCAAAAGTCTCATAAGGTGTTTTGAACCCCAGGCATTTCCTGGGTCTGCTGTTGAGTTTGTCAACAGCCTCAAAAACCTGTTTCGTGGCGACATTAACCAACTCCATTGTCTTTGGAAAATATTGGCGTAGTAAGCCATTGGCATTCTCATTCTGCCCCCGCTCCCAGGAATGGTAGGGTCTTGCAAAATAGGTTTCACACTCAAGGGCCTTGGCAATCGGTTCATGCAGGGTGAATTCCTTTCCATTGTCGAAGGTTATGGTCTTGACCAATGGCTTAATGGGCTGCAACAAAGTGATGGTTGCCTGCTTGACATCCTGAGCCCTTTTGCATTGCAATGGAGCGGCTAAGCGTAGTTTCGACTTTCTGTCATCTAGTGTCATGATCGCTCCTTTGTGGTTCTTTCCGATTATGGTATCAGCCTCCCAATCACCGACCCGTTGGCGCTCGTTGGCCTCTTGTGGGCGTTGCTCAATGTCTACCCGATTGGGGATTCCAGTACGGTTGTGGGCTGATCCGTAGCGTTTGCGGTAGGTCTTGTTTTGGTGGCGAAGGTGTTTATACAGTGTCCCACCCGCTTGCTTGTCGGCCAGGATATACTGGTAGATGGTTTCATGATGGAGCTTGATAATGCCCTCTTCTCCCAGCCTGCCAGCGATCTGTTCAGGACTCCAATCCTGCTTAACATAGCCAGTGATGAGCTGTTTGATGTCATCCGTGAGCTTGACCGCCTTGGGCTTTTGTTTATGGCGTTGTTCGGCCAGACCATTGGCCTGTTGGTGCCGGTATCCCCTTTGTCCGCTATTGCGGCTTATCTCCCGTGATAGGGAGCTTTGGGAACGCCCCAGCGCCTTGGCCATTTGGTTCATAGGTATGCCCGCTTTGCGCTCAATCTCGATATAATGTCTTTCGGCAAGACTTAGGTGTACATAGCTCATTAGTAGCCTCTGTAAATAGCTTGGTAACTGTTTACTTAGCGCCTAAGTCTTGTCTTAACTTAACGTCAGTTCGACGTAACTTACACAAGGATTGGCAGCTGATCGGCCGAGGTAACGCGAAGGTTGAGGGAGGGCTTTTTGTCCTGATAGGTGTAGGCGATAAGACCGGCGATCAAGTTGACCATGAAATTGAAAACACTTCGATGGCGGGTATGCTCGATCTGAGAGATATTCTTAAGTTGATCGTTGACCGTCTCGATGAGCGCGCGTTTGCGTGTGAGCAGCTTGTCCATTAAGGGTATAAGTTTGTTTTTCATGGTTTTTTTCAGCTTGGTGATGATCTGCACCCCGCGGCCAAACAACAACTCGAAGAGTTTCTGGGAGATGTACCCTTTATCGCCAAACAGTTTACCGAACAGGTCACGCGTCATATCCGGCACCGGCGTGCGGTCATCGACGTTGGCTGGGGTTAGCTTGACCGACAACAGCTCGCCTTCGTCGTTGATGATCAGATGCAACTTGAAGCCATAAAACCAGCCCACCGAGTTCTTGCCCCATTGAGCCTCCTCCGCAAACAACTGGGGCGAATGGGCCCGTTTGGGATGACAGACGATGATCGGCGTCGAGTCGATAAAGCTAATACCGCTGACGCGCCCTTGACGGCTATGAAGATAGCTGCACAGGGGAATGAGCGCCGACGGCATTAACTCCACGAAGCGGTTATAGCTGACTAAATCTGGAAAGGCCCGGTGCAGATGTTTCATGACATAGTCCATATAAAAATGCTTGAAAGTCCGATAGTTCGAACTATGAAAGGCTATGATAATCGTCATCACTTCGCTCAGCGACAGACTCGAGTCTCTGCACCGCTTGACCTCGCCGGCCTGAAGGAGTTGTTCCTTCCACAGCGGTTCAAACTCGGCGTTGAAATCATCGACATCACAAAAGACCTGGTCTAAATCGATCATCACACCCGCCTCCCCATTCGTGACACACTGAACCTATTAGTTTATCGCCTAGGATAATCGGTGTGGAGCACCCTTCTTACGTCGAACTCACGTTA
>CAVSWL010000035.1:0-73749 GCA_963731655.1 uncultured Gammaproteobacteria bacterium | reverse complement strand
TGTCAGCATAGATGTCGCCTCTTTTTGAAAACATTTGTTTGAGTAAGGGGGCATAATAGAAGGGGATATCTTCTCGCGGGAGTCTTACGGGAAGGAGTCCGTAGGGCGACTGGACGTAAGACCCCCGCGGGCGCGGCGCGATTGGCCTCCCTTCGTTTTGCATCTAAGAGAGAAATTCATGAGCCAATACTTGGAAGGAGTCAATACGCCGCTCCCTTAAATACCGGGATCTCTGGTTTTAAATTGCTTGGTATAGCGTTTCGCTATCAAGGAAAACAAGCGTTTGGCTGTACAGCACCTTTGAGAAATGTACCAAAAATGTACCAGTTCGCATGGATTTCCGGGTTATTCTGGGATATTAATGAGTCCAAAGAAAGACTATAACTACATGTAAATAAACATGTTATCTGTAAATTTTGTTTTTCTGTCTGCCAGATAACCCGATTTGTAATCAGCCGGTCGTAGGTTCGAATCCTATCGCCAGCTCCAAAAGGCTTTTATAGCGGCTTGCAATCGCATGGATTACGACGCAAACGAGTAATTACACGTAGCCGGACGGATTATCTGTACTGCATCCCTTTGCAAACCGCTATAAGAATAAATTAAGTACAACCCGTATAGCAGGCGGTTTAAAGAACAACTTATTCTGGCCTAGGCCCAGGTGCAAGTGTTGGAGAAAAAACAACACGACGATGAGTCCAGTAGTGAAATTGAAAGGACCCATCCGGGCTACCTAAGCTTACAAGTCATGTATCGCAAAAAACTCTATGGTCGTTTCGAGGAGTTGCAACCCGATCTGGATAACTAGCTGACAGATTATAATAATCACCGAACTCATGAGGGAAAGATGTGTTGTGGTCAAACGCGCACTACAAACCCTTGGAAGAAAAAATCGTCGCTTGAACTTGACCTGACAATCATCAGCATCAAACCGGTAGCTGTCTGATTAAATCTAAATTAGTATAAATACCGACCTTGGAAACGGGGTTAGTGCCTGGTCTTTAGAGACGCTACTCAGAGATGGCTCTAGCGTAACCTCAAACTCAGCTTGCTACTTTTCTTCCTCTGTGGTTTCTTTTGGGTCGGTATTTTTTTGCTATGACAACTCGATTATACTAGTCTTTGAGGCTATTTTTTCTCCTACTGTCGGAATGCTCTCGCCAGTTTGGTCAGCGGAATTTAACCGCAAATACCCATACCTTTAGACGCTCTACCGATGAATCTAACGACATAGCCTCCACAGGACTAAAGCCTCTATTTTTACAGTTTATCCAAATCCTACCGACCCATATTTATGTAACTACGAGGAAAAATTGTCGCTTGCAATTCGTTTAAAATGATTAGGGTGTAACCCGTCGTCCGCGCCCCAAGCCGGCAAGCATTGGCGGGTACAGCCCCAAGGGGGTAGACTCCTCTTTGTCCCGACTAAAGTTCGAGCTGAACTCTCACTAAAGGAGCCTACCCCCAATGACGAGCATGAACGAAATATCCGCTGCGATCAATGCGCACAGCCTCATCGAGCAAGTCCAGGTTATGATGGGTTCGGTTGAACAGGCTTACCGAAGTGGTCAAGCCGTCCATGAGGTGGAACAAGAGCTATTTAAACAGGCCTTAGAGCTAGGCCGGCTGGGGTTAGGGCTCTTTTTTGAGCTGTGCGGCGATGGTGATCGAGGCGAGCGAGTCCAGCTCGGTGATGGGCGTGAAGTCAAGCGATTAGAGACCCCGCATGGTCGAGCGTATCAATCGGTATTTGGCCTGTACGAGCTCGAACGAGTGGTTTATGGCAGCCGGGAGGGGCAAAAGATTGAGTACGTGCCGCTGGATGAGCAGTTGCAGCTACCGCAGAGCAAATTTTCCTATTTATTACAAGATTGGAACCCATCGCTCGCCGTGAAGATACCCTATGCCCCGGTCAACGCTACGCTGGAGAAGATGCTAGCTATTTCCCAGTCAGTCCATAGTCTGGAGCGAGGCAACGAGCAGTTATCGGCGTCGGTAGGCGAGTTCTGGGAAGCGCGCTTGCCGGGGCCCGAGGCCCAAGGCGAGGAGATCGTGGTGGCCACAGTCGATGGGAAAGGGGTGGTGATGCGCCAGGCAAAGCCGGAACCGGAAGAGGCTAAAGCGGGTCAGTGCGACAGCGTTAGGGAGGCGGACACTTCAGAGGAAGATCAGCCCAAGGGGCGCAAGAAGATGGCCGTGATCGGCTCGGCCTACACGATCGCCCCCTATGTTCGTACCCCGGAGGAGGTGCTGGAGGCGTTGTTTCGCACACCCAAAGCGCCCGGCGAAGAAGCGGTTGAGCCACGCCCCAAACCCCTGGCCAAAGCGATTCGCGCCAGCCTTAGGCGTGATGAGGAGGATACCTTGAAACCGGCCTATGATGAGATCTTTGGTTGGTTGGCCGAGGAGGTGCGTCATCGCCGCGCCGAGGGGCCCAGGGCCACCGTGTTATTAATGGATGGGCAGAAGTCGCTTTGGACGGCCGGCAAGGCCCACCTTGGGAAGGAGTCCCCCATCGAGATTCTCGATCTGCTTCACGCCAATTCCTATGTGTGGAAAGCCGCCGCGCTGTTGTATCCTGAGGCCAAGGCTGAGGCGTTGATCTTTTTCGTCAAACCCCGAATCAAGCGCCTCCTCAACGGGGAAGTCGAGGGGGTAATTCAAGGGCTTCGTTCGATGGGCACACGGCGTGGCTTGAAAGGCGAACGCTTAAAGCAGTTAACCCAGGTCTGCGCTTACTTGCAGAACAATGCTCACCGGATGCGCTATGACGAGTACTTGGCCGCAGGTTATCCGATTGCCTCAGGGGTGATCGAGGGGGCTTGCCGCCATGTGATCAAGGATCGAATGGAGCGTTCCGGAATGCGCTGGACGCTCTCAGGCGCTCAATCGATGTTGTCGCTGCGCTGTATCTATTTAAACGGCGACTGGGAGGCCTATATGAAGTTTCACATCGCGAAAGAAACTCGCCGCCTTTACCCTTACCGGGCCGCCAATGATGACGATAACGGGTTAGCGCAAGTGGCTTAGTCACGCGCGGAAGACGGGTTACACCCAAATGATTAAAACACTCTATCTATTGTGCCCTTCGTGTAGGCTGAGTTCATCAGGCTAGCTTTCCATGAGGGTCGTTAAGCAGAACCCACACGCCAGATAGACACGCATCGTAAGTGCGTGGCCCCTTTTATTTCCATCATGATCCCAAATCGCAAACTTACAGCGCTCGCAAAGCTGCTCAAGCAGTGGGGGCACGAATTAGGTTTTCAACACATCGGAATTGCCGACATCAATCTTGGGGAGCACGAATCCCATCTCCTGGACTGGCTTGCCAATGGCTATCATGGTGAAATGGCTTATATGTCACGTCATGGCAGTAAACGCAGCCGTCCAGCCAAGCTTGTTCCAGGTACGTTACGCGTTGTTTCAGTGGCCCTGCATTATTTCCCTCTCCTTGGCTCCCCCCCACTGCAGGTACTCTCAGCACCGGAACTGGCGTACATTTCTCGCTATGCACTAGGGCGGGATTACCATAAGGTGATGCGTAAGCGTCTACAAAAACTCGCCCGACGCATTCAAACCGTTGCGGGAACTTACGGGTACCGAGTTTTTGTTGACAGCGCGCCGGTGTTAGAAAAGGCTCTCGCCGAGAACGCGGGGCTTGGGTGGATTGGCAAGCATACGAACCTCCTCAACCAACACGCCGGTTCCTGGTTCTTCCTGGGGGAAATTTATACCAATTTACCCTTAGCTGTCGATGAACCTGTAAATCCCCATTGCGGAAACTGTCATGCTTGCCTGGACGTATGTCCGACGAAGGCTATTATCGCTCCGTATCGGCTTGATGCGCGCCGCTGCATTTCCTATCTCACCATTGAGTTGCACGGGGTGATTCCTCTTGAATTTCGCCCACTGATCGGCAACCGCATCTATGGTTGTGATGACTGTCAATTGGTTTGCCCTTGGAATCGATTTGCGAAGACGACGACTCTAGAAGATTTTCGCATTCGCCACGGATTGGATGCCCCCGAGTTGACTACGCTATTTTTATGGAATGAAGAGGAATTTCTTAACAAAACCGAAGGCACAGCCATCCGTCGAATCGGTTACACACGTTGGTTAAGGAATATCGCGATAGCGTTGGGAAACGCACCAACTTCAGAACCCTTGTTAGCTGCCCTAAGATTGCGCGAACACGATGCTTCACTGTTGGTACGCGAGCATGTCAACTGGGCGATTCACCAACACCTTGCTAAATAACACGTTAGGGAGATAGCACACTGGGTACCGTTGCTTAGATTCTAAGAAGTTTGAACCGGTATGGTATTACGGATATGAGTAATTCTGTTAGATTTGCCCAAATAGACCAATGTAGGTTTATGATTTAGAGCTTCCTTCTGTTCGAACTGCCCATAGGAACAGATAATGATACGGTCACCAGGATGGGCAAGATGGGCGGCTGCGCCATTGACCGAAACCACACCACTCCCCTCCTCTGCGCGAATGGTATACGTGGTGAACCGATGTCCATTCGCTAGGTTGTAAACTTGGATCTGCTCATACTCCTGAATGCCCGCCGCATCTAGCAAGACACCATCGATCGCACAGGATCCCTCATACTCCAATTCAGCATGGGTAACCATGGCTTGATGAAGTTTAGCTTTAAGCAGGTTAAGCAACACGTTAGAGTTCTCAGCCAATTATAATTAGTTTCCAATCATCATAGCGATAGGGACTACCGCCTCCATTTAGCCGGCCGCATTGAGCAACTAAACTAGACGCTGGCTTCTTCACGGCCACTTTTTAAATATTTTCTATTCTCTTATCTGTCTCAGAAAGCACCCGGCTGTAAAAAAGCTTTCACCTTATCATTCATAGGGAGTGATTACAGTTTTTGCGGCACCACAGCAAATATAAATTTATAACATTTTCACCCGGTACTTTGTCAACACTATTCTTATTTTACTTAGTCATCCCCACGAATCACGCATTCTCCTTCAAGCACACTAAAATATTATCGATTAACCTCGCTTTTCCCAACCACGAAGCGGCAAGTATCACCAATTCGTCATCTCCAAATTCAGCGGTATTCAAGTCGCTCTGCCGGCAAATGCTCACATAATCCGGCTTCATTCCACAGGCATCTAATTGATGAACGGCTCGTTGTTCCAGCTCGCGGTAGTCGCGTTCTCCAGACTGAATAGTTTTAGCCATGTTGGTTAATATTTGATATAGACGAGGCGCCTGCTGGCGTTCTTTCGCGTCGAGATAATTGTTCCGCGAACTCATCGCCAATCCGTCCGCTTCACGTCGCGTTGGAACCGCGCTGATCTCGATCGGCAGACTCAAGTCCGTCACCAACCTCCGAATCAGCATAAGCTGCTGAAAATCCTTCTCACCAAACAGAGCAATATCTGGCTGAACCATGTTGAATAGCTTCGTCACCACGGTGGCAACGCCCCGAAAATGGCCTGGACGGCTCGCTCCACATAGAATATCGGATACCCCTGGGACTTCAACACGCGTCGAGTGTTCCACACCCAGCGGATACACTTGGGAGACATCGGGTATAAATAACAGATCCGTTGCAATTTCATCCAGTTTGAAGCGATCTTCTTCTAATGTCCGTGGATAGGCAGCTAAATCATCAGCGCGGTCGAATTGCATGGGATTGACAAAAATACTGACCACTACTTTAGGCGCCACGCACTTCGCTCGTTCAATCAGATCGAGATGGCCCGCGTGCAAATTGCCCATGGTAGGAACAAAGGCAATGCGTTCGCCATGCAATCGCCACCCTGCGACGCGTTCTCTAAGGGAAAGTGTATCGGTAATCGTTAACATGGACTTCGCTCTTACCTACTCGGACAGAGTTTTTCTCCGGCTCCGCGAGTACTCAAACTCTCCGCATTAAACGCGCCGCCATCACCAGGGCCTGATTCGGATTGGCGTAGCTCAAAAATGGCATATCAGCTATTATCAAAGCGCGATGTGGAATCTGGCACCCGATGATCTTGTGGCTGCCACTAGGATTCAATCCTCATTGAGAGCCGCTGCCTTTGCTCGCGGTTTACGCCGTGAATACCGCGGACGTTTGGCGGTGCTGACCATCGTGCGCTGCTGATCGGAGTCAAGCTCCTGAATACGGGTCCACCAAATACAAACTTCCTCAGGAAGCTCGCCGGCAGCCGTGCGCAAACAGAAAAAATCATAGGCCGCCCTAAACCGCGGATGCGCTAAAAACTTTAAAGGCTGTTTACCCGAGCGGCGCTGGAACTTGTACTGCAGTTGCCAGATTTCTCGCATCGGCACGGCGAATCGCCTGGGGATGGAGGTTCGCTTGTTTTGCCGGCGAATCGATTCACTGCAAGCTGCCTCGAAAGCCTCGGACTTCTTGCTCCCCTGATCCGCAAAAATTCCGGCTAGCTCGCGAATCGGTTCCCATAGCAACACGGCATACAGGAAAGCTGGGGTCACGGGTTTAGCGCTGTTGATGCGTTCATCGGTATTTTGCATGCCATGTGCAATGAAGGTGATGGGAAATCCTTGATCCTCCTTGGCAAGCGCAGTTTCCGTGGCCGGAAAGAGCCGGCTAAATAACTCATAGCGTCGAAGCAACTCGAAGGTTTTCAATGCGCAACCACTGTGAAAAAGCTTGATGATTTCATCGAATAACCGGGCTGGCGGCACGCCCTCGAGCAGATGAGCCTGACTAAAAATAGCAGCCTCAGTGTCTGGATGGATAAGAAATCCCAATTTTGCGGCGAATCTAACCGCCCTCAGCATGCGAACGGGATCCTCTTGAAACCGAATCACTGGCTTACCGATCACCCGTAACACGCCCGTTTCTAGGTCTTGCAAGGCACCCACATAATCCGCGACCGTTAGATCGCTGACATCGAAATAGAGTGAATTCACGGTAAAATCGCGGCGCTGAGCATCCTCTTCTATGCTACCGTAGACGTTATCGCGAACGACTCGGCCGTTTTCAACCACAACACCGCGCCGTGAATCTGAATTTCCATCCGGAATGGCACGAAACGTAGCCACTTCGATAATGTCGCGACCAAAATAGACGTGTGCAAGTCGAAATCGGCGGCCGATCAAACGGCAGTTGCGAAACAGACTTCTGACTTGCTCAGGATGAGCATCCGTAACCACATCAAAATCCTTGGGCTCCCGCCCCAATAGCAGATCGCGCACCCCACCTCCCACGATATAGGCCTGAAAACCCGAATCTTTTAGCCGATACAGCACGCTCAGCGCGTTTTTGCTGATGCTAGCTGCGGAGATACCGTGTTTCGACAACGGAAGAATAGTGGGTGACAAACGATGATGATCTGAACCTTCTGCACTTCCCATGTAGGTTATTGTGTATCTATAACATCAGCCTATAATACCACCCCTTTTGTGAAGATGCAGAAAATCATGCTCCCATCGTCTAGTGGCCTAGGACTCCGGCCTCTCACGCCGGCAACAGGGGTTCGAGTCCCCTTGGGAGCGCCAAACTCATCCAGAACAGCGAAATAATGAATAAGGGTCGGTTTGCGCCGCCTCTATTCATTCACATCTCGTGTAAGCAGCTTGTTGACAAAAGAAGCTAACAATCTGTATTACTGGACGTTTTTAAAGTCTGATCGAGTTATTCCAGGAGCAAGTTAATAGATGGCAACGAAGAAAGACCTTGAATCCCGTGCTGCCGACTGTAAATCGGTCGATGACTTTGTAACGCTGGCCCAAGAAGCGCTAGCCGATCCTGCGAATAAAGCCTACGTCAAAACGCTCTTGCAGAAAGCAGAATTGAACTGTCAAATGCCGCTCGATTACATCAGGACTGCCGAGATTGCTGCCGGTTCGCTGAAGGACACGGATTACGCCGGTGAACTCTATGACCAGGCCGAGGACATGCTATTTGAGGTAGCCGAATTCACCGCATTCGCCCACGGCATGGCTGTGTATATGGATAAGAAGGACAAGGCCCTTGAATACCTGCAAAAGGCTGCCGAGGAGGCAAGCCAGCTGAAAGAATTCCTCATGATTGCCAATCAGGCCAAGCAAGATCTGGACGATGAAGAGCTGGCTAAGTCTTTGTTAGCCAAGGTTGAAGAAAAAGCTAAGGGCTTGGACGATTATCGAGACCTTGCTCAATCCATACTAGAAGCCGGGGATGCAGAATCCGCCCGCGGCTTTTTCAAAAAAGCTGCGCGTTTCTGCGACGATATCCCCGCCACCATAAACTACGCCCGCGAGATTATTAATCTATTCGATGATAAGGACTGGGCGCGGCGGACCTTAGACGAGGCCGAAACCGATTGCCAGTTTACCAAGCAATTTGTTGAATTAGCCCATGGCTATAAAGCCCTGTTCGAAGACGGCGAAAAAGTCAATGAACTCATGGATCAGGCCGCTGAATTCTGCATGACAGGAGAGGAACAAATCGATTTAGCAGAGGGCTACTGGAGTTTATTGGGTGACAAAGACAAGGCGGCAGAAAGCTATCAAAAGGCGCTCAGCGAGATCACAGACAAACAAGCTTTGCTCAAACTGGCTAGCAAGGTTGCAACCGAGCTAAACAATACCGCACTCGCAAAAACGATCTATGCCAAAGCGGAATCGCGGATGTCCTCAGCCACTGAACTCGGCAAACTCGCACAAGCGGTGGTAGCCGATCTCGGCGACAAGGAATACGCAGCCCAGGTTTACGAACGCGCGACTCAGAACTTATCTAATCCCAATGATCTCGCCAATTTAGCAGGAGAGCTTATCAGCCAACTTGGGAACAAAGAACAGGCCACCGGCGTTTACCGCAAAGCTTATGAGCGGGCGGGGGACGTGAAGCAACTGTTGAATCTGGCGAGCCAGGTTGATGACAATTTGGCGGACAAGAACTTTGCGCGTGAAATCCTCGAGAAAGCCGTGAGCGCCGCTCAGGAATCACCCATCCTAGTTGAGATCGCCAACAAGATACTGTCGGTGTTGGAAGACAAAACGATGGCGGCACGAGTGATCGAAGCCGCGGAGGAACGCGTCACCAGCTTGGGTGAACTGAAAACCGTGACGCAAACCATCAAGACCCACTTTAGCGACGACACCGACTGGCTTAGCCGCGTGGACGAAAAACTCGCCAAACGTGAAGCCAATCAGGCCAAATACAATATCTTCCAGCAACTGGAGAATAAAGCGGAGAACTTGATCGAGTACCTGAGGCTAGCCGATCGAGTCATGGATGAATTAGAAGACAAATTCTATGCCCGTAAACTCTTGGCTAGCGCTGAGCAGGTTTACCGCCAACAGGGCTGTGATTTTAACCAGGGCCAAAGTCTAATCCTCGCGATTAATAACCATCTCGATGATCAGAAATGGATCAAGCAACTGCTGGATGATGCCGCCGAGCGCTGCGCGAACTTTGCCTGCTTACATGCTGTCGGGGAAACCGCTTCGGTCCGTCTTACCGATACCAAAGCAGGGACAAGCTTAGCCAAAGGATACTACCAAGCTTGGGAAAAAGGACTCGATGAGAATCGGGACAAAGACGCCTATGACTATACTAAATTGGCCAAGGTGGTTGACAACGAACTAGGCGACCACACCTGGGCTTTAGCTCTAGTCGACAAAGCCGCACAACGAGGGGGTGACCATTTCGCCTTCGCCGAAATGGGAGCAATCGCCAACCACGCTGGGAATAGCGATAAAGCCAATCAGCTCTACCAACAAGCGGCTTCAGCCTGTAAAAACGCCGAGCAACTCCAGCAATTGGTAAAACGCATGAAAGCAGCAGCGGTGGATAGCAATTACATTCGCGAATTGTATGCACAGTCTCAATCAAGGTTGACAACCTCCTTGCAACGTCTGCACTGGGCTGAAGGCATCATCCAGTTATTTCAAGACAAGAATTGGGCGCGGCAGGAATATGACAAGCTTAGCAGCGAATTTAACTCAGGGGTTGAGGCTCTGCAATTTAAGGCCAGCCAACAGTCACGGCTACGCACCGGCCTTTGGTGAGGATAGCCGTGCTGAATCAAACGCGCAGCGGCGTAACGGTTCCGGATTCGAAATAGCGCAGATAATCATCCAGGATGAGCCGATGGTCAAAAGCAAGTAGAATCTTCCGGTCTCGGGGATCTGCTATTTGAAGGTTCTTGGCGTCATCTGCAGCTCGTGGCGTACCCGAAGCCGTGGCGATATAAACCGCGCTGACGGTATGGCCTCGAGTATCACGGGAGGGGTCGGAATAACAACCTAATAACATTTCCAGCTCAACATTAAGGCAAGTCTCCTCCCTAGCTTCGCGCACCGCCGCAGCCTCCAAGGTCTCGCCCACATCCACAAAGCCGCCCGGCAGTGCCCATCCGAAGGGAGGATTCAGGCGTTCAATCAATACAATCCCGCGGCCCAGCTGATCTCGCAGGCGAATGATGATATCCACAGTCAGTAGGGGCGTAGTTGGACGCGGCATAGGTCGTTAAGCTTTACCAGTGAAGCGCCGAATCTGACGGCGTTCATGTTTATTAGGGCGCTGGCGAGGTGATAAACCTGATGATTTCAAGAGACGCCGCTGTTCGGCCTCAAGCTCACGTTTACGGCGGCTGGCCTCGATCTCCACATAGAGCAATTGAGCTTCCTGAGCGGGCCGACGTTGCTCATGCAGTGCTTTAACGATAACCGTCATCGACTGCGGTCCGCGGGTAATCTCCAGTTCATCGCCATCTCTCACGAGTCGCGAGGGTTTAACCCGTTCTCCGCCGACATGAATCTTACCGCCACGAATCGCGGCACAGGCCAGTGAGCGGGTTTTAAAAAAGCGGGCGGCCCACAGCCATCTATCCAGACGCATACCCTGGCTCGAAGTATCCATCTTGAATTGCAAAGGGCTAAAGTGATTCTGTCCTACCGATAATGTGCAACTCCAGCTCACTCGCGTGACTTGCACTCACCGCAAGGTAGCGCACCGAAATACCCGCCCGGTGCACGGATTCGGGATCGCCCGATTGCAATGGATGCCAATCCGGGAGATCCAAACCATTGGCAACTAACCGATAGGCGCACGTGGTCGGTAGCCATTGAAATAGGCGCGTGTGTTGCACTGACAGTTTTAAACAATCCGCTACCCTCTGCTGACGGTGAACGTAATCTTTGCACCGGCAACTTTGCCGATTCAGGAGGCGACAAGCAACACGAGTGTACAAGATTTCTTCCGTAGTCTCGTCCTCGAGTTTGTGCAGACAACATCTTGCACAGCCATCGCACAGAGCTTCCCATTCCTGCTCGTTCATCTCCTCGAGAGATTTCGTTTTCCAGAAAGCCCGATCCACCATACCTCCACGCTCCCAAGCTACTCAGCTTGCCATATCGAACATCAACTCATTGAGCCTGGAGACAAATCCCGCAGGATCTTCCAACTGACCGCCCTCCGCCAGTATCGCTTGATCAAATAACAAACTGGTCCAGTCAGCGAAGCGATCCTCGTCTATCTGGTTATTCATCCGTTCGATCATGGGATGTGTCGGATTGATCTCGAGCACGGGTTTGCTTGCCGGCATGCTGTGTCCCGCTTGCTTGAGCAAATGTTGCATATAGAGCGCCATGTCATGTTCATTGAGGACGACACAGGCAGGAGAATTGGTCAAGCGATGCGATACACGGACATCCTCCACTTTGGCGTCAAGCACCTTCTTGATACGTTTGACAATACTCTCGGATTCTTTCTCAATTTCCTTATGGGCCTTCTTGTCCTCTTCGGTTTCGATACTACCGAGATCCAGATCTCCCTTTGCCACCGACTGCAGGGATTTACCCTCGAATTCACGAAGGTTGCTCATCAACCATTCATCAACGCGGTCAAACAGCAGCAACACTTCGATGTCTTTCTCGCGGAAGATCTCCAGATGAGGGCTGTTCTTAGCCGCGGCAAAGCTGTCTGCCGTAATATAGTAAATCTTGTCCTGCCCCGATTTCATGCGTGAAAGATAATCTTCGAGCGAAACCGTTTGGTCTTCGGTATTGCTCTGTGTCGAAGCGAACCGAAGCAACTTAGCAATCTGGTCGCGATTGGCGTAATCCTCCGCCGGCCCTTCTTTCATCACCCGGCCGAATTCATTCCAAAACATCTGATATTTGTCGTTATCGCTCTTCGCCAGTTCCTCTAATAGCCCCAGCACCTTCTTGACCGAACCGGCGCGTATGCCATCGATAATCTTATTCTTCTGGAGGATCTCCCGGGAGATATTCAACGGCAAATCATTGGAATCAACCACGCCGCGAACAAACCGTAAATAACGTGGCATCAGGTGTTCCGCATCATCCATGATGAACACGCGTTGCACGTAGAGTTTGATTCCATGCATCTGTTCCCGATCAAAAAGGTCGAAGGGGGCTTTCGAAGGAAGGTACAGTAAAGTCGTGTATTCCTGTTTGCCTTCCACCCTATTGTGGGTCCACAGCAATGGGTCCTGAAAATCGTGGCCGACGTGTTTATAAAACTCTTTATATTCGTCCTCGGAGATTTCCGACTTGGGCCTGGACCAAAGTGCCGAAGCCTTGTTGATTGTTTCCCATTCTTCGGTAGGCTTGCCTTTGTCATCCTCCTTTTTCATTTTCACAGGCAATGGAACGTGATCGGAATACTTGGTGATAATCGAGCGCAAACGCCAGCTATTGGCAAATTCGTCCTCACCCTCACGTAGATGTAATATCACCTCCGTGCCCCGGGCTTCTCGGTCCATATTCTCTATAGAATATCCACCACTGCCGTCCGACTCCCAAAGGACGCCGTGTTCCGCACCCATCCCGGCGCGGCGGGTCATCAAGCTAACCTTGTCGGCAACAATGAACGAAGAATAGAAACCCACCCCGAATTGACCAATGAGTTTGGCATCCTTGGCCTGATCTCCAGTGAGTGACTTTAGAAATTCACTCGTGCCGGATTTGGCAATCGTGCCGATGTTTTGGATCACTTCGTCACGACTCATGCCAACACCGTTATCTCGGACAGTAATCGTGCGCGCATCCGCATCCAATTCCACTTGAATCTGCAGATCGGCATCGTTCTCAAAAAGCGCTTGGTCCGACAACGCCTCAAAACGCAGCTTGTCGCATGCATCGGAACCATTGGAGACCAACTCACGCAGGAAGATTTCTTTATTCGAATAAAGCGAATGAATCATCAGGTGGAGTAATTGCGACACCTCTGTCTGAAATTCTAGCGTTTCTTTTTGAGCTTCAACGGTCATATTAGATCTACTCCTATCTTTTTTTCGGAAACAGGTAATGCGGGACGTGGGACTATCCACAAGAAATAGGGATGATGGTAGGTGGTTTCAAGCCTTGCCACCGATATTTAGTCATGACTCCTTCTAACAGCCAAGGTGAGAATGGCTGTCCAGATGGTCGGATATTTCCGGCTGAGGTTTCTTAGGGCACGAATAATTTTAGGCAATCGATGCGAGCAGCTTTTGTAGATACGCAATAGCTGTCAACATCCGGGAACCGTACCAGGAAAACATCTCCCCATCGACCAAGCGAATGTCGGCTGATGATGCTAACCGTTGCACTTCATGACGGTGTTTATCCCTAAAGGGGAAAGGCTCCGAAGCGAGCAGAATAAGTTGAGGATTCAACTCTCCAAAGGCGTCAAGCGATACCTCGGGATAGCGGCCAGCCAGTCGCCCACCAACATTATCCAAGTTACACCGGGATAACACATCGTGAATATAGGTGCCTAACCCCACTGTTTTATAGGGTTTTCTCCAGATCAGATACAAGACCTTACGTGGTACCGGTAAGGGCCGTAATGATTGCAAGCCCTGCGCGATCTGCGCCGAAAGCTTCCCCGCCTGCTCTTCTACGCCGAAGATCAATCCCAAATCGTTGATCATCTTAATCGCGCTCGGCACCGAGACGACATCCATCACGAAGACAGGATAGCGTTGCGTTAACAGCGCCACCATTTCTGCGGTGTTTTCCTCTTTTTCCGCGATGACCAGATCAGGTTTAAGACTGTGCAAACGCTCATAGTCTAGTGACTTAGTACCACCTACTCGCGTGGTTTTAGCCACCTTTTCAACGGGATGTATACAGAAACGGGTGGTCCCCACAATCCGGCCTTGCAGTCCTAGGTCAAACAGGGTCTCCGTAATCGAGGGACACAACGAAACGATCCGTTTCGGTTGCAGGGGAATCGTCACGCTGCGTTGCAGATGATCTTGCAGCAGAATCGTTGTTTTCGACATGGTGGCTCAACCATTCTGGAGCGATTTCCACTGACACCTCATCGGCTCTCGCAAGCCGGCTGTCATAACAAGGCTTGGAGATTACGATAAATTTTTAACAGCGATAATTTAGGAACGTATGCGTCTGCGCTCTTGAGCGGACAAAGGCGGAAACACAGTCTCCTCGGTGGTTTGCTGCCGTACAGCAGGATTATATTTCAGGCAGTTCGGCTCGCAGTCGCACTCAAACGCGATCTTCATATAGGCGATTTTTCCGGCGTTCTTCAACTCGAAAAGTCGCGGTACAACCTTATCCCGTAAGCTTTCAGGATCGATGGTGTTGACATAGATCTTGGTGCCACCTTCGAACCCGGCCGGATTACTCACCCGCCATTTAATCAACACCCGCCAGGGCATAGGAACATCAGCGTCCGGCGGCTTGTAATACCATTCTTCGTTACACGGAATGGTGCTACCCATCGCTGCATGGCACCCGTGGATGATGTCCGACATACCCCGTAGTTCCTCAGGAGTATGGTTCCAGGGTTGGCTGCGCTCGCTCTTAGAGTAGATGGCCAGTGTCGGGAAACGGTGGCCAAAATCAGCGAAGGCGATAGCATAATCGTTTTCCGCAAAGACCAAATTGCGGTAACCGGCATAGTTGACCGCAAACTCGTTATACATATTCGGGTTAGCGCGAGCTAAACGCACCTCCCAATCGTTTTGCACACCGCGCTCGTCAATGGCGACTAACTGCTTGTGAAGATGATCGAATGAAGCGCCGGCTGGCGATAACCAGTTTTGAAAGATGGCCACATAGCGGGCATAGCGGTTATTTAGATAAATATCGCGAGCGGCGTCGATGGTAAAACGCATATATTGGTAGTGCTCCTCCGGGGTTAAACTTCCGGAAGAGGCAAGATCCGACTCGTACTCGGCGCCGGCAATATAATGGCGATTCGCAATGATCAATTCATGGCCACCCCCAAAGAAAGCATTCGCCATCTCGAGTTTGTCTTCTTCCGGTACAGCCCTGATGGCTGCTTCTGTCATATTGGCCAATTTCATTCGCTGATCGAGTATTCCGAAGACATGTTTACGACCCGCTTCTGTTGCCAAATAAGTTTGCTTGCGCGCCGTTACAGACTCAGGCAGTTCGTGACCGAAATTTTTTTGCCAATAGTCGAATGATACGATCTCGAAAAGGTTGGGCACACGTCTAAACTCCGCCACCGTATCAAACAGTTCATCTGGGCTTAAATCACGAATCGTAATATATCGCTTACCGTCCTTGACCAGCCGCGCTTTTTCAGGAGGAGTTTTAAGGTAGTTTCCGGGGCAAAATGCGCAATAAATGCCCACTTTTGTACGATTAAGTTTTTGCCCTCGCGCGCGAATATCGTGCACGAGCGGACGGCTGCCGCGCCCGGGAACGGTCCAGACTTCATTACCCGTAAAAGGGTTTGTTTGTTTCATCGTGCCGTCCGCCATACGGACCAAAAAATTCGATTCCGGCACCATATCGAGCAGTCTCATTGATCACCCCCATCAAACGCTTCAATGCAATTCCTATTTGCTGCTACCGTAGTTTAGAGTCAGCAAAAAAACCGAATTTATAACTTTTAAGATTACCAAATCGAAAGGGCGCTTTAAGGCGCCCTTTTACTCATAAACAGCTCAAATTAGACACGGCTTAGCCGATACTGGCTAATCGGCCTACTGACGTTTCAATTCCGCTCGATGCGCTTTGTATTCGCCGCAGCCGTATCTTTGAGTCTAGGCATTCATGCGCTCAATTAATCAGGCCGCGACATCGATTTGGAACTTCACAGGGCCGCGGTATTTGGTGCCGTCTTTACCTTCAAACTCCCCATTGACAGGCGAGCGTTTACTATAAGGGCTGGTAAGAATTGCCACGTGACCGCCCGGAAACGGCACACTTTCGATAACGCCGGTGCCTTCCAGGAATTTGTTGCCGGCCGTGGCGCACGCCGGAGTAACCAGATCGTCCTTGAGCGCGTAGTCCTGGTACCACTTGATCTTGAGCTCTTTCAGATCGCCGACGTTCAGCGGCTTGCCAAAAAGCTGCACGGGCAAATCCCCGTTCGCTGCTATGGGTTCGTGGAAGGTCCGCGAACTCATCTTGGCGATTTCCAGCGGCAGGTGGACGCGTTCCTTGAGCAACCAACGGAACAGGGCGGCAACCGTTTTACCCGGGTTCAGATCCGTGGCCTTTTGCAGGGAGACTTGGTCCAGAACCTTGATCAGAGGGACTTCGCGGTCGACAGCCACGAAACGCATGCCGAGGCTCAATAGATAGCCATTTGCGACTTTCTTGCCGTTGGGCAGCTCCGCTGTGACGAAATCATGATGCATCGCCGGCATACCGCTGATTGCATCACTATAAGTTCCGTCAATGGGCGCCACATTGGTAATTAAGGTATCGCAGGTATCCTTAAACTTGCCGGAAAGCAGATTCATAAGGCTGATGTATCCGCCCTGGCAGGTTCCGTTTAACGTCACTTTGTACCGACTTCCGTGTTTCTCCATCACTCGCTCGCAGAGTTCAATGGTCTGCAGGCAATCTTCTTCAGGCGTCATGTCCTGCACCGCCTCTGTCTGCATAATATCCTTGACGACTCGAACGTAGGTGGGAATGCCTTCATTCGCGAAACAATGAGCATAGCTCTTGTTCTCGCCGGGAAGAAACGAAAGAATGTGCACACCCAACATGTAGGGTGGAATGAGGATCATCGGTTTAAGATCGTCGCGAACCGTTACCCCCGCCTTGGTAGGTAGCACCTGATAGAGCTGGAATGCAGCGGTTTCATGCACCAATTGGTAGTTGGGTGTCGCAAACTGAAATCCGAAATCGTCCTTGATTTTCGTAATCTGTTCGTGAAAATTGGCGACAGCCTCCATCACATGGGCCTCACGATTCATATAGCCTGAAATCTTCTCGCCCTCCGTGTTAAGAATCGTATTTAATAGAGCCGAGGTCGCCTCTTCAAGCTGATCAAAGGCAAAATCGCGTAGTTTGCTCTGAGTCGCAAGAATGCCTCGAGTTACCAGCTCGCGGCTATGCTCCACGACTTCAAGCGTCTCCAGCAAGCTCATAGGATTTTCCCGCGCCGCTTGGATGGCAATCTGAGCCGCGATCAGAGCACTGTCGTTAAATTCCGTGCGTTCGCGGCTGATTGCACGCATGAGTGCGATGTAATAACGCAGAAAACTATTGCTGACATCGGGAATTTCTTTTAACAGATCGCGCATGGACCTTAGTGGCTGTATCAAGTCGTTCATTTTCTCTCTCTCACCTTGAAACGCAATTTTCTGCAACACTCTGGCGGAACGTTTCAGAAGGAATTAGTAAAACCGCCAGAGGCTTGGTCTATTACTATGATGACTAAAGTTATAGACTCAATAGTTGGTTTAATTTGCCTATAGGAGGCTAGCCTTGGGACTTATGTAGCACCGCAACATTGGTAGCCGTAGGCTAAATCATTTAATTAGAAAGTGCAAATAAACTGCTTTACTTAACAGAATAAAATTCACCCGTTCCAACAAATGCTCACATGGCGAAACTCTCACGATTTATCCAAAGAGAGAGGCGTTGTGTTATTCCGTGACCCACTTTTCCGGCGCGGCACCATCGATAGACAATCCGAAACCCAACATATTATAATAAAATTAAAACCTGATGCTTTTTTCCTTCTGTTATTAGGCTCAAGAGGGAGGGGAGACCTCAGGGAGCTTTTCAATCGCACATTTCCGACTACTACACCGCAGAACCATTTGTTCTCGAGAACATTCCGTTTTGTCCCAGGACTTAGATCAGTAAAAGTACACGCATGAAAATTGGAATTCTTACCAATGAATATCCACCCAATGTGTATGGGGGGGCGGGTGTTCATGTGGAATATCTGACCGAAGCCTTGCGCAAAGCCGACAATGCTACTCACTCAGTAAAGATCTTATGCTTTGGTGAGCAAGACCGGAGGGAAGGGAATAATTGGGTCAGGGGAGTGCATCCCGAATACCCATTTTCCGTGGCTGATTCTCGGCATAGAAAATTTCTGGAGACATTGTTCAACGATTTGGTTATGGCGGGAGAGATGTCGGACATCGATATCGTTCACTGCCACACCTGGTATAGTCATTTTGCGGGGTTGCTCACCAAACAATTGCTGCGCGTTCCTCTGATATTAACGACGCATTCCCTGGAACCGCATCGTCCCTGGAAGATCGAACAGCTCGGCACCGCTTATTACGCAAGTACCTGGATCGAGCGAACCGCTTATCAAAACGCGGATGGCGTTATTGCCGTATCGCAGTCCATGAAACAAGACGCACACGAACTCTACGGCGTTCCCTACGATAAAATTACGGTGATTCACAATGGAGTGGATCTCGAAGAATACCGACCTACGTTCAACGCCGAGGTACTAAAGAAATATAACATCGATCCCAATATACCCTTTGTTTTATTTGTGGGCCGCATCACCCACCAAAAGGGTATTATTCATCTTGTCAATGCGCTAAACCATCTTAAACCGGGGTTCCAGGTGGTGCTCTGCGCCGGTGCGCCGGATACCCAAGACATTGCCCAGGAAATGGCGCAGCAGATCGAGCTGGCAAAGCATCGCACCACCAATCCCATCCTGTGGATCCCCGAAATGCTGCCAAAGCAAGAAATCATAACCCTATATTCCCACGCCGCCGTATTCGTCTGCCCTTCCGTCTATGAACCCTTCGGCATCATCAATATCGAAGCCATGGCGTGTGAAACTCCCGTGGTTGCCTCGGCCGTTGGCGGCATTCCGGAGATTGTCGTTCCGGGGGAAACCGGGCTGCTCGTACCCATTAAAGCCAACAGTGCAACCGATGTCGAACCTGCGGATCCGGAAACCTTTTCCAAAGATCTGGCCAATGCGATCAACAGTCTGCTCAGTTCTCCCGAACAAATTCGCCGGATGGGGCTTAACTCACGACAGCGGGTTGAACACCAGTTCAGTTGGCAAAGCATTACCCATAAGACCTTAGCCTTCTATCAACATATACTCAACAAAATGCCCGGTACGGGTGGAGATCCATCGTGATAGCAAACGATACAGTAAAAAAAAAGCCTATCGTAAAGATAAAAAACGCGTTCGCAACCGTATTCAAATCAGCGCAGTCCAACCAGAAATCGATGGAGGACGGTACCCCATAAAGCGGGTGATCGACGATCGGGTGACCGTCGAGGCAGACATCGTGGTCGATGGACACAATGCGATATCCGCAAGCATCTTATACCGTGACGATAAGGAATCTCCTTGGTACGAGGTGCCGATGGACTTTCTGCAAAACGATCGTTGGCGTGGCCACTTCACAGTCACCCGATGCGGCCGTTGGCAATACACCATACAAGCCTGGATCGACGAGTTTAAATCGTGGCAACGTGACCTGAAGAAGCGGGTTCAGGCCAATCAAAATATCGAAATCGATTTATTGATTGGCTTAAAGCTCATTAACAATGCGGTTAGTCACGCCAAGGAATCGGCAGCTCCCACCGATCTTCAAGCCTTAATGCGCTATGCTGAATTGCTTTCGAACAAACGCAACCAGGCCGAAGCCATTCACAACGCACTGTCCGATGAACTCAGCGAGTTAATGGCCCGCAACCCCGACAAGCGATCCACCAGTCGATACAACCTGGAATTGGAGATCGTCGTCGATCCCAAGTTAGCGCGCTTTAGCACATGGTATGAATTGTTCCCGCGTTCGTGCAGTCCTCAACCCGGCAAACATGGCACATTTAAAGACGTCATCAATCGTCTGCCCTATATAGCCGACATGGGCTTCGATGTGCTTTATCTGCCCCCCATTCACCCGATCGGCACCTCCCACCGCAAAGGGAAGAACAATTCGGTAACGGCGGAGTCGGATGATGTAGGTAGCCCTTGGGCTATTGGCAATACGGAAGGAGGGCATAAGTCAATCCACGCGGCATTGGGCACTCTCGATGATTTTTGCGAGTTGGTGGTCAAAGCGGAAGACTACGGCATAGCAATTGCTCTGGACTTGGCGTATCAGTGTTCGCCCGACCACCCCTATGTGAAGGAACATCCCGAGTGGTTCAGGATGCGTCCAGATAACACTATCCAATATGCGGAAAATCCACCCAAAAAATACCAGGACATCTATCCCATCGAATTCGAAACACCGGCTTGGGATTCATTGTGGGAGGAATTGAAAAGCGTCGTCGATTTCTGGATCGAGCAGGGTGTGCGCGTATTTCGTGTTGACAATCCGCACACGAAAGACTTCTCCTTTTGGGAGTGGATGATCGCCAGCGTGAAGCAAGAATTCCCCGACGTGCTCTTTTTATCGGAGGCTTTTACTCGCCCGAAACTCATGTACCAACTCGCTAAGATCGGTTTCTCTCAATCCTATACCTACTTTGCCTGGCGTAACTCCAAGCAGGAATTAACCGAGTATTTTACCGAGTTGACACAGAGCGAAGTCAAAGACTATTTCCGGCCGAACCTATGGCCGAATACCCCCGACATCTTGAATGAATATCTGCAGGTCGGGGGAGCCGCTGGGTTCAAAGTAAGGCTTATTCTGGCAGCCACGTTGGGACCCAGTTATGGGATTTACGGCCCCGCCTTCGAGCTCTGCGAAAATATACCCATCGAGATTAATACCGAGGAATATCTTAATTCGGAGAAGTACCAGCTTCGACACTGGAATCTGGATAGTCCGAAGAGTATCCGATCCTTGATTGCGCAGGTGAATCGGATCCGCAATCAAAATGTGGTTTTACAATCCGATAGCAACCTCAGGTTCTATCCCATTGATAACGATGCCTTGATTTGCTACGGAAAATCTACCGAAGACTACGCAGAAATCATCGTTGTGGTGGTCAATCTGGATCCGAATTGGACTCAGTCCGGCTGGCTCGATCTGCCGATCCATGAGTTCGGCCTCTCCCACGGGCACCCCTATCAGGTCCATGATCTAATAGACAACAAACGATATCTGTGGAATGGTCAGCGTAATTTCATCCAAATCGATCCCAGCAAGGTGCCGGCACACATCTTTCGTATTCGGCGTTTCCAGAGAAGCGAGCGAAATTTCGACTATTTCTTCTGAAACGGCTAAGGCTGGCTGGGCCGTCGGGTCCTTCGTAGTTTGGGATCCGCTGGCTTGAGACCAAATGTAGTAAAAGCAGTGCGCTGCCAGCGTTCGACTCGCACCGTGGGTGGCTAAGTCGATCGATTGCCCTCGTAAATTTGGGGAAACTGAAGCCTCAAGTCCACCGTGAAACTCATTTATGTCCAAGGGTCGATAAACGCGTGGGCTTGTTATCTAAAACGACAGTTTGAGAACTGAACGAGCGATAGTGCGCCCAGAGAT
Organism: uncultured Gammaproteobacteria bacterium; assembly: GCA_963731655.1. Lineage (GTDB taxonomy): Bacteria > Pseudomonadota > Gammaproteobacteria > JAAEPA01 > JAAEPA01 > CAVSWL01. Next base: position 52,144 of record CAVSWL010000035.1, on the reverse strand, counting down.
GAACTGACACTGACTGGTCGCCACATCATTCATGGGTAGTCATGCTCAATAAACGGTTTCATCCAGCGAATTTTGCCTTCACGGAGCGTTATTGTGATTCATCGTTTCGCATCGGTGAACAGACTTTTGCTCTAGATGCACAGGCTACGCGAGACGATATCTTCCACCTGAGCATCCGTAATACGGACATTTGGCGGCAACATTCGCACCAGTCCACACTCAAGGTGCTTAAACATGCGTCGTCGGAGCTCATCAGTAAACACAGCATCATGAAATTGGGGGCCAATGGCAACATCACGCTTAGCACCCAACAAGGTGCGAGAATTCTACAGTCACCGCCAGCCGAAGCTTTGGCGTGTGTGGTACTGCCTGGCTGTTCTGTTTCAGCTATACCCCTCAAATGCGGTTTTACGGGATGGGGCAAAAGTCCACTCCATTCGAAAAGAGTGGACGAACACATAAGTTCTGGAATGTGGATCTGTTGTCAGACCACGGTTCCCGCTTAGTCAGGGAAGATTTTGTAGACCCAGACTACATCTCCGTTCCCTATCTGATCATTAAACAACAAAACGAATATCTGGGAATTTTAATTGACAACCCACATTGCAGCATCATTTCCACAGCAGAATACCCGGAAGACCCATCGATATACTCGGCGAGCCCATCCTCACCGCTCATCTATCTGGGTGCGGAAGACGGCACTCCTAGCCTTTATCTCATTTATGGGCCTTCCCTAGCGGAGCTGACCCGGAAATTACAAAAACTTGTAGGTACCCTTCCCTTACCCCCGCTTTGGGCGCTTGGCTATCACCAATGCCGTTGGGGATACCGCTCCCTAGAGGATCTACGCGAACTGGCGGATCGCTTCCAAGAACATCGCATTCCTGTAGACGGTCTCTGGCTCGATATCGACTACATGGATGGTTTTCGGGTCTTTACGTTTAATAAGAAGCACTTTCCTAAACCGAAAGAAAATCTCCAGGAGATCCATGCCCGGGGACTTCGGGTCGTGCCAATCATCGATCCCGGCGTCAAAAAAGAACCGGGCTATGCCGTCTATGATTCTGGGCGAACTACAGATATCTATTGCAAAAATCCGGCGCATACGGATTTCATCGGTTGGGTATGGCCGGGATATACGGTGTTTCCCGATTTTTCGCTCAACGAAACCAGAAAATGGTGGGCACAGCAAGTCGCTGAATTTGCAGGGTTGGGCATCACCGCGGCCTGGCTGGATATGAATGAACCGGCTACCGGAAACATCGCCGACGACGACATGCTGTTTACACGAGGCGAAGACCGTCACGATGCTTTTCACAACCAATATGGCATGCTGATGGCTAAAGCCACCCGGGAAGGGTTTACCGTCGCTTACCCGAACGAGCGCATTTTTCTTTTGTCTCGATCCGGATTTACCGGATCGCAACAGTACGCGGCCAACTGGATGGGTGACAATTTTTCCAATTATTTTCACCTCGCCATGAGTATTCCCAAAAGCATCAATCTGGGATTATCGGGCATGCCTTTCAATGGACCCGATGTAGGAGGCTTTGGGGACAATTGTACGGAACAACTGTTGATCGATTGGATCAAGGCTGGCTTTCTTTTTCCCTTTTTTAGAAATCACTCCTGCGAGGGGACACGTCATCAGGAACCCTGGGCATTTACCACCAAAGCTCTGGAAATTGCCCAGACCTTTATCCGGCTGCGCTATAAGCTGCTGCCCTACCTCTATAATCTATTTATCGATCAGGAACTCGAAGGCGAAGCGATCCTTCGGCCATTGTTTTACGATTTCGAAGATTCCCCCAGCCAATCTCTGGACAAAATTAACGATCAGTTCATGATAGGCCCAGCCATAATGCAAGCGCCGTTCGTCGCCGAAGACATGCCTACACGAACTGCCGTGTTACCAGCCTCCCGATGGTATCGCGCGGACACGGACACTTGGATTGATGGGGGAAAAGAAATTACCCTGATTAAACAGGAACACACGACCCCCCTATTCTTTCGCGAGGGATCGATCATTGCCATGCAGGCGGGAATCCGGGAAAACAACCGCAATGAGCTCAATGACATCGAGCTACTTATTTGTCTTACTCCCCAAAGCGACGCAACGGCAACTTATCGTTACCGGTGTGATGATGGGATCTCGTTGGATTATCAACGAGGCAAGCGCTCGGAGTATCTCATCCGGTCCTCCGTAGCCGCTGGGGAGCTTAGCATTCAGATCGAGACCCTCAGTGAAAACTCTGGCCCCGTACATTTTAAACCGGTAACGCTTGGGCGATTCAATCGCGTGGCGTTGTTTTCATCGGCTGGGAAACGGAGTTTAGTCTGCGACGAACAGCCCACCGAGCATTTCGGGAGAGAAACTACATTCTATTTTTGGCAGTAGCTCGGGGAGGCTATTCATCCATCTTTGTGCGTACGATAGAAGCCTTCGGGTTTAGTCATTCAGCGCGATGCAAGCCGGCGCTCTGCATAGGCTGGGGTCGACCCTTCTTTGACAGAACTTTTTTATTCGACGGGTTAGCTCATCCGCCTCACTCTTCGCCTCGGTCAGTCTGGAACGTTTTCCTAACAACGAATCCCTACTCAACTAAGCCGTTGCGCATGAGCCGTTAGGGATATCAGGGCTCATCTTGCAGATCCTCCGGGCGCGGATAAATTTCAGGAACGAAAGTCTGGTCGCTGAGCGGAGGCCGCATGTATCCCTCTCTTGAACCCAGAGGAGGCAGCTCAATCTGGTTAGGGGTGAGATCTTCATAGGGAATCACCGACAGCAGGTGGCTGATGCAATTCAGCCGCGCATGCCGCTTAACATCCGCATTCACCACATACCAAGGCGCTTGTTTGATATCCGTGTGGGCGAACATATCATCTTTCGCCTTGGAGTACTCCACCCAACGCTTACGGGACTCCAGATCCATGGGACTCAGTTTCCAGCGTTTGGTGGGATCTATCAGACGGGACTGGAAGCGGCGTTCCTGCTCTTCGTCGCTCACCGAGAACCAATATTTAATTAGCTGTATCCCCGAGCGTACCAGCATTCGCTCGAATTCGGGGCAAGAGCGAAGAAATTCCTCATACTGTTCATCGGTGCAAAAACCCATCACCCGTTCTACGCCCGCGCGGTTGTACCAACTGCGGTCGAATAACACCATTTCGCCAGCGGCTGGAAGATGAGCGGCATAACGTTGAAAATACCATTGCGTCTTTTCCCGTCCACCAGGCGCAGGTAGCGCAATCACAGGGCAAACGCGGGGATTGAGCGACTGGGTGATCCGTTTAATGGTGCCTCCCTTGCCCGCCGCATCGCGTCCCTCGAAGATCACGACCACTTTAAGGCCTTTGTGTTTGATCCATTCCTGTACTTTCACCAACTCAATCTGCAAGCGGGCCAGCTCCTGGTCATAGACCTTGCTCTTCATTTTCTTGAATGGTTTGGTAGAGGGAGATTGGCCCAGTGAATCAATCGCGGGAGGGTCTCTCGATAATGCCGACTCCGCATGCTTTGCTTTGCTGCTGGTCTTTTCTTTTGCCATCGAGTTGTCTCCGGATCGGTTTATCATGGGATGAAGCTCGATTGAGCGAGTCATTGCGGCCCGCACTCAGGAGATTATTATAAGTTCAACTTCGCCAAACGAACAACTCAGCGATGTCAGGAACGCTCATCGGCATCCAAGCAGGTTGATCGACACGAAGGAGAAGGATGATTACTTCAAAGATCTCAATTAGAAGATTGATGAACCCGCGTGAGGAGATAAGACAGTAAATAAAGAAGAGACCTTGGACTAGAGTGTATTCCAATCCTTATCATCGGTACTTTTGGTTCCAAGGGATGTGACTTAGAGTAAACTTGCCGAGCAGTCCGTTCTGCGTTAGGCCAAACGCCTGGAAGCCATGCACGCCGTCAATAGGGCAATTCTGGCGGCGCGCTCCACAGAACAAATCGTACAAGCCGCGATGCGTCACATCACGGCATTTGCCGAAAAACTCCAAAAACTAGCAGGCCAATTCTAGATCAAACGTATCCGTCAGCTTCTGGAGACCACGCGGGAAGAGCCGTAATGCGGGGTTATCCGAAACCAAGTAGCGCGGAGGAATCAGCATGAAAGTTTCTAAGTACGAACGTCTCGTCATGCCGGATGCGGAAGTAAAGCTGTACTCCCCGGTCTTCTCCGCAGCGCACCATCATCGGCTTTTCCACAGCTTGCAAAACACGATCCCTTGGCAACAGCATATGATTAGAGTCTATGGCCGTGAACTCTCCGCGCCTCGCTTAAGTGCCTGGTATGGGGATCCTGGAGCCATTTACAGCTACTCCGGATTACGACTTCAACCGCTGGACTGGAATCCTCCTTTATTGGAAATCAAAACGATCGTGGAACAGCACGCGGAAATTCTTTTCAATAGCGTATTGTTAAATCTATATCGGGATGGCCGCGACAGCGTCGGCTGGCACAGCGACGCCGAACCCGAACTGGGCTCCAATCCAGTGATCGCTTCTGTGAGCTTAGGCGCGGATACGGCGTTTCGTATTTCAACATAAAAAGACCGGCCAGCAATATAGCCTCGATCCGCCACCGGGGAGTATGCTGTTAATGAGCGGCCCGACACAGCATTTTTGGCGCCATCAGCTCCCCAAGACCCGCCGGGCCGTAGGACCGCGAATCAATCTAAGTTTTCGGGTGATCCGGAAACTCGTATAACCATTCCGTGTAAACTCAAGCGCTTACCCGTAATCCAGGTTCTGCCGTCGTGGGATAGTGGCGACCCGCACGTTACTATCCAACCCACTTCACGCAAAGGCAGTTACGCTGTTTCCTGATAGAAATCGCCTAGACCGATGCGTTAAGAAGAGGATAGCGGATTCTATCCTCCCCCACTTTTCCAAGGATCCATGTCCACCGCTCCCAGCACAGCACCGGATTCGGCGTGCAGCAGCATCGCCATATCTTTGTGCTTGCCCACAAGGGGCAGAAACCGCAGCGACTTCAATGGAACCTTATGCTGAAGCGCAAACGCTTGCATCATCTCCCGACGTTCCGTTGAACCATCGTACAGTAACGCCGCTGGGCGTGCTCGAGCCAGCACTTCCTCGATATGTTCCGCGAAGACTTGATAGTACTGCGGACGTCCTTCCAGATCGGGTCCGCCGGCAAGCACACTCGCCAGCAACTCGCTACGTTCTTTGATTTCGGTAGGAGGTTGTGCATAGATCATCCTGGGACCCGAAAAGATTCCGGCACATAATTCAGGGTGGGTGAACTCCGCAGTATCTACCGCAGCGGCGGATACGATATTGAATCGGTCCACGGCGAACACAACATAACCTGGACGTTCCTTAAAAATGACACTGCCTCCATAGAAAAGGGCCGCGATCTGGACCAAAGCAATGGCCGTCAGATCGAACTTCAAACCCGGTTTGCCCGGTTTGAACACAATCAAAGTCAGCAGTGGCCCGAGAATCAAATCCACCCCAACTAAGACACGTAACACCGTTTGAGCGCCCTCAGCCTGAAAATAGGGGGACGGATACCACACCAAGAATATGAGCATAGCGAACCCGAGGAAGATCGCCCCGCTTATCGATAGATGAACGAGAAAGGCTTTAAATCGTGACATGGTTAGAGCAGGGTTGAATTCCAAGCAACAAACACACCGCAGTTATTCCGGGTGACGCGCTTTTGGCCCTTATAGAAAGCCGCGGGGACGACTATTGTCCCAGATGAAGCGTCTTAAAAGCGTAATGATAGGAATTTCAATAGTCGGCGCAATGCTGCAGCCTGACTTTAGGTGTAAAATGTATTTAGCGGTGGTATTAACGGCCTAAAGACGGGCATTCTGCTTGGCGAACCTTCTGACAAAGTACGCGTCGAGGCTCAACCGGGCTGAATGGGGAATCCTAGACGTGGCCCTAGGTCCTCGCTATCCCGGGCATAGAGTGGAGGACTCTGCATATATAAAATAAGCAGCTGCACCAGTGAATCCAAGGCATCCCAATGTATGCGCTCATGGCCATGCGAAGCATCAAGACCGAAGGTAAGGAGCGCAGTACGTAAATCGTTCCCGGCTTCCAGAGCGGCAGCGCTGTCCGATCGGTAGTAACGAAATACGTCCCGTTGATGGCGAATGCCGAATTCCTGGCAGAGTTGGATCAGGCGGTGAGTCAGATGATAATCAAAAGGACCGGTCATATCCGCCATGGCAATGGTGACACCGAATTCACTCGAGTTCTGCCCCGGTGCGGTGGTGCCGTTATCGATGCTGACCATCTCGGCGACATCCTGATGCAGGACGGCGGAGGCTCCGGAACCGACTTCTTCGGATATGGTAAATAACAAATGACAGTCCACCGGCAATGTTAAGCCTGATTCCACTATCGCTTTGGCGGCACCAAAAATCACCGCAACGCCTGCCTTATCATCCAGATGGCGTGAATTGATGTAACCATTATCCGTCCTTTCCGGGTTGGGGTCGATGGCGACGGTGTCCCCAACATGAATCCCTCGATGCAATAAATCCTCCAGACAATAGGCTTTCTCGTCAACCCTCAGTTCAACGTAATCCCAACCCGAGGGCTGGCTATCGACTTCGGGTCCGAAGGTATGGCCCGAGGCTTTTAGCGGAAGAATACTTCCACGGTAAGGCCGCATATCGGTAAATACGGTGGCCCGGGCGCCTTCCGCAAAACGAGCATTCCAGTGGCCAATGGGAACTAGCCCCAAGCGTCCATTGGGCTTGAGCGACTTAACCATAGCCCCAAGGGTGTCGAGATGGGCTACGATAGCCCGATCAGGGCTGCTCTGTTTGCCCTTTAGATTGGCGCGGATGGCTCCCCGTCGAGTCAGCTCATAGGAGATGCCTAGGCTATCCAACTCGTCACAAGCTAAATGAACGACACGGTCCGTATACCCAGAGGGACTGGGGGTACGCAACAGTTTCCATAACACATCGAGCACATATCGTTGATCCACTCGGAGCGGTTTCACGAACAAGGTCCTCCTTTTCTTCTCTCGTAACAGCTCGGCCGGTTGGTATGACTAAGCGCCCGTGAAAAAATCCCCCATGTCGGTGGGTATTCTCGAACGTATCTGACTGCGTTGGGAACCTCGCATCGGGTTGTGCAGAACGCTTACCTACTTGTGTTGCGGAATTCCCGTAGCTCGCCAACCACCGTTGACCTCGCGATAGGTGGCAAGTTTATACCGACAGGATGGTTTGCGGAAATAAAAGGTCGATAAACCGCTCGGCTGTCGGCTGTGGCTCATGATTGGCTAATCCGGGCCGTTCGTTGGCTTCAATGATCACATATTCCCTGCCTTCCACCGATGGCACTAAGAAATCGAGGCCTACTACGGGAATATCGATCGCCCGTGCCGCGGCGATAGCGGCTCGGCACAGAGTATAACTGAGTCTAGAGGTAACATCATGAATGGTTCCGCCTGTGTGTAGGTTCGCGGTTTTGCGTACCACCAGTTCTCGCCCCTCGGGAAGCACGGAACTCAGATGATAGCCATTCTCATGGATACAACGGGTGGTTTCTTCATCCTGGGGAATCCGGCTCTCGCCTCCAGTAGCGGCTGCCCGGCGACGACTCTGTTTCTCAATTAACTGTTGTACGGTATGCCGGCCCGTGCCTTGAATCATCGCGGGTTGGCGCACCGCCGCTGCTATGACTTTATAGTCAATAACCACGACCCGCAGATCAATCCCTTCGACAAATTCTTCGAGTAGCACGATATCGTTAACCCGATGCGCCCGTTCGATCGCTTCGTCCAATGCTTCAGAAGTGCGGATATCGACGCTGATGCCCATGCCTTGCTCCCCTCGGGCTGGCTTGACAACCAAACGCTGGTACTGGGTTAAAAATTCGAGGTTGTGCTCGCTGTCGGCGGCTTGTCGCTGCGCCGGAACTTTCAAGCCCGCTTGAGCAAGCAATCGGCTGGTTACCGCTTTGTCATCGCAGCGGCTCATCGCAATAGCGGAAGTGAGCTCCGTGAGCGACTCGCGGCAAATAATACTGCGCCCACCGAAATTTAAAGAAAAATAGGCGGCAGTAGCATCCAACACATCGACAGCAACCCCCCGGCGGCGCGCTTCATTGATTAAGATTGTGGCGTAAGGATTTAATTTCGCTTCCGGCGGTTGCGCGATGTAAAGCGGCTCGTTGTAGGGATTTTTATATTTAATCGCAAACACCGGCACGCGCTTAAATCCGAGTTTCTCATAAAGCCGAATGGCTTGAGTATTGGTGTGCATTACCGATAGATCCATATAGGCACATCCTCGTGCCAAGTAGTGTTCTGCGAGTTGGCGAACCAAGGCTTCACCAATACCCGGATGCATGATTTGAGGATCCACAGCCAATGCCCATAGGCTCGAACCGTTTTCCGGATCATCGAAGGCTACTCGATGATTGACGCCGGTTACCGTACCAACGACTTTTCCCGAATGCAGGTCTTCAGCCACGAGATAGGTAAAAGTTCGCGACGCGTGATGTCGCCACACAAATGCCGGGCCGGGCGGAATCATCTTGCGCTTTAAATAAACGGCCTGAATTTCCTCGGCATCTTCAAGCCGATTGAGAAGGCGAATGAAAAACCCTTTGGGGCGGTGTTTGGCGGGATGATACTGATCCATCCACAATCGATAGGTGTGAGAAGGATCCAAAAAGACACCTTGGGGCGCGAGAGAAATCACCACGTGCGGATCCCGGAGATAGAAGGCGATATCCCGCTGTCCAGGTTGCTCTTTACATAACGTGTCGGCAAGCACTTGCCCATCGCTGAAGGTTTGGCCGAATATCAGGCGTCCCCAACCGCAATCGACCATGGCATTTTCATTGCCGTGGTGCTCGGTCTCTTGGGAAATATTAGGATCCCAGTTTCGCAATGTAGCACCGCGGTAACGCTCGATACGGTGGCGAAACTTGTTTGATCGCGCCATGGTGAATCCTCAGCTCAAAGGCCTTGTGTTTGTAACCAATACTCGAGCAGGCTTAGCTGCCACAGTTTTGATCCCCGCAGCGGTGTGATGTGATCCTTGGGCGCAGCCAGCAGCGACTGGACATAGTCTTGCCGGAACAACTCGCGATCCCGCGCTCGTGGGTCGGCGAGCACCTCGCGCACAAAATCGAGCGAATCCCCTTCCAGATACTTCAGCACGGGTACCGGAAAATATCCTTTCGGCCGATCGATCACCTGCCAAGGAATCAGCTTTCTAGCGACCTCTTTCAATACGTACTTACCCCCATGAGCCACCTTGTACCGAGGAGGTATGCGAGCCGCCAGCTCCACCAGATCGTGATCCAAAAAAGGCACTCTGGCTTCCAGACCCCAGGCCATGGACATGTTATCCACCCGTTTAACCGGATCGTCCACCAACATGATGGAGGTATCTAAGCGCAGCGCCTTATTAATGGCCGATGAGGCACCCGGCTGCGCGAAATGCTGGTTCAGGAAAAGCGTGCTGTGGTCTTCGCCTACCCAGCGCGGATGCACCGCGGTGGCGAATTCTTCGTGATCGCGATCGAAAAACACGTGCGCATAGTCTGCTGCGGCCCTTTGACTCGCCATCAGTGGCGGGTACCAATGATACCCGGCGAATACTTCGTCGGCGCCCTGGCCACTCTGAACCACTTTGACATGACGAGACACCGTCTCCGACAACAGATAAAAACCGATCACGTCATGGCTAACCATGGGCTCGGACATCGATTTGACGCAGTCTCTGAGTGAAGGTAGTAACACCCCGGAATCCACAAAAAGCTTATGATGTTCGGTGCCAAAATGTTTCGCAATCAGATCGGAATATTGGAATTCGTCTCCCGGCTCGTCATCCACGGACTCAAATCCTACCGAGAAGGTACTCAATCCCTGCTGACCCAGTTCGGCAAGCAAACCGACGATAAGGCTGGAATCCAGACCACCCGACAGCAAAACACCCACGGGGACATCGGCGACGAGTCGACGTTTGACCGCTAGTCGCAAGCCTTCGAGCACGTGCTCTTTCCAGTCTTCAAAAGACAAGCTGGCGTCTTCAGTACGGGATTCGAAAGATGGTTTCCAGTACACCCGTTGCCGGCGTTGGCCGTCTGTTTCAATCACCAGTGTCGTGGCCGGCGGGAGTTTTCGTACGCCCTTTAAGATAGTGTAGGGCGCGGGCACCACCGAATGGAAACTCATGTAATGGTGCAAGGCCACGGGATCAATATCCGTATCGATGCCCTCACCGGTCAATAACGCTGGGAGTGTGGAAGCGAAACGAAAATATGTGGAATGCTCTGTATAATAGAGAGGTTTAATCCCGAGTCGATCACGTGCTAAAAAGAGTCGCCCACTATCGCGTTCCCATACGGCAAATGCGAACATACCGGACAGCTTCTCCACGCAGGCCTCACCCCACGCATGATACGCCTTGAGTATCACTTCAGTATCGCCATGGGAGAAGAAACGATAACCCAGCGCGATAAGTTCGTCCCTTAATTGTGGATAATTATAGATCGCTCCGTTATAGACAATGCCCAAGCCCAGCTCATTGTCGATCATGGGTTGTTGCGCCTGCTCGGAAAGGTCGATAATTTTCAATCGGCGATGGCCCACGCTCAGATGATTCATCTGAAGGATGCCCGATCCATCGGGCCCGCGCGGGGCCAAACTGTCTACCATGCGTTGTATGGAGATGATCGACGGTGAGACATTGTCAAATCTTATTTCGCCGCAGATGCCACACATAAGGCTCTCACTTTAGTTTGAAGCAACGTTGATTTGGATTAACTTATTCTGAATTAATTGACGGTGAATTCGCGGCTAAATTAATGCGCGAAACAAACTACTGTAGTTGAGTGCTACGATAATAAGCGCCAGAGTTAGTGTGCTCTGAACAAGCTGTCGTTCCCGTCCAATATAGAATCTTGGGCAAGGAATGAAGGCTAAGAAATTCGCAAGGCGAGAAGTTATTGCATGCTTAAGACTCAATACTTTGCAGCAAAATGAAAAATGTTTTTAGAGTCCAAGGCTCGATGTTGGAGCGATCATTAGCCCCCCGCCCGATGTTGATGTCCCTTGTCATATTGGAGCTTTCGATCTTACAACCAAGGAACAAAGCGCTTCATAATAAATCTAACGGTTATTTAAATGCTGTTGGCTTTATTTGGTTTGCCATCCGACCGCTTCTAAGTATGGTAACGCAGACAGGCCAGGTTTGCATCCCGGCAATTTCTAAAAAATACCCAGGCCGCAACGAGCTCAAGTCCTTGAATCGGTTACAGGCTACACCTCGCATAGCGCACTACATTCCTTCTTCCTTAGACTGGGAATCACTCATCCGACACGACAATCTTGATACAACGAGCCGTGTAAACGTCGAACAATAACCATTCAAGAGAGGATGATAGGCTCATCGCTCGCCGGTATCCCTCAGCTGGTAAACGGTAGTTCTACCCATTGTTTATTATTGTACTTGGTCAAATAGATAGGGTACTATGAACAAGAAACACTGCCGCACCAAACTCCTAAGAACGGTAGCTATTTATGGGGGCATTGCGAATGGGCTCTGGAGGGCTACCCGCAGGCTTCGTGGCTCCGAATATTTCCCATTCGAAATATTAATTGTCAGTTTCATAGTGCTATGTTTCGCGTAACTCAGCTCATATCGCGCCCCAACCACACCCCCCTACGCAAGCGCGATGCTGGATCCCATCCCAGGTTTACGGTTTAAGTGCATCGAGCGCAAAGACTAGTAACCGGATAGAGGACAGTTTCCGGTCATTCCGTGGAAGCGACCGGCTACCCACGGACGTTATTGGAATAACTCATCACGATGGGGAGTTTAGTGCCGACTCATGAGCACTCTAATTGCCAGATTAATACATCACGAACATTAAAGCAGGCTTCGCGTGAGCCTATCAATTAATCGTTGTCTAATTATTTATGGGGGTTTTTGCTAAAGCTCGATCTCCCTTGACCCATTAGCTAGCCCAGGCTTGATGGGTTGCCGAAACAAAGTTCAGGACCCGACCGACATGAGAAACGAATCCCAAACAGCCAAGGTAGCGGATGAAACCGAATTATCCGATATCAATTTATACGATACACCCGAGTCAACACCCACTGAGCCCAATCGGGGCGCGCCATTCCCCGGTATTGAGACCGTGATCCACGGCAACGGCGCGGTCGCCCATGTAATGGGGCATGTCTGCGGCGGCGTCATCGGCTACCCGATTACACCCTCGACCGAGATTTCGGAACTGTATGAAGCTTTTCGCGCACAGGGAGGATGCAACGTTTGGGGCAAACATCCATTCTTTTTCGAACCCGAAGGTGAGCACTCCGCGCAAAGCGGCGCGCTGGGCTCTGCGCTTACCGGCGGGAAATACATATCCAATGCCTCATCCAGCCAGGGCATCCTCTACGGTCTAGAGTCCCATTACGTAACGGTAGGCAAAAAGATCGGTGGTTTCGTGCTACAGGTCGCCGCACGCGTCGTTTCCAAACACTCATTGAACGTGATGGCCGGTCATGACGATGTGTATGCATTGCTATCTTCAGGCTATACGATTCTGTTCGGCAGTAACGCGCAAGAAGCGGCGGACCTTGCGGCGATTGCCTATAGGGTCAGCGCTTTATCATTGATTCCAGTGGCTAACGCCATGGACGGTTTCGCCACCAGCCATATCCAAAGCAGCGCGTTGCTGCCCGAACCAGCCTTGCTGAAGACCTTTCTCGGCAATCCGGAAGGTCGAATTAAGGCGCCGACAGTGGCGCAGGAGATTCTGTTCGGAGCTAAAGGCCGAGTGTATCAATTGCAACAGTATTTGAACCGGCATCAAGCCGATATCCCCGCGAGTGATTTGGAGAATCTACGCGCTCATCTTGAGGCTCATGCCGACGAGATCGAAAAGGATAACGAGGCGAAACTCGTTGAACACACCAACGGCTGGATTCCCGAAGAACTCCGCGGTCAGTGGCGCAGGCAATGGCTGCATGCTTACGAAAAAGGCACTCGCCAATTGGTTCCCGCCTTCGTCGATGTACATAATCCCGGGCTGACAGGCCCAGTACAAAACCAATCGGACTTTCAAGCCGGGACCGTCGACCATCACACTCACTTCGCCAATGAAGTGCCGCGATTCGTCAAGCAAGCCATGGAAGAGTATGGGGAACTGACCGGGCGTGTTTACCATCCCGTCAAATGCTTCCTCGTCGAAGACGCGGATTACGTTATCGTCGGTTTAGGCTCGGTAACTGACGATGCGGAAGCGGTCGCCAGTTATCTGCGCACTCAGGGTAAAAAAGTGGGTGTGATCTCGATTAAACTGCTGCAACCCTTTCCCGAAGCGGAGCTCGTCGCGGCGCTCGATGGAAAAAAAGCCGTGACCGTGCTCGAGCGCTCCGAAGTAACCGCACTGACCGGCTTGGTGACTCAAGCGCTGTTCAAGGCAATGGAAAATAACGGCTTGATTCGTCATCAAGGCATTCCCGCCATTGCCAGTCTGCCGAAGATCAGCACCGGTATATTCGGACTGGGGGCACATGATTTACAGCCGCGCCACCTGATTGCCGCCTTCAAAAACATGGAAAGTGAACCCAACGTTCCGTTCTTCTATCTGGGTTCACAATTCTTTTCCAATAACCCGTCACCGCGTCTCGCCGAAATTCAAGACAAACTGAGAGCAGCCTATCCGGAAACGGAATTCATGGCGCTGGAGACCGAAGAGAATCCACACCTGTTGCCCCCGCAAGCCTTCCGCGTCAGATTTCATTCTGTTGGAGGCTACGGAACCATTGCCACGGGAAAACTACTCACGGATATTCTCGCCGGGGTGTTGGGCATGCACTCCAAATCCTCGCCCAAATACGGCTCGGAAAAAAGCGGTGCACCGACGAATTTCTATATTACGCTCAGCCCCGAGCCCATCAAACTCACCAACGCCGAGCTAGAAGAGGTCGAGATCGCGGTATCACCCGATCATAAGGTTTTCAGCCACACCAATCCTCTGCGCGGGCTCAGTGCAGGCGGTACCTTTATTATGCAGTCGCACCACGAGCCGATCGAAGTGTGGAAAGAATTGCCCGCTCATGCACGGAAGACCCTACGCGACCGACAAATTCGCTTCTTTACGGTGGATGCTTTCAGAGTCGCAAAGAAACACGCCCCCGCCCCGGACTTAGAAATCAGGATGATGGGCATCGCGTTTATCGGCGCCGTTTGCGGTCATGTAGATCGAGTTGCCGCCGATGCTTCGGAAGAAACGCTGTTGGCGAAGATACACCATCTCATCACCAAAAAATTCGGTGCTAAAGGGGCCGGGGTGGTGGCCAGTAACATGGCGGTGATCAAAGAGGGCTTGGAGGCCACCCTCAGAGTGGACTATAACCAGGCCGAATTTAAAGCAGCGGAACAACTGGTCAGCATACCCACGGATTCCGGTGTGGCGATCTCGGCCTCCATGGTCAAATCCACTGGCTGTGCGCTTAGCTCCGGATTTTTTGACCCAACGTATTATAACGAAATGGTAGCGGAACCGTTCAAGAATGGAACGATTGCCGAGGCTCCCGTATTGCCGGGGACGGGGCTATTCATGCCCGTAGCGAGCGCCGTGATGAAGGATAAAGGCTTGTTCCGTCTCAATGTGCCAAAATACATCGCGAATTTGTGCACCGGGTGCATGGAATGCGCACTGGCCTGCCCCGATGCGGCGATCCCGAATACGGTGCATGAGATACACGATCTGTTGCTGACGGCGATCGATAAACTGGAGGTGACCGAACAGCAAAAAGCCACGATGAAAACTCACGTTTTCTCACTGACGAAATCGATCCGCGACAGTTATAAAAAACTGCCCAGCAAGGATCCGACCCCATTTCACCGAATAGCAGCCACCGCCGTTGAAAACCTGGACATCGACAACGTGATGCTCAAGCATGGCTTCGATAAAATGGTGGATGTTCTGGCGGTTTATCCGGTCGTCAAGACCCGACCGTTTTTCGATGCCATGGAAAAATCCGTGTCCGGCACCGGCGGACTTTATTCGGTCAATGTGGATCCATGGAAGTGCAGTGGTTGCATGGAATGCGTCGACGTATGCGGCCCGGGCGCGCTGGTCGAGCAACAGCAAAACTCCCAAGTGCTCGCCTCGCTGCAGCATACCTTTGAATTCTTGAGTAAGACACCGAACACACCCGCGCGATTCTTTGAGAGCGCAACGCGACCCGACGGCGACACCAAACGCTTGATGCTCGACCACAACAACTATTACGCGATGACAAGCGGGCACGGCGCCTGCCGTGGTTGCGGCGAAGTCACCGCCATTCGTTTGGTCACCGCCGCCAACCGGGCAATCCACAAGTCCCGGCACAAAGCCCATATCCACGAGTTGGAAAATCTGATCCAAGGCTTAACCGCCAAGTTGAGTACGGTAGAATGCGATGTCCATGACCCGGTGCGCGTGCAGCGCATTCAGGAGACGATAGCGATACTCGAGAAGCGTCTCTATTATTTCGAAAGCGGACCCACCGGTGTGGGACCCGCCAGCGCGGCTATTGCCAATGCCACGGGTTGCAGCAGTGTCTATGCTTCCACTTTACCCTACAACCCTTATACCGATCCCTGGGTAAACAGCTTGTTCCAGGACGCGGCGCCCGTGGCCAAAGGGATATTCGAAGGCTTAAGCGCCAACGCGGTGGAGGATTTCCGGGCGATCCGCATCGCTAAACTGGATCTGGAAGATCAGTACAATCCAGAAATCCACGATCAGTTTTTTAGATACTTCCATTGGAGCCAATTTTCCGATGAAGAGCTCGCGATGCTGCCGGCGATCATCAGCATGGGCGGCGACGGCGCGACCTACGACATCGGCTTCGGTGCGCTATCCCGATTACTGATCACCGACACGCCGATTAAAATCGTGGTTTTGAATACTGGAACCTACTCCAATACCGGTGGCCAGGCTTCCACCGCGAGTTTCACCGCGCAGGATTCCGATCTTACCCGTTTCGGCATCGCCCATATCGGCAAGCAAGAGGACCGCAAGGAACTGGGCCTAATCGCCGCCTTTCATCCCAAGGTATTCGTGGTCCAAACCACCGCGGCGTTGCAGGGACATTTCATGAAGAACATCATGGAATTTCTCAACTATAACGCCTCGCCTGCATTGATCGATATTTATACCCCGTGCCAATCCGAGCATGGCATCGCCGACGACGCATCGACCCGGCGTGCACGGCTGGCCGTGGAAAGCCGCATGAGCCCGGTTTTTGTCCATGACCCGCGCTGGGGCGATACCCTTGCCGAGCGCTTTTCACTGGAAGGCAATCCGGATATCGGCAAAGACTGGACGATGACCACGCTGCAATATGTCGATGACGATGACCAGACCCAGTTATTGGAAATGCCCTACACCCCCGCCGATTTCGCGCATCATGAAGGTCGGTTTAAAAAGCATTTTCAGCCGGTTGCCGGCCAGGATGGATTGGTCCCCGTACACGAGTATATTCAACTCAGCGCAGAACAACGTCACGGTAAGACTCCAACGATCTGGTCCACGGGACTCGATAAAAAACTGGCCAGACTGGCCGTCTCGTCAGCCATCATCGACTTGACCGAAGAACGTTTGAGAAACTGGCGGATGCTGGAATATTTAAGCGGTCTGCACATCGACCGGTTGCATGAAAGTCATCGCCAAGAACTCGAAACCTGTCAACTCAAATATCAGCAGTTGGTCGAGGATCGGGAACGTTCGATTGACTCCATCGCCCGAGGCATGTCGGAACTCGCCACCGCCTCCAACGCGCCGCCGGCGCCCACAACACCTCAGATTTCCACGGTACCGCTATCCTCGCTGACCGCCCCGGGCCAAACAACGCAAACCGAGGATATTGAGCCCGGCGCCACAACGGCAGGGGCGCCGCTGGTGAGCATCGCCGAACAAGATAGGGCGAAATGCACCAACTGCAAGGCGTGTTATCAAGATCTAAGCGAACTGTTTGAGAAAACCACCATTGTGGTTGACGGCGAGGCCAAGGAAATCAGCCGCGTGATTCCCGGCGCTTTCGATAAAATCGCCATTACGCCGGAGCTGATTCGCCGCGCTTCCCGTGTGGCCGATGACTGCGATGCCGAAATCATCCAATTCAATCCACCGAATTGAATACCGGTTTTAGTCGACGCTATTCAACTGCGCCTATTTAACATTGGAGGGTTATGCCATGTCCGAACACCCGAATGAGCTATCTCAAACTAGGGACGATCAACCCGGTCAGAATCCCCAGTGTCCCTACAACCGGGAAGATTTGCAGCGATATTACCAGGCAAACCGGGAAATCGAATCCGATCGACACCGGATAGAAGATGCCAACCAGCAAATGCAGGCGTTGGCGCACAGCGAAGCGGTCGAGCTGTTTCAGAAGCAGATCGCCTTGTTGCAAAAACGTTTAGTCGATGACCCTAAGTTCTTTAACCAAGTGTTTATCGACGAAGGCATCCGAACGATTGCTTGGGAATTTCAACAAGAGGAGTTGGGCCGGAATTTTACCCGTGCCTTATGGGGACTCCTCCTCAGAGGGGACGACATGAGCACCGTCCTGCTGCGCTTTATCTGGAACATCCCGCTGAAATTCAAACGCAAATTCATTCATGCCATCGACACACACCTTGCTGAGCGCTACCCCATGTTCAAGGGACTCTCGAAGAACTGGCCCGGGGAGAACAATATCCCGCCCTATATTCGCCCTCCCGAGGAACGCGCCAAAGATTTCGATCTAGTCAACCAAGGCTACCTGGGGTATATGGGGCTCGGGTACAGTTTCCGGGAAGTGGAGCTTTTTGTCTGGCTCGAAGTCTTGCGCGACAAGCAATGCGATGACCGGCCCTGCGAACTGGGTCTACCGGCGATGGATAAAGGGGAAAACAAAGGTGGCTGCCCGGTCAAAATACACATTCCCGAGATGTTGCACCTGATGGGCGAAGGGAAGTTTAAGCAAGCGTTTCAACTGATTAAAGACTCCAACCCGCTGCCGAACGTTACCGGCCGGGTTTGTCCCCAGGAACTGCAGTGCCAAGGGGTGTGCACGCACAATAAATTGCCCATCGAAATCGGACAACTCGAGTGGTATCTGCCGCAAAGCGAGAAATTGCTGAATTCCAACGCCCTGCTTGAATTCCACGAGGCCCCCGTCAACCCTTGGGCGAAAGCCGACAAACCGCCCATCGCGGTCATCGGTTCGGGACCCGCGGGCTTAATCAACGCCTATTTATTGTGCAAGGCCGGCTATCCGGTAACGGTTTTCGAAGCGTTTCATGAGCTCGGTGGCGTGTTGCGCTACGGTATCCCCGAATTCCGCCTTCCCAATCAGCTCATCGACGATGTGGTCGAAAAGATCAAACAGCTCGGCGGACAGTTTGTCACCAGTTTTGTCGTCGGGAAAACGGCAACGCTCGAGGCGCTGAAACGGGCGGGATTTTGCAAACTGTTCATCGGCACCGGAGCTGGCCTGCCTCGGTTTATGAATATTCCGGGCGAACACCTGCTCGGTATCCTCTCGGCGAACGAATACCTCACTCGCGTCAACCTCATGCAGGCGTATAAAGAGGGGTATGAGACGCCGTTGCCGGAAACGAAGGGAAAGCAGGTCATGGTCATCGGGGGAGGCAATACGGCCATGGACGCCGCCCGCACCGCCAAGCGCCTGGGTGGCGACGTCACGATCGTTTATCGCCGGACTCAGGAAGAAATGCCGGCCCGCGTGGAAGAGCTGCATCATGCTTTAGAAGAAAGCATTCAATTAAAGGTCCTCAGATCACCACAAGAGTTTATCGGCGACGGTAAAACGCACTTCGTAACGCATGCGATCCTGGACATCATGGAGCTGGGGAAACCCGATGCATCGGGTCGACGACGTCCACTCGCCACCGGGAAAACCGAAAAAATGCCCGTGGATTTGGTGATTATGGCGCTCGGTAACCTGTCAAACCCCATCATCAAAGACGCCGAACCCGAGCTCAAAACCACGACATGGGGAACCATCGAAATCAAAGGAGGCACCCAAGAGACCTCCATGGAAGATGTTTACACCGGCGGGGATGCCGCCCGTGGCGGATCGACTGCGATCAAGGCCGCCGGCGACGGCCAAGAAGCCGCGCGTGAGATCATCGGCGACGCGTCATTGACACGCAGTGAAATCCAATCACTCGTCAGAAGCGCTGAGCGCTACACTCAACTTGGGCAAACCCCTTCGGTCATTTTGGAAAAAATACAGCTCGCGGAAGGCATCGTCGAATTTGTGGTGCATTCACCAATCACCGCCAAGTCGGCGAGAGCCGGTCAGTTCGTACGCGTTCTGGCTTGGGAGAAAGGCGAGCTCATCCCCCTCACGTTGGCGGATTGGGATGCCAAAGCCGGGACGATTGATCTGGTTGTTCAGGGTTTGGGAAGCAGCTCAATGGTCATGAACCAAATGCAAGTAGGTGATGTAATCAGCAGCATTGCCGGACCGCTTGGGCTGCCCAGTCAATTGCACCGTTATACGAACGGCGAGACCGTGGTGTTCACCGCCGGAGGCGTAGGTCTGCCGCCAGTGTACCCCATCATGCGCGAACACTTGAGGATGGGCAATCACGTGACCTTAATTGCCGGCTTCAGGAGCCAGAAGCTCGTCTTTTGGACAAAACCGGATGAACGGATCGGTCGACTCCAGGCGGAATATCCGCAGCTTCTGGATGTGATCTATACCACCAATGACGGCACGTTCGGCCTCGAAGGCTTCGTTACTGGTCCCCTTGAAACGTTGCTAAAAAAGGCCGAACAAGGTGAAGGCCGCGCACTCGGGGAAGTGGTGACCATTGGTCCGCCTCTAATGATGCGCGCGGTCAGCGATCTAACCCAGTCCTACGGGATACGCACCATTGCCAGCTTAAATTCGATCATGGTCGACGCTACCGGCATGTGCGGCGCCTGCATGGTGCCGGTGGTCGTCGACGGAAAAATAGTTCGCAAACACGCCTGTATCGATGGACCTGAGATCGACTCCCATAGCATCGACTGGGATAAATTCCTACCCCGCTTCCTGCAGTTCAAAGCACAGGAAAATCAAAATCTCGTAAAGCACGGTCTCGCTTAACGCGGACTTTCAGACAAAAAATATTCCGCCGCTTGCACGGCCCGCAAGCGGCGGTACCACTTAGGTTTCCCACCCAAAGTGGGGAATATCTAGAAAAAAGCCAACAATTTTTCTATACTTCCACCGAGGGTGGGCGATACCGGCTTCACCTTTCTCGGCCAAGATCGAAGTCACGCTTTATCCATGGCGTGATAACGCAGCCGTCACTGGTGCCCACAAGAATAAGAGTCTCCTGCAATCCAAGTTCACTATTCACCCGCTTTTCTCAATACTGTGCTAGGCCTCGCCACCGTCCCGAGCGCGTGGGCGTGTTTGGTTTATGCCACTGATCGGGATAGCGGATGCGGGTGCTTTAACTGAGCACATCGGCAGGGTTGCTCGGCTGACACAGGGTATCAAAGAGACTTTGGGCTATCACCGAGTGGTCGGATCAATAAGCTTCGCCGAAGCGGTGCGTTGAAAATTATAGGGGAGATGTCGTGTCGACCGGACCACGGATTTACAATCTATTTCCAACCTTAGCGGGCCCCATTGAGGGTGTGCCCGAAGGAGACTGGTACAGCCATCTGGAACGCATTGCCGCCATGGGGTTCGACTGGCTCGCCGTTAATCCTTTCCATGCTGCGGGTTTTTCCGGGAGCCTCTATGCCATAAAGGACCCCTATGCGCTCCATCCACTGGTTCGCGGCGCCTCTGACAAGCCCACCGATCAGCTCCTGAGTGATTTTATTAAATCGGCTGGGAACCAAGGACTGGGGTTCATGATGGATCTGGTGATCAATCATACGTCCAAAGATTCTCCGCTGGCTGAAGCGCATCCCGATTGGTACCGCCGCAATCTCGATGGCACACTCTACAGCCCCCGTGCCATCGACCCAAGCGATGCCCGCAACGTCACCGTGTGGGGTGATCTGGCTCAGCTCGACTATGATCATCCAGGCGTACGAGCCAAACTGATCGCCTACTGGTCGGAGTATATACGCCACTATGTGCGCTTAGGTGTCCGAGGATTTCGTTGTGACGCCGCCTATCAGGTTCCGGCTAAGGTATGGAGTGAATTAATCGCTGCGGCACGCAACGAAGTTCCTGAGTCGCTGTTTGTGGCGGAAACTCTGGGGTGTACTCTGGAACAGGTCAGTGCGCTGCAACGCGCGGGTTTTGATTACCTTTTCAACAGCAGTAAATGGTGGGACTTCAACGCGCCCTGGTTATTTGAACAGTACGAAGAATTTCGCCACATCGCCCCATCTATCGCCTTTCCAGAAAGTCACGACACCGAACGTTTGGTCAATGAGTTAGAAAGCCAGAACCAGGCACAAATCAAACGGCGATATACTTTTAGCTATCTATTTTCCGCAATTTTCTCCAGTGGCATCATGATCCCCATGGGATTCGAGTATGGGTTTTCGAAAGCTTTAAACGTGGTTCACACCCGTCCCGAAGAGTGGTTTACCCAGCTCGAAACCCAACCTTTCGATCTAACGACGTTTATCGCCCAGGTTAATGCCCTAAAGGCAGCCTGTCCTGCTTTGAATAATGAAGGGCCGCAAGCAGCGCTCTCCACGTCAGAAGAAAGCGTCATCGCGTTGCATCGTCTGGGCGGCGAATCCGGAGAAGTCGGTTGCAGTATCAGCTTGATCAACCCATCTCCTCAGGAACCCGCACGCGTCGATGTCACGACACTGCTGTCCCGAATCCAACAGAGTTATGACGTGTTCACCGAGATAACGCCCGAGCGTACTCCCGAGGAGCTTGTTGAAGGCAAGTCGCTGCAATTGGAACCGCTGACAATACGCGTGTTTCGTGGGGATTACGCCAGCGCTAAAGATCACTTGCGCGACATCACCGGTGTCGCGCCCAGTGACAATGTGATGCGCGCCATTGTCGGTGCCGATAACGAAGATCCGTTTAGCGTGCGCGGCATGCATGAAGGAGGGCCCGATGGGGATGTGGTGGTACGCGCTTTCCTGCCCGGTGACCAGCGAGTCGAAGTTGTCGATGCTACGACCGGCAAGATCGCCGGCACGCTGAACAGGCTCCATAAGGACGGTTTTTTCGCCGGCGTGATAAAACACCGTAAAACTCGCTTTGACTACCGATTGCGCGCCACCAATTGGGAAGGCAAGACACGCGAGTTCAAGGATCCTTACGCATTTCCCTTAGTGCTCGGCAATACGGACGTCTACCTCCTGGCGGAAGGCACACACCGCCGCGCCTATACCCGGCTCGGCGCCCAGTTAACCGAGCTTGAAGGTATCGCCGGTGTCTCGTTTGCCGTGTGGGCCCCCAACGCTCGGCGGGTCTCCGTGGTCGGTGATTTTAATCAGTGGGATGGGCGTACGCATCCCATGCGACTACGACATGAATGCGGGGTATGGGAGCTTTTTGTGCCCGAAATCGGCGAAGGACATAGATATAAATATGAGATCAAAGGCGCCCATGGCGAACTCCTGCCCTTGAAAGCGGATCCCTATGGTTTTGCGGCGGAAAAACCACCCAAAACGGCCTCGATCGTGCGGCGCACGGACGGTTTCCAATGGTCAGACCATGAGTGGCTGGCACAACGCGAAGCACGCAACGTGCGGGAAGCGCCTATTTCCATTTATGAAGTCCAGCTGGGCTCTTGGAAACGCGTTGCTGAAGAGCATAATCGGTATCTGAGCTACGGAGAACTCGCCGATCGACTCGTTCCCTATGTTCAGGAAATGGGGTTTACTCACATCGAACTGTTGCCCATCAGTGAATATCCATTCGACGGCTCTTGGGGGTACCAACCCATCGGTTTATTTGCCCCAACGAGCCGTTTCGGCGATCCGGAAGACTTCAAAGTTTTCGTGGACCGCTGCCACCAAGCCGGTATCGGCATTGTGTTCGACTGGGTACCGGGTCATTTCCCAGAGGACGTTCATGGACTGGGCTATTTCGATGGTACCCACCTTTATGAACATGCCGATCCGCGTAAAGGTTTTCACCAGGACTGGAATACACTCATTTATAACTATGGTCGGAACGAGGTGGCGAATTTTCTGCTGAGCAATGCAATGTTTTGGCTAGACCGATACCACATCGATGGCTTGCGCGTAGATGCCGTCGCCTCGATGCTGTATCTGGATTACAGCCGTCAATCCGGCCAGTGGATTCCGAATCAGTACGGTGGCAACGAAAATATCGAAGCCATCCAATTCTTGAAACGCATGAACGAACTCGTCTATTCGGAATACCCCGGTATCGTAACCATGGCCGAAGAATCCACCAGTTGGCCCGGCGTTTCACGCCCGACACATCTCGGAGGACTCGGCTTTGGTTACAAATGGAATATGGGATGGATGCATGACACGCTCCAGTACATGGGGAACGACCCCATTCACCGCGGCTATCACCATGATCAGATGACATTTAGTCTCACGTACGCTTTCAGCGAGAATTTTATATTGCCATTGAGTCACGATGAGGTCGTGCATGGCAAACGTTCGCTGCTTGATCGAATGCCGGGAGATGCTTGGCAAAAATTCGCAAACCTGCGCGCTTACTTGGGTTTCATGTGGACCCATCCCGGCAAAAAGCTATTATTCATGGGATGCGAATTTGCTCAAGGCCGAGAATGGAATCATGACACCGGGCTCGACTGGAATCTATTGGACGTCCATTGGCACGCCGGTATACAACAACTTGTGCGGGACCTCAACTGGTTCTACCGCAACACCAAAGCGCTGCACGAGACCGATTGTTATGCCACAGGGTTCGAATGGCTAAAAGTCGATGAAACGAAACTTTCAATCCTCGCATTTCTGCGCCGCGGCCTGGCGGATAGCCGAACTGTGGTTGTGGTATGTAACTTTACGCCCGTGCCACGTATAAATTACCGAATTGGGGTTCCCGCGGAGGGCTTTTATACGGAACGACTCAACACGGACGCCGCAATTTATGGCGGTAGCAATGTGGGCAATAGCGGCGGAGTCCAATCCCAGCATGTGTCCTGGGAAGATCGGCCACATTCGATTGAAATGGTGATTCCGCCGCTAGCCACCGTGATCTTTGAACATGACGAGCCTTGAAGTCTTCGCCCTGACGTCTTTATAGGCAATTGCACGATTACGCGGTAGCTTCGCTATCCGACGATACGAAACGTGGGAATAGAATTTGATCAGGTATTCATTGTAGGTTGCGGCTACGTCGGACGACGGGTCGCACACAGGTGGCTAAAACACGGCAAGCCCGTAGCTGTCCTGACACGAACCGATATCCGTGCCACAGAGCTCGCGAATCTAGGCATACAACCGGTACTTGGGGACTTAGATGATGTTCAAACACTACAAAGCGTACGGCTCGGAAATGCATTGATTTATTACTTTGTGCCTCCGCGCGCTGCAGGTGTTGTCGATACACGCATGCCGGCATTTATCTCTATTTTGGACGCTCAAACACGACCCGGTGGAATAGTACTGATGAGCACAACGGGTGTTTATGGTGACCACGCCGGAGCATGGATAAATGAGTCCGCGGAACTGAGACCGAACACCGATCAGGCTCGACGTAGACTCCATGCCGAACAGACATTACAACGATGGGGGCAAACGCACGATGTTCCGATCATGGTGCTTCGAGTGGGCGGCATTTACGGTCCGGAACGATTACCCATTGCTCGGATTCGCTCAGCCGAACCCTTTGTCCGTGAAGCGGAATGCCCGTACACCAACCGGATCCATATAGATGATCTAGTGGCCGCCTGCGCCGCCGCTGCTCGGCGGGGAAAAGCGGGCGAGATTTATAATGTCTGCGATGGCCATCCTGGCACCATGGCACAGTATTTCAATGCGGTGGCGGATGCCATGGGACTTAGCCGGCCACCGGCAATCTCCCTCCAGCAAGCACAAACTCGGTTAAGTCCAGGGATGCTCAGTTATCTTACCGAATCGCGCCGCTTAGATAACCGCAAACTGCTTGAACAGCTCGGGGTACGACTCAAGTACCCAACCCTTGAATCGGGACTGGCGGCGCTAAAGCTGCGAATGATCTGCTGATCGACCCTCCCGGCTGCCGGCGATGGGAGGGTAAGTGTGATAATGATACATCTGGCTTATGCTAAACAAAGATAGTATCCCGCAAAGAGGCTCTATACCGTCCAATTCGTCGCCAATTTGCTTCACTTCTGTTCGCAGTAGGACTTCCACCTCGGACACATCCCACCCAGAACTGCCGCCATTTCCATAAAATTTTTTGTCGGCAAACCATTCGAAGGCATCGAAGCCATTAGCCGGGGCAAACTCGAACGGCTCTAGTGGGTTATGTGCGCAAAAACCGGTTTGATTCCCAATACAGATGTGTCGTGTCATGCCATGGAGGACCGAGTTATCTAGTGATCGAGAATAGTATTTTTTTGCGGTGCAACAAATTTTTGTTGACCAGACAGAGAGAGGGCTGTATAGTGGCCCTTGTAGTTTGCTGCAGTGCAATAATTTGATACTAACAATCTTTCGGAGCAATATCATGGCTGACGAACCCAAAACCTTTAATCCATTCGACATTTCGAAATTGACAACAGACTTCGATCCTTCCAAGATGATGGACAAAATCACCAAAGTCTTCACCGACTATAAAATCCCGGGTGTAGACATGAGCTCGGTATTAGAACACCAGCGAAAAAATGTCGAGGCATTGACCGCATCCAACAAAAAAGCAATCGAAGGACTCCAATCGGTAGCCACCCGTCAAAGCCAGATCCTCAAAGAAACCATGGATGAAGCAGTTGGCGCTCTCAAAGCGCTGACAACCTCGGGTGGACCCAAAGAATTAGCGGCCAAGCAGGCTGAATTACTGAAAAGCGCTCTGGAAAAGGCACTGTCGAACATGCGGGAATTAGCAGAGATGGCAGCCAAGTCGAACACCGAGTCCTTCGAAGTCATCAGAAACCGGTTCACCGCAAGCATCAGCGAGATCAAGGACATGGCAAAAAGCATTACTAATAAAGGAGCTGATAAAGGAGCTGAGTAATCCAATCGATCGATTTAAGCATATCACACCCGATTAAAAACCAGTTACATAAAGCCACCTGCCGGTGGCTTTATGTTTTTTTATTTACGATTCTGGCGTCTGCTTTTTATATAATTAATGAGTCCATTGGTGGACGCATCGTGGCCGGCAATCGCATCCTCCCTCTCGAGCTCGGGTAAAATCACCGCCGCCATTTGCTTACCAAGCTCTACCCCCCACTGATCGAATGGATTGTTTCCCCAACATACACTCTGCACAAATACCTTATGTTCATATAGTGCTATGAGTGTCCCCAGGATACGGGGCGTCAACCGCTCATACACCAGGGTATTCGTAGGCTGATTGCCGGGAAGCACTCGATGCGGAAAATGAGCTTCCAGCGCACTTCCGGAAAAACCCGCGGCTGCCGCGGCCGTCTTGGCTTCTTCTGCTGATCTCCCGCGCATTAGCGCCTCTGCTTGAGCCAGTGCATTGGAGAGCATCGCCTCTTCATGTCCCGCCAGCGGATACTGGCTATGCATGGGAACAATGAAATCAGCTGGAATCATTACGGTTCCCTGATGCATTAACTGATAGAACGCGTGCTGGCCGTTATTACCCGGCCCTCCCCAGATTACCGCACCCGTACCGTAATCCACCACTTCTCCATCCCGCGTAACGCGCTTCCCATTACTCTCCATATCAAGCTGTTGCAGATAATCGGAAAAATCACACAACGCATAATCATAAGGAAGCACCACATGGGACTGGGCGGCGAAGAAATCCCGATACCATAAACCCAACAGCCCCATCACTACCGGTAAATTTTGATGCAAGGGAGCCGAACGAAAGTGCTGGTCCATCTCATGCCCCCCTGCTAACAGGTCTTCGTAGTGATCCATGCCAATCAGGGTTGCAATAGAGAGACCGATTGCGGACCACAAGGAATAACGCCCGCCTACCCAGTCCCAGAATTCAAAGACATTGGAGGGATCAATACCGAACTCGGAGGTGCGATCTGGACGGGTGGAAACCGCGGCGAAATGCTTAGACACCGCAGCTTCTCCCCCCTTGGCCACCAACCACTGCCGTGCGCTACGTGCATTGGTAAGCGTCTCTTGAGTGGTAAAAGTCTTGGAAGCTACGATAAATAGGGTCGTTTCCGGATCGAGTCCACGGAGCGCCATAGAGAGCTGGGTGGAATCGAGATTGGAAATAAAGCGCCCAGTAAGACCTTCTTGCTGATACGGAGTAAGCGCACGGCTGACCATGGCG
This sequence comes from uncultured Gammaproteobacteria bacterium, assembly GCA_963731655.1. Lineage (GTDB taxonomy): Bacteria > Pseudomonadota > Gammaproteobacteria > JAAEPA01 > JAAEPA01 > CAVSWL01. The sequence goes on along the minus strand of CAVSWL010000035.1, from coordinate 24,773 downwards.
GGCCCTAGATCCGACCCGCCGATACCGATATTCACAATGGCCTTCATAGGCTTGCCCGTGTATCCTAGCCATTCCCCGCTGCGCACCGATTGAGTGAACCTTCGTATCCGCGCAAGCACGTCACGTACATCGGGCATCACATCGTATTCCTTGGATGGAAACGCTCCTTCAGCCCGGTAGCGTAACGCGACATGCAGTGCGGCTCGATCCTCTGTATCGTTGATTTTCTCACCGGAGAACATGCGTTGCACCCAAGCATCGAGATCGGCTTCACGGGCTAGGTTTAGCAGCAGATCTAGCGTCTGCTCGGTTATCCGGTTCTTCGAATAGTCGAGTAATAAACCGCAGGCTTCCAACGTGAAGCGGTCGAATCGCTGGGGATCTTCAGCGAACAATTTGCGCATGTGAACGGAGCCGATGGCATCGTAGTGGGTTTTCAATTCGGCCCACGCGTTTCGCTTGCTGGCGAGTCTTGTGATCACGGTGTGTTCTCCCCTGGTGGTCAAATGGATTTTATTTATGGAATACCGAATGAGGACTCTAGAAAAGAATAGGTGCGATGTCTAGCTAAACATCAGCAGCCCCTCAGGTGATCGCCCGTCCGTAGAGTTCAATCAAGTACCGCATTCGTGATGCAAGCCCATCCGGCAATTGTTGCCACTTGAATCGCCATCGCCAGTTGCCTTCCGCAACACCGGGTGTATTCATACGGCTGTCTGACCCAAGCGCCAAGATGTCTTGCATTGGAATTACCGCCAGCTTGGATACCGACATTAAGACATTACGAATCAATGCCCAGGGCATGTCGTTAGCCGAGATGCCTAGATATTCACAGACTCGGAAACGGTCCTCTTGTGTCAAGCTTTCGAACCAGCCTACCGTAGTATTATTGTCGTGCGTCCCCGAATAAACGACGCTGTTGCGTATATGATTATGCGGCAAATAGGGATTATCGTGATTGCCATCGAAGGCAAACTGGAGAATTTTCATCCCGGGAAACCCGAATTGATCTCGGAGTGCGGTCACTTCAGGCGTGATAATGCCGAGATCCTCCGCAATCAGACAAAGCGGTTGAAACTCCTGCTGCAATTTAGCAAATAGTTCTTCCCCCGGAGCCTTTGCCCACTCGCCGTTCATCGCCGTTTCTTCGGTACCCCGTATTTCCCAATGAGCCTCAAAACCGCGAAAATGATCAATTCGAACCAAATCAAAGAGTAGCAAGTGGTTTCGCACCCGCTCACGCCACCACCAAAAATCATCCTCACGCATCCGCTCCCAATCATAGTGAGGGTTGCCCCAGCGCTGGCCTGTCGCGGAGAAATAATCCGGTGGTACCCCCGTCACTACCTGCGGTTGCCCTTCCCTATTCAACCGAAAATAGTGGCGGCGCGCCCATACGGCAGTACTATTTTGAGCCACAAATATCGGCATGTCGCCGAACAATAATATGCCGCGTTCATTCGCATAACGCTTCAGCGAAAGCCATTGACGAAAGAACACGAATTGTTCGAACCGTTGCTGCTCTATAGCCTCCGTCAAACGTGTTCGGACTTCATCTATCGCGGCCGGTTCTCGATCGCGTAAGGCGTTTGGCCACTCCCACCACGGTGCCCCAGCATATTCTTGCTGCAATGCTTGAAACAAGGCATAGTTATCAAGCCAGTATGCTTTCTCCGTTTTAAAGATCTGATAATCTTCTCTATCATGTTTACTCGCTCGCTGAAGAAAACCCGCATGAGCCTGTTGTAGGCGGATCTGTCGATAATTTTGGGGATCTTCTTCGGCGGCATCCTTACCGGTATTGTCGAGCCAACCATCGGATGCTAACAGGTCTAAACTGATCAACCGGAAATTCCCCGCATGAATGGACTGACAGGCGTACGGTGACAAATTGCCATGCGTCGGGTTCACAGGCAACATCTGCCACACCGAGAAACCACACGAGTGGAGAAAATCGACGAAGTGATAGGCGTCAGGCCCTAGATCGCCATTCCCATATCCGCCTGGCAACGAAGTCGGATGCAGCAATAGGCCCGCACGACGGCGGTCGAGTACCGCGGAGTCGCCAGGATCAGATAGGTCGGTATTTTGCTTAGGTTCCATTGTGGTATCAGCGGGTATAGCCCACGATGTGAGGAGACACAAGGCTCAGACTAAGACGAAATGGGGGAGATAAAACTCCCTTGCCAACAATACATAGATCGGACAAAAAGCGAAGAATCAAGAATTCCAGTTTGAGAATTTCGCTGTTTACCGTTCTATTTTCTAGCATTTTTATTATCGAAACTGGTGCAGCGGCTGACCTAGCATCTCCGGCGTCACCAACACAACGCCTTTTTCCGACACATAAAACCGCTTGGCATCTGCTTCTCGATCCTCACCGATTACTGTTTCCTCGGGAATTTTGCAACCCTTGTCAATCACAGCCTTTGTAATCCTACAGCTGCGACCAATATTAACTTCAGGCAACACGACGGTATCTAATAGCTGGGTATACGAATTCACCTTAACGTCGGAGAACAACAGGGATCGCTGCAGATGGGCACCTGAAATAATGCAACCTCCAGAAACCATGGAGTCAACTGCCATGCCGCGTCGATCATCGTCATCAAAGATAAATTTCGCGGGAGGAAGCTGCTCTTGGTAGGTCCAGATAGGCCAAGTTCCATCATACAGATTCAACTGGGGCGTCACACTCACGAGTTCCATGTTGGCTTGCCAGTAGGAATCAAGCGTGCCAACATCGCGCCAATAAGCCTGTTTTCCCCGTTGTACATCAACAAAGGGATACGCCACAACTCGGTGTTTATCGATGACGGAGGGGATGAGGTCCTTACCAAAGTCATGGCTTGAGCCCGTTCTATCGGCATCCTTAACGAGCTGCTCGCAAAGAAAATCCACACTGAACACATAGACCCCCATGGAAGCGAGCACCGCGTCGCTGCGACCTGGGATAGGTTGTGGATGTTGGGGTTTTTCCGCGAAGCCGATCACTCGCTGTTCATCATCCACTGTCACCACACCAAAGCCTTGCGCCTCATTCAAAGGAACTTCCACACAGGCAACCGTCAAATCAGCGCGTTTTTCCACATGATGGGCTAGCATCGGCCCATAGTCCATCTTGTAGATATGATCGCCCGCAAGCATAAGCACAAAACGTGGATTTTGTATTCTGATGAGATCCAGGTTCTGGTATACGGCATCGGTCGTGCCCGAATACCACGACGTCTCGATACGCTGAGAGGCTGGAAACAGCTCGACGAACTCACCAAACTCCCCGCGTAAAAAACCCCATCCCTTATGCATGTGGCGTATTAAAGAGTGTGATTTATATTGAGTTAGAACCCCAATACGCCGAATGCCTGAATTGATACAATTCGAAAGTGGAAAATCAATAATCCTGAATTTTCCCCCAAACGGTACCGCCGGTTTAGCGCGCCACATCGTCAAGTGTTTCAACCGCTCACCACGTCCACCGGCGAGGATCAACGCCAGAGTATCTCGCGTGAGGCGGCTGACATACCGAGGCGTAGATTGTTCGGCGGTAGATTGGAGATGGATATTCGTACTCATCTTGCAAACCCCCCTATATTTCATAAAACTAACTGCAAATCGATTCTGCTACGGCAAGGGCTGCTAACCGATTCACCTCTCCCTTGCTATGAACTTCATTCCCAGATCGGCGATTGCATTACTCTGGCGAGGCTACCCGTTGGCCCCGTAACGATCCCGTAGCATTGAATCTGGTGAACTCTGCAGCCTACTATCTACAGCGATGCATCACTCCCCTGGGCATACCGCTTTCACCGCATCTATCTGCAGCGCAGCACCACGTCATGAAGTCAGAAAGAGATCACTAAGTGCCGACATCCAGGGAATGTTGTCTGAATTTATTTAATATGTGCTCTTATTTGCTTACAAACAGAGGGATGAATATCAATATCTGCTCTCGTGAGCATGTTATACCTCCTCCTTAATCTAGTTAAGAAACCTAGTTTTATTGGATCTTAGTTTGCCAGTAGCTTGTACATCACGCCATATCCAATGAACTCTACGCCAGTCATGCTCGATGCGCTTGAGTAGAGCTCACATCAATCCTATGGTCTTGTGTGAAAATTACCGGCTAAGCTTTTCAGAAATTTTATTATTAACCGCTTAGGCCGAGGGTTGCCAAGAGCTATAACTGCGTGTCGGCACGGCTCCAGTCTATGGTGCGATCTCAAGTAAGAAAACCGCTTCAACAGATACGCGACTCACGGCCACGTATTGACTACTCATGCACTTAGCCCCCTAGCGCCAAAAAGTTGGGCAGTTATATTTATAGTCATAATCACGCTCGCGCTACCACTAAGGAACTCTGACGTAAGTCTTCGCCTCCAAAGAGGTTGTAGCTCAGCATCTTACTCACTCGCAAGACGCAGGCCCACAAACAAATTTCCTCTGTAAAAAAATCTGGCCGATCAAAACCTGTTGGACTCAGCTCAGCGTACTAAAAAATCTTGCTAATAAACTTAGCTCACTAAAGCCAATCAATCTCGACCCGCAGACTCGCTTTTTTAGCGCGATATACCACATATTATACCCAGCCTTGCCAGAAATTGTGAAAAGATAATCGGCTAAGTCAGCCCACGAACGACGAGAAACATTTGCCTACCTACCGGGCGAGGATTGATATCACCAATCTATGACGATTGAGAAGAGCACAATGTCATCATCCAGGGTAAAGCCGAGTATAACTGCTGACCTCCTCCTTGCTCGTTGTGTAACAATAACGCACTTTGGCACCCATCCAAACTTCCCGAGCCACCTCCTGGCCCAGCGGCCCTATTAATACTAAGAATAGCGGTAGTTTACGCCTTTTCCCTAGTCTTGAACATGGATATCATGTCCCTCATACTCAAGGGGCAAGCGCCGTGATCACAGGGTTTCTCGTTGTCCCGATTGGGAACTTTATGAATTAAATTAATCATCTGCAAACACGTAACCGGAGTAACTTAGGCGACGTGGCATTCGTTGAGCTGAAACGCTTCGCCGCACTATGTTACCCGTGGCGGGTTGTGAATAGCTTAGTTGGAATGAAACTGAAAAAAAATACGTTGTCTGGAAAATCTGAAATTATACCGAATCCAAATGGTTAGTTTGGATTCGGATCATCTTTCACCTTCCAACAATTTCCGTCAGCCAACAACATCCGAAAGTGTCAACGAAAGCCGTTAAAAAAGCCGTTAAATAGGAGCTCCAACAATGCCAGATGAAGATATCCTTGGTTTAATCCTTGGCGGGGGACGAGGCACGCGCCTTTGGCCGCTCACGCGCGATAGGGCTAAGCCGGCCGTACCCGTAGGCGGTAAATACCGGCTCATCGATATTCCGCTGAGCAATTGCCTAAATTCAGGTATCCATCGAATCGCCGTACTCACTCAGTTTAACTCGGTATCGTTGAATCGGCATATTGCACGCACGTATCACTTCGATCTATTCCACCAGGGTTGGGTCCAGGTTTTAGCCGCGGAGCAGACTACCACGGTTTCCGATTGGTATCAGGGAACGGCAGACGCTGTGCGTAAACACCTTGCTGAAATCCGTGCAGTCAATCCACAACAGGTTATTATCTTGGCGGGGGATCAATTGTATCGTATGGACTATCGAGAAATGCTCACGGTACACCAAAATTGCGGCGCCGAAATCACGGTCGCCGTGCGTCCCATATCACGCCAGGAAGCGCCTCGTTTTGGGCTTGTGAAGATCGGATACGACGGTCAAATTAACGCATTCGCCGAGAAACCTGATAACGGTGCCGTACTCGATAAGTTCTGTTGCGCGGATAATGCACAACGTCCTTGTCTTGCGTCCATGGGCATTTACATATTTCAAGCCCATGTTCTAGAGAAACTTTTAGACTCCCCTTATATCGATTTCGGCCATCACATGCTGCCAGCTGCCTTGCCTTCACACCGTATGTATAGCTATCGATTTGATGGGTACTGGGAGGATATCGGAACAATTCGAACATTCTATGAAACAAACCTGGCACTCGCTCAAGCAGAACCGCCCTTTAATTTTCACGATCCTGAACGGCCCATCTATACTCATCCGCGGTTTCTTCCGGGTTGCCGGATATCAGATGTCCACTTCGACCAAGTATTGTTGGCGGATGGATGTACTGTCGAAAACTCCGAGATCCACAATTCGCTCATCGGCAATCGCAGCATTATCAGACACCATTCGTTCATAGAAAACACGGTGATTATGGGTGCGGATTATTACGAAAACCACCATTCGAGCCACGATATACCGATTGGGATTGGTGCGGGTTGCCAGATCTCCGGAGCATTAATTGACAAAAACGCTCGGATTGGCGCCGGCACTCGCATCCACCCCTTTCCAAAAGGAACCGATATGGAAGCAGACCAATGGACCATACGGGACGGGATTGTAGTCATCCCCAAAGAGACCGTGCTACCACCCAACAGCGTGATCGCACCTGGATGATACCCCTAGATGAAAGCAGTTCGTGTAGACCTTCTCAATGAAAGGTTGAGAAGGTACGAGACAAAATGTTTCTGTATAATAAAAATAATAGCGCTTTAAGCGGACTCTAAATTTGCCCTCGATGAGCCAAGCCAATTCCGATTTTGCCCCCATTTTAGCAAGGCTGAGCTTTATGCGTTCAATGAAGCCTACAGCTCTGGAGGACGTGGCTCATGAGTTCTAAGTGGAAAAGTAGCTAGAAGCCGTGCTCAAACACTACTGATTTGATCATTGACTAAGCACAACAGCTAGGCCAAATAAGGTTCAAAGTTCAATAGCTATCCTATTGACCTCATAATAATAGAAGTGGCACCTCCCTAGCTGAACTGAATTTCTCCAGAACCACCAAATAATTATTGGACAAACCTCAAAAGCGAAAGGTAAGAACAATGCAGGACGAATACATTAGTATCAGTGGACTTAAAGTCGCCAAATCGCTACACGATGTTGTACGCGATGAAATTGCACCGGGCACGGGTGTCGAACCAGAAGCATTCTGGCGATCTCTGAGTGATATCGTGCAAGAACTTGGGCCGACCAATCGGGCGCTCTTAGCTAAACGGGACGAGCTGCAGAGCGCTATCGATAACTGGTGCAAAACACGCCAGGGGCAGCCGATCGATACCGGGGAAATGAAGTCATTTCTTACGGAGATAGGTTATCTTGTGCCCGAAGGCGGTACTTTTCAGGTTAAAACCGAAAATGTAGATCCAGAAATCGCGAAGCTTGCTGGTCCGCAGCTTGTAGTGCCAGTCGACAATGCACGCTATGCGCTCAATGCAGCGAATGCGCGTTGGGGCAGCCTATATGATGCCTACTATGGAACAGATATGATTCCGCAAGAGGAGGGGTCAGAATCCGGTAATGCCTATAATCCGACACGTGGCGCTAAAGTGATGGCACTGGCCACGAGCTTTCTCGATGAAATCGCCGCTCTCAGGCAGGGAAGTCATGCTGACGTAAGCGATTATGTGCTAACGAGCCACGGGGCCAGCCGCAGATTGACCGCAAAACTCCAGAACGGAACGGAAACAGAACTCGCCGATCCTGAGTCAGTTTGCAGGATTCCAAGAACACGATGGCAAGTTAAGTTGCGTGTTGTTGCGCAATAACGGGCTGCACCTCGAACTTCAGATTGACCGCACTCACCCTATCGGTAAAGCGCACCCCGCAGGAGTCAAAGATGTCTTCATGGAAGCGGCTCTCACCACGATCGAAGATTGCGAAGACTCGGTATCGGCGGTGGATGCGGAGGACAAAGTCCAAGTTTATCGCAACTGGACAGGACTCATGAAAGGGACCTTGGAGTGTACATTTATCAAAAACGGCAAACCGCTAACACGCGAACTCAATGAAGACCGCGTTTATACCGATCCTTCAGGTGAAACACTGACACTCCCCGGACGCAGTCTCATGCTCACACGCAATGTGGGTACACATATGTATACCCAAGCCGTTACTCTTCCAGACGGTGAAGCGATACCAGAGACTTTTCTGGATGCCATGGTTACATGTCTTGCAGCCAAGCACGATCTATTGGGCAATAGCCGATTCAAGAACAGCCGGACAGGTAGTGTTTATGTAGTCAAACCAAAGCAACACGGTCCGGAGGAAGTCGCGGCCAATGTCGAGTTATTCTCACGGGTCGAGCAAGCATTGGGACTGGCACGCAATACCATAAAGATCGGCATCATGGATGAAGAACGGCGAACCACGCTGAATCTTAGGGAATGCATCCGCGCCGCCGCCGAACGAGTGATTTTTATCAATACCGGATTCCTGGATCGCACCGGGGACGAGATTCACACGTTGATGGAAGCCGGGCCGGCTATCCCTAAGATGGAGATGAAAACAGCCCCATGGATGCTAGCCTACGAAGATTGGAATGTGGATATCGGGCTCGAAACCGGATTGAGCGGCCGCGCCCAGATCGGTAAAGGAATGTGGGCGATGCCCGATGAAATGGCCGCCATGGTCAAAACCAAGATCGCTCACCCCAACGCCGGAGCCAACACAGCCTGGGTGCCCTCCCCTACAGCGGCTACATTACATGCCTTGCACTATCACAAGGTGAATGTATTCGACCGACAAACCGAACTGTCACAGCGCACACGGGCCAAACTCGATGATTTACTGACTCCGCCACTGCTAGGCGAACGGGCGCTTACACCCGAGGAAATTCAGCTTGAGTTGGATAACAACGCTCAAGGGATCTTGGGCTATGTTGTACGCTGGGTCGAGCAAGGCATTGGCTGTTCAAAAGTACCGGACATCCATGATATGGGGCTCATGGAGGACCGCGCGACCCTGCGCATATCTAGCCAACATATCGCTAATTGGCTACATCATGGGCTTACCGATCGACAACAAGTTACGGATACCTTCAAGAAAATGGCGGCGGTCGTAGACCGGCAAAACGAAGGAGACCCCAACTATCGCAATATGGCACCTGATTTCAATAACAGTAAGGCTTTTCTTGCCGCCCTGGATTTAGTATTCACGGGAACGGAACAAGCTAACGGTTATACCGAACCGGTGCTCACCGCGCGACGGCTAGAGTTCAAGTCGAGTCAAAGGAAAGTACATCGTTGAAAGTATGATCATCGTCATTACCTAAATACCTAACTCTCAGGAGCAGAAAGGAAATCAATCGCTGTATTAAGATCACGGATCCCCTCTGAACAGAAGCTATTTCTTGTAGCTTCTGTAAAAAGCAATTGAACTGAGTGTGCCACCTAATGCGATGATGGTGAAAACGGAGAGTGGCGAAAATCGAGGGATCGGGCGTGCACGGGTACGATAATTATAGTACCGAGCTTATCTAGCTAAGCACGCTAGTGACACGCTCGTCACCGGATAAGAAAAGTAGAAAACGCGCCTTCTGGTTCCCTGCAAAACCAGAAGGCGCCAAAGTTAAAGCAACACCGCCGCTTTGCTGCCGCCCTTCGAGCTAGTAAAGACACCCATTACCATTGACAGCGGTAAGGAAATCACCCTCAGGAAAACCGCACGCTTAATCTCGGCACCACTGTTTACCTGTCCCTTCCGAACTCAATATTCCCTCGCAACTCAGAAACTTGTTATCACCTTAGTCATCTTCTCTTCCTTGGCTTGACCCACAAACCATCATCTAAAAACTACCCCATATTATTTATACCCCTATATAAAGATCATAAACTTATTGAGAACTATTCTTATTCGTGATATACATTGGCGCATACAACAAATTTTAGACGAGGCCGAAATACTAAGATAGCGCCGTGCTTTGTATTACCTGAGAAATCCAATCAACACATTCGAGCCTCAGGACTAAAGAATAGCAATTCAATATGGGATATCGATGAAACCAAAAGCCGTGATCACGACGCTCGCCATCACAGTCGCCAATGTGCCAGCACACGCCTATGATGCATCCGATAAGCTTTCCATCACCAGCCTGTTGGCTGGTAGCATGCAGTGCCAGAACCTTTCGGACACCGCTGCGAACGACGAATGTCAGGGTGCGGTTGCTTTTCAACCCGAAGTGAGTTTTCACCCAAACGATCGCAATGAATTGTTTTTTAAGTTGGGATTCGCCGATGGCAATGGGCTAAACAACAATTCACCCTTTGCAATTTCTCCCTGGGCGGCGGATCTGGAAGCAGATGTCAAAGACATCAACGGCAATGACCGGGATCATCTGTTGACGGCTTGGTACAAATACAATCTTCATCTGGGCGAGGATAATCTACTCGGAGCCACGTTTGGCATCATCGATTCCACCGATTACCTCGATGACAACGCCTATGCGAACGATGAGTTCACCCAGTTTATGAACGCCGCCTTGGTGAACGGCCCCAACATTGTGCTCCCGTCCTATGATGGTGGAGGCGCCTTAGAGTGGGATACCGGCCCCTGGTCCGTTCGCGCCGTGTATATGCATGTGGACGAAAACGAGGACGGTAACAGTTTCAACTTTTACGGGACCCAAGTGGGATATAGTCTCGAGAATACTCTGGGAGAAGGCACCTACCGCGCGCTGGTTTTCAGCACTTCTAAAGATTTTCTCAACGATGCAGCGACGTCAGACAAAAAACATCGCGGGATTATTTTTTCTTTAGACCAAAGCTTGAACGAACACCTGGGAGGTTGGTTACGAATCGGTTGGTCGGACGACAAAGCAGCGATTGGCCACGATGCGCTCTATTCCGGTGGCCTCGACTTTCAGGGAGGAGAATGGGGCCGCCCCAACGACAACATCGGTCTGGGTTACGCTTATCTCGACGGCGGTAACATGGACATTGATCACTCTCAGGTGATCGAAGCCTACTATCGATTCGTCGTCAACGATTTCTTGGCACTCAGTGCGGACATCCAATATATGCAAGACGACCGTACCGAAGAAGAAAGTCCCGAGGGCTTCATCTTCGGTCTGCGTGTCACCGCCGAAATATGACCGAATCAACTTATTCTAGATCTCAACGCCTTCAAGATCATATGAAGTCAGCCTACCAAACCGTTGTTTGCTCACCGCTCGACGCCTCGAAAGACCATGCCTCGCGATTTCGGACAAGAATTCTAGTAGTGTAACGAGGCAGGGTGAATGAATTGCGGGGCAAAGACAAGGAAAACTCGGAACATGGCTGAGCTTCGAAAAATTCGAACTAATGGGATTATCCAGGAGACACAACGCAATGATACAAAGTTTGAAAACACTGGCCGTGGGGGACACCGGCCGGGTGGTGGGTTTCGTCAAAGGCGCGACAGCCTATCGAAAAAAGCTGTTGTCTCTGGGCTTGACGCCCGGGGTGGAATTCAGCGTCACCCGCTATGCTCCCATGGGGGATCCTATGGAAATCAAGATACGCGGATTTAACCTGAGCCTGCGCAAAGAAGAAGCGGAAGCCATATTGATTGAGAGGTCATAAACCATGAGCGCCCTATTCACCATCGGGGTTGTCGGCAATCCCAACTGTGGAAAAACCACGCTGTTTAATGCCCTGACCGGCGCCAAGCAACGGGTCGGTAATTGGCCAGGCGTAACGGTTGAACGTAAAACCGGGCGCTATGCGTTTCAAGACACGATGTTCGAGCTCGTCGACTTGCCCGGCACCTATTCGCTGGATGTCGTTGGGGAAGATATCTCACTGGACGAACGCATCGCCCGAGATTATGTGGCATCCCGCGAGGCGGATCTGATCATCAATATCGTCGACGCGTCCAACCTGGAACGCAACCTTTACCTGACCGCCCAATTGCTGGAGATGAAGGTGCCCATGCTCGTGGCGTTGAACATGATGGATGTGGCACAGGAAAGGGGGCTGACGATCGAACTGAATAAACTCGCTCAGAAGCTGAGTTGTCCGGTGGTACCGGTTGTTGCGTCCACCGGAAAAGGCGTGGGTGAACTGAAAAGCGTGATCCTCAAATTAGCCGACCAACAGACTATCCCGCAAGCAACCGTGGTATACGCCGCTCCCATCGAACAGGCGATTAGTCGCTTGATCCCTGAGGTGGAAGCCAATGCGCGCGAGCATAAATTCGATCCTCGCTGGCTGGCGTTACGCCTGCTGGAAGGAGATACCTTGGCCAACCGCTTGGCCGGTGGCGAGATGGTGGAACAACTGGCCTCGATTCAGGAGGAAACGGAACAGGCGCTGGGTGACGATATCGATATCAGCGTCGCCGATGCCCGCTACGGTTTCGTCAACGGGGTTACGCTGGATACCGTCAGTAAAAAAGGACAGGTCAAACGCAATATCTCTGACCAGATCGACCGCATCGTACTCAATCGCGCATTGGGCATTCCCATCTTCCTGGTGATGATGTACCTGATGTTCATGTTCACGATCAACATCGGGGGAGCCTTCATCGATTTCTTCGACCAGTTCACCGGCACTCTGCTAGTCGATGGACTGGGCGAGTGGCTAACCAGCTTGGGTACACCGCAGTGGCTGACCGTGCTCGTAGCCAAAGGCATCGGCGGCGGAATCCAAGTGGTCGCTACTTTCATCCCTGTAATCGGCTTTCTGTATCTATTCCTCTCGGCGTTGGAGGACTCGGGATATATGGCGCGCGCCGCCTTCGTTATGGACCGTTTCATGCGAGCGATCGGTCTCCCGGGCAAAGCCTTCGTGCCTCTGATCGTGGGCTTCGGCTGCAATGTGCCGGCCGTCATGGCCACCCGCACCTTGGAGCACCAGCGCGACCGCATTCTGACCATCGCCATGGCACCCTTCATGTCCTGCGGTGCGCGGTTGCCGGTCTATGCCTTGTTCGCCGCCGCCTTCTTTCCGGTAGGGGGGCAAAACATCGTGTTCGGCCTCTACTTGATCGGCATCGCCTTGGCCGTGCTTACCGGGCTCGTCCTAAAATCCACAATCTTACAAGGGCAAACCGCGCCCTTTGTGATGGAGCTACCACCCTACCACTTGCCTACCGCCAAAGGTGTGTTACTGCGCACCTGGGACCGCACCAAGACCTTCATGTTTCGCGCCGGTAAAGTTATCGTGCCAATGGTGCTGGTGATCAACGTGCTCAACGCCTTGGGCACCGATGGCAGCTTCGGCCATGAGGACAGCAACCAATCCATGCTGAGCGAAGTCGGCCGTCATATCGCACCCGGTTTTTCGCCGATGGGACTAAACGAAGACAACTGGCCAGCGGCTGTGGGGATTTTCACTGGCGTCTTGGCCAAGGAGGCCGTGGTCGGGACCCTGAACTCCTTGTATTCAGCCATGGCTGAACAGCCCGCCGCGGGCGAGGCGGACGATGCGGGCTTCGACCTTTGGGGCAGATTATCCGGAGCTTTCGCTACCATTCCCAACAATCTTGCCGACGCACTCGGAGCCTGGCTTGACCCCTTGGGTTTGAACATCGGTGATGTCAGCGATATTGAGACGGCGGCCGAAGAGCAGGAAGTCGCTACCGGCACCTTTGGCGCCATGCAGGCCAAGTTCGACGGCGTCGTGGGCGCTTTCGCTTACCTGCTCTTTATCCTGCTCTACTTCCCCTGCGTGGCGGTCCTAGCCGCCGTGTACCGCGAGACGGGAATGGGCTGGAGCGTGTTTGTGGCGGGCTGGACCACGGGATTAGCTTACGTAGTCGCCTCCATTTTCTATCAAGTCGCAGTCTTCAGCCGCCATCCCGAGTTTTCCATGATTTGGATCATCAGCATGCTGACTATCCTTGCAATCACCTTGCTCGTGCTTCGCCAATGGGGACGTAACCAGATTGGTATGCTGACTGCCGGACAACCTGAACAGGCTTAATAAAATGGGCCAGGCTCAACGACATCGATGCGCCTGGTCGGCTAACCCACTGAATGATAATGATATGGAGCTTCCATGATACTTTCCGAATTACGTGATTATCTGCAGACCCACAAACGAGCCGCCCTAATCGATCTGGCTTACCACTTCGACGCCGATCCCGACGCGCTGCGCGGTATGCTGACGAAGTGGGTGGGCAAGGGCCGCGTAGCAAAACTTCCCGCAGGCAGCGCCTGCGGGGGTGGCTGTTGCAAATGTGATCCCGCTACCACCGAGATTTACGAATGGAAAGGCTAGCCTATTAAGACAAAGTGTAAACACCACAAACCTACCCGAACCGCTAAATCTAGCGTAGTAGGGAGCAAGATTCGGGTCTTTACTTCTGGCACGCGCCTCGTGCGGATGGCCGCTAAACCCCCATTATCGGATCCAAACCGTTTTCGCATTAACGAATTCCCGGATCCCGTGGCGCGACAACTCGCGACCGTATCCCGAGTGTTTGATCCCACCGAAGGGCACTCTGGGGTCGCTCTTTACGAATTCATTGACGAAGGCGCACCCGCACTCGAGGCGGCGCGCGACACGCTCCCCTCTTTTGAGATCCGCGGTCCACACACTGCCACCGAGTCCGAAATCCGAATCATTGGCGATCTGTACGGCTTGTTCTTCATCCGCGGCGCGAATGACGGTGGCTACCGGTCCGAACAGTTCTTCGCGATAGGCTTTCATGCCCGGGGTAACTTTATCGAGTATCGATGGCCGATAAAACGACACCCGGCCGATCTTCGGGCTCACATCCGGTCACGGCGACAGCGCCTTGAGCCAGGGTTGCTTTGACCTGCGAGTCAAGCTCGGCCCGTAAATCCGCCCGCGCCATGGGCGCGAACGTCGTCGCCTCATCGAGTGGGTCACCGCTGGTGAGCGCTTCCACACCCTGCTTGAAACGAGCGACAAAATCGTCTGCGATTGTCTCAACGACGATGAAGCGTTTGGCGGCGATACAGCTTTGCCCGGAGTTTAGGAAACGCGAAGCGATCGCCTTCTCGACACACTCATCCAGATCGGCATCTTCCAACACGATAAATGGATCCGAACCGCCCAGCTCGAGCACGGTTTTTTTGAGCTGCCGCCCCGCCGCTGCAGCCACCGCGCGGCCCGCCGGCTCACTGCCGGTGAGCGTTACCGCTCGCACACGCGAGTCTTCGATCACCTGGCTGACCTGCTCGGCCGAAATCAACAACGTGGTGAATACGCCTTCCGCTAAGCCGGCGTCACGAAAGGCATTTTCAATCGCCATGGCACACCCCGTCACATTGGAAGCATGCTTGAGCAAACCGACATTGCCCGCCGCAAGTGCCGGCGCGGCAAAACGGAATACCTGCCAAAAAGGAAAATTCCAAGGCATCACCGCCAACACTGGACCAATGGGTTGATACGCCACAAAACTCTTGCCGGCATCCGTCTCAATCGGCTCATCGGCCAGGAAAGCGGCAGCCTTCTCTGCGTAGTACTCGCACACCAAGCTGCATTTGTCGATCTCCGCCCGCGATTCCTTGATCAGCTTGCCCATCTCGCGGGTGATCAGCTCGGCAAGTGCATCGCGCTGCTCCCTTAGCACAGCCGCTACGGCCTGTAAGTTTTCACACCGCTTTTCGAGGGACAATGCGGCCCACTGCGGTGCGGCCTGTGCCGCACGCGCGAGTGCATGCTCAAGCCGTACTTCATCCCAGCCTTCGACCTCTTCGATCAAACGGCCGTTCGCCGGATTGATAGATCGGAATAGTTTTTGTCCACGCATCTGATGTAGTCCTCCGCTGCTTGATCGATTAACTTAGTCTTTAGACCCTAGAATTCACGATCTGACATTACTAATTTCAATTAATCGAGTTGCACTCACCGAATCTCCGGCCTCAACGTTTTCATGTTGCTCCATTCATCCACAGGGTCATTATTCGCGACGAGAAACAACCGCTTCGATCACTGGAGAGTAAAACACACTTAACGATATCGTTGTGAAGCTCTTAGATAGAACTAGTTATCGAGAACGGTGATATTAAACGAATGTTTCATTCCAGGAGTATTCTGACTCTATCGTTTAGAGGGACTGATTAAACCTCTGAAGCTGCATTGCAACTCGGAAAGTGATAAGAGTGTATGCGACAGGTCCCCGTGGACGTAGTGGCCGCCTCAGCGGTTACATTCCTGCTTAAATCTCCACTAAGCTCGTCGCCCTACGAACCGATTGAGCACGTTGCGGGTCATTTGTTGAGCAGCGGGATTGGTTCGAGGTCGGCCGTCCGGCAGCAACGGTGCATCGTAGTCATCCAATCCCCAACTCCATTGAATCGTCCCCGCCGCAAATACGGTAGCCCCGCTGCGCGCCTGATACACTGTCATATCGGCATAGTCGACAAATTCACCGGTATCAAGGTTAATGGCGGGTGAATGGCACAGACGCACCAGATTCGCGGGCGCGTTACCGTAGATGCGATCGACCTCGTATCCCAGGAGGCCTGGAAGCGTATCGCCTTGGTTTAAACCGGTGTTGGCGAAGACCCAATGGGTCGGATTGTCCACCACAATATCCCCATCCACGGGTTCCGTAAAAAACATCACACCTACGAAGGCATCCTCGGGACGGTTGATAGGAGGCTCTCGCCAGTGCACCGTGGATCGGACCGGATCATCCAAGAAAGGGTCGCTCGGATCTCGCTTGTAAGCCACTATCGTCTGAGTAGACTGGCCGGTTAGGGCGCTAGGCTCAAATCGAATTCTCCAATAACACGTGTCCGCCGAGAAAAACCCCAAGTTGATACCTTTATCTCTCGCTTTTTCGACATGCTTGCGCATCTCATTGGACCAGTATTCATCATGGCCGACGGAAAGAAAACCTCGACTGCGTAGCAGTAATTTAGGTCGGGTGTGAGTGTCTATGCTGGTGCAATAACCAACATCATAGCCTTCCCGTTCGAGAAAGCGCAGCATATTGAATTCCCAGTCAAAAAAGAATCCCGCACCCGATCCCTTGATGTAGGGACGATTGAACGAAACCTTGAAGGCACGAGCATTCGCACTATTGAAGTCGTAGAGCGATCGCCCCCCCTGGTCCATGCCGGGCCAATTGTTGTAGGCTTGATCGGTGGTGACACTCGATTGGAACAGAAGATCGGGCTTACGCCGATCATCCCGGACCACGAACTTGATATAGCTTTGCTTCCCACTCGCTGCCGTCAGTTTGGCCAGATAAATACCACTGCGCCAGCGTTGTTTAAAGCCAGGCTGAGTATTCGCGCGAAGCTCGTATGAGGTGTTCCAGTTGCACTCGATGAGCCCGGTTATGGAATCGGGTACAGGCGTCGGTTGCAGTATACCGTTAAGCTTAACCGGAGTAGAAACACGTAGCCCACCGGCACCACCGTACCACCCTAAACGAAACAGTTCGAGGGTATAGCTCGGCTCTGCGGTACTGATAAAAAAACGGAGGGTCTCTCCCACATTCACACTCGTGGCCGAGGCGTATCCTTCTATTTCACGGTTCGTCGCCGGGGCGGTGAGTTGCCAATCTGCGGTTCCGAGCTGGCTACTCGAACCTTTTATCGATTGGTCCAGACGATGGTTTGAAGTAGCTCGCGGATAGTCCGAACCCTCGCGTGCGTTTTCTGGCAAGACTATCGATGGTAGGGCGGTGGCAACCCCCGTGACAGCCACCATTTTTAAAAATTTACGCCGCTTAAAATGATTGTTGTTTGCTTCGCTCATTATGACTCCCTAATATCCCGATACTGAGTTTCAATGGATTATTTTTCAGGCCTAAGAACCTACTACTGGTTCCAAGGATAAGCACGGTCCGCGGGAAATGGCATCGATTCCTTACAAGGATTCCCAGTCGTATTCACACATTTAGCCGATAGCTCGCTGTGTGGTTGCACCGTAGAACTAGAAGGGCGAATCCGGAGTATGCGTTCAAGCTTCGGCCACTTCTTGCTTTGCTAGAAGGGCAATGAAAAGCAAATCGGATCCGGCGTACCCGCATTCGTTATACAAAAATTTGAGTACACAACCTGGGTTGCTATGTGCGTATGGATCGCACGCCCATTCGGTCAATGTCTCTCTCCTGGTGTTATTCAGGGTTAATATTTCCGCTGCGGGCAGGAAAGACTGTACGAATAATAATAGCATTACATTGGAACTTCTCGCCTGTCGAACCGTCAGTTTTTACTTTAACCCGCCAACCAGCCGAGGGCTGGGGTGATTCTCCTCATTGGACGAAAAGGCATAATGATAACTAGAACTACACTCGCTATGGCGATCTGGCTAGGGATGCTGGTCGCCGCGGAAAGCCACGCCGCGCCGCCTTCAACCGTTTCTTCCGGGCATCCAATTGAAAAGCAGGAGAATTCCGAGCCCGCATCGCAAACGGTATTGGCCACCCAGAAGGTCACACGCTGGTCGCCCTACGCCGAGTGGTCGGTAAGTAATAACTCCTGGGACGGGGATCCTTTCGACGTGCGCGCCACGGTGACTTTCGTGCACAATGCCTCTGGCGAGAAACGGACCACGGAGATGTTTTACGCCGGCAATAACACATGGAAATTTCGCTTCACGGGAACTCGCAACGGC
This sequence comes from uncultured Gammaproteobacteria bacterium, assembly GCA_963731655.1. GTDB lineage: Bacteria > Pseudomonadota > Gammaproteobacteria > JAAEPA01 > JAAEPA01 > CAVSWL01. The sequence continues at coordinate 6,372 of CAVSWL010000035.1, read as the reverse complement.
GAATGGTCCTTTCGCACCCAAAGCGACGGAAACAAGGGCACAAGCCGGGACCCTGAGCTTCATGGCCTGAGCGGAACGATTCTCGTCATGAAGCCCGCGAACCACGACGCCCATGGCTTCATCAAAAAATTCGGCAATAAATGGGGTTGGCAGGGCACGGAAACAGCCTTTGTCCCCCAATACGTAATGGGCAAGGAGCTCGAGACATTTTACGATGAGCAACGGCACCGGGTGGATCAGGCGAAGATTGATAGCGAGATCACCGAGTTCATCGAGGAGCATGGCTTTACCGGCTTTCACCTGCCGGTTCAAGCTCGCTGGTTCGATCTTGACGGTAATGCCAAAGGAAAGCCCGATCCTGACCCTCGAACCTACGAGGTGCTAGAGGCGCTCATTTCCGCTGTCCATGCGCGAGGCGGCGCTTGCCATCTGTGGATGTGGGATACAGACGCCCGCGGCGCAAAAAACGGCCCCCGCGCGGTTCTCGGCGCGCCTATGAACCGGATCGACCGGCGAAACCTGCGTTACCTCGCCGCGAGGCTGGGACCAATCCCGGGCTGGTCCATCGGTTATGGGTACGACACGGAGAACTTGTGGGCGAGCCCGGATGAGCTCACCGCCTGGAAAGCTTATCTCGAGGCACATTTCGGCTGGGATCATTTTGTCGGGACTCGAGTCGGTTTCGACGAGTCCGGTGCTTATCGCCGTTCGGGGCACAAGCGTTCCAAACCGCATTTGAATGAGAAATTCAACGCGCCGGTGGGCGATAGATTCACCGCTTGGCTCGGTGGAGATTATATCGGCTACACCAGTTATCGCCCGTTGTACGACCGTTACGTCGCCGTGATAGAGCACCATCCCGATAAACCCTCGATGGAGGAGGACCGCTTTCGCATCCGCAATGCGAAACGCTGGACACACAAGGACTACAATGCCGAGTTGACACGCAAGGGATTGTGGCACTCGGCGATGGCCGGTGGCGTCGCCAACATTTGGGGCTATCTCCTGCCCGATGCCGACCAGGGAGGATCGCGGCCGTACGACAGTGGAAATACAAAGATCAAGGGAATCATTAAAACCTATGCGACGTTTTTTCGCGATAAGAAACGGTTTCGTAAAGACTTCCTCCGCGACAACCGTGTGAGCGATCCCCGCACCGGCACCACCGAAACGCCAAAACCCGCAGATATCAGCGTTTGTCTTCGCGATCCCGCTAACAAGCACTTTGTGTTCTACAAAGAAAATACCGACTCCGTCGGGATGAACCTGGGGAACATGCCAAAATCGCAGCCGGCGGTCGCGGTGGACACCAAAACCTCTTACCAAGAAATTGAATTAGGACTGCTCACGCCCGGCAAACATAATTGGAAGGCGCCTTATGCCTCCGATTGGGCCATCGCCATCGGCGTATACCCGTAGGGACTAGGTCAATTACTGTCTAGACGTTATCCAATGCGTTGCCCTGCCCGACTGGGATTCGTTCCCCTAAGCCAACATACGGATTAGGCATGTGAATGAGATTTAGTGTTGTTGACCGTTGCCAGCATTGTCGCCTGCATCGCAAGAAGGGAATTCGGAATTGGTTCATGGGTCTTCAATACACCTGCAGTAAACTCCGGCCTACGAGTGCTTTTCCACGATCCCCGCGCCGGATCACTGCGAAAGGTTTTTGCCGGCGCGGAATGAAAAACATCGATCAGCCTAGCACAATAGAACACTCTGGTTTCTTCAGGCCTTGATCACGGCGGTCTCCACTTTACGAGCCTGTTCCAGCAGTGATCTAGCCTTAGCCACCTCCTTCGGCATGCCTTGGGCGATGAGCTGATAGCTATCGGACTTGAGGTCGCGCTCATACTTGATCATGGTATTCTTGGGTAATACCAGGCCCACCAGGGCTGCCCCCAATGCGCTGACACCACCCACTACCGCGGCGCCTCCCAGAGCGCTTACCAACAGGTGAACCAAGGAGCCTGAGGCACCGATCGGACCGATATCCGGAACCCAGAAGTAAGCCACGCCGAATAACAGTCCCCAGAAGGTTCCCCAGAACAGTCCTGCCTCGCCCCAGGCCTTCACCCGATCACCCGTGGTGAAGAAACCGGTAGGTCTTTCTTCGCTATGGTAGCCTTGGCCGACGATGGACAAACTGCGCATAGGGAACCCTTGCTTTTCCAGGGTCTTAACCGCCTCTTCGGCGTCGGCGTGAGTAGAGAATGTACCGATTACTGCGTTGTGGGCAGCGGCTTCGGTGATGGTATCGGAATCCGGTAACGGGGTTTCGATTTCGACTTTTGGGCTTTCGATTGTCACGGCTTCAGTAGACATTGTGTGCCTCCTTTTTCAATCTTTTTTCAAACTTTTCAGGAATTGATGGTCCAGGGCCGAAGAGCCACAGGACGCTGTACTCAAACTCCAACAGGCATAGGACATACCACAACGCCCATCTGTATGTTTTATTTCGTTTTTTATTTATTTTCGGTATCCATTCAACAACGCCTTGGCGGATATAAGCCGGGTTGTTGGGGAATACGAGCCATGCGTACAATTAGTTTCATCTATATTAGATTTTTGGTATATTACTTTTTGTCTATATAATAAACACGTTAATTGGAGTCATAGACGGCCGTTCTTTACCACGCAAAGACTCGCTTCCAGTTCCTCTAGGATACTACGCCAGCCGCCTGAGCAACCCCGATCCTCAATCACGAACCCGGTCAGGTTGCGAGGATGGTTGAGAGAGGGGTTAGTCAGTTTCTAGCCAAGTGCCGCTTCTACGGTGGCGATAGCCTCGGCGGCGTTGAACGGTAATGTATTTTCTTTAAGAACTCCAAGCCGCCATGCCGTTTCGATAATTGACGACACGACATAGCGGGTAGATTTTACAACTAAAGCTTCAGGTCATCGCCAATGCTACCGCTATCTCCGACGCCAGCACGGTACTTTAACCCACGTGCTTTCCTGCAACGTTTTTCCTTCACCCGAGAAACGCTGAAAGACGACCTCATTGCCGGCATCACGGTTTCCCTGGTCGGCATCCCCCAGTGTCTGGCCTATGCGCAGCTGGCGGGTGTCCCGGCTTATTACGGGCTGTATGCTTCACTCATTCCCACTATCGTCGGCGTCGTGTTCGGTTCCTCGCGGCAGCTTTCCACCGGCCCAGTGGCGATGACCTCGTTGCTGACCGCCGCCAGCATAGCGCCTCTGGCGGCCCACGGCTCGGATTTGTTCTACTCCTACGTGATCCTGCTGGCGCTGATTTCGGGACTGTTTCAAATCGCCTTTGGCGCGCTACGCATGGGCATGTTACTGAACTTTCTTTCACACCCTGTGTTGATGGGTTTTATCAATGCCGCCGCCTTGATCATCGGCTTGTCGCAACTGTCGACTTTATTGGGCATCCCCGCAGAACAGTCAGAGCATTTTCTGATCGATATCTGGCACGTGCTAATCAGCGCCCCGACGATGCACGAAGAGTCTCTGGGTTTTGGGGTGGCGGCCATCGTGCTGCTGCTGACCTTCAAAAAATTCACGCCGAAACTCCCCGGTGTATTGATCACCGTCGCCCTGTTGACCTGGGTAAGCCACGCCGTGGATTTCGCCGGCATCGGTGGGCGGGTCGTGGGCGAGATTCCACAGGGCTTGCCCAGCCTGAGTATGCCGCCGCTGGATTGGCACGCCACCATCGCGCTATTACCCGCCAGTTTTGTGATCGCCCTGATCAGCTTCATGGAAGCGATGTCCAGTTCCAAGGTCATTGCCATCAAGACTCGCCAGCCCTGGGACCAGAATCAAGAGCTGATCGGCCAGGGCCTTGCCAAGGTGGCGGCCGCATTCTGCCATTCCATGCCGGTCAGCGGCTCGTTTTCGCGCTCCGCGCTCAACCTGGCCACCAACGCCCGTTCCGGCCTGTCCTCGATATTCTCCGCGCTGTCCGTAATGCTGACCTTGCTCTTCTTGACGCCGCTGCTCGGCCCCCTGCCGAAACCGGTGCTGGCGGCCATCATCATGGTTGCGGTGATGGGATTGGTCAATTTCCGCAACTTTAGCAATGCCTGGCGAGCCAACCGGGACGACGGCGTCGCCTCGGTGGTAACCTTTGTCGCCACGCTGTCCTTTGCACCCAACATCCAGAACGGCATCCTCACCGGCATCCTCTTGTCGCTGTCCCTGCTGCTGTACCGGATGATGCGGCCTCACATCGCAACACTCGGTATACATCGAGACACCACCTTGCGCGATGCTAAGCGGCACAACCTACCGCCGATGCACCCCAAGCTGAGTGCGCTACGCTTCGATGGTGCCCTGCGTTTTGTCAATGTGTCCTATCTGGAGGATGAGTTGTTGAAAGTGGGGCGGGAGAACCCGGAGGTGAACCAGATCCTGATCAAGTGCAGCGGGATCAATTACGTGGATGCATCGGGCGTCGAAATGTTGGGCAACCTAGTCAGCCGGTTCCACGACAGCCACATCACGCTGAACTTCAGCGGCTTCAAGAGACAGGTTCAAGAGGTGCTGGATCGCACCGGCTTGAGCGATAAAATTGGCCGCGAGCACATCTTCTCCACGGACCGCGAGGCGTTGGAGTATCTGAAGCAGGTGCTCGATTAATGCGCCTCGCCGCAATCGTTACCCAACACCACGCAAGACCCTCGGCACATGGGCCGGCGGCTAGATTTTACCCGAGCCGCCGCCTCTGGCTCTTGTATTACATAGGCTCATTTGGCCCAACTCTCCCAAACCGAATGCTCGCTACCGTGAGTTAAGCCTTTCCGGCCGACCCTGGGATTCATCGATTTTTATTACGATACTCTACCGAAACCGTCCCATGCTGCACATCGTTACTTTACTTGAGACGGGTTTTCCCTCCACTGTCTTCACCGCAATGCACGCCAAGTGGGCCAAATACCCCAACAAGGTTCAAATTCCCCGAGGCAATCGGCTTAACGTCACCGAAGTTTTACCCGATCCCCACATAGATAGATTTATCCACGGGAGTTAACGCCCTGGAACAATTTCTGCACAAATTCATGTATCCGGCAACACCGCCGGTATAGCAACGCAACAGCGCAGGAACAGCACGATGTCCAAACATTCCCAACTCGAGTCGTACCCCAAACCACCCAGCAAAAAAACTTACAAACGCGAACTGCATGCACTGCAGGTCGAGTTGGTGAAGCTACAAAAGCACTTTATCGCCCACGGCGACCGCATTCTGGTCATTTTCGAAGGGCGTGACGGCGGCGGCAAGGACGGCACCATCAAGCGCCTGATCCAACACCTCTCCCCGCGCGAGACGCGCGTGGTCGCACTGGGCAAGCCTTCCGACCGCGACCGCACGGCGTGGTACTTCCAGCGCTACGTGCCCTATCTGCCCACCGCCGAAGAAATGGTCCTGTTCAACCGCAGCTGGTACAACCGTGCCGGAGTCGAGCGCGTCATGGGATTCTGCAACGGAGTCGAATACGAGGCATTCATCGAGACCGTGCCAAATTTTGAACAAATGCTCATCCGGTCCGGTATCCGCTTATTCAAGTACTATCTTGATATCAGCAAGGCTGAGCAAAAGAAGCGCTTGGCCGCGCGCCGCAGCGACCCGCTCAAACAATGGAAGATAAGCCCCATCGACGCCGAAGCGCAGAAACACTGGGACGACTACAGCACCGCGCGCAATGAGATGCTCGCGCGCACCCATACCCCCTTGACTCCGTGGACCGTGGTGCGCGCCGATAGCAAGAAGCTCGCGCGGCTCAACGTCATCAAGGACTTGCTTACGCACCTGGACTATGAGGGCAAGGATCATAGCCTGATTCTCCCGAACCCCGACATCGTGTTCAGCTACGCCGATGCCTACCTCGATAACGGCATGATCGCACCTTGAGGAATTCACCCATGAGCCAGAGCATCGACAGTTAAACCGCCGAAACACTCGCTATCGACGCCGTCTTCGAGCAATTGGAAAGTTCCGTGCGGTGACTCTCCGCCGCCGAGCTGGTGCCCGGTGACATCATTCGCCTGCGGCTCGGCGATATCATCCCCACCGATGCCAAGCTCATCGAGGGAGAGTATCTGAGCGTGGATCAGTCGGTGCTCACCGGGGAGTCGCTGCCCGTCAACAAGAAAACCGGCGAGGTCGTCTACTCCGGCTCGGTAGCGAAGCAAGGCGAAATGGTCGCGGTGGAGAGAAAAACCCATCTCCAGGGAACCGGGCTGGAAGTGCTCGCGACCGGCAGGCTTAGCTGAAATGCCCTACGTCTGAGGCACGAGCCACGAGACGGCAGAGTTTCGGTGCGTAAACGCACCCAACGGGTTGCTATCGGGCGCGAAGCGCACGACCAGGGGGCGAGCCCCCTGGACCCCCGCAAAGGGCAAAAG
>CAVSWL010000034.1:0-61541 GCA_963731655.1 uncultured Gammaproteobacteria bacterium | reverse complement strand
CCATTGATGGCACGGGGGTGATGAGGTTTACGCATCAGCATTGTGATCACTGTTTATCCAAACGCTCGAAGAAAGGCAAAATGACCTACTTTCATAACGTTCTGGAGGCTAAGCTGATCACGGCGAATGGATTTTCCATTTCGATAGCCACCGAATGGATTGAGAATCCTGAGGGCGAATATGACAAGCAAGATTGTGAGCTCAAGGCCTTTAAACGCCTGGTCGCCAAACTCAAGCAGTACTATCCGCGCTTGCCGATCTGTATTACCGCCGATGGCTTATACCCCAACCAAGGCTTTTTCGAGCAGTGCAGGCTCAACGATTGGCGCTATATCGTCACGTTCAAAGAGGGTAATTTGCCCACGGTGTGGGAAGAGGTGCACGCCTTGCAGGCGATGACCCCAACTATCCCATTGACGCATCGACGCCTTGAGGGCCAGGTCGAGATCAACGAACAGCTGCGCTGGCTCAACGCCATTGACTATCACACTCATCGGCTCAATTGGATTGAATGCTTCGAAACCACCACGGATACTCAAACCGGTGAGTCCAGCTGTACTCGGTTCGTGCAGCTCACCGATCTGCCCATCGATGCCACGACTGCCCGAGCGATCAGCCGCACGGGACGCTTGCGATGGAAAGTTGAAAGTGCGCCGCAGGCGCATAGTAGGGAAGTTTTTGGAGAACTAACCAAGTGTGCATAAGCTTCACGGGAGATGAAGGTAGGTCCTTCGGAGTCGGCTGTTCAGGAGCAGGCTTCAACGACGCCAAGCTGCTGCGGTAAAGAGCCGTGGTGGTGAGCGTTGGAGTCAAAGTGTCGGGGAATACCCCGAGCAGGTGTGGGTCAGGGAGGCGAAGTTTCTGAACCTCTGTAGACGCGTCGTTAACCATCGATTTGTCGTCAAAACCAGGGGCGTTTCCATCTTTGGGATAAGCTTGTCGGGCACCTGATTGACTGGGCAGGCGGCGACCGGCGTATAGGAGGCGAGACCCTGATTCAGGCTTCCATGCGGAACTGCGGGAACCCGTCGTTGCGATGTGAAGGGAGAAGCCAAAGTGGCAGAACCACAAGCCGAGAGGACCGAGGCGCAGCACGGGGACGGACCGACCCGTACGAGCGATGAAGGCTGGTAATGCGGCCCGAGCAAAGGGGTTGGGTCAAGCGGTTGTATGAGCAGTTCAACTGGAAACAGCAGGAAACTGATGGAGGCAACAAAACCATTTACGATTGCCAAGCAGCAAGTGAAGGAGGCCTTTAAGGCGGTGAAAGCGAAGGCGGGAGGCAGCGGGTGTAGACCAGCAGTCGCTCGCCGATTTTGAGAAGGATCTGAAGGGTAATCTGTATAAGATTTGGAGCCGGCTGTCATCGGGGACGTATTTCCCGCCGCCGGTTAAAGCAGTGGCCATTCCTAAAAAGGGTGGCGGAGACAGGATACTCGGTGTGCCGACAGTGGCGGATCGAGTGGGCAGATGGTTGTCAAATTGAGTTTTGAACCGGCAGTAGAGCCGCATTTTCTACCCGACTCCTACGGTATCGGCGAGGGAAGTCAGCATTGGATGTATCGAGGTGACGCGTGTGCGTTGCTGGCGGCAGGACTGGGTTTTAGAATTCGATCTTAAAGGACTTTTCGACAACATCGATCACACACGGTTACTTCGGGCAGTCACCAGTTACCCAGAGTCCCTGGGTTAGGTTATACGTTGAGCGCTGGCTGACAGCGCCGCTACATTTTGCCGACGGACATTAGTAGAACGAACCCGAGGCACGCCACAAGGCGGCGTCGTTAGTCCCGTACTCAGTAACCTATTTATGCACTATGCGTTCGATGCCTGGATGAACGGGACGATCCTGACGTACTGTGGTGTCGCTATGCCGATGACGGGTTGATTCATTGCTCGACATTGTCACAAGCGCTGGCTATCAAGGCGGCGTTGGTGGAACGGTTAGCGGCGTGTGAGCTGGAGTGCAGCCAGAGAAAACGCAGATTGTTTATTGCAAGGATGGGAGCCGTATAGCCGCCTATGAAAACACGCGGTTTGATTTTTTGGCTACACCTTTGAGCGCGTCAGGTAAAGAATCGTAAACTCAATACACGTTTATGTCTTTTACCCCAGCGGCTATCGCCGCTGCGCTCAAAGAAATGCGTCAAACGACGCGCCAATGGAATCTTCGCAACCGAACGGATCTGAGTCTGTTGCAAATCAGCCGGATGAGAATTCCATCCTGCAAGGATGGGTACAGTATTACGGGCGATTCTATCGATCAGCACTTTATCCAATGCTGCGACACTTCAACATGACGTTGGTAGCTTTGGCGATGCGTAATTATCATCGTCTTAAAGGTCACAAAACCCGCGCAGGGCGGTTTCTGCAAAGGATTTCAGAACGACAGTCAGGGTTATTTGTTCACTGGCAGCGAGGCATGGTAGGTGCGTTTGCTTGATGGGAGCGGTGTGAATCGAGAGGTTACGCACCGTTCTGCGAGAGGCTGGGGTGCGATTTCCCCGGCCTACTCACCATGAGGGATTCAATACGCAAAAAAATCACGGCTATGGCTTACAACACAAATTCTCGCGAGTCAGCTGGCAAGCCGCGAAAAACTACTATCAATGCTTACAGATCGGCCATCTGATCAATCAGCTCATGGTGCTCAGTACTGCCTTTCAACAACACCTGACCGGCAAAATGACCCTGGCCCACCTGTGGAAGTGTTTGCTGGGCGTACTGACTTATGGCGAGCTCGACGAGCACACCTTCGCTCGGCGATCACAACGGCGAATTCAGATTCGCTTTGTCACCTAGCCCCCACAGGAGATCGCCTGCTCCGAAATCCAGGATTAACCTCTCTATCCCCAGCGGAGAAAAACAACCTTACAAACCCTACAACTTGATGCGGCCATAAGCTTCTTCAACTCCAATGCGGTTTACGCTAGGGTGTGCTGAAAAGGTAACGGACAGGTTTGTCCCACGATTATTCCTACACCTCAACTAGTCTGTTCGGGGCTTACGTTCTGAATCGCTGCTATCCGCTCAAAGACTTTTGCCCTGTTTTCAAGCCCCGCTTCGACCTGTTTAGCCGACTTTGGGCGGTTGTCGCTTAATGAAAAGGGGTGGATTTCCTCCGCAATGCCCTGCAAGTTTTCGTGGTAATCGGCCCTGGTTTGTTTGGCTTGATCAAGCGCTTGTTCGGCTTCAAGGCGTTGCTTTACAAGCAGAGCCTTTTCAGGATTGGCGGCCGTTTCTACCGCGTTATCCACCGCGGTCTGGGCCGCTTCAAATTGTTTCTCGGCGGTAGCGCGACGTCTTGCTAGGTTGGCCCCCAACCAGCGACTCACCTCCTGTTGCGCGTGAAACAAATCCGCTCCAGAATCGCATTCAAATCCGCTTATGGCCAGTTTTATTAACGCCTTGGCTCGATCACTAATCGCATGATTGACTTCAATGCCCAACGATTCCAAGCGCGGCGCTGTCTTGGCATACCAGGTGTCAAAACGCCTATCCTCACTGATCTCCTCCAACAGTAAATAGCCCGAGCGCAAATCCATCAACACCAAAATCAAAAACTCGCCGAAAAAGGTCTCATCCATGGCCACAACCGCTTTTCGTGATGCCCTTTCAACTCTGTTTTTCGCACTCCGCCTGAAATTGCGGCAATAAAACTTCCATCTGTTTAAGCTGCAGGCGCAAGGCTGACGGCGACACGCCTACATGGGTATCAATCCGAATCAGCTTGAAAAATCGCGATAACTTATCGCCTCCAACACCACATTCCAACCCGAAAAGATACAACACCGCCCATACCAACAGGCGCAGCCATACGTTGCCCGTCTCTGTCTCCCACAGCCTAGATTCCGGGTACCGGTTACGCCGCTCCTGGGCATGAAGGTGGCGATGCACACCGCTTTTACTGCCGTTGATAAGTTCAGCAAGCTGGCGAACGCTTTGTTTGCCGCGAGCGTTGATTTCACGGATAATCGCTCGGCTAGCTGACCGTATGGCCTGTGTCGCTGTGTTTTTTTAGTCATTAACTCATGATACTAGAATACGGCAGCTAGTCCTGCACTTTGTTTCGCTTTAAGTGGGTAGCCTTAATGCTTTCTTCGCCATTTAAACCACCTTTTTCAGTTTGTCTTGTTTTTCACATCCAATTGACAATACTAAGCACTACTGATGATCGTAGTTTTGAGCCGCGCATCTAAAGCTTAAAACTATCAAGAAAAGAAGCGATGGGATGAATTGACGGTACCCCAAGCAACAAGTATATTTCACATATCATGTGCGCACTTGATATGTGTTAAGCTTTGAATGAGATAAACGTACTATGAACATTACGCTTTCGGTAGACGAGATCACCCTGAAAAAAGCACGCTTGGTGGCCCAAAGCATGGACAAAAGCCTCAATCAGCTCATTCGCGAATATCTTGAACAACTGACCACACCACAGGACACCGAACAAGATATCGCTGAGCTACGCCAGCTAAGCGCCGAGAGTCTTGGTCGCTCCCAAGGGTGGCACTTCAACCGTGAGGAACTACATGAACGAGCGTAGCTTTCTAGATACCAATATTCTGATTTATACTGATGATCAGGACGCACCTAAAAAACAACAACAAGCTCTGAATCTGATCGAGCAAGTGAGGCGGCAAAACGTCGGTGTACTTTCCACTCAAGTACTACAGGAATATTATGCCGCTACTACGTGCAAACTGGGAGTTTCTGCCCCTATTGCTCGGCGCAAGGTAGAATTGTTTTCCCGTTTCAATTTAGTGCAAATTAACTTGGTAAAAATACTCGGTGCGATCGATCTGCACCGTTTACACAATTTTTCGTTTTGGGACGCATTGATCATCCGTACTGCCCTCGATAGTGGTTGCGTACGCTTGTTCACTGAAGATTTGCAGCACGGCCAACGAATAGAGAATCTTGAAATCGTCAATCCATTTAGTTAATAAACAAAAGAACAGGATATCACTGAAGAGCCTCCGCTTTTTGGGCTTTGGAATCGGTGTGATGAATTCGGCACGCCGGCGGGTTGCAATGATCCTCTGAGTGGGTTGACCCGAAACGTCGAGTTCCCAGTGTCTGCTCGGATGCTCGTAGGGCGAGTTGAGTATCGGTTTCTCAAAAAACGGGTTAGTCACGCTTGTCCATCCCTGGGCTGCTAATCAAAGAGATCGTGTTTGCGGCACCCTTGAGAGTCGTGCTTACAGATGACCCTTCTATTTTTGGCCCCCGTTACCAACGCCATTCGCAGATTAAATCCATTGATCCGCTTCATCTCTATTAAATTTCCGCAATCACTCGGGCTTTGTCAGCATTGAGCTTGCGATCAAGTCACTACCGGGAATCACAATAATTTGGCGTAGTAACAATGCGCTTCAATTCCGACTCATCGGTATTCAAAGAAGTGCCAGAGTGCTAGCCGTTCTTCACCATCATTTGAATCATGGGGAATACGTCACTCTGGGAGGAGATGCGCAGAGAGCAGTGTGTAGCGACTACACACCATTCAACGATCTGGATAGGTTTCTTTCCTATCGCCATAGAGGGATACTTCGTAGTCGAGATGTGCTTGCACACCGCTTCCTCGTAGGTTAGGGCTTCGACGGACTTCGCGTTTTTTCTTTCCCTTAGACCGACTTATTATACGAAGGGGTTGACGATGGTTAGGTGCCCGATTATCTGACCGTGCTGCAAATCCTCGCTGTATAGCGTCTTGCAGCCAGCTTCGAGAGCAGCGGAAATGATGAGGCTGTCGTAAAAACTGAACTGGTAGCGACTGCGCAATTCCAAGCTCCGCTCGTACAAGACGGGCGTGGGGTTGATCTGCCATAGCGGGGCGAGTACGCGCAGTAGCAGAAGCCGCGCGTCTTCTGCGGTGCCATTGAGCTTGCGTATCACGACATTAAGCGTCTCCTGCACCACATGGTAGCTAATGCAAACCGGACCTTCTTGCAGGGCCTGCTGTGTGAGAGCCTCGGCGCGTTGACGTTTGGTAGGGTCGGTGTCGTCGAACAGGGAGACGAAGACGTTAGAGTCGATAAAGCACTTAGCGCTCATTCATTTCATCTCGAGTGAATTTCCGGCCACCGGTAGCGAGCTTGCCTTGCAGCTCGCGAATGGTTTCCATAGCCAGGCGGGTTTGTTGCTCGCGCCGCACATAGTCGGCCAGCCAGCGCCGGAATTGCTCATTCAGCGTGGTGTGCTCGCTGGCCGCGCGCTGCCGCGCGGCTTCAATCAGCTCTTCATCGGCGCTCAAGGTGATATTTTTCATAATCCACTTCCGTTACAGTTTCTTGGTTGTGCACACGGATTTAGTGTACACGGTTATTTGAGCATTGCTACGAGTATGTTGTCAATTTCAAATTTCATGCGGACTTCGAAATCGGATTACATCTCCCACACACCCACATACATCGCAAATGTCCAGCGATTGTAGTAGCCTGGAGTGTTGGCGCCGGGCACCCAGTAGCTCTCTGAAGTATCCTTTTCCTCCTTAGCATCCTCTCACCGATAATCCTTAATCTCCATGATCAACTGTAGCGGTTCATCATTCCCATTAACAGGCTTGACGATTATGTGGGCAACATTTGGCGTTCTAGGCACACTCAGTTTACTATGGCCGCTCTATGGCTCGGTCTATCCGGTACTGCCTTTTCCGGGTAATCTCTGGCCCTATGGGGTGGTCGCTTAGCTTGCGCTCGGTGCTTCCTTGTTACGGACGCGTACGGCTTTGAGGCGCAAGATTCTCGGCGAGGCTGACTGATTGATCTCGACATGACCTGACTTCGGATCGGCAAATGATAGAAGAAAATCTTATTTTTGCGGGTGTGTGTGATTGGGCGGGAATTGTTCGTGGCAAAGCGTTTCTCGCAGCGGACAGGGAGGAGCGTTTAAAAAAGGGCGTTGGCCTTACCCATTCCAACATCATGATGTCGTGTTTCGGGCCGATTTACACGACGCCTTTCGGTACGTTGGGAGACCTCATCATTCGCCCGGACCCACGCATGCTGGTTGATGTGCCCTTTGAGGACGGTACCTCAGAACGGTTCTATCTCGGTGACATCGTCAATACCGATGGTTCAGCCTGGGAGTTTTGTCCGCGTACCTTCTTAGTACGCGCCTTGGAAAAATTGGAGAGCCTCGGACTGCAAATAGCGACAAGTTTCGAGCAAGAATTTGTATTGACGGGTGTCGAAGACAGGCCCGGCGCCACTTATTCCCTAGATGCTTTTCGTCGGCAAGGACGGTTTGGCGAATTGCTGATGACCGCCGTGCGAAAGGCTGGATTTACACCGGACAGTTTTTTACCGGAATATGGGCAGCGGCAATATGAAGCTACGATTAGGCATGAAACAGGTTTACGTGGCGCAGATGCAGCCGTAGTGCTTCGCGAGATGGCACGCGCTGTGGCTTGGCGGCTTGGTAGGCGTGCAATCTTCGCCCCAATGCTGACTCCCGCCGGCATTGGGAACGGGACACATCTACACATGAGTCTATGGAAAGACGATACACCGATAACTTATGATCCGAAAATGCCTTTGGGGCTCTCGAAAGAAGCCGTGCCATTTTTTGCTGGCGTCATTGCCCATCTCCCCGCGATTACCGCATTTAGCGCACCTTCCGCCGCTTCCTATTACCGCTTAACCCCAAATCGTTGGGCCCCTGTATGCGCCAATATCGCTCAACAAGACCGGGGGGCCGCATTGCGCGTCGCGCCTTTATTCCCGACGGCAGGCGAAGAGCTTGCGCGGCAATTTAACGTGGAGTTTCGGGTGGCAGATGCTGCGAGTTGTCCCTATCTAGCGTTGGGCGCGGTAATCTGGGCGGGCATCGACGGACTTGAACGTAAACTTGAGTTGCCCGGACAAGACGCCGAGGTACCCTTGCTTCCTCAATCCCTAGATGAGGCGCTTTTGGCGCTTGAGCAGGACGACGGCGCTGCTCGTTGGTGGAGCGCCGACGCGCTTTCCGCCTACCTCGAGTTCAAACGCGCCGAGATCAAATCGCTCGATGGCGCGGATCCGACGGAGATCTGCGCACGCTATGCCGCAGTGTACTAGTCATCATTGAGAAGCGTAATGCTACTTGCCCCTGGTGAGCCGGAGCCGTTTCAAATTCTCCGCGAAAGCGCATCAAGTCCGTTTCTCCTTACCGCAGATCATGCGGGACGGGTGATTCCCCAAGCATTACATGATCTCGGCTTGACTGAGTCGGAGTTGGCGCGACATATCGCCTGGGATATCGGCATCGCTGGAGTGACCGAAACTCTTTCGAAATTGTTAGACGCCACAGCCGTTCTTCAACCTTACTCGCGCTTAGTCATCGATTGTAACCGCAAGCCGGATTCGGCAAGCGCATTTCCAGAAGTTTCGGAGGGGACGACGATCCCGGGGAATCAGGGGCTAAGTGTCACCGATCAACAGCTACGTCGAAATGAAATTTTCGAACCTTATCACCGGCCATCAAACGGGTGATTGAGACCAGGCAGGCTTTAGGTCGGGACATCTACTATATTGCCATGCATAGCTTTACACCGGTTTATCATGGTGCCATTCGTCCGATGCATGTCGCTGTGCTTTATAATCGGTTGCCCCGGTTATCTCACCGACTTGCGCATTGGTTGCGTACCGAAACTGATCTCGTAGTCACGGAGAACGAGCCCTATCGTGTGACGGATGAGACGGATTATGGTGTGCCCGTTCACGCCGAGAAGCGTGGACTGGACTATGTCGAAATAGAAATTCGTCAAGACCTGATCCTGACTGAATCAGGCCAAGATGAGTGGGCAATTTACTTGCCAGATTGCTCCCCATGGCGATAGCAGATCTGGAGTTATCGTGAAAGACTTCGGGATTTCTCGCGATGTGCCGGTGCGCAAGGCAAAGACCGCATTATTATTCGTGGATGTGCAGTACTTACACCGCCGATAAAACCGGCGGTGAATATTCTCAGCTTAGCTCAACGGAACTAGACGAAAAATATGGCTATTTTTTTAAGGAGCTGGAAACGAAAGTGCTTCCTAACATGCGGCGACTGCAAACCATGTGCAGAAAAACGGGCATAGAAGTTTTATACACGGTGATTGAGAGCCTAACCCAGGATGGACGTGAGATGGGGCTCGACTATAAAATTTCGGGGTTATTTTGTCCAAAAGGTTCACGTGATGCCAAAGTGCTTGCCGAGATCTCACCGACGGGGGACGAAATGGTGATTCCGAAAACCTCATCGTCACCTTTCATATCGACCAATATAGACTATGTGCTAAGAAACCTTGGCGTAAAACACCTTATCATTAGCGGCATCCTTACTGACCAATGTATCGATTCTACGGTGCGCGACGCCTGCGACTATGGATATCTTGTTACACTGGTCGTGGATGCCTGCGCCACTCATGATGATGAGCGGCATCAAAGTTCTATATCTAACAACCGCGGCTATTGCCGACAGGTGACGACGGATCAGCTCATAAATGAGTTAGCGACACTCGTGTAATTCCCTGTCTAGACTCAAGGCTGAATGCAAGCGCCTCCACCAGACCGAGCCTCTGTTCTCCACGGCATAAATGTGGCTAAACTAGAAGGGTATTTTAGCGAAAGGGAGGGAGTATGGACCTTGCACAGTTACGTGACCAAACTTGCGCCCGCCTGCAATTGCTAACTCCTGGGTTGGGCGATGCGTCCCTACTGGTGGACGAGTGTTTTACTAATGCCCTGAAATCATTTCGTGAGAATTTTATGTGTCAGCTCCGAGCGGAAGCCTGGGCAATGATCACCCTGACTTACCACAAACATTTTCTGGATACCGGCTGCGAGGTATCCATAGCGGAAATTGTTGCTGTGGTGGTGCGTGACTCGATTAATACCAATCGAATGGATTTTCTCACCCTGAGCCTGGCACAGCAGAAGAGATTTGAAAAATCTACTCAGAAGATTCAATCGCCATAATTGTCTGTAGTAAAAAAATAAACTGCTAAATATCCTCCATTAAACATCTGTTCGTTTAACTCCCGCAATCTCGGTTAAATTTAAATAAGTAAAGGGTTGCTTAAAAGCAAGCATTATCTATCGCATGTATTAATTTCTGCGGATCTGCAGAATTAGAGCGTGCTGAACAGGGTATCCTAATTTAGCGTTTTTAATCTGCTATTTTAAAACTATCTGGTTCTGCCTTTACAGCGAATGTCGAACTCCAGGATGTATACTAGAGCAGCCTTTCCTAATTGTGTAATCCATATTACCGTAGAACATTATCTCCAGTTCGACGGCACCCTGAGAATATACGCACATTTTACACCTAGATTAGCTCTTCATTGACCCTTTTTTGTCTACATTAAAGATGGTGATATTTCCTGGAAGGCGCGTGACTTTTATATAACTGTATTCTAAATATATCCCAATGCCCGTTTTTCTAGTGCTTCGACATCTCCTCGGGGATACGACTTGTAACATTTTGTTTTTAATATATTTATTTATTATAATAATTTTAACGCTCTAGCCCCAATCTTCTACGATCGACGATCGCTCGTTGCTAACTATCTATTAACAACAATTCGCGAATAGCCATTATTTCTGAGTCATATTAGCATGACTCATGACCTTTTTATTAATATATTGACAATTTTACATCCACTTGGTAGATTTCCATTCAGAGGAGCCAAAGCGCATATATTATCCAATCTCTCTCAAGCCAAACAAGGGGCGGAGTAATAGTTCCGCAATAAACTTATGTTAGTTTGTTTGAGTATGTACTGAAATTATTTAGGACTTCATGCGTGTTATAGCCTAATTATTAAGCACCTCGATCAACACGTATAGTCACATAAAAAGCTTAGTGCGTTTCCATATTATAAATAAATAGCAGATTTCCAGCACCTTCTTATTCATTTCCCGAAGTCGTACTCTGACGAATGATGACTGGAATATACGACAAGCTAACCGTTCCATATAGGACGACTGGATATTTCAATAAATATCTAATTTATTAATCAATCGAGATTGATGTTAAATAAAATATTCAATAACAAACCAGCATATAGTGAAATTGGCTATACGGAACGCGAATACATCCAATATATGTATGATACTTTGGATAAAGTTCGTAACTTGGTTAATTTTGATGCTTATGGTAAGAACAGTATTGAAATAAACAATATTGAATTAAAAAGTGTTCAATTTTTCTATTCAATTAATGACATAAGAAAACGGATTGGAAAGCCTGTATTTATAATTTGCAAAAAATATGGAGCAATAATTCATCAAATTTTGTACTACAAATTTTTAAAAAATAATATTAAAAGAAAACATTTATTGCATTTATTAAATAATAAACTTTTTTGTATCGAGGTTGAGTACTGCGAAATAGATCATTATAAATGGAAACTTATAAAACCTGATGTCACGAATAGCATGGTCATTCTAAATCACGATATTTCAGATATTGATTTAATCAAGTCAAAAAATAATGATCGAATAATATTTAACGAAAGACCACCCTACACAACAAAATTTTTATCCGGAAATGCATACTTTAAAGAAGCTATCAATAAACAATATTCTAAGGATTTAGAGAAGAAATCAAAATCAATTTATAAAAAATATATAAATATTTTCAAGTCGTTTTAATAAGCTCCGACACACTTTGTTTTTGTGCTGATTTGAAACTGGCGATTACGCTTTCTCTCACCCCCGCACCCCGAATGGTCCAAACCAATCTTTCGGGCTTCTCTTAACTAACCGATCTCACACCGACACACTACCCGAATCAGCACGATCCGATTGAGAGCTCGCTAGGCTTTCCTCAATAAGCCAGGCGCTTTTCGATCCGGATAAAGAGGCGACCGCTGAAATACCCTACGTCGTTGTCAACGGGGCTACAATCTATAGTTGACTATCAACTTAGATGCTACTGGAATGGTCCGCCCCACTTCTCTTAAGCGACTTATCCAAGTCGGTAAAGGGGGATGAATTTCAGTGGACGAGCAAAAGCGAGGCGAACCATGAGCAATAGTATCGTAAAAAGAGCGAGATCAAGGTATTGGGCATAGACCTATCGAAGAATAGCTTTCAGCTTCATGGGGTCGATGCGCAGGGTCATGTGGTGTTAGGCAAGTGTGTGAGTCGCCCGCGGTTACTCTCAACGACGGCGAGACTGCCGGCGTATCTGATCGGGGTGGAAGCCTGCCCCCTGTGGCGTGGCGCACTTTGGGCTCAGGCCTTTCGCGAGCAGGGTCACGAGGTACGAATGATGGCCCCGTAGTTGGTCAAGCCGTAGGTCAAATCGAACAAAAACGATCCCTTCTGTTTTAGTCAGGCAATAAGGAAATTCCTAATCCTCAAGATGACGAATCTACCCAGTTTAGTAAGCCCCTAATTTGATAATAATTTAGCTGATGGTCGATCCGGTGTTTATAATGCTTCCTTTTGAATACTAACGGATAAAACGTCGTGCGACTTGCGGAAAAGTTAAATAACTATGAAATTTGTGGAAACGCGCGGTAACGATAGCCAACATCCAGCTTCGGTTAGCTTCTCTGATGCGGTGCTCAGTCCTATGGCCTCTTTTGGCGGACTCTACGCCCCCGAGACCCTGCCTCAGTTGGGAAAAACCTTCCTCAAAGCACATCTCGATACCGATTACAAAAACCTCGCTCGCGATGTACTCGCCGCATTCGATCTGGATATCGAAGCTTCGGTTATCGACAATGCCTTAGCCCTATACGATGAATTCGACGATCCAGCCCATCCTGTACCTGTAGTCGAACTCAGCGATACTATCTACATCAGCGAGTTGTATCACGGCCCTACCCGCGCTTTTAAGGATATCGCCCTGCAACCTTTTGGTCTCGTACTCTCCGATTTGGCCCAAAAACGGGGCGAAGAGTATCTCATCCTGGCCGCCACTTCAGGTGATACCGGTCCGGCCACTCTAGAAACGTTCAAACATCGCGCCAATATCAAAGTAGTTTGCCTCTACCCTGATGGAGGCACCTCTGATGTGCAGCGTCTACAAATGGTTACCGAAGATGCAGCCAACCTAAAAGTCATTGGCATTCACGGTAGCTTTGATGATGCGCAATCCGCGCTCAAGACGCTCCTAGCTTCTAGCGAATTCAAGGCCAAACTACAGGAAAAACAGATTCACCTCTCCGCCGCCAATTCGGTCAACTTCGGCCGCATCATCTTTCAGCAGATTTACCACATACACAGCTACCTAGAGCTTGTGCGGCAAGGCGCTATCGAAATGGGTGACAAAGTCTATCTCAATGTCCCCAGCGGAAATTTCGGCAATGCCCTGGGTGGCTACTATGCGATGAAGATGGGCTTGCCGATAGAAAAGATTTTGATCTCCTCGAACCGCAACAAAATACTTACCGATTGGATTAATTCCGGATGTTATGATCTGCGTGACCGTACCCTCGTTGGCACCACCTCGCCAGCCATGGATATTCTCAAGTCATCCAATGTTGAGCGTATTCTCTTTGACTTGTTTGGCCCGCAACGCACCAAGACGCTGATGCAGCAGTTAGACCGGGAACAGCACTACGAATTGAACACCGAAGAGCTTAGCCGCCTTCAAGCCGTCTTCTCCGCCGACCATTGCGATGATGAGCTAGGCAAAATCTATATCCAGGAAGCCTTTAACAAGGGTTACCTCATGGATCCGCATACAGCCACCTGTTTCAGAACAATCACCACGCAGGCTAACAAGCCATTAAAAACCATTGTCTATTCCACGGCCGAATGGACCAAATTCTCACCCACCATAGCCAATGCATTAACCGGAGAATCCGACGCCTACGATCTCGACGCGCTGAGTGTCATAGCCCGCAAAGCTAACATCTCAATCCCCGAAAAAGTCAAGACACTGTTCGCCAAGCCTGTGGTCCAGAGTACGGTCATTGATAAAATCGAAATCGAACGGGAGATTCTGGCTTTTTTATGAGGCCGGTTCGATATGACTGCACAACATCAACACTTGCAACGGGAGCGACAGACTATTGCCGCCATGGTGCGCCTTTACTGCCGAAATCATCATGCCCGTAAAAACGAATTGTGCGACAGTTGCATCACTCTGCTGGACTATGCCCTGCGCCGTTTGGACAACTGCCCTTTCCACGCAAATAAACCGACTTGTAATCACTGCACCGTGCATTGCTACAGCCCGCGGATGCGTG
The DNA here is from genome assembly GCA_963731655.1 of uncultured Gammaproteobacteria bacterium. GTDB lineage: Bacteria > Pseudomonadota > Gammaproteobacteria > JAAEPA01 > JAAEPA01 > CAVSWL01. Next base: position 47,365 of record CAVSWL010000034.1, on the reverse strand, counting down.
AACGCGTAACTGCAATTATGCGCTATGCCGGCCCCCGCATGATGCTGTCGCCATCCTTTGCTCAGCCTTGGACATCTGCGGGATAAACTGCGCACGGCTCCCGAGTTGCCTAAGCGGAGTCGATCCTCGGCAACCAAAAGTCCTTAAAATAACCGTACTAATACACAACACTAGCACTCAGGCCGAAGCAGTGGATGATTCAATCCTAATCGCTCTCACCGGTATTGGTGTCATTGCTATTTTCTGCCAGTGGTATGCATGGCGGGTGAAGCTCCCTGCCATTTTATTGTTGCTGCTCGCAGGTATCATCGCCGGCCCCGTCACGGGTTGGCTGCAACCGGAAGCCTTGTTTGGCGATCTGCTGTTTCCCATTATTTCTCTCGCCGTGGCCGTCATTTTATTCGAAGGGAGTCTGACGCTAAAATTTGATGAGATCCGTGGGCTCGAAAAGGTAGTCCGTAACCTGGTGACCGTGGGATTGGGTATCACTTGGATCATCACGGCGATCGCCACCCACATTTGGGTTGGTTTCGATTGGTCGCTAGCGTTTCTATTCGGAGCCTTGGTTGCGGTCACTGGCCCCACGGTCATTGTGCCGATGCTACGTACCGTGCGTCCTACAGCGCGCATTGCCAATGTGTTACGTTGGGAAGGAATTGCGATCGATCCCATTGGTGCACTACTGGCAGTGTTGGTGTTCGAGTTTATTATCTCCAGATCCGGCGGCGCACCCTGGAGTCATGTGCTGCTGACCTTCGGTGGAATCTTGCTATCCGGATTAGTACTGGGCGCAGCGTTCGGTTACATGCTGGGGATTGTGCTGCGCCATTACTGGTTGCCCGAGTATCTGCACAATTTCGCCACGCTAGCGTTTGTACTCGCCGATTTTACCGTTGCCAATCTGGTGGCTCAGGAATCGGGATTGTTGTCAGTCACCGTGATGGGTCTGTGGCTTGCCAACATGAAAAACGTGCACACGGAGGATATTCTCAATTTCAAAGAGAGTCTCAGCGTGTTGTTCATTTCGGGCCTATTTATCATTCTGGCAGCCCGCATTGAATTTACTCAGTTTAACGCTCTGGGTTGGGGAAGTTTAGGGGTACTTGCAACGATTCAGTTTATCGCGCGCCCTACCAAGGTCTTAGTATCGACTTTAGGCTCTTCGCTCAGCTGGCGGGAGCGCGCATTGATTGCCTGGATTGCCCCGCGGGGTATTATCGCCGCAGCGGTCTCCGCCCTTTTCGCTATCCGTCTAAAACAGCTGGGCTTCGTCCAAGCTGATTTGGTCGTCCCGCTCACCTTCAGTGTCATCATCGGCACCGTAGTCGTGCAGAGTATCACGGCCAGAGGAGTGGCATTGCTGCTCGGCGTCGCCGAGCCGGAAGCCAGGGGCATGCTAATTATCGGGGCCAACCCGGTTGCTCGTGAAATCGCAACAGCATTAGACAAACTGGGCTTTAAAACTCTGCTGACCGATACCAACTGGCACAATATACGGGAAGCTCGCATGGCTGGACTCTCTACCTATTTTGGTCATGCCATCTCCGAACACGCCGACCGACATCTCGACTTGGTTGGGATTGGCCGCCTGTTGGCATTATCCAGCCAAGCGGAACTCAACGCGCTAGCCAGCATACGTTATCGCAGTGAATTTGGCCGTAACTCGGTTTATACACTGCCCACGACTCCAGGCAAGAACCGAAAACATGAGCTTGCCCAACAGCATAGAGGCTATACGTTATTCAATGAAAGCGCCACCTATTCCAAACTTGCTAGTCTGCTAAGCCAAAACGCCACCATCCGTACCACCCAGCTCAGCGATGACTTTACATTCCAAGACTTCTTAGCAAAGCATGGCAAGCGCGCTATTCCGATGTTTGCATTAACGCCTAAAAAGAAATACTTGGAAATATTTGTGGCCGGCGGGAAGTTAATGCCCGCAGCCGGATGGTCGCTGATCAGCCTTATCCCTGCTGATGTGGAGCCTGCAGTCGAAAGTTAACCCTTAGGTGGTTTCGCTAGAGTAGATACTATTGTGTTTCGCTCGATAACCAATCCACACGTGACGAAGAGTCCTCGGCCATTAGGATTTTGCAAATATCATCGGGATTAGTTCTGAATAATGTGAAACGAAGTGAGTGGTAATCCCTTCACGGATGTAGGCGGGTACCTCTTCGTAATCACCGCTGTTCGGCGCTGGGAGCACAAGCTCCCTGATACCGTTTCGCCGGGCCGCGATCACTTTTTCTCGAATACCCCCAACCGCCAACACGTGCCCCGTCAAGGTTAGTTCGCCCGTCATCGCTAAGGTGCGCGTAATCCGTCGGTTTCTTGCCAACGATAGTAGGGCACTGGCCATGGTAATCCCTGCACTGGGACCATCCTTGGGTGTAGCACCAGCCGGCACATGGAGATGAATAAAAGCCTTATTAAAAAACCCTTCGATGACTTCGAACTGTTTGGCATTGGTCAGGATATAGCTATAGGCGATCTCCGCCGATTCTCTCATCACCTCACCCAATTGACCCGTGAGTTTGAACCCCCGGTTGAGATCATGCACATGCGTCGCTTCTATGCTCAAGGTTACTCCGCCTAAGGGAGTCCAAGCGAGCCCTGTGACAACGCCAACTCCCGTAAGCCGTTTTTCATTGGTAAATACCGGTTTTCCTAAATAGGTTTCCACGTCCCCGGCTCGTATGTAAATGGGGGGAGAATCTCCTTTTAGCAATCGAACCACCGCTTTACGGATGATCATGCCGAGATATTTTTCGAGCCTTCTTACACCGGCTTCACGGGAGTACTGCTCGACGATCTTACGCAGAGCAGCTTTATCGATACGTATTTGCCCCCGTTGGGCCAGGCCCGCCATTTTTCTCTGCTTAGGCCACAGGTGGTTGCGGGCAATCAGGAGTTTTTCGCTATCGAGGTAACCCGATAGCCTAATCACCTCCATACGGTCCAATAGAGGGCCTGGAATCGTATCCAGCTGGTTAGCGGTACAAATAAACAATACCTTGGAGAGGTCGAAACGAACATCCAAATAATGGTCCAGAAATTCCACATTCTGTTCGGGGTCCAGCACCTCAAGTAGGGCTGAAGCCGGATCGCCATGGTACGACTGGCCAACCTTGTCGATCTCATCCAGCATGATGACCGGATTGGCGGATCCGGCGTCCTTAATTGCCTGAATAAATTTGCCTGGCATGGCTCCGATATAAGTGCGGCGATGCCCCTTGATCTCCGCCTCATCACGCATTCCGCCCAAGGAAAAACGGTAAAACTTTCGACCCAGGGCTTCGGCGATGGATCGCCCCAGTGAAGTCTTACCCACCCCAGGTGGGCCGACCAATAACAAAATCGAACCGGACACTTCGCCTTTCATAATGCCCACACCAATGAATTCAAGAATGCGATCTTTTACATCGCCCAATCCATCGTGATCACGATCGAGCACCACACGCGCGCTGGAAAGCTCTAATGTGTCCTTAGTGTGTCGTCCCCAAGGCAATAGGGTAAGCCAATCAAGATAGTTGCGGGTAACACCGTACTCGGGCGATCCGGTCTCGAGTATTGAAAGCTTTTGCATTTCTTCATCGATACGGGCCTGAACGGGTTCCGGCAGAGATAACTCTTTGAGCCGCTCGCGGAATTTATCGAGTTCCGCCGTGCGGTCATCCTTGAAAATGCCGAGTTCTTTTTGTATCACCTTAAGTTGCTCACGCAGGAACACTTCTCGTTGACGAGTGTGAATTTCTTTTTCCACATGAGCCCGAATCTCCGACTGCGCCTTGGCGACTTCCAGCTCTTTATTGAGCAATATTAGCGACTTTTCTAACCGTTTAAGAATATGTGTAGCCTCTAAAACCTCCTGTAATTCTTCCTTGCCAGAGGTGGTTAAGCTGGCGGCAAAGTCGGCCAAATGGGACGGTTCATCCGGCCCAAAATGGTCGAGAAAAACCTTGAGTTCTTCCCCATACAAAGGATTCAATGGCAAGAGTTCCTTGATGGTATTTATCAGAGCCACCGCATAGGCCTTGACCTCTGGTACATCTTTGTAGCGGGTCTCCGGGTAATAGTGCACTCGTGCACTGAAGGGCTGTTCGTGGGATACCCAATCCTCGATCCTGAATCGCTGCAACCCCGCTAACATGACCTGCAATTTTCCTTCATGCCGGCTAGCTTGATGGACTCGGCAAGCGGTCCCCATATGGTAAAAATCTTTTGTTTCAGCGTTTTCCACCATAGCGGTTTTCACGAGCACGAGTCCAACAACCTTATGTTGGGAATCTCCCACAATTTTGATGGTCTGCGACCAAGGCTCGGCATCGATTAGTAACGGCATCGCCTGACCGGGGAAGAAAGGTCGATTCGCGATTGGCAGAATGGGTATTACACCTGGGAGCACATCGGCTGATCGCACTAACTCTTGGGTGCCAGATTGGTCCTTCCCCTGCGGGGAAGCATCATGTTGGTTGCTGTCGATATCCATGGAACGATAGACCTTTTTACAGTGTAGTGTTGCAATTGCCATACGGTTACCGCTGCAGTGAACGCACTTCAGCGATACATTTAGTTAGTTTACGTTTCCACTTTGTTCTCCAGCCGCCTATGCCAGATAGAGCACCACGTTTTACGGCTAACGGTGTTGCTTAAGCGCCACGTTTTTTTACTACCTCATTTCTAAGGTAGACAGGGAGTGCATCCTCAGCAGCGACGACATGCCCCATCGTATAGGCGAATTCTGCCAAGGGAATGACAAATCGAGCCTTGGGTAGTAGATCCCCGTCATAGCCCGTTAAATTAACGCTGTTGTTCTGAGAGAGCGCTTCTCGGTAGGTTTTCCATCCACTGCCAACGCCATAATATCGACCTTCCACTGGGGGAAAAACTGCTTGAGGTTGAATAACAGATTCATCAATCACACTCGTAACTAAACCATTGGTACCTCGCCGATAGATACCCCAGTATACCTCTTGCATACGCGCATCGATCGCACTCAAAATAAGAGGTGCGCTAATTTGTAGTATCGCCTCCTGCGCCAGAATAGCTAAGGTAGATACCGGCACAACGGGTAAATCCCAGGCGAATGCAATGCCTTGCGCCACCCCTGCGGCAATACGCACACCGGTGAATGATCCTGGCCCTCGGCCGAAAGCGATGGCGTCAAGTTGTGAAGCTTGTATGCCGGCCTCGCGAAGCAATGAATCGCACATAGGAAGAATGAGTTCCGTATGCCTTCGAGGGGCAAATTCATAACGCATGCGTAATTCACCACCGATCAACAATGCGGCGGAGCAAGCTTCAGTAGCGGTTTCAATCGCCAGAAGTTTCATTAGGATGCTTTAGGAAACAGCGAGTCTAAAATACGATGAGGGGATATATAGTTTAATCGCCGAGGTGATTGTGTTTAAATTTGAATTTTGTTGAGTCTGCCGCTATTTAGTGTATTGTCTATCCCAAGTTAACAACAAATGTTTGGAGTATACGCACTTGGACTACATGATCATCACATTAGGATGATAACTCTACCTTCCCTCAATTATTTTGTCCCTCCATTTGAAACTTGTTGGGTTAATCCCTAAGTGTAGATTCAAAAACTTATGGTTCTATAGCATCCGATAATGCCCAATATCAACAAGAACCCCACAGAGATCGAGGATCAGAAAGTAGACAGATACGATGTTGGCAGCCAGTTTCTAAGCACCCCAAATATTCAAAATCCTGTCCTCGATCCTGTTGGTCAGTATTGGTTGCCGGCGGTGCCGTGCCAACTAAACTCGATAGCCCAATTGTACATCGGACTCACATGAATCGGTCATCATCTCCATGAATCTCAATGAAATCGTTTGATGACCGTTCAAAGTATAACACTCTCGTGAAGGTGTTCTACCTATGACGCCAATGGAATTACAAGAGTTCATCGACGCTTCGAGACAGGCGCAATCCGTTCAAGACATTCATGAGCTGTGTACGAAATTATGCCACCATCTCGAGTACAATCACTTCGTCTATGCTGCAAGATTCCCCACTTCTTTCGTTAAACCTTACTATGTGATTATCAGTGGTTATCCAGACGAATGGTATGCGCGCTACACCAAGCAAGGCTATATGTTGATTGATCCAGCCGTAAAGCATTGCGACACACACAACACGCCTTTAATCTGGGAGTTTATGGAATTCTCAGACAAACAGGCTCAGCGCGCCAAAAAATTCATGTCGGAAGCCGCTGAATTCGGTCTGCGGAGTGGTATCACCATACCAATACACGGCGCTCATGGTGAAGTTGCTGTACTAAGCATGGTTCGAGAAGAAGAAGCTCAAAAATCTCGATCACTCATTCTATCTTCTATGCCCACAATACAGTTTCTAAGCTTCTACATACATGAGGGGGTACGAAATGTAATGTCGACCGGTTCTACAGCTGTCGGCCAAATACAACTTACCAATCGAGAAAAGGAGTGTTTACTATGGGCTGCAGAGGGCAAATCCTCCTGGGAAATTTCAAAGATCCTCAACATCTCTGAGAACACCGTCATATTTCACATTAAGAATACCAGCAAGAAGCTCAATGTAGCCAATCGACAACAAGCGATTGCGCGCGCCATCGCATATGGGCTCATTACGCCGCAATTGCTCTAGGTAATTAGTCCAGCCATTTAACGGTGCAAATATACGACATATAAAATCAATAACTTAAGTGCTAAATTAACAGTACGCCCCAGGATCATAACGCTTGTTTGATCATATCAGGTAGTCGAGAATTAAAAAACTTACGTTTAACCACCAATTGGCTACTTTTAGATCGTCTAATTTGAACTTCCTCTTTTCGGTCTATCGCCCCCGATATCAGGTAAGCACCAGATGCCGTAGCGTCGCCGCAGCGGTGTAGATTTGACCGGATCAGGTCGGGAATGCCAGGTTGCAAAGCATAAAGAAAGTTCTACAGAGACAAAAGCATATAGCACCGTAACGCCACGATGGCGGCTTTCTCTGCTGAGATTAACACCATTGAACCTCGGCTTCTTTGAGTCCACCTGCTCGTCATGACCTGGCATGGTACTCAAAATACCACGATACCCCATTACATAAAATTGGCCTTGCCATTCTCACATCTTCGAATTTCCTATCGACATTGATGGGTTCGGCGGAGAACCTACTCTTTGCCGTTCCGCGGTACGGCTAAGCTTATAGCATCGCACCGGCTTAGCCCGTGGCTTACATCGTTTACGGTATCCTAGACTACTGTCACTGAACCACTCTTAGCCCCGTAACAAGGGGAGTCACTTGTTCCCCTATACCACTTCTAAACTTGCCGGACATTCCAGGCCTGCCAATAATACTACGGGCTCAGTAATCTGCTTTGTAGTCCCATAGTCTAACGATTACACCCTCCTTCAAATCGCAGTGTACTACCGCCAGAAGCGATAACAGTACAGCTCCAAATTGAAGCGCTTCCTGTTTGATAACCCCTCAGATCTGATAGTTACCAGGCAGTTCTGTTTCGGGTTTTACTACCTCCATAACGTACAGAACAAAACAGGAGGTAGTCAGGGTGTCACAGATTCTAATCACTCGGGGAAATGCCACTCTCAATCACTCACAGATTCTACAAAGTATGTTCAAACTTAGAAACGAAGTATTTCACAAACGCTTAGGTTGGGATGTCAACTGCCATGCCGATATGGAAATGGACGAATATGACGATTTAGATCCCGTTTATATCGTTGCCCAGGACAAAGAACTCTCAGTGAATGGCTGCTGCCGTCTCCTTCCAACCACAGGCCCTTACATGTTAAAGGACATCTTCCCGCAGCTACTGCGCGGTGAGGAGAGTCCAAGCGACCCCACAGTCTGGGAACTCAGCCGCTTCGCCTTACAGCCAAATGCTAATAATGATGTTCGGCAAACCCACCTCAGCGCCGTAACCTTTAGAATGATGCAGAAGATGCTTGACTACGCCATGACAAGAGGAGTTCAAAGTTATGTTTTCGCAACCAGTGTAGCCATGGAACGGATATTTCGCATAATCGGGATTCCCATCCGTCGTTTCGGAGACAAGCGGGCAACACAAGTCGGAAAAGTACTCTCCGTTGCTTGCAGGGTAGACATCAACGAAGAAACTCAGCGAGCCGTTTACGGCAATTTCAGATACCCCCAAATAGAGAGAGAAGCTGCATGAGTATACTGTTCGTTGGACAGCAACCGCAATCCGCTAAGCTTAGCAGGCTATTAGGCCATATGGGTGGAACTATCATCCGATGTGCCGATGGAAAGCAAGCCATTAAGGAACTGAAACACAACCGAAATATCTTTCAGTGGATATTCATCGAAGCCAGCAGGGATGACTTGCATACGCAAGATTTACTGGTGGACCATATTCATGCTATGGATATGAATATTCCGATCAGCCTAATAACTCACCAAATTTACACTGGCACCCCTCTCAACCCGTCGTGCGCGTTTAGCATTGAGCACAATGCCGTGGATAGGCAGAAGTTGCACCGTGTACTAGATGCTCTGCAAGAAGATACGCAGCGTACACCCCATGGCTTCTCGAAGTATAAACTGGATGATATTTTCTTATATGAATACCACGCACCATGTAAAAAACCTGTTTAATTGGCAATCATTTGACCAAGCGCATGCGCCGCCTAGATTCTCTGTAGTGGCGGGAAAAACGATCCTTCAATTTTTTGGAGACTTATATCGACACATCACCCACCAGTCCAATTAGGTACACTTAAGTGATAGGGGTGATGATCTGATGCACGGTGGTGCCGTAATCTAATGATCAAAGTGAACGACTATCCAACATTAACCAAACTAGCAGAGCGATTGCGTTGGGCACGTACAGTAATGCATGCTTACACGCAGAAAGAAGTCGCAGCTCGGTCTGGAGCATCTCGAGACGTTATCGCTAAGCTTGAGTCTGGCCAAATAAAACAGACGCGGTATATAGTACAAATTGCGGATGCACTGCATATCCCCCCCTCATGGCTCCAATTTGGCGAAGAGAGGTTCGATCATTTATCGAAAGAGGCTATTCAGTGGGCTTGTCAGTATGACCGCTTAACACCCCGTCAACGCGCCATCATTCGTGATCTGGTGAGTGAGTACGTTGAAATCAATCAAGTCCATAAAAGGACTTAGCGACATCAAGCTTATCGATCCGACCCTAGCTGTATATGAAACGTAGGCCATTGGTATAATTACCACTCAGCTTTACCCTAGATAGTTACGATTTTTTCTGATAGGCCCATGATGTTTTCATAGTTTCTGCTGGGGCTGAGAATAACTCGTTTTATGCAAACGCGGCCTCCCTTTCGGTAAGGGTTTGACACGTCGATCGGTAAAGGTCTGTAGCCAGTCTCTGAATTGCTCATCACCTAGCGCCCAGCCCTTGTTGGTTGCTTCTACAATAGCTTCTACATCCGCCTTCGGTAATCGGCCTTTGAATAGACTTCGGTATGCAACCTGACGAGCACTGGCACTTTGGCCAAGTTTGCGATAGAGCTTATGCTCGGTTAAGCACAGGTTATTATGTCCCATCGCATTGTGTGGGTAGCTTGACCAAGGATAGGCTTTGGGATGCTTCACCAATTTAGCTCGTACTGGATTAAGCTCGATATAACGCATGCAGGTCAATAAATACCGTTTAGAATCAATCACTGTTGCCTTGTAGCGTGTATCCCATAAACTGCCTGAGCGATCAAATGATTGATTAAAATACTGTGCATACCGCCGGCCAATTGATTGCAGCATTCTCGACAGACTTTGCTTGGTTTCGGGGGTAACTAGTATATGAACATGGGTCGGCATTAAAACATAAGCATGAATCGCACACTGATAACGCACCGCAGCATCTTCCAGACAACTTAGATAAAACTGAAAATCTTCTTCTTTCAAAAAAATGTCGTTCTGGAGTTTACTGCGAACAATTACATGCTGCGTCATACCTCCCACATAGAGTCTTGGCAATCGGGCCATAGTCAACAACCTCCTGGAGAATACTAACTAGCCATATAAAGTATGGATGTTTATTATTATGTTTCATAAATACTGCATATGACTAACCATTGGGAATGCTTATAAACAACGTCACAGGTCTGGCAGAAACAACGCCTGCAAAACGCTATCTAACGCGAATACATATTTTTGTTTTAATATGTTCCACTGTGATTATCAATAGCCATATCCATCCTATAGGCTCAGAAGTATCAAAATATTGTATTTTCTTTATGTGAATAGTATTTAGATGATATTGAGTCCGCTACTTTTTTGATTCTAATCGGTAAGCAGGTTCTCCAATTCTAGGCAACTTAGCCTACAAGTAAATACTTATGGGCAATATTATGTTGCTTGGATCTTAATCTCTAACATGGCACACTAGTAATGGGAAAGGGTAAGGGCTAGATGATTCCTATGTTAAACTGCAGCAACTTTACCCTATTTTGCATAGCTACTAACCGATTTTCACATCCCACTTTGTCTATATGATCCTGGTTCCATCCTCAGATATGACCCCTCTTCCTTGAGATTAAAGAAATCGGACTAAATAGTGCGTGACACGCTCGTTAAGTGTGAAGCATAATCACGGGTAAATCAAGTCCTAGTCTCTTCCAATATGAAATGATACTGAACGGTGAGCGTGTTTCTAACATGAAATGATACTGAACTAGCCCGATTCCTGTTCATGATGGCGGGATGAAAACCATCATGAATGACACACAGATCAAAACCCTCGAACAGGTCCGCCAAATCCTCGTAGGTACGGTGGATCTGGAGTTTTCCATTGACGCTAAGCAAGATCGCTATGCTTGGATTCAGACAACACTCGTTCGATTCCGCTATCGGCGACTCAATAAGGCCGACAAGGGCGTCGTGTTAAGCTTTATCCAGAAGCTCAGTGGTTATTCGCGCATCCAGATTAAGCGCTTGGTAAAACAGTATTGCAAAACTGGACGCCTCCAGCGTCGTCAACGCACGACTCACGGATTTCCTCGTAGATACACCGATGAAGATAGCCGGCTTCTGGCACACACCGACGAACTCCACGGTACGTTGTCAGGGCCGACTACCAAGAAGCTGTGTGAACGCGCCTGGGAAGTTTTCGGCCAGCAGACGTATCAGCGACTGGCCGGCATTTCTGTCGCCCACCTGTACAACCTGAGGCACTCAAAGTCCTATCACCGCGTGCGCCATCACTTCGAGAAAACCCACCCCAAACCGTCCAGCATCGGGGAACGACGCAAACCCCAGCCCGAGGGTAAACCGGGCTATATCCGCGTCGATACGGTTCACCAAGGGGACTTAGACGGCGTCAAAGGGGTCTACCACATCAACGCGGTCGATGAGATGACTCCGTTCGAGATCGTCTGCGCCGTGGAAAAGATCAGCGAGCACTACCTGGTCCCCATTCTGGAACAACTCCTGGAACAGTTCCCCTTTGAGCTGCGAGGCTTTCATGCCGACAACGGTTCAGAATACATCAACAAGCGGGTGGCACGATTGCTCCATAAGCTATTCATCGAATTCACCAAGTCTCGCTCTCGCCATTCCAATGACAATGCACTGGTCGAGTCCAAAAACGGGGCCATCGTCCGCAAACATCTGGGCTATCTGCATATCCCACAGAAGTGGGCACCGCTCATCAACAGCTTCTATCGCGATCAGCTCAACCCCTATGTTAATTATCACCGCCCCTGCTTCTTCCCCGTGATCATCACCAATAATAAAGGCAAGCAGAAAAAACACTATCCCTACGAGCAGATGATGACCCCGTATGAGAAGCTCAAATCATTGCCCCAGGCGTACACCTTTCTCAAAGCAGGCCTGACTTTTAAACAGCTGGATGAAATCGCTGTCACCATCAGCGATAATGAAGCAGCTAAACAGCTTACGGAGGCTAAACAACAACTCTTTAATACCATCACTGAACAGGACCCCAGGGCTGCCTGATTTACCGCCTCCCGAGCACGCTTCCATTACTCTCGTTCAGTATCATTTATGGATTAGAATATACTGTCCTCCTCCCCTTTAAATTCGAAGTGAAACGGTAGGAAGATTTCCATAAAAACGCAGTGGATCTAATGCGTGAGGTTCAGTTTAGTTGCGCGATTCAAGAATATATATCGCTATCTTATAGGTCCATATCCAAATCAGAACTCAAAATGGCAAGCCCGGCGGAAGCCTTCCCTTCATTCCCCGCAATAGCTTGGACATCCCACCTTTTGAAAACTTTTTCATCATTTTACGCATCTGCGCATGCTGCTTCAGTAATCGATTGACGTCTTGTACTTGAGTGCCGGAGCCCAATGCAATTCGACGCTTACGAGCGCCTTTGATGATATCCGGGAATCGCCGTTCCTGAAGGGTCATTGAACGAATAATTGCTATCATGCGATGTATTTCATGATCGTTAGTTTGTTCTTTTGCCACTTTAGGTAAGGAGCTCATACCCGGCAATTTTTCGAGCAATTGGGCTACTCCTCCCATATTTAACATCTGCTCTAGCTGTCCTTGCAGATCCTCAAGATTAAAGGTGCGGCCAGTTTTAATCTTATTGGCTAGTCTTGCGGCCTCTTTTTGATCAACCTTATGTTGCACTTCTTCAATCAAACTGAGCACATCGCCCTTTCCTAAGATTCGCGAAGCGATGCGATCTGGATAGAAAGGTTCTAGAGCGTCGACCTTCTCCCCCATTCCGATAAACTTAATTGGCTTACCTGTAATATGTCTAACAGATAAAGCCGCCCCTCCTCGGGCATCGCCATCCACTTTTGTCAGAATTACACCTGTCAGGGGTAAGGCCTCATCGAACGCCTGGGCTGAGTTTGCCGCATCCTGACCAGTCATGCTGTCAACGACAAATAAGGTCTCTACAGGAGCCACAGCCTCATGAATACGCTTGACTTCATCCATCATTTCATTGTCGATGTGAAGACGACCTGCCGTATCCACTATCAGTACATCACAGATTTGAGTTCGCGCCTGTTCCAAGGCAGTTCTGGCAATGGATACTGGGTCCTGAAAAGCACTACTCTTATGGCAGGCCACTCCGATATCGTTAGCCAAAGTCCTGAGTTGCTCAATGGCGGCGGGTCGATACACGTCACAGCTAACCACCGTAACCGTTTTCTTAAGACGTTGCTTAAGCCAGAGCGCTAGCTTTCCCACCGTTGTGGTCTTACCCGAGCCTTGCAATCCAGCCACCAAAATTACTGCGGGGGGCTGTACATTAAGCTGAAGGGATTGGCTGGATTCCCCCATTACCCGAATAAGCTCGTCATGCACAATCTTAATAAAGGCTTGTCCGGGAGTGAGGCTTTGTAACACCTCTTGACCTACGGCGCGAACGCGCACTGTATCGATAAAGGTCCGGACGACCGGTAAAGCAACATCCGCCTCTAACAACGCCATACGAACTTCACGCAGCACCTCCTTAATATTATTTTCAGTTAACCGACCTTGACCCCGTAGGTGTTTGACAGTGCTTGCAAGTCGATCACTTAGATTGTCGAACATTAATAGATCCTCTGGACACTAGGGGGCATTATTGCATTCGAAAAATGCAGTAAACCCGTATGTCAATTATGTAAATATTTCGACCGGAGATAAAAAAGTTACTTGTAGACCAGATTAAAAGCTTTTTAGGTCTCTCACTTAAACTCTCCATTGGTAGGTTTAAGTGAGAATCATACAAGAAAATGAGAAGTTTCAGCCTCGCAATTCCAAATTCTTGACCACTTTATTGCAATCATAGGGTATATCAAAAATATGGACGTAGCAGATTTTAACAGCTACTGGAGTTTCTTAGGATTATACGTTTTGCTCCATCCCTCAAAGAGAGAATAGATTAGATTCAAAACTTGAACACTTCGCCACCGAATAATTCTACGAGTTCAGTGGACGGCAGAGCCTTTTGAATCTGTTTGAATGTGATGGATTCTTCCCCTGGCTTGAGATGACTGATACAAGTTTTTGGTCGATGGTTCAGCTTTTTCATATCTTCAGCCAATAGTGATGGACAGTAATGCTTCGCGAGTTTACTAAGTTCGCTGTTTTGTTCTGAAAAGGCACATTCTATAACGAGCAAATCTAAAACGGATTGTCTGTTTAAAAGCTCCCAAAACTCGTCATTTGTCGTTGTATCTCCGCTGAACGCCACGGTAGCCGTACTATCCACAATGCAGTAACCCACACCCGGTACCACGTGGTTGACCCTGACGCTCTCGACAGTGCGCTCGCCTATTCTACGAATTTCTCCCGGCGCAAGTGAAAAGTAACGAATAACTGGCGACGACTTATTTGGCAATGTGAAGAAGTCCGGCCAAATGACCCAGTTAAAAATATGGGTCTTTAAAGCAATAAACGTCTCTGGCAAACAATGAAGCATCAAGGGCTGTTGTTGCAGCTGATCAAATAAAGTATCAACCAACAGGGGTAAAGAAGCGATATGATCGAGATGTGAGTGTGTCAAAAAGATGTGGCGAAGTTTCTTTAACTCGGTCATTGAAAGATCACTCACTCCTGTACCACAATCGATCAATATATCCTCATCGATCAGCAGGGACGTGGTCCTCAAGTTAGTCCCGATGCCTCCGCTACATCCAAGAACCCTTAGTTGCATTGACTCTTTCCTACTTTAGTACATGATTTGTGAGATGCTATCATAGTGACCTACAATCCTGATCTGATAGCTGTTCTGTTATATCAACACGTTGTGATATAGCTCACAATCGCAAGAATAGTCCTTAGCTTGGACGAACTCGATTCGGATGCGGGGAAACAACGGATCTGACAATGTTGAAACGTTCATTCACTTCTGAATAATCAACGCACAGAACTTTGAGTGCGCATATCCTAAACCATCGAGTCGCCTGGGAGAGCTGGTAGCGACATCATGGCGCCTGTGATTTTTAATCGGGTACCCTTAGTCATTACCCAATCAATAAAATACCCAAAGTGTTAATGCCGACAAGGTACCCTAGGAGTATGTCTAACTTAAGATTGAATTGCTTGGAATTAGCCTAGTTTCGTCAGATTCTTCACTCCTTTTCGCTCGTGCGTGGCGACTCCAGCCACCGCCTCACGCTCCATCTGAGGCTTAAAAATCTATCTAAAACAGACTCTTACTCTCAATGATCGTCGAAATCGCACAGACCGCCAATAAACTCAAATTCAGTGCGCACGAGTTCCCTACAGACATACGCACATTCTGACCTTAGTGAACTATTGGAAAATTCACCTAAAGTATACAATAGCTCTAAATATCAACATGCCTCAAATCATAAACATTTGCCTCCAAAAGATATGCGAATATTTTTCACTCTAATAACAATCGGCCTCTATCTCGCCGCTACGACATTGGTACTTATTCGACTTAAAAAGTTGGCACAAGAACTTAGCGAAGGGAAAATAAACCTGTTTGTTTTATGGAGCTCAGCCATCCTATTACACGCTGCTATCCTATTCAATCGCATCATTACTCCTGGAGGACTTAATTTACAGTTTTTCAATGCCTTATCGATCGTGTCTCTATTAGTAGCAGCAATTCTACTCATCGCAACATTTAAGCATCCATTAGAAAATCTTGCCATTGTTGTACTGCCAACCACAGCGCTCAGCCTGTTATTAGACCAAACAATCAAGCAAAGTCCATTGATTACCGAGCCGGTACATAGTGTTGCGTTACAACTTCATATCTTAATCTCGCTGCTCGCCTTCAGCTTACTGAGCATCGCCGTCCTCCAAGCCTTATTGCTAGCGATTCAGGATCGTCATCTACACAATCACCATCCGGGAGGGCTTATACGCGCACTGCCACCGTTACAATTAATGGAAAACCTCCTTTTTCAGCTAATCACCGTAGGATTTTTACTCTTAAGCCTAGCTTTGTTAACAGGCTTCATTTTTCTCGATGACATCTTTGCTCAACACCTCGTTCACAAAACCGTACTTTCGTGCACAGCCTGGCTGGTCTTTGCAGTCCTGTTATGGGGACGTTGGCAGTTTGGATGGCGAGGACGCATTGCCATTCGTTGGACACTCTGGGGAGGCATTTTGCTCATGTTTGCCTACTTTGGTAGCAAACTAGTTCTTGAATTAATTCTTCACAGAACATGAACACCGTAACCAATTCTATCTTATAGGCTAGGTTTGAATATCAGACCCGCTATGCCTAAAGAAAAGAAACAATACCAATGTAAAATTTGTGGATCGTGGCATAGCAAATGGGTTGGACAATGTAATGACTGCGGAGCCTGGAACACGCTCGAAGCAATGACACCATCCAGTCTCTCCCCAAAAAACGCTTCTACCCGCCAAGCGATGACGGTTCAAACCCTGGCCGATATTCAACTCATCGAGACACCGCGCACCATTGTCGGTGTAGCAGAACTAGATCGCGTTTTAGGCGGAGGTCTGGTGCCTGGTTCGGTAGTGCTGATCGGCGGTGATCCTGGAATCGGGAAATCAACGCTGCTGCTGCAAACGCTGGCACGCACCGCATCGATAAATGCACTGTATGTCAGCGGAGAAGAATCCGTACAACAAATCAGCCTCCGTGCCCATAGGTTGGGTCTGCAAAACGCTCGAATGAGCTTACTCACAGAGACCTGTGTTGAAGTCATCTTGAACACCGCACAGCAGGAACGGCCGCGACTAATTGTAATCGATTCTATCCAAACCCTGTTCACAGAGTCCATACAATCTCTCCCCGGTACTGTTACTCAAGTACGCGAATGTGCAGCACAATTGACTCGATATGCCAAGCATACAGATACCACGATCATCCTTATTGGTCACGTAACCAAAGAAGGCGCCCTAGCCGGCCCGCGCGTACTGGAACACATGGTGGATACTGTACTTTATTTCGAAGGTGACCCGGGTGGGCGTTACCGTATTTTACGTGCGGTGAAAAACCGATTTGGAGCGGTTAACGAGCTAGGAATTTTTGCTATGACCGAGAAAGGACTCAAAGGTGTGAGCAATCCTTCCGCAATTTTTCTTTCGCGTCATGAAGTACCGGTCCCGGGCAGCGTTACGATGGTCACGCGAGAAGGCACACGCCCACTTTTGGTGGAATTACAAGCGCTGGTCGATGAAAGCCACATGAGCAATCCACGTCGCTTGGCGGTAGGACTGGAACAGAACCGGCTAGCGATGTTATTGGCCGTACTGCATAGACATGGTGGAATCGCCATGTACGATCACGACGTCTTTATAAATGTTGCCGGAGGGGTCAGAATCACAGAGACTGGCGCGGATTTAGCGGTACTACTCGCCACCTTATCAAGTTTTCGCAATCAAGCATTGATGCCAGATCTCGTGGTGTTCGGTGAGATAGGCCTGGCCGGAGAACTACGTCCCGTGCTCAATGGACAAGAACGCCTCAGAGAAGCCGCCAAGCATGGATTTAAGCATGCCATCGTCCCCAAGGCAAACGCACCAAAACATGTTAGCTTCGAGATGAATATTTTCGCCGCGCAACGTTTAAGTGAAGTGATTCATCATCTATCTGGCTAATCGCCTAGTAAAAATGAGGACAGAGGCGCGTTGAGAATCACAATTCGTGGCGACGCTAAGCTCTCACTCAACAGTCGCCAGGTCATCAACCAGCTAAATGCATTAGCTAGTCTAAAGCCGGAACCGGGAATACGACCTCTTGTCCTCGGTCTCCAAAGTCTCTCGCCTGGAACCCCTCAGTCGCTACGCTCGCCCTCTCAGACCGCTTCCCTACCCACCCGACAGTGTCACGATCAGGCCGTGTCTGAAGACCATCGGGACGAATAGATAAGGGCCTCTTTTGGCTGAGAACAACACCGCTGGATTTGGATGCAGCCAGTCACCGATGCCACTACCCCAACCTCGGCAAGAATTTAAACCAGGAAGAACTGCCGGCAGCATTCAACAGTGTGGGCAGCTCAGTAGAGGGAGAAGTGAAGGGGATTTATTTTGAAGGTTCCTTCACATATAAAGAACATGGAGTTATATAGATCAAATAGCAGCTATCGCTTGACATAATAACCAATTGATTCATATCGATTAGTTTGGCGCGCCCGGAGAGATTCGAACTCCCGACCCCCTGGTTCGTAGCCAGGTACTCTATCCAACTGAGCTACGGGCGCTGGATCAACATGTGTAAAGGGTTGGATAACAAAACGCAAATAAGGACTGTTCTTGGGACTACAGTCGATTACCCAATTCTATCAAAGAGTATGAAACGGTTACTGATTTAATTAAATTAGTCGTAGGGGATGTTCTAAAATGGCTAATCTTACCGACCATTGTGAGAATCTCTGTTTGCCGGCGACGTTCTACTCAAACCAGATCGAACAATCCAATAACTCTTCTCTTATCCCCCAATCAAGGTTGGCGGAGAGGGAGGGATTCGAACCCTCGATGGAGCTATCAACCCCATACTCCCTTAGCAGGGGAGCGCCTTCAGCCGCTCGGCCACCTCTCCTCTTTACAGAACCCTGGGGCAAATCTACCGCATCACGTATTTTAATTCAACGCATAGCATAGAATGTATATCGCTGGAGCAATCGAGTTGGAATCCGATTCGAAATGCGGTAGTTCACTCTATACCATCCGATACGCTCATATATTGTTTTCTGTAGACTGTTCTCGTTCGCGTTTTATTCGCTCATAGATCTCTTCTCGATGAACGGCTACCTCTTTAGGGGCGTTAACTCCTATTCTAACCTGATTACCCTTGACTCCCAGAACCGTTACCGTGACATCGTCACCGATCATCAGCGTTTCTCCCACTCGACGAGTTAATATTAGCATGCTCCTTTTCTCCTTCTGAAACTAACGCATTTTAGTTAACCTACCCCAGAAAAACAGGGTCAGATAAATGTAAACCTGAAGTTTACTAGGTCTGTAACCTGGGATCCATCCTTGGAGCGCTCCTTAATGTTATTAAACCCCATATTACTCCGCTAGACTTACTCTGCCACTTAGAATTTTCGAAGTTTATATAACAAGTCAGCACTCAGATCCGCTCCGCGAGCTTTATGATTTACAAGCCAGATCAGGCATTGCGAAGATTCACGTGTTATCAACATGAGGAGCACTGATCCTACGAAGCTAGCGGAGCGTCTAATTATTCCCTATCCTTGTTTCCATATTTCCGTGCTTTTAATTCTAGACACTAAAATTGCAGACAAGCACATTATATAAAACGGCGTGCATCCACCTCTCTCTAGACTAACTTTGGAATAAGATAGTTTGGGCACACACCCTACGGATTGATCTAACTCTCCGTACCAATCGATAGAGTGCCTCACAAGCACTAGAGCTAGATTCATTCACCAGCCATTCCATACCCCCATTCGCGTATTCCGACGTCAATTTCTTAAATACGACCAACATGGCATTCGACTGGAAACCCATAGTTTCATGTGATTTTCACTTCTTGCGCGGGTTTACTCAGTTCAAAAGCGTCGTGTAAAACACGCACTCCGAGCTCTAGATATTTCTCATCAATCACAACCGATATCTTTATTTCTGAAGTAGAAATCATGAGAATATTGATCTGTTCCTGAGCCAAGGCCTTAAACATCTTATAAGCAATTCCTGCGTGCGAACGCATACCGACGCCCACAAGCGAAACTTTGGCTATCTTGCTGTTGCCATCGACATGACGTGCATTGAGTTGTTCTGATAGCGCTTGCAAGATCTTGATCGTCTTGGGGTAATCGCTGCGATTGACTGTAAAAGTAAAATCTGTTGTGCCGTCCGCGCCTATATTCTGCACGATCATATCGATCTCGATATTGGCCTCGGATACTGGCCCTAAAATAGAATATGCCACACCCGGCTTATCGGGTACGCCGCTAACGGTGATCTGGGCTTCGTCACGATTAAACGCAATGCCAGAAATCAATGCCTGTTCCACCATCTCATCCTCTAGCGTTATTAGAGTACCTTCCCCTTCATCAAAGGTGGATAGCACACGTAATGGCACATTATATTTACCAGCAAATTCTACAGCGCGGATTTGTAATACCTTGGAGCCCAGGCTCGCCATCTCAAGCATTTCTTCAAAGGTAATCTTATCTAAACGCCGGGCATCGGGAACCAACCGGGGATCAGTGGTATAAACACCGTCCACATCGGTATAGATCTGGCATTCGTTTGCGTCTAATGCGGCTGCTAAAGCGACCGCTGTTGTGTCCGACCCTCCGCGCCCAAGGGTTGTGATATTGCCATTTTCGTCCACTCCTTGAAACCCGGCAGCCACTACCACTCTGCCTGCTCGATAGCTCGCGTTGCATCCTTGCGCTGTCAATATCACGAATGCGAGCCTTATTATGCGCGCTATCCGTGAGGATAGGAATCTGTCCACCAGTATAGGAGACTGCGGGACAGCCATAAGCATGCAAAGCCAGGGTCAATAGCGCAATAGTCACCTGTTCTCCCGTGGAGAGCAACATGTCTAGCTCTCGGCCCGTAGCTTCAGAATCAATTTCATGGGCTAGCGCCAGCAGACGGTCCGTCTCTCCACTCATGGCCGAAACAACCACTACTAACTTGTGGCCTTGATTTACCCATTGAATTATTTTCTCTGCTATACGTTGTATTCGCGCAATATTCCCGACCGAAGTACCTCCGTACTTTTGAACAATCAGAGCCATGATTATGGTTTCAGATCAAATAGTGTAAAGCTTGGTTATCTTGGGCTCTAATCGAGGGATTGTAGTTGCTTCTCAATCCATCCAGGTACCGCCTCAAGGGCAGCATCCAATGCGGTAGGGTTCGTCCCGCCCGCCTGCGCCATATCCGGACGCCCCCCGCCTTTGCCGCCAACCTTACGAGCCACCTCGTTGACCAACGCACCAGCATGTAATCGATCAAGCCGGTCTTTGGTCACCCCTGCGACCAAATTCACCTTCCCCTCCTTGACTGTCGCGAGCACGATCGCAGCGCTACCCAGCTTGCTCTTTAACTGATCTAGAATCTCACGCAACGACTTCGCGTCCGCACCGTCGACGCGAGTGGCCAATACTTTGACGCCCCGAACATTCACCGCTTGCCGAGCCAGGTCACGCCCCGCCTCTTGTGCAAGCGATCGTTTGAGTCCCTCCAATTCTTTTTCCAGCATCCGATTTCGTTCGACCAATTGCGTTACCCGTTCGTCCACATCCGAAGCACTGCCTTTGACCAAGGCGGCGATATGATTTAAACGCCTTTCGTTCTCACTGATCCAATTCAATGCGCCTCTGCCGGTTAAGGCCTCAATGCGTCTGACTCCAGCGGAGATCCCGCTCTCGGCCACGATCTTGAACACACCGATATCCCCGGCCCGGGCAACATGAGTGCCGCCACACAGCTCCGTAGAAAAATCCCCAATAGATAATACCCTTACCCGTTCACCGTATTTCTCTCCGAATAATGCCATGGCTCCCCCCGCGACGGCTTCATCCATAGACATAATCCGCGCCTGGGCAGCAGCATTGAGTCTAATTTCTTCATTGACAAGCTGCTCAACGGCATCGAGTTGCTCCGTGCTCATCGGATCGGTATGGGAAAAATCAAAGCGTAATTTATCCGTGGCCACCAGCGAGCCTTTTTGGGTCACGTGATCCCCCAAAACCCTGCGCAAGGCAGCGTGCAACAAGTGGGTCGCTGAATGATTGAGTACAATGGCTTGTCTCGCGGAAGCATCTACGGCCGCGTGGAGCCGGTCTCCGACGGCAATCTGACCCGAGTGTACTTGTCCCAAATGAAGATAGGCTTCCCCCTGTTTTTGAGTATCCTGCACCACAAACCGCGTAGTTTCCTGGGTCAACATTCCTGTATCACCTACTTGGCCTCCAGATTCAGCATAAAACGGCGTTTGATCGAGGACGATCCCACCCGTATCCCCGGTCGAAAGTTGCTTTACAGATTTACCCTCTAAGAACAGAGCCATCACTCTACCCGTTCCTTGCAGGTGTTCATAGCCGATAAACTCGCTCTGGGCTTTCAGCTGACCTACCGCCTCATAAGACGCCTCGAATCGGCTCGCTTTACGCGCTCGCTGACGTTGTGCTTCCATCTGCCCTTCGAAGCCCTCCATATCCAGCCTCAAGCCCCGCTCCCGAGCGATATCCTTGGTTATATCGACTGGAAAGCCATAAGTATCGTAGAGTTTGAAGATAGTTTCACCCGGAATGACATCGCCCACCATACGCGACATATCCTCTTCCAAGATCTGCAGCCCCTGTTCCAAGGTATCCGCAAAACGCTCCTCTTCCTGCTTGAGCACGTGGGTGATAAGCTGTTGCGCTTGGATCAGCTCAGGGTAAGCCTCTCCCATGATCTCCGCCAGTGGCGCCGCCAGCTTGAAGAAAAAGGGTTCACCGAGATCCAAGTTTCTCCCATAGCGCGCTGCCCGCCGGATTATTCGCCTCAACACGTAGCCCCGCCCTTCATTCGCCGGCATAACGCCATCCATGATTAAAAAACTGCACGAGCGTATATGGTCGGCAATCACCCGTAACGAGGCCTTGTCCGGATGTGGATGCTCACTCAGTGCGGTAATCGCACGGATCAAATATTGGAAAAGATCGATGTCATAATTATTGTGTACCCCTTGTAGGACCGCGGCCAAACGTTCCAACCCCATGCCGGTATCCACAGACGGTTTGGGCAAGGGATGCAGTTTTCCCGTCTTGTCCCGGTCGTATTGGGTGAAGACCAGGTTCCACACTTCAATGTAGCGGTCGCCATCCTGATCCGGACTGCCCGGCGGACCGCCCGGGATTTCCGCGCCGTGATCATAGAATATCTCCGAGCACGGGCCACAGGGCCCGGTGTCGCCCATCGCCCAAAAATTGTCCTTGGCACCAATACGCCCAAAGCGTGCACCATCCACACCCATCTCGTTCAGCCAGATATCCGCGGCTTCATCGTCCTGTTCATAAACCGTAACCCACAACCGCTCGGGAGGTAATCCCACACGGTGCGTAAGGAACTCCCAGGCATAGAAGATCGCTTCCCGCTTAAAATAATCGCCGAAACTGAAATTACCCAGCATTTCGAAGAAGGTGTGATGCCGGGCGGTGTAACCCACATTCTCCAGATCGTTATGCTTGCCACCGGCACGCACACAACGTTGACTGCTCGCCGCACGGGTGTAGGCACGGGTTTCCCGCCCCAAATACAGATCCTTAAACTGCACCATACCCGCATTGGTAAAGAGCAGCGTCGGGTCGTTCAGGGGCACCAAGGAACTGGATGCAACAATCTCATGACCCTTTTCCCTAAAATAATCTAAAAAGGCATTACGCAGTTCGTGGGTGCTGATCATGTCTTTATCGCGAAATCCTCTACACAACCTTGTATGAGCTGATTCATCTCAAAATCTTGGCTATCATCTCATGGCTAAAGCCGCGGTTCATCAAAAAACGGACTTGCTGGGCACGTGCTTTAAGGTCTTTGGCAGGCTGGCCGCCGAACTTTTTTTGGTGCTGCTCCCTGGCCAAGACCAGCCACTCCGCGGCTTCCTCATCCAGCCACTTAACCATGGTTTCGTTGGCCACACCCCGTTCTCGCAGCTCCAGTTTCACCCGCAGAGGGCCGAACCCCCGCTGTTTACGGGAATGGACATAGCTTTCCACAAAGCGCTCATCGCTCAATAGCCGCTCTGCTTCCAGCTCATCCAGCAAAGGCTCAATTTCAGCTTTACCAAACCCCTTCGAAACCAACTTACGAAGTAATTCTACCCGGGAATGCTCCCGCCGGCTCAACAGACCCAAGGCCGTGGCACGACAATTTCTTTTAGCATCATTCATGTCGGGTTTGAGGACGTGCCATCGCTCTCCCGTTCATCACACCGGCCTTATGAATCCCAAACGCAGCTTCGCGACCAAACCATCATTCTAAATTTCTGGTGGTTCCTCGGTAACCTCGCTGGGCTGATGCCGGGCCAAGAGTTTTTCCCGCAAAGCGGCTTCGATTGCCGTGGCAAGCTCCGGGTTTTCCCTGAGAAAACCCCGCACGTTGTCCTTGCCTTGCCCGATTCGGTCATTCTGGTAGCTATACCAAGCCCCTGACTTATTCAACAATCCATGCTCGACGCCTAGCTCGATCAATTCACCTTCCCGTGAAATTCCCTCGCTATAGAGGATATCGAATTCGGCGTTCTTGAACGGTGGGGCCATCTTGTTTTTAACCACTTTGACACGCGTTTCATTGCCGATCACTTCATCGCCCTTTTTAATGGCGCCGATCCGACGGATCTCCAGGCGCACCGAAGCATAGAATTTAAGCGCGTTACCACCCGTGGTCGTCTCGGGATTGCCGAACAGCATCCCGATTTTCATTCGAATCTGGTTGATGAAAATCACCATGGTATTGGAGCGGTTGATATTGCCCGTCAGCTTGCGCAACGCCTGCGACATGAGGCGGGCGTGCAGACCCACGTGGGAATCGCCCATATCTCCTTCAATCTCCGCCCTTGGGGTCAATGCGGCAACAGAATCGACCACCACCACATCCACGGCCCCCGATCGCACGAGCATATCCGTGATTTCCAAAGCCTGTTCCCCGGTGTCAGGTTGCGACACCAATAGATCGTCCAAATTGACGCCCAGTTTTTCGGCATAACTTGCATCCAACGCATGTTCGGCATCGATAAATGCGGCGGTCCCTCCACGTTTTTGCGACTCCGCGATGACGTGTAACGTCAGCGTTGTTTTACCCGACGATTCCGGCCCATAGACCTCGACGACGCGACCCTTGGGCAAACCACCGACGCCCAACGCGATATCCAGGCCTAGCGAGCCCGTGGAAATCACCTCCACATCGCGTGCCGCGCTGGTATCACCCATACGCATCACCGCGCCTTTACCGTATTGTCGTTCAATCTGGCCCAGCGCGGCAGCGAGCGCCTTTTTTTGGTTTTCATCCACAGAGTTAACCCCTCGTGACCAAGTGGCAGCATGGCTAAAGCCTAAATTATCACACATTAAAAGGAGCAGGAGAATGGAGTGTGCGTACTTGCCCCTGAATAACTGCCCTACCACTTGCAGCGAGGTCGTTTATTTGATGCGAAACACTGCGACACAAGAGCGGGGTGCATCGGGAATTTTATCGCTTGTTGGGTGGTTAGATCAGGTGATGCATTATGAACGAGGGCACCGTGGGAACAAACCACCTGAGTGCGGTTATCGGGAAACCCCACTGACCCTGCCTTTAGACTGAAGATGCAAGCCTTACGCTGCGGCTTGCAATGTCTGCAAAGAGCTCATTACGTGGAGCCGGCACAATAGCAATAGTGCGATCGGTTGATTAGCAGTCCGGAGACCAGTTAGCGGAATGATTATAGAGAAAACCGCAAACCTAGGTTAAAAGGGCCAAATCAAACGAGTCAAGCCTATCGGCTACGGAGCCATGCCGGACGTAGCCGAAACCGGTATTTCTTCCAGTTATCCGTGCCAGAGTCCCGCTTATGGAGCCAGGCCACGCGGTTTTTATGCAAAACCCTATAATCGCAATCCCGTAAAACTCTCCGCAAAGCATCAACAATACACTCGAAATGAAACGTTTGCACAGCAGCACCCTCTGCGCAATGATCCTAGCGGCCAGTGCTTACCTTGCCATTCCCCAACACGCGAAGGCAGATGAACCGGAAGCGCCTGTCTGGACAGGATCCATTGAGCTCGGCGCCATCCTAAGTGCGGGCAACAGCGAAACCCAAAACGCGCACGGCAGCGTGAAAGCTGAGCTGGATCTCGCTCGATGGACCAATCAATTTTTATTCGAAACGTTTTTAGCGTCGAATACGGAAGATACGACGGCGGAACGCTTTTTAGCGGATTACAAGGCTAAATATCAGCTAGCTCACGATAACTATATCTTTGGTTCGCTACGCGGCGAACGCGACCAATTCGCGGGGTTTGACTATCGATTTGCCGAAACCTTCGGCTTGGGCCACTACATCTGGAATTCATCAAAGCGCGCACTGGATATCGAACTCGGCCCTGGATTGCGACAAACCAGACGTACAGATGATACAGAAGAATACGACGCGGTCGTGCGCGCTTTCCTAAGCTATAAACAAAATGTCTTTAATGACTCGGAAATCACCGAGGATTTTATTGCCCTCGCGGGGACCAACAACACGGAGTTCAATTCGGTAACCGCGTTAAGGACCCGTGTCTACGAGCGTTTCGGTCTAAAACTATCCTTAACCATAACCCACAACACCCAGACACCTTCCGGCACCAAAGGGACAGACGCTACCACCGCCGTCACGCTGAGTTACGATTTCGGTCAGCGCTAAAGGATCGACGCATTCAGCCTGGCGATACTCGAAGGTACACGCTGAAAAGAATTTCATAGGTATTATTCTGAGGAATGCTTGAGCGAAACTGGGCCCTTCCAGGTCTGTGTTCCATCGAACATCTGGGTTTTCTAAACGCGATAACGCTTATTACTCAATAGTTATTGATAGAACTTTGAGCGAGGAGTAAAAAAACGGTAGTAAAAAACGTACTTGCTATGACAGGAGACTCCCTGCACAATTTACGTTGGTTTTAAACAATCAAACCACGCTGCGGTATAAAACACGCGAGGGTTGCGTGCAAGCGGTGAATACGTGCGAGCGGTAAAAATGAAGGTGGGTTTTTCTCTGGATGACAGATGTTCCAGGCCATAGATTCCTTTCAACCCAAGCTTGTTCCGGCCTGTACGCAACGATTACAAAATGATGATTACCGGTACGTTCGAATGCCGGAATAGTATCCAGGTTGTTCTACGCGGGTACTAAAAAAATAAATGTTTCGTAAAGGCCGGCCACCGAGTGCAATGTGGTCAGCATGCCTTTGTGCCGACGAATCCCACAATAGAAGAGAAACAATATGGCTGAGAAACTAAAGCGTGACAATCTACCAGGGGATCTGTTAACCGATCTGCCCACGCTGCAAATGGACGCGGACACCCTTCGGGAGGATGTGCGGCGTCACTTTAACTACACTCTGGGTTGTGACATCCATTCCAAGAGTCCCTATCACCTCTATGAGGCGCTCGTCATAACTCTGCGCGACCGCCTAATGGAACGCTGGCGGAATACGCATTACTCCTATAGAGAACACGACTGTAAGCGCGCTTATTACCTTTCGCTAGAATACCTGATGGGGCGGGCCCTGGGTAATACCATGCTTAACCTTGGGGTTGTTGATTCTACCTCTAAGGCATTGCACGACCTGGGATTGAGTATGGAAGATATCGTGGATGTGGAATTCGACGCCGGCCTCGGCAACGGAGGCCTGGGACGCTTAGCCGCCTGCTTCCTGGATAGCTGTGCCACGCTTCAATATCCCATCATGGGTTACGGCATCCGTTATGAATACGGTATTTTTCGCCAAATCATCGAAAACGGTGCACAAGTGGAAGCGCCAGACCATTGGCTGATGCACGGCAATCCCTGGGAACTCGAACGGGCGGAATTTAGGCAACGCATCAAATTCGGGGGCCGGACCGAATACGAGCAGATGCCCGATGGAACAACACGGGTGAAATGGGTCGACACCAACGACGTTCTCGCCGTGCCGTACGATACTCCGATTCCCGGCTACCACAACGGCACCGTGAATACTTTACGTCTATGGAAAGCGTCGGCCACCGATGTTTTCGACCTCGGCCAGTTTAACGAAGGAGACTATGCAGGATCGGTGCGGGAAAAAAATGCGGCCGATAATATCAGTATGGTCCTCTACCCCAACGATATCACGGAGTTAGGAAAGGAACTCCGATTACGGCAGCAATATTTCCTCGCTTCTGCCGGATTGCAGGACGTGTTCCGACGCTGGCGGAGCTCTCATGGTGATGATTTCAGTCAATTTGCCGAAAAATGCGTGTTCCAGCTCAATGATACCCACCCCAGCGTTGCCGTAGCGGAATTGATGCGATTGTTGATCGACGAGCAACATATGGACTGGGACAGCGCTTGGAACATCACAACCCAGTGCTTGGCCTACACCAACCATACCCTCTTGCCGGAAGCCTTGGAGAAATGGTCTGTACGCTTGTTTCAACGGCTGCTGCCTCGCTTACTGGAAATCATCTATGAAATCAACGTTCGCTTTTTGAAGGAGGTTGCGAAGCGCTGGCCGGGGGATGTCCAGCGGCTACAGCGAATGTCGATCATCGAGGAAGGGGAAAACAAACAGGTGCGTATGGCCTATCTCGCCATCGTGGGCAGCTTTTCCGTCAACGGTGTGGCCGCGCTTCATTCACAACTGCTACAAGAAGGATTATTCCACGATTTTTATGAGTTATGGCCGAATAAATTCAATAACAAAACAAATGGCGTAACGCCGCGGCGCTGGATGGCCTGGAGCAACCCCGAGTTAAGCCAGCTCATCAATGCGACCATAGGCGAGGATTGGGTCACGAATCTTGACCGGCTCCAGGAATTAAAGCCCTATGCAGATGATCCAAGCTTTCAAGAAAAATGGCGGGAGGTCAAATATGCCAATAAAAAACGGCTTGCGGCCATGGTGGAGAAGGATACCGGAGTACGCCTGGATCCCGAGGCGATGTTCGATGTGCAGGTGAAGCGCATTCACGAATACAAACGCCAATTATTGAATGTCTTGCATGTAATCCATCTCTATGACCGCATCAAACGAGGCCTTACCGAGGACTGGGTTCCTCGTTGTGTCATAATCGGTGGCAAAGCCGCCCCGGGCTACTGGATGGCCAAACGCATCATCAAATTCATTGGCAACGTGTCCAAAGTCATTAACGCTGATCCGCAAGTCGGCGATCGGTTAAAAGTGGTGTTTTTCCCCGACTACCGAGTCTCGGCCATGGAGGTCATCGCTCCGGGAACGGATCTTTCGGAGCAGATCTCAACCGCCGGAAAGGAAGCTTCGGGCACCGGGAACATGAAATTCATGATGAACGGCGCGGTGACCATCGGCACGCTAGATGGCGCCAACATTGAAATCCTCGAGGAGGTGGGCAAGGAAAATTTTTATCTCTTTGGACTCAAGGCCGATGAAGTCGAAGCCCGGCGCGAGGACTATGACCCCAATCAGATAATTGAATCCGACGAGGATCTAAAACGAGTCCTCAGCATGATTGAGGGCGGCCATTTCAGCGAGTCCGAACCGGGTATTTTCGATGCCATATCCCGCGCTATCCGCGATTCCAACGACCCTTGGTTGACGGCGGCTGATTTCCGTAGCTTCATCGAAGCCCAGAAGCGCGCCGCCGAAGCTTTTAGGGACAAGCAACTCTGGACCCGTATGAGCATCATTAATACCGCCTGCAGTGGCAAATTTTCCACTGATCGGACCATGCAAGAATACAATGACGATATCTGGCATCTTGAGCCCGTAGCGCCACTCGACAGCTAAGCTGGACAATGTCTAACACTCCATCAAGAGATATTGATGGAGAAGGAGTAGCCTGACAGGCTACTCCTCGTGACGGCTTGAATTGACGCTGCCCTCGACCGTAAAAATCACATGCCGAATACCTCTGAAATTTTACTGCCCTCCATGCCGCCGCTGCCCTTACGGACATCTGCCGCGTTAATCCTCGCCGCTGTCAATCTCGACGGTCAACGTGTAACCGTGGGCGAGCTATTGGAACAGCTGCAGGATCGAACCTATGGATTGATCCTCTTGGCGCTAACCTTGCCCAATCTCATCCCGATTCCCCCCCCGGGCATCCCCGGTGTCAGCCTGGTAAGTGGGATATTGATGATGCTGTTATCCATTCAGCTAACTCTGGGATTGCAGCGGCCTTGGTTGCCGGGGATCTTGCTGCGCAGAGGCTTGCCACGGGCGGGATTCGATCGTGTACTTCGACACACACTGCCTTATGTTGAACGTGTAGAACGCTGGTTGAAACCGCGATGGTTTTGGATCACCCAGCCTTTAGCGGAACGTCTGCTGGGCGTGATGGCCATATTGCTGTCTCTGGCAATCGCGCTACCCATACCCTTCGGTAACTGGCTGCCCGCAGCAGCGATGGGATTGCTCGCCTTGGGACTGGCGGAACGGGATGGCTTGCTAGTGGCCATCAGCGCAGTGCTAGGGTGCATCAGCTTGGTACTGGCGGCCGGAATCTTGGCTGCTATGGTCTTGGCTTTCTTCGGTTTAGTCTAACCACGAGCAAGTTGGAATCACAAGAGAGATGAATTACTCAGCAAGTATGAATTATGCGTAGAGTGCAACTGATGTCCACTCGAGAATCACGGGACAGTTGGCGCCTTCCCGAGCTCAGTGACTGGTTGCCACAAGCACTTGCCGGCCCACTTCCCAGGGTGGCTGGACACGTGCGAATGGCCCCCCGTCCACGCACCGGCTGGAAACCGGACGCTCTGCCAAAAGACTGTCGCAATGCGGCCGCGCTGCTGTTACTTTATCCGAAGGATAATGAACCTCATATTCTACTGACACTCAGAACACAGCAACTTCCAACCCACCAAGGCCAAGTCAGCCTGCCGGGAGGTAGTGTGCACTCTGACGAATCCCTCGTTGAAGCCGCATTACGTGAAACGCGGGAAGAAGTGGGTATAGATTCGGAAGGAGTCCATATTCTGGGCCTATTGAGCCCACTCCATATTCCGGTGAGCGGCTTCATATTGCACCCCGTGGTAGCGGTATCAACCGAACGACCAGAACTCCACCCCCATGACGGCGAGGTCGAGCGGATTTTGGAAGTTTCTTTGTCGACTCTAACGGATGCGAAACGTGTTCAGGTTGAAACGTGGATCCAAGAAGGAGTGTCCTACCGTATACCCTATTTCCTAGTAGACGACAGCAAAGTCTGGGGAGCCACCGCCATGGTTCTCTCCGAGTTTCTTTGCCTCATCGGATTGCCCCCTTCACCGCGACTCGATCCGTAGACCGAGAACGCTTCCAACGCTGCTATATCAGATTGGCGTTTGAGTAGGGTCTTAGCCTCAGCGGGAATCGGTAGCCTCCATTGGGCCATACCCGCCTCTATTTTTTGGTGGGGAAAGCTCTTAATTACACGCTCCCACAGAGCCCGGATTGCAGCGCCGGCGATCGGTCCACAACGCGTTGTCTAAGCGCGCGCCTTCCCAGATCGCGTCAGAAATTTGCGCACCAACCAAATAAGCGTCCGTTAGGTCTGCATTGGTCAGATCCGCGAATAATAGACTGGCGTTTTCTAGATTGGTCTTCGATAAGTTCGCGCCCTTAAGCTGAGCATCTTCTAGGGTTGCTTGCTCTAGAATTGCCGAGCTTAGATCGCTCGCACTGAGAACCGCATCATTCAAAATGGCTTGGCTCAGATTCGCCCCCTGTAATTGCGTCTCACGCAGGACCGCCGACGTCAAATCCGCTTGATATAACGACACACCCCGTAATCTGGCTTTGGTTAACACGGCCTCAGTCAAATTAGCCCGGCCTAACTTGGCTCCATCAAGCAAAGCACCTTCCATATTAGCCTTAGTGAGATTCGCACCGACTAGAATCGCGGCATCTAACCGGGCTTTCTCTAAGCGCGCAAGGGAAAGGTTTGCAAAGCTGAAATCCACATGGCTGAGTTTAGCATCACGCAAATCCGCCCGCGCCAAATTACTGCGGGTCAATACGGCGCCGCGAAGATCTACTTTTCGCAAGTCCCGGCCTTGAAAATCGCAATTCAGCCAAATTACGCGCTGCGCAGGTGGATCGCTACAGGCCGCCTGCAACGGTGCCCAGCCAACCAACAAAACGATACAAACGATATAGGACGCGACACTGAATAACATTTGTTTCCCTCTAGAGTAACCCCTTGAGCACCGGATGGACCGCACGACGCGCGACCGCGCTATCGCGTTGCCACGAGTTCCTCGGCGACGTAATGGGTTTTGAGCCAGTTCTGAGCGGAAGGTTGGCGCTCAACACCTAAAACAACCAGAGGTCGTTCCAAGCAACTTCCTAGGGTAATTCAGAATTGGCGTGAAGCTAGCGATCCGTAGGTCAAACATGGTTTTGGTTTTATGAATTCAGCAAACTAGCTAAAGATCGAATGGTTGTCAACGAACGCGGACTATTGGTATGGATACCATGGCTTTGAATAGATTAGAATCGTTGATCTGCAGACTATACACACTCAGTTTCTTCTTTCCACGTCTAAGCCAATGAAAACATTACCACATTTATTTGAAAACAATCGAAAATGGGCGACGAGGCTAACCGATGCCGAACCCGATTTCTTCGCCAAACTCGCGCATCAACAAGCGCCAGATTACTTATGGATCGGTTGTTCCGATAGCCGCGTTCCAGCCAATCAGATTGTCGATCTGCTACCGGGTGATATTTTTGTTCATCGAAATGTCGCAAATCTAGTGGTACATTCCGATATGAATTGCCTGTCGGTACTGCAATTTGCAATCGATGTACTCCATATTAAACATGTCATTGTTTGCGGTCATTACGGTTGCGGAGGGGTAAGAGCCGCAGTGGAATACCGCCCACATGGGTTGATCGACAATTGGCTGCGCCATGTACGCGATATCTATCTGCAACACAAACAAGAGCTGGATAGCAAAGCGGATGAATCCGAACGATTAAACCTGCTCTGCGAATTGAATGTACGGCAACAGGTGCTTAATGTGAGCAATACCACGATCATTCAGGACGCTTGGGCTAGGCATCAAAAGGTGACTATTCATGGCTGGATCTACAGCGTTGCCGACGGTCTGTTAAGGGATCTCGGCTTGTCCATATCGGGAGAAAATTCCTGTTCTTAGCCCCTTTGATCCTAAACCTGATCGCACCAGCTCCAAGCTCCGGGCGCTGAGCGGGCCGACATTCATCTAGTGTGATCAGCCCAATCGATTCGTCCCAGGGTAAAGCTTAAACTACGCGATCTGTTTTGAGCAGATCACCGGGACACCCAATATTGGGGACGAACACAGCGTAGAACAGAAAAACATGGGTGCTTAACTCAATAACGCCGAGGGTATGCCTACCACCACTATGCAAGTATCTTAGGAATTGAAGACTATTCTTCTCGCCAATCTCATGTCGATCAGAGCTCTCACCGGCGAGGCCTTTGGAGCCCTTGGTTCGTCCCGTTACATCTTGTTACACCTCGTTACAAACTAGAGAAGATCTTTTTCCAGGAAGCGGCCAGAATGAGAATTAAGGACAGACACTGTCCGATTTTAATCACATCATTGGAGAACACATCATGGTTAAAACGGCAATCATCGTACTTCTTGTTTTAGGGATCCTAGCGATCTGCAGCATCGCCTATGCCCGTCACAAGGGCTACTGCCATGGACCGGAAGGCAGAGTGAACTGGTTAACCGAACGAGTCACCAAGCAACTCAATCTGGACGATCAACAGCAACAGCAACTCAATCTGTTTCGTGGCAAGCTCGTGGAAATGAGGGATCAGCTCCACAACGGTAAGTCACAACACATTGAACAAGCCTTGCAATTGCTCAACACACCCCAGCTCGACAGAAAACGGGCCTATCAGCTCTGGGATGAGAAACAACAGAAAATCGCAGCCGCCGGACCGGAACTGATCGACAGCTTCGCGAATTTCAGCGACAGCCTGAATGACGAACAGCGCAAGCAATTGCAAGCGATGATCACCGAGCATCAGCAACACCCCGGCAACCGGTGCTGCACTGGTCCTCATCCAGCATTTCAACACTAACAACTGGGTGCTTCGCCGATTGAACGCCCCACTTCCCTAGAGTGGAAAGTGGGGCATCCGGCGCCGCCACGATACTACTCAATTCCCCTCTCCAGTTCCCTTGGACTGCATATGCCTCGAATCCTGTTGATCGATGACGACCAAGCCTTGGCCGAGCCCCTGCGGGATTATTTATCACGTTATGATCTCAGACCTGGAAGCCATTCATCACCCAGCTAAAGGATTGGAACGCATTCGTCTCGATCCCCCCGATTTATTAATCCTGGACATCATGCTGCCCGGCATGGATGGGTTCGAAGTCTGCCGCAGTATCCGTAAATCCAGCGATTTGCCCATCATCATGCTAACCGCACGAGGCGAAGTGATGGACCGTGTGGTTGGCTTGGAACTTGGAGCGGATGATTATCTGGCGAAACCTTTTGAACCCCGGGAGCTGGTCGCTCGCATTCAGAATATTCTCAAACGTGTCACGCACAACGGCGGTTATGGCAAACAAATAGAGATTGGCGAGTTAGTTCTTAATCTGGAGCAACAAAGCGCAACGGTTTACGGCAAAGCCTTGAGCCTCACCACCATGGAATACCGCCTACTCGAACTGCTCGCCCGCGCTCCCGGTAAGGCGTTCTCGCGCGATCAAATTCTCAGCAGTCTGAAAGGGACGGAGACCGAACTCTATAGCCGTTCCGTCGATATACTCGTAAGCCGCGTGCGCCAGAAACTCCAGCCTTTAGACTATATCAAAACAGTCTGGGGCACGGGCTACAGCTTGATTGCGCCACCGTCACAATGAGACGCCGGCACTCGCTCTCGGGACGGTTGATCGTACTTTTCACTCTCACCGCGGTATTGATCGCGGTGATCATACGCACCGGCTTTCATTACGGTATTCGGGATGAATTCCGTACTTTTTTCGAACCCCATTTATTGGAATATATCGGCCATCTGAGAACCGAGATCGGCGACCCACCCAACCTCGAATCCGCCAAAGAACTAGCGCAACGCTTATCTCTGGATATCTATGCTCAGGCGCCCGGCGATTCCTGGTCCACCGCAGGGAAGCCTCCCGATCTCTCCGATTTCGATTTTCATCGCCACCGGCTTGCGAACGGACAAGTGATTGAAATAGGCCACGGTCAACACCGGCTGGCAATTAGATTAATCCACGGGGATCACACTTTGCTCCTGGTCCCGCACCAATACGAGCAGGGTCACCGATTGCCACTCGCCATGTTATTCAGTATCGCGTTGTCCATCGGACTCATCGCCTTAGCCTATCATCTTGTGAAGCGGCTTTTTCGTCCGCTCGACACGTTACGCGACGGGATTAAACGCTTTGGCGCCGGACAATTGGACCACCGGATCCATATCAATCGGAGAGATGAGCTCGGTGAGCTGGCGCTGAGTATCAATGCGATGGCGGATGATATCCAACAGATGCTGGAAGCCAAACGGCAACTGCTACTCGCCGTCAGCCACGAGCTGCGTTCACCGCTTACCCGTGCTCGGGTGACCGCCGAATTGCTGCCCGACGATCCACTACGGCAACGCATCATCAATGACCTCAGAGAAATCGAGACTCAGTTGACCGAATTGCTGGAAACGGAGCGTCTGGGCAACCGCCACGCAAAATTGGACCTCAGCGCCGTCTCCCCGGGAGCGCTCATCAAAGAGGTAATCGAAAACAATTTTCCAAAGGATGTTTTTGAACTGCGTGACTTGGAGGACGATGCCTATCTCAGCCTCGACCTGGTCCGCATACGGTTGATGCTCCGGAATCTACTGGAAAACGCTCGGCGTTATACCCCTTCGGGAGCCGCGCCTCCGGTAATCAGCAGTCGGATTGACGCAACCGGCTGGACGTTTTCAGTAAGGGATCATGGCGTCGGCATCGCAGCGGAGCACCTGCCCCACCTCACCGAGCCTTTTTACCGGGTGGACAAGGCGCGCCAGCGGAATACGGGAGGTTATGGCCTCGGCCTATACCTCTGCCGGGTCATTGCCCAGGCGCATGGCGGACGATTGGAGATCACCAGCACTGTCAACCAAGGAACCGAGGTAACAGTCGTCATCCCGATAGCGGGTCAACCGGAGGACAGATTCCAGAAAGGCCAGCCGACGGATTGTGGCTGAGTCAGGATGCCGAGAAACTACTTTGTAGTTCACCCTCAGGGCCGAAAATCTTAGTGCTGACGTATAGGACAGCAAAGAGTTTGACTGCCGTCTCCAGCCCTACGATAAACTTTCCTCAAGAGGAAAAGTTCAGCTTAAGGAGTCGGCTCGCTCACCGTGGCTTGTAAGTACTCACTTGGTTCCCCATAAGCACACAATATCGCATGTTTCTTAGCACGGGTAATGGCCACATATAACAACGCTCGTTCCTCTAAATCTGCTCGTCTCCGCTCTACTTTGTCCCCCGTTGTCTGAACGGCAAGATCTAAAGGTATTATTCCTTTATTGACACTAATAATGACGACCTCATCGAACTCGAGTCCCTTAACACGGTGCATGGTCCCCATACGAATGGACCCCTCGTTAAGCCTATCGGAAGTATCCGAACTGAGGCGGAAACTGTTTATACCAACCCGATTTAGTTCCGGAATTAACTTTTCCAATTCTCTTTTTGTTCTGGCAACGATGCAGATTTCCTCCATCTTTCTGCCTTCCTGTTGATATCCCTGGAGAAGTTTTCTGACAAATTCCGTCTGTTGTTGCTCGGTGTTGAATTGTTCTACTCGAGGACTTTCGCCATGCGTCAATGACTTATAAGCACGACTCTCATCGCTGCCCCCATCCAAGTCATCGATGAGATGCGCTTCCAGCAGGTTGACCGCCCAGCGGCGGATTTCATCCGTAGTTCTATAGTTTACCCGCAGTTTTCTTGACCGGCCGCGCACATTGATTCCACATTGGCTCAACACCACTTTGTTTCGGCCATAAATCCGTTGATGCCCATCTCCCACGACAAAAATATCGTTCTCCCCTTCCGGTACAATACAGCGTATAAGGCGAAAGGCTTGAGTTCCCATATCCTGGGATTCGTCAACGATGACCGCGGCGTAGGGCAAGCCTGACGAATCCCTTTCAATTAAGGCGGCCGCATCGCGATAGGCATCGTCCACCTCTTTTTTCCTATTGGCTGAAAGTAAATTGCGATACTCGGAAAAGACCGCCCAAATTTTCACACGCTCTGCACGGTTAAGCCGCGTGCCCCGACCCAATCGAGACGCACGCTTATAGTGTTCCACAGTTTCGATACTTTGGGGCTGGATAACCCTCTCCCACTCCTCGCGATAGAAGGCTTCCGGTAGAGGGAGATCATCTGGCGCCAAATCCAAAGCTTGTTTCCAGTATTCATTATCGTTGCCGTAAACAATCTGATATTCATAGTTTCTTTTTCGCAGAAACCGGCTTACCCAACTGTCTAGATTCACGACCTCGATGCGCTCCATCAATTCCGCTGAACAGATGGTGTTCAAGTTTTCCTTGATATCCAGTGCCAGATTGCGGGTAAAGGTGGTGAATAGGATTTTCCGCTCTCCGGGGAGATTTTCTGCCAACCACTTGGCTCGATGCATGGCGACGACTGTCTTACCCGTTCCGGCGCCACCGAGCACACGAACAGCACCGTTCTTATGGCCTTCCGCCAATTTTCTCTGCATGGGATGCAGAAACACGCGCCACTGATCCAAAGGCGCATTGAGCATCTTTTGCAGTTCGAGTTCATCATCCACCACCACGAAATGACTGCGCGTGCTCAAACGTTGCAATGCCGCGTCGTAATCTGTGGCATCGATTTGGTCTTCCGCTATCAATTCCCTTTCGTTGATGATCTCGTCGTAGCGGCTACCCGCCAGATACAGATACAAAGCTTCATAGGCTTCCTGCGGTAGACGGTGTTGAATTCCGTCCAGTTCCACTTCGTTGTGAAGTTTCCTCACCAGAAGGATCTGTTCCTCGGGCACACCGAGGCGCAGTAATTGTTTATCCTTCAACTCAGCGAATGCGCCGGGCAGTTTCAACTCAAACTCGGTTTGCTCCGCTTCGACACTCGGCCATTCCGCCGTCTCAGCGATAAACACCTGTAGCGTTCCAGTCTCCGGGTTGACATTGATCTTGTGGCGTCTCGCCCAATCATAGGCGTCATCGTGTTTGTCGATCCACAGCAGCATATAGATATCACCGCGCTCAGGTTTCAGCACAATCCCCCGATAGGCCTGATCGATCCGCACCGAACGCAGTTTTTCGTCACTGGCATTTTGGATCTTTTCGTAATTGATTCCCGATCCAGTGGGATCCGCCTGAAATTGGGTAATAAATTTAGAGACCTTGGGCTGCACCGATGCCGGAAGCCGTACCAAACATTGAAATATATCGTTGGAGATTGCTACTTTGACGCTCATTATTCTCTACTTCCAGCTTCAACCTTGGGCGGGTAAGCGGACACCCAGTGTCCATCCTCATCCAAATCGAACACCAGCCAACCTGCAGATTGGAAAACTGCGGAAGAATCCACTTGTTCTTTCAATAAACCCGCTAGCTTGTGTTCAGGCCAGGCAAGTTCCGCTTCGGCAATTACCTCACCCCCGTCGTCTTGCAATTCGTAACCCATAACTGGAATCCCGCCACCCCGCTTCAACCA
Source organism: uncultured Gammaproteobacteria bacterium (assembly GCA_963731655.1). Taxonomy (GTDB): domain Bacteria; phylum Pseudomonadota; class Gammaproteobacteria; order JAAEPA01; family JAAEPA01; genus CAVSWL01. The sequence continues at coordinate 9,090 of CAVSWL010000034.1, read as the reverse complement.
CTCCGCCAAAGCGGGACGAATCTCATCCAACGCATTCTCCAGCAGCTCGTTGAGCTCCAGGGTCGTTTCACTAGCGGAACCTACGCGCTGGGTATTAAATGGAATGACTTCATAAGCGCCTGAATCGATCCCCCGCGCACAGCAAAAGCCCATCCACGGAAGAAACTGCAGGAGATTATAGGCTTTCAGAAAAGCCTGCCACGCGGGTTTGAACGCCTCGCTGTCGGAGTCTCTGTCGTCGAGCCACAGATTGCACAGTGCGAGTTCAGGCTGGATCCCGCTGATCGCATGCAGCGGAACGATGCAGTCGATCTCCAACGGATCATCTTTTTTGGCGAAACGACAACAGGCCACGTCTTTCAACGTATCCATCCGCTCAACCAGACGACCCGGAGCGTTGATCCTCATGCGTTTTTGCGCCTCAGCGACAAACGCTGCATCTCGCATCTCAGCCTGATCGAACCACCCCAGCAGCCGTACAAAGGCAAGCCCCCGCCAGTTTTCGGTACTGGGTTCCGCGAGATAGTGCAGAAGTTGGGCGATGGGAGGCAATAGAGCCGCCTTAAACAACCCGGGAATACCCAAACGCGGAAGCAGTCCATTCTGCACCGTTTGCATGTCCGGATTTAAGCTTTCCGCGAAGGGATTCCGGCTGTTGACGAGTTTGCCGGCATAAAACTGTTGCACGTCATCCCACGTCAGCGACCAGACCCGGAAACAACCACTCTGCACTAAGGACAACCTTTTAGCGCTGTCGTCGGCCACGCACTGTTTATGAAACTTGAAGCCATCGAGAAACACGGCAATCGGTAAAAACGTTTTCTCATCACCGGCATTGACCGAGCGGATCAGGAAATCCGGCCTGGACGGGAAGGCCACACTCTCTTTCTCTCCCAACACGACTTGCGGCTCGAGGGTGTAATACCGTTTTTCAACATTCAGAAAATAACCCGGCTTGCCGTTGACCACCTGCTGTTGGATTTTGACGCGGATATCCGAATTTTGAGGTTTGGCGAGAGCGCCGATAAACAGTTTTTCCAATTCGCTGTCGAACACCGGATTGATCTGAATCTGCTCGATGCTTTCGATGACCTCGAAATGTTCCGCAGCATCCAGGATGCCGCCCAGCAACTCGACCGCGGCGGTTCTCGAGGTGGTCTCCATGCCATAGCTGTTTCGATAGGCGTATAAACAGCGATAACAGCCATCCTTGCCCGGTTCCTGATTGCAGCCACAGCCGGTCATGCGCGTATGGGCCAACCGGAACACCTCAAGTAAAGCCTGGGGCGATTGCATCAGATCCTGCAAATAGCCCGTTCCGCCCGGCACCGAATCGTAGATCATCAGATAACGGCGCCGACTATCAGTCTCCGTCACCGGTTCCGAATAACTCATTACCCGGAGGTGGTCCACCTGGCCACCGAATTTCAGCTTGAGCCCCAACTGCAGCGCGGCGATAAACGAGTTGAGTGACCGATCGTCCCCTTTCCCGGTAATTGACGGAAGCAGTATCCGCATCGCCTCGGAGGAGAATTCCCGATAGAGGTAAAGACACTTCACTAGATTTTCTTCATCATCGGGTTGCCGCTTACCGGCGGGGCAATTGTAGCGATGCGTTTGTGGAACCCGCCCACCTTCCTGCACGGTGCCGCAGTGTTTGCATAGCGAGAAACCGGAGCGAACGAGCTGTTCACCCGCGACGAGGCTCTCTGCTCCCATTCCGTATGCGCCAAAATTGATCTCGCGGAAGGTGGCGCTACGAACGAACTCAAAACCGAACGGGCGTTCATCGCTCCTCAGGCGATAAGCAGGGCCAATTCCTTGTGAACGGATATCCACCAGCATTTGTTTAGTGTAAAACCGGGCATCGCGGTCCTCACTGTCATCCCCGATCCGGCTCTCCCGATCGCTGGTATTGGCCATCACCTGCTTAAGCCGCAGCATCGTGGCGGCTTGGCCGCTGTCGGCCCACATCGTATCGCCGCAACGGGGACATTCACTCACCTCCGGCTGTCCGGTATTCCGGCGCGCGAAGGAACAACTCGGGCAAAAACGCCAGCTCTCCAGCTGAGACAGGCCCATATCGACCTGAGAGATGGCAACCTGCCGGCCACCGGCATAAAAGCGGCTCTTTGGCACCAATTCGCTAATCGCGGCGGCGCCAGGCCGTTCATACTCATAGACCAAGTTTTCGTATCGCCGCGCCCCTTCCTGAACCGTCTGTTTGCGCCGATAGATGACCGAGCGCAAGGTTACCCCTTCCTCCGGGAAGGCATAGTTAGGAATCACTCCCTCATCGGTAAGAAAATTAAGCGCCTGACGGCTGTTGAGTCGCCGCAACATGGCCCGCAAGGCACCACGCTCTCGCTCCACCTCCTCGATCTCGGCGAGGATCGCTTCATCCTTAGGCTGGTTAGCCAAGTTTTCAAGATGACGCTTCAACTGATCGATCTGCTTGCGGAAGCCATCGCGCTCGATCACCATTTCATGAAGCCGCTTGACCAGTCGCGTCTCCAGACCTTCGCCTTCCCCTTGTCCTAAAATAAACCGCCGCAGATAAACCCGGGTGGAATCGTTCAGCTCTCCGCGAAACAATTCGAAGAAGTCATCCAGCAAGGAGATTGCCTGGCCATTGACGAAGGCCAGGAAATTGTAGGGAAAGTGATGGATCTCTCCCTCTTTCACGCTGTCCAATACCGGCTTGAGCGTGCGCGGAATGGCGTCCTGCGGCAGACCGGCCGCCACCCAACGATCCATGCAATAAGCGGTCAGTTGACGCGAGATCACCGCGGAGGCATTGAGGAACACGCCTGGCGGTTCGATCCGGCCCGCGATCATCTGCAGGGGATCCGCATAGAAATAGAGATCGTGGGGCGCGCCCGCCGCCAAGGTAAGGCTCAAGGCATTGCCGTCCCTGCGTCCAGCCCGGCCGATGCGCTGCAAATAGTTGGCCTGCGCCGGCGGTACGGAGCAGAGTAACAGGGAGGAGAGATCGCCGATATCAATACCCATCTCCAACGTGGGCGTGGCCGAAAGCAGATTTGGAGACCATGGCTTGGAGCCGTCCATGAAAGCCTGTTCAAGCGCCTGACGCCGTTCCCGCTGCAACAGACCGGTGTGCTCCTCGGCGATCACCCGCCGGATCTCACCCTTTCGGTAAAGCTGGGCGAGCCAAGAGGCTCTGGTATTTTTTACTTGATAATTGCCAGGATCATGGAGGGCGAGCGAAGGCAACCCCGTTACCCATTGCTCCTGGTCGGCGGGCACGAATAACCGATCCCGGGCGCCGGGTGTTTCGAAAACCAGCACATCGACCCCGATCGATAGCTGATCGGGATTCAACCCCCACACGGTTTGGCCCCGTGTTTCCCATTTCAACAACAACCCCAGATCCACCAGCGACCTTAGCACCCGTGTATAAATGGCTTTATCCGCATGCTCGGGCAGCAGCAATTGTTCCGCGCCCAGGCACTTATCCAGCCAACACTGGTACCAACTCCGCCCCTTAGCCGGGATCAAACAGTCGAAACCAGAATGTTTCGGGGCATTGACCAGAAATCTCGGCGTAGGGGCATGACGCAAAAAGTCGGGGAGAAATGGCGTTTTGTGCAAAATAAAACTTTTCCCGTCATTTTTAAGGTACCCATCCAGAAAACGGTGATAAACCGCTCCGATCTGTTTAAGACGTAACAGCAACCCAAACAAAAACCGGCGCAGGCCGGTTTCGCTGATTCCATGTAGCCCTTCCTGCTCCCGTAATGGCATCAGCAGCTGTTTCGCCGCTTTAGTTACGAGACCCTGATCGAAGCCAAGCGCGGCGACACCCGTCCGTTCCAGGGAGCGACCCAGCGAGGCGCGGTAGCCGAACTCCGCCAGGACCTCCCACACCAGCCGATCGCTCACCTGGGAAACCAGATCACTGCCCTCGGGTAGCTCACCACGGGCGATGAGCTTCTGGTAGTCCTCGAAGTACTGCATGTTCGGCGCAATGAACTCCACCACGAAACGCTCGCGGTCCATCGCCCCCGCATTCAAGCGCTTTTCGAGCCAGTAACGCGGCAGATAGCTCCAGAACGCCACCAGGCCCATGGCTTGGGCCGGCAACGCCTGGGCTATCGCCATGCGGACATTGTTCTGCCAAGTGCGCGCGGCAAAAAACCCGGCGCGGTGCGCGGCATCCTGCACACTGTCGGAAAAGGCGATCAGCTTTTTATCGTCGTTGTACGGCGTCGCATAGCTGTGATGGATCGCCACGCTCGACAGGCTGGCGGCGCGGGCGCCGAAGATCAGCAGCGTGTCCTGCTGCCCGCAGACCGGACAGTTGCGCTCGCTCACCAACCGGGGCACGCCTCTCACTTGCCGCTGACGGATCAGATTAGGCAGAAACACCCGCTGTTGTTGCTCCTCGCCGCAGGCCAAACATTGGGAGTCCTCCGCTTGCAGTTGACCGCATTGGGTGCAAAGCCACTGCACCCGGCCTTCGCTCGCCGGGGGTTCCTCGTCGGCCAGCAAGGGCAGCACGATCTGCGACTGCGGATCTTGCCGAAAGAAGTCATTGTAGATGGCGCGCAAGTCGGTCTGGATCTGCGCACTGCTTTTCGGCCGGCGGGTCAACCAAGCGGTGGCATTGCAGTGATTGCATTGCACGACGGGTAGATAGAGGGAAGTGTCGTCGGTTTTCAGATCGTCGGAGAATTCCAGGCGGTAACGATCGGCAGCCGCGTTTGCATCGATTCGCAGGGGTGAAACCATGCGGCGCAACTCCCTGACCCACAACTGCAGGCGAAGACTCACCAGGGGCCTGCCGTCCTCGCCACGGGCAATGGCGGTCAGAGCGCACAGCGAGTCCAACAATTCCGGGGCTGAGCTTCGCAGTTCGCCCGCCGGCAGCGTCTTAGCCAGTTCGTCCGCGATCTCCCGCAGTGCGCGGGGTTGCCGCGCCAGAATGCGCAGCAGATTATTGAACAGCAAATGACGCTTGAGCCGTTTTCCCAGCTCGATGCACCAACGCGGATCTTGCGGTCTCGCCTCGCCTTGCCCGGGAAAGAACAGCCGGTATTGGGCCCGCAAAAAATCGCCGGGAGACGCATGGAGGTTGGGATGCAGAATTGCCGCCAGATTCTCGGCTGGTGTGAGCAGGTATTCAATCGGTGCATTGAGAAACTCGCTCGCGTTTTGACGCGCTTCGCCGATGATACTGTCCCGATCGAACGCGCTCTGGAACACCTGGCTGGCATAGCGCAGTAAGGCTTGCCGTTCATCGCCGCTGCCGAGCGTCGCGGAGGTGCCCACGCAGATCAGGCGGGATGCCTCCTCCGGCACAAGGCGCGCCTTCAGGCGGCGAATCAGACAAGCCAGATCGGTGCCTTGAGCGCCGTCGAAAGTATGCAGTTCGTCCACCGCCAGATAGCGCAGCACATCAGCGTTATTGAACCGCCAGAGCTTCTGATCCCGCGGTCTGAGCAGCAGGAAGTCGAGCATCTTATAATTGGTGAGCAGGATATCCGGCGGATCGTCCCGCAGCGCCTGTTTGTCGGTAATGGCGCTAAGCGGCATCATCGACTTGACCGGTTGCTCTTCTAGGCCGCCGACAAATAAGCCTACCCGCACCCGGCCTCGGAGTGCGGACGATCCATGAATCGTTGCGGCGAAACGCTTGGCCTGATCGGTAGCCAAGGCGTTCATGGGATAGATCACGATCGCTTTGACCCCCGGTCCCGCATGGCGTGCGCAATGGTCCAGCATGGGATAAAGAAAACACTCGGTCTTGCCGGAACCCGTACCGGTGGCGATCAGGGTCGATCTGGCCTCCCGATGGGAAACCAGCCGCCGCCAGGCCTGCTGCTGGTGGCGGTAAGGCTGAAAGCCGAGCTTGAATGTCGAGAAAAAATCCCGGTGCAATCGCCCGCTTGGAACGGCAGACCGATCGACAGATAGGGACCCTTGTAAAACCGTCCGGGCGTCTCGACCAGTTGTTTAAAGGCCCCGGTAAACCAAGGCGTGGAGGTCTCGAATCCGGTAATGATATAGGCTTGCAGCCCCTGGATGATCTCTTTGGCTAGCAGGCTGGGGAGCATACCGATCGATCGCTATTGAGAGCGGATCTTCTTCAAGAGATCCATCGGGATGCGATAACCGAATTCCGCCAGATCTTGGATACAGCGTTCGGCGCTCTCGATCAGATTCTTTTGTTCCGCCAGATCGAGTAGCCTTACCGTCCCGATGATTTTCAAACCCTTGCGCAACGCATAGCGCCTCGCCAACCGGTCATCCATTATCAACAGCGAATCTTCAGGCGACTCCATGGCAAAACGGATCGAGTCGCTTTCGCCTCGACCCAGACTGGGTGAAAGTGGAGCTGATAAATTTTTCCACGTATGAACGATCAACCATCTTTCCTGGATGGATTCCGCTATCCGCCGGGCATCCCTCCCATCCTTGGCAAGACATTCGTTTTTTACCGACTGCATAACCGTGACTTCAGAAAATAACTGCCTTAGGACAGTCAACCGCCCTATACCGGCAAGCGCAATCAATGGGCCCGCATCGGCAATTACGACGCGAGCCATTGACTCAGTTCGCTTAATTCGGAGTCGGTGGTTTCATCGGGACGGACCACATCGATTCCTAGTTCGGCAAGGTACTGGATAAAAACCTGCATGGTCATGCCGCTCAACCGGGTGGCTCCTCCCAGAGAGAGCGTGCCGTCCTTGAACAGAGTGGCCGCCAATACCGGTTTGATCGTTTGCTCCCCATCGGTCACCGATTTATCCAAATGCACGATCAGCGCATTGGGCTCGTCGCCTTTAAGCACCAACACCGGCGACTCCTCCGCCTGGCGTAGGGCTAGTGAGGGGTTTTTCTTGAGATTTCTAACATTAGTCGCGTACACCAGCCACCTCAAAAGCTAAATTCTTGGAAAGTTACGTAGTCTACACCATGTAGACTACGATGTCCGATTGGATCATAACGGCCCGATAGGTGGGAGCCTTTTGCCGCTGATCCCCGCGCATCAAGCGTGGTGTTTTCAGGTTTCACTTCCTGCTTGTATGATGTTCGGTTCGATCATCGAAAGCGGCCCAGGCGGTTCGGTAATCGGCCTCGCGGTCGCAGCGGTCGAAGGGGGCGAGATAGGTGATGTTTCGTCTCGCGGACCGCCGGGGAGGGTGTCATCGAGGACGGTGCGCACGATTCGGAAACCGGCAGGCAGATCGCGCACCTCCTCCCAGCCGAGGGGACGTTGCTCTTCTTTCCCGTCGGGATGGATCAACCGGCAGGGTCGGTCCTGCTTGCCCGCCTTACGGGATAGACCGACCCCGACCAGCCCCTTGCTGGCGGTGAACACGATGCGGCCGTTCGCGTCGTACCAGGTGTCGGCCTCGTATTGGCGCATCACCGGGAACTGGACCCGGTAGATCGTGATCAGCTCGTCCAGGGTCAATCCCAGGGCCATGGACGCCAGCACGTCGATCTCCACCAGGGCCTGGCGGCGGGCGTAGTCGCTGCGCAGCGCGCAGTGGCGCTGCCATGTGGGGGTGAGGTTTTCGAAGAATGGGTTGGGGAGGCGGGGGTCGGGTTTGGTCCAGCGTTGGTGAGTAAACTCATTACGCCAACAGACTCTCCAGAGATCCGCATAATGTATGGTCAGACAGTTCAAACCCAAAGCACGTAGATGAAGCCCATCACGAACAAATCCAAGCACCTTCGAAATCATCGGTAATTGGCCAAGGACGTTTTTATTTGCATGACCCATCCCTGTGCTTTTCACCCTAAAATCCACGGGAATGGACAATGCAAACGCAAATAAATCAAGCAAATCATTTTGTATGTTAGTCACGATTCCAAAGCAGGTATGAACGTGGCCCACGTCGGCGGGAATATCGAGGCAATAAATGTACGCTCGCCCGATTGGCTCAACATCTCTCTGTTCACAAGCCGATAAAACTCCGTCACCCGCCTCCGCTTGCTCTCTCCGTCCTCAACCCATGGCACCTGCGGTGTCCGCGCCCGGTACTCGCTCTCGGAGCAGGCCGGGACGTAGTTGGTGCGGGGCAGGTAGTCGTCGGGCAGTGTTTCCAGGTCGAGCACGTCGTAGTGGCTGTTCTGGGTGCATTGGCCCTCGGGGTCTTGTAAAAGGGATTGCCGACGAAGAAATGCGGGCCGGACAGTATCCACTCCCCGGCATGCTCGGGAAAGCGCGTTTCGCGGCGGATGGTGCCGTCCTGTTGCGCATTTGTTTCGTTCCACATCTCCGTTGAGAAATACTCCCCCTTGAGGTCCCCCAGCCGGCGCGGCTGGGCGGCGAATTTTTCCAGCACCGACAGCAGTTGGCGGGTGTGCAAGGCGGGCAGTCGCGCCTGGCGCGGCGGAGTGCCCGGCTCGTCGTAGAGCTGCGCGAACAGGTGCGCAAGGCAGTTTCGTCGACCCGGATGATGCGCCGGGCGTGACCGCTGGTGTTCCATTTGCCCTGCGTCGATTCTTGATGCCGGGCACAGGACCGCTTCCATCCTGGGTATAACTGGCATCGATAGTCGGCGGCACATAACAGATTGGCGATGTGATCAAAGGCGAAGTCGTTTTGCGCGCCATAGACATTGATGCTGAATATGCGTCGCATGATCCACTTCAGCAAACAGATTCAATTCATTCTGAAACTGGAAATGCTCCTTAATCGTGGGATACACCTCCGCCCTAAATAGTCCACCCTTGGGATCGTCGTAGATCCCTTCCGGATGCAGGAAGCCGCTCACTCCCTGATCACTGCCGAGCATCCATGCTCTGGGGCAGAAAGCACTTGTAGAGGTTGGCTTCTGCACCCTCGAGCAACGGGTAGTTCTGCGCCGCATTGAGAAAGTTCTGCGCGCCTTCCTGCTCCTGATATTCGTCGAACCAGTCGGCTCGCAGTTCCGGTATTTGTCGAAGGCGGCCTGGCGCTGCTCGGTGAGCCGCTTGGCGGTGTAGTTGCGCAGGTTGAACAAGGGCTGCCGTGTCGCCCAGCACACCGCCGTCATGCCATTCGACCTTGATCCAGGGCGGGTTTCCCAGGATCAGATCGAAGCCGCCGCGCTCGGCGAAGATGTCGGCCAAGGC
>CAVSWL010000033.1:0-177130 GCA_963731655.1 uncultured Gammaproteobacteria bacterium | reverse complement strand
ACATCTGCAAGATTTCAAAGCCTTTGCCGAGGCGGTCTATACAGCCTCTGTACGGTTTTAATAGAGCTAGTGCAAACATGGATTGAAATTCACCAAGATGATTTGATGGCGGATTGGAAATTGGCAATAGAGGATCAACAATTATTTAAAATCGATCCTCTCAAGTGAGGTAGATTATGAATAAGGTAATTTCAGTTGAGCCAAAAGAAAATTACATACTGTTTATTACACTATCCAATGGTAAGGTTGGTGAATTTGATGTTTCACGCTATTTAAACAAAGGGAATATTTAAGGAATTGAAGGATCAAGAATACTTCAAACAAGTACGACCGGCATTTGGCGGCGTGGTTTGGCCCCATGAGCAAGATTTTAGTGCTGATACTATTGAAGTCGAAATGAGTGAGATTGCGAGCACAACGACATAATCAAGCACCCGCCGTCTGGTTTCCCGCCATCCGTGCTGGCACTGGAGCGGATGTCTACACCGAACAGCTGGCAGAGAGGACTGCAGCGGCGCGGCATCCGCGCCGAGATCACGTGGCTACCGCATCGGGCGGAATACGCGCTTTGGACTGGTAGCCATCCCCGAACCTCCTAAATGGTCAAATCTCGTCTCACGTCAATACCTGCATGCAACTGCTGTTTCGCCCTAAAGACCTCCCCATCCTCAATCCGTATACATTTCTAAACACATCTGTTCAGAATCAGTTATGGACAGAATCTTTCCTCACTAAGTGGTGAGAGCTGTTTATCGATAGATCGCTGATCTGGCGGCTGGCGTAAGTTACCTGATGATTGGTGGCAACCATAAGTGCTATCAGGGGATAGGTTACGTTATATTGCTACTCGAAAATTGATACTAGCTGACGCCACTTATTTGTGCTCAATAGCATCTAGTCTGTTCCCATATAAAATGGACAGAGTCATTATTGCGCGCTTATATATAAATTTACTCTGTCCGCTATTCCCGTTTTGATTACGCGGGGAGAGTTTCGTAGTGGCATATTGGGTATAAGCGGGATGAAAAACCCTAATGTACCTTCATTTGTAAAGGAGAAAAATAAGAACCTTATCCCGAATACTAAGGAGGCAGAGAAATAACACCTATAGACAGTATGAAGAAACATAAGGTCTTGGTCTATGTACCTGATCTATTGGTCTATTGGAAACCTTTATTAAAGAGCAGGTGCTGGCGTACCAACGTTGGCAGGGTGTTCTCGTTGGCCATCGGCGAGTACCGGATGGATTGTCGCTCGATGGCTTGGATGTGCGCCTGTTGTTGAATTATCTGCCGAGCCTGATCGAGGAATTGCGCTGGCGGTTACGGCGCTGGTTAGGAGTAGTGTCGCGAGCCGAGTATGCCGACTGGCAGCCGAGAATGCCCAATTGTTTCATGCTCATTTTGGGCAACTGTAGCGGTTGATATCTGGCCGCTGGTTCACGCTCTGGGGTTACCAATGCTAGTGACACTACACGGCTATGATATCAACATCCACCGTGAATGGTGGGAGGCCGGACATGGCGGCTTACGTTGACGCAGCTACCCACGCAAGCTGCTCGCTTTGGCGCGCCAACCCAGGGTGCATTTTATTGCAGTGTCCGAAGCCATCCGACGGCGCGCCATTGAGTACGGCATTCCACCGAACAAGGTCACGATCTGCTACATCGGTGTGGATACCGAGCGATTCAGCCCCGGTGGTTTGCCGATCACTCAACGGTCGCGCCGGGTATTGTTGTAGGACGGTTAGTGGAAAGAAGGGCGTGACTTATCTTATTGAGGCATTCGCCAGGGTCGCGCAAAAGATCCCCGATGCGGAATTGGTCGTTGTCGGCGATGGACCGTTGCGGGCCCAGCTTGAGGAACAGGCTCGTGCTGTCAACGCTCGTATAGATTTTCTTGGTGCTCTTCCGAGTGATAAGGTAAAGGAACAGATGGATAAGGCACGGGTTTTTTCGTCTTCCTAGTATCACTGCTAGTAACGGAGACGCAGAGGGGTTACCAATATCGATTCTAGAAGCTCAAGCATGCGGCTTGCCAGTCATTACGTCCGCGCGGGGAGGTGCGACGGAGGCCATAGTAAGTGGACGAACTGGGTTTTCTCACGAGGAGAAAGATAGTGTTGCGATAGCTGATCATTTAGCTTCTTCACTAAGTAGGGTAGAAACATTTGGCAAACAATCCTTACACGCCCGTCACCACACCATCTCTTTTGGCCTGAATAACGCATCCCGATCGCTAGAAGCTGCATACAAAAAACTATTTTAGTATTCATGAAACTTTTATTGGTGGGAAATCATACTTGTGGAAATCGCTGGGTATGCTGCTATTTTGCGCGGTCTCATAGAAGGTGTATTGCATGAATATCCTGAGGCGCAGCTCACAGTGATGAGCCGCTATCCGACTAGTTCATCCTTTCTGCTCGGGCGAGAGGGTTATACAGGACCCACTTTTTGTGTTTCGACGAGTGCGAAAGGAAACATACATGGGACAAATAGCGCATAGCATGTATGCGAAGTGTCTCTCGAACATTCTAAGTGCTCACATCTTGTATTCAATTTTCGCAAAGTTCTGGTGCTTCCCGATACATTTCTAAGACATATAGAACATTTGCGTGAATATAACGCGGTAATACAGGTTGGCGGTTCGGCTTTTGTTGACCTGGTATGGCACAGCACAGTTTGATCATGCCCTATGTGCGATTAAAGCCAATAAGCCATTGTTGCTTCTTGGTCATAGTGTCGGACCGTTCGCCGAAAGGTCATTCAGAAGAATCTCGAAGTCGGCTTTTACTCGCGTAACATTACTAGGGTTACGCGAAGATATTAGTGAACATATAATGCGGAAGAGCCATATACCACTTCATCGGGTAAAACGAGGGGTAGTATACGGCGTGGTTAGTAACCCCGTTGGCGCCAGATCGTCAACTCGTACGAGGTCGAAAGTATGATTTGTCGAAACCAACAGTAGCAGTAACTCTGCGTGAACTAGCGCCTTTTGATATGCGACTCGGAATCGCACAGGAAACTTATGAAGCTGCTTTTGCCAGAGCTATTGATAAGCTTATCGCGAGTGGCTATCAGGTTGTTGCGTTACCAATGTGTACGGGGATTGAGGGTTATAACAAAGATGACCTATAGTCGGACTTCGAGTAAAAGCTTACTGCGAGCGTCCAGAAAAATTTTTTGTCGAGATGGATGAGTTAAACGACCTTGAACTAGGCAGTATTTTTTCAAAGTGCGTCTTTACTGTCTCCACAAGACTACATAGCGCCATTATCTCAATGAATGTCGGCACACCAGCACTCGTTTTTAACTATGAACATAAGTCAGAAGGCATAATGAGAAGACTTGGGCTTGATGATTTATCACAACCTCTAGAGCGCCTAGTTTATGGAGATTTTTCTGACGGGATGATGAAACTAATTAGCTGTGCTGATTCTCTGCGAGCCACGATCAATGATCGCGTAGCTGTTGAGAAAGATAGGGCAAATACTTTCGTTCGAAAATCACTGAGCAAAATACCAGTATAGCCGAAATTGTTTTTTCAACTATGAGCGCAACGTTTAAATTCTAGATAAGCCTTGAGCAATTTACTTTCATGCCAAGGTCCCAAATCCACTAGCTCACGCCCATTAGTCGCAGTCCGATGGGCCAGTGTTTCCGCAGTTATTGGGGCCATTCGACATTTCTCTGCAGTTAGTGGTTCTAAGTCGCATTCTCGTCCCCGATGACTTCGGCCTCATGGCTATCGTCGTCTCGCTGGTTAGCATCGCGGGACTATTCGCGATCTCGGACTTAGCAAGACAGTAATTCATCATTCGGAAATCACAACGGAGCAACTGTCCAGTCTCTACTGGTTTAACCTAGCTGCAGCAGTGTCACTGATGCTGGGAGTGGTTGGTATTGCGCCTTTGATGGCATATTTGTATGACGAACCTCGCCTTTTACCCATCTTGATTGTTGTCAGCCTTGTATTTCCGTTAGGTGCTGTTGGATATCAATTTCGGGTGCTCGCTGAAAAAGATCTGCGCTTCTCGACTTTGGCTGGGGTGGAAATCAGCTCAAGCTTTTTAGGTTTTATCTGCGCTGTTGGGGTTGCATTGGTTGGTGGCGGCGTTTGGGCTATTGTGGCAGGCATGCTGGCGAGCTCGGCCTGCGCTTCGGTTCTTGCCTGGTGGTGGCTATCACCGGGTTGGCGACCAGGCTGGCATCTGCGAGTTGCCGAGTGCCGGCCGTTCCTGCAATTTGGCGGTTATACGATGGGCGAAGTCTGGCAAACACTGTGCGCATGCAGACGGACATTTTTATCGGTGGCCTGTTATTTGGACCAACAGTTTTGGGGATTTACAGTCTACCGCGTGATTTAAGCTTGCGGATCGCGTTCATCATCAATCCCATCATTACCCGCGTGGGGTTCCCAGTCATGGCTAGGGTGCAGCAGGATACTGTCCAGCTTAAGTTCATCTACCTCCAGACCTTGCGTATGACGGCATCGGTTAATTTTCCCCTTTATTTAGCGTTAGCACTTTTTGCGGAAGAGATCGTTGCCCTACTTTTTGGCAAACAATGGCAAGCATCGGCTGAGTATCTCCAGATTTTCGCGGTACTCGGCCTGATCCGCTCTACGGGTAATCCAGCAGGAAGCCTGCTCTATGCAGTAGGTCGAGCCAATTTAGCTTTTTGGTGGAATATGGCGTTACTACAATTCTTCCGCCGGTATTTCTAATCGGCGCCTTATTGAACGGCATCAATGGCTTAGCCTGGGCTATGCTTATTACTCAAGTGGGTATTTTTGTCCCGGCTTGGTGGTTTCTAATCCGTCCCTTGTGCGGTGCAAGCCTTTTGGAATATATCGGGCAATTGGCTCCGCCCCTGTTCATTGGACTGGTTGCTTCTGGCTGCGCACAGGCTTTCGTCATGAGTATCGAACATGGCCTTTTGCGGTTAGCGCTTGGACTAGCTGTAGGTGCTGTGGTCTATCTGGCGCTGAGCACGTGGTTTAACCAGACTTGGATTGCGGGAATGAAAGAGTTACTAGGAATACGGAAAACACTCGCAAGAAACACTACGTGAAAGCGTTTTCCCCTCACACGTTTTCCTCTCACAAATGGAATTATCTGAAATAGCTACGCAATGGTTGACAATGATAACGTTTCCGTAATTATTCCAGTCTACAACGATCAAACTGGTCTTGATTCGTGTCTCGCCGCGCTTGCGGTCCAGACCTATCCGCGGGATCACTACGAGGTGATTGTTGTTGACAACGCCTCAAACCCACGTATCAAACTTAGACCAGCATTCTCCCACTTTGCTCGTCTTGTAGTTTGCTTGGCTCCGGGTTCCTACGCGGCGCGCAATGCCGGTATAGCAGCTGCGCATGGCGAGGTGTTAGCCTTTACGGATGCTGATTGTAATCCAGACAAGGACTGGATCAGTGCTGGTGTTGCAGCGTTAGAGTCTGAGGAGGGGCGTTGTATCGTCGGGGGTGAAGTGGCGCTGGCGCTCTCGGAAGAACCTACGGCTGTTGAACGCTATCAGTACCTTGTGGGTTTCTCACAGCGAAAAAACATTGAAGATCGTGGCTTTACAGCGACAGCCAATTTGTTCGCAACCAAGGATCAAATTGAAGAAATCGGTTTATTTCATGAGAGCTTGTTGTCTGGAGGGGACAGAGAGTGGTGCTGGCGGGCGGCTAAGTTGGGGTTTGCAGTCAAGTACGTCCCTAGAGCCATCGTCAACACAACTCCCCGTAAATCACTATCCTCTGCCTTCCGTCAGGCGCGTCGTGTTGCTGGTGGGCGTCTGTCGCTCGGAGCATCGGAATCGTTGTGTCCGGATTCATCCCGTTTAAGGCCGCTGCGGACACCATGGCAATCGATACGCTGGATATTGGGACACCCCGATTTAACAGTATTCCAACGGCTGGGGGTCCTCTGGGTAGCGGTGTTGCTCAAGGCCGCTCATAGCCTGGAACAGTTGCGGGTAAGATTGGGTGGTTTACCAGAACGACAATAAGCTAGCACGCAAAAACTTGGGGCTAGGATCGCCATGAAATGATTAAGCTGATGTATCAGTCCTTTCCTCACGTACGCCAGTAACGCGTAAAGACTATTTTATTCAGCGCAATTTGGACGAGGATGAGGGGACAAAATGCCCAATTCCATAGACATCGTAATCCCCGCATATAATGCCAAAACACATATTCATCCAACATTAGAATCAGTGCTATCTCAAGTATTACCGCAAGATTGGAAGCATCGAATTTGGGTAGTAGATGATGGCTCTTCGGATAATACTTGTCATTCAGTAAGAGAGCGCTTTGGAAGCCACGTTAATGTATTTTTACATAACAGTAATTGCGGTCGGGCGGCTACTTGCAATACTGGAGCGGGTCTTGGGAACGGATCTTACATTGCATTCGTAGATAGCGATTGTGTATTTACCTCTATTGGAGCACTGGCGTCCCATGTGAAGGTGCTGGAAAACAGCGCTGACGTAAGCATCGGGCTAATAGAAACTGAAGGTGATGGTTTTTGGGCTCACTACCAACGCCGTGTAGCTTCGGAACGTCAAGCGCGGTTTAAAAGAGGGAATTTGAATGCGTTTACGAGTCAAAATTTTGCTATAAAGCGCACGATTTTTGAAAAGATCGGCGGGTTTGATGAGCGATATCGAGAATACGGATTTGAAGATCGTGATCTTTGCGCGAGGGCAATCAAAGCTGGAGCAAAGATCGGATTTAACTCGGAAGCTGTAGTTATCCATGCCGATGATCTGGATATAGAAATGGTATGCGCGAAAATGGAGGCTGCAGGTCGTTTTACTTCCGCTCTATTCAAAAACAGTCACCCCGAGATTTATTCTCGCATGCCCTATGCTCGGTTTGATGCCCGGCTGTACCCTGTGTTTACGCTAATTACGTTCAGGTGGCTAATACCTTTTTTGCCTAGCCTGATCAAGCTAGCGGCTTTTACCGTTGAGTCTAGAGTTATTCCTTATGGGATGAAAAGTGCGTTGGTTAAAGTAGTTTCTGGATTGTCATTTTATAAGGGCACACGGAAGGCGCAAATAAATACGAACTAACCCGTGTTTGAGCTATCAATCAGAGGCAGTTTAATCATCTATCACCGCCCCGAGCATTGCTAAGCGTGCTTTGGAAGTGATGTTGATTTTGCCGCAGCGTACTTAACAAATCTAACGGATTTTTCTGGGATAGCCTAGTTTTGCGTTGACCCTCTTTGTCACTAGTGGACAAGTTGTATCACCCGGAATCCGAAGTATCCGTAGTAAGAAAGGCGACAATCGTAAAGGATCACCCAGCCTGGAACCAGGGATAACGAATGCTGAACGTCCAACCCCAAAATTCCCCTACCACAACTCACAGCTATCTCTCGCAATCTCTGCTTTGGTGTAACACGCGCGTGATCAAAATACCTTCGTTCTCCAGCATATATAAGTCAACGTGAGCAGCAATGATGCAGTCGCTGGACTTGCGGATGGTAATGCCTATCTTACGCAGATCGAGGTAAATGTCCGCTGCTCGAATAAAAACAGACCGTACATCCAACCATCAAACTGTTTCGCCGGAAATGGATGATCTATAATGAGCTGTGCGAAAGATGAAGAAAACGCGTAGAGGAAGCGGTACTACCTTATGGTTGACATACGACCTTGTGGGTCCGTTTATTTTAGCTGTTAGGCCAATGAGAAGCGGTTATGAAAACGACGAGATATTTCGATAATCTCAAAATACGGCCTGACAGATCAATCATAAAGCCTAAGTGGATTCAGCACGTTATTGATTACCCAGAACATGAGGTGATCCAGGCAGATGGCCGCATTCGTCGATGGGGAAAAATTGACGAAATGGAGGGTCGATTCCTGAGGGTAATTCTGCTAGAAGACGGGGAAACCGTACACAATGCATTTTTTGATCGGAGATTTAAGCGATGAAAATGAGCTACTTTGATGACACAGATACGCTATATATTGAATTTAAATCCACCGATATCGTTGATACTAAAGATCTTGATGAAAACACTATCCTGGATATTGACTCAAAGGGAGATGTCGTTGCTATTACTATGGAGCATGCGAGTAAAAGAACAGATGTCCAGCATTTATCATTATCAGGCATTGCAGCCTAACAAAGCCAGCCACCGGACAACAAAAAGCGTTGCCGGTGCTGGCGGCGTTAGCAATGAGAACAACACGGGTTCCGTATAGTCGATGGGTGTGACGCATGAATTACGATCCAATCGTAAAGGAGATTCACGACATTCGAGAACAGCTCCTTAATGAGTGTGGAGGCAATCTCAGTCAGTTCATGGCCCGGCTTAAGGCCGAAGAAGCCCAAGATAAGGCCAAGTTGGTTACACAGGAGGGGTTGAAAGAACGAGCGGAACGCAAACTATTACGCCATGCGTGAGCTAGGTACGGGAAAATCTGTCAGTATAATGCCACACAGGGCAAGATCTTCATTGTCGAGAATTAATTGCTCTCGTGGAGTAACAGTAGGCAGTATAGCGGCCCCGATTTCGAGACACGGGAATTAGTCAAAAACCAGCTTCAGTTTCCTGGCGATCTTCTGCAACCGCTTGTCGCGCGTCCAGACCAACGCCGTATTCGCCAATGCGGTAGATGCCAGAAGATGAGCATCGATATAACCGATCCCCTGCCCCATCAGTGTATTGCTTTCGATAAAGTGCAATACCTCTTCCTGAGAGGCTACCGGCGCCTGCGGCAGGTCGTTGAGCAACCTGAGCACATCAGTCCGCTTACGCAAATTTCCGCAGGCCAGTTCACCAATGACAAAGGGGTGCGCCAATACTTGGCTGTTGTCGAGCAGTTCAGCCAGACGCTCGTCTCCAGTACGCAGATGATCGATCCAGACCGAGGTATCGACCAGGATCATGCCGGATCGGGCTGTCTGCGGGGAATTGGTTTCAGTTGCGGCTCGCTGCCACCCAGCCGTGCCAGCCGGCGGGCACTCTCTCGTTCTATCAGGGCGCGCAATCCTTCACGCACCAGCGCGGCTTTCTCGCTCACCCCGGTTATCCGTTGGGCCTCGGCTAGCAGTTGGTCATCGATGTTAAGGGTTGTACGCATGGCAACACCTTTTATAAATTGACGTGATACATTAAATTATATATCAATTGATGATAAAATTCGTGCCCACTAAATGCGGTTGTTGGCGCGATAAAGTCGTCCAAATGAAAGGCTAGGGTTTGGCTGTTTGAAAGCTGGTGAACTATCAAGAAATTCTTAAGTAGCTGCCGACGCCTCTTCCGGCATAAAAGCCAACAAGAGATGGATGCTCGTAGCGCCAGAGCCGCGGCGAGAGCTGCTCGGCGTTACGGTCGAGATTAGGGGTGTCGTCGTGATTCTGAAAGCAGGTCTCTAAGAAGTTCAGAAATTCTTACTCAAGGGAAAATGCCGTGACACCACTACCTTCCGCTAACAAGGCCACGCCCCAAGTTCTTAGGTGAGGTGCATGTCGGTTCCGGGGTCAATCAACTCGGCTTCGTTTAGTTGCTCAATAAGTTGCAGGAGTGCGCGATTTGCCGCCGGTGTAGAGGCGCAGTGGACTCGGATACGTAAACGTTGGTTTTCAGGCTCGAGGAAGATTCTATAGGTGGCAATCAAAACCCGAAGGTAGTTGGGGATGCCGACACGGTACTTTAACTCGATTCCGTAGTTTTTAGCCCTTGACAGGCGCATCAAAGGGCTGGACTACCATCACCACACCCTGCAAGGCTCTCTCGACATGGCAATGGCAGACTAGCCTGTTAAAATTGGCCCGTGTTATGGTCAAATACAAGATTCCTTCGTGCTGATTCACTCGCTCCCTTGCGTCACGCAATTTGTTGATGGTCTCAGTTGTTCACTTAAAGCCTGCAAGGACTCGGCAGCACTGTCGGCCGGTCAGCGCGTGTGGTTAAGTACGGTGCTCATTGGCATCGTGGTGACAGGCACGCTCAACTGGGCGGGTTTTGAACGGCGTAGTTTAAGACACTATATGAAAGTCAACCCTCAAAAACTACGGAATCGAGTATACGCTACGCCAGCGACGGCGTGTCTTTTTTGATGCGCCTGCGGATCAAAAACCGGGAATTCCAGAATTCCTTTAAAACCTGATATTTCGACAGCCTACTTCAGACCTCCTGATTTCACCCCACGGGCTTGCGGCAATTCCACCGCAGTTCATCCGCGGTTGAAGGACGCAATCGCTGCCTTATCCAGATGTACCATAATGGTCGCGGATTGAGTGAACAACGATTGAGAGCGTTAACGGTGATTCATAATTACGGACTCAAACGCGAGGATGACACAGCGGCTGCCACGCGGCTATTTGAAACTGATTTTCCAGACTTGTTTTCCTGGCTGCTTGAACAAATGGGGGCGCTTCCACTGCCTCGAAAGCATCGTGTGCGTGTGATTGATAACCCTTTGAAATTGATAGATGTCCCGGCTTAAGTTGTAAGCCGAATCGCGGGCAAAGCAGGTATTATGTATGAACAGAGAGTTGTGCACAGTTTGGTTTCTCTACCAGAACAGTTTTGTTCGATGTCTGTAGTAGATTGGGAATCAGTAAGTCCTGCTTTAGATCAATCATTTCAATCAGATGCAACCGTTTGGAATATTTAATTCATCCCACAACTCGTCAATACGCTGCTTAATTTTAATGTCCATGATAATCGGACGTCCCCATTGCCGTTGGGTTTCCGCCGGTAGCTTATTGGTTGCATCAAATCCCATTTTTGAGCCTAGTCCAGAAACGGGGGAAGCAAAATCTAGGTAATCAATCGGCGTATTTTCTATGAGCAAAGTATCGCGAGCGGGATCCATCCGTGTGGTTATAGCCCAGATAACGTCTTGCCAGTTCCTG
Organism: uncultured Gammaproteobacteria bacterium; assembly: GCA_963731655.1. Taxonomy (GTDB): domain Bacteria; phylum Pseudomonadota; class Gammaproteobacteria; order JAAEPA01; family JAAEPA01; genus CAVSWL01. The sequence goes on along the minus strand of CAVSWL010000033.1, from coordinate 166,241 downwards.
GCATCAACATCGTGATCCACTACCACTACGAATTTTGTGTACATAAATTGACGTAGGAATGACCATACCCCCATCATCACCCGCTTTGCATGACCAGGGTATTGTTTTTTCATAGAGATTATTGCCATGCGATAAGAACATCCTTCCGGAGGTAAGTAAAAATCGTGTATTTCCGGGAATTGTTTTTGTAAAATAGGGACAAAGACTTCATTAAGAGAAAGTCCAAGGATCGCAGGCTCATCTGGAGGGCGCCCTGTGTAGGTACTGTGATACAGAGGTGCCTGCCGATGAGTGATCCGTTGCAAGGTAAGCACCGGAAAATGCGCAACCTCATTGTAATAGCCCGTATGATCGCCAAAAGGACCTTCTGCGGCGGTATCCCCAGATTTGATAAATCCCTCTAATACGATTTCGGCGGATGCAGGCACAAATAGGTCACTGGTTTGACATTTAACGAGTTCACTTCGAGAACCTCGTAATAGGCCAGCGAACGCATATTCAGACAAAGTATCCGGAATGGGGGTCACTGCAGCTAATATAGTCGCTGGATCGGCACCAATAGCCACAGCCACTGGGAAAGGCGTATCAGGGTAAAGTTCAAGCCAGTCCCGGTAATCCAAAGCGCCTCCGCGGTGAGCGAGCCAGCGCATAATCAACCTGTTCGAACCAATGACTTGTTGTCGATAGATTCCGATGTTTTGCCGTGACTTTTCCGGACCACGGGTGATGACCAGCCCCCACGTTATGAGTGGACCAGCATCGCCTGGCCAACAGGTTTGGATCGGAAACTGGCTAAGGTCAACATCTCTACCTTCAAGGACGATATCCTGACACGCCGCACGGCTAAGGGTTTTAGGCGCCATATCAAGTATTTTTCTAAAAATAGGGAGATTCTTCCAAGCATCTTTAAGTCCTTTAGGCGGCTCAGGTTGTCGCAAGAACGCGAGAAGTTGCCCGATTTCCCTTAGCGCTTCTACACTATCTTCACCCATGGCCAATGCTACACGACGCGGCGTTCCGAATAAATTACCCAGTAGCGGAATATGAGAATGTTTCGGATTTTCGAATAGCAGAGCCGGTCCCTTCTGCTTCAAGGTGCGATCACAGATTTCAGTGATTTCTAAGTAGGGATCGACACGAGTAGAAATACGTTTAAGTTCTCCCAGCACTTCAAGTTTATGTATAAAGTCTCTTAGATCTCTATATTTCATAGACTTGTATGCAGTAGTTTTAAGTATTTAATTTACGGAAATGGTACGAAGCTATGGACCGATGAAACGCGATTGGGCTTTACCAGAAATTCGCATTAAAGAATAATGCTCGCACCTAATAAGCTAAGCCCAGCGCTCATCCGCACTAGCAGAAACGCTTTAGTGACCCTCATAGTAGTCCCAGGGAAACGAAATTACGACTTTGTGATACGTTCTCAAGGAGCGTGAATAATCGCTGCTTAACCTCGAGCGCATCCTTTCACAGTTCTAAAAAGGCCACATAGCCAGGTACGATTTGAACCTAAACCATTATTTAGATATCTATATTGCTGGCGGTAAGGGCATTTCGCTCAATGAACTCACGACGAGGCTCTACTTGATCTCCCATCAGCATGGTAAACACATCGTCGGCAGCAACAGCATCTTCGATATTAACTTGCATTAATCGCCGAGTTTCAGGGTTCATAGTAGTTTCCCATAGTTGTTCCGGATTCATTTCACCTAGACCTTTATACCTCTGAATACTTTGGCCTTGGCGAGCTTGGTCCATCAGCCAACTCATAACCGCTTTGAAGTTTTGCACCTTTAACCTTCGTTCACCGCGTTGAATGGTCGCGTCCGAGCCTAGTAAACCCCACAAACGTTGAGCGAGGTCTCTAATGACCCCGAAATCCGATGAACTAAAAAACTCTGGCTGATAAACGTCATCAACAATCATGCCATGAAGGGCTTTAGTGATGGTTACAGTAAAAGAGCCCTCTAGGTTCGGTTCCAAAGAATAGGAATAGCGGGGATCTGTAGGCTGTTTATTAAGTATGGAAAGCAGTCCGGTTAACCAGGAATCCAAATGCGCCTTTTCACCACTTTCCCAGGGTTGAATAAATAGCATTGCCTCTACAACATCGCGATTATGGCGACGACCTAACCGCTCAACTATAGCCATGACTGTGTTATAGGTCAGCGCTAGCTCCTCTAGCGCTTCACCTGAGATCGCCGGTTGTTCAGGATTTATGAAGAGTCGCGCATCGCTAAGTGCACATTGCAACAGGTAGGCATTGAATTCTACGTCGTCCTTTACATAGTATTCCTGCTTACCTCTTTTTACCTTATAGAGGGGGGGTTGACCTATGTAAATATGGCCATGCTCAATCAATTCCGGCATTTGTCGGTAAAAAAATGTTAACAAAAGCGTACGGATATGAGAGCCGTCCACATCTGCATCAGTCATAATGATAATTCGATGGTATCGTAGTTTCTCTAGGTTGAATTCTTCGCGTCCAATTCCACATCCCAAAGCTGTTATCAGCGTACCAACTTCTATCGAAGCAAGCATTTTGTCAAAACGAGCTTTCTCTACGTTTAGAATTTTGCCTTTTAAAGGTAAGATGGCTTGGTAGCGCCTGTCACGGCCTTGTTTAGCAGACCCTCCAGCAGAATCACCCTCGACAAGAAACAGCTCCGATTGCGCTGGATCTTTTTCTTGGCAATCGGCCAATTTTCCAGGCAACCCTGCAATATCCAATACGCCTTTTCTCCTTGTCATTTCTCGCGCCTTGCGTGCCGCTTCTCGGGCCCTACAGGCATCCACAATCTTTGCGATAATCGCCTTGGCTTCCCCTGGATTTTCCAGTAGAAAATCAAGTAAATACTGGCTCATTGATGAGTCAACCAAACCTTTAACTTCGGATGACACCAATTTGTCCTTGGTTTGAGAGGAAAACTTAGGGTCAGGAATTTTAACGGATAGCACTGCCGTGAGGCCTTCACGAGCATCATCACCGATGATAGATACCTTTTGCTTGCGGCTAATGCCTTCCCTCTCCATGTATTGGTTTAGTGTTCGAGTTAATGCGGTGCGAAAACCCGCGAGATGTGTCCCACCATCACGCTGTGGGATATTGTTGGTAAAACAAAATATGTTCTCCTGGTAGGAATCATTCCATTGCATCGCCACTTCCACACCTGGTCCGCTAGGTACCGTATTGAAATAAATTACTGTCTCGTGCAATGGCACTTTATTACGATTCAAGTGCTTGACGAATGCCGTTATTCCCCCCTTATATTCAAAGGTATCCGCTCTATCATTGCGTTCATCTTGCAACAAGATACGAACGCCAGAATTAAGAAAAGAGAGCTCCCGTAACCGCTTGGCTAATATATCGTAGTGAAACTCGGTATCGCTGAATATTTGGGAGTTTGGTTTAAAACGTACTATTGTTCCGGTTTTCTCGATATCGCCTACCGTCCTTATCGGATAAAGCGGTTCACCGTATTGATACGATTGCTGATAAATCTTTCCCTGTTTATAAATGGTTAGTTCCAATGATTCAGACAAGGCATTAACCACAGATACGCCAACCCCATGCAATCCACCCGAGACCTTGTAGGAATTATTATCGAATTTCCCACCCGCATGAAGGACCGTCATAATCACTTCCGCTGCCGATCGTCCCTCTCCTTCATGAAAATCCACTGGGATTCCTCGCCCATTATCAGAAACAGAGACTGAGCCATCAAGATGTAGTAAGACTCGGATCTCGCTGCAGTAACCAGCCAAAGCCTCATCGATCGCATTATCTACGGCTTCAAAAACCATATGGTGTAATCCGGTTCCATCGTCGGTATCTCCGATGTACATCCCTGGACGTTTTCGCACGGCATCCAAGCCTTTGAGTACTTTTATACTTGATGAATCATATGTTTGTTCTGGCATACTGATCTCTTTGAAGTCATTCAAGAATTGACAATCTCTTCGATTACACCATGTTTCACGTGAAACAGTTTTTGCTCTTCCCAATCGCAAACTTTGAGGAAATCCGAAGCAATAGCAGTCATAAACACTTGTATATTAAGTTTTTTCAATCCCGATATGAATCGTTCTTGATTACTTTCGTCTAATTCCGAAGGCAGATCATCGATTAGGAAAATGCATGCCCGCTTAGCCGTTCTATTGAAGAGACTAATCTGTGCCATTCTAAGCGCGGCAACCAACATTTTTTTTTGGCCTCGCGAAAGGATACGCGATGCAAGCTTATTTCCAAATTGTATTTGTAAATCTGCGGTATGCGGGCCAATCGATGTAAAACCTTTTCTAGTATCTGTTTCCAAATTGCGTAGGAGAAGATCACTTAATTCGTGATTCGCAGACCATCCCCGAAAATAATCCAATTTCACATCGCTCGCATTCAGGAGCAACTGGGTAAATCCCTGGATGTCGGCAGCTAATCTAGCCAAATAGTTCCTCCTAGCTTCATCGATTGCAGTTGCAGCACTTGTTAACTCTTCTTGCCAAAAACTTACAGTATCCATGAACGTTCTTTGCTTTAATAACATGTTTCGCTGCAATAGCGCTTTCTGGTATCGCCTCCACAACTCAAGGAAGTTATGTTTCACGTGAAACACACCCCAGTCTATAAACGATCTGCGCTGTTTTGGAGATCCCTGGATTAAATCTGGGCCATTGGCGTGCATAACCTGTACAGGGAGCAGTGAGGCTAATTCCGAAATGCTATCCGGACGCTTGCCCTGCACTCTCAAGTTCGTGCGAACATTGGATTTCCCAATCCCAAGTTGAATTTGTCGTCCCTGACCCACAGTTACACTAGCAGCAACGACGAGTTGAGATTGTCCGTGAGTGATTAGATCTTTCAAGTGGGAACTTCTGAATGATCTTCCCCTAGAAAGACAGTCAATAGCTTCAAGTAAGCTGGTTTTGCCTGCGGCGTTGGTCCCATAGATGAGATTTATGCCTCTGCAGGGGTTTATTTTTGCGTGGGAGATAATGCGAACATTGTTTACCGTCAGCTTAGTAATACTCATTGCGCAGCTTTCTAGAGCCTCATTGGCATGACAACATATTGCGCCTCATTGGATTCTGGAGCTTTCATTAGAACACTACTATCTGAATCCTTAAACTGCAGCTCAAGCGTTGGATACTCTGCCACAGCAAGAACATCGAGCAGATAGGTTACATTGAAACCAATGTCTATTCTTTCGCTACTATAGTTCACTTCAATCTGCTCCTCGGCTTCCTCCTGTTCTGGGTTATGCGCTTGGATTTTTAAAATATCATTTTCAATCACTAAGCGAATCCCTTTGAATTTCTCATTCGAAAGTATGGAAACTCGGTTAAGCGCCTGTTGAAAAGCATCACACTCAATAGTTAAGACCTTATCTAGATTTTGGGGAATGACGCGCGTGTAATCCGGATAGCGCGCATCCACAAGTTTGGAGGTAAATTGTAAGTCACCGAGATTAACCCTAATATGATTTGAAGTAAGTTGGACTTCTACCTCGGATTCATTTGCTTCCACGAGACGCAATAACTCTAATACCGCTTTTCTAGGCAAAATAACTTGCTTGTTAGCATCAATGGTATGAGGGGAGGCAATCGTCATGAGACTCAAACGGTGACCATCCGTTGCAACCGATTTAATTATTCCTTCTTTCAGCTCAAGCAGTAACCCATTGAGATAATAACGAACATCCTGCTGAGCCATGGCGAAGGCTGTACGATCTAAGAGTGATTTTAAATCAATCTGTCTGATCTTAAAGGAGTCATTATTGTTAAGTTTTTCTAAGGATGGGAACTCGGCGGGTGGTAAGGTTGCGAGTGTAAAGCGGCTACGCCCTGATCGTAAAATGGCTCGATCATTTTCATATATAAGCTCCAATAGAGCGCTCTCGGGTAGGCTCTTACAGATGTCTAAAAGCTTTCTCGCCGGCAATGTAATGTCCTGAGGCTCCTTAGTTTCGTGATGTATGTGCGCAACGATCTCAGTTTTTAAATCGGTTGCGGTAAGCCAAATATCCGATTCATTCGCGTGTAATAAAATTTGACTCAAAATCGGTTTAATATGCCTGCGCTCCACGATCCCGATAATTTTCTGTAAAGGCGCTAGCAGGTGTTCTCTTTGAATATTGATTTTCATGGCCAGTAGGCGAGATTCATTGATAAAGTGGCGTCATGAGATTTGCTTGCGAGTTAAGTAGTATTACGCGTTGTCAGCTTTTCAAGTGTAGTAGAGGCTACCTCTCTATATCTTAACAACACCAAGCTATTCGTCATGACTGTAAGTGTAATAGCCCAGGTTATTGGGATTTTGGCCTCGCATATTCTGCTCATCTCCCCCGCTAGGTGCTCAATACCCGGTAAAGGTTTATGTAGTCTTCATTGATCCGAGCATCGCTCTCTCGAAGCTCTTTCACTTTTCGGCAGGCATGTAATACAGTGGTATGATCTCGCCCCCCAAACGCGTCACCGATTTCCGGCAGGCTTTGGTTGGTTAACTCTTTGGCCAGGGCCATAGCGAGTTGACGTGGCCGAGTTATCGATCGGCTACGGCGTATGGATAATAGATCTGCTACCCGTATTTGGTAGTATTCAGCGACTGTCTTTTGGATATTGCTCACAGTGACTAGCTTGTCCTGGAGCGCGAGCAGATCCCTTAAAGCATCTTTGGCAAATTCGACCGTGATTGGCTGGCCAGTGAATTGAGAATTAGCTATAACACGGCGCAATGCGCCTTCCAATTCACGGACGTTCGAGCGTATTCGCTTAGAAATAAAAAATGCAACTTCGCTGGGCAAATCGATTTTGGCTTGTTCTGCCTTATGTTTCATTATAGCGACTCGAGTTTCTAATTCTGGAGGCTCAATCGCTTGTGTCAGCCCCCAGCCAAAACGTGATTTCAATCGTTCCTCTAAGCCATCGACCTCTTTGGGGTAGCGATCACAGGTTAAGATGATCTGCTGCTGACTTTCCATTAGCGCATTAAATGTGTGAAAAAACTCTTCCTGGGATCGCTCCTTTCCAGCGAAAAATTGGATATCATCAATAAGTAACCCGTCAACCGAACGATAATGGCGTTTAAACTCATTCATTTTATTGTGCTGTAACGCCTTAACCATCTCCGCCACAAAGCGTTCAGAATGGAGGTATACAACACGACAGCCGCTGTTTTGTTGTAGCATTCGGTTGCCGATCGCATGCATTAAGTGTGTTTTTCCCAAGCCCACTCCACCATAAATAAACAACGGGTTATACGCTACGCCGGGGTGACCTGCCACTTGTAAAGAAGCTGCCCGAGCCAACTGGTTGGATTTGCCTTCTACAAAACTTTCAAATGTAAAATTGGGATTCAAATTCGTGTAGAATTTTTCTCCCGAGTTGGGCGGTCTAACTTTCTTGACCCCAGCGGCGCCACCGGAACCCCCGATCTCAGGTGGTTTAGGCTTTTTTTCAGCTCTTACTTGATTCTTGCTACCAATTTCCAACACAACTCGTGGAGCTTCATCTCCGGCCAGGACGCCAATGAGTTCATTAATGCGTTGAAAAAAATTGTCCTTCACCCAGTCGAGAACAAACCTATTGGGCGCTAACAAACGTAAGGTATTTTGATCTTCTAGCGCATGAAGCGGTCGGATCCACGTATTGAGTTGTTGCTCTGACAACTCGTTTTCCAACTTGTCAACACACTGTTTCCACAAAGGTATAGAACTCAAGAAGAATCTCCGAATAGTGAGTTGGCCGAAACCGGGAAGTCTATAACTTAAACCGCAAGTTATCCACATCCTCTCGGCCTCATCCAGTATCCTTTCTAAGTTAATGCCTTATTGACAAAGCCCTGATGGGCCAGTATGTTGGCGCGCCTTATTAATCGCATGATTTTGTAGTCTCCCACATCAACGGAATACAGCAATTTATGAAACGCACATTCCAACCTAGCAACTTAAAGCGAAAACGTACTCATGGATTTAGAGCGCGGATGAAGACTAAATCAGGTCGGCAAGTGCTTCGAGCACGTCGCGCGCGTGGTAGAGCTCGACTCTGCCCATGAGCGGCTGGGGTGCCGACTTTCGGGCTGTTTCCCTCGCCGAATAAGACTGGTCCGTCCGAATCATTATCGGCGCGTATTCGAGCAACCATTGCGTATCAGCGATAAAGCATTCACCTTTTTTGCTCGCCCCAATGAGCTTGGACATCCAAGGCTGGGTTTGGCGATATCAAAGAGATGCACAAAAAAATCTGTGCGACGACACCGAGTCAAGCGCTTGATTCGGGAAAGCTTCCGAGTGAAACAACATAGCTTGCCGGCACTAGATCTTGTGGTCGTCTGTCGTTCGGTTGTGGATACGATGCACAATCAACAAATCTTCTACTCCTTAGAAAATCTTTGGAAAAGACTTAGTCAGAAATGCGAACGCCGTTAATTATACTCCTTAAACTCTATCGGTTTTTGCTTAGCCCCTACTTGGGCCAACATTGTCGGTTTGTGCCGACCTGTTCTAATTATGCTATTGAGGCAATCACACGTCATGGTGTGCTAATAGGAAGTTGGTTGAGTTTTCGGCGATTAACCAAATGCCACCCTTGGGGGCAGAGTGGATATGACCCTGTCCCTGACGAAAAGCACCATCTCCATCATGGATAACCAACGCATGTTCCTTTACGCTGCTCTTATTGTGGTGCTGTTCTTGATATGGCAAACATGGCGCGAGGAACACGCTCCCAAACCGCCTCCATCCGCCCAGAAAACGGAGCAAAAAATGGGATCTATGTCCGAGGCAGCGAAGACTCATTCTGAACTCCAGGACCTCCCTGAAATTACGGAGTCCCCAATTCAAACGACGCAAAAACCCTTGGCTAACGAAAAACGTATCACGGTCGTCACCGATGTATTGGCGGTCGAGATTTCCACGATAGGTGGAGATATTGTGCAAGCAGATCTGCCTACCTACCCAGTTTCGCTTGAGACACCGGATCAGCCCTTCCGTTTGCTCAGTAATTCGCAGGACCATCTTTACGTCGCGCAATCAGGTCTGGTACATGACAAAGTAGGCCAAGAGAATAATAAAAGCTGGCTACTAGCCCCCTCACATCACGCCCAATATGAAGCCGAAAACACCGCTTATCGCCTCGCAAGTGGCGCTGATCAGTTGCAGGTGCCGCTGGTTTGGAAAGGTCCGAATGGGATAACCGTTAAAAAAATATTCACTTTCCACCGCAAGAAGTACTTGGTTGAAGTTGAACACGTCGTGATCAATCAAGGTAATGCGGTATGGACCGGGAGGCAGTACCAGCAGCTACGCCACGGCATCATTAACAACGATAAAACCTCCGGATTTTCAACTACCCGTACCTATACGGGAGCAGCCTATTATGATGGAAAATTTGAAAAAGTTAGCTTTGAGGACATGGTCGAGCAACCCGTAAACAAAGAGCTGAGTGGGGGTTGGGTTGCGATGTTACAGCATTATTTTGTTTCTGCATGGGTGCCGAAACCAGACGATCACGACATGCTCTATACCAAGGTAGTTAATGCAGATAGAAGTCCTGAGTACATTATTGGCCTGCGCTCAGAATCAAAAGCTATCACTCCTGGTGAGACCGTAAGCTTCCATTCCGAATTTTATGTTGGCCCGAAGTTGCAAGACCACCTTGGAGAGATTGCCAAGGGTCTGGAACTAGTGACCAACTATGGAATTTTTACGGTCATTTCCAAACCCCTCTTTTGGTTACTAAAATGGTTCCATTCGTGGTTGGGAAATTGGGGCTGGTCAATCATTGTGCTGACTGTCCTCATTAAGCTGGCGTTTTACAAATTATCGGAAACCAGCTACCGATCAATGGCGAAAATGCGCTCGGTTCAACCGCGATTAGCCGCGCTCAAGGAACGCTACGGCTCGGATAAACAGCGCATGAATCAGGCATTGATGGATCTGTATAAGAAAGAAAAAATAAACCCCTTGGGTGGATGTTTGCCGATTGTGATCCAGATCCCCGTATTCATTGCGCTCTATTGGGTCTTATTGGAAAGCGTAGAACTTCGCCAAGCACCGTTTATCTTCTGGATTCACGACTTATCAACGAAGGATCCCTTCTTCGTTTTGCCGGTGTTAATGGGTATTACCATGTTCGCGCAACAGAAACTCAACCCAGCACCAATAGATCCGATGCAAGCTAAAGTTATGATGCTATTACCATTGGTGTTTACAGTGTTTTTTGCATTCTTTCCTTCCGGCTTGGTGTTGTACTGGTTTATCAATAACCTGTTGTCGATCGCTCAGCAATGGGCCATTACGCGCCGCATTGAAAGAGCTGCAGCTTAAATTCTCGGGTGGCTGATCCTTACGATTATTGGCAGTATCGATTTATCTTACTTACTTAAGCACTCTAGGTTTAGGCTCTGGCGAGTCGGAAAATGGTGGCGGTCTAAGTTTTTTTAGAATCAACTATCCTAGATAATGGTGCCCGGTTTCACGTAGTGGTGCTGGTGTTATGCAACGCGAGTTAGCTACAGATACGATCGCAGCCATCGCCACTCCCCGAGGCCGCGGCGGTATTGGCATTGTACGGATCTCTGGTCCCGATACTCAGCATATTGCAGCCCAAATTCTAGGCCCCCCTCTACCCTTGCCGCGCAGAGCATGCCATCGAGCCTTCGTCGGCCCAGGAGGCCATTCCATCGATAATGGTATTGCGCTCTATTTTCCCGCGCCTCACTCATTTACCGGTGAAGACGTTCTAGAACTCCATGGTCACGGAGGGCTGGTCGTAATGGATCTCTTATTGCAGCGCACACTAACATTAGGTGCGCGTGTTGCACGCCCTGGAGAATTTAGCGAACGGGCTTTTCTCAACGAAAAATTCGACCTGGCTCAAGCAGAGGCAATTGCTGACCTGATAGAGAGCCATACGGAACAGGCCGCGCGCTGTGCGCTACGTTCTCTCCAAGGTGAATTTTCCACACAAGTGAATGCCTTGGTAGATACGCTAATCGATCTTCGCAGCTACGTCGAAGCCGCATTGGATTTTTCGGAAGAGGAGATCGATTTTTTAAGCGATGACACGGTGTCCTCTCGATTAAACGAGCTGCGACACAAGATCAATGCGCTCCTGCAGAAGGCCTATCAGGGAAGTTTGCTTCGCGAAGGGATGAGCCTGGTTATCACCGGCCGTCCTAATGCCGGAAAATCCAGCCTACTCAATCGGCTTGCCGAACAAGACGTGGCTATCGTCACCGCCTTCCCTGGGACGACGAGGGATGTACTTCAACGAGAAATACAATTGGCGGGAATGCCCGTGCGGGTTAGCGACACCGCCGGACTTAGAAAGAGCACTGAGCCCATAGAACAAGAAGGTATGCGGCGAGCGTGGCAGGAGATTAATAGGGCCGATCTAATTATGTTGGTAGTCGACGCACAGCATGGCTATGGGGAGCAAGAACGAGAGATAGAGGCCGATTTACCCGAAAGGGTGCCGCTGTTGAGAGTGTGGAATAAAATGGATCTGCTCAGCAAAGTTCCTGAGCGATGCGATGAAGACGTGCATGTCTCCGCGAAGACGGGTGAGGGGCTCGATGAATTAAGGCAACGACTGCTAGCCAAGGCGGATTACCAAGGAAGTACCGAAGGGATATTTATGGCGCGTCGGCGCCATTTAACAGCTCTCAGACAGACTTTGGCTGCACTAGAAACAGCGACTAGACATTTATATGGTCCATGTGCTATGGAATTAGTAGCCGAGGAGCTATCAAACGCCCAGCGCAACTTGGGAGAGATAACCGGCGAATTTACCAACGAGGATTTGCTCGGAAAAATCTTCTCAAGTTTTTGTATCGGGAAATAGTCTGTAGATCAACGAGGCCGAGCGGATTTAGCATTCACAACACAATGAATCATTCTCAAGCTTTTGATGTCATCGTCGTCGGTGGCGGTCACGCCGGCAGCGAAGCCGCGTTAGCGGCGGCTCGTTTGGGAGCCCGTACATTGTTGCTGACCCATAATATTGAAACCCTGGGACAGATGAGTTGCAATCCGGCTATCGGGGGCATTGGTAAGGGACATCTAGTCAAGGAAATCGACGCGCTTGGGGGTAATATGGCGCGGGCGATCGACCGTGCGGGCATCCATTTTCGAATTCTAAATAGTAGTAAAGGCCAGGCCGTGCGAGCCACGCGTGCCCAAGCCGATCGTCAACTTTATAAGCATGTGGTCCGCTTCTCACTGGAGAATCAGACAAATCTGAGCTTGTTTCAGCAAGGTGTGGACGATTTGATCGTAGAGGGCGACCGTGTGCACGGAGTGGTCACTCAAATGGGGCTGCAGTTTCGCGCCTCAGCCGTGGTACTAACTGTGGGAACCTTTCTACAAGGGCTGATCCATATTGGCGATGCGAGTCATTCAGGAGGTCGAGCCGGCGACCCGCCGTCACTTAAACTCGCACACAGGCTGCACGAATTAGCCTTGCGTGTGGGTCGCCTAAAGACGGGCACACCTCCGAGAATCGATGGTCGCACCATCGATTATTCAAAATTGGAAAACCAGCCGGGGGACTCGCCCACACCAGTATTCTCTTTTCTGGGAGATTGCGCTGAACATCCAACTCAGATTGAATGCCACATTACGCGAACCAACGAGAGAACCCATGATATCATTCGGGCCTCACTGCATCGGTCACCGATGTACAGCGGTCAAATTGCCAGCGTTGGTCCCCGTTACTGTCCCTCTATCGAGGACAAGATCGTCCGATTTGCGGAAAAAGCCGGTCACCAAATATTTATTGAACCGGAAGGACTGAACACCTGCGAAGTGTATCCCAACGGGATATCGACCAGTCTACCATTCGATACGCAAATCGATTTGGTTCGCTCCATCAAGGGATTCGAATCAGCCCATATCACCCGCCCAGGCTATGCGATCGAATACGATTTCTTCGATCCTCGAGGATTGCGGCCCACCCTAGAGACGCACGCTATCCAAGGTTTATTTTTCGCAGGTCAGATCAATGGCACAACCGGTTACGAGGAGGCGGCTGCGCAGGGATTGATCGCCGGACTAAATGCCGCGTGCTATGTCCAGGGGAACCCATCCTGGTATCCCACACGTAACCAAGCTTACATTGGGGTAATGATCGATGATCTCATCACGCAAGGGACCACGGAGCCCTATCGAATGTTTACCAGCCGGGCTGAATTTCGGCTCATTCTTCGGGAAGATAACGCGGATCTACGGCTCACGCCGATTGGTCGTAAACTTGGTTTGGTGAATGATCAACGATGGCAAGTATTCGAGGCTAAACAAACGGCCATTGAACAGGAGCAGCAACGCCTTCGTACTACGTGGTTGCGTCCGCGCGAACTGTCTGTCACCGAAGACCTCTCGAGCTTGAATGGCCCGTTAACTCGCGATTTCACCCTGGAGGAATTGCTGCGCCGACCCGACATCAATTATGAAAATCTTATGAAGCTCTCAACTGCAGGGCCCGGAGTTGCGGATAAAAAGGTGGCGGAACAGATTGAGATTCAAGCCAAGTATGCGGGCTATATCGAACGTCAACACGCGGAGATCAAGCGTTCCAGACGCCATGAGCACGCGGTATTACCTGATGACGTGAATTACGCTACGGTGGAGGGATTATCCGCTGAGGCTAGACAGAAGCTCGCCAATGTACGCCCTGCAACGGTAGGCCAAGCATCCCGCATTCCAGGCATAACACCAGCAGCCGTCTCGATCTTGTTAGTGTATCTAAAAAAGCGACGCTTACTTAACACAGGGTAGCTTCTAGGAAAAACTGGCACACTGTGACAAGGAGCACTACATATTAGAGAGACGTTTGTATACAGCATGAGTATCGTCGCGTGAGGAGACTGTCGGGTTTAATTGATTCGTCGCAAGGAAAAGCCGGTTTAGGCTAAATTGCCATACTCCCGTAGTTGATCGATTTTAATAGTTACATACCTGGGCATGATAAGCCGAAATTGATTAATATTACTTCACGTTTGGAAACGGGGACAAAATTATTAGGTCTCACATTAGATTCTCACCAAATCGAATCTTTAATAGCCTATCTAAGACTCCTTGAGAAATGGAACCGAGTTTGCAATTTGACCGCTATACGTTGTATCGATCAGATGATTAACGCACATCTGCTCGATAGTCTCGCGATTCATCCCTATATTAAGGGTCCGAGAGTGCTTGACGTAGGGAGTGGTGCCGGTCTACCGGGAATCCCTTTAGCCGTCATTCAGTCGACAACTGAATTTGTGCTAGTGGAATCCAATGCCAAGAAGACACGATTTCTTCACCAAGTAAGCTATGAATTGCCCTTGACCAATATTCAAGTGGAACGAACGAGAATTGAGGACTATCCTGAACAAGCGCCCTTCGATACCGTTGTTTGCCGCGCGTTTGGTCGGTTATCCGAGTTCATAGCGATTGCGGGGAAGCACTGCAAGCACTCCGGCCGCATGTTAGCGCTCAAGGGTCGATTCCCGGAATTCGAGCTTGCGTGTATTCCCACTGGGTTTGAGGTGGTCGTGTTTATAAGCTTAAGGTGCCCTATTTAGAGCAACAACGGCACGTGGTCGAAATCATGAGGATTTAAACTTCGATGTCTACCGTATTGGCCGTAGCTAACCAGAAAGGCGGCGTGGGAAAGACAACCACCAGTGTCAATCTTTCCGCCTCATTAGCTTCAACGAAACGTCGAGTATTGATGATCGATTTGGACCCCCAAGGCAATGCCACCATGGGCAGTGGAATTGATAAACACCGTGTTGCTCAGAGCAGTGCGGAAATACTCATGGGGACAGCATCTATCGAGGAAGCAATGATCTCCGTCGAACAGTCAGGGTACACACTGCTGCCCGGCAACATCGGGCTGACCGTCACTGAAGTGGAGCTTATGGCTGCAGAGGCACGAGAATACCGTCTAAAGCAGGTCATCCAAACCATCAGGTCTCACTTCGACTACATCATCATCGATTGCCCTCCGGCACTCAATACCTTAACGGTTAATGCCTTGGTGGCTGCGGAAGGTGTTATCATCCCCATTCAATGCGAATACTATGCATTGGAAGGACTGTCTGCACTGTTGCATACCATTGAGCGAATTCGCGACCAAGCTAATCCCGGGCTGAGAATCACCGGTCTATTGAGAACCATGTATGATTCGCGTAACAATTTGGCTAATGATGTATCCTCTCAGTTAACTTCTCATTTCGGTGATCAAGTATTCCGTACCATCATTCCCCGCAATGTCACCTTAGCCGAGGCGCCCAGCCATGGATTGCCCATCTTATACTACGAAAGAAACTCTCGAGGTTCGCTCGCCTACTTGGCGCTGGCCGGAGAGATTCTGCGTAGAGAGTCTACTCCTGACCGAAAAATGCCCCCGATGTCAACCAATGAAACGTCACTTACCCCATCTAAAACGCCAGCTTAATAGGGGCGCGCATGTTAGGAGTCCCGATAGCTGATAAGCTGATGCTCCTACAGTAATATTTTATAAAGCCTAGATGATAGGGCTAACAACCGAGCTTGCTGTTGTACCCTAAGTTCTGTCAAGTTTCCGTAATGGCGATATTATGACAAAGAGAAGACGTGGTTTGGGCAGTATTGGGGTTGATGTACTCTTGAGTGCGGCCACTTCCCCGCTGGCGGATTTGAATACTCCAAAAGAGGTCATGAAAACAGTGCCGGTGGATGTGATACAGCGAGGGAAATACCAGCCGCGGGGCACTATCCCACCGGAAACGCTCGAAGAGCTCGCCAATTCCATACGCATCCAGGGATTGGTGCAGCCCATCGTGGTTCGACCGGTCGAGGGTGGATATGAATTAATCGCGGGCGAACGCCGCTGGCGGGCTGCCCAACTGGCTGGACTGACTGAGATTCCAGCCGTAATCAAACCTGTACCTGATCAGGCGGCTGCGGCAATGACCCTGATTGAAAATATACAACGCGAGAACCTTAACCCCTTTGAAGAAGCCAGTGCACTGCAACGACTTATCGATGAGTTCCAATTGACCCATCAGCAGCTTGCCGATGCAATTGGTCGTTCACGTGCGGCTGTGAGTAACCTGTTGCGTCTGCTTGAATTAGGGGAGCCGGCGAGACAGTATCTGATTCAGGGTGTTCTGGAAATGGGACATGCCCGGGCGCTGTTGGCACTGCCTCATCCGCTTCAGTCTGATGCGGCGCATTATGTGGTAAACAAAAGCCTCTCAGTGCGTGAAACCGAGCGCTATGTTAAGCGGCTTCTCAGTGCACAGCCGAAGCCCGATGCTGTTACCGAGACGGCTGACGTTGCGCAATTGGAACAACAGCTATCGAATACCCTTGAGACCAAAGTAACCGTTCGGCAATATGGTCACGGCAGAGGAAGGGTCGTCATCCAATACGCTACTCTGGCTCAGTTAAACGTTGTTCTTTCCCATATTAAATAATGAGTGATTTATCGCAACAAAACGTCTTTTTTTAATTGCGTTAAATCGACCTATTACGCAGGTTAACGCTGCAACGCCTCTTCGAGTTCGGCAAAACTCTGTACAGCGCCGGTAGGTTGAATCTCTACTCCCAGCTTAGAACCGATATGTGTGGTGGAAAAGATTCCCCGAATGATAATCCTCCCGTTGGGTGTTACTTCTGTAACCAACGCGTGTTGGTCACCCGCCTCGCGAAGTGTAAACACAATATCGCCGATGACGGCTCGCTCCACTTCTTTCATTGGCAGCACATAGACCTTTTCAAGCGGTGTCATGATATCGCCCACGCAAATCTTGGCTCTAGGTATTTTTTCCTTTGATGCAAAGTTTATGGGTTTGTCACCCATGATATCACGCGCTGTAATCAAACCGACCATATTGTCATCGGGGTCGACGATCAGAAGCATCCGGACGCCGCAATAAATCATTTTCTGCAGCGCTTCGTCTATCGGTATATTTGCGGTTAGGGTGAAAGCTTGAGTTAGTTTGAGGTCCGTCATGACAGTCAGCGCGGGTTCGCTGGCATGAACGACTTCAGGCGTTATCGGATGGTGAATCGGCGCGTTTTCAAGCAGTGGCTGTCTGGTTAAAACTTTATATGGCAATGTCATCTCTCCCCCCGTTAATTCTACTCGGCCAGCTAACAAATACGCTCATCGGTTGATACAACACGATGTTGACCGCAGTCCTTTAAAGAAATTCATAGCCGGTCCAGTTACCGTTAAAAGCTTAAGTTGAAGGTAATTATGCGCCTGATTCTTCGGCGAGGGCAAGCGCAGAGCCGCTGTACGAATTTCATTAATTTAAGTATATCGAGTGATGGGCTTGATCGGGGATAAACGAATCATTATACTCTTTTTTAGGTGTGAGGCTTGGCAACCATAATAACAATCATAACGAAAATAAAGAAAAGTCAGTGAAGTTTGGCTCGTGTCTCTTATCACCGCTCAGCTAGTTCTCGATGCTCCCATGCACCATAACCTAATAAGGGTTCAAGTAGCCTTGGTTTTGGGTTGCCTACTGTTGGTTTGGATCAACGAGGGGGGGCAAGCAGCGCTTGCCGCACTTTATGGTGGACTGGTGGCACTGACAAACTCCTGGTTGTTGGCAAAACGTGTGGCACGCGTGGGCGAGTTGGCCAAAAGAAACCCAAATTACAGCGCTTTCACGTTATACATTGGGGCTGTTCAGCGTTTTCTTCTGGTATTAGTCAGCCTAGGTATCGGGCTAGGGTGGCTTCACTTAGCTCCCCTTCCGTTGCTGGTAACCTTTGGCGTTGCCCAGGTTGCTTATATTGTTGCTGCTGGACTGGAGGCATCCCAGCACTGAAGACATAAAACGAATGCTAACTATAAAGAAAAGGGGTTCAGAGTGAGCGAAGAATCGCTACCAGTCACTGCGGATGCAGTTGGATATATTCAGCACCATCTCACGAATTGGTGTTTAGGGTGCAACCCTGAAACTCATAAACCGGCCGATGTCTTAGATTTCTCGGTGGTGTTTGCCGATACCTTATTGTTTGGCTGGTTGTTGGCTGGCTTCTTTATGTGGATTGCGTGGAAAGTGGGTAAAAATCTTAATCCGGATAAACCCAGCGGTTTGCAGAACTTTATTGAGGCCGTCGTGGAGTTCGTAAACCAAATGATCAAGGATGTGTTCCCAGGCACCAACCCCATCATCGGGCCTCTAGCGCTCACCATTTTCGTCTGGGTGTTTTTAATGAACTTCATGGATATCATTCCTGTCGATTTGTTGCCATGGATCGCATCGCTTATTGGGCACTATGTTTTTGGAGCCGACCCGCATCATGTTTATTTGAAAGTTGTCCCTACGGCCAACTTGGACACTACTTTCGGTTTAGCGCTTAGCGTGTTTATTTTGATTATCTATTACAACATCCGAGTCAAAGGGGCTGTAGGTTATGCCAAGATGTTCCTCTTCCACCCATTCGGAAAATTCCTCATTCCTGTGAACATCTTAATGACTGCGGTTGAGGAAGTAGCCAAACCCGTTAGCCTGGCAATGCGCTTGTTCGGGAATTTATTTGCTGCTGAACTGCTTTTCGTGCTCATCGCCCTGCTCTCCTTCGGCTGGTACGTTATTCCAGCACAGGTGCTGCTAGGATCATTATGGGCGATCTATCATATTCTAGTGATTCCTTTGCAAGCCTTTATCTTCATGCTGTTAACCATCGTCTATATAGGCCTAACTCACCAGAACGACCATTAATATCCAACAAAAAATTTAAGGAGAAAAACTTATGAGTCCTGCTGAAATTGCTTCGATCTACGCAGCCACCGCTGTAGGCGTTGGTATTGTCCTTGCCGCAGCGGGCTTAGGTTCCGCGTTGGGCTGGGGATTGATTTGTTCGAAATTCATTGAAGGCATTGCGCGCCAACCGGAGATGCGTCCTCAATTAACAGGTCAGATGCTGTTTACCGGTGGCTTAATGGAAGCATTCCCGATGATTGTACTGGGCATATCAATGTGGTTCATTTTTGCCAATCCGTTCATGGGGGCAGCCAAAAGCGCCTTGGGGGGATAACGCGTTTTAGGTTGGTTTATGGGAACACCTTAAGATGTGTTGGGAGAGGTAAATGAATGTAACTGCAACACTAATTGGACAGATGCTAACCTTTGCGGTGTTTGTATGGTTCATCAAAGCGTTCTTGTGGGAGCCTATGCTGAAAATGATGGATGATCGCAAGAAGCGTATCGCCGATGGGCTTGAGGCTGCCGAACGGGGGCATCATGAACAAGAACTCGCGGAACAGCACGCCAAAGAACGCTTACATAAAGCCAAGCAGGAGGCGGCTGATATCATCAATCATGCGCAGAAAAGAGCAGCTGAAATCGTTGAGGAAGCTAAAGCGAATGCTAGAGTAGAAGGCGAGCGGATAAAAGAGCTAGCTCAAAATGAGATACAACGAGAAGTCAACCGGGCTAAGGATGGTCTTCGCCAGCAAGTTGCCTCACTTGCGATCGCAGGGGCGGAAAAAATTCTAATAAAGGAAATTGATGCCCAAACTCATCAAGCGGCGTTGCAAGAGCTCGCTGCTCAGATATAAAAAGAAAGTAGAATGCTATGGCAGAGTTTACGACAACTGCACGACCTTATGCGCGTGCCGTCTTTGAGCTGGCGCAAGGAAGTGACCAATTTGACAATTGGTCCGACATGCTTGGTTTTATGGCGGCTATTGCGCATGACCCACTGATGCACGCGTTGCTGGATAGCCCTCGGCTAACCAGTTTACAGGCTGCAGAGATGTTTAATTCAGTTTGTGCGGACCATATCGATGAATCGGGGCAAAATTTCATCAAATTGCTTGCTGAAAATAGGCGCTTGGTATTGTTGCCGGAGATCGCTGCGCTTTACGAGCTCTATCGATCCGAGGCGGAGGGAAAAATTGAAGCGGAGGTGGTTTCTGCCCAAGAAATTACCAAACAGCAGTTGAGCGCTATTATGGAGGCGCTAAGAACTCGTTTAGGCCGAGATGTCCAACTTCAGTCTCGTACTGACCCTATGCTGCTGGGTGGAGCTATTATTCGCGCTGGTGATCTGGTCATTGACGGTTCAATTCGAGGCAAACTCAACAAGTTATCTAGCGTGCTCAGTCACTAACCAAGCGCCAACTAGAGGAAATATTAAAGATGCAAATGCAACTGAAGCCAACCGAAATTAGTGAACTAATTAAAAAGAGGATCGAGAATTTTCAAGCGGTTGCTGAAGCCCGCACCGAAGGCACCATCGTGGGCGTTACCGATGGCATTATCCGCATCCATGGGTTAGCGGATGTGGTTTCGGGTGAAATGATCGAATTACCGCAAAATAGCTACGGCTTGGCTCTCAACTTGGAACGTGATTCCGTCGGAGCTGTGGTGCTCGGTGATTACAAGCATATCTCCGAAGGTGACACCGCAAAGTGTACGGGGCGTATCTTGCAGGTGCCTGTGGGGCGCAGCCTCATGGGGCGTGTGTTGGATGCTCTAGGCAATCCCATCGATGGGAAAGGGCCAATTGAACCGGAAGGATATGAGCCCATCGAGAAAGTTGCTCCCGGCGTCATTGAGCGCCAATCGGTATCCCAGCCAGTTCAAACAGGACTTAAATCGATTGATGCCATGACGCCACTGGGCCGCGGTCAACGTGAATTAATTATTGGCGACCGCCAAACCGGGAAAACGGCGGTTGCCATCGATACGATTATCAACCAGAAAAATACGGACGTTAAATGTATCTATGTAGCAATAGGTCAAAAGGCTTCATCTGTCGCCAATGTGGTGCGTAAGCTGGAAGAATTCGGCTGTATGGAGCACACCATTGTGGTTGTTGCGAGCGCCGCGGTATCTCCCGCGTTGCAATATATTGCGCCTTACTCAGGCTGCTCCATGGGTGAATTCTTCCGCGATAACGGAGAGGACGCACTGATCATCTACGATGATCTAACAAAGCAAGCCTGGGCTTATCGGCAGATCTCCCTTCTGTTGCGCCGACCGCCCGGCCGAGAGGCCTATCCAGGGGATGTCTTCTATCTACACTCTCGACTTTTAGAGCGTGCTGCCCGAGTAAATGCCGAATATGTTGAAGAAGTTACTCAAGGCAGGGTAAAGGGGAAAACGGGCTCCCTGACCGCTCTCCCCGTAATTGAGACGCAAGCTGGCGACGTGTCGGCGTTCGTGCCCACCAATGTCATTTCCATCACTGATGGACAGATCTTTTTAGAATCGGATCTGTTTAATGCAGGTTTTCGTCCGGCCATCAATGCCGGCTTATCCGTTTCTCGTGTGGGAGGCGCCGCTCAGACCCCGATCATCAAGAAGTTGGGCGGTGGCGTGCGGCTCACTCTAGCCCAGTATCGCGAATTAGCCGCATTCTCGCAGTTTGCTTCGGATTTAGATGAGCAAACCCGAAAACAGCTGGAACGCGGTCAGCGCGTTATGGAGTTAATGAAACAAAAGCAGTATTCACCGTTGACTGTAGCCGAAATGGCCGTTTCTTTGTTTGCCGCTAACGAAGGTTACCTAGATGATGTAGATGTCTCCAAAGTGGTGAATTTTGAAGCAGCGCTGCATCACTATTTGAATACAGAACAGGTCGATCTGGTGGAAAAAGTCAACGCAACACCGGAGTATACCGATGAAGTTGAACAAGCCTTTCATACAGCGGTAAAAGATTTCAAAGCAAATCATGCCTGGTAGTGTACTCCTGTCGCTTCAGTCCACCTGAGCAAATTCGTATATCCAACCCTTTCACACGATAGCGTTAAATGACCCATGGCCGGTGAGAAAGAAATTCGCACTAAGATTAAGAGTGTAACCAATACACGGAAGATCACTAAAGCGATGGAGATGGTTGCGGCGAGCAAAATGCGAAAAGCTCAGGACCGCATGCATGCCGCACGCCCCTATGCGGATAGGATTAAAAATGTCATCGGTCATCTCGCTATGGCAAGTTCCGAATATCCTCATCCCTATTTGATTGAGCGAAAGGATGTCAAGCGAGTCGGCATGATCGTCGTTTCGACGGATAGGGGCCTCTGTGGTGGTTTAAATATCAATCTTTTTAAAACCGCAGTTGCCATGATAAAGGAATCGCGCGAAAAGGGAGTGGAGAATGAATTTTGTTTGATCGGTCAAAAGGCGAATACTTTTTTCAGACGATTTGGCACCAAAGTAGCCTCGCAAGCGACTCATCTGGGTGATAGTCCGCAACTAACGGATCTAATCGGCCCAGTGAAGCTAATGCTCGATGCCTATAACGAAGGGCACATCGACCGGCTACTCTTGGTCAGCAACCAATTTATCAACACGATGACCCAACGTCCGCGAACGATAACACTGATTCCCCTTGAACCCGTAGACGCAGACCAGCTCAAACACCACTGGGATTATCTATATGAGCCCAATTCGAAAGAGGTGCTGGATAGCTTGCTGATGAGGTACATCGAGTCTTTGGTCTATCAAAACGTAGTGGAAAATATTGCCTGTGAGATGGCGGCACGTATGGTAGCGATGAAAAGTGCCTCCGATAATGCCTCGTCGTTAATTGATGAGCTTAACCTAGCATATAACAAGGCTCGCCAAGCTTCGATTACCCAGGAGTTATCGGAAATCGTCGGTGGTGCAGCGGCCGTTTAAATCGGCTTATGAACCGTACAGTTGGCGAAGCAATGGAATCATACCTGGTTAAAAATGCGTTAAACGTTTTTATGTTTGATTTAAACAATAATTTGATTGAGATTAACTGAGGATCCGAGTAATGAGTTCAGGGCAAATCGTACAAATTATCGGCGCCGTTGTCGATGTCGAGTTTCCCCGTAGTGGAGTACCCAATATTTATCATGCGTTGGTCGTCGAAGAAAACGGCTTAACGCTGGAGGTCCAGCAACAGCTCGGGGACGGAGTTGTCCGAACCATTGCCATGGGGCCATCGGATGGGCTCAAGCGGGGCCTTAGCGTGACGAATACCAACGCGCCGATATCAATTCCGGTGGGCGAGAAGACTCTAGGGCGTATCGTTGATGTATTAGGTAATCCGGTCGACCATGGGGATGCGGTTGACTCAGAAATAAAATGGTCTATACACCGTGCAGCACCCAGCTTCGAGGAACAAGCCGGAGGACAGGAGCTGTTGGAAACCGGAATCAAGGTGATTGATTTGCTCTGTCCTTTTGCTAAGGGGGGGAAGATCGGGCTGTTCGGCGGCGCGGGCGTGGGCAAAACCGTTAATATGATGGAACTCATACGCAATATCGCCATTGAGCACAGCGGCTACTCGGTGTTCGCCGGAGTGGGTGAACGGACCCGTGAAGGCAACGACTTTTATCATGAAATGAAAACCTCTAATGTATTGGATAAAGTGTCGCTGGTCTACGGACAGATGAATGAACCGCCTGGGAATCGTCTGCGGGTGGGCTTAACTGGCCTGACGATGGCAGAATATTTTCGGGAAGAAGGGCGGGACGTGCTGTTATTTATCGATAATATTTACCGTTACACCCTGGCTGGAACCGAAGTTTCGGCGCTTTTAGGTCGTATGCCTTCTGCTGTGGGTTATCAACCGACTTTGGCCGAGGAGATGGGGGTGTTACAGGAGCGCATTACATCGACTCGCACCGGCTCGATCACCTCGATTCAAGCGATCTATGTACCCGCCGACGATTTGACGGATCCATCGCCGGCCACCACCTTTGCGCATCTAGATGCCACTGTGGTACTTTCTAGGCAGGTAGCCGAATTGGGAATTTATCCAGCGGTTGATCCTTTAGATTCGAGCAGCCGCCAGCTGGATCCGCTGATCATCGGTCAGGAACACTACGATACAGCTAGGGCGGTGCAAAACACATTACAACGGTATAAAGAACTGAAAGATATTATTGCGATTCTGGGAATGGATGAACTCTCGGACGAGGACAAGTTGGCGGTTGCGCGAGCGCGCAAGATACAGCGTTTCTTGTCTCAGCCTTTCTTCGTGGCCGAAGTATTCACCGGGACGGAAGGCAAGTTTGTTCCGCTTAAGGACACGATTCGAAGTTTTCGAGCCATTGTTGATGGGGAATATGACAGTTTACCCGAACAGGCCTTTTACATGGTGGGCGGTATCGAAGAAGCCATGGAGAAATCTAAATCCCTTTAAAGGAGTTCGTAGATCATGGCACTAACCTTTCATCTGGACATCGTGTCGGCGGAACAAGAAATTTTTTCAGGCCCAGCTAATTTGGTTGTTGCGCCGGCGGAGATGGGTGAAGTGGGCGTAATGGCGCGGCATTCACCCTTCATTACACACCTCAAACCTGGTGAAGTGAAGATCGTTAAAGATCATTCAGAGGATCAGTATATCTATGTATCCGGAGGGATACTTGAAGTCCAACCCCATATAGTTACTATATTGTCTGATACCGCCATGCGGGCGAAAGATCTGGACGAGGAGCGAGCCTTGGAAATAAAGCGTCGTGCAGAAGAGTCCTTGGCCAATAAGCTGTCCGAATTCGAAGAAGCGAAAGCCATGGCGGAACTGGCCCAGGTAGTTGCCCAACTGAGAATACTTGAAAAGCGACGCATGAGGAAGCGGTAGTCGATAAGCCGCATATCGGTCAATAAGGCAGCCCAAAGGCTGCCTTTTTCTGTTTTAGTGGTGCAAATTTAAGTGAAGCTTCGACTTATAATGAATTGGCGCAAAATGATAGACGAGGGGTAGTCGGTGCATGCATAACACATTAGCTGTCATAATACTAGCGGCCGGACAAGGGACTCGGATGAATAGCGAGTTACCAAAGGTCATGCACCCTATCGGTGATCGGCCGATGGTGTCTCATGTCATCCAAACCGCCAAGCAGCTATCCCCGCATAAAATCTATGTCGTGTACGGCCATGGTGGAGATCAGGTTAAAAACTATTTCCAGGATTCAACGATCAATTGGTGCTTACAAGCTGAGCAACTGGGTACCGGGCATGCCGTTTTACAGGCATTACCGAATATTCGGGATGAAGCCGAGGTATTGGTCTTGTATGGCGATGTTCCCCTGATCCAAACACAAACTTTGCAGAATCTTATCCAGTCGCTAGATCAGTGTGCACTGTCCCTATTGACCGTTCACTTAGGCAACCCGAATGGATACGGACGCATCATTCGGGATGATTCAGGTACAGTTAACCGCATCGTTGAGGATAAAGATACCAAAGAACACGAGCGTACCATCTCAGAGATTAATACCGGCATACTTGCGGCGAAAGTTATTGATTTGAAACGTTGGCTAGCCAAGGTTGGCAATAGCAATGCACAGGGCGAGTATTATCTAACAGATTGTGTAGAACTCGCCGTTAAAGAGAGTTTGTCCGTCAAGGCTATCGTTTGTAGTGACCCTCAGGAAGTCATGGGTATCAATGACAAAGTTCAACTAGCCGCCAGTGAGCGTGCCTATCAACGCCGCCAAGTCTTGCAACTGATGCGATCCGGGGTAACTATACGCGATCCGGAACGTATTGACATTAGAGGTACGGTTCGCGCTGGACGCGATGTGTCTCTGGATATTAATGTACTACTTGAGGGTGATGTGCTCATTGAGGATAACGTGACAATAGGCCCCAATTGTATCATCAAAGATTCGAAGCTCGGAGCTGGCACTCAAATCAAGCCGAACAGCGTGATCGAACAAGCGGAAGTCGGAGCGCGTTGCCAAATCGGACCATTTACACGCATACGCCCAGATACTCGGCTGGCCGAGGAGGTCCATCTCGGCAATTTTGTTGAAATTAAAAAATCTACTATCGCCCAGGCTAGCAAGGTAAATCATCTGAGTTACATTGGAGACAGTCAGGTGGGCAAACGTGTGAACGTAGGATGTGGCACAATCACATGCAATTATGATGGTGCCTATAAACATCTTACACAGATTGGGGATGATGTTTTTATCGGGTCAGATACTCAATTGGTTGCTCCGGTAATGGTGGGAGACGGTGCCACCATCGGTGCAGGTTCCACGATAACCAGAAATGTTCCCGAACACAAACTGACTCTAACCCGGGCCAGTCAGAAAACCATTGACGGTTGGCAAAGGCCCCAAAAACAACTCAAAGAAGATTGAGGACTATTCTATGTGCGGGATCGTTGGTGCCGTAGCGCAACGAAACGTCACTCCTATATTAATGGAGGGGCTGAGGCGCCTTGAGTATCGGGGTTATGATTCCGCGGGCATCGCCATTATAAATGGATCTGGCCTTCAACGCCTGCGCAAACTTGGGAAGGTGTCAGAGTTAGATGCCGCCTTACACGCTAACCCCATCCAGGGTACCATCGGAATTGCCCACACCCGTTGGGCAACCCATGGTCAACCCTCGGAATTCAATGCCCACCCTCATATATGTAACGGCCGCATTGCCCTGGTTCACAATGGAATCATTGAGAACCATGAAGTTCTCAAGCGTAAACAATTAGAAGCTGGATTTAAATTCACGTCGTCGACGGACACGGAGGTCATCGCTCACCAAATTGTCTTTTATCTTGACCAGAGAAATGATTTTTTGTCGGCTGTTATCAAAACAGTGAAGGACTTGGAAGGCGCTTATGCCATCGGCGTGATCGACCTGGAAGAACCCGATCGGCTTATAGCTGCGCGTAAAGGCAGTCCATTGGTCATTGGAATCGGAATAGGTGAACATTTTTTAGCTTCTGATGTACAGGCTTTGTTACCTGTCACACAGCAATTTATCTACGTAGAAAACGGCGATATCGCGGATTTACACCGGGATTCACTAACGTTATATGATTTTAATGGTGAAGTGGTCACTCGGCCCATAAAAAGAGTGGCGATGTCCGATGGGGCGGTTGAGCGAGGAAGGTTTCGTCACTTCATGCTCAAAGAGATCTATGAACAACCCGGAGCTATCGCTAATACTTTGAGTGGCCGATTGACTAATGGCAGTGTAACCGATGAGATTTTAGGGCTAGACGCTACTCGCATTATGGATGCGGTCAAAGCGGTCCAGATCGTAGCTTGTGGTACCAGTTATCACGCGGGTTTAATCGCTAAATATTGGTTTGAGGGATTAGCCAACATACCCTGTCATGTAGAGGTTGCTAGTGAATTTCGATATCGTAAGCACGTTATCCAACCAGGTACCCTATTAGTTAGCGTTTCTCAATCTGGGGAAACAGCGGATACCTTAGCGGCTTTGATGCTCGCCAAGCAACAGCAGGCTTATTGTGGCTCGTTGGCTATTTGTAATGTCCCAGAAAGTTCATTGGTCAGAGAGTCTGATCTACAGTTAATGACGCACGCCGGTGTCGAAATCGGCGTAGCGTCTACTAAAGCATTTACTACCCAACTTGTCGCATTAATGTTGCTAGTCCTGATTATTGGACGTCGAAATAACTTGGACCACGATACTGAGCGCTCGGTGATTCAACAACTCAGACACTTACCGCAGCAGATCGAGCATGTATTGGGAATGGATGCGCAGATCGAGGCATGGGCAGAGCACTACGTTGATAAACAGCACGCCTTATTCTTGGGGCGAGGCTCCCATTACCCCGTTGCAATGGAAGGTGCTCTAAAACTAAAAGAAATTTCCTATATCCACGCCGAAGCGTATGCAGCCGGTGAATTAAAGCACGGCCCCCTCGCCCTTGTGGATAATGCGATGCCCGTGATTGCTGTAGCGCCAAATAATGATTTACTAGAAAAACTTAAATCGAATCTTGAAGAAGTTCGTTCACGGGGGGGGGAACTGTACGTGTTTGCGGATGTGAATACAGGAATCGATAACGCACCCAATGTCCATGTACTCAATATCGCACCAACTGACGATGCGATAGCCCCTATTATCTTTACTATCCCCCTGCAACTCCTTGCTTATCATACGGCAGTGCTTAAGGGAACCGACGTAGACCAACCTCGAAATCTTGCCAAATCAGTTACCGTCGAATAATTAAACTATCCACCTCTACGGGAAACCAGTCAATTTCCGAGCATAATCGCTGTGAATAGCAGCCCTTCTTATGCCACTGCGGGGCGTTCCTCATAAGCTGGTCGCTGTAACGGCGCCTCTACCTCATCGCGCGCTTTCTGGCCCAGAAGCACTTCAATCAGTTTGAGCGCAAAATCCATAGCCGTTCCCGGCCCCCTTGAGGTGATTAACGTACCATCGATCTGAACCGCTCGTGTGGTTAATTCAGTCAAGGGCAACGCTAGTTTTTCCAGTACACCAGGAAAGCTGGTGGCTTTTTTATGCTCAAGTAAGCCGGCAGTGGCCAATACCTTCGGTGCAGCACAAATGGCCGCCACGTATTTTCCTTCCTTCGACATACGTTTAAGCAACTCGTGAATTCGAGGATCACTGTCTAGATTTTCTGCGCCGGCTAAGCCTCCAGGAAGCACTATCATATCGAACTTACGGTCCGCAACTTTACCGATTTGCGTATCAGGAATTAAAACCGTGGATCGGGCGCCTTTAACTGGTTGGTCATCTAACCCCGCTGTGACAACTTCTATATTGGCGCGCCTCATAAGATCGATTACCGTAACCGCTTCGAGTTCCTCACAACCCTGAGCGAGCGGGATGAGCACACTGGCCATTGTCGATACCTCCGCAAATATGGCTGATTTTTAGAGGGATTGCGTCAGGTTAACTTCCTTTATGCGTTAATAGCGCAATGCCTTTAAGCAAGTTAAGTGCCTCGCTGAGCTGATAATCTTGACTAGCTAGAGAGGAATTTGAATCTTTGTCGTCGGCCTTAGCTTTTGCCTTATTGTTATTTTTCTCCTTGGCATTGCCATTTTCAAGGTGCCTGGCTAAATCGGATTCTTTGAGGGGGGCGAAGTCATCCTGCTTGGCCTCCGCAACCCTTAAATTATCCAAAACGATGTCCGGCGATATACCCTCAGCCTGGATAGATGTTCCTGACGGGGTAAAATAGCGAGCAGTCGTCAATTTTAGTGCAGAATTCTCCTTGAGTGGGAGTATGGTTTGCACGGAGCCTTTACCGAACGATTTTGAACCCATGATGATGGCGCGCTTATGGTCTTGCAGTGCCCCCGCTACGATTTCCGATGCCGATGCGGATCCGTTATTGATTAGCACTACCAAAGGTGCTCCTTTCAGCACATCACCCTTTGTAGCAGAGTAACGCAGTACGGAATCTTCCACGCGACCTTCGGTATAAACGATGAGCCCTTTGTCTAAAAAAGCATCGGATACGCCTACAGCCCCCGTGAGTACGCCACCCGGGTTATTGCGTAAGTCGAGCACAAGTCCTTTTAGGGATCCCTTGTTCTCACTTTTTAGTTTTTCGGTAGCATCGATTAGACTACGGGTAGTTTGGGATTGAAAATTAGTGATGCGCACATATCCAAAACCGGGTTCTAGCAAACGGCTCTTCACACTTTTTACGCGGATAACGTCGCGTGTGATGGTGATAGTTATCGGTTTCTCCGCGCCTTCCCTAACGATAGTTAGGGTGATGTCGGTACCCTTTTTGCCGCGCATAACTTTTACGGCTTCATTGAGAGTCAACCCCTTCACGGGCCGATCATCAAGTCGGATAATTAAATCCCCCGCTTTTACCCCGGCCCTTTGAGCTGGGGTATCGTCTATTGGTGAGATGACTTTGACAAACCCATCTTCCATACCGACTTCAATCCCTAGACCGCCAAATTCACCAGTAGTCCCAATTTGTAGTTCTCGAAATTCCTCTTCGTTAAGATAGGATGAATGTGGATCGAGACCAGAGAGCATACCGCGAATAGCATTTTCTAAAAGTACTTTATCATCAACCTCCACGACATAGTCGTTCTTGATGCGTGTGTATACATCTGTAAAGGTGCGGAGCTCCTCTAGTGGGACCGATAGCTGGGTTTCGCGCTTCGCAAATACGCCATGCCCCAAACTAAGAGCTACACCTAGAGCCAAGCCAAGAATCAGACCAACGCCGACCCGCGGTTGATTATTCATACCCGTGTTTCTCCTATTATCACCTGAATTCTTGTGGTAACTATTACGTATTGAACAATAAATAACTCTGGTGCCACCGCTACTAGATACTTTATAAGTATTAGATAATTTAGTGGTAAATAGACCAAGCTAATATATTATGTAAACAAAATTTTCGTTAATGCTATCAGCTATCTTAAGTACGTGCATTGAAGCTAAGCCAGAGTGTTACACTTTCAGAACCCAGCATATACGGTACCTGCGGCTATTGTACAGAGTTCACGCTTATACTGCTTTAGCGGCTATAGGGCAAGAAAGCTATCAGAGTTGGATACTTAAAACGTACTCCATCGGGGTCGGGAATTAGCAATAATTTCTACGCGTTGCGCTGGCTTCATAACTGCTTTTGCTTGATGCCGTCAGTTTTTTAACTTTAGACTCGAATCATGTCAATGAATTCCTGCTCGAATTATCGCTTTCCAGGGCTGGTGGCTGATATTTGGGTTCCAGACGAACACCATAAGGCAGGGTCTAGCGGTTTGCCCCGGTAACGAATTTCAAAATATAACCCCGGGGATTCTTGTCCCCCGCTATTCCCTGCTATTGCAATTAGATCCCCAGTCTCGACCCAATCACCCACTGATCGGTAAAGACTTTGGTTATGTCCATACAAACTCATATAGCCATGACCATGATCGATGATTGTAATAAGGCCATAACGAGGCAGCCAATCCGAAAATGCTACTCTGCCGCTGGATATCGCCCGCACACCCTGCCCAATTTCTGATTCGATTATAATGCCCTGCCACTTAAGACTATCAGTATCGTCGATGCGGTTTTTACCAAAAAGATTACGAATTTGTCCCTTTACCGGCCACGCCAGCTGGCCTTTAGATTGGGCAAATGGCTGGTACGTGTTGACATCGTTGGGTATATCGGCTAATGCCATCTGTAGCGATTTAATTAAAAGCTGCAAACGATGTTCATCTTTTAAAACGGAATTCAGGGACTCACTCTGGCGGTTAATTTGTTGTTTTTGGGCGATCAAAACCTTATTTCGTTGTGTTTGGTATCTCTTTAGGTTTTGTTGATCGTATTTTAAATGTGTAATAAGTAAGTGTAGTTTTGCGGTCTCTTTATTTATCTCATCGGTTTGCGTTTGAAGTGTCGACAGGGCTGCATTGAACCGGCTGATCTGCTGTGCTCTACTTTTAGTGATATATTGATAGTACATCATCGTTCGACCAATGGAAGAAGGATCTTGTTGATTTAGTAGCAACTTGACTTTTTCTTTCTTACCGATAACGTACGCCATCTGCAATTGACGTATCAGGGCTGATCGTTGCTTAGAAAGATTTTTAAGCGTAGCCGATTGATCGTTCTTAAGTGAACTGAGCCGAGTTCCAAATTCAGCTTTTCGATGATTTGCTTCACGCAACTGTTTGTTAATACGACCAATCTTAATTTCTGTGGTCGCAAGTTGAGTTTGCAGTTTGCCGGCCCGCCCTTCTGCTTCCTGCAAGTTAAGGCGTAGTAGTTTAATTTGTTCCTGAATTCCCATAAGTCGCTTAGTTGCGGTTTCAACTGATTCGACCGCATGTGCTTCTATGGAAAAAACATAGCTACATGCCACTATTGAGATTAAGGCAACTAAGCTGTGCATTGGGTGCCCATCGAAATGGATTCTTGAGATGGTAAAGATCGCTCGGCTACTTTAAAAGAATTTTCAAGATGCTCGGGGCCATTGTTAACTAGATTGTAGAACCCTCTGTCTCTTTAAAAAAGCTCAAACGTATAAATGGAAGTATCGAAAAAAAGACCTGAGTTCAATAATATTCTGACAGAACTTTCGCTACGCACCGACTAACGGCTTTTAGGATTATAGTTACTATGCAGTGTGAATATTGATTCTCAAAATAATAGGCCTCGGATACACGCCCAGGCTAGACGAAAACATTGGCGCAGCGTCTCGTGCACGAATCATAGCCATTGATGCTTATTGTGCAAAGATGTTCTCCAATAATGAGCCTAATATGATCGTACTGGACGGGATTTCGCAAGCTCAAGGCTTTTAAAATTACGTAAAGCTTCCTCTTGGGCTAAGTTCTAACTTCGCGATCTAGAATACATCTAACTGGCACATAACCTACCGCTAACCGGATTTGCACAAGATAAATATTTAGTATATTGCAGTATAATATATTGTTAATATTTCATGAGAGACATTCTCTTAATGAGAATATCTCACCATTAGGGGTTCTGTGGCTAACTTTAATAGAGCTGAAGGGCATAATTATGTTATTAAAATTAATTACCCAAGATGAAGAGATCGAGCGTGCCTCTCGATCTCTTAAAGCCATGTCCCACCCCCTTAGGTTAAAAATATTGTGTACATTGGGAGATGGAGAAGTTAGCGTACAAGAAATTGTCGAAATTGTTGGTACTTCACAAAGCAATATATCCCAACATTTGGCTATATTGAAAGATAAAGGCATTCTTGCTTCCCGTAAAGACGCTAATAGAGTCTATTATCGGGTGGGAGATAATAGAACACTCCGATTGATCGACATGATGCAGCAAGTATTTTGCAATAGAAATTGACTTTAACCTTGTCTTACCCTCAGAATCCGGAGCCATCATCGGTTGCTCGGGGTTCCCGCTTCTAGCCGGCGATAATTTCAAAAACTTCGTTTACACCGTCATCCCCAGTGCTACTGTAAGCACAAATCCCGGTTTGCAATGTATACAGCCTAGTTATTTAAACCTTACCGATCTCCGCTACAGAGCTAAAATGAGTTTTGCTTGAGATATTGTAATCATGGATCAATATATTGATTTTGTCGGCAAAAATTTAATGTTATTTCTCTTATTGGGGACCATTGTCGGAATGATTATATGGACTGAGTTCCGGAGGTTAACCCGTGGGTTTCAAGAGATTTCGCCCATAGAAGCAGTAAAACTCATTAATCACGAGGAGGCTTTATTACTGGATGTGCGAGAAGATGCGGAACTCAGTCAAGGCCGCATTGCCCGAGCAAAACACATTCCCTTGAGTGTGCTGAAGCAACGTGTAGAAGAATTAAATAAATACAGGGGAAAACCTGTTATCGCTTTTTGTCGGTCGGGAAACCGTTCCATTGAAGCCAGTACGCTGTTGAAGAAAAATGAGTTCGAAAAGGTCTTTCATATGAAAGGCGGATTAATTGAATGGGAAAACGCCAATCTTCCGAAGTCATAGCGAAAACCTGTTCGTTCTGTGATGATCTCAATCAAACTGGTTTAGTATGGCAATACGCTATAGACTTAGGTTAATAAAGGGGGGTAATTGCTACGATGAATGAATCCAAGCAATCAGCGAGTCAACAACAGATCTTCGAAATTCAAAAGCTCTATTTGAAAGATGTCTCCTTCGAAGCGCCAAGCTCTCCCCAGATATTCACACACGATTGGAAACCTGAAATCAATTTGCAGATTAACACATCGACTGAGAAATTAGGGGAGAATGTTAATGAAGTAGTTTTGAATATCACTTTAACGACTCATTCCTCTGAGAAAACAGCCTATCTAGTTGAGATTGCACAAGCAGGTATTTTCACGCTTAAAGGATTTAACGAGGAACAGCTTGGACATCTACTGGGGAGTTATTGCCCTAATGTATTATTCCCATTTGCGCGGGAAGCCATTGCTGAATTGATCGCTAAAGGGGGGTTTCCCCATTTTCTGCTAAGCCCGGTAAATTTTGATGCTCTATATTCCCAGCACCAGCAGCAATTAAAACAACAGCCTAACGCCGACAAGACCCAAGAATAGCTCGTCGAAGGCAGGAATAATGTCGATCCCAAGTAACGCAATCGGGGAAGCTCGGTACAAAATATAAATAGTAAAGGGTGTTTTTGCGTAAACACCGCACTATCTTGCGCCGCTGCTACCCAAACCCCTCTATTCCATATAATGACCGAACTCCAGAAAATCGCTGTACTGGGTGCAGGATCTTGGGGAACAGCGTTGGCACTACAACTGGTGCGCATGGGTTACAGCCCCTTACTCTGGGACCGTGATCCTGAACTAGTAAGCAACATAATTACCCGGCGACAGAATATACGTTACCTGCCTGGCATAGTTTTGCCGACGCAAGTTAAACCAGTGGCTGACTTAGTAGTGGCCCTTCAACAAACGCAGTTTGCCGTCATTGTCATTCCTAGCCAAGGCTTCCGCGAACTCATAAAGCAGATCTCTACATATATGCATCAAGGTTCACTGCATTTGATCTGGGGAACGAAAGGTCTAGAGCCGGGTAGTGCAAAATTTTTACACCAAGTTGTTGAAGAAGAATTGGGCGAGACTGAAAAAGCGATCCTTTCCGGACCCTCATTCGCAATGGAGGTCGCGCAGGGATTACCTACTGCAGTAACCGTCGCCGCAGAAAATCTTTCATTTGCTAATACAGTAGCCGCATTATTTCACGGTAATAGGTTCCGGGTGTATACCAGCGATGACATGATCGGCGTTGAGCTTGGTGGCGCGCTGAAGAATGTATTGGCGATTGCCGCAGGGATTTCCGACGGACTCGGGTTTGGGGCAAATGCGCGAGCGGCATTAATTACTCGCGGGTTAAGTGAAATCATGCGCCTAGCACAGTATTTTGGTGCACGCAGGGACACTCTCATGGGTTTAACGGGTATGGGTGATCTGGTACTAACCTGTACAGATGACCAATCCCGTAACCGGCGGCTTGGGTTGGCCCTAGGTAAAGGAGTTGATATGCGAACCGCGATTCGCGATATTGGGCAGTCCGTGGAAGGAGTCGTAACGGCTCAAGTCGTCGAGCAACTCATAATAACAAATCGCATCGAAGCGCCTATTATGGATAAGGTTTACCGAGTGTTGTATGAAGGACATAATCCAGAAAACGCTGTTTCGGAATTGCTCGCTAGAGATTTAAAAGCCGAAATCCAATGAATCGCAGAACCTCAATTTCGCATTGCAGACAGCATAGCAGGATTAGTTTAGAGCGCCGGAAAAATTGAGCTGCCGCCACGCTTCATAGAGCACAATGGCTACTGCATTGGAGAGATTTAAGCTGCGACTTGAGGGTATCATGGGAATACGCAATACGTGATCGACCTCCATTGAATGAATGATATCGAGTGGCAGCCCACGGGTTTCAGGGCCAAACAGGAAAGCATCTCCCTCAAAAAACGTTCGACTTGTATAGCTGATCTTACCTTTGGTTGAACAAGCGAACAGACGTTGCGGTTGAACTGCCCTATTAAATTCAGCAAAACCGTAATGTTCTTGCACGTTGGCTCGATCGCGATAATCTAAACCGGCTCTCCGAAGGCTGCGATCATCAAGTAAAAACCCGAGGGGATGGATTAGATGCAATTGGGCGCCAGCATTAGCGCAGAGTCGCATAATATTCCCTGTATTCGGCGGTATCTCCGGTTCGAGTAAGACGATATGAAACATGGCAAGTAACGAAAGGCGAGCGCTAGCTATCAATTTTTGTGGTATTTCCTTTGCCACACCACTGGTGTTGTTGTCCGGCTGTGTGGGATTTGGAAAAGAATATACCCGTGTCGCCGGATATTCCAACCGGGAGGTTGGAGCGGTTTGTTTAAAAGGCACCACGCTTCTGCCTCGCTTAGGAAATGCCCCCCATCGAATCTCTGAAACACCCATGGGAATGTTGAATGCGATTGGACTGCAAAATCCGGGGGTAGACGAGGTTATTAGCCAGATTTTACCAACCCTTGACTTCAGCGAGACACGCTATATCGCCAATGTTTCGGGATCTACGATAGAAGAATATAGGGAAGTAACTCGCCGTTTCGATGATTCACCTATCAATGCGATCGAAATTAATATCTCATGCCCGAACGTCAAGAAAGGTGGCGCAGCATTCGGCAATGACCCTGATATGTCAGCTAAAGTGGTAGCGGTCTGTCGATCGGCTACATCCAAGCCGTTGATAACCAAGCTCTCACCTAACCAAACTGATATCCGTGAAAACGCGCGGCGTTGCATCGATGCAGGCACCGACGCATTTTCAGTCATAAATACATTAATGGGTATGGCCGTTGATATAGAAAATCGCCGCCCGGTCATCGGCAATAACCAGGGAGGCCTTTCCGGCCCCGCGATCAAGCCGATTGCCCTCTATAAAACTCACGAAGTTTATCAAGTCAGCAAACTCCACAGTATTCCCATTGTCGGTCAAGGGGGAATAACAAACGCTAAGGATGCCTTGGAATTCATCATTGCCGGAGCCAGTGCGGTTGGCGTGGGCACCGCTTTATTTTACGATCCTTTGGTGTGCGCTAAGATCAACCAGGGTTTAGAAGATTATCTTACACGCCATCAACTCGATAATATTGCGCAGCTAACAGGCACACTAATACTTCATGAAAATCTAGATGAAACTTGCGACTCATCATCGCAATCACTTGAGCTAGATTCCGATTCTCAATCAAATTAGGCACCGACTTTGGATCCGATCTTTGAAGTGGAAAGGCAAAATATGAAGCTGACGTATAATCGAGAAGAATTGTTATCAATACCTAGGCAATCGACAATGATCTGAAGATTTTGGATTAATTACCTACCAATGGGGGCCAGAAACAGCCAAAAATACGCCCTGAATCAGAGGGTATAGACTCACATTTTGGTTACCAAATGGAGCGACATGAACTCGGAGAATTGTGGGAAGTCAGAGTTTCGAGGAATCAACATAATGATTCCTCGACTTAATTTAAAGAAAATACACGTGCCAAGAGTAACCATTCCGACAACCTTCGGCATTCGAATCTGGTCTTCGATTACTGCTCACGATTACGGTTAGGTTTGATAACGGCAACAAGTTTGTAAAGCTAACGCATGACCAATCTTGTCACTAGCTGACACCCCAAGTCACGGTTATTGCTGTATTTATACCGTCTATCCAGAGTTTTCCTTTAAAAACCTCTATAAATATCGCACGACGCCTGAAAGCATGGCTATTGGCATAGACATTGAATAAATGTTAACCAGGATTGTCCTCCAATCCAGGGTTCGACAATCAGGGATGATGGTTGAATGGCCCCCTCCCCGTGATTCGTCCGATCGATAGCTCTACAGACTTTAGGATATTGAATAATTTAGGAGATTCATAAATGAAAAGAATGCAACAAGGTTTCACCCTTATCGAATTGATGATCGTGGTTGCCATCATCGGCATCTTGGCGGCAGTAGCCATCCCCGCCTATCAGGACTATACGATCCGGGCGCAGGTTTCTGAAGGCTTGAACCTGGCGGGCGAGGCGAAGAATGCAATCAGTGATTTTTATGCTAACCGTGGTCGCTTGCCCTGATACCAATGTGCTCTGCTGGATTGGCTGCCGGCTACCAGCTTGGTTGGTAAGTATGTCAGTTCGATTGGAGTAGGCACATCCGGTGATATTACCGTTCACGTATGGCAATCAGGTGAACGCCCAAAT
The DNA here is from genome assembly GCA_963731655.1 of uncultured Gammaproteobacteria bacterium. Taxonomy (GTDB): domain Bacteria; phylum Pseudomonadota; class Gammaproteobacteria; order JAAEPA01; family JAAEPA01; genus CAVSWL01. The sequence continues at coordinate 128,858 of CAVSWL010000033.1, read as the reverse complement.
CACTGATGGCACGCTTGCCTCTCCAACCTGCTAGGGTTACGGGTAGCCCAACGAGCCCTCTGTCCTGGGTATGCGGAAACCAACACGACCCCAGTACCAACCAAATTTACTGCAGCAGGCCCTACTGCAGCTGCGACCACTACCGCTCTTCTAAACAAATACCTGCCTACCGACTGTCGCGGCTAAATCATAGTTGGTATCACCAATGACCGTCAGGCCGTTCTGGCCTGACGGTTTTTTTTATAGCTAGACTTCTAAATGGCATTATTGCCCACCCATCGCTGGTTTCTCCTCAGCACCGTCTTTATTCTCTCATTAACCTATCTCATCTATTCGCCTGGACTCAATGGCGATTTTCTGTTCGACGATATAACTAACATCACCCTCAACAAGCGCCTTGCACGCCGATCGGTTCGATTGGGATCAGCTTAGAGCGGCGAGCTTTTCTGGAAATGCCGGCCCGCTCAAAAGACCCGTCGCCATGTTCAGCTTTGCGTTGAACCATATTGCCACGGGACTCGATCCATATTATTTCAAACTTACCAATCTCGGAATTCATCTATTCACGGGTCTCAGTCTACTGCTTCTGACTGTACTTCTGTTGCAATCCTATAATCTCAGGTTGCCCTCCAAGCCCATTGAAGAACGGCAAATCTTTGTCATCAGCCTCGCAGTTACTGCGGCATGGTTGCTCCATCCCTTTAACCTGACCAGTGTGTTGTATATCGTGCAGCGCATGAACAGCCTGGCCGCACTATTTACGGTATGGGGAATAATCTTCTATGTATGGGGGCGTAAAAGGCAACTAACAAATAAGCATGGCGCTGCTCATATTTTGTTTGGAGTTTCGGTGTTCGGCACTTTGGCGGCATTCAGCAAGGAGAACGGCCTACTTTTACCTGTGTATCTTTTTCTAATAGAGTGGCTTGTTTTGGGTTTTTATGCACCTGGGAGAAAGACGCGCATCTTTTTATTTTCCTTTGCCGCGATCACTTTCGTTCTGCCCGCCATGGCTTTCATTTTTTATTTTATTTTAAGCCCTGACTGGTGGCTAAACGGTTATCACTCCCGTGATTTCAGTGTAACGCAACGCCTTTTAACGGAAGGCAGGGTCTTATGGTTCTATATCAATATGATTTTGGTACCCGATATCACCCGAATGGGTTTGTATCATGATGACATCCAGCTGTCAGATCACCTGCTGTCCCCATACACTACACTGCTTGCACTTATCGGAATAGCATCCGCTATCATTGGTGCCGTCGCCATACGTAAGAACGCACCGCTGCTTGCTTTCGGCATCCTGTTTTTTTTCGCAAATCACAGTTATGGAGTCCACCGTTTTTGCGTTGGAAATCGCCCATGAACACCGGAATTACTTAGCCAGTTATGGCCTGCTATTACCGGTATTCTACTATCTTTTAGGTGCGGCTAGATCCCAATATACAAGCTAAGATTACGCCAAGGTTTAGCTAGCCGCCCTTATCGCAGTACTGACTATAAACACAGCCGTTCGAGCCGCATAACTGGTCCAATCAACCTTGACCTTGCATTAGGTCAATGTCGAGCACCATCCAAATTCGGCACGGAGTAACATCTACGCGGGAAAATTCTATCTTTGAGCTTGCGGCCATGTACTGACGATGAAAACACATTATCTAGCTCTTGCGCGACAACACTTCGAGCGAGCTGCTGCCTTAGACAACTATAATCTGGCGGGCTGGTTCGCCCTTCTCGTTCTTGATGACGAGGAAGGAAAACCCGTAGATCAAAAAAGATTATCAGAGCTCGCACAAAGGCTCCAAGCTGAAACACTCTCACCGGCTACGAGTAAATTCGCTTATCTTGCTCAATCAGTGTGAACAAAAGGGTCCTTGCGGGCTTCCTCCATCTGGCTCTCAATATCCTATTTCGCGCCATATTGGAGAATCCTACACTCTCAGGAACCCAAAGATCGCATGTGCTTACAGAGATAACTCAACATCTGGTATCGCTAGGAAACATTGAAGGCGCTATGTATTTTGCGGAAAGAGCCGTAAAAGATGACCCCAGAAGCCCTCAAACCCATCTCAATTACGCCAATCTGTTAATAGCGACCAATCAATACGATACGGCAAACAGCCAAATTCGATTGGCCCGGCAACTGGATCGCTATCACCAGTTCACTAAGCGGATAGATCAACAGCAAAAATTACTTGAACAAGCGTTAGCTAACCACGCGGAGCGTGGTTTCTAGTAGAAGAACTCAATATCCCATGAAGGATTAGGCCAATTAAAATGGCGATCAGCATCATACTTCCCGCAAAAAATGAAGCTTTGGGTTTAAGCGAGACCCTGCCTTTAATTAAAACCCAAATCCCGAATGCGGAAATTATCGTCGTAAACGATGCTTCCACGGACAATACGGCTGAGATCTGTCAACAGCATCAAGTTACGCTCATCACGCATCATTATTCACGAGGCAACGGTGCCGCGATCAAGACCGGTACCAGATCTGCAAACGGGGACATACTTATTTTTATGGATGCAGATGGCCAACACAACCCTAATGATCTTCAGAGACTATTAGAAAAACTGAACGAAGGCTACGATATGGTGGTCGGTTCACGCAACAGCCATACGCATGCAGACAAACGCCGCAGATTTGGCAACAAGCTCTATAATCGCATTGCAAGCATGGTCACCGGACATAAGATTGATGATCTCACCTCGGGATTTCGAGCTGTCAAGGCGGATCTGTTTAAAAGCTTTCTCCATTTGCTGCCCAATGGCTTTTCTTACCCCACCACCATCACCATGGCATTTTTCCGCAGTGGTTATTCAGTGGCTTATATTCCTATAAACGCGGAAAGGCGTATCGGTAAGAGCCACATCAAACTTTCCAAAGACGGTATCCGGTTTTTATTGATCATTTTTCGGATAGGAACTCTCTATTCGCCGTTGAAAATTTTCCTACCCATCAGCGCCTTTTTTTTTATTTCCGGGATCGGCTATTATCTTTATACCTATCTAATGCAAGGTCGTTTTACGAATATGGGCGTAGTGCTCCTAATTACTTCAGTCTTCATATTTCTGATCGGCCTAATATCCGAGCAGATATCGAATCTACTTTATACCAACACTCAGAAATGATCCCCGCTTCCAACGCACAGCGTCGGAACACAACCATCGTAGGATGCTGGTGAGGAACGAACCGCATCGTTCGCGAGTTCGCTACGTCACTCGACAGATGCGCTTCGCTGCGCTCAGCGCATCCTACAAGATGATTTTCACTGTGAAACTTAGTTCCCACGTTCCGCCTGGAAACTAGGAGAAGCCGCAAAGGGGACGCCAAGGGGGACTTATCCAAACCCAACAGAAATCAGCTAGCCGTCCCCGGCTCCTTGTTATCACCTCAACCTTTCCTCGCTGGGACGGAGATCGCGAACCCCGTTTTGTTTATGACTTGTGCGTGCATTTATCTGATCATTTTGAAATACATGTACTTGCTCCACACACACATGGAGCCAAACCACAAGAAACGATTAGCGGAATACGAATCACCCGATATAAATATTTTTTTTCAAGATGGGAAACTCTAGCTTACGATGGAGGCATACTCAGCAAAATAAAAAACAACCCTTTACGGGCTGGACTGATTCCACTTTTTCTTATCGCTCAACTGCTGGCTTCAATGAAACTCATCAGGCAGGAGCAATTCGATCTGATTCATGCACACTGGATAGTTCCACAAGGGCTTATCGCTGTATTGAGCCGCATACTTACACATCAAAACATACCGGTTATTTGCACTTCGCATGGCGCCGATCTTTACGCTCTGCGGGGTGCACTCTTAAAGAATCTTAAACGTTGGACATTAAATAGAACTGCTGCGATCACTATAGTCAGTACAGCAATGGAAAGTTCACTTAACTCGCTTGGAATCGATCCCAACAAGCTTTCCGTGATACCTATGGGCACCGATTTGCACAAAATATTCGCACCAGCCATGCATTCGATCCGTAAACCGAAAACGCTTATTTTCGTCGGTCGGTTAGTTGAGAAAAAGGGAGTAAAACACCTTATCGATGCGCTTCGCTTTGTGCACCGTCAGCATCCTGAGACGGAGCTTCTAATTATCGGAGATGGACCAGAAGAAAACGCCCTACGTGCACACGCAGAAACTGTCGGCGTTTTGCATAGCACCCATTTTCTTGGTCCATTACCTCATGATGAACTGGCGGTTCATTATCAATCGGCAACCCTAGCCGTATTTCCATTTGTGGTTGCAGGGAGCGGAGACCAAGAAGGATTTGGGTTGGTCATCGTAGAGGCATTGGGTTGCGAATGCCCCGTCATAGCCAGCGATTTGCCAGCCGTCCACGACACAATTACGGATGGCGTCACAGGCCAGTTAGTGCCTCCAGCCAACTCCGCTATTCTTGCAGAAAAAATAATCGATCTACTGGAAAAGCCTAAGTTGCGTGATTCGCTTGCTCAATCCGGTCGCGCGTCTGTAGTCTCACGTTTCGATTGGCAGAGTATCAGCTTGCGCTATACCGATCTCTTGTTTGGATTAATCAAGGATTTCGAGCACCGGTTAGGAGGTTAATAGATTCGATTTCAAACTCCACCGCCAAGTTCCCACCCCTACTCATCTCATTTAAACTGTAAAATGAAATACTCTAAGTTCGCGGACCAAACAATCGAATCCGCCGTGACAAATAATCCTAATCCTCGGGTCGATATCCTGCTAGCGACCTTTAATGGTGAAAACTATCTGGCAGATTTACTCAGTTCGGTCTTCGCTCAATCCGGCTTTCAACTTAAGCCGGGACATCTATCAATTTCAAAGGGTTATCAATCATACGCTCACGATGCTTTCGTGGCAGTGGAAGCGGCCCCATAGGGTCAAGCAGCCAGGGGAACAAGTCTGGAAAGTCGGTTTCAAATAACCGCATGGCCGCCGTTGTGCCGTCCTGGCGTTTGAGTCCGTAATTATGCATCACCGTTAACGCCCTCAGTCGTTGCTGACTCAATCCGCGACCATTAGGGTACATCTGGGCAAGACAGCCATTGCGCCCTTCAACCGCGGAGGAACTACGGTGGAATTCCCGCGCCATCGATTCAGCCCAGGTGAGCCCGCGTTGGATTTCGCTTTCCGCCAGAGTCCGCGTGAGAGGATGCGCATTGAACGCCTGAACCGCCTGCTGCCAGGCGTTGCGGTAGTTGTCTCTCGCCTTACGGTTTTGGGTTTTGTGGAGTTGATGGTGCCAATACACCAGCGGGAGCAAAGTCGTCGTTAGCCAATGTTGCATTTCCTCATTAACCGCTAAGCCCTGCAAGGTTTCTCGCACCCACAGCCACCAGAAACTGACCGTGGCGGCCAAGGCCTGGATTGGATTGCGAAACGTTTTCAGGGCGTCGCTTTTGTCCTCAATCCTCTGATCGTTGGCTATACGCTCAAAGGCTTTTGCCCTGTTTTTAAGCCCCGCTTCAACCTGTTTAGCCGACTTTGGGCGGTTGTCGCTTAATGAAAAGGGGTGGATTTCCTCTGCAACGCCCTGCAAGTGTTCATGGTAATCGGCCCCGGCTTGTTTGGCTTGATCAAGCGCTTCTTCCAGTCGTGATTGCCCTTTAACTCGGTTTTCGCACTCCGCCTGAAATTGGGGCAATAAAACTTCCATCTGATTAAGCTGCTTGCGCAAGACTGAGGGTGATACCCCTGCGTGGGTATCAATCCGAATCCGCTTGAAAAATCGCGATAACTTATCGCCTCCAACACCACATTCCAACCCGAAAAAATACAACACCGCCCATACCAACCGTCGCAGCCAGACGTGGCCCGCCTCCGTCTCCCACAGCCTAGATTCCGGGTACCGGTTACGCCGCTCCTGGGCATGAAAGTGGCGATGCACACCGCTTTTACTGCCGTTTATAAGTTCAGCAAGCTGGCGAACGCTTGGTTTGCCGCGAGCGTTGATTTCACGGATAATCGCTCGGCTAGCTGACCGTATGGCCTGTGTCGTTGTGTTTTTTTAGTCATTAACTCATGATACTAGAATACGGCAGCTAGTCCTGCACTTTGTCCCGCTTTAAGGGGGTAGCCCTACAACCCCCTTTAGTAATTACTGATTTTGTTTACAAAAACTAAAATCGCATCATGCGAATTCGGGATAAGAGACATCTAGCGACTTCCCCTACACCCGAAAGCAAACGAAGCCGCACCCAAGTGGTTCGCTGTCACTACATTTTCAGTAGGGATTCCCGACACGCAGGACTGCTTTGCCGAAAGCGACGGAGAATAGAGTTTTCAGGAATTCAAAGACTAGGCGTCGGAGGAATCATAGCAGGGACCCCATTTTTATGTTTGCCCCCAAATATAGAAATGTGATAACGACTTTAGTCAAGCACAAAACTGCTCTAGAATGATGTGAATAAGTTCGCATAAAAATTGCGCAAAATTCACACTATCCCTTTTAGTAGGGATGGAGCGCGTTACACGGCAGTTTCAGTATTCTTAATCAAGAGCGGATTGTTCGCCACGGACGGCAGAATTCGGCACATAGCCATGGCAACAATGGGCCGATACCGGTGTGAATGGCTAACCAAAGCTATTGGACTTTAGATAATGGGGCGTTTATTCTTCTATGCTTACCTTTCCAATTGATTCTACGTCCCAATCGAGGAGGGCGATGATGAAACGAACACTCACCACGTTTGTGCTGGTGGCAACCTTTATGGCACTGGTTAGTTGCTCAAGCACCGGTGGGCTAGGCTCTATGCTGGGGTCACTCACAAACCAACCAATGGTCAGTTCGCTAATGGAGAAGCTCGGTTTATCCAGCAACCAGGCTATCGGGGGGCTCGGCTCTCTGCTGTCTCTGGCGAAAGGAACGCTCTCGTCCGATCAGTTCAAGCAGCTTGCTTCCGTTATTCCGTCGGCCGACAAGTATATGGGGGCCTTGGAAGGGCTCGGGATCACAGGTAGCGACATAAAGGACGCAGCCGGCCTCCAGTCCGCGTTTTCCAAACTCGGCATGAATCAAGAGCAGGCGTCTGGTTTCGTTCCCACGGTTTCCGATCTTGTAGGCGAAATGGGCGGCGACTCAGTAAAAGGGTTGCTCTCCGGCCTAGGAGTGTAGCCGCACGCATGGGGTGGGCAGCTTGACTGCGCCCAAAAACCCCATGCAAATCTGACTCGCCTCCCACCGGACCTCCGAAGGTCGTCCAATGTCATTTCAAAGCTTTCAAGCTCCCTTTAAGACAAACTCCTGCCAGCCGAGCCCGCTCCGTTGTCCGAAGACCGGGTTTCGCTGATGGAACGGTTCAACTGCAATTGCAGAATACCGATCCCTCCACTCCCAGGGGGTAATCAGCACTTCCGTTGGAGCCTGAGCGACAACCACAATCTCGGAACTAACCCGCGAATTTTACTGGTTTCACCCCAATAATCTGGGGTATAAGTACTTGCTTCTACCACAGATGCTGTATTTAAGTTATTGTTTTAAAATATTTAATTGAAAATATTCTTGGATGGCATACAGGCTGCACATAGACTAGTGCGATCCCTCGCCCGGTGCTGAATCTGGCAGAGTGGCAACGCGTCTTGAGGCTATTCGCAGCCATTTATGGTCCAGGTAAATGAGCGTTTAGCGAACATTAACTTGTGCGGCAAATGCCGTACGGATTTAGAGAGAACACAACACGATGAAACTGAAAAAACTAGTCTTCAACATATGCAGCTGTGCAGCACTTGCGATTGCGCCTTACTGTGGAATTGCCGACCAAATCGAGACGGTCTATACCATGAGCAACGCAACTAACGGGAACAAAGTGTTAGCGTTTAACCGTCAGCCGAATGGCCAACTGGTTCCTGCCGGCGCTTTTGCGACCGGTGGCGTGGGGACCGGCGGCTCATTAGGCAACCAAAGCGCCGTAGTGCTCGATCCCAGCGATCGGTGGTTATTGGTGGCGAACGCTGGTGACGGCACCATCTCCAGCTTTCGTGTGCTCGAAAATAAACTTGAGCTCGTGGATAGGAAATCCTCTGGTGGCTTCTCACCCGTCAGTCTGACCGTATTCGGAACCTTGGTGTATGTACTCAACGAAGGCGATCCAGAGAACCCGCGAACTCCGGATAATATCAACGGATTTCGTTTGAACGGAGACGGTACACTAAAACCCATTCCGCGTTCCAAACAACCCCTAAGCGGCGAAGCTACGGATCCTGCGCAAATCAGCTTTAATAAAGAGGGCACCGTGCTGCTGGTTACAGAGAAGGCCACCAACACGATTACCACCTATACGCTCAATTCGGACGGTACGCCGAGCGCACCGATCTCCCGTTCCTCCGCGGTACCCACGCCCTTCGGCTTCGAATTTGGCGATCGTGACGTGGTGTATATCTCCGAAGCCAACACGGGCGGCCCCGGGGTTGTCGCCTCTTATCGCGTAAATCGAGATACCGGCGAGGTCTCATCGGCGATCGATGTTCTGGATACCGAAAATGCAACCTGCTGGGCGGTGCTTTCCAACGATCAGACCTTAGGCTATGCAACCAACACAGGCAGCGCCTCGGTATCGCTGTTTAAGGTCAATTTTGATGGGACGATGGAATCGCTGAGTGGGCAACCCACCGTTACAACGGGCGAAGGGCCATTGGATTTGGTGCTGACTCAGGATGGTCGGTATTTGTACACCCTCGACTCCGGGGATGATACGATCAGTGCCTTTCGCGTGAATAAAAACGGCCAACTCAGTCCATTGAATACAGTTCCGGTTCCAGACGGCGCTAATGGCCTGGCCGCACGCTAATGCCGATTTTAGTATTGCCTTATTAATCGGCATCAGGGGGGCGCCTAAGCGCCCCTTTTTATTAAACACCGACCATTCTTGCTTCGTTTGGGTGAAGCAGGAAATTCTGACACAATATATCCCTATTTTTTTTCAGTACATATGGGAGGAGTTCATTCATGGAGTATGGCCCGCGCCAGATCGTGACCCCCTTTCGGCCGATTCCCCTCGTAGTTCCAGAGGGTATGAAGCCGAATGAGTTTTTTAACAGCACAGAGAATCTCAACGATCTTGTGCATAACAATGGCCTTTTGATCAACCCAGAGAACTTAGTGCTCTATCGCAAAGCATTAGGCCATAGCAACGAGTTCGATACGTCGATTATTTACAATACCTCAAAGCTGATTCTGGACCCGCTGGGCCGACCGGTGCGCCGTACCCAGGTGCCAGCCGAGGTGAAGCGTGTGTGGAACCGGATGAACCAAATCATCATTGAGTATGTGATCGAGCAGTATCCGGACCCTGCCGATCACCTGGTGCTAGCCGGTGAAGCCAGTCTGGATGCTACTTGGCCGTTGACCTCGCCAGGTGTGCCCAGTATCCGTATGCTGCACAATCATTTCATTGTTTTCTCCATATCACAGTTGCACCAAGCCCCCCTGGCCGACCCGAAAACGCCTGACTTAACCGATGGTGGGCAACACAGCCTGTTTCAGTCCTATATGCGCGAGGTGTATCGTGATTTTTTCAGTCGAGCACTGGACCTGAAGATCTTGAAAGTGGCCGGATCCAACGCGTCGCGTATTCGGTTGAGTGGTTATCCCCAAGGTTTGCCTTGTTGGGAGATTCAAGGCGGTGTGGAAGCGCTTAAGAACAGACACTTTTGGGAAGAATACGATGCGATTCTGCAAGGCTTTATCGATTTTTACCGGACCTTTTTTAATCAGGTATCCACCCGCAATGCACCGATGCTTACGGATCTTTATTTTCCGGATCAAGTGGCCAGTGTGCTGTTATTTAATAATGACTTTCTTGCTACCGCGAAGAAAGTACGGCAACGTTGCATTACCGACGCTAAGTACGCCAATTCCATCCGCTGGCAACCCGCATTTAAGCAACTCATTTACCGTAATGATGCGGGCCAACTCATGGTAACGATCAGTCAAAACTCCATCGGCAATGCGATTACGGAACTATTAGGCGTCGTGGTCAAGCGAGTTCCCGATGCCGAAGGCTATGAAAAGTCCGAAACCCGTCTGATTGAACGATTGCTGGAAGTGCGAGCGCGCCTGATTGAGGCTGATTTAGGGGAAGGAGTGGAAACGGCTTATTGGCCAGCTTAAACAAATAATACTGCGGCAGCATCCCCGTAGGAAGCCCAGAACAGCATAGATTTTGGATTTCTGCCGAGTTAGGGCATTACCCGAATCAAATGCAAGAGATCGGTGGCTTGTTTGGTTTGCTGATCGGCGCCTGCAAGCACAGCTATCAAATCGCCGCTACGCACATGACCGGCTTCGCGTGCGAAGGCCACAGCTCGCTGCACGGTCTCATTGGTCGTGGTCAACTCGGGTAAAAAAATGGGCCGCGCTCCCCAACTCAGAGAGAGTTGTCGGACCACACGTTCGCTCGGAGTAAAGCCTAGAATTTGAGCGGCTGGTCTGAACCGCGCCATTGACCGTACGGTGAATCCGGTGCGCGTCAAACAGATGATCGCGGTCGCATTTAACTCCGTCGCGGCACGCCACGCGGCCATGGTCATGGTATCGGTGATGGCTTGGGTTTCTTCTTTGCCGGCGGCCATGCGCATCCGGCTTAGATTATGGCCCCACGCGGTGTAGTCAAACTCCTGATCCGCCCTTAGTGCAATGCGCGCCATGGTGCGCACGGCGTTAATTGGATCGTGGCCTATGGCCGTCTCGGCGGAGAGCATCAGCGCACTTGATCCATCGAATACGGCATTGGCCACATCAGAAGCTTCGGCCCGGGTGGGTGTAGCCGCTTCCACCATGGACTCCAACATTTGCGTGGCCGTGATGGCCGGACGGCCATGGGCGATACATTGGCGAATAATTTCTTTCTGTAGGTGAGGCAGTTCCTCAATAGGGCACTCAGAACCCAAATCTCCCCGAGCCACCATGATGGCTCCAGCCGCTTCGATAATCCCTTCCAGATTTTCAACCGCGGTATGGGTCTCGATTTTAGCCACCACCAGCGGACCACGGGGCCAGCACTCAGTGCCGACTCGCCGTACATCGTGCGCGGAACGCACGAAGGAGATCGCCACCATATCGACATCCTGCTCAATGAAAGCGTCCAACAAACGCAGATCTTCGCGAGTCGGGGAGGCTAGACGTAAGCGGTCGGCGGGGATGTGAACACCGGGACGCCCCCGTAACATCCCGCCATGAACAACACTGGCATCCAGCGCCGAACCGTCCTTATCAACGATTTCGACGACAATAGCACCGTCGCCAAAGGTGAGACGGTCCCCCACTTGCACATCGCTGAGCAAGTCATCATATTCTATGTGTAGGAGCTCTGAATGACTGGCTTCGTTTCCCGGAACCAGTTTAATCAGAGACTCCTCAGCAAGCTCAACACCAGCTTCGGGTAGTAGTCCGGTGCGTACTTTTGGCCCCGGTAAATCAACGAGTATCCCAATGGGGTGACCAAAATGTTTGGCCGCATCCCGGATCCGATGATAACGGGATAGATGTTCTTCCAGAGTGCCGTGGGCCAAGCCCAGCCGGGCCACATCCATCCCCGCCTCCATCATTGCTCGCAGGGAGGTTGACGATTCTGAAGCGGGTCCAATCGTGGCAATGATCTTGGTGCGGCGAAGCATACCTTTGCCACGCTCTCGCAGACGGTGTTCAGTCATCTGATCGAGCTGGGGATATGTACGATAAAATTGTGAGCTAGCCACCACCTCCTCCCTTTGTCATTGGATCGAACCTCATTTCAATGTGTTTTTGTATCAGCTTAGCTTTATTGGGTCAAACCTTTCCCAGAACTTTGGACCGGTGGTGGAAACGGCAAATCACGCTGATATCAGCTTCTTGGTACGCTTCGCACGTCCGATTCAGTCATTGGCTTCTCGTAGTAGTCGCCGAGCATGCCTGAGCCACCGACACAGTTCGCAAAGGCAAATGCGCCGATTATGCCCGCAAGGCATTGTGATTGCATCCACATAGGCTTCTGCAAATTGCAAGGCTTCCACGAGTTTTTCCATTGCCTTTTGTTCAAGCGCTGCGAATTCATCATTCTCATACAGCCACTTGCACTCGAAACCATACACACAATACCGACACTGACTCGTATCAGGGGCATAGTGTCCATTGTGGCTACAAGCCTGCAACTCGACTTGATCCCTGACAAGGAGACGCGATTCGACCAATGCATTTATAATCTTTGCTCTCATCAGTCTCAAGGATTAGTGCGATGCATGAAATTAAATACAGTTCAGTGAGTGTTGAGAACCATTAGTTTTTGGTCAAGCCTTATTATACGCTAACTAATTTCAAGTCCATCTACTCCGGCGATTGCTAGAATAGCCGAGCTATATATGTAAAAGTCCATTCTCTGTATTTATACCAATCGCTAGTGCTACACTGGGCCTACTATACATCGGAGATATTATGCTATGCACAGCTCAAGTACCAAAGAGCATCTGATTAGCGCTTATCACCACATGATGGAGCGGGTGAAACAGGCTTTGGACACCGCAGAACATAAGGCCATCCCTTCGTTGGAACACGCGATCCACAAGGCTCGCGAAACGGCAGTAGCCCTGGGCGAGCTATCCCGGGATGAAGCAGAAAGGGTGGGAGAGTATCTTAAACGGGACATTCATGACTTTGCTGAACATCTCAATAAGACGAGTTCTGAGTACCGGAGCTGGTTTCATATGGATCTGGAGTTGATCGAAGTTAAGCTGCTGGATTTAATGACTCAGGTAGCCGATAAGACACGCTTGGAGCTCACCAAGCTGGCAACCGAAGCTCGAGCTCCAAGACTCTATAACACAGGGGAAATCAGCGGCCCAGGCAGCTTGCAATGCTGTTCCTGCGGCGAAACACTGCAGTTCACTAAGGCTGAACACATTCCGCTTTGTCCTCAGTGCCATGCTACGGAATTCATACGCTTAACCCATCCGCAGCAGCCAGCCAATGAATAGACCGAAATCCTTGAGCCAATCGCGAAAGTTGCCCGATCAGTGAGTCATTTATTAGTAGCTCGGGACGACAGGACTGCGCAGTACGCTATTATCCCTGGGTAGGGACATTCGACTTGCGCTCAACGCCCGTAGTGATCCTCATACCTCAAGATGTCATCTTCACCCAGATAGCTACCCGATTGCACCTCGATGATTTCTAGGGGGATCTTACCGGGATTCTCCAGGCGGTGCTTAATGCCTAGGGGGATAAAGGTCGATTCGTTTTCACTGATTAGAAAGTCCTCATCGCCCCGCTTGACTCGTGCCGTACCTTTTACCACGATCCAGTGCTCAGCGCGGTGATGGTGCATTTGCAAAGATAGGCTATGACCTGGTTCTACCGAGATCTTCTTGACTTGAAAACGTGCTGACGCATCGATTCCTTCGTAAGACCCCCAAGGTCTATAAACCTTTCGATGCAGTAGCGCTTCCCCACGACCCGACGCCTTTAAACGCTCCACAATCAAGCGCACGTCTTGAGTTCGTTCCCGTGGCGCCACCAGTACCGCGTCAGTGGTTTCAATGACTACCATATCCTTGAGGCCGATGGCAGCCACCATACGATGAGCCGCATTGATATAACAGTCAGCACAATTCTCGGTAATAATGTCACCAACTTCAACATTACCCCATTCATTACGGGACTCCGCCTGCCACAGTGAATGCCATGATCCCACGTCGCTCCAGCCAGCCCGCAATGGGATCACCACGGCATGGTGAGTACTCTCCATTACCGCGTAATCGATGGAATCTTTAGGGGATTTTGCAAACGACGTGCTATCGAGTCGCGTAAAGTTCAAATCCTGGCGGCGTTTCTGGTACGCTTCGGTGCAGCTACCGTGGATCTCAGGTGCCAGGCGCTGCAGTTCAGCGAGGAAAACCGAGGCCCGAAACATGAACATCCCGCTATTCCATAGATACCCTCCGCCTATTAGATACTCTTTTGCTTTATTCGAGTCGGGTTTTTCAACAAAAGCATCGACCATGCAAACGGGTAATTCAGAGTCGATGCCAGATAGTGCCTGACCCTGTTTAATGTAACCGTAGCCTGTTTCCGCGCGATCTGGAACGATGCCAAAAGTCACCAGGTTTTCCCCCTCAGTGGCACATAATCCCGTATAGACTGCCGTGTGAAAGGCTGGGATGTCATGGACAACATGGTCCGCGGGCAATACGAGCATCACCGCATCACCGTATTGCTCACAGACTTCCAATGCCGCGGCACATAATGCCGGAGCCGTATTCCGCGCCACAGGTTCTAGCAGAATCCTAGCATCCTCTACTCCAATCTGCCGAAGTTGTTCGGCGAGCATAAACCGATGCTCGTCGTTTCCAACCACCACCGGTGACGCGAGGTCATCCAGCCCTTTTAACCGATTCACAGTTGCCTGAAACAGGCTCTCTTCCCCTGTTAACGGAATAAATTGCTTAGGATAAAGCTGTCTAGAAAAAGGCCATAGCCGTGTACCAGATCCACCGGAAAGGATAACAGGCACAAGCGTGTGATCACTGCGAGATTTTTGCATAGCGAACTCTAGCTTCGTTGACAGAAGTGCAATACGTCATTAAAAGAGTTTACGGGTCATTGCGTTCGTCATTATTGAAGTGCTTCAAAGGCGTGTCATCGGATGCTCGGAGGTGTTTAGATACAGAGCGATGACTTAGCCAGATGATGATCAGTACTCCAACCCCTAAAAGTATAACCACAGCCCAGTTTCCCCAAATTGAATATGGCGTTCTGCCTTTTTGAAAAATAGCTTCAGATACGAGTACGTCGGTTTTGAACTGGGGAGATTGCGCAATCACCGCCCCTTGAGTATCAATCACTGCGGAAATTCCAGTGTTGGTGGATCTTAGCAAGTAACGGCTAGTTTCTAAAGCCCGAAGCCGGGCGATCTCAAGATGTTGGGGAGGGGCTAAAGAATCACCAAACCAAGCATCGTTGCTCACATTGACGAGTATATTCGCCTGAGGCAATGCATCGATGATTTCGTTTCCAAAGGCGTCTTCGTAGCAGATAGATACCCCCATGGCGTAGTCCTTAAACCTAAGCAACGGCTTGGCCATTTGCCCTGCGCTTAGATCTGACATAGGAATCACCAAGAAATCCTTCATCCACATTAACAAGCCCCGCAACGGTAAAAATTCACTAAAGGGGACGAGATGGCGCTTATGATAACTCTCAATTTCGGAGTCTAACTTGACCAGGCTATTATAGGACCGTGCTGTTTTTTCATCATATACAAAGGTACCAATTAATAATTCTGCACCATACCGAGCTGCTTCGTCCGCGAGTGGACGAAGATAATGCTCATAGATCGAGCTGAAATATGTAGGTATAGCCGTCTCGGGCCAGATAACCAAATCGCTATTTTTCAGATGAGCACGGGTGAGTTCCCGGTACAGAAAGAGCATGGGTCGCAATTGATCCAATCGCCATTTGATATCCTGCGGTATATTGGCTTGTATCATGCTGACTTTTATGGGGTCACCTATTGGAGTAGACCATTGAAACCGGCCCAGCGTCAAGGTAACCACCAACATCACCATTATCGAGGATGCAGCAAACCACCGTTTCCACCCGGAAGAAACGAAGCTTAACACCAGCAATCCGGCGATGAAAAGGCTCGCCCAACTCGCTCCCAAAACACCGAATATCGGCACTACACCCGCAAGCGGAGTATCAACCTGAGCCTGCCCCACCAAAAGCCAAGGAAAGCCAGTTAGTATCCAGGTTCGTAACCATTCCATTAAGGTCCAGAGCAGAGGATAGACCAGAAGCAGTTTGACACTCTTACTCAGATTACAGTATCGGTTGGCTAGCCACCCGGTTAAGGCAGGGTAGAGTGAAATGAAACCCACTAGCAACAGAGTGATCAGGGCAGCTAATTCCCAAGGCGCCTGCCCGTACTCATAAATGCTATTGTAGACCCAGGATACGCCAAAACCGAAATACCCTAGACCGAATAGATATCCCCGCCAAAATGCCCTTGAAGCAGAACTCTCGAGCCATACGAACAGGAGCAGTGCAATACTTATGAAACTCAGTATTCGCCAAGCAAATGGCGCAAAAGCCGCCACGAGCGCAATGCCCGCCAACAGGGCAATGGCATCGCCTGCGATAGGCCATTTTTTAAACAGCGCATTGATCTTGGCAGCTATATTTTCAGCCACAATGCATTAATAATGCTTATTCGATTCATGCGCCACGCTGTTGACTTCAATCCCATCCACTATGGGAAATGGGTCCACAGCTAATAGTCACTCGTAAGGATTGGGATACCCCAAACGAGCCATGATCTCGATTTCACAGGCTTCCATTCGAGCCGCTTCATCCATAGCTTGGTGATCGTAACCTTGCATGTGAAGCACGCCATGGATGACCAGATGCGCCCAGTGGCTGTCGATAGGCTTGCCCTGTTCATGAGCTTCTTTGCTAACCAAGGGTGCGCAAATCAGCAAATCACCGAGATATGCGGTTTTGATTTGGGGAGGGGGTTCAAAAGCAAAAGACAATACATTGGTCGGGCCGGGTATGCCTCGATAGGTTTGATTAAATTGCGCGCTCTCAGTTCGATCCACGATGCGAATGACCAACTCAGCCTCTGTTTCAAGACCGAGAGCAGCTTCAACCCAGGTTTGAAATAATTCTGGGTTAGGCACATCGTCGGCGGATATTGCGTATTGGATCTCCACATTCGCGCTCATGCGATCTCATCCAAGTCTGAATCGCTATTAGTTTCATAGGCCTCAATAATTTGTTGCACGAGTGGATGCCTAACCACATCGCGTGAGCTAAAGAAACTGAAGCGGATGCCTTTGACATCCTTGAGCAGATTGATGACATGCCGCAAGCCGGATTTGCGATTCGCTGGCAAATCGGTTTGCGTCACATCACCCGTAACCACCGTACGTGACCCAAACCCTATGCGGGTAAGAAACATCTTCATCTGGTCTATCGTGGTATTCTGCGCCTCATCGAGTATCACAAACGAATCATTCAGTGTCCGACCGCGCATGTACGCTAAGGGAACAACCTCGATAACGTTGCGCTCAATGAGTTTATTGACCTTCTCGAATCCCAACATCTCGTAGAGGGCATCGTACATGGGTCTAAGGTAAGGATCGATCTTCTGAGCCAGATCACCCGGGAGAAACCCAAGCCGTTCACCTGCCTCAACGGCCGGGCGCACCAATACTAAACGCTGAACTCTACTGGTTTCTAGCGATTCTACAGCGCAAGCTACCGCTAAATAAGTCTTGCCTGTCCCTGCGGGGCCAATGCCAAATGTCAAATCGCAAGTCTGGATATTCTGCAGATATTGGATCTGGCTGGGACCCCGAGCCCGGACGGCTCCCCGGCGCATTCGAATTTTTATCCCTTCGCCATCCTGAATTTCTTGGCTAAGCAATGCTTCAACTCCCGATTCCTGTAAAAATAGGTGAACTCGCGAGGCAGACAAAATCTCTTCCGCAGTGGCTTTATACAAGTCCTTAAGGACTTCCGCCGCCATTTGTACGCAACGCTGATCTCCAATAATATTAAAGCTATTGCCCCGGTTATTGATTTCCACGCCGAGCCGCCGCTCTAGCTGACGTAAATTACCATTGACTGGCCCACAAAGATTTACAAGACGCTGATTGTCGGCAGGTTCTAGGCTTAGATCAACCGAGTGGAGTCTATCATTCAAGGCGTTAATCACCGAGTTTGCGTTTTCTGACCATCTCTCACATACCCGTGGCACGTTGGTATCCGGACGCAATCGATGAATTCGCCTCGCAATGAATTGGGTAGAGCCTCGGTAATCAGGACATTGACAAATGTTCCCAGTAACTGTTTTTGATCCCCGGAAAAGTTCACTTTTCGATTGTTCTCCGTACGTCCCGCTAGTTGAGACGGATCCTTCCGGGAGGGGCCTTCGACCAGTACAGACTGAACAGAGCCAACCATCCTCTGAGAAAATTCCCTAGCCAACTGATTGATACGTTGTTGCAATATCTGTAAACGTTGTTTCTTTACGTGCGTAGGAACATCGTCGGCATAGAAAGCCGCTGGAGTTCCCGGACGTTTGCTGTAGATAAAACTGAAGGATTGATCAAAACCAATCGCTTCGATCAAACTCATGGTCGCTTGAAAATCGACATCCGTTTCCCCCGGGAATCCGACAATAAAATCGGAAGAAATACTGATATCGGGCCGTAACTCACGCAGCCGGCGGATCTTTGATTTGTATTCCAACACGGTATGACCGCGCTTCATCTGTAACAAAATGCGATCCGAACCACTTTGCACCGGCAAATGCACATGACTGACTAGCTGTGGAACCTCGGCGTAAGCTTGAATCAGGGCATCTGAAAACTCAACGGGATGGGAGGTTGTATAACGGATGCGTTCGATCCCCTCCACAGCCGCCACATAGTGGATTAGAAGCGCTAGATCAGCAACCTCTCCATCATTCATAGGTCCGCGGTAAGCGTTGACATTTTGACCTAATAGCGTGACTTCGCGAACACCTTGCTCGGCGAGTTGAACGATTTCGGCAATCACATCGTCGAAGGGGCGGCTGATTTCCTCTCCGCGCGTGTAGGGTACAACGCAGAATGTGCAGTACTTACTACACCCTTCCATAATCGACACAAAAGCCGTACTCGATGCAGCTGTCGGCTGTGGCAAGCGGTCAAATTTTTCTATTTCCGGAAACGAAATATCGACGATGGATTGTTGGTTACGCCAGACTTGCTGGAGCATTTCGGGGAGACGGTGCAAGGTTTGAGGACCAAAAACAATATCCACGTAAGGCGCACGCCGCAGCAGCTCCGCACCTTCCTGGCTGGCTACGCACCCCCCCACACCGAGAACAAGCTTGGGATTCTGTTGCTTAAGCACACGCCATCGGCCGAGCTGAGAAAATACCTTTTCTTGAGCCTTCTCCCGAATAGAACAGGTATTTAGCAGTAGTACGTCGGCAGACTGCGGATCATGAGTTAACTCCATACCGTGGGATGCACTCAGCACATCTAACATGCGTTGGGAATCGTACTCATTCATCTGACAGCCATGAGTCTCGATATAAACCTTGGCACTCATTAAAAGATTATGGTGCTCGCCCTCACCCGAAGCCTGTTATTGAAATACTGACGCTTAGAGTTTACAACAAATTCTGCTTAAGTTCCGCAGCGTCACGCTACCCAGTCTAACTGAACTCAGCTTCCGCACAACCGCTGTTCCCATTGCCATGCATGGGCAATAATGCTGTCGAGCGCCGCGTAACGGGGTTGCCAACTGAGGACCTGCTTGACTTTGGAGGAGTCGGCGACCAAACGAGCCGGGTCACCCGGTCGGCGATCACTACGTAGCACCGGGATACGACGACCGGTAAGCTTGGAGGCCGTGTCAATGACCTGTTGTACGGAATATCCCGCTCCATTACCCAGATTATAGCGTGCGCTCACCCCGTGCTGTAACAAGGACTCCAACGCCAGAAGATGAACGCGGCACAGATCGCTCACATGAATATAATCACGAATACAGGTTCCATCAGGCGTGTCGTAATCGGATCCAAATACGGTGATATGCTCACGCCTGCCTGAAGCCGCCTGCAGCACCAGTGGAATCAAATGAGATTCAGGTTGATGGCGTTCCCCAAGTTGTCCTTTAGGATCTGCACCCGCGGCATTAAAATAGCGCAACGCTACCGAACGCAAGCCATAAGCCTTGTCGTAATCATCCAGCATTTGCTCCACCATCCATTTTGAGCGTCCATAGGGATTGATCGGAGCCTTAATATGCTGTTCATCCATGGGGATGGACTGGGGCTCACCGAAGATGGCGGCTGTGGAGGAGAAAATAAAGGTGGATACGTTGTGGCGAACCATGGTATCCAACAGGATTTGGGTGTTGACGAAGTTGTTTCGATAGTATTTTGCTGGGTTGAGCACGGATTCGCCCACTTCAATATGGGCAGCAAAGTGCATCACGGCATCGAATGAGTTAGCTGAGAAGAGCTTTTCTAGCAAGACTTCATCACTCAGATCGCCCTGGACAAAATCACCGGCTATCACCGCATCTCGATAACCAGAATATAGATTATCGAGGGTCGTAACTTGAAAACCTGTTTCGGCTAAAGCATAGACCATGTGCGAGCCGATGTAACCCGCGCCTCCAACGACTAAAATTTTAGCCATATGCGTTTATTTTCGGTTTAGGGTTCTAGCGAACCATCTAAAGAGTGTCCATTTTACCTACTGTAGAAGATCTAGTGACAGATCGTCGTCCAATTTAATAGGCGTTTTCATTTATTAGTCCCTTGAATAGGGTAAGCACAATGATCTTTAAATCCAGCCACAGCGACCAATTTTCGATATAGTAGATGTCGTGCTCCACGCGTTTTTCGATATCCGTGTTACCCCGCCAACCGTTAATCTGGGCCCACCCGGTGATTCCTGCTTTAACCATGTGTTTTTTCATATAATCTGGAATTTCATCCTTGAATAACTCCACAAAAGTCGGCCGCTCGGGACGCGGACCAACGATGGACATATCGCCCCTCAGCACGTTGATGAACTGAGGCAATTCATCGAGGCTCGTTTTCCGCAGAAAAGCCCCCAAGCGCGTTACGCGAGCCTCTCCTTTTTTTGCCCATATTGGCCCCGTTTCAGTTTCTGAGCCCACTTTCATGGTACGAAATTTCAGCATGACGAAGGGCTCCCCATTCCAGCTTACTCTCACCTGGCGATAAAATGCCGGTCCCCGTGAACTGAGTTTGATGGCTAATGCAATCAGCAACATCAAAGGGCCGCTAAGCACTAAAATAATAAAGGCAAGCACTTGGTCTTCTATTGCCTTAAGCCAGCGATTCAATCCTTCCATTGGTGTAACGGCAAGATTGACTACCGGTAACCCCGCTATCTCCGTAATTGAATGATTGAGTAACTGAAAACTGTAGATATCCGGAATATAACGAATATCTAATGTGGTGTGCCTTAAGCTATGTAATAAGCTCTTTACCGTACCTACTTCGCTCAAGGGCATTGCTATCCAGATCTGATCGACTGCATGCTTTTCAACATAACTGGACAACTCCTTATAGTCACCGATAACCGACCCGTGCTTAAGTCTTAATTCCGAGCTTTCCCGTGGCGGCCCAAAAAAACCAAGAATTTTCAAGCCCAACCAACTCGCCGCATTGATCCTTTCGGCAACTTCCATCGCTAGCCCGCCGGTACCTACGATGACAATATGTCTCTGATTGAACCCCTTTGTCCGCATCCATCGGAGAAATAATCTCAGCATGATGCGAAAACCAATTAAAAATACCCAGCCACACAAAAACCATACCCCGCCCCACATGCGGGAGAAACTCGCGCCGGTTTTCGTCATCAGGGCAAGTGTGGCCAAAAGCGCAGCCAATATGATCCACGCGATCGTTATCCACTTGAGTTCTTCAAAAATCGAGGCACCTCGCCACGTGCGGTAGAATGAAAACAGGGGAAAAAGCGAAGCCGCCAATAGCATTGCCAACAAGAGCACAATGATATACGCAGTAGGCATCGTCGGTTGACCCACGGACTTAAAAAATTCCTCAACGCCGCTCACATGGTAAGCAACCACACCGCTCCAATAAATAGCAAATAAGTCTATGATTTTTAGAAATATATTTACGAGGTTAGAATGCTCTCTAATAATTCCTGTGTTTCCCATTATCCGGTTCTCTGTAGTTATTAACAGAATCCGGTCGGACTTCCAGCTGAAGGAGTTTGAAAAACCTAGGTTAGGCCTATTTCCTTAATTTTTTAGCGAAAACTTAATTTAAATCCATCAACTTGCCGCTTCCATTATCAATGGATCAGGAATTTGCCTTCCAGCCGGTGTTTCACCCCATTTGCGTCCAGGTTCAACAGGCTCCCTAGCGCGTGTGGAAAAGTCGACACATAGATTTAGTTAATAGATATTAAACTTGGTTAATGTGCATTATATGAATTAATGGCTTTTTCACACAATAACTAAGTTTTAAAGAAGTTCTGTAACAAGGTACTATAAGTACGCATTCTGCCAATAGGAAATACCGCGGCATTACAGGCTATGCACCCCCTAGATATGCGTAGATACGATCACATCATCGCCGAACTTTTAAGCAAAGTCTCATTTCCAAAAACGGGGATGCATACTTAAACGACGCTTTGCCGCAATCGGTAATAAGGCTTCGGCTCCTCCGAGCCGATAACCCAGTAAATTAAACGATAGTCTCAGAATGGCAGAAGGCAAGTAGTAACTTTGACGCCACCCGAGGAAGCGCAACAAAGAGGAACCGAAGGGCATACCCTCGCTTTCAGCGTTACCAAATGCGTTTCGAAGCCAAGGATTCCTTGCGTGGAAAACTCCCTGATCGAAATAACGCTTGAATTCTTCCAAAAATCGGTAATTATGGGAGTGATAGGCGACTGCTTGCGCACAGTAGGCGATTCTCAAGCCCTCCAAAATCATTTTTCCAGCAACATACATATCCTCATTGACAATCGTGTTACGTGGGAATCCTCCGCAACGCATCAACGCAGTACGCCGGTAAGCTGCCATTGAATTCGAACAAAATGCGGTTCTTAGTCCAAGCGAAGGAATATCGCTCATTGATTTTACCCTTGAAGTAGCTGGGTAGTTATAATGGCGAACATGGGCAGCTAAAGGCGTGGCATCAGGATGGGGAATTTGACGCCCATAAGCCGCTCCCACATACGGGTCATCAAACATGCTCACCAAATACGCCAATGCCGAAGGATTAGCGAGAATGGCATCTTGTGTCAGAAAAATGAAAATCTCCACATTCGGATAAGTCTCGATAGCAAGCTGGCGGGTAGCGCCGTGGTTAAATTGATTTCGTGCGATGGTTTTTATTTCAAATCCGCCATGGGCGGCGAGTTCTGCCGTAGCATCGCTAGACGACGAATCGATGATCAATCGTATAGAAGGCTGCAGAGTTTGCGCTGCAAACGCCGCGAGCCAAGTCGGCCAGTGGCGGCCAGCATTGAGCGTAGGCACAATCAGAGCAAGTGACTGCCGTTCCATAGGATTCTACATTTTTTCTGCATGAAGAAATCAATGTACGGAAAACGTTATTTAGATATTTTATTTTTTAAAACGTATGCCGACCTGAGAGCTGAGGCTGCTAAAACCTACCTCAGTTTTGTTTGGTGGATTCTGGATCCCGTACTCTACATGTTGGTGTTCTACGTCGTGTTCGGCTTGCTTTTCCATCGCGGAAAAGAGCCCGGATACATCCCCTTTTTGCTCAGCGGTGTTACGGTATGGAAGTGGTTCGATAGCACCGTTCGTAGCGGTGCTAATGCAATACTATCCAATGCTAACCTTATGAGCCAAGTGTTCATTCCAAAGATAATTTTTCCAAGCATAAGTATCCTCAACAATACCGTAAAATTTCTCTTTGTTCTGGCAGTCCTAGTTTTATTTCTCCAGATTTACGGTTTAGGAATCAACCTAGCCTATCTGTCGATCCCCATCCTATTCTTCGTTCAACTACTGTTTATCAGTGCTTGCACTCTCTTGTTAGCGGCGTTTGTGCCGTTTATGCCAGATATTATTATGTTGATTAGCTACGCGCTTACACTGCTACTTTTTCTGTCGGGTATTTTTTATTCGGTGGACCGAATTCCGGAAGCCTACCAGAGTTATTTTTACATCAACCCGATGGTATCTATTATCGAAGCCTATCGCGATGTGTTACTCCATGCACGGTGGCCAAACTGGCAAGCTCTAAGCTATATTGCGCTTTTTTCATGTCTAGGCGTGTGGCTCTCATGGCGGATTATTTCCCGCTTCGAGCGCGTCTATCCAAAAATTATTTAGTCTGTATGCGCTCATTTTCCCATAACATGGGTCCTATCTTGAGCCTTCGCGATGTGGGTCTGTGTTTCAGGCAACGAGTAGGTCTACTCAAACACAGAGACTTTTGGGCATTGAAAAATGTTTCGTTAGACCTTTACCAAGGTGAAACACTGGGGGTAATCGGACGAAATGGTGCCGGTAAGACATCGTTGCTGAGGGTCATCGCGGGCGTTATCGCACCAAATCGCGGTTATGTAATTAACCATGGTTACAGAGCCTCCTTGCTTTCGCTGCAGCTGGGCTTTGTCCCTAACCTCAGCGGTCGGGACAATGTAATCTTGAGTGGACTTCTGCTTGGCTTAACGCGCCGCCAAGTGATGTCTAAGATGGAACAAATCGTGGAATTTGCAGAAATTAAAGAGTTCATCGATCAACCGATTAAGACATATTCTGCTGGAATGAAAACCAGGCTTGGCTTTTCAATCGCTATTCAAGCAGAGCCTGATATTCTTCTGATCGATGAAATCCTTGGAGTGGGTGATATTGACTTCCGGGCTAAATCATCTGCTGTACTGCAAGAGCTTATCCGCTCAGATAAGACAGTAGTCATCGTTTCTCACCAACTCGATACAATCCGCTCGCTTTGCAATCGCGCTGTATGGGTAGAAGATCGCAAGACCCGTATCGAAGGTGAGGTCAACGAAGTGGTGACTGCGTATCTTTACTATTCAAAGTCTCTGGAACAGCAAAAAAAGAAACTAAATATCAACCACAAATCAGTAGCAATCTCGCAATAATAACTCGTCAAACTCGCAAACCGAGTTCCTAGCAACGACTTGCTGATTTTATCTTCCCTCGGAGAATACAGATAGCTTGGTTTTAACAAATCTTTAGTAGCAACATAGGCACTCTCAACGAAAAAAGTTGCCGATGCGGTGGATAAAATTCACCTTAATGGTGAAGAAAAGCAACGATTCGAGCTGGAATTAGAAACCTAGCGACGATGGTGAGACGGCAAAATCGAACAAAACCTGCGTCAGAGCAGGCAAACCAATTAGAACATTTTCGTAGCCGAATTCCAACAAGGTAACAATATAACCAAGCCTACACGACCGCAGCTGGTGTATACAGGGCTGAATTGGAATCCACCGTATATAGGTTAATCAATTCCGGCTCTAAGGCTAAGGAGAGATAGTTCGATCGTGCAACTGAATTCCTTGAAGAAGATCTTTGGGCACGTTGGTAAAAAAACTCTCAGAGAGGTCATTTTGAACTAAATTAGTCTTTTATTAGTGTTAAACAGGTAAGTGTAAAACATAATTAATATATCATTACTTGAAGTAGATGAATCAGAACTTTAGCTAGTAAATCTTACTTAACTTATTACTTTATAATAACTTTTTTAGAATTTAAGAGCTTACTACGCCAGGAATGATCAGAGATATATTTATCTTGCTTAATAACCTTGGGATAAAGTACGGAAGGCTTATAGGTAAAAAACTTATTCATAAATGAACCACACTAAGCTAGCATGAAACTCACAGATTTTAAACTAAGAAAAATATTATATCTTATTGTATTTTATAGATAATTTTAAGTTATCAACATAGAGGCACTTTCTTAACAACAATAATCTACTTCTTTCTTTAAATATTATTGAAGAATGAAACTTTGTTAATTTCTCTGGAATTTCTGTACCATGAATATAAGTAAGATCCATATTAATATTGCTAAAAGTATCCATGTTGTAGCAATATACCCAAATAAATCGGGAGCCTTCATCATTGTGGTCATTAAAGAATCTTGATAATAGAAAAACCAAGGATGGCCAGCAGGAAAAATCCATTGGTGTAAAAGATAGAACGAAGATTTTGCACCAAAGATAGCTATCAGACTAGTCACAACAAGTAGAAGGCTGATCCCCCATAACACTATATATTTTAAAGGGGAAAACACATATCTCAGTGCAATAATCACTAATGTAACAATTAACCAAAGACTAAAGGTAATCCAACCTATACTAAGCGCAATTTTAACTAATCGTGTAACATCCTTAAGGTGAACAATTTCTGGTGGAGTCAATAGACGATCTATAGGTTGACCGCTGGAGTTATGATAAACCAATCTTCTAAGATCATACTTTGAATGGTGAATTGCCTTATTAATCGCTGAAAATAATCTTACCCGTTCTTTTTTTGTGGTTAACTCAAAGTGCTGTCGATTACGATTTTGCGGTCCATACTGAGCTACTGTTTGATCAATATTTATAATGTCATACCAAAGGGGATAGAGAAAATTAAACTTGGATAAACATATCCAAGAAAATAATAATGCAGGTAGGAAAGCCAACAAGCCGTATAAACCCCATAACAGATGGCGCAACATGAAATGTCCAAACTTAGATATATCTGATCTCACAGATCATCCACCCAACTCCGATGTTGTGAATTTAGCTCTACACCAACAAATAGTGTAGAACCAGCCCAATGAATATTGCCATACCAAGATAGTTGTTATTGAGGAAGGCATGAAAACAGCGTTGAGGTTGCCGGCTAGCAATTAGTTTTTGTTGGTAAAGCATCAGACCGCTTGCTACGGTTAACCCGAGGAAATAAAAGATGCCTAGACCAACCAATTTAGCGATAAAAATCAAATCAAGCAGCAACAATAGCTGAAGGCAGGCAATTACTGTGCGATCAGCTCGACCAAATAAAATGGCACTTGACTTTACCCCAATCTTAATATCATCTCCGCGATCCGCCATGGCATACATCGTATCGTAGGCCATGGCCCATAACACAGTAGCAGCAAAGAGTAGCCAAGCAACAAACGGAGGAAATTCACCCGTTTGAGCGGAGAAAGCCATCGGAACCGCCCAACCGTATGCAGCACCAAGATGAATCTGTGGCAAGGAATGTACACGTTTCATAAAAGGGTAGCTTGCAGCAAGTACCACCCCACCAATTGATAGCCAAATCGTTAAATTATTCAGTGTTAGGACCAGTGCAAATGCAGCCAAGCTAAGGATGGTAAATACAATTAAAGCTTCTTGGGGACTAATTCTGCCACTGGCAATCGGACGATTCATGGTGCGCGATACCAAAGGATCAATCGCTCTATCTGCGAAGTCGTTGATGGCACAGCCCGCAGAGCGCATCAGGAACACACCGGTAATAAATACGCCTAATACGTATGGCCTGGGCCGGCCTTCGCCGGCTATCCACAAAGCCCATAGCGTAGGCCAGAGCAATAGATAGGTGCCGATAGGGCGGTCTAGTCGAATCAGTTGTGCATACTGGTTTAGCCGTTCTAATATTCGGTGCTCAGGCATTGGGACAATTTTTCAGATATGAGTCTCCGCAATTAGGATGACTTGAAATCGGGTTGATGCGTTCGTATATAGCCTAAAACTATCTCTGTGTAATTCATATATTCACCCTAGTGAGATTGAACTCGTTTGGCCTTCGTCAAGTGGATGGGGCAGCTAAGGGGATCACAGTTAGTATTACTTGAAAATTTTATGGCTAAGATACTCGGTGTATACCGCGGCAGGAGTTGAGAGGATTTTATGAGTGAAGTACTACATATCGTCTGTCCATCGTGCGGAGCTGTCAATCGCTTGCCTGCGCCGAAGTTAGCAGACGGCGCCAAATGTGGGAAATGTAAACGGGCACTATTTTCGGCGAGCCCGATTGAGCTCGATAGGAAAAATTTTAGCCAGCACATTCAACGCAATGAAATTCCTGTTTTGGTGGACTTCTGGGCTCCCTGGTGTGGTCCTTGTAAGATGATGGCGCCTATCTATCAACAAGCGGCTGCTCAATTGGAACCCAAGGTGCGATTGGCTAAACTGAATACCGATCAGGAACAAGAAATTGCTGCACAATACGGTATACGAAGTATTCCCACATTGGTTCTTTTCAAAGATGGGCATGAAATAAACCGACAAGCCGGTGCCCTCGATCTTGGCAGTCTGCTGCGTTGGATCAAGGCCCAAATCTAATGGTCCAACTCTGTCGAAGCATCCGGGATGCAGGTGATGGACTCTTGGCGTGAGCCTGAATTCACTTTCGCATCTACGCCCGCCACAGCGTGACTCATCCTCCTTAACACCAAGAAGTTATCTTTATAAGCTATTCCTTGAACTAAAACGGCCACGATACTGCCGATCACCGAGTGCGTTACTCTTGACCTGGTTCTCGGCATTCAGCTAGTCGTGTTGAAGAGCCCTAATATCTCATTCTATGCCCATGAAAGTTGCCTACGAGCAACTTCGAAAGGCATAGTAACTTCAGTTGAATCCGATTTTGCCATCCATAAGCTACTAATGCTGGGTGGCTTATCGGTCATTAATAGGGGCAGATAAATTATCATAGTAGGAGCGTAAGCTTGAAGAGAATACTCCTCAGACTCATAGCCTCGATTATCGTTTGGGTTATGACATTCGAGACGTCGAGTGCGGCAGCCCAGATAAGTACCCATTTTGATCTTACAGGGCATGCCATTGGTTACCTAGCCCTGGGTATTTTTATCTTTGCCTATTTCTTGGTCATGGCGGAGGAGTTTACCCATCTGCGCAAATCAAAACCGGTGATTTTGGCTGCCGGACTCATTTGGGGAACGCTCGCGTATTACTATGACCAACATGGCGATCCCCAGGTGATCGAACACGCTGTGCGTCATAGCCTGCTGGAATACGCTGAATTATTTTTATTCTTACTGGTCGCGATGACTTATATCAATGCCTTGGACGAGCGCCAGGTATTCGAAGCCCTGAAAGCCTGGCTGGTACGCAAGGGCTTTACCTACCGAAAACTCTTCTGGGTGACCGGTATCATCACTTTTTTTGTTTCGCCGATCGCCGATAATCTGACCACCGCATTGTTGATGTGTGCCGTCATCCTTTCGGTGGGTGCGGATAACCCCCGATTCGTCAGTATTTCTTGTGTCAATATCGTCGTGGCGGCCAATGCTGGGGGGGCGTTCACTCCATTTGGAGATATCACTACTCTGATGGTTTGGCAGAAGGGCTCTGTCGACTTTTTTACTTTTTTCTTGTTGTTCCTGCCTGCTGTCGTCAATTATCTGGTCCCTGCTCTGATCATGCATTTTGCGGTACCCAAGCTCAGTCCCGCGCGTTCTGATGAAATCGTTCGCTTACGCCAGGGTGCTGTAACTATCATCATTTTGTTTCTTTGCACAATTGCTACAGCCGTCAGTTTCCATAATTTCCTGCATTTGCCACCGGTTATCGGCATGATGACCGGCTTGGCCTATGTGCAGTTCTTTGGATATTACCTTAAAAAAAGCGCTCAGCGGGCAAACCAAGTCCAGAGCAATCCCTCTGCCACACGCGCCCTCATGGAGGAATCGGTGGGTTTCGATATTTTTAGCCGGATTAGTCGGGCGGAGTGGGATACCTTGTTGTTCTTCTACGGAGTTGTGCTATGCGTGGGAGGGCTGGGTGCGATTGGCTATTTGGCTATGGCTTCCGAACTCATGTATGCCCAGATGGGTCCGACGATCACTAATATCATGGCGGGTCTGCTTTCCGCCATCGTGGATAACATTCCGGTCATGTTTGCTGTGCTTACCATGAATCCCGAGATGTCCCAAGGCCAATGGCTTCTGATAACGCTCACCGCCGGCGTGGGGGGTAGCTTATTATCGATCGGCTCGGCGGCCGGTGTGGCGCTCATGGGACAGGCTAGGGGTAAGTATACCTTCTTCAGCCACTTGAAGTGGACGCCGGCGATTGCCGCGGGTTATGCGGCGAGTATAGCGGTTCATTTCTGGGTTAATGCCGCGCATTTTAATTCCTGATCTTGTTTGCCCTTGCCCACAAGTTGTCTAAGCGTCGGACTCCTCGCGTTACTCCACCACGCAGCTCACACCGCCACGTCGTGGATCGCCCACGCCATTAAATCCTTTCGGGCCTTGTTCAACGGTGTGCGCCCCGCCAAAGAAGAGATTGCGTTCATTCCAGATCTCGTGCTCGGGGTAGTGGCGGATCAATCGCTCGACCTCGCCGGGCTTAAAACCGCCTTCTACACTTAATTTTTGCCCTTCTAAGTGCAGCCGAGAGCTGTGCACCGCGCTTTCGATATCCATTCTGAAATCAATAAGGTTGATCAAGACTTGGAGAAGTGCGGTACGTATCCGATTAGAGCCACCAGATCCGGTGGCGATCAGGGTACCATTTGAGTGGTGCACAATGCAGGGCGACATCATCGAGGACATTCGTTGCCCTTCGGGCCAGTTCTGAAAACCCTCCGGACTGAGGTCTTCTTCGCCTAACATGTTGTTCAGCATGATTCCGGTTCCCGGTACGATGCTGCCACAACCTTCGCCATTGGAAACCGTCATGCTCGCTATGTTGCTTTGGGCGTCCATGACGCTGATATGAGTCGTCCCACGTTGTGCGGGAGCAAGACTTGTGAGCTGGCTTCGATACTTTTTTAGGCAATTGGGTTCCAACAAGCGGCTGAATTCAATTGACGATAGCTTATTATCATTCAGTAAATCGGCACGCGCCTGGTTGGTAAGGGCCATCACCCTGGTCAACAATTGCAGGTACGACGCCGAGCCGTATTTCCATGATTTTGAATCGAATTCTTTGAGTAGTTCGAGGGCGAACGCGATCAGAATTCCTCCAGTGGAGGGGGGCGGATTGGTCAGAATTCGGCTACCCCGATAGTGCAAAGTCAGTGGCTCACGCCGAATGAGTTGATAGCGTCCCAGATCGGAAAGGCTTAGATGGCCTCCCGCCTCCTCGCATTCCCGCACGATGGCTTGGGCGATTTCGCCCCGATAGAACAAATTGGCTCCTTCGATGCTGAGAATCTCCAGAGTATCCGCCAATTCCGGCTGAGCGAAAATCTTACCTTCCGTACGTGGGCCGTACGCGTGATCCGAATCGCAAAAGATTTTCCGGGCCTGTGGTGTGGCGGCATGTATCGAATGCACAATTTTGAAGATATACGCTTGTAGCGGATTCAGTTTAACTCCTTGCCGGGCGAATTGAATGGCTTGGGCCGCGAGTTCTTTAATCGGCAGAGAGCAGAAATCCCGGTGGATTTCAAAAATCGCTTTCACGGAACCTGGTGTTGCAATAGTGCCCTGGCCGATGTGGAATTCCTGTTGCGCCGGTCCAAAGTCAGCCAATATAGGGCGAAAATCGATTTCCGCCGCCGGTCGCTTCGGCGTGGTGTGTGAACGAAGAAATCGTAAACCAGAGGGTGTGAACCTGGCTTTTGGGCTAGTAAAAATCCACCGCCACCGAGTGAAGCCAGGACCGGTTCAACCACACAGGCAGCAAAGTGGGCGGCCAGGACGGCGTCGAATGCGTTCCCTCCGTCTCTGAGCGTTTCTTCAGCCGCTTGAACCGTAAGTTCATGTCCCGCGGCTATGACACCTTTAATCGCCATCGAGCTTAAGCGGGGAACAAACCTGTGACACACATCGCTCTGGTGGGGTGGTTACAAGCTTTGGGCAAGCCGAGGCGGAGTATTCAATATGAGATGTTCATTATAGGAGGGTTAATGCAAAATATGCGGAGGCGCGGCTGTCCTTTGTGTGGGAGGTTCCGGTGACGCATGATGCACCCAGAGTCGCCAGCTGCCCTCGATCAAATGGTAAATGTTGGTGGTCAAGATTACCCCCTGAAGGACGTTTTCTACTTGGATGAGTTCTTTGAGCACGTGAACCGCTGTCAAGGAATCATGATAACGGTGAGCATCGGTCAAAGTGAATTTAAGCTGCGCCCCATTGGCAAACAGTCTCTTCCAACTTTTCGATATAGCCTGAGATCCCTGGATGCGTGAGCCTCCCGGGTGGATACATACCGCGTTTTCATCTTTTACCCAAACTGCCATCATGGCATTGAGATCAGCATGTTCGAATGCATCATAGAAGGCGGCTTCCGCTTCATCTGGGGTTGCGAAATTGACTTCCTGAACCATGGGTTACCTATTTTCGATAATTTGACCGTATGGTAGGACATAGATTGGATTAATACCAGTGTTGAGGATTGATCGCGGCAGGATACCGACTCGCTTAACCAGCCACGCCATCAATTGTGAATTTGAAACTGGTTTCGTCGTCCAAGCGCGGTGGAGCAACGTTTTGTTTAACTGAGCTAGGGTTTAGCGTAGCGCCTTGAGGCGATTCGGTCGGCCCAACGCGTGGTTTCTGGCAGCCGATAGCACGGCGCGCAGGCCATGACATAGTGGATTGCGGTGTTCAAACAGATACGGTGGCCAATGGAGATAAAGATCGGTTTGACTCGGGCTCGCGTCCGTAGGACCACGCCAATCTGTTCCTTTCCGTCCATAAGAGGCGCTTGACTGCCGCGTGTGTCGCCGATATTGGTAAAGGTACCCGTCAAGCGCGACTTCGCCACGCCAATGGTGGGTAAATCCGCCAGTACACCAAGATGACAGGCGATGCCGAAACGACGTGGGTGGGCGAGCCCTTGGCCATCGCATAGCACTAAATCCGGACGAGTATCAAGTTGCTCGAAGGCCGCGAGAATAGCGGGGATTTCCCGAAAGGACAGCAATCCTGGGACATAAGGAAATCGGGTAGGCTGACAAGCGACAACTTGTTCGAGGAGTTGCAAACCGGGGTAAGCCAGCACGGCGATTGCCGCACGAGTGGTGGTTCCCTGATCTGGAAAACCGACATCGACCCCAGCTACCGTCGTGATCTCACCGAATTGATCTTGACGGATCACCTCGTCCCGCAGGGCCTCTTGAATTTTGCGGGCCGCAGTGGGCGATACATCCCAGGAGTGAAGCGGGTCATTGCCAGGTTTCACCTAGACCTGTCCGTAGTGAGCGGAGTCGCCTAGCCATCGCTGAATGAGCGGCTCAACGTTTTCGGGGTAGTTCGCGATTAATTTTTTCGCAGTGGATTGTACGAGGGGCAGCAATGCCTGATCGCGCACGAGGTTGGCAAGCCGCATCTGCAGCATGCCGGTTTGGCGCGTACCCAGAACTTCGCCAGGCCCGCGGAGTTCGAGATCGGCCTTCGCGATTTCAAATCCATCATTGGTTTGACGCAAGGTCTGCAAACGCCGCCGGGCGGAATCTGAGAGGGGTGATTGATACAGTAACACGCAACTGCTTTCAAGGGAGCCGCGTCCCACCCTTCCGCGCAACTGATGGAGTTGCGCCAGGCCGAGCCGCTCGGGATTTTCGATGATCATCAAGGAAGCATTGGGCACGTCCATGCCTACTTCGATTACCGTGGTGGCGATCAAGAGTTGAATCTCACCCGTCTTGAACCTCGACATGATGGTTTCTTTCTCCTGGGTTGGCATGCGTCCGTGTATCAAGCCGATCTTAAGGTGAGGCAGCGAGTTGATTAATAATTTGGCGGTGTCTTCGGCGGCTTGACACTGCAAGGCCTCGGACTCCTCAATCAAGGTACATACCCAGTAGGCTTGCCTTCCCCGCTCACAAGCGTGGCTTACCCGTTCGATTACCGTTTGCCTGCGGCTATTGGGCAATGCAACGGTTTTTACCGGGCTGCGCCCCGGCGGTAATTCATCGATCACCGAATAGTCGAGGTCGGCATACGCGGTCATCGCCAGGGTGCGCGGGATCGGCGTGGCGGTCATGATGAGCTGATGGGGATAGGTGCCTTGCTGTAAGCCTTTGGCTCGTAAAGCCAGCCTTTGATGCACGCCGAAACGGTGTTGTTCATCGATCACCACCAGTGCGAGCCGATTGAAATTGACCCCTTCCTGAAATAACGCGTGGGTTCCGATCACCACTGCGGCTTCGCCGCTATCGATCATTTCCAAGCTAGCTTTCCGCACGAGCGCCTTTTGTTTTCCCGTCAATCTCACCACGCTGAGGTTTAAGGGCGTGAACCATTGGGTATAGCTGTGAAAATGCTGTTCAGCCAACAACTCGGTAGGCGCCATGATCGCCGCTTGATAACCGGCTTCAACGGTCTGTAGGCAGGCGGCTGCGGCGACGATGGTTTTGCCCGAACCGACGTCTCCCTGAACGAGCCGTTGCATGGGATAGGGCGTGGCTAAGTCCTGGGTTATTTCCTCGATCACGCGCCGCTGGGCTGCGGTAAGTGAAAACGGCAACTGGGATTGCAGGCGCTCGAATAATCTACCCGCTGAGGATAGCCGGTAGGCGCTCAGTTGGCGTACCTGAGTGCGCAATCGGACTAGGCTCAATTGCTGTGCTAAGAGCTCTTCAAAGGCCAAGCGTTGCTGGGCGGGATGACGGGCGTTTTGCAGTAAATCAACGTCAGCATCCGGAGGTGGGCGGTGGATGTAATGTAATGCGGCTTTTAGTTCGCAATCGATGGGGTCTTGGAGGTAAGTTTCGGGTAACCAGTCTGTCAGCTCCTGGTTCGCTTGCTTGAGCCAGGCAAGCGCCTGATCCGATAGATTTCGCAGGTAAATCTGGTGTAAACCTTCAGTCGTTGGATAAACAGGCGTCAGATGCTGATCGACGGTTGGGGTGGGGACATCCGTCAGAATCTGGATTTCCGGATGGATCACTTCCAAAGCGATGGGACCCTGGCGAACTTCGCCGAAACAGCGTATCCGTGTTCCGCGGGTTAAACGCTTTTGTAGGGCTGGACTGAAATGAAAAAAGCGCAACAACAGCCGGCCCGTTTCGTCATGGATGTCCACCAAGAGCATCCGTCGCTTGCGGAACACCACTTCAGCCTGAAGGACTTCAGCTTCAATAAGGGATTCTGCGCCGGTGTGTAATGCGGCGATGGGCGATACACGGGTTCGATCCTGATAGCGTATTGGGAAGTGAAACAGAATGTCTTGCAGAGTGTGGATACCTAGCCGATGTAACTTTTCTGCTATTCTGGGACCCACTCCGTGTAGGGTGGTGATATCCGGCACCGATGGAGCAAGCACCGTTAGACAAATCAACTCGACGCTAAAGCGCCATGACCGCATCCATCTCGATTTTTGCTCCCTTAGGTAAAGCGGTAACCCCAACCGCTGCACGAGCCGGATAGGGTTCGCTGAAGTATTCCGCCATGATCTGATTCACTTGAGGAAAATGGGCTAGATCGGTGAGGAAAACGGTTAATTTGACTACTTGCTCCAGATCGCCGCCGGCTGCTTTCGCTACCGCTTGCAGATTAGTAAATACTTGGCGAATTTGTATCGCTATGTCGCCCTCTACCAGTTCCAAGGTCGAGGGTACTAAGGGAATCTGGCCGGAAAGATATACCGTGTTTCCTGCTCTAATGGCCTGCGAATAAGTGCCGATTGCCTTGGGGGCTTTATCTGTACTGATGGGGATTCGAGCCATGAGGTGCTCCGGAATGATGGCTTAGAATAGGGAATGCATCGTTGTTGGTCCGCTTCCACGGGATTATTGTGATATTGTCTGGCCTGAACACTTGGCCTAGTTAACCCCGAATCCGGGAAACTCTATACACATTGGGTGTGTTGCGCATCATGCGCATGATATGAGCCAGATGTTTTCGATCTTTGACACTGATATGGAATTTCATGCTCGTGGTTGAGCCATCACGCTCTTCCAAAGCAACGTTCTCGATGTTTGAGTTCTGGTCGGAGATCTTAGCGGCCAATGTGGCTAATACCCCGCGTTGGTTCGGTGCGGTTACGCGTATGACCACCGTAAACTCACCCGGTATTTGATCGGCCCAAAGTACTTGCACCCATCTGTCGGGATGTTTGCGGGCACCGATGGTATTTCTACAGTTTCCTCGGTGAATCACTAGACCCCGTCCTGCACTCATCACTCCAACAATGGGGTCTCCCGGGATGGGATAACAGCATTTCCCATAGTGCAACACCATGCCTTCCGTACCGGTAATCGATAGCGGTTTCTCGTTCCAGTCTTTGGTTTTGCTTGGAATATTCTCCTGAGGGCTCAAAAGACGGTGGACGATTAATTGGCCGAGGCGGTTACCCAAACCGATATGCTCTAGCAGGGTTTGTATGTGATTGATGTTCAGTGCCTTGAGCAAGGAGTCAATTTGACGGTGACCGAGTTTCTTGATGCTAAGATCATGGTTGGCTAGAGCTTTGTTCAGCAGACGCCGGCCCAGATGAATGGCCTCCTCTTTTTTTAATTGCTTAAGGGATTGCCGGATCGTATTGCGTGCCTTGCCGGTCACCACGAAGTTCAACCACAGCGGGTTCGGCTTAGCCTGAGGCGCGGTAATCACGTCAATGGTCTGCCCACTTTGCAAGACGGAGCTCAAAGGAGCAAGACGCCGGTCAATCTTGACGGCGACGCACGTGTTGCCGATATCGGTATGTACCATATAGGCGTAATCCACCGCCGTTGCTTCGCGGGGCAGGGTTCGAATCTCGCCTTTGGGGGTAAACACATAGACCTCGTCCGGAAAGAGATCGACCTTGACACTCTCAAGAAATTCAAGGGAGCTACCCGCGCTTTGCTGCAGCTCCAACACATTTTTTAACCATTCCCTGGCGCGTGCTTGGGCTCTATTGCTGCTTCCGTCCTCCGATTTATATAACCAGTGGGAAGCTATGCCGAACTGTGCAACTTGGTCCATCTCATGATTGCGAATCTGCGCCTCGATGGGAATGCCATGAGGACCAAACAACACCGTGTGCAAGGATTGATAGCCGTTGGCTTTAGGTATGGCAATGTAATCCTTAAAACTTCTTGGCAGCGGTTTGTAAAGATTATGGAGCGCGCCTAAGGCACGATAGCACGTATCCACATCGCTAACCACGATGCGAATGGCGAAGACATCAAACACTTCGGTAAACCGCAGGCGTTTGCGTCGCATCTTCTGATAGATGCTGTAGAGATGTTTCTCGCGACCATAAATGCGGGCTTGGATCCCGACTTCTTCTAAACGATTGCAGATTGTGGCCTCGACTTTTTGCATGATCTCCTTGCGATTGCCACGGCTCTTGTTAATCGCCTTGGAAAGTATTCTATAGCGGATGGGATAGAGCGCCTCGAAGCCTAGCTGTTCCAATTCGAGCCGCATAGTGTTCATTCCGAGACGTTGGGCGATCGGAGCGTAGATTTCCAGTGTCTCTCGAGCGATGCGCTGACGCTTATAGGACGGCATTACGCCTAAAGTACGCATATTGTGCAGGCGATCGGCCAATTTGATCAGAATTACACGCATATCCTGCACCATGGCCAGCATCATCTTGCGGAAATTTTCCGCTTGCGCTTCGGCTTTTGATTTAAACTTTAGGTGTGACAGCTTGCTAACACCGTCAACCAGTTGGGCAACATCCTCTCCGAATTCAACAATCAGTTGATCTTTAACGGTGGAAGTATCTTCGATCGTATCGTGAAGTATCGCCGCGATGATGCTCTGCGCGTCCATGCGCATCTCCGCCATGATTTTTGCTACGGCTAGAGGATGATAGATGTAAGGTTCGCCACTGAGTCGAGTTTGTCCCTGATGGGCTTCGGCACCGAACAGATAAGCTCGATAGACTTCTCTGACTTCTTCCGGTTGCAAGTAGTTCTCTAGCTGCGAGCAGAGATTGCTGATAATGAAACGGGTTGAATCCGGTGAGGGGAGAGGAGCGCTTAGGGTGGGTGCGACGTTCGCCATAGCATCTTAGACGGGCAGATGGAATTGATAATTACGAATTTGGGGTGGCGGCGGTCTGACGTTTTGCAAAATAGGCGTGTATCCAAAATGCGTCGTGTCGTACGACGAAAATCCCTAACACGCCTGGTATGTCCCCACGGACTGCGCAGCTAGCTCGGTAACTTCATACCAACCCATGGTGTACTATACCAGTGTATGAGTCTCATCACATTCACTCCTCGTTCTCGTTCCCTATACGCGGAATGCTTGGGGGATTTAATGACATACCGTGCATTCTGAGGTGTTCATCGTATGAAAAAGCATCTCCCATGGGGTGATCCATTAATTCCATTCCGATCTTATTTTCCGCTATTTCACGCAGAGCCATTACAGTGGGTTTGTCGTTTTCCCATTCAAGCAGCGGTTCTGCCCCCCGAGCAAGCTGACGCGCCCTTTTGCTGGCGAGCAATACGAGCTGAAAGCGATTATCCAGCTTGTCTAAACAATCTTCCACGGTTACACGAGCCATAATAAATCCTGTGTCGTAGCTTTTACGTCTGATCTTGGGATCTTAAATTCTATACGAAATCCTATAAGGTAGCTAGGCAGGGCAAAGACCCCGTCGGACTAAAGCAGCTGGGCGACGCTATAGACTAGAAAAGGACGTATTGAGCCAAGAAGCTCTAGAAAGAAACTTAATCAGAATAAGGATCGAGTAAAGATGCCAGCAGTTTCTGATGCCTGTGTTGTTGCGCAGCGAGACTGAGGCGATGAGTGATGACGATTGATTTCAGATCGCTTAGGGCTTGCTCAAATTGGTCATTGATTACAACATAATCAAATTCCGAATAATGCTGCATTTCATTTTCTGCATCGCGCATGCGGCGCTGGATAATGGATTTGGAGTCTTGGGCTCGTTGATGTAAGCGACCCTCGAGCGCCATTCTTGAGGGTGGCAGTATAAATATGGAGCGGCAGTGCGGCATTCGGTTTCTCACCATGCGCGCCCCTTGCCAATCAATTTCTAGAATCACGTCTTTGCCTGCGGCGAGTTGATTTTCAACCGCCAGCCAGGATGTACCATAATAGTGATCGAAAACTTCCGCGTATTCTAGGAACTCACCGGATTTCACCATGGCTTGGAACTGAGGGCGGGTAGTGAAATAATAATCTTTCCCGTCTTGCTCCTGCGGACGTTTTTCACGGGTGGTATGGGAAATCGACACGCTAACCTCATCCAAAGCATCCGTGAGCGCTTTGACTAGGCTCGTTTTTCCTGCGCCGGAAGGCGCGGAGATGATAAAGAGAGTGCTCATTGACATCGGATCTCCATTAGACCAGCGGTAAGGGTTTAGCTCAGAATTGAATTCCACACAATTTTAGTTGGGATAGGGTGACTCAACGCGAATATCGACTATACTACCGTCTGAGACCCAAGTGTCTTGACGCTTCCGATGTATGCATTTTTCTTTTGAGTGAGGAGATGCCCCATGCGAAGACGACTTTATTTTATATTGCCGGACACTAAGACGGCAGAAAAGATCGAAGACGAGCTGTTGTTGGCTCGAATCGACGAAGGTCATATTCACTTTCATACCACTATGGAGACTCGTTTGGGTAGTCGGCTTCCCAAAGCCAATGTTCTGCAAAAAACCGATCTTTTACATTCCATGGGCGTTGGGTTGGTTGCCGGTGGATTAACGGGCACGATTATCGGTGGCCTGTTGTATTTTCAGTGGGCTCCTGGAGGTGTGGCGTTGCCAAGCTTGGGGTTGGTTACGGTGCTATCGGTGATCGGCGCCATATTCGGTTGTTGGGTTGCCGGAATGATCGGTATCAGTTGCCCTAATACTCGTTTAAGCCCTTTTAAAAAATCCATTGACGATGGCAACATTTTACTCATGGTGGATGTTCCCAAGGATCGAATAATGGAAATCAATGGGCTTATCAAGAGCCATCATCCGGAAGCGGATTCCAGGGGTATCGAAGCCACAATTCCCGCCTTCCCCTAGCGCAAGCTTGCGCGGCGTTTTAGTTCGCATTAAATGAACCGGGATCAACCCGGTTCATTTTTATTCTGCAAGTGCTGGGGTGTAACCGCCGGACGGGGTACTCAGCCATTTCGGCCTAGTTAGGAAAAATCAATCCATGACTCAATCCAACGAGGCGATTTCCGCAGAAGAAATGGAGGACCGTTTAGAAGAATACATTGATGCAGTGCTTTCCTCCCGCCGCACCGCCATCGGTCCGGCGCGCCGCTTAGCCCAGATCGATCGGAGCCAACAAGAATTCGTGCTGTACTGGGTACGTGCGATCTCTAAAACCAATGCTGAAATGGCCTATCAGTTCGCAGCTTTTGCAACTGATGCCCTACAGTGCATGGATAGTGAAGGCGTCGAAGCGTGGATTATTCAGTCCATGGATTCGTTTGACAAGAAGGGCCTGACCGAAGGGATAGCCAAGTTACATCAACCCACTGAATTTGCGCGGCAACGCCAACAACAGTCAACGGGGCTTGCTCTGGAAGATATCAAGAGTGTGCTGCAAAATTTCATTCAAGGCCTTAATGGTCGACCGCTGAAGTTGGATGCTGGGGAGGCTATCTATACGGATACCGAAACGCTGTATTTACCTGTGCACCTAAGTAAATTAGCCACGCGGGAGGCCAATTTCAGGCTTTACAAGGCGATGGCTCTCCATCTGTGGGCTCAAACCTGGTACGGCACTTGGTGGATTGATCCGCTAAGTTTGTCTGGGGATTATTCCAATAAAGATAAAGCGATTCGCCTATACCATGCGCTCGAACTGATAAGACTGGACGCTCGGATTGCACAGGAGCTGCCGGGCGTCTACCGGGAGATGCAAGCTCTGCGCGAAACCCTGGATACGCAGGGATATCCTCAGAGTTGGGCTTTCGCTAAGCGCTTGCTGCGCTCAGCAAGCGCTACCGCCAAGGAGAGTTGGTCGCTGGTATCCGAGCTATACTCCGGCCCTGTTCCGCAACCATGCTGTTATCAGGGGCAGTTATTTCCGCAACGGGTGCATGCCGTTGTGGAGGCACGAAA
Source organism: uncultured Gammaproteobacteria bacterium (assembly GCA_963731655.1). GTDB lineage: Bacteria > Pseudomonadota > Gammaproteobacteria > JAAEPA01 > JAAEPA01 > CAVSWL01. Next base: position 88,405 of record CAVSWL010000033.1, on the reverse strand, counting down.
ACAACGCGAGAAATCCGGTTTTCGGCTTATATTGGCTAAGCTTCATGAGGAGCTGGACCGCGGTCGTACCGAAGATCCCGCAAAATCTGCTGAGGAGCTCGAAACGAACGCGGCGGAGCCTCAAACTCGTTTCACCACCCATTGGGTAGCAGCGCGCGATCCTGCTGAGGGGTTCACTCAGGAGATCTACTTCGATGACAAACCGATTTCCCCACCGGATGCGCTGCGTGGAGTGATGGCTTCCATCATCCAGGATTTGGGCGAGATCCCCGACGACTATCTGATGCCCGCAGGCCAGGGCAGTTATGCTCCTGAATGGCAAGCGCAAGCGCCCGATCCAAACGATGTGTGGAAAGGCACATACCATGAAGAAGGAGCGCTGCTTTATAATGAATGGGATTGCGCGCGGCAACATTACCGAAAAAATTGGTGCGTGCTGCGCGAACGCGATGTACATCCGCAAACTACTGCCTTTATTTCCCATACGCTGTTCAAATACCGAGGTTTAGTCAAATCCCTACGTCGTAGCTTTGAAGCATTGCGGGGCGAGCAGAAGCTGCAAAAGAAACAGCCTCATGGGGATGATGTGGACATAGACGCGTTGGTAGAAGCCTATGCGGATCTCAGCAGTGGCCTGGAAATGAGCAACCGCCTGTTTATCAAGTTGCAAAAAGACGAGCGGGATATCGCCGTCGCATTCATGGTGGATATGAGCGGATCGACCAAAGGCTGGATCAATACCGCGGAGAGAGAGGCTTTGGTACTGTTGTGCGAAGCACTGCAAACATTGGGGGATCGCTATGCCATTTACGGCTTTTCCGGCATGACCCGGAAGCGCTGCGAGCTGTTCCGCATAAAGCGTTTTAACGAGCCCTATAACGATGAGGTTCGGGCGCGCATCTGTGGCATATTACCTCAAGACTATACCCGCATGGGGGTAGCCATTCGCCACGTGACTCAGCTACTCGCCCAGCAGGATGCGCGCACAAAACTGCTGGTGACGCTGTCCGATGGCAAACCCGATGATTATACGGATTACCGGGGCGAATACGGTATAGAGGATACCCGGCAAGCCTTATTCGAAGCCCGCCGCGAAGGCATCCATCCCTTTTGTATCACCATAGATGATGAGGCGGGGGACTACCTTTCGCACATGTACGGCGCCGTGAACTATGTGGTGATTGATGATGTAAGAAAGCTGCCGCTCAAAGTCTCGGAGATCTACCGCCGCTTGACGAGCTAGGGGATTGCGGGTACTGGGAACCGTATTATCAATACTTCGGCCGTTTTTGCCGAATGGTATAACTCAAAACAGATTTAACAATGTCCAGATAAGGTAGATTGTCCAGGTTTTCATACCGGGCGATAGCCTGTGCAATGAGTCCATGAATATTCCCTACATTAGGCTGCTCCTGGTGCCCTCTGCTGAGCGCTTTCTGCAATCCGAGGAGACCGCCGTTTTGTATTCTTATTTCACTGGCATGGGGGAGCGGTCCATCAATTCGGGTCAAGTGTAAGGTGAAGCGGGCATTGTGCCGTAGCAGCTGGAGGAGTTCTGCGCAGAGTGCTTGGCCCGCCGGTGTGTCGCAGGCCACCCCTTCGCGATCCGCAAGATTGAAACGGCTGGATTTCTTGCAACTGCATACTCGCGAGTTAAGGGCTTTTTCAAACACGCAACGGCACCGGTTAATCTCTTGATAGGTGGCACGGTACTCATTTTCGTCCATAGCGATCTCTATAAAACGAGTGCAGAATAGTTATCGGCGATGGGAATCGCACCTTATTGTATACACTTTGTTGTAGAGAGTACTTGTTTAGCCTATTTTTCCCATTCTTTCAATACCGGCGCTTCACGTACTTCGGACAAGCGCTCCTCAGCTTCGAGTTGATTATTGGCAAAGATAATCTTGAATACCGTGGCGTCGTCGGAATTTAATCCCGCTCTCAGTGAACGCACCTCCGACCGGGCTTCCTTGTAAGCTTCGAGATCGTTTATATACTCGATTTTCTTAGTGGCAGGAGTAAGGCCAGGAGTGATCTTATAAATAAAGTAAGTCATGGGTTGTGTTCCTTAGAGGACTATGCTTTCAAAGCGTTACTACCTGAGCAGTGATCATCGCAGTATCCAGGCCACTTGAGATCGAGATCTCGGGCGGCCCGCACTTCGTCGAATCTTCGATTAGGTTGGGTGTAGGGCGCTCCTTTGACCTTTTGGGGATCGCTTTTGGCTTCGGCCAGTATGGTTACCATCGCATCGATAAAACCATCGAGTTCTTCTTTGGCTTCCGTTTCAGTCGGTTCGATTAATAAACATTCTGGCACCAGCAATGGAAAATAAGTGGTGGGTGCGTGGTATCCAAAATCGAGCAGACGTTTCGCGAAGTCTCCGGCCGTTACCCCCAACTCTTTGGCTTGTTTTTTTAGGGTGATGATGAATTCATGGGCGGCACGGCGCTGGGGATACGCTAAATCGAACCCTTTCTCCCTGAGGCGGGCCATCAGGTAATTGGCGTTTAAAGTTGAAAATTCAGCCACGCGGACCATCCCCGATCGGCCCAACAGGCGCATGTAGACATAGGCACGCAATAAAACCCCCGCGTTTCCGCCAAACGCCGATAAGCGGCCGATGGAATTCGGCAATTCCTTTTCGCTCAGCCACACATAACGGTCGTTCTGCTTATCCACAACGGGGACGGGAATGAAGCGGAGCAAGGGAGCGGCGACGCCAATAGCTCCGGAACCGGGACCACCTCCACCGTGGGGGGTAGAGAAGGTCTTGTGAAGATTCATGTGGATGACATCAAAGCCCATATCGCCCGGTCGCACTTTACCCAGGATGGCGTTAAGATTAGCACCGTCATAATACAATAATCCGCCAGCGTCATGGACGATCGCGGCAATGTCCACAATCTTGCGCTCGAATACTCCCAAGGTGGAGGGATTGGTCAACATCAAACCGGCGCAGCGTGCTCCGACCGCGGCCCCAAGTGCGGCGAGGTCCACGTCGCCCTGAGAGTCGGTAGGTATTTCCCGAACCGTGTAGCCGCACATCGCCGCGCTGGCGGGATTGGTGCCATGGGCGGCATCCGGCACCAAGATTTCGGTGCGCGCGGTGTCTTGACGCGATTCGTGATAGGCGCGGATCATCGCAATGCCGGCAAATTCCCCTTGTGCGCCCGCCATCGGCGTCAGCGAAACAGCTTGCATACCGCTAACCGCTTTTAACATGTTTTGCAGCTCGTACAGACACGCCATGAATCCCTGACTGAAACGATCAGGAGCATAGGGGTGGCGGTTGAGCAGCCCAGGTAGCATCGCCAAGCTGTTGCAAGCGCGGGGATTGTACTTCATGGTGCAGGAACCCAACGGATAGAACTGGGTGTCGATGGAAAAATTCTTCCGGGATAACCGCGTGTAATGGCGCACTACTTGTAATTCCGATACTTCAGGTAGCACCGGTTTATGCTGACGTACAAATCGCTCTGGCAGTCCTTCGATTTTCACTCGCGTTTGTGGGGCTTGCGCATACGCGCGTCGTCCGGGGCGGGAGTGTTCAAATATCAGCATAAGAGGTTTGGGTGACTTGGTTAACTCGCATCATCGCGAGACTTATTGAACTAGTAAGCTCAGCAAGCTAATCAATTAGATGCATGATTGTAAATGGAATGATCCAAAGCTGGGAGGCCCCATTCCCGTATGCGCCGCAGTGATAAAGCCCGTCCCATTGCGGACAGTGTATGCGTTCCTTGGCCTACGCCGGGGTCAGGCGCTTCGATCAACTGCAAATATAGGAAACGTCTAACCCCCAAGGCGTAAATGCTTACCTGCTGCTCACAGTCAGCCGATAGCCTTAATTGCCGCATCGTAATCGGGTTCTTCTCCGATCTCGGGCACTTGCTGGGTATAGACTACCTTGTTATTTTCGTCCGCAACGACTACTGCACGCGCGGTGAGTCCCGCCAGTGGACCGTCCTCGATTAATACGCCGTAGTCTTTGGCGAAATCACTTGAACGCATCGTCGACAGGGTGATGACATTGTCTACCCCTTCGGCGCCGCAAAATCGCGCTTGTGCGAAGGGTAAATCAGCGGAAATAACCAGCACTACAACGTCGGCGTGGTCTTTGGCGAACTCATTGAATTTCTTAGTGGATATGGCACATACGGAAGTATCTAAACTGGGGACGATATTAAGCAGTTTCTTTTTTCCCGCATAGTTCGTCAACTGTACGTCCTCAAGCGTTTTGCTGACCAGTTTGAAATCAGGCGCGCTAGCGCCTACGGCGGGCAGTTCGCCGCTGGTATGGGTTTCGTTACCTTTGAAGGTGATGGTTGCCATGCTCTAATCCTCAGTGGGCTGTTAATTTTCAAACGACGTGGTCTCAATCTACTTGGCATCGTCATAGAGTGCGAATCGCTGACGCCGAGTTTGCATCAGAAAAAACCGAGCAAAATTTAGCGGAGAGCGCTTTTGCTCGGTGTCTCTCTAACTCAATCGACCATTGCGAGAATTGCCTTAAGCCGACGGTCTCCCAGCGACGCCTCAATACCTTAATGCTTGACAACCTGCGAGTCCAGCGGGGTGGACGCTTAAAATGATCTTTAATCTACTGTAGCGATTCACTCAAACTTGTCGTGTATCGCTGTAAGTCCAGCTCGGTTTTAGTCTCGGTGGCGCAGATCAACAGGGTATTTTCGAGTTCGGGATAATCCTGTTCCAGACGATATCCCCCAACAATATTTTGCTCGGCCAGTTGCTCGAGCACGGGTTGAATAGGTCGATTGATATGCATCGAGAATTCGTGAAAAAACTCTCCAGTGAAAACCGGCTCCACCCCTTCTATGTGGGTTAATTGAGTTGCCAACTGATGGCTATTGGCGTAGCAGCTTGCGGCTACCCGTTCCAGACCTTCTGCACCGAGCAGAGCCATATGAATGGTGGCGGCGGTTACTACGAGCCCCTGATTGGTGCAGATATTCGAAGTGGCTTTGGAACGCCGGATATGTTGTTCGCGGGCCTGCAATGTCAGCACGAACCCCCATTTCCCATCGGCGTCGACGGTCCGACCCACAATGCGCCCGGGAAGTTGGCGTACATAACGTTGTTTGCTGCACATGAAACCGGCATAGGGGCCCCCGGAGGACAAGGGTGCGCCGAGCGGTTGGGCTTCACCGCAAACGATATCGGCCCCCTGTTCGCCCCATTCACCCGGTGGTTTTAGCAGGGCAAGCGATAAAGGGTTAACCACACCAATCACCATGACCTGATTCTGGTGCCCCCACGCCGTCAGTTCATCCACTTCCTCCAATACGCCGAAAAAATTAGGTTGAGGAATGATGAGCGCCGTAATGTCTTCACCCTTGACGGCGTCCAAGCTGTCGATCGACACACGTCCGCTACGGCGGTCAAAGGGGAGTTGGATCAGCTCGATGCCCTGGGGGTATACGATGCTGCGTACTGCGGCGCGATACGCTGGGTGCACGCTGCGTGGAATCAAGATGCGGCGTGATTTGGAGTGGCGGTTGGCGCGCACCGCCATCAGTACCGCCTCGGCTAATGCCGTTGCCCCGTCATAAAGGGATGCATTCGATACGTCCATGGCGGTTAGGCTGCACATCATGGTCTGATATTCGTAGATCAGTTGCAGCGTGCCTTGGGAGGCTTCCGCTTGGTAGGGCGTGTAGGCGCTATAGAATTCGCCGCGAGTTGCGATTTGCCACACAGCCGCTGGGATGTGGTGCTCATAAGCTCCCGCGCCAAGGAAATCCAATGGGTTACCGTCCTGAGCTGCCCGCTGCTGCATGATGCGGGTAATCTCCATTTCGCTTATCGACTCGGGTATTTCCTGGAGACTTGAGATGCGCAATTCCTTAGGGATCTCGTCGAACAGGGTTTCGAGACTGTCTGCCCCGATGGTCGCGAGCATCTCACGGATCTCAGCGTCTGTGTGGGGTATAAAAGGCATATCAATGCCTGGGTGATGTGTCAATCTGCATAATATAGAAGCCGTTCGGTGTTGTGAGCACTGTTCATCGAGCGTTTCGGCATGAGCTTGTTGAAAGCGCTTATTAGCACTTTTTAGATTAGGTTGCGGCCAATGGCGTCGTTCTTTGATATTTAGCCTGTGGGATGCCACCGTGACTGCGCGTACCCGAACTTCGAAGCCGCTTATTCTTCGTTTTCAAGTAGATAAGCATAGGCATCGGCTTCTAGGAGGCTACTCCAGTTGGGTTCTTCCTCGGGCTGCAATCTGAAGATCCAGCCGCCACCATAGGTATCTTGATTAATGATCTCGGGACTTTCGGACAATGCGTCGTTGATTTCTATAATCTCGCCTGCGAGGGGAGCGTAAATATCAGAAGCCGCTTTAACAGACTCCACTACCGCACAGGCTTCTTCTGCTTCGACTTTCCGGCCTATTTCTGGGCACTCTACGAAGACCAGGTCGCCGAGCGCTTCTTGGGCGTGATCGGTAATTCCCACCGTTAAGCTGCCGTCATCCTCTATGCGCACCCATTCATGGTTCTTGGTGTACTTCAAATCATCAGGTATTTCACTCATTGCTGTATTCCCCCTCGGTTGAGTCATAAACTGCTGGTGCGATACCCTTGTATTGATAACCCCTTGTGCCACTATCTAGCAGATGTTTGTTAGGGTGTCCGGTGTAAGCTGGTTTAGTTCCAGTTCAACGCAGTCCCATGGACTCTTAATCCATGGGATCTCGGTAAATTGGTACGCTCTGAATCCCGAGGATTCATTCGCGGCCGCTAGTTTACACTAAATGGTTTTGCTACGATAAGCAGGATTTGCCGTCGCGTACAAAAGGCGGGGTGACGACTCTGGCGATTAGCCGTTTGTTGCGAATCTCGACTTGGCAGGAGTCCCCGGTACTCACCGGAACTCGGGCCAGGGCGATGCCTTTTCCCAAGGTGGGAGAGAAGGTGCCACTGGTAATCTCGCCATTACCCACACCCTCGACGACGACTTTTTGATGCCCCCTTGGCACTGCTTTGCCTTCCAGCACCAATCCCACGCGCTTAAATTTCACGCCAGTGGTGCGCTGAGTTTGCAGTGCGACACGTCCGATAAATTCCCGCTCAGGCGGTTTCCAAGCTACCGTCCATCCCAAACCACATTCCAGTGGCGTGATCTCTTCATCCATGTCGGCGCCGTAAAGATTTAACCCGGCTTCGAGCCGCAAGGTGTCTCGTGCCCCTAAACCGGCGGGTTGAACTCCGCTTTCTTTTAGTCCTTTCCAGAACCCGCAAGCTTCCTGATTGGATAGCATGATCTCAAAACCATCCTCCCCGGTATAGCCGGTACGTGCAATGAAAAGTGTTCCCAACGGAGCGCCTGTAAATGGTGCCAGGGATCCGGCTGTCGATCGCTTCTGCACGTCAAGCTGATCCAATACGGCGGCCCGAGCTCCGGGCCCTTGCACCGCGATCATTGCCAGGTCATCCCTTATTTGTAAATTCACCTCATACGCTTCGGCTTGATTCCGCATCCAAGCCAGATCTTTGTCACGGGTAGCCGCATTCACCACCATGCGATAAGCGTGCTCAGCGAGAAAATACACGATAAGGTCATCGATGATCCCTGCCCCATCATTGAGCAAGCAGCCATAAAGGGCTTGGCCGGCAGAATCGAGTTTTCCTACGTCATTTGCCAGCAGCCGTTGTAAATAGGCTTGGGCCTGTTTGCCTGCGATATCTACGATCGTCATATGGGACACATCGAACATCCCGGAAGCTCGACGCACTTGGTGATGTTCCTGCAGCTGTGAGCCGTAGTGCAGGGGCATTTCCCAGCCACCGAAATCGACCATTCGCGCATGATCTTCAATGTGCAGTTTATAAAGCGCTGTCCGCTTACCCATCATCGGTACCAAAGTTAATAACAGAATTTACCGGCCTCGCGACCAGTGGCCGTCTAGTATATAATCCCCAGCCATTCAATCCCACCCTCGATTGCTTAAAACCATACTGACTAACGAGTTCAGCCGGCAAGAAATGCGTTTGTCGCGTGGAGCTATTCATGAAAACAATAGGGATAAAGCGAACCCTTAGTTGGGTACTCATTCTGCCATTGCTGCTTAGCACGGCGTATTCAGCCGGAACATTGAGTGTGCGCGGTGCCTGGATTCGGGAGTCCCCGCCCAACGCCATGGCCCTCGCTGGTTATATGGTCATTGAAAATAACGGTGCACAAGGCCGTGAATTGATATCCGCGAAGAGTCCGGCATTTAAAACCATCGAACTTCACCGCAGCCTGATGTCCGGTGGAGTGGCGCGTATGGTGCCTCAGCAGTCCATACCCGTGCCTGCGGGAGGCCAGGTAAAGCTCATGCCTGGCGATTACCACATGATGTTGATGAATCCAACTAAGCCTTTGAAAGCAGGGGATACGGTGGATGTAAGCTTGATATTTGACAGGGGGGAGACGCTCAATGTGAAGCTCGAGGTAAAAAAGGGTCAAGGTGAAGATCTTCATCCCCATGAGAACCCGAATAAATGAATGAGTAGAGTCCTGAATTAAGGTTGGGCATACACTCAGCGCAGATAACGCTCATCGTCGAATGAGTCTACCCAGTGTGGCCAATAGACGACGAAGATGACGATCAGCCAGCCGTTGATCAACGCCTCCGCAATAAACATCATCGGCAGATAAACCAAATAATCGTAACTGACCTGATCCCAATCGTACGTGCCGCTGAGCACCAGTAGACCCGATTTAGCAGAGCCCACGGCTAAGGCGGAAAGCCCGCCTGCGAGAAAAGCGTTGATAAACACATAGATGAATAGATTGAGAGGCAAGCACCGTTGGGCCAACCCGAGTACGATCTCGGTCGTGAGGATTGGCACGCCACCCAACACCAGAGCGTTGATCGCCAATGTCTGCCACGCGAAGTGACCATTTATACTAAAACCTGCCAGTGTGATCGTCACCGCTATGAAAGCGAAACGCCAGCGCACCATTAGCGTGACCGCGGTGACCCCTAATAGATGGAAGCTTAATCCTGGTGAGATACCACCGCGAATATTCCATAACAGCAACAGGGTTACGATCGTGCCCAGATATACATGGAGTCGCTCGTTGTTCTGCAATTGGCCCCAATGAGCGGTCAATCCGGCATAGCTCAGCACGATTCCGTAAACGATCTGGCTAGTCCAGAATATCGGGGGTGTCACCAGAGTACCGTCCAGTTCCATGGTTTGCGATCGCTTTTCCAAAGTCAGTCAAACTTAATCTGATGGGTGGCTTAGTGCCCCAATATCGTTTCATGAGGGCGAAGTGTACCACGCAGAGATTCATCAATTGGATCTTTGCCTGTATTGAGAAATAATCAAACGGAACAAGAAATTGTCCATGCAATTGAACTCAGATTTCACCATTTAACCCAGCAGGAAGCGTGAACATGACCCATCGCCGGACAGCCGTGATCGACGGCAACGAAGCCGCCGCAACCATTGCTTATAAGACCAACGAGGTAATCGCGATCTATCCGATTACCCCATCTTCACCCATGGGCGAACAGTCGGACCAGTGGTCTTCCTTAGAGCGAACCAATCTATGGGGCGCTGTACCTAAGGTTATTGAAATGCAAAGTGAAGCCGGCGCCGCGGGAACCGTGCACGGCGCTTTGCAAGCCGGTTCGTTGACGACGACGTTTACCTCTTCCCAGGGACTGCTGCTCATGATCCCCAATATGTATAAGATCGCCGGGGAACTGAGTCCTATGGTAATGCATGTCGCCGCACGCTCACTGGCGGCGCAGGCGCTTTCCATCTTCGGTGATCACAGCGATGTGATGGCCACACGAGCGACCGGTTTCGCCATGCTGGCCTCCAATTCGGTGCAAGAGGCGATGGATTTTGCTTTGATCGCCCAGGCGGCGACCCTCGAGGCCCGGGTGCCGATCCTGCATTTCTTCGATGGTTTTCGCACCTCCCATGAACTCGCCAAAATCGAGCGGCTGGACGATGCCATTCTACGGGCCATGATCACGGACGATCTCGTGAGAGCCCATCGGGCGCGGAGTTTGTCGCCCGATCATCCGGTAATCCGGGGTACGGCTCAAAACCCGGACGTGTACTTCCAAGCGCGTGAAACCGTAAATCCCTATTACCAGCGGATGCCCGCGATCGTGCAATGCTTGATGACGCGCTTTGCCCAGCTCACGGGACGCGAGTACCGCTTGTTCCAATACTTCGGCGCTGAGAATGCCGAGCGCGTGATCATTCTGATGGGTTCCGCTGCCGAAGCCGTACAGGAAACCGTGGATCATTTGGTTCGGCGGGGCGAACGTGTCGGCGTCGTTAAGGTGCACCTCTATCGGCCCTTTGCCGCTGCGCAACTCATCGACGCCTTACCGGCGTCGGTGCGACGCATCGCGGTATTAGATCGGACCAAGGAACCCGGTGCGGACGGTGAACCACTCTATAAAGATGTGGTTACCGCCGTGGCGGAGCATGTTACCTCCGGTGGAAACCGGTTTAGGGGCATACCGCGAATCGTGGGCGGGCGCTACGGTCTGTCCTCCAAGGAATTTACACCCGCCATGATTAAAGGCATCTTTGATGAGCTGAACAAGGAACAACCACGGAATCAGTTCACGGTGGGCATCATCGACGATGTCAGCCATACCCATCTTGACTTTGATATGGATTTTCATACCGATGCGGGTGAAGGCGTGATGCGTGCGGTATTTTACGGACTGGGCAGCGATGGTACGGTCAGCGCCAATCGAAATACGATTCGTATTATCGGGGAACAGACTGAACTTTATGCTCAAGGATATTTCGTCTATGACTCGAAAAAGGCCGGTGCCATGACGGTTTCTCATCTGCGTTTCGGAGCTCGGCCGATTCATTCCACCTATTTGATCGGAGATCGGGAAGCCCAGTTTGTCGGTTGTCATCAGACAATGTTTTTGGAGCGCTATCCGGTGTTGGAAAAGGCGGCGTCCGGCGCGGTGTTCCTGCTCAATTCGGCCGCACCTCCCGATCGGGTATGGGACACGCTGCCGCGGACATTGCAGCGGCAGATGATCGAGAAAAGACTCAAATTTTTTGTGATCGACGCCTACCGTGTGGCACGTGAACACGGCATGGGGAAGCGCATCAATACCATCATGCAAACCTGTTATTTCGCCACCTCCGGAGTTTTGCCCAAAGCGCAAGCGATCGACAAGATCAAGCGGGCGGTTGGGCACACCTATGCCGGAAAAGGCCAGCATATCGTGGAACAGAATTTTAAAGCCATCGAGGCCACGCTGGCGCACCTCCATCAGGTGGAGGTGCCGGCCGCCGTGAGTAGCCAGCTCGAGCAAACCCCGCCGGTTCCCGGGGGCGTGTCCGAGTTCGTGCGCAACGTCACCGCGGAGATGATCGCTGGCCGAGGGGACGCAATCCCGGTGAGCTTGCTACCCGTCGATGGGACCTATCCGCCGGGTACGGCCGCTTATGAAAAACGCCGTCTTGCCCTGGAAATTCCGGTATGGGAAATGGACTTATGCATCCATTGTGGCAAGTGCCCGTTTGTTTGTCCTCATTCTGCGATTCGCAGTAAAGTCTTCGACGCCGAGCTGCTCAAGGACGCTCCACGCGGATTCAAGCACGTGCCGGTCAAGGGAAAAGAGTTCGCGTCCAATCTTCACATTAGCTACCAGGTCGCTCCCGAGGATTGCACGGGTTGCGGGCTGTGCGTGGAGGTCTGCCCCATCCGCGATAAATCGGAATCGAAACGCAAGGCCTTGAATATGGCTAGCGTGCAACCTCTGCTGGAATCGGAGCGGGAAAACTTCGCGTATTTTCTGCGCTTACCCGAGTATGGGCGTGAGCAGATCCGCTGGCAAACCATCAAGGGTACCATGCTGGCCCAACCGCTTTTTGAATTTTCCAGTGCCTGCGAAGGGTGTGGAGAAACGCCCTACATCCGTTTGGCCACACAATTGTTCGGCGACCGCATGCTGATCGCTAATGCGACCGGCTGTTCTTCGATTTACGGTGGCAATCTGCCTACCACCCCCTACACTCAGGACGCCGCGGGGCGGGGACCGGCATGGTCGAATTCACTGTTTGAAGACAATGCGGAGTTTGGTTTGGGTTTCCGTCTCGCCATCGATCAGCAGCAAAGCTATGCCCGAGGCCTGGTCCGGCAATTGGCCCACGAAATCGGTGAAGCGCTTGCCATGGCCTTGTTGCAAGCCGACCAGAGTGATGAACCCGGAATTTTCGCTCAACGCCAGCGGGTGGAGGCGCTACGCGAGCGGCTAACGGGCATTGAGGGCGAGCGCGCGCGAAATCTAGAAAATGTTGCCGATGCCCTGGTTAAAAAAAGCGTGTGGATCATCGGCGGGGACGGTTGGGCCTATGACATAGGTTTCGGTGGTTTGGATCATGTGCTTGCCGCTGAACATGATGTCAACATATTGGTTCTGGATACGGAGGTGTACTCGAATACCGGTGGACAGATGTCCAAGGCGACACCGCGGGCCGCGGTGGCTAAATTCGCGGCGTCCGGCAAGTCCGTGGGGAAAAAGGACTTGGCCATGATTGCGATGGCTTACGAGCATGTGTATGTCGCTCAGGTGGCTTTTGGGGCTAAAGATATCCAAACCATCCGCGCGTTTCGCGAGGCGGAGTCTTACGACGGGCCTTCACTGCTCATCGCCTATAGCCCGTGTATTGCCCAAGGTGTGGCGCTTTCCAATAATTTGCGGCAGCAGGAGCTGGCGGTTGCTTCCGGTCACTGGCCTTTGTTTCGTTATGATCCGCGACGCCGGGCAGTGGGGAAGAATCCACTGCAGTTGGATTCCAAAAAGCCGACCATCCCGTTCAAGGATTTTGCCAAGACCGAAATGCGCTTTAATGTGTTGACTCGAACTCAGTCCGATAGAGCGGAGCAGTTGCTTCGTGAGGCCCAGCGCGAGGTTGACGAGCGTTTTCAAACGTATCAGCAACTGGCAGGAATGCGTTATCCGAGCGACTCCTAACAAGCAGCTGAGTCTCTACCAAGATATCGGCCATGGTGAAGCCAGCAGCTATTTGCCGTTGCACGGAGATTATCGGTCCAAGCTCGATGCGTATCTCGAACATTGTCAAGCTGCTCAGTTGCTACGAAAAGAACTAAGCACGGGAAACTAGCGCGAATGGCGCAAGCGACGAAGAACGCGAGATTAACTGGTGTTTGGTAAGCCAGGGGGGAAGCAAAATAAATATGATTGGCCTATAATAAAAGTTAATTGAATTCGGTTCGCGCGGGCGAGCACCATGATTTCTGCCCTATGCGTGGACTGGAGATCTGGTCTGGCACTAATTTCAGATTGGATGACTCCCTCACTCGATGACTTCGTATTCGGGTGAAGGTAAAGGCTATGTCGTCAAGCTTCAATGAAAGCGTTTCTAATGCGCCGATACACGGAGTTGCCGGACAAGTTTGCGATGAGATGACCCAGGTTGAATGACAATCCATTCCCACATCCACTTCAAGAAAAGCTGCCCCAGGGGAAATTATCATGGCTGACGAGCCCTCCCAGAAAATCTATCTAGAGGAAAGCGAAGATTTTTCCAAGCCCCAAGCCTTCGGGCGGCGGGTGGTTATTCCGGTGCGTTACTCCACCGATCCGCGTGATATTGGCTGGGTGAAGGAAAATGTCCCCTGCCAAACTGCGTGTCCGGCCGGAACGAATATTCCGGCCTATATCCGCATGATCACCGAGCAGCGCTTTGGGCGTTCCTATGAACTCAACCGTACCGCCAATGTTCTTCCTGGGGTGTTGGGTCGAATTTGTTCGCGTCCATGCGAAAACGTCTGCCGTCATGGCTGGCCGGGCAATGGCAAGTCCGTGGCCATTTGCCATCTCAAACGGGTGGCGAGCGACTTCAGACCCGAGGGTCACCGGCTCACAGAGAACCTTTTCATGCGCACGGGTAAGCGTGTTGCGGTTGTTGGCGCCGGGCCTGCGGGTGTCGCGGCGGCTTACGATCTGACTACTCTGGGTCATGACGTGACCCTTTATGAACGCGAGCAGAAGCCGGGAGGCATGTTGACTTATGGGATTCCGGAGTTTCGCCTGCCACGGGATGTGTTAGAAGACGAGTTGCGCAATGCGGTGCGCCTCGGCGTGGATCTCAAAACGGGAGTGGGTGTCGGCGAAGGCACGGATGAGGTTCGTCTCAACTACCTACTGGAAGCCTATCATGCCGTGTTGCTCACCACGGGTTGCATGGCGGCGTTACCCTTACCGCTGCCACAGAGTGCAGAGATCGCCGATGCGGCGCATAGTGTTCCCGGTGTGGAATACGGCTTGGATTTCCTGGTTGAATTGCATCGTGGCGTGCATAAAACGGTCGGTAAACGGGTCTTTGTTGTGGGCGCGGGTTTCACTTCTCTCGACTGTGCACGGGTCGCGCGCCGGTTAGGCGCTGAGGAAGTTACGATTCATATCCGCACCTCAACCCAATATATCCCTGTACCTAAAGAAGAGATTTTCGAGGCTCAGCGAGAAGGGGTCAAAATCCACGGACTCCGCACGCCGGTGGGCCTACTTACCGGTGAAAATGGCGAGCTTCGCGGGGTGCGTTTCGTACAGAATCGCCTCGGTGGTTGGCGTAAAGGTGGCCGTCGTGAGGCAATTCCGATAGAAGGCTCTGAGTTTGAGGAGCTCTGCGATACCTTGCTGATCGCTGTTGGGCAGAAGACCGTCAACGACTTCCTGGGCCGGCCCGTGGAACTGGACCGCTGGGGTAACGTGCGGATCAGTGAAAACGGTATGACCTCGGTGGAGGGACTGTTTGCCGCCGGCGATTATGTGAGCGGGCCGAGCACCGTCATCGAAGCCATTGGGCATGGTCGGCGCATGGCGATTAGCATGGATAGCTGGCTGATGGGCCGGGTGCGGCGCAAGCAGGTCGTCAAGATCGAGCCGGTGGAGGAACCCATGCGCGAACGCTCATTCGATTTCATTCCACTTCAAGAAATGCCCACCGCTCCGGTAACTGAGCGTTTCTGTGGTCTGGGTAACGAGGTTGAGCAAGGGCTGGATATGGCGCATGCCCAAGAAGAGGCCAAACGTTGCTACCTGTGTTATTTGCGCTATGAGATCGATGTGGATAATTGCATTTACTGCCGCGCCTGCATCGAAGTGGCGCCGCGTAACTGCATCAAACTGGTGGAAGGCGTGGATATCAAACAAGACGGAAGTTACGGTGCGCTCCACGAAGCACGGGAATGGGATAAAGTAGGCGCGATCTGGATCGACAACAACGAATGTATTCGTTGCGGCGCCTGCTATAAGGTTTGCCCTACCCAATGCATTTCCATCACCAAAAATGAAATGTTCTATCAAGATGTCGGAGGAGGCGCCTAAGGTGAGGGATTCCGTCAACGGCTCGGCTGATTCCGCAACCCGATATGTGATTATTGGCAATGGTGCGGCCGGTAATGAGGCTGCTTGGCATTTGCGCCAGCGCGATCCAGCCAGCCGCATTACTTTGATTACCGGGGGCAAATTGCTGTTTCTCAGCCGCTATGATTTTCCCAGGCTGGTGGATGGTGTGGTTGATTGGCGTGAACTTCTGGTGCATTTCCCACAGTATTACGAAGACCAGCGCATTACGGTGAGGCGCAATACCTGGGTTACCCGGGTCGATCCCCAGCGTCGAATCCTGGAGTTAGGCCATAAGGAATCCATGTCTTACGACAAGCTGCTCGTGGCTAGTGGAGGCAGTACTTACCTGCCGGAGTATCTAAGCGAGTTTAAACATTTGCTGCACGACTTCGGCACCTTCCAAAATGCCGTAAGGCTCCGCGAAGCGCTGCCTTCCTCTGGTGGAGGTAAAATAGTGATGTTGGGCGGGGATATCAAGGGATTGGATCTGGCGCGCACGTTGCTTAAAAATGATCATGAGGTGATCGTTGTTGTTGCGGAACAGCTTTTCTGGCCCCATGAAATCACCCAGGCTGAAGAACTTTACCGCTATATCTCCGCATTGGAGCACATGGGAATGCAGATCATCGTGGATCGTAAAGTAGCGGCGATCGAGGAAGGCTCCACCGGTATGCGGCCACGTCGGGTGATCTTTGAAGGCGGCGAGGATCTCTACGCCGATGTCGTCATGCCTTTTTACGGGGTGATGCCCGCACTGAATTTTATGATGGGCACCGGCGTGGATGTCGCTCGGGGATTGCTTGTGAATACCGAATTGCGCACGGTCAATGAATATATCTGGGCGGCGGGCGATGTTTGTCAGATCTGGTCGCCCGAGGAAAACAGTTATCGATTTTACTATGGTTGGAACAACGTGAAGATGATGGGGCGCATTGCCGCCGTGAATATGACGGGCGGAAACGAGTCGGTCAGCACTTTCCAAGAGGATCGATTGTTAATCACTGAGCAGGGCGACATCGATTCAACATTGTGGGAACACGATTAGGAGTGGATATGAGCCAGGAAATGACATCCACCACGGATCTACAGATCGCCATCTGCGGTTCGGCTGGAGATGGCACGATAGCCAGCGGAGACATTCTTAAACGGGCCATGGCCAAGGCCGGTTACAATGTAATCGCCTTTGATCTCTATCCCGCCGAAATCCGCGGTTTTGGCAAGTGTATCGCGCGTGCGCGAATTACGTCGGAGCAAGTTTATGCGCTTAAGCCCCGCTCGGATGTGTTGGTTTCCCTCAATGATGGTCATGCCATTCCGCATGTGAACGAGGTTTGTGACTACGGGGCGGTAGTTTATGAGGATACACCCATCGCTCCGGTTGCCGAGGGTGAGCATATCTCCGGCCATTTGGCGCCGTCGCACCTGGCCTATGGAGTCGCTTTTCGGGAGATCTCCGAACGGGTGACCAATGGAGCGAAATCCCGCAATATGGTGGCGGTGGGGTACATCGCCGGACTTTATAGTATGCCGCGCGACATTTTTCACGACACCATCCGCGCTAAATTCGCGACTAAGAGCGAAGCGATCCAACAGTCTAATCTCGAGGCTTTCGATGCCGGTTTCGAGGTGGGCGCCTCGACGTTCCAATTTGACTTCAATTGCTTGGGAGAGGCGAGACAGCGGGCGGATGCAGCCGGTTTGAGCATGATGAGCGGTAATGGGGCCGTAGTGCGAGGTTGCCTGGATGCCGGCATCGAGACCTTCTTCGGCTACCCCATCACCCCGGCGACTCCGATTATGGAAAGGCTAGCGATTGATATGCCGAAGCGCGGCGGAAGGATGGTGCAAACCGAAGATGAGATTTCGGCATTGGCCGCCGCCATCGGCGCAGGCTACACGGGAGCCAGAGCAGCTAGCGCTACCTCGGGGCCTGGGCTTGCTCTAATGACCGAGATGCTCGGGCTGGCGGCCATCGCGGAAGTTCCCGTGGTGCTCTTTGTTTCCCAGCGAGGGGGGCCGAGCACCGGATTGCCCACGAAAACGGAACAATCCGATCTGAATCTGGCAGTATTCGGGGTGGCGGGCGATGGTCAACGCATCGTTCTGGCGCCAACCAATGTAGAAGGCTGCTATGTCTGCGCGGGCAAAGCCTTCGAAATGGCCGAGCGCTATCAGACTCCGGTCATCGTGCTACTCGATCTTTATCTGTCGAACCGCTACGAAGCCGTCGCATTGCCGTATGAAAACCCGTTTCAGCCGAACTGCAACAAGGGCATTGCAAAATTCTCGGTTGGCGCACCTTATAAGCGTTACGAGATCACCGAGGACTGGGTGAGTCCGCGCTCGCTCCCCGGGGATGAAGGATTTCAGCATGTCATCACCGGCCTGGAGCACAATGAGTTTGGCCGCCCCAGTGACCAGTCCGAAGTGCATGGCTTGATGAGCAAGAAGCGTCACGAGAAGCTTAAGGCGGCCTTGAATCATCCACAGATCACGATTACAAAGCGATTCGGCGACTCGGGGAAGGTCGATGTGGGAGTACTCGGTTGGGGTTCCAGCTTCGGCGAGATTTTGGAGGCGATGTTCGCAGCGCACAAGCTCGGCATCCGCTGTGCGGCCATGAAAGTGGTCATGCTTTCGCCGTTTCCGCTTGAGCCCGTTGCCGCATTTATGGACGATTGCCAAGAGGTGCTCGTGCCCGAGCTTAACTATGAGGGACAGTTCGCCAACTTGGTCAGCGGCGTGTTGGGCCGACCCGTAGCTCGGCTGAACCGGGTGACCGGCACGCCGCTGCGGGTGGAAGAGATTATTGCAGAGATCAGTCGGCTCGCCGGCGAGGACAAGCGTCCCGTCAGCAGAGCGGCGGTAGTTCTGGAGAGCGCATGATGATACAGATCACTAAACCCGTTTATATAGAAGAAAAGCTTGAAGAGATCAATAGCAGCGGCCGCTTGAGCTATCGGTCCAAGTCGCTGCCCACCTGGTGTCCCGGCTGTGGTTACTACGCGATTGTGGAGGCTATGACATCGGCATTCAACAATCTCGCTATTGCCCCTAAAGATACCGTGGTGGTTTCCGGCATCGGTTGCGCCTCAAGATTTCCATTCTTCATTAATACCTATGGTTTCCATACCTTACACGGGCGGCTGTTGCCGGTGGCCACGGGAATCAAGGTTGCCAATCCGAAGTTGAGCGTGATTGCTGTCGGTGGTGACGGCGACGGCTTCGCGATCGGCGGCGGGCATATTCCGCACGCCGCGCGCCGCAATGCGGATATCACCTATATTTTGTTCGATAACGGGATTTATGGGCTCACCAAAGGGCAGACTTCGCCCACCTCGGTAGTGGGTTTTAGGACCACCACATCGCCGTACGATAACCAAGATGTACCGCTCAATCCACTGATGATGCTGTTATCCTACGGCGCAAGCTGGGTTGGGCAAGCCTATGCGGGACATCCGCATCAGTTGGCTGAGCTGCTGGAGCAGGCGATCGCCCATCGCGGTTTTTCCTATCTGCATGTACTGTCGCCTTGTGTTACTTTCGACAAGACCAGTAAAACCTACCAGAATCTCGGCATGACGGTTCATAATCTGTCTGAGGAACACGACAGCAGCGACCTAATGGCGGCTATGGGCGAGGCGAGGCGCTGGGAGAAGCCGGCTTTGGGTGTTTATTACAAGGAGACGCGTCCCACATTGGGTGATGGTCTGGATCAAATCATTGAGCAGGCACAGGCTAACTTGGGGGTGGGTAAAAGCAAGGCGGCTTAGCGTGTTTAAGGGCTAAGGGTCAGCGAGTCGATGATCGTTAGATGATTTGAATCAAACTTAAGAGGGAAAGTTTCCGCATAATAGAAGCGCAAATAGCCCGTCCGCAGACGCCGACGGTCTTGAAATGCGGATGCATTTCAAGTTTGTAAATGATGGCGAAGTAGTCACGCAAAGTAATTTAAAAAACCATTGAGAGATCGAGACCATGGACATTCAGTTAGTGGATGTGACTTTGCATGTAGATGAGAACTTGACCCGTGAAGTGCGGGCAGAAGTAGAAACCGCCTTACGTTCCATGGATGGAGTCGTTAGCGTTCATAATTCGCACGCTAAACCGCATCTGATCGTGGTGGAATATAACCCCAAGAAAACAAATTCCCATGATCTGTTGGATCGTGTGCAGGCACAAGGGGTTCATGCCGAGCTCATCGGTCTTTAGGGTTGTCTACATTTAACCATGCGTCCGCTTATCTCCAGCGAGCGACTCGGCCAAACTGGCGATAAGCGGTAACATTAGATCGCGTCGATTTAGTGCATCCGTGGAATGACCACTTCCACGGTAGCCTCTCCATTTGTTCGGGTCATGGCCGCCGGGTTGGCGTCCCGTGGCAAGGACATCCTCCGTGAGAAACGCCGAAAACTTATCCTTTGCTGATAGTAACCTTCCGCCTGTTGTCTGCGTTGCTCGGAAGTGGTGTTATAAATCATCAGTTGCCCATAGTTTACCGCCACACCAATATCGGCGGGTTCATACCCACTTAGATAGATCGTCAAATAATAATTATTGGCATCGCTCCATCTGTGTAATCGAATGTCATGCATCTGTCTCATGGGGTAAGGCGCATAAGGCATGAACGGGTTCATTGCCGGTGGCATCGGGCCTTCCCCAGTTGAAGAGTTGTAGGGAGGCGGCTCACCGTTGTTAACCCCGGTGAGCTGTACGTAAGGATAATTCGTAGGAGCAAACTCTCTCAAAGCCATGGGGTACTCTAATTGCGCAGGCGATGTATAAGCTTTGTCTGATTGCGCGTTTGATGGGGTCGGGCAGAACCAGAAAGCCAAGCAAGGCCCCGTAATAAGCATGAGACCACTGACAATGAGTCCCCGATATGCAGGTTTTCGCAGCCAATCTTTCATAATCGATAACCTCCTCTTCTTGTAGAGAAAACCAGCCGAATAACCCGCCGTTGGAGAATGATCGGCGGGTTAGCTGGGAAACCTATTTATACTCAGTTTCAGTCGCGTCGCAAAGCAGGGTAAGACTGCTAAGTAGCGGCTGAGTATACATGTAACGAAACACATCACTGCGCTCTTCCAGCCCGAGATTCGGAAAGTCAGTGTAACATGTTAATCTGCCATCCAATTTGAAACCGCATTTCTCTAGAACGCGTGCGGAAATTAAATGTTGGCAATGGCAGAGTGCATAAAGTTCCTGCAACCCGATTGACGCCGTTCCTTCCAACAAGCCTCGAAGCGCTTCATGAGCATAAGCTTTACCCCAGCTATCCTGGGCGAGTGCATAGTCCACTGAAGCTCGGCTTGAGGATTCAAGCGCAAGCCCTATGGTGCCGAGCAATCAAGCATCTTCAAGGGATTCGATGAGATAAGGACCGGTTGGCCATTGATCCTAGCAAGCCTCACTGAATTGAAGAAACCCGAAAGTGTCGGCTATCGAGCGGTGCGTAGGCCAGTAGAGATAGCGCGTGACTTGAGGATCCGAGGCGTAGCGTTGAAAAATAACCGCCACGTCCTCCCGCCGGGGGCGTCGTAAACGAAGCCGGGGTGTCATTATGAATTCGAGTGCATTCATTCTCTCTTGAGGCCGGTGACTAGGAGTACACCGCTTAAGCTTAAGCCTACGCCGATGAGCTGCGCGGGACCCAACGTTTCATTGAGCAGGACATAAGCCATACCGAGTGTGGCGATCGGTCCCACCGTGCTGATAATGGAGGCGTGACCGGAGCCGATGCGGTGGATTCCCGCGTTCATCAGAAAAGCGGGAACCACGGTTGAAAATAGCGCAAGCATCAATGCCAACCCGAACACTTCGGCGGATACGGCTAATTGGCTGATCGGTTTGGTCGCTACAAAGTGCGTTCCGGTCGCCGTGCAGGCGATGGACATGGAATAGGCGGTAAAGCGTTTAGAGCCAAACCGCGGAATTAAATAGCCGCTGCCGGTCAGGAACAGGGCGAATACCACCGCGCTGGCGAACACCAACATTGCCCCCAGCGTAATGTCCCTAGAGACTGCGTCCGCACCATTACTAAACACCAAGGCAACGCCAACGTAGCTCAACAGCAATGCCCAGCGCTTAGGCCATTCGACTGGACGCCGTTGGATGATGGCGCCGAGCAGCACTACAATAGTTGGATACAGGAACAGAATCAAACGTTCCAGCCCCGCGGAGATGTATTCTAGGCCGATGAAATCGAGCAGGCTCGCCAAGTAATAACCCATAATGCCCAGAACGACTAGTGCCAGCCAATCCCGGGCGGGCATCGCGGCGTTGGTTTTCAGATCCCAGAGCGCCACGGCTACGAAGAACGGCAGTGAAAGCATCATACGCCAGGTCATCAGGGTAATCGCATCCAGTTGCGCGTTATCGGCGTAAGCCAGTTTGATCAGGATCGCTTTCGATGAAAAACCGATGGCGGCGGTTACCACGCACGCGCTGCCGATGAGCAGTTGACGGGCATTGGAATTCGAAGTGTTCATCAGTTGCCTCGGATTGTGGCAACCGCGGGTTCCGTGGCGAATATTGGGCGATCTCAGCAGTCGCGGCGGGATTCGCGGCTGCCGGGTTGATACTTCAGATCAGTGGACGTGTGATCGACGGCAGCGACGGTCGTTTTTGCGCCACCACAGTCGTCGGGAATAGCGGTTCAAGAAAGTGTGAGTGGTAAATGTCTCTGGCTCGCTCATGTTGGCTAGCCTAACCGGATCCAAGTCGTGCTGTCAAGGTGGAGATAGATACGAAATATTCCCGTACCGACTCAGTCTTACAATGAAAGGTACTGTCAAGTTGCCGAAAGCGTAAAGCAAGGGCTCTTACGATGGACAATACTTTGCGTCAATGGCGGGATAAGCACCCTCAGGCCACACTCTGGGCGCACGGCCTGCCGCCAAGCTTCAAACGCCTGACGACGAGCAACGCGATACTCGGCCGCCGTCGTGTGACGATGGCGAATGCGAAACAGGTTGCCGATGTGAGCATGAGCCGACAAGAACCGTTGGGCGTGCTTCGGTGACTTGAATCTCCGCATCTGTCGCTCTTTTTGCCGGGTGGGTTGGTGCGACAATTCAGCCCGGTTGTTGAGACCCTTGTGCTGCCGGTGTTCGACGCCCGGCATAATCTCGCGTTTGGCCGCCCCGTAGCTCTTGAGCGCCGAAGGGCTGGTCGGCTCTGAAGGTCGCGCTCATGGCGTGTCTTCGCCTTCGCCGTCGCGCAGGGTGTCGTCGGCCAGGCTGCCGTCGCCATGCCGTGCCAGAGACTCGGTGCCGGCTGCGTCGCCGTTTTGCCCGTTTTCACTGTCGCCGTTGTCCTCGCCGTTGTCGTCGGCCTGCGCCGACAGCTGTTCCAGCGTCGTGCGCGCCGCGATCAGCGCCACGGCGTGGGCCGGCACGTCGCAGCGGTCGCCGGGCAGCGGTTCATCGTCGAGGGCGGGGTTGTGGGTGGCCATCAGGATGCGGTAGTCCAGCGGCGGCCCCGGCAGCCTGAAGGTGTGGGTGGCGGTGTCGGAGTTGAACAGCAACAGCAGCACGTCGATGTTTTCGTCATCCACCGCACTGAGCCGGCGCAGGCCGAGCAGGCGCGCGGTGCCGTTGTGCCAGTCCTCGATGCGCAGTTCGGTGCCGCGCTCGTCGAACCAGAACAGCTCGTGCACGCCGGGCATGAATTCGGTCTGCAGCGGGCGGTAGTGGCGGCCGCGCAGCAGCGGCTGGCGCCGGCGCAGCGCGATCAGGCGCGCCACGAAGGCGCGCAGGACGGCGCCGCGCGCGCCGAAGGGCAGCGACCAGTCCAGCCACGCCAGTTCGTTGTCCTGGCAGTAGGCGTTGTTGTTGCCGTGCTGGGTCTGCCCGAACTCGTCGCCGGCCAGCAGCATCGGCGTGCCCTGCGAGCACAGCAGCGTGGCGAAAATATTGCGGATCAGTTTGTCGCGCTGGGCGGTCACCGCGGGGTCGTCGGTGGGGCCCTCGTGGCCCCAGTTGAAACTGAGGTTGTGATCGCTGCCGTCGCCGTTGTTTTCGCCGTTCGCTTCGTTGTGCTTGTGGTTGTAGCTGACCAAGTCGTTGAGGGTGAAGCCGTCGTGGGCGGTGACGAAGTTGACGCTGGACCAGGGCTGGCGGCGGTCGTGGTCGAACAGGTCGGCGGAGCCCAGCAAGCGCCCCGCCAGCACGCTGCGCAGGCCCTCATCGCCGCGCCAGTAGCCGCGTACGTCGTCGCGGTAGCGGCCGTTCCACTCGGCGAAACCGGCGGGGTGGTGGCCGATCTGGTAGCCGCCGGGGCCGACGTCCCAGGGTTCGCTGATCAGTTTCACCCGCGCCAGCACCGGGTCCTGCAGCAGCGCGTCGAAAAAACCGCAGCCGGGATCGAAGCCGTGCTGCTCGCGGCCCAGGGTGACGCCGAGGTCGAAGCGGAAACCGTCGACGTGGAATTCCTGCACCCAGTAGCGCAGCGAATCCATCGCCCACTGGATCACCCGCGGGTGCGAGAAGTTGACGGTGTTGCCGCAGCCGGTGTCATTGATGTAGTGGCGCGGGTTGTCCGGTAGCAGCCGGTAATAGCCGCCGTTGTCGAGGCCGCGCCAGCACAGCGTGGGCCCCAGTTCGCTGCCCTCGCAGGTGTGGTTGTACACCACGTCGAGAATCACTTCGATGCCCGCCGCGTGCAGCTGCTTGACGGCCCACTTGAGCTGGCCCAGCGTGCCGTCGGACAAGTAGGCGGCGTGCGGCGCGAAGTAGGCGAGGGTGTTGTAACCCCAGTAGTTGGTCAGCCCCTGTTCCTGCAGATGCCGGTCCGCGGCGAAGGCGTGGATCGGCAGCAGTTCCACCGCGGTGATACCCAGGCTTTTCAGATAATCGATGGTGGTGGGATGACCCAGCGCGCCGAAGGTACCGCGGTCGTGTTCCGGCAGGTCGTTGCGCAGCCGGGTGAAACCGCGCAGGTGCAGCTCGTAGATGACGGTGTCGCTCCAGGGCACCTGAGGCGGATGATCGTTGCCCCAGTCGAAGTAATCCTCCACCACCACCGACTTGGGCACGTAGGCGGCGCTGTCGCGGCGGTCGAAGGACAGATCGGCGCGGGGCGAACCCACCCGGTAGCCGTACAGCGCGTTGTGCCAGCGCAGCGTGCCCGCCAGGCCGCGCGCGTAGGGGTCGAGCAGCAGCTTGTGGTGATTGAAGCGCAACCCCTGTTTAGGTTCGTAAGGCCCGTACGCGCGATAACCGTAGCACTGGCCCGGGCGCGCGCCCTCTAGATAACCGTGCCAGATGCCGTTGCAACAGTCCGGCAGGGTCAGGCGCGCGGTCTCGTGGCGGCCGGCGGCATCGAACAGGCACAGCTCAAGTTTTTCGGCGCGCGGCGAGAACACGGCGAAGTGTACGCCGCGCCCGTCGGCATAGGCGCCCAGTGGATGTGGGGTGGAATTCAGCAGCCGGTCGGCGATGCTGGCCATGCGTCGGTCCCCGGAAGCGGTGCGGACAGAACGGCGTCCCCGCGCCGGCGGCGCGGAGACGAGCCGATAGGTGTCGGAATCAAGCGTACCGCAGCAGCGAGCCGGGAGTCGTGCTTTCGATCAAACTCATCATCAGATCGTAGGAAGTGCCGTTGGCGCGGCGGTGCACCACGATGGACTTGAAACGGCCGTTGCCGCTGCACTGCGTCGACGCGGACAGGAATTCGATTTCCAGCGGCTGAATCACCGCGATGTCGGCGTAGTCGGTGCGGATGAACAATCCGTCGCGGTTGATGTTCTGCAGCCGGCCCAGTGCCAAGGGCACAGAGCGCTTGTAAATGAGGAGTTTGTGATCGCCCCGAATGCGTTGACTGTAGCGGTGGCTCCATGGCACGACATCCTCTCACAAACAGTACCGCGCGAAGCGGCGGAAGACTGCACAGCCGGCAGCCCCGGCCTTGCCTGGAAAAAAGCAGTTTTCATGCCAGATGCACAAGGGACGCGCGGTGCCGCTGCGGCTGCGGCCGGCCTGTCTGTGGCGGATTGAGTATTAATTCGCCACGGACAGGCCGAGAAAGTGCACTTCGAGATCTTCGATAACTTCCTTTTCGCAACTTGATGATCGACGACGTATCGCATACGACCTTTATCCTTCTTCATCAGTAGGAATACTGAGTTCTTTGGACATCAGCAGGTAGTTCTTTACTTCTGCCGTCTCCAGCTCGGGATCGATGAAGGTTCGCGTTGTGGCGATTCCATGATTATGGAGCCAGTCACGCGCATCCTCGTAATTCAGCTTCATCAGTTCCGCGAATCTTCCGATGCTGATTTCGGCGTTCACATAATCGCGAATGAGAAGTCCTTCCCGGACAACTTTTGGGATGTCTTCCTTCTTGCGGCCGTGGGCGAGGTCGTCAGTAATTTCGATATGCACGATGATATCTCCATGTTCTGCGCGTTCCTTACTGGTGGTCTTCATGTTTTGTCCATAACGCATTGAAAGAATAGCAAAAAATATGAAAAATAACTAGAGGGAGAATGCTGTCTGAATTGTTTCCTCAATTTTGCACAAAAAAATCTGTGCAAAGTTTCATGCGACATCGTGGCAAGATGATCGGTGTAAAAACTGGGACCCGATCGGACTATTCAGAACACAAGCTCTGATGTGGTCTGACAGTCTCGCGGAATTCATTGATGTCAAATACGGACATTCGAATTGAAATCAAAGAAGAACCGCATGATTGCCCAGACGTTTACGTTGACTGTGTGACTACGCTGGGTCCGGCACCGGTTTTCGCATTCACGTAAAATTTGCAACAAGACCCCAAGATCCCGCAGACTAAGGCCTATCTAACTGTCGCCTATTACTGGGTCAGTTTCCGCGCCCATAGCGGAGGCTATCCTTTCGCGGAATACGGGAAAATGAACTCTACGACAAAGTCATCGGCTCCGGAAAACGGCCGCCGCGAGGAGAAAAGCTGGGTTGATATTTTGAATGAGGCATTCCGAAAGCGTCAACCTCATCCGTTGCGGCTGGCCGAACAAGCCATCGGAGACTGCCCGCGCGATGCTCACATTCTCAATTTAGCGGCTGTAGCCGCGCTTTTAGAAGAAAAACCTGACCGTTGCTTGCGTTATCTGAAACGGTTGGAAAAGCACTATATCCCCGACGCACGTGAGCGACTGTTACGCGCGCTGGCGTTCGCGCAACAAGGACGGTGGGCTACCGCGGCACAGATGCTGAAACACGACGACCTTGATACTTACCCAAGAGCCCTTTATTGGTTTACGGCCGATCCATCGCTACACCCTTGGGTTACTGAGTGGTTGGGTAAAATTTACCAGCAGCGACGGCGGGCGCCGAAACCGCTGCAAGCGCCGCCCGCAAAAGGCCGCGCCGGCAAACGAGAGGCCACGAAAACACCAACCGCGGCGACGGATAAAGCCACCACTCCGCTGTCGGGAGGGGTGGCAGAAAGCATCGTTCCAGAACTGCCCAGGATCCAACCGCACATCCCCCTCCAGTTCGAACTGACCAACCTAGACGCGATTCCCCGCGCTGCCCAAACCCGCAATGGGCAGGATCCCATGTGGTTTCAGCTACGCGCCGAATTCGCGCATCTCAACCTCCTACAAGGCTTTGACGAACTGCTCTGCCTAGCCCATCTGCATCAGATAGAGACCTACTGGTACCAGGTGGAAACAGTGCGTAAAGTGCTCAAACAATTCCGCGGTCGCGTGTTGCTGGCGGACGAAGTCGGGCTGGGCAAGACGATAGAAGCCGGCATGATATTAAAGGAATATCTGTTACGAGCTATGGTGGAAAAGTTCCTGATTCTGACACCCGCCTCGCTGGTGGGGCAGTGGCGGGAGGAGATGGAGACCAAGTTCGATATCGCCTGCGCTACGAGCTACGATGCGCTGCTAAAAAGCGATCCCGAAGCGTTCTGGGATCAGCCCCAGGTGATCGCTTCTATTGCCACGGCCCGGCGCAAGGAGCATTTCGAGCGCCTAACCCAGCAGACCTATGACCTGATTATCGTCGATGAGGCGCACCACCTTAAGAATCGTTCCACCCAGAACTACAAACTGGTGGATGCCTTGAAGAAACGCTTCCTGTTATTCCTCTCCGCCACTCCGGTGCAAAACAGTTTGGTGGAGCTCTATAATCTGCTGACCCTGCTCAAGCCCGGAATCTTCAAGACCGAGAAGGAATTTCGTGCCGCCTACATAACGCCTGGAAAACCACGGATCCCCGCCAATCGGGACCGGATGCGTGACCTGATGCGAGACGTGATGATCCGCAACACGCGCGCCTTGGTCGATGTTCGACTACCGCCTCGCCATGCGACGACCCTGCGGCTGGAGGCCGATCCTGAGGAGCGCCAGTGTTACAGGGAGCTGGATGCGCTGGTCGGCGAAGTGCATACCAGTACCCCTGGCCATTATCGTCTAGCCCTGCGCCACTTACTCAGTGCGGCTGGCTCCTCACCGGCGGCCGCGGCAGCGACCTTGCACCGCTTTTTAGAGCGCGAAAAAGGCGACTCGCGTTGGCTGGAGCTGTACGAGCGCTATGCCGCAATCGCCCAGGGCGGCAAGGAAAAAGCATTGTTAGAGATGCTTAAACGTAATCCCGAGGAGAAAAAGATGGTGTTTATTCACCATCGTGACACGCTGAATCACTTGGACAACTTATTAACGCACCAAGCCATTCCCTTCGCCCGCTTCGAGGGTTCTCTGTCGGGCGAGGATAAGGATACCGCCATTGCCCGCTTTCGGGATCAGGTCCCCGTATTCTTGTGCACGGAGTCCGGCGGTGAAGGACGCAATATTCAGTTCTGCAATACCCTGATCAACTTCGACTTGCCCTGGAATCCCATGGCCATCGAACAACGCATAGGCCGTATTCACCGCATTGGCCAACACCGGGAAGTATTTATTTTTAACCTCGTGTCACGGGGCACGTTAGAAAGTCATGTACTGCAGATTCTGGATGAAAAGATTAACATGTTCGAGTTGGTCGTCGGAGAGATCGACGCCATCCTGGGCGAATTGGACGAGGCGCAGGATTTTTCCGAAATGGTGTTCAGCGCTTGGGTGGCCAATACTGAGCAGGGACGCAGCTCCGCTTTTGCGCAACTGGGCGAGCGTATGGTCAAGGCCAAACAGCAATATGAATCAATCAAGGTGCTGGATGACGAGCTTTTTGGTGAAGAGTTCGAGACGGCGTAGGAATGCACGGCAGTGAGTCAACTACGCCAGTTCGTTGCTCAGCTCCTGGAACAGGGAGGTGCGCTGGTCGAGCGCATCGAGCCAGAAGGCCTGGAAGTGCTCGCCCCCCCGTCGGTGCAAACCGCGTTGCACATACCGGAATTGTCACGGCTGGGTTTCGGCGCAGAGCTACCAGCGGAGGCGCAACGGCTCAGCCTGGAATCCGATTGGATAGAGCGCCTTGCGGGTTTGCTTGGAGAGCAAGGACGCTGGCTGCGACGGACAGTGGAGCCGGCAAACCCGCCGCCGGGAAGCCCCGAGCGCATCCTCCAACACGGTTTGGAATTGCTCAATGCTACTTATCGCTTGCAAGATGTTCACTCCGCCTGGACCCGCTACCTGATCTTGAGGTTTCGCTATACCGCGTTGTCCGACGAGAAACGCGACGGTATCCTTCATCTGGGATTCAATCTCTGTAATGGGGCGACGCTGGATGAGTGGCTAGAAGATCTATGGAGTGCAGTTATTGATGAACCGAATACCGCCCGCCGGGTACCGCTACCGACTGATGTCCGACTTCCGGCGCTGTGGGAGTGGGGAAAACTTAATGCGATTCTGGAACAAACGCTCTCCCTACGGGCTAACGATCGCCTGGCACATTTTCTGCACGGCATGCAGCGGCGCCAGGAGCGGGACCTGGACCGGCTGTACAACTACCATAACGATCTGCGCCGGGAGGCCCTCGAGCGCTTGGCGGCGTTGCCCAAGGGCGGAAAACTTAGCGAGAAACAACAGGCCGACAGGAAACGCGAGTATTTGCGGCTGGAAGCCATCGATCGGGAATACCAGACCAAAGTCGACGACCTGCACCAGAAGTACGCCATGAAAGTGGAGGTAGACTGGCTTCAGGCTCTGGAGTTAGTTATGCCGGTGCAGCGTTTTGAACTGCTCATCAAACGGCGCAAGGGCGAGCGCGGGTTCACCTTGGACTGGAATCCGCTGACCCGAAAGCTGGAACAGGCGCCCTGTGAATACAGCTTCACCTGGTTAAGGCCACGGGAAGTCTGCGACGAGGCGTTACACTTGGTCACCCCGGCCGCCAACGGCCCCTGTGGCCACTGCGGCAAGGCGTACTGCCGAGCGTGCCATCCCGCGAAATGTCCGAAGTGCGGCAAGGAGCCGGCCGAGAATTTGTTGCTGAAATAAACAATCCACCTGCTCGTGGATGTGCTGGCGGCGTAGGCTGATGCCGGCGCCGGCGGGTTTACCGAGCACGTCGTCTTCAATCTTGGTTAAACGTACTTTAACGTCAGTTCGACATAACTTACACAATGATTGGTAAGTGATTGGACGGGGTAACGCGAAGGTTGAGGGAGGGCTTTTTATCCTGATAGGTGTAACGGATCGTGAACATAGCAGTGGGTTCACATTAATCGAGAATAAGGATGAATTGATTCGTATCAGGGGCCACACACTGGATTCTACGAAGCCTTGATCTGGTAGTTCTCCCGGACAAATTCCCAAGGTTCAGAAAAGAAAACAACCGCTTTACGGAGACTATCTAAATGGCCGTTTCTGGCCGAACTCAGTCATTCAGGAATCGAGTTTATCTGACGGTATCTGTCAGATGAATTAGCGACCATTACCCCTTAACGCATCGGTCGTGTCAAACTACCTTCGTTGCGCACCGAATAATCGACCGGTGTTCATTACCTGTAAGACTTTGCGCAATCAGCCTATCCTGATCGAGCCTTCGCGACCGTCCAGCAGCGCCGACCGTTCGAATTGCTGGCTATCGTGTTGTTGCTCGATCATTTACACCTCCTGATGCAAATCCCGGAGAACGACGAGAACTTTTCCACACGCATTGGGACCGCCAAGGCGTTATTTTCCAAAGCACTATCGCGAGGTAATGAGGATCTGTCCGCGAGCCACGCCTTCGGTGCTAGCGTGGCATTTGGCAGCGCCGTTTTTGGGAGCATGCAAAAGTTTATACAAGGATAAGCCTAGCTGTCTGAATGAAATCCAGTGGTCTTTAATCCTGCCTAATCCCGATCCGAAGCAAACCATTGGCTCAGGTGATGATAGCTGGATCGGTAACGACCGATTATCTTTGTAACTGCGGCATTTTATCCGCTGTCGCAAGGTGCTATAATTATTATTGCTACTAGTATAATTATAATTATTGTTTTCTCCGCTTCGCCGATTATCCCTCTACCTAGACGGTCTTTGACTGTATGAATCTGGATATTTTTCTCTCGCTGTTCAGCTTGATGTTGGTTTCTTTGGGAGTTTCTGCTCTTTCCGAGAAAACGCATATTCCCTACACCGTCCTGCTGGTAGTCGCGGGTACGGGATTGGTCCCCCTTTCTGGAATCGAGCAATTTCATTTCATCAACAGCTTCAAGATGACTCCTGAGCTGGTTTTCTTTGTTTTCTTGCCGATCCTAATTTTTGAGTCCGCCTACAATATTAATATGCGAAGTATGGAGAACAATATCATCGCCATTAGTGCGTTGGCGGTGGTCTCCATGCTGATTTCCGTTATTGTGGTGGGTGTAGGTCTACATTACGCGCTGGCGGCGATCGGCTTTCAGGTCCCCCTAAGCGTATTGTTTCTGTTCGGCGCAATTATTTCTGCCACCGACCCCGTAGCGGTGCTGTCATTATTCAAGGATTACGGCGCTCCACAACGCCTGACCCTAATATTCGAGGGGGAAAGTCTGTTCAACGACGGTACCGCTTTCGCTGTCTTTATGGTGTTGTTGGAGATCACCCAGTCGGGTTTCAATGGGGCAGAATCGGTATTACAGGGTATCGCAATCTTTTGCACCATGGTCGTGGGCGGGTTGGGGTTCGGATTGGCGATGGGCTTTTTATTTGCCCGGCTGATTAAATGGAGTAGAGGGAACGAACACGTTGAGATCACCCTGACGGTATTAGTTGCGCATTTCACCTTCATTCTTACCGAACTGCTCTCGGAAAACTTGGAGTTATTCGGATTCCCGATTCATCTATCAGCGATCATCGCCACGCTCGCGGCATCCATGGTGATCGGCAATTATGGGCGGTACAAAATGTCGCCCAGGGTCGAACAATACATGGAGAAGTTCTGGAGCTATTTCGCCTTTTTAACCAATTCACTGGTTTTTATCTTGATGGGATTGACCTTCGCCCGATTATCCATCGGGCTAAATGTGACGATCTGGCCTATCGTCTTGACTATTGGGGTGGTTGCGATCGGTCGGGCGATATCGATTTACCCGGTCGTCGGGATGCTTAACCGGATGAGGCTGGAGGAACGAATTCCTACATCTTGGCAGCATCTGCTTTCTTGGGGCAGCCTGCGCGGCGCCTTAGCGGTCATCATGGCGCTATTGATTCCCGACAATTTGACGGTATCGGGTTGGAGTTTCGACTTCTCGGTGAAGGAGTTCATTCTCGCCATCACCATCGGCTGTATCTACTTCACGTTGTTGATTAAGGCGACAACCATCGGGACGATCATGCGCAAGTTGAAAATCGATGCATTGACGCCCATTGAAAAAGTGGAATACCACGAGAGCAAAGCGATCATCGTCAACAAGGCGCTGGAGAAACTCCGCGAACTGGAAACTCAAGGCTATGTTGGTGCCAAGGAGTTCGAACGACTGCGCGAATTTTACGAATCGCATTCCCTCAAAGCCTTGGTCGGTTATCGGGAGGAAGTTGGAACCTCTATGAATCTAGCCGAGGCGAATCTTCGCCTCTACGCCCTTGGCCTGGAAAAAGCCGAACTTTGGAAACTGCTTGAAGATGGTAAAATCGATGAGAAAATCTATAAAAAGGTGCTTAACATGCTCCATATTCAGGTGGATCGGTTAGAACACGGTGCGGCGCAGGTGGCTTCGTTGGATGAGAAATTTCCGATCGACAGCGTGGAAAAATTCATCAATTTAACCCGTAAGCTCGTTTTCATGTCGGAGCGTAAAATCAAGCCGGACAAATTGTTAACTTATTATCGCACCCAACGTTTGCTGGTTAACCGTGTTCTAGACCATTTCCAATCGGTTGAGATTCAGAGTTTAATTAAAATCTTTGGCGATGAGGCGGCTATCGAGAAGGTAAAGCAGTTTTTTGCAAACGTTGCACAAAGCATCGATGCGCATATTGAAATGGTAGAGCACACTCAGGGCGTATCCCTAACGGAGGTTAATCATGCGTTTGTTGCGAGCACGCTTCGTTCGCTCCAAGCCGACGCACTCGAATACCTTTATCGCAATGAAATTATCACCAATAAACTCTACATTTTATTGAATAACGAATTAGCTCAAAGCGACCATCCCGATAAGTACTGAAGCTTCGCAGTCGGTGTGCAGCAGGTTATCGATCGAATGTAGCTCCAACTTGCAAGAGTCGGAGCAAGCGAGGTGCTTGAGTGATCGAGGTCTAATGGGTACCGCTACCAAGAGTCAGATAGCAACCTATGCTTTTCGAAGCCCCGAATTCCGGGTGAGTGGGAATGACATGAGAGAGCGAGGGGATTTCCCATTCGTCGACGGGGTGATAACCTAGCGCTTCTAAGGTGCTAAAGAATGGCTGACGGGAGCGTATCTGATAGGGCACAAAGGCGTGACCGAAATCTTCTAGTGTGACAAGCGTCTCTCCATCGCGTACGGCAAGTTTATTGATGATGATGTGCCGAGGTAATTCCGGCAATTGCTGGAGTATATCAGTGAATGGTTGATCCAAATATTGTAAGAGGCCAGATGCGAGTAGAATATCGCAACGCTTAATCGTCGAGAGATCCGAAGTAAATTCGATGCCTTCGAGGCCATCATCTTCGGCTCGGCGTTTTCCTTCCTTCACGATGGTGGGAAGGTCGTACACAATCCAAGAACTCGGAGGACCGAGCGGGATATGGTTTTGGAAGGCGCGAAACTTCGTACCCATGTGTCCGCCAGCGTCTAAAATGCTCTTTGCATTCGGTAACAAACGTTGCAGCCAGAAAAGCACCGGATAATCCCAAAGAGCAATCTGCGACATCAACTTAAAGTTTAATTCAGCTACCGAATCGTGGTTATAGCCGGCGAGACGATGTTGCGGTATGGCTTTCAACGCGTCGTCATACGATTCGTATGCACCTCGAAATCGCAGATACATTGGGCTTGCCAATAGTGCCCGCCCTCTGATCATTTTTATTTTTTCTACTGCGCGAACTCGAATCCTTCGACCAACTTTCTGCGCAAAATTCATGAATTGATCCTCGTTTGAAATTGTTTTTTAGGATTAGCTTGTATGGGGTATCCACCTCTACGACGACTCCAACGATAACTGAGCTTGGATTTCGTATAAGAATATGGAAGGTACGGCGTAGCGGACTGCAAAAAAATAGCAATCCGGAACTTTCCACGTCAAATGGTTCAAGATGATAACTCTAAAAATTCTTCCTATTGGTAAATCAGCAAGGGATTCCCCTATCACCTAATTTTGTATTCAATCAGTTTAGCTGGAAGAAACCACAGGTTGTCACTAGTCGGTGGTCCGTGGAGCGGCTTATCGATATTTTTGTGGTTGTGCGTGATGCGCAGTAACGCTGTATATGAATAGTGTATCGTATCGCAGAAAGAGGGCTGTCAAATGCAAATCGCAAAACAGGCTGAACTCAATGCATGTGAATATGTTTACAACGGTCTGGTAATCAACTTAGGGTTGAAATGCTCGATGAAGAATGAGGGATGGCTAAACCTAAACAAACATCACATTTGACTGTAGAGTTTTCAGTGAATGATTAAGAAAGCTATCTTTATCGCTATTTTATTTACTATAACGGTGTCGATTGGTATTTATTATACGGGGTCTAACTCAGAACCTTCGAAGGTTTATAATTCAAATTTGCTATCAATCGCAGTATTAGGTGACTCCGATAGCCATAGTTATCGTGATAAATATGATAACAAAGCGCGAGGCGGAAATTATCATTCGGTCACTTTCAATTGGCCCGCCTTATGGGATAGGTTCCGTTCGGACGAAATCAACCTTGGCGCATACGGGGTATGGGGAAGCGAAGCCAGAATAGCTAAAGTCAAGTACTGGCTAGGCTTAAGTGGGAGAACTCCGAAGAAATTAGATTTCGAATATAACTATGCTTATTCTGGCGCCCGTTGCCGGAGTCTTTTAAAGACCTGGCCTTATCAAGCTAGATCGTTTATGGAACAGTTAAAAAAGCATCCTAAGCAATGGGATAATGGTTTAGTAATAATTCGAATAGGCGTGAACGATCTGGGCCAAGAAGAAGAGATGGACCGTTGGGCGCAAACGGGCTTGGATAAATTCGCCCGCGATGCCGTGGCGGAATGCGTCGGCCATATTGTACAAGCGACAAACCAGATTTTAGAAGTACATGCATCCGTTAGGGTTGCGCTCATTGGCATCTGCAGAGACTATAACATTACAACCACCTTTGAGAACTGGCCGCATCAACAGCAGGTGATCAATATTGAAGAGGTGCTGAATCATTTTGATGAAAGCTTAATGAACTACGCTAAAGGCAGTGACCGAGTGGACTATCTGAATGACTATCAATGGCTGGTCGATAGATTTGGCAGCCGTCTTACCAATACACTCCGCTTTAAAACAACTTTGGCGAATAAACTAACGATCACTAATGACAAGGGTGATCACCCCTCCCATTTGGTGCTCAAAGACAATCATGCGGGCACGGTCTACAACGGATTATGGTTGAATAATATGATTAGCCAGCTCGATCAGATCTACAAGCTTAATCTTACGCCTCTGACGGAGGAGGAAATCTACTCTGTCATATCCCCCGCCCTTTGATCCACAGCCGTGAATGTTAATCTGGGCAGCATTGTCTCGTAAAAGCTAAATGATTAATTTACATTGGATGTCTTCAATCGGTGCTAAGGGAAATAGTTTATAAGAGTCAGCAGGAGTGTTTATCAAATGTGGATGCTTGGGAATCAACCTCATGATAAATGCTAGTCCGCATCCTGTGCGGAGGTGCGGCGTGTGCGCTGCGGTTTGGCGCGTTGGGCTGCGCTATTGGATTTGGCGCCATATCTTTTCGCCCAATTGTCGTACATCGTAGCCATGATCTTCGTTTGCTTTGGATAGCTTTGGATATGATCATCAAGCTCGCAACGATCAGTTTTCATGTTATGAAGCTCCCAACTTCTACCCCGTTCGGCAACAAGTTTCCAAGTTCCCGCTCGTACCGCGCGGTTGCCTTTCCATTCCCAAAAGATGGGTTCATCGGTTCGGCCCTTGTTACCATATAAGACCGGACTGAGGCTGATCCCTTCCATTGGTAGGACCTTATAACCCACACTGATACCCTCGGTGGGGAGCAGAATCTTAAAACGACTGAAATGTTTTGGATATTTTGCTCCGGCCACATCGATGAGAGTCGGCATAATATCGATAATATGAGCGAGTTGATTGCTTGTCTGCCCCCCTTTTTTGATGACCCTAGGCCAATGAAGAATCAATGGCGTGGCGATACCGCCTTCGTGGCTGTTCTGTTTATAGAGCCGAAAAGGCGTATTACTCACATTAGCCCATTCCGTATCATAGCTGCGGTAGGATTCTGCAGGTCCAGGTGGTAGATGAGGAGTTCGATTATAGTCGTACGGACACGCACCGTTGTCGGAGAAAAACATCACCAAAGTGTTATCAATCAGACCCTTACTGTAAAGCAGGGTAATCAGTCGTCCAATATTTTTATCCATTCGATCAACCATGGCCGCATAAACCGCCATCAGTAGATCTTCTTCTTTTTTTTCTTGTTCCGATAGCGAATTCCAGTCAGGTACCGTGGTATCGCGGGGAGTTAGTGACCACTCAGGGGTAGCGATCCCGAGCTGTTTCATACGCGCAAACCGATTAGCACGCACTTGGTCCCAGCCTATCTTGTATTTGCCCCGATATTTCGCGATATCCTGTGGTAAAGCTTGAAGCGGAAAATGGGGCGCGTTGTAGGCTAAATATAGAAAAAAAGGATGTCCTTTTCCCAAGCTTTCATTTATAAATTCAATCGCATGGTCGGTGAAGGCATCGGTGGTGTAAAAACCAGCTTTCGGCACATCGTACACTTTGTCGTCCGAACGCATTAAATTTCTACCACTCCCAAAATCTTTACCGGTGAAGTAATTCGCGGCACCGCCTAGAAAACCGAAATATCGATCAAATCCGTAGTCCAGCGGGGATTTTGGCAAGTGCCACTTGCCAACGATTAAAGTGATGTACCCGGCCTGTTTCAATACTTCTGCAAGAGTGACGTTATTATCCTGCTTTTCTAGTATCTGAGTCTGGTGGTGGTACAGTCCGGTTAACAGTGCTGCCCTACTCGGGGAGCATTTGGCATCGTTATAAAATTGGGTGAATCGCAGACCATTGGCGGCTAGCTGGTCGAGATTAGGTGTCTGAATTTCGCCACCATAGGAACCGATGTCGGAATAACCAAGATCATCGGCTAAGATGATAATGATATTGGGTTGTTCGACTGCTGCCGCTTGGGTAGGGATGCGCATTGCTGGGTTTCCTGTTCCCAGAGCTTTTCCATCAAACGCATTGAGGAAGGTCAATCCAATAATAAAAAGGGTTGGCAAAAAGCGAGTGATCAGAAGCTTTTGTAATTTCATCTTTTTGTAAAAATGTTGAATAGGGGCCAAATCGTTCGGTGATACTGCGGGCAGCGCTATCCGAGTGCGAGCTGCTTAACTAGCCGTTTTCAGCAGAGTCTTCTAGAGGATCTCTCGGCACGTTTGAACGGCGGGAACGGCAAGGACCCGAGCATCTGAGTAGTATAATGGATTATCTTATTTAACACGCCTGTTATCGATTCGCTCCATGTTGCGTCCAAGTAAGCCAAAGGAAACTAGAGTCGATTCAAATTAGCATCAGATGCGGGTTTGTATCGCTAGAGTGTAGGGTCCGCTCATGGACGACGAGGAATTACTGACGCACCCCCATTTATCCGCGCGCGTCCGTTATCCATCCAGATTGTTGTGGTATTCCGCTCTTTCCCGTGGCATGTAGCATCGAATGATTTGCCTGGGATAATTTAATCCAACTACTCGCATCGGCTTCTGGCTCACCGACATTTAGGGAACGTACTGGATCCACTCGGCTTTGTACCTGAAAAGTTCTGGGAATTAGGTGGACCGCTCAATACATCAGGAATTGATCTTGCGCGCATTACCGAATCTGGATCTCGATTTACAAAAGTGGTGCTTAGTCGCGATGACTACCCTCACCAGGAATTTCAGTTACTCTGTCGCAAGTTAGGTGCTCGCTACCTAACGCGTGAACGCAACGAACATGCTAAAGCAGGCAACATTAATGAAGCGATGCGACATACCTACGGTAAGCTGATACTGATACTGGATGCGGATCATGTGCCTACCGTGGATATTCTGGTAAAGCTTAATCGCGCAAGGCGCCGCGTTGCGCTTGAATTATCGCCCGTTGGAAGTCATCCACCAAAAAGCGTTGCGCAGAAAGCCTGACGAAAGTCGCCTTAAGGCCCTGCGCTGGTTTCCCGGTTGGGATCAAACCCTAACCAAAGGCTATGACACGGTAATGGTGGACCGCAAGGAAGCGCTTGCCCCCTATCTAGCCGCACTGATTCTCACTCGGATAAGTAGTCGACTAAAAGTTCTTTAACATTCACAAGAACTCAAAGTTTAATCTATACCGATACCAGCCAATACCTTTTGAACTGTTTTTGTTAAAAGACTTACAGTCACCTACTTACATGGGGCCTTTATGGGGCTCTATCCCCGCGAGGATGATCCGGGCCACTATGTGTTCGTCATCTCGGGCCGAGATGCTGGCGAAGTTCGCCGTGCCGCACTGGCTTTCGCCTTTCCGGCCATTGACTTACCCGATACTCGGGATACGCTCATTGATTCACTCTCCTTTTCCAGTCCGCCGCTTTATTCTGCTAAACACTTAGTTCAGGAAGACCGCGTCTACACACTTGCAGAGCTAGGATTTCGCACCCAAACCTCAGCCGGTCTGTTTCCTGCGCGGCAAGACATCCAGTTTTGGGTACCTCCCGATTTATTTGTCGTCTCCGAGACTCGCGATTTGGAACTGCATCTACACCTAGCCTATAGTGCTGGACTTGGCCCCTTATCGGCGTTGAATATCTATCTAAGCCATCCATATGCAGCAAGAGGCGGGAGCCGTGTACTATGACTAATGTCATTCGCATCCCCATGAGATCACTACGTCCCGGCTTAAACACGCTGGCTTTCTCCCCCTATATGGTACCTCTTGAACGTAGTGGGGAATGTCAACCGTCCTACGTGAACGGTTTACTGGTTAGCTTGTTTGATGATTCCTATATCAAGCTGGCAGACGCGGAGCACTTTGCCGCCTTGCCCGATCTTAAGCTTTTCGCCGACACATTATTTCCCTATGGCGTCACACCGGACGGTGCCGATTTCTCGGTACAAATTACCCGGCCTGATAGCCGGATTGTCGCGGCAGCCTGGACACTGTTGGCTAAAATGTCGCAGGTTCTTGGAGGTCCGTTCACACAGACGAAATTTGGCTATTGACTACCCATGGACGGTAAGCATCTGCTGGTGATTGGTATTCAAAATGAGCTTGCATCGTCGTTGTCCGCTGCCTCTCCGTTTTCCATAGCCGATTTGATTCGAGTTCAAGTGCCGAGGCTTGAGATGCCGAAGGCAAGCTCCGAACCGATGAATATTAAGGACAGAATACGCCATTTGATCGGCGCAGCATTTGCCACTGAGCAACCTGAAACCAACCGCAAGGACTCCATCCTCTTGAGTTTGCCTGGCGGATACACGAATTATGCTGCTGTTACCCAATTCGAATCGCCACTGTATCCCCATAAGAGTGTCATCACCTTAACCGCAACTCATGCCGATACCCTCAACAAGGCTATCCATGCGCTGGATAAGCCGGGACTGTGGGGCTCGTTGCATGGAAGTTACGGCCTTTGGCAAAGCCATTCCACTTCGGTTCAAGGCGCAAACTTAGGCCCGACTTTTAATGTTGGCAAAGTGGGTTTGCAGTCGTGGTTTGGCAATCTTTTCTCGCAGCATCCCTATATCGGCTCCGCATTGGTCGTGCTTTTATTGGTGATTTTAGTGATTCTCACCCGGGCGCAACTCATGCGTTTTAAACGCCGCCATCACCCGCTCCATGCGGACCAGGCTTAGTCTACTGACGCTAATCGCGCTGCTGGCCATCGCGTGCGGGTCAAAGGAAGCGAGGCTGGATTGGCAGGATTGGCAGCGCTATCGGCGGGAATTTATTGGGGACTCGGGGCGTATCATCGATACCGGCAACCGTAATATTAGCCATTCAGAAGGCCAAGGCTATGGCATGTTATTAGCCGAATCCGCCGGCGATCGAGCCACCTTCGCGGGTATATGGCGCTGGACCCAGATGAATCTGCAAATTCGCGACGATGCATTATTCGCCTGGAAGTGGGTTCCCGGCGCAAGCAATTCGACTCCGGATCACAACAACGCAACCGATGGCGATCTTCTCATCGCCTGGGCACTGACCCGCGCGTCAGCCCGATGGCAGGACCCGGATTATCTACGCCAAGCGCAAGCGATCGCCCATAGCATCAAGCATACTTTGGTTCGGCCAAGCGCTTACGGTCCCGTACTGTTGGCTGGTTCGGAAGGGTTCGTCAAACCCAAGGGTTTAATTCTGAACTTATCGTATTGGATATTTCCTGCGATCAAAGCGCTACATGCCATCGATGCGGATCCAATCTGGCTCCAAATTTTGGAATCGGGGCGTCGCTTGCTCAGTGCAGCACGTTTCGGCAAGGCGCAATTGCCGCCAGATTGGCTGCAGCTGAGCGATGGGCTGAGCTTAGCCGAAGGTTTTGCGCCGCGGTTTGGCTTCGACGCCTTGCGAATACCGCTCTACCTCTGTTGGGCTGGGTATAACTCTGAACCCACTGTCGAAGAAATCGCCGATTACTGGGGCGCATATCACGGTTCTGGCCCACCCGCGTGGATCAATCTGAAAGATGGCGAAGCCGCCGGATATAGCCTGAGTGCAGGTGTCCTGCAGGTGGCCGCTTATGTCGAAGATTGCGCGGCGGACTGGACTCGAAGAAGTGCTGAAACCGAATGGCAAGAAAAGTCAGATTATTATTCAGCGACACTGTATCTACTGAGCAAGCTAGCCCGTACTGAATCCGGTCAGTCCAGCGTAGGCTTGAAGTTCCTCAAGTTATTGTCCGATCGCGCTCTATGAGCGCTATTCGGGCGATATCTAAGCGCAAGCGCAACGTTTGGTTGGTCGCTCTGGGTGCGACTCTGCTCACTATTTATGGGGCATACGCGGCCAGCCCGCCGTTGGCGCAGCAAAGTATCCTCGAATACCATGCGGAAGTTCAACGTTATTTGATTCCCGACGAGGAGATCCCTAGCGCTATCACTCTGCGGCAGATAAGTTTGCGGAGGTGTACCGCCAATCTCCGGACTGGGAAAGCGCGTGCGGCGTTGTCTTCAGCTATCTTAAACTCAACGATCTCAACAGTGCTTACGCGCTAAGTCAAACCGTTGAAGGTCCGCTCGCCTCGTTGAGGATCAACGCGGTTTGAATCTTAACCTGCAACTTGAGGCCGTCAGACAGTTAGGCTCTAGCGGCTGGCAAGCCGTGGTGTTGTTACAGGGCCAGCTAAGCCCGCAGTATAATGAGTACACGACTTTTCTTGGATTGCGCTATCTGTTCGGTTCGCGCCGCCTGGCGTTGCTCACGGATCTGCCGAGTGAAATGATTGATAGCCTTTATTGAACTGTGAGAGACAATCCGATGTCTGTTTCTTTTGTAATCCGTTCAAGCGGCGTCGTTCAGGCTCGGTCGGTTTAATCGACGGATTGCACTGTTGTCGAGCCATTGTAGATCGATCAAGCTGTGCGATGCTTATTAAAATCGTTTGCAGAAGGAACAATCATGGCAGTGAAACCCGTACCGGATGGTTACCATACTGTGACGCCTTATCTGAGTATAGAAGGCGCGGCTGAAGCCTTAGAATTCTACAAGAAAGCGCTAAGCGCGACAGAAGTGTTCCGGCTGTCCACCCCGAATGGCCAAATAGGGCACGCGGAAATCAGGATTGGCGATTCAGCGGTCATGCTGGCTGATCCATGCGAAGCCGGGGCGTTTCGTAATCCCCAGTCACTGGGGGGGACCTCAGTCGGCCTTCATGTCTACGTGGAAGATGTGGACGCGCTTTTTACCCAGGCGATTGAAGCCGGTGCAAAAGTTGTAAAACCTGTTGAAGATCAGTTTTATGGTGATCGGACCGGGACATTAGAAGATCCCTTCGGGCATGTTTGGTTCATCGCGACCCACAAGGAGGAACTCTCGCCGGAGGAAATCAACCGGCGTGCAGAGGCAATTTTTAAGGGAAATACTGCCTAGAGATACTCATAGCCTCCGTCTGCCTTCAAAGTCGTGCCTTCGAGTATGCGAGTGTTTTAGGGCAGAATCTTGAGATCGGCCGGATGACGCAGCCGCATTCGCAATGCGCCTTTGGTTCGGTAGAGCCAACCCCGCACCTCGATGCGTTTTCCCTTTAATTTCGTCAGATCCGTCGAATCAAAATTGTGTTCATCGGTGTGGTCGATGCGAACTCCCAATTTATTCTTGAGATCCAGCCACAAAGCGCGACTGCTCTGGCCGATCCGGGTTACCGTTCCGGCAATAATGTGAAATCCGTGCTCCGAGCCCTTCAGCTTCGAACTCTCCAAGGTGCGGTATTGGGGCAAGGACCAAATACCTATTTTCTCTCTACGGGCCTGTGCCTCCGCGGAGCGATAGCAATCCACGTTCCAGTCATTGGGCGGGATCGTGATGGCGATAGCTAGACCGCGGCGGAGCAGATCGGCGTTTACATTGCTTTGGTTGGATAAATACAAATGAGCCAATAGCCGACCATAAGGATCCCGACGCTCTTCACCGTAACGCAATAGCACGTGATAGTTCTGGCGGGCAAGAACCTGTTGCAAAGAGTGCCATGCCGCAAGAGCGTACGCCTGCGCGGCTTTGCCATGCCTACCCCGTTCAGGGGTGTTGATGCCGATCAGCCGCAGTTTCTCCCCCCTTCAAGCTCGACTGTGTCCCCATCGTAGACCCAGATCACTTTTGCCTCGGCATCGATACGATTGGTGGCACAGCCTAGCACCGGTTCTGCGATCAAACATAGCATGCCCACCAGGAGATGACGCACCAGGAAGTGCGTTGACCGACACCCAGCGATTGATGGTTTCACCAATCGGCGGTTCTCTTGGCGGTGCTACAGACAACGAGCACTTTGCTCGCTTTACTCTCTTAGACAGGCTGAAGATAAGGGATCAACCTCGTTATTTTCTGCCGTAGCGGCGCCTGAATTTGTCCACCTGACCCGCGGTGTCCAGGATCTTCTGTTTGCCTGTATAAAAAGGATGGCAGTTGGCGCAAACTTCGATATGGAGTTCATCGGCAGCATAGGTCGAGCGCGTGGTAAATGTATTGCCACAGCTGCAAACCACTTTCATTTCTTTGTAGTGGGGATGGATATCCGCTTTCATTGAGTTTACTTACCTCTAAGCTAACGTTTAGCGATTCGCTTGGCCTCATTGTTTAAACCTCCATGATACCGTTTTCCGCGACGGCTTGGTATCGTATCGGTTAAATTTGGGATTACACGGTGGGCGTTATCTGCCAGCAAACGCATGGCGTCGAAGCTAGGATCAAGCTTTGTTGCCATGAGCTGGGTGTTTGTTGTGGATAAAATGGCGGGTGTAATAGACTGAAGATCGTTTGGAAAGCCTTGGGGGTGGTAACATACCCCCCTATAGATTAAACCATGCCCGTGGATGGGGAGTTACCCACAATATCTGTGGATAACTCTGTGGATTGTTTGGGGCCAAATCCGTGTATTATTGATTTTATTACACGTTTTTTACCTCGACCAAATAATGTACAAACTCTAAGCTTCTGTTTTTGAATGGATTTAATGCGGTTAAATTATACCGACCAACGGCCGAGGCACTGGATTATATTTTCTTGACATGGCCAAGTAACTGTGCATAACAAAGTTGGTAGCCTGGAATAATTCGCTGCGATGCGGCATTTCGTGCTCCTTCGCCGGGATGATTTCCCAAGCACTCCGTGCTACGACGCCGCTTAAGTCGAGTCAACCCTCTCTCGGAGATGCCTCACATTGGCCGCAACGTTTGAGCGTACTTGATTCTATCCAAGCGGATAACCCGATACTGGCCGAGCTGATTTTGCGCAATCATATATTCAGCTCCCGCTCGTGTCCTGAGATCTTGTGGATTAAGGGTTTCTACCCGATCAATTGCGCGGGCACCCTTCCACCCGACCCGTAAAGAATAACCTCGCAGAATTGCGGTTTCATACTGGTTGTAGGTGGCACAGGGGATGGGTATATAGTCTTTATTCATCATCTCGACGAGCTGCTAAATCAATGAGATTGCCTGAATCGTCCACGGTTACAATGAATTTCACGGAGGCGCAACAGACCTGGCAATCCTCATAATAGACCTGGTTACCGGCGGTGCAATCCACATCGAGCTCCATGGTGCCGCCGCAGTAAGGACAACACAGTTCGATATCTTCAATTAGAGCGCTCATGGTTTCTCAACCGGTTATGTGACAAAATTTAACTGGCGATGTCAACTCTGTTTTAGGGCTAAACCAATCCGGCCCTCACCGAGGGCTTACTAATATAACGACTCGGTGGGAACCGGGTATTGATCGCGGAAATCATCTCCCGCTACGGATCGTGCATAAAATGCAATATCAGCTCATTCAAAAAACGTCTGCCGAGCGGGGTTGGCGCCACGTGCCGCTCACTGATGTTCACCAAGCCTCGTTCTTCTGCCTGCGCCAACGCCGGTGTTATGGCCTCAGCGGGCAGGCCGGTGCGCGCCTCGAATAGCGACAGCTCAAAGCCCGATCGCAAACGGAGTGCATTCAGCATGAATTCCACGAGAGCATCCTCGGGTCCCAGTACCTGCTCATTTCCCAGCCGCGCTCCCCGTGCCGCGGCTTCCATATAGCGTCTCGGTTGTTTGAGCTTGGCGCGGCGCAGGATAAACGGTGCATCGCAACGGGTTATTTTTCCGTGCGCTCCGGCCCCAATGCCTAAGTAGTCGGCGAATTCCCAGTAGTTCATATTGTGTCTGCATTGCCGATGTGGGCGCGCGTAGGCCGATACTTCATATTGAGTATAGCCATGATTTGCTAAAATGTGCTCGCCTTGGAGCTGCATCGTCCAAAGTGACTCCTCCTTGGGCAGTGTCG
This sequence comes from uncultured Gammaproteobacteria bacterium, assembly GCA_963731655.1. GTDB lineage: Bacteria > Pseudomonadota > Gammaproteobacteria > JAAEPA01 > JAAEPA01 > CAVSWL01. The sequence goes on along the minus strand of CAVSWL010000033.1, from coordinate 43,526 downwards.
GGGGGCGAGTATGGAATACGGTATCGGGTTCGATAGTGAGCTGATAATAAGAGATATGGGAAGGATTAAGCTGAACCGCCGTGGCCAAATCCGCCTGGCTAGTGATTTTTGTTTGCCCCGGTAAGCCGTACATTAGATCGATGTTGAAGTTGTCGAAACCTACTCTATGGGCAGTTTCTGCGGCGCGTATAGCGGTTTTGCCGTCATGAATGCGGCCGATTTTCTGCAATAAACGGTCGTTGAAACTCTGTACGCCGATGGATAGGCGGTTGATTCCCAGGGCGCGGAACTCCCGGAACTTAAGCTCTTCGAAAGTCCCGGGATTCGATTCCAAAGTAATCTCGGTATGAGGGTGCAATTCGACTGCGGATCGAATGGCGCACAGCAATCGGTTTAAGGTTTCAGGAGATAGCAAACTCGGTGTTCCGCCCCCAATAAACACCGTATCGATGGTGCGGCCTTCAACCGCGGGTAATTCGGCGTGCAGATCATTCAACAACGCGTCAAGATACTCCCGCTCGGGTATGGGCTGACGTATGGCGTGGGAGTTGAAATCGCAATAGGGGCATTTGCGGACACACCAGGGGATATGGATATAAAGCGACAGCGGTGGAAGGGAGGAGAAATGAAACTTGGATCGGCCAGTACAGGCGGAACTGGTATCGTGGACTGGCTCTGGCGCTAAGTCATCTGAGGAATGACGCGTCACGTTGAATCTTGGCCGGGTGTTGTGCACATGTTTGTTACTTGTGCTGAGTGCAATATTTAGTTAGCAGCTCCATCCTTCTCAGACTGTTAAGCGACCGACACTCTACCCAAGGCTTCCACCAGGGCATGTAAGGCCAGCGCTCGATGGCTGATTTGATTTTTAATTTCGGGAGGCAACTCAGCCGAGGCGCACTGATGCGTGGGAACGTAAAACAATGGATCGTAGCCAAAACCATGGGTACCTCGCGGTTGATGCAGAATACGGCCTTCCCAGGTGCCAGTACAAATCAATGGCATGGGATCATCGGAGTAGCGCATGAAGGCGATTACGCATTGGAATCGGGCGCAACGTGATGCGTCTTCAATGTTCTCAAGATCCGTTAAGAGCTTAATATTGTTGTCCCGATCGCTACATCCCGGCCCCGCAAAGCGCGCCGAATAGATTCCGGGAGCGCCTCTTAAGGCGTCTACCTCAATTCCAGAATCATCGGCGATGGCGGGCAGCTTGGACATCGCCGCTGCATGCCGCGCTTTAAGAATCGCGTTTTCGACAAAACTCAGCCCCGTCTCTTCCATCTCCTCGATACCGAATACCGATTGTGGCACGATCTCAATACCGCTAGCGGATAATAACTGACCGATTTCGCGTATCTTACCTGGGTTACCACTCGCTAAAACAATCTGCTTCATGATGTAATAGCCTCTTGATTAGATGCTCTTTACTGGATGATTACATGGAGAGCACTTTTTGCTGTTCGGCAATGACCTCATACACTCCTTTTTCCGCCAGTGCGAGCATTGCTTGCAGTTCATTCCTGCGAAACGCATGGCCCTCGGCTGTGCCTTGAATTTCGATGAACGCGGCCGCATCGTTCATCACCACGTTCATATCGGTCTCGGCCGCGGAGTCTTCGCGATAATCTAAATCCAGCACGGGGATGCCTTCGTAGATGCCAACGGAGACGGAGGCCAGCATGCCATGAATAGGGTTTTTTATCAGCTTTCCCTGCTGCATTAGGGTGGAAACAGCGTCACTCAGGGCAACGTACCCTCCACTGATGGCTGCCGTGCGCGTGCCGCCATCGGCTTGAATCACGTCGCAATCTAGCGTAATGGTGCGCTCGCCCAGGGCTTGGAGATCCATGGCGGCACGCAGCGAACGACCAATCAAGCGCTGGATTTCCAAGGTGCGACCGCTTTGTTTGCCGCGGCTGGCTTCGCGCGACATGCGGCTGTGCGTGGAGCGCGGCAACATTCCGTATTCGGCGGTGACCCAACCCTGCTTGGCGTTTTTTAAAAATAAAGGCAAACGGTCTTCGACGGAGGCTGCGCAAAGTACCTTGGTGTCCCCATATTCTACGAGTACTGAACCTTCGGCATGCTTGATATAATTGCGTAAAAACCGTATAGGGCGAAGTTCGTCGGGTGCGCGACCACTGGGTCTCATTGAGTCTACTCCTGATTGAAAGGGATCTAAATTGAGAATTAAGCGCTTTGCTCGTTTGCTTGGTGCAGAGGCAATTCGGCTTTACAGCGCTCTGTTTTTGCACAATTATACTCAGCGTCGTCTTAAGATGTGGTTTTTTAGTGAGCAATGGCCCCGAGTCAGGTGCGAATTAGCCTGCTGGGGCAGTTGCCGTACGCTTAGAGGCATGAGCGTTTAATGTAACCCGTTCATAGGGACGGGGATTTTTTCTCGAGTTTAAAGCAAAGATCACAACTTGGGGCGGGATTGGCGACATTCCGGTTCAGTGGACAACAAGGAGCGAAATAACATGATCCGAAGCATGACGGCATTTGCGTACCATGAACACAAAGATGATATGGGGGGGCTAAACTGGAGTCTACGCAGTTTAAATCACCGTTACCTCGAAGTCTTTTTGCGTCTGCCGGAGCCGTTTCGCAGCCTTGAGAGTCAGTTGCGGGAGCGGGCCGCCGCAACTCTCGGGCGTGGCAAAATCGAATGTGCATTGAGCTATACTCCCGCCGCCACGCAATTGAATCAGATTAACGTTAATGAGGCGCTGGCTAACGCGGTGGTGGAAGCTTCCCACAAACTTGAGGCGGTGATGAATAATCCTGCCCGTATTAGCGCGCTGGATATCCTGCAATGGCCTGGGGTTGCAATCGAACCCGAAGTCGATACCACACCCTTGTTATCAAGCGCGTTAGCGAGCTTTGACAGCGCACTTGAGGAATTGCTTAAGGGCCGTGAAAGGGAGGGAGCCAGGTTAAAAGAACTGATTCTGCAACGCTGTGAAGCCATCATGGTGTATGTGGCTAAAGTGCGTGGCCGTCGCCCCGATGTGGTTAACGCGCAGCGCGAGAAACTTTTGACGCGAATCAGCGAAATGGGTATCGAAGCGGATCCTCATCGGCTGGAGCAAGAATTGGTTATCGTGGCTCAAAAATTGGATGTCGCGGAAGAGCTTGATCGAATGGACAGCCATTGCCAGGAGTTGATGGCCGTGTTCGATCGAGAGGAACCCGTAGGGCGCCGGCTGGATTTTCTGATGCAGGAATTTAATCGCGAGGTCAACACCCTGGGTTCAAAATCGGCCGATATTGAAACCACCCAAGCGGTCGTTGAACTGAAAGTGCTCATCGAGCAGATTCGCGAGCAGATCCAGAATATTGAATAGCCGCGGTTTGCTGCTCGTTCGTGCGGTATCCGCCAAACACCGTAGGTAATCGACGACGTTCCGAGGGGGTTGAAACTCGTAAATTCGTCACTATGTTAATTCAACACGGTTAGCGGTTGTGTAGTCTACGTTTATCCGGTTTTTTGTGTATCCCATGGATGCTGGGGATATACACGCACCGGCGAACCAGTCCGTCAGTGCTTAGGCGCTATTGTCTCTGGGAACACTTCGGCGCGGTATAGAAGACGCTTCTTAAGCTACACAGAAACGACTTCCAAGCGCTGTATCCGCCTTACTCACGGCCCTTAAAAGCGTCTCTCCTACCCGGCTTTGCGGAGGTCGCTGAGTCGTTATAATCATCTACTGGTAATTTCCCACGATTAGATGCTCATGAAAGCGGTGTAAATGAAATACAAAGATTACTACAAAGTGCTAGGCGTAGAACGTTCTGTCAGTGCGGATGAACTAAAAAAAACCTATCGCCGCCTGGCGCGCAAATATCATCCGGATGTGAGTAAGGAACCCCAAGCCGAGGCGCGCTTTAAGGAAATTAGCGAGGCCTATGAGGTGCTGAAGGACCCTGAGAAGCGTCGTGCTTATGATCAACTCGGCGCGAACTGGAAGGCCGGTCAGGAATTTCGCCCACCACCGGGTTGGCAGGATTTCAGCGGCGGCTTCACTTCGGGATTTTCCGCCAAGGGATTCAGTGACTTTTTCGAAACACTGTTTGGTGGAGGCTTTGATCGCGGCCAGCCGAGGTCCGCTTCCGGTTTTAATACTGGATTTAATACGAAAGGTGCGGACCAACACTCCACCATTCTCGTCAGTTTAGAAGAAGCCTACCAAGGAGTGCGAAAAAAGATCCGCTTAAATGGCGGGCGCTCGCTGGAGGTAAAAATACCGGCAGGCGTCATTACCGGTCAACGCATCCGCTTGGCGGGCCAGGGTGCGCCGGGTGTGGGGAACGGTCCGCGGGGTGACTTGTATCTCGAGATCAAAATCAAGCCGCATCATCGATTTACGCTCGAAGGCCGCGACATCATCCTTAATGTTCCCATCACCCCATGGGAAGCCGCCTTAGGCGCCAAAGTTCAGGTTCCCACCCTAGGTGGCCAAGTCGATATTCGTGTGCCTGCCGGGTCGCAGTCGGGCCGCAAAATGCGGCTTAAAGGCCGAGGCTTGCCGGGGCAGACGGAAGGCGATCAGTTTGTGGTCTTGCAGATTATTACCCCACCCGCCGACTCGGAAGCCGCCCAAGAGTTTTATGCGCGCATGGAGAAACTCTTTCCATTCAACCCGCGTGCGGCCTGGTAACGCAGCAACGAGTCTCTCGAGTCTAGCCTCCAGTAACCGGTGGGAAAAACGCCACCTCGTCGCCATCTTTAACCGGATGTTCCATATTCGCGTATTCCATATTGACGGCAACCAAACACTGAGCGGGACGTAGCGGGGAGCCGGCCACTCGCTCCCACACGTCCTTAACCGTGGCGACCGTATCGGCTTCCAGTGTGTCCTGCTCCCGACCTAGAGTTTCTCTTAAACTGGCGAAGTATTTAACTGTGATCATATGGATCTGTTAAGCTGTTTATCTTCGATCATTCTAGCACCGGTGTAGTGAATTTCAGTAAGGAATCGGAATGATGAACGAATTGACCCATTTCAATCAACACGGCGAAGCGCACATGGTGGATGTCGGCGAGAAAGCGATTAGTCTTCGTATCGCGGTGGCCGAAGGGCAGATTCTCCTCCGCCCGCAAACTTTGGAGTTGATCGTCAAGGGCGGACACAAAAAAGGAGATGTGCTCGGGATCGCCAGGGTGGCGGGCATTATGGCGGCGAAAAAGACCGCGGAACTGGTGCCTTTATGTCATCCGCTTAATTTGAGCTCAATTGAGGTCGAACTGCAGCCGGAGACCGACCCGCCTTCCATTTATTGCCGCAGCCGCATCCAGACTCGTGGCCAGACCGGAGTGGAGATGGAGGCTTTGACCGCCGTGCAGATTGCACTCTTGACCGTGTACGACATGTGTAAAGCCGTCGATCGGGGGATGACCATGCAGGCGATTCGATTGGTGGAGAAATCCGGTGGCCGGTCCGGTCATTGGAAGCGGGAATGACATTCGAGGGTAAGCAAAACCCTCACCCCCTACACCTCCCGGGTTTCAAAATCGATGCGCGGATCGATGACTACATACAGTATATCGCCAATGAGATTCAGCAACAGTCCAAGCAGGGTAAAAACGTAGAGGGTGCCGAACATGACCGGGTAGTCCCGGTTGATGGCCGCTTCGAATCCCAGCAGTCCGAGGCCATCGAGGGAGAAAATCACCTCGATGAGCAGGGCACCGGTAAACAATACACCGACGAAAGCGCTCGGAAATCCGGCCACGACGATGAGCATGGCGTTGCGAAACACATGGCCGAACAGCACTCGCCGTTCGCTGGCCCCTTTGGCGCGCGCGGTAATCACATATTGCTTGTGGATTTCCTCCAGAAACGAGTTCTTGGTGAGCATGGTGAGGCTGGCAAACCCGCCGATCACCATTGCCAATACCGGCAGTGTGATATGCCATAGGTAATCGAGGATGCGCTGCGGCCAGCTCATCGCGGCCCAGTGCTCGGATACCAGGCCGCGCAATGGAAACCAATCGAGAAAACTACCGCCCGCGAACAACACCACCAGCAATACGGCAAACAAAAAGCTCGGGATGGCGTATCCCACGATCACGATTCCGCTGGTCCACACATCGAACGCCGATCCATCGCGTACGGCTTTGCTGATTCCCAGCGGGATCGAAATGAGATAGACCAACAGCGTAGTCCATACACCCAATGAAATGGATACGGGCATCTTGTCGATGACCAGATCGACCACGGAGCGGTCCTGATAGAAACTGTCACCGAAATCGAAGACCAGATAATTGCCGATCATTTGCCAAAACCGGGTCATTGCCGGTTTATCGAAACCGTAAAGTTTTTCTATTTCGAGCAATGATTTCCGGATCGATGCCCTGAGCGCCGCGGTATTGGCTGCCGTGGCTTTCGGCGGAACTGGAGCGCGGTCGGCTAGAAGGGCTCAACTCGCTCTGACTGCTGCCTCCAAGCCGCGCCGTGGCGGCCGTATCGTGGCCTTTTAGACTAGCGATAACGCGCTCGACCGGCCCGCCGGGTGCGGCCTGAACCACGGCGAAGTTGATAACCATAATCCCAAACAGGGTAGGGATCATCAGCAGCAAGCGGCGGAAGATATAGGCGGTCACGTGCCGGATGTCCTTACCACACGCTTAATGAGATGCGTCAAACACGTGCCGGCGCTTCGCCAAGGCGGCCTGCCTCGCCGGATCGATCCACCAGGTATCGAATCCCAAGGCGTATTTCGGCGAGATTGGCGGTCGACCGAATTTATCCCAATAGGCGACCCGGAACTGGCGCAGATGCCAATGCGGGATCACATAGTGTCCCCACAATAACACCCGGTCGAGCGCGCGGGTGTGCTGGATTAAATCGTCCCGATCGGAGGCGTTGATGACCCCTTCGACCAGTTCGTCCACCACCGGATCTTTGATGCCTGCCAAGTTGCGGCCACCGGGAATATCGGCCCGATCGGAAGACCAGAAATCACGTTGCTCGTTACCGGGCGACAGGCTTTGGCCCTGGGCCATGACCACCATGTCAAAATCGAAGTCTTCCACGCGCTGTTCATATTGCGCGCTGTCCACGGTGCGCACGCTCATATCGATACCCAATCGTTTAAGGTTGCGTTTAAAGGGTAACGCAACCCGCTCAAACGAGGGCATCACCAACAGCAATTCGAAACGCATGGGTTGTCCGGTGCGCTGATTCACCCGTTCCCCTCCTTGGATGTGCCAGCCTGCCTGATCCAATAGTCTTGAGGCTTGCCGCAGATTGCGCCGCAGATCACTGGGATTCTCGTTGGTTGGCGCCTTATAGGCTTGAGTAAAGACTTCCTCGGGAATGCGGCCTCGATAGGGTTGTAGAATTTTCAGCTCTTGCGTACTTGGCAGGCCGGTAGATGCGAGTTCCGAGTTCGAGAAATAACTATTGGTGCGGGTGTAGGCACCGTAGAATAAATTCTTATTGGCCCACTCAAAGTCAAAAGCAAAGGCTAAAGCCTGGCGCACCCGCGAATCTTTGAAGATCTCCCGGCGGGTATTGAAGACGAATCCCTGCATTCCCGTGGGTTGTTCGTGGGGGATATTCACCTTGATGATTAGTCCATGGTCCAACGCCGGACCGCTGTAACCGGTGGCCCAGTCCTTCGCGACGTTCTCCTCACGGAAATCATATTCGCCGGCCTTGAACGCCTCCAATGCGACGGTGGCATCCCGGTAATAATCGTAGCGCATCACATCGAAATTGTAGCGGCCCACATTGACCGGCAGCTTAGCGGCCCAATAGTCGGGATTCCTGCGATACGTGATGGAGCGGCCCGGTTGCACGGTTGCCACTTCATAGGGGCCGCTGCCGAGCGGGGCTTGTAGGGTGGTTTTGGTGAAATCCCGGGTACTCCAATACGCCTTGGATAGCACCGGCAATTGTCCCACGATGAGGGGTAGCTCCCGGTTATTTCCTGAGCTAAAGCTGAATTTAACCTGGTTTTTCCCCACTTTTTCCGCCTTTTTGACATTGGCGTAATAGGTTCGGTAGAACGGATGGCCTTGAGTTTTAAGGATATTGAAACTAAAGATCACGTCTTCTACGGTTATCGGAGTGCCATCGCGGAAGCGAGCCTGAGGTCGCAAGGTGTAGCTGACCCAGGAGCGGTCCGGGGGAACTTCGATGGTTTCCGCGATCAATCCATACTCAGAAAAAGCTTCGTCATCGCTTTGCACCGTGAGGGTGTCGAAAAGGTTGGACAGACCCGCGGCAGCCACACCCTTAAGAATATAGGGGTTGAGGTTATCGAAGGTGCCGATCTCAGCAAGCCGCGCCTCGCCGCCTTTCGGTGCCTGTGGATCGACATAGTCAAAGTGTTTAAAATTCGCTGCGTATTTAGGCTCACCATGCATCGTTAAGGCATGCGCGGCTGTAGCGGGCTGAGACCGGGCGGTCGCGCTGCCTAGGCAAAAAACGAAAACTAAGGCGACAAAAACAAAATCAGCAAGGCTAATGTTGGCGGTCCGCCCCAAGCTGATTTGCCGGGCCGGGCGGGTGTGAAACTCTGTGATCATGGGATCAAGTCCATGGTGCGGTGGACAACATGCTTATGTTGGCTAATGAATTGAAACACCCTTTGTTCACATTAAGGATGCGGTCTTCCTTACTAGCTTTTTAGCGATAGCGGGGTCCCTGTTGCAACGACCCGCTTGCCTGCATTGAGCAAGATTATAGCGGGCCACATTGCCTTCGTCACACGCTGGCGTGCCTAATTCATTAATCTCTTAGGGGTTGCCAGCGGTTGAATTACAACGAATACTAATAAAATGTCAACTATAGCTATCTATCCAGGAACCTTCGATCCCCTTACCAATGGTCACGCTGATCTGTTGAGACGGGCCGCTCGCTTGTTCGATCAAGTGGTGGTTGGGGTAACCACTAATCCAGCAAAATCACCGTTTTTTTCCGTAGAGGAGCGGATTCGGCTTGCACAAATGGCACTAAAGGAGCTAGATAATGTCTCTGTGAAATCCTTTGATGGCTTAACCGTGGATTTCGCCCACGCGCAGCGCGCCCGGGTGATTTTACGTGGCCTGCGCGCGATTTCAGATTTCGAATTTGAATTCCAGCAGGCGGCAATGAACCGGAACTTGGCCGCCGATCTGGAATCATTATTTCTTACACCGGCCGAAGAATATACCTTTGTATCCTCTTCGCTGGTGCGTGAGGTTGCCCGCCTCGGCGGTGATATTTCGGCTCTGGTTTCTCCCGAAGTGGCGGAGGCGTTCCAACGGCGTTTGAATAACCTAAAGTAAGTCAACACGATAGACTGACTTACGGCGGTGACGTCTAAACCAGGGCATTCCACGGAGAAGTTCCATGAGTAGATTTACGATGAGGTTCCAGAATGGCATTAATGATCACTGACGAATGTATTAATTGTGATGTCTGCGAGCCTGAGTGTCCCAATGGCGCGATCTCGCAGGGAGAAGAGATCTATCAGATCGATCCTATGTTGTGCACGGAATGCGTCGGTCATTTCGATACTCCCCAATGTGTTGAAGTCTGTCCGGTAGAGTGTATTCCGGTTAATCCGGATCATCAGGAAACCAAAGAGCAGCTGATGCTTAAATACGAAGGCCTGATGGCCGCGCAATAGCGCCGAGCACCCGCGCTAGGAAACCTGGGATAGGAGCTTCTCCTTTCGAGGGGCAGCCGTGCTCATGCGGAGATGTTCATGCATAGGCCCACCGCGTTTCATGCCTGATACATTTTTATGACTGGCGCGTTGGCTGGTCTACGAGTGGGGTGGACGCTGCTTTTCGTCGGCGTGATCGCTATACTCCAATCGGGTTTCCAGCCACTCTTTGCGCGCACTCTACCCCCGGCAAATGCCGTTGCCAGCGCCCATCCTCTGGCCACCGAGGCGGGTATGCGGATCCTTGCGGAAGGCGGTAATGCGTTCGATGCCGCGGTTGCGGTAACGGCGGCTTTGGCCGTAGTGGAACCCTACAGCTCCGGATTGGGCGGTGGCGGTTTCTGGTTGCTGCATCGGGCCAGCGATGGTCTAGAAATCATGATCGACGGCCGTGAGCGGGCTCCTTTGGCGGCCCATCGCCGCATGTATCTCGATGCGCATGGAGCGGTCATCCCGCGGCGTTCGGTGGATGGCGCATTGGCGGCGGCTATTCCCGGGACGGTGGCCGCTATCGTGCATTTGGCACAGCACTATGGCCGCTTGCCTCTCGCCACCGACCTTAACGCAGCGATTCGCTTGGCCGAGCAGGGCTTCATCATCGACGAGGTTTACCGTCGCCGGGCTGAATCCCGATTGAATGTGCTACAGGCTTCGCCGGGTGCGGCTGGGTTTTTACAAGATGGCCGGGTGCCTGAGCCGGGTTATCGGTTGCGCCAAAGAGCGCTTGCCAAAACCTTACGCCATGTCGCCAACGATGGAACCAAGGGATTTTACGCCGGTGAAGTGGCCGAAAAATTAGTCGCCGGGGTGCGTCAGGCAGGAGGCATTTGGACCCTGGAAGATCTACGGCAGTACCGAGTCAGGGAACGCCAGCCGGTGACCGGGCACTATCGGAACCTTCGACTCACCAGCGCCCCGCCGCCTTCCGCGGGGGGTGTCGGTTTGGTGGAAATGCTGAATATTCTTTCGGGCTATTCGCTGGACTCTGTGAATAAGCTAACCCGTACCCATCTGCTGGTTGAAGTCATGCGCCGAGCTTACCGGGATCGGGCGCAATACTTGGGAGATCCGGATAGCGTAGCGATGCCTCTGGCCCAATTGACATCGCCGTATTACGCTGCCGGTTTGCGTGTCGGTATCCGTCTCGACCGAGCGACCCCGAGTGCTGAGCTGTCTCCGATCACGGTTGACCCAGCGCAGGGCCAGCATACCACTCATTTTTCCATTTTGGATTCCTCGGGCAATCGGGTGGCGGCCACGTTATCCATCAATTATCCATTCGGTTCGGGTTTTGTGCCGGCCGAAACCGGGGTTCTGCTCAACGACGAGATGGATGACTTCGCCACCAAGCCGGCCAGCCCGAATGTCTATGGGCTGGTGGGTGCCGACGCGAATGCGATCGAGGGTGGTAAGCGCATGCTGTCCAGCATGACCCCAACATTTCTCGACGATGGTCGTCGGCTCGCGGTCCTCGGCACCCCTGGGGGTAGCCGCATCATTACCATGGTGCTGCTTGCGACACTCGAATTTGCCCGGGGTGGAAGCGCTCAAGCCATGGTAAACCTGCCGCGCTTGCATCATCAGTATCTGCCCGATGTGATCCAATTTGAGCCCGAGGCTTTGGATAGCGCGCTTGAAGCCAAGCTACAGTCCTTGGGTTATGTCACGCAGCGGCTGTCACATCCCTATGGCAATATGCAAGCGATCGTTTGGGATCGCCAGACTCATCAGGTGGAAGCGGCCTCGGATCCGCGTGGCATCGGCCGCGCGCAGGTGCAACCGGTCAATGTTGGCACTGGGCGCAATAATAAGTCGCGCGCTGATGCTGCGTCCGCAAGGTGATCGGCGCGCCACAGTTTGAGCAAGGGGAGCCGGCTTTACCATAGATCCGCAGTTGTAGGCTGAAATAACCGGGTCTGCCATCCTCCCGGGTGAAATCCCGCAAGGTCGTGCCGCCCTGCTCGATCGCGTCTTGCAATACCTGCTTGAGGCGTTCCGCCAAACCCTGGTAACGGTTCAGGGCGATACGCCCGGCGGCGCGCTGGGGGTGGATTCCGGCTAAAAACAGCGCTTCATTGGCGTAAATGTTGCCGATTCCCGCCACGATTCGGCTATTCATTATCAATGCCTTCACCGACAGCTCGCGGTTCCGGGCGCGTTGATAGAGATACTCGCCGGTGAAACGATCACTCAGCGGCTCAGGCCCCAGATCCCGCAGCAGGGGGTGCAACAAGGGATCCTGTTCCACCCACAGCAAGGCACCGAACCGCCGCGGATCCCGCAGTCGCAATGCCTGCTGCTGGCCGAAGAGTAATTCTACATGATCATGGGGTTCGCGCGGCGACCGGGCGTCGAGCACCCGCAGGCTACCGGACATGCCCAGATGGACGATGACGGTGCCGGTGGCGGCGTGAAGCAGGAGATACTTGGCGCGGCGAGTTACCTGGTGAATGATTTGGTGTTTCAGCTTTAGTTTGAGCTGAGACGAGGGCACCGGCCAACGCAGCCGAGGCTGATGGACAATCACGTCTTCAATCACTTGATTGAGCAAATGCGGCTCGATGCCCCGGCGGGTGGTTTCGACTTCAGGCAGTTCGGGCATGGGGGATCTTTAAAAGCCTTATTGGGCGGAGCCTGTTTGCTGTTCTACATTGGGACTAGCCTGAGCTACTCCATCCGGGAACAGCTGTTCAATCTGCTTGGCGGGTAGATGATATTGCAATCGCAGCTCGGGGCGCGCCAGCACCAACTGCGGTTGGGTGGCGGTGATCATAAAGCGCAATTCGCGTCCGTCCGTCAAGCTGACGGTGACGTTGTTGGGAGTCTTGATCCCGTCGTAGGTTTGCACCCACTGCGCCTCAGTGTTCTGCCAAGCTTCGACCAGCTTGTTGAGCTTTGCGGATGTCAAATCTTTGGCTGGGGTTTTCGTCTGCCATTGGTGCTCTGCGGATTGCACGATCTCCATCCCCGGCAACTTTATACGCTGAATTTTCGCCTCCTCGGGCAATAGCTTGGTAGCACCATACGCGGCAGGCTCTGTGGCGTAGACATCATACAAATCATCGCTGATCAGATGCACGGTATCGTGGATTCTAACATAACGGCGTTGATCCACCGGGTTGGGTGCGCCGATGTCGATGGCGGTTTCGTTCAGTTCGATGGTGGTCAGCGCGGGCGCGAGCCCGTACTCAGCTAAGTCCAAGCTTTTGACGGGATAATCGGCGAGGCTTGGCGTGACCGCAAGCCGGAGCAGGGTTCTGACCGCAGCTCGGCTGGCCGCAATTTCAATGGGAGCCGTTAGCCGCCACACCGATTGTTGTAACTCCAGGCGGATTTCCGGTTTACCGAGACGGTGAATCGTGATGCGGTTAATCTGCGCGGGTTCGAGCGGAGTCAAGCTAAGGGCCGATTCCGGGTGTTGGCCGGGTTTAAACACCATCATCGAGCTAAGAGCCGCGATCAAAACCAGCAGGATCAGATTGATCCAGGTACGTGTGCTCATTAGAAAATTTTACAAGCGTATTCAGCCGGGTTCGCTATCTCCGGCGCCGTCTGAACCATAGGGTATACCCCGTTACCAGCAGACCGACGGGTAAGACCACCAAGAAGCTCAGCGCGATGGCCCCCGCGGTGAAGGTATTTAGATTCAGTTGGGTATCGGGCGCGCGCTTGGTGATAATCGAAATCAAATCGTCGTCCTGGCTCAACCAATTGAACACATTCATGGCCAGTTCTTGGTTGCCGCCATTGCCTAAATAGCCGTTTGCCAGAAAATCGCTATCGCCGATAACCACCACGCGCTGTTCTCGGTTGGGTAATTTACGGGTCAGACTGAGGCCAATGGTGAGCGGCCCGGCCGTATCGCCATCGGCTTGATGAAAGCTGACTTCGTCACCGACCAAACTACCGGTCTCAGACCAACTGCGTCCGAAGCGTACGCAGTATCGGTTGGCGTTGCCAATCATCCGCCTTGTCATCATAAGCGATGCCACTCGCGTAAGGAAATAGGGTTAGGGTGCGCAGATTTCGTGTTAGGACATGCGTTGGGTAGTCCACCACCGGCACCACGGCAGGATGTTTGATCCCCAAAAGGCTATGCAATTGTTGGTTGGCATCCACGATCACGCCTTTAACAAAGCGTAGGCCGAGCAACTGGGCTAAGGGTTGTAGACCTTGCGGTTCTCCGGGATCACGCAACCACAGTAAATTCCCGCCATCCGCCAGGTATCGGTCGATGCGTTCGACCTCGCCCGTCATCAATTCGGCTTGAGGCCCAGCGATGACCAGCAGGCTGGTGTTTTGCGGAATCGCCGGGGTGCGCACCAGATTCAGTGTTTGCACCTGCAGGCCGCTGTGCTTGAGCGCTTCGGTCAGTGTTCCCAGTCCTTGGTTGTTGTCGGCAAAAGGATCGCGCTCTCCGTGTCCCTGCAAAAATATTGCCCAGCGGCTTTTGGGGCGCGACAAGCGCTGCAAGGCATTGATAAGGGTCGATTCAGTTAGATCGTCGACCGTCTCGGATCGGCCTTGCATGCTGATTAAGAGTTGCCCCGCCCGAGAGATGCCGGCTTTCGCAGCTCGATCCGGCTGTAAATCGGGATTGACGAACTGCAGGCTGATGTCGGTTTTGTAGCGCTGCAATCGCTGGATACGCTCGCTGATCCCTTGCCGCAACGCCCTATTGGGTTGCACAAAAGCAGTGATTTCCACGGGATGCGCCAGCCGTTTGAGCAGCGCTTGGCTGGTGGCGGAGAGTGAGTTGCGGTTGCCGGCGGTCCAGTCGGCTTGATAATGGTAATGCGCGCTCAACCCGCCGAGCAACGCAATGGCCGTGGCGAAGAGCAGATAAAAACCGACATTTTGCAGCCGTATAAACCAGCGGGAACGAGTCGTAATTTTCATACTACCGATGCCGAGCCTAGCAACGCGTTGTCTCGCTGAGCAAATACCATGTGCTGCAGATTCACCGCTTCATCCGTCAACGCTGCAGGCGTTGGTTATCCAAGTGACGTATAGCCAGCACCAGGAAAGCAACGATGAACAGCAGATAATAGGCGAGATCGGCGGTGTCGAATAGGCCCGATAGAAATGGCACGAAATGAGTAAAATGCGAAACTTGCTTGAAGAGCTCACTCGACGCGCCTTCGGACGTGCCCGACAGATACAGAACCACCAGTAAGAGCAAGAAACCAAAGCTGCTGACAGCGGCGATCAATGGGGTGGCCGTGAGGCTGGAAAAAAACAGGCCAGCCGCGGCAAAGGAGGCCAACAACAGCAACAGGCCGAGCATCCCCGCCAGCAATTTTCCCCAGTCCAAGCTGGTGCCCACCGCCAATGACGCCGGCATCAATGCCACTAGGGCCAACATGATCATTAGAAAGGAGAGCAGCCCTAAATACTTACCCAGCACCAGCTCGGTGAATGACAGTGGGGCGCTGCTAAGCAGGGCCAGGCTGCCGTGCTGGCGTTCTTCGGCCAGCAGCCGCATGGTCAGCAGCGGAGTGACCGCAAGCATGACGATGCCCGCCCACAGCAGCAAGGGCGCGACGATGGCGTCGGTGACGCCGGGTGCATCTTGGCGTCCCGCCAACTGGGGCTGGAGTTCGGTGAGGAAATTTTCAGTCAGCGTTAAAAATAAAAAGGCGAGAATGAACAATACAATCGCGAGAAGAGTCCAAGCTATAGGTGAAATAAATAAGCGGCGCAGTTCGTTGCGGGCGATGAATAGGATCATGACCGAGCTTCCTCGTCGCGATACACCAGATCCATGAAGATCTGTTCCAGCGTCATCTTTTCGGGGCTTAACTCCCGCAGACCCCAGTTCTTCTCAACCGCGGTGGCGACGAGTTGACCGGCTGTTTCCGTACCGTTACCGACAATTCGCAGCCGGCCATCGTGCAGCGCTTCGACAGTTTTGACAGTCGCTAATTCATTCAATTCAGTCAGTGTCGGTGGCGTAGCGAAGGCCACTTGCCAGACGTTATTCGGACTTTGATCAGTCAGTGTTGCTAAACTTTGATTGAAGACCGTGCGACCGGCATTGATGATTTGCACCCGGTTGCACACCGCCTGCACTTCGGGCAGAATGTGCGTGGAAAGCAGCACGCTATGGTGTTGCGCCAGCTCGCGGATCAAGTGGCGGATTTGGTGGACTTGCAGTGGGTCCAAACCCACCGTCGGCTCATCCAGAATCACCACGGAAGGGGTATGAATGATGGCCTGGGCAATGCCCAAGCGCTGACGGAAGCCCTTGGATAAATTGCCGATCAGACGACGCCCGCAATCACTCAAACCGCAGCGCTGTTTTACCTCGTGTATGGCGCGGGTGGTGTGCGCGGTGGGTAGGCGGTGCAAGCGGGCGCAATAACCTAGGTATTCATCCACCGTCAAGTCAAGATAAAGCGGTGGGCGCTCTGGTAGGTAACCGATAGCGTGCTTGGCTTGTTTAGGGGCATCCAGCAGATCGATGCCGGCAATGGTGATCTGTCCGGCGCTAGGTGCGAGATTACCGCTTAACATCTGCAATGTGGTGGATTTCCCCGCGCCATTGGGCCCCAACAGCCCGAGTACTTCGCCCTGATCGAGGGTCAGATTGAGATCGTGCACGGCACACTGGGGGCCATAGTAACGATCTAG
Organism: uncultured Gammaproteobacteria bacterium; assembly: GCA_963731655.1. GTDB lineage: Bacteria > Pseudomonadota > Gammaproteobacteria > JAAEPA01 > JAAEPA01 > CAVSWL01. Next base: position 27,227 of record CAVSWL010000033.1, on the reverse strand, counting down.
GTGTTGGGCATTGATCAGAGTTTCAGTCGACATAAAATAGGGGCAGGCTAAGGCAATTCGATGACGCTGGCGCAAATTGCATTTTAGTGGGGAAGGGTTGCGATCTGCAAGCCTGCGAGATTTCTTTGCAGTTGTGTACTTGAAATCAGTGAGTATGCTTTGTTTGCTGATCGGCTAGGCACAATGTGTCAGTAGCTGCAATTGAGTATAACTCAATAAAGGGGTAATTAAATGCTATACGGATTATTATCGGTTCCCTGGTGGGGGGACGTCATCATCACGCTGGTGTTGACTCATATCACCATCATTTCAGTGACCGTTTATTTGCACCGCAACCAGGCACACCGGTCTTTGGACTTACATCCAGTGGCCAGCCATTTCTTTCGTCTATGGTTATGGTTGACGACCGGCATGGTCACCAAGGAGTGGGTGGCTGTTCACCGCAAGCATCATGCGAAATGCGAGACCGAGGAGGATCCCCATAGCCCTCAATTCAAAGGTATCCATAAGGTCCTCTGGGAAGGCGCCGAGCTTTATCGGGCGGAAGTCAAAAACCGGGAAACCATCAAAGACTATGGTCATGGCGCGCCGGATGACTGGCTAGAACGCCACGTGTATACAAAATTCAATTTTTTAGGTGTTTCGTTTCTGGTCGTGCTGGAGACCCTGTTATTCGGCGTCTATGGCGTCACCATGTGGGCGGTGCAGATGCTGTGGATCCCGTTTTTCGCGGCCGGTGTAATCAATGGGCTCGGCCACTATTGGGGATACCGCAACTTTGAGACCCCCGACGGCTCCACCAATCTCGTCAATATGGGCATTCTGATCGGCGGCGAAGAGATGCATAACAATCATCACGCCTTTCCGAGCTCGGCCAAGTTTTCCAATAAATGGTGGGAGTTCGATCTGGGCTGGCTGTATATCCGTCTGCTTGCGGTGTTGCGCTTGGCCCGCATCAGAAGATTAGCCCCTAAGCCGGTGCTGCTGCGTGATAAATCAAAGATCGATATGGATACCCTGCGGGCGATTATTCCCAGCCGGATGCATGTGATGGCTCAGTACGCCAAGCGGGTCACGCTTCCGGTGCTTAAGGAGCAGGTTAAGGGAGCGGCGGATGCTTCGTACCGCCGTTTGCTGAAACAGGTACGCAAGGCCCTGATTCGGGAAGAGAGCCGTATCGATGAGAAGGAAAAGAGCCGCTTGCAGTGTGTGCTAGACCAGAGCGAGACTCTGAAAACGGTCTACGAATTTCGACGGCGTCTGCAAGCGCTTTGGGGTCGGACCTACAACACTCACGAAAAACTTTTACAGGCCCTCCAGGACTGGTGTCAGCAGGCTGATGCGGCGGACTTGCCCGTATTGAAAGAGTTTGCGCAATGCTTAAGGCGTTATTCCTTACGCCCTCTTCCAGTCGGTGCTTAAGGCTGGGGCAAAAAATCATCTGAGCCCTGCACCATTCCCATTTATGGGAAGGTGCAGGGCGGGCGGCGGTTATTTGATTTTCGCCTCTTTATAAAGTACGTGCTTGCGCACTACCGGATCATATTTTTTAATTTCGATTTTATTCGGCGTGGTGCGTTTATTTTTAGTGGTGGTATAGTAATGACCCGTTCCAGCGCTTGAGACCAGTTTAATTTTATCGCGCATCGTTTTCTCCTTAGACCTTCTCGCCGCGGGCGCGTAGTTCGCTCAACACGGCATCAATGCCTTTTTTGTCAATAATACGCAAACCTTTGGTGGAAAGGCGCAATTTCACCCAGCGATTTTCACTTTCTACCCAAATACGGCGAGTGTGAAGATTGGGCAAAAAACGCCGGCGCGTTTTATTATGCGCATGGGATACGTTGTTGCCCGAGATGGGTCTTTTGCCGGTAACCTGACAGATGCGGGACATGAGGTTTCTCCGAAGTTGCAATTGCGCTCAATACATAGCCGCCCAGGGCGCGAAAGATAACAGAATCATAGATCTGCCACAACCGCGAAAATTGCCTGATGTCCCGTGATCGGGTATAAGGAGCTACAAGCAGTGTATTTTCCGACTAAGCCAAGTTGAAGCTTTCCGTGCCGTAAACTCTCTATGGATATTATATTTATTCGTGATCTGCGCATCGATGCCCTCATTGGTATCAATGAGTGGGAGCGACGCATCAAACAAATGCTAAGCATTGATCTGGAGCTAGGCGCGGACATTCGAAAAGCAGCCGCAAATGATGCGATCGCGGATACTCTGGATTATAAAACGGTGGCCAAGCGGGTAACGGAGTTCGTGGAGGCTAGCCAATTTTATCTGGTGGAAACTTTGGCGCAGCGCATCGCGGAACTCTTAATGGAGGAATTTAAGGTGCCGTGGGTCAAGCTGACCCTCGCCAAACCCGGGGCGGTACGCGGTTCTCGGGAAGTTGGGGTGATCATTGAACGCAAGCTTTCCGAGTAGCGCAGATTCGTTACGATGCCCAAAGTATTCGTTAGCATCGGCAGCAATATCGATAAAAGCGCAAACATTCAGCGCGCACTCGATTCATTGCGGGCCGAGTTCGGGACACTCACTCGCTCGCAGATTTATCGGACTAAAGCCGTGGGGTTTAAAGGGGACGACTTTTATAACCTTGTTGTCGGCTTCGATACCGTGCTATCGCCGCGGGAAGTCGCCACGGTCTTGCGGCAAATTGAACAGCGCCAGGGCCGGATACGAGGCGAGGAACGGTTCGCACCGCGTACCCTGGATCTGGATCTATTGCTTTACGATGATTTGATTCTGCAACAAGGACCTTTGCAGCTTCCTCGGGACGAGATCACGCGCTATGCCTTTGTCCTCGGTCCCTTAGCGGAAATCGCCGGTGATTTGCCACACCCTCAACTGGGTAAACGGCTGATCGAACTGTGGCAGGAACGACGCTGCCATTGGGATCCCTTGCAGGTGGTTGAGAGCTAGCGAGGCTTGGCTTACCATGAATCAATCCGATCCCGTTACAGCGGTGGATAATCGGACCATTTGTGCCGTTTCCCCAGGGCAGCAAGTGGAAGTGCTGCAGTTCACCGATCTACATTTGCTTCCCACCCCACAAGATACGCTCTGGGATATCAATCCGTACGCGAATTTTAAGCGGGTCTTACAGGAGGCCATTGTACTTTATCCTTCTGCTGATCTCCTCTTATTCACCGGCGACCTAGTGGATAATCCAACTGCCGAAGCTTATGAACTGCTTCGGGATTACCTAATAAATCTTGACTACCCTGTTTTTCGTTTGCCCGGCAACCATGACGATGTATTTTTATTGGATTGACTCTCTTAGCGACGGAAATATTCACAAAGAGCAAGCGGTAGAGCTGGGTGAGTGGCAGCTCATTTTATTGGATAGCAATGCGCCGTCAGATATCGGCGGCCGTCTGGATGAAACGGAGCTGCAGCGTCTGGAGAATTCCTTGCAAGCCTATCCCGAACAGTATGCCTTGATTTGCCTCCACCATCATCCCGTGCCCATCGACAGCCCTTGGATGGATGCGATGGCATTGCAAAATCCTCAGGATCTATTCGAAATCCTGGACCGCTATCCCCAAGTCCGGGGTGTGATATGGGGCCATATTCATCAGGAATTCGAGGCCGAGCGGCGCGCTGTGCGCCTACTGGGAGCACCGGCCACCAGCATTCAGTTCGTGCCTCGTAGCACTCAGTTCCAGAAACATAGCCTGGGTCCGGGTTTCCGCTGGTTGGGCTTGGCGCCCGATGGGGTTATTCACACGCGGGTGCATTATTGCTAGCGGCTGGTTTACGAAATTACCGGTTAACCACTTCCTAGTTTGATGGCCTTTCCGTCACCGCGGCGCAAATGGCGTAGCTGTGCCGATGGTTTGAGTTTCACTTCCCAAACATCGGGCAGCTCCGTGCTCACCAAGGCGGCGATGCGACTGATTAATTCACGCACCCATCGTCGTTTTTGAACTTACGCCTGTTAGCCATCTTAACCGTGGTCATGGCGAAGTGACATTGCTTTTACGGGAAGGCTAAACGGTTACATTGAAAGAAGCTGGAACTGAACAAATTAGGGGCATACTCTAAGGGAGTGGAGTAAAATAGATCTTCTAGAAAAAGGGGGGTGCTAAACGGCTACTCACATTTCGAGTTTCTTATGACATAAGAGCATCATTTTTTGGGGGAGGATCGCGCAGCGCAACCCGAAAAAATCCTCCAGTAAACTACAGAGACAGGAGCGTTGATGAGTGAAGATAGCACCCTCCCTACGCCAGATATCGCGGGCACGGCCGTCAGCGCCGAGCAGGACGCGGCGGCTTTAAAGGCCGCGAAGCCCACGGAAACGATGGCCAGCTCGGCGACAACGGCCGACTCAGGTCCAGAAACCGGAGAACCGGAGCGCTCCGCGCAAGCGCCGTTTTCTCCCGTCGTCGGCGTCGGCGCTTCCGCCGGTGGGTTGGCGGCGCTGGAAAAACTCTTTACCGCTATGCCCCCGGATACCGGCGCGGCCTTTGTCATCGTGCAGCACCTGGATACCGACCACAAGAGCCTGCTGCACGAGCTGCTGCGACGCTATACCCCGATGCCCGTGGTGCAAGTCGAGGACGGCATGGGCGTCGAGCCTAACCATCTCTATGTCATCCCACCCAACTGCGATATGGCGATCCTGCATGGCAAACTGCAGCTTATGGAACCCGCTCATCCCCGCGGGCTCAGGCTACCCATCGATTACTTCTTCCGCTCCCTGGCCGAGGACCAGCAGGCTCGCGCGATCTGCATCGTGCTCTCGGGCACCGGCCACGATGGCGCCCTGGGCCTGAAGAGCATCAAGGAGGAAGGCGGCATGGCCATGGTGCAGAGCCCCGAATCGGCCGAGTACGACGGCATGCCGATCAGCGCCATCGCCACCGGATTGGCCGACTTCACGCTGCCGCCAGAGCAAATGCCCGCTACACTCGTCCACTACCTGCAACACTTTGCCGGCGGCCCAGCCAAGCAGACTCCGGTTCCTAAACTCAAGGGCGATGAGTATTTAGATAAGATCTTTGTACTGCTGCGCAACGCCACCGGCAACGATTTTTCCTACTACAAGCCCCACACCATCCTGCGCCGCCTCAACCGCCGCTTGGCGATCAACCAGATCGATCATCTGCGGCAGTACCTGCGCTTCCTGCAGCAGAATCCGCAAGAGGTCCAGACGCTTTTCAGCGAGCTCCTGATCGGGGTATCCAGTTTCTTCCGTGATCCACAAGCCTTCGCCGCCCTCGAAGCCAAGGTGATCCCGGCGCTGTTCCAAAACAGATCCCTAAATCAGGGTATCCGGGTCTGGGTGCCCGGCTGTTCCACCGGGGAAGAAGCCTATTCCATCGGCATGCTGATCTTCGAGTATCTGGAGGCGCAGAACCTGCAGACCAAGGTGCAGATCTTCGCTACCGATATCGACAGCCACGCGGTGGACACGGCCCGCCTGGGAATCTACCCGGCCAGCATTGCCAGCGATGTTCCGCCGCAACGTCTGCGGCGTTTTTTTACCAAGGAAGGCGAGACCTATCAGACCAACAAGAGGGTCCGGGAACTGGTGGTCTTTGCCACACAAAATCTTCTCAAGGATCCGCCCTTCTCCAAGATGGATTTGATCAGCTGCCGCAACCTGCTGATCTATCTGGGCGCCGAGCTCCAACAGAAGCTCCTCCCCCTGTTTCACTATGCCCTGAATCCCAACGGTTATCTGTTTCTCGGTACCTCCGAGAGCATCGGCTACGCCAGCGATCTGTTTGAGACCGTCGACCGCCGGGCCAAACTGTACCGGCGCCTCACAGCCTCCGTGCGGCTGGCGGTACACCGCACCAAACCCGACTTACCCATTTTACCCACGGCTTCCTCCCGCGACTGGCGGGGAGGGGGGGAACCTAAGCTTTCCTTTCGTGAGCTGGCCCAGAGGCAGTTGCTGCAGGACTATGCCCCGGCCGGAGGCGTGCTGGTCAACCAAAGGGGAGAGATTCTCCATGTTCATGGCCGCACCGGCAAATTTCTGGAGCTGTCTTCCGGAGAGCCCAACTGGGATGTCATGGGGATGGCCCGCGAGGGCCTGCGTTTCGATCTGACCGGCGCGCTGCGCCAAGCGGCGAGCCTGAAAAAGACCGTACGCTATGAAAATATCGAGGTCAAGACCAATGGCGGAAGCCAACGCATCCATCTGAGCGTGAAGCCCGTTGCCTACGCAGCCGGCCCAGGACGATTACTTCATGGTGGTATTCGATGAAGCCATTGCTGAAAAAACATCTAAGACCGCAAGATCCAGGCGAGATCGAGGCCGATCCGATCAACGGATCGAGGGCCAGGACCAAGAGCTGCGCTCGACCCAGGAATACCTTCAGACCACCATCAAAGAGCTGGGCATCTCCAACGAAGAGCTCAAGGCCGCCAATGAAGAACTGCAGTCCGCTAACGAGGAATTGCAGAGCACCACGGAGGAAATGGAGACCTCCAAGGAGGAGCTGCAGGCCGTCAACGAAGAGTTGATGACGGTAAACAACGAACATGAGCGCAAGCTGGAAGAGCTGGCCAAGGCCTATAACGACATGCAGAACCTGCTGGCCAGCACCGAGATCGGCACCCTCTTCCTGGATTGCAAGCTGTGTATACAACGCTTTACCCCCAGTGTCGCCCGGATCATGAACCTGATCGAAGCGGATAACGGCCGCCCACTGCAGCACTTGAAGCCCAACCTGAACTACGATCATCTGGCCGAGGACGCGCAACAGGTCCTCGATTCCTTGAATGCCAAGGAACGGGAGGTGCAAACCAAGGAAGGGAACTGGTATCTGGTGCGCATCCGGCCCTATCGAACCACCGAGAACGTCATCGAGGGCGTGGTGCTAGCCTTTGTCGAGATCACCGAGATGAAGCGTCTCAGCCGGCTGGAGAGCGTCATTGAGGCTTCCAATGACGCCATCACCCTGCTGGACCTCGACGGCCGGATTCTCGCCTGGAACCGTGGGGCCGAGGTCATGTACGGTTGGTGCGAAGCCGAAGCCTTAGGCATGAGCCTCCATGAGCTGGTTCCCGGGGACAAACGGGAAGAAGCCGCGTTGTTGCTGCGCTCCCTGGCCCAAGGTAAGACGGTGCATTCCTTTGAGACACAGCGGGTCACCAAGGACGGCAGGATACTGGATGTGTGGATGAGCTTTAGCGCGCTGAAGGACAGGCAGAATCAGGCCATTACCATCGCCACCATCGAGCGGAACATCACCCAGCGTAAGGCGATCGAGGCACGCTGGCGGCAGCGGGAGCACCAGCTGCGTCAGCTGCTCAACAAACTGCCGATCCCCGTGGCCTATGTGGATGCCGGAGAGCGTCATCGGCTGGTGAACGAGGCCTATGCCAACTGGTTGGGACTACCCCTTGCCACGCTTGAGGGCCAGGGCCTGGCGCACGCCTGGGGAGACGAAGCCTATACCGCCACCCAGGGTCATCTGCAGGCGGCGCTAGGCGGTGAAAAGGTGAACTTCGATTATCCCAATCTGGGGGACACGCCTAACCCGCCCGCGCCCAGGCGGCTAGGATTGATTCCCGACAAGGCCAACAACGGAGCGGTGCAGGGCCTCGTTATTTTCGCGGAGCAACCCGTAGAGGAATAACACCGTGTCCGAGATAGAGGACCGCCAAGCACTGCGCAGACAGGCCGAAGAGCTGGTGAGAAAAGGACCGGCCACGATCGGCGCGCTTTCCGCCGAAGAAGTCCACCGTTTGCTCCACGAACTGGAGGTACACAAGGCGGAGCTGGAGACCCAGAACGAGGAACTGCGCCAAGCCCAGCACGCCCTAGAGCTTGTCAGAGATGCCTATGCGGACCTCTATGACCATGCCCCGGTGGGCTATTTCAGCATCGCGGCGTCGGGATTGATCCGCCGGGTCAATCTGACCGGCGCGGCCCTGCTGGGGATGGACAGAAACGCTCTGCTGAACCAGCGCTTCACCCGATTTATAGCCCCCCAGGGGGTAGACGCCTATTTCGAGCATCGGCGACAGACCTTCGCGCGCCTAACCTCCGAGAGCTGCGAAATCCCCATGCGGCGCAGTCGATGGCACGCCCTTCTTCGCTTACCTGGAGTGCCTCGCCATCGTCGATGCCGAAGGAGCTTCGCCGAGTACCGCAGCACCATCACCGATATCAGCTGAGCGCAAGCGTATCGAGCAGGCCCTCTATGAGGAAAAGGAACGCGCCCAGGTGACCCTGCAGTCCATCGGCGATGCGGTCATCACCATCGATGCCCAGGGCCACATTCAGTACCTCAACCCGGTGGCCGAAACCCTGACCGGCTGGACGCTCTCCGAGGCCCGGGGAAGCTTCCTGGGAATCGTGTTCGCCGTGCGCAACGAGCCCAGCGATCAGCCTGCCCTGGATCGGGTGGCCAAGTCCTTGGCGAGCCATGTCACCGTCCGCCTGGGCCCCGATTTCGTCCTCATCAGCCGCAACGGTCTAGAGTACCTCATCGAGGGCTCGGCCTCTCCCCTGTCCGGCAAAACCGGCGCGAACCAGGGTGTGGTGCTGGTGTTTCGCGATGTCAGCGAGTCGCGGCGCATGCTACAAGAGCTCGCCCACCACGCCTCGCATGACGCGCTGACGGGCCTGAAGAACCGCCGGGAGTTCGACCGGCGCCTGGAACAGGCCATCGCCAGCAGCAAAGACCACGATGCCCGGCATGCCCTGTGCTATATGGACCTGGATCAATTCAAGCTCGTCAACGATACCGCCGGTCACAATGCCGGCGATGAGCTCCTGCGCCAGATCACCCACCTGTTACGGAACAGCATCCGCGACCGCGATACGCTGGCCAGACTGGGCGGCGACGAGTTCGGCCTGCTGCTCGACAACTGTCCCTTAGCCAAGGCCCAGAAGATCGCGCAGAAGCTGGTGGGCGCCGTACGCGAGTTCCGCTTCGTATGGGAAGGACGCATCTTTCAGATCGGCGTCAGCATCGGCGTGGTGCCCATCACGGCCGCAACCGAAAGTGTCGGCCAGCTTCTTTCCCAGGTCGATGTGGCCTGCTACACCGCCAAGGATCTGGGCCGCAACCAGGTCCACGTGTATCATCGGCAGGACGGCGAACCGGCCCGCCGCCATAACGAGATCCGCCGCGCCGCCGAGCTGAGAGAAACCCTGGAACAAGGACGCTTCTGTCTCTACTCGCAGCCCATCGTCGCCCTGGCCCCCGCAACCTATCCCTCTGCTCACTGCGAGCTGTTGCTGCGGCTGGTGGGCACCGAGGGCGAGCTGTTGCTGCCGCAGGCCTTTATCCCCGCCGCCGAGCGCTATGGCTTGATGGCCGCCATCGACCGCTGGGTAATCCATACCGTACTGCACGGCTGTAGTGGGGCGTTCGGCGCCCGTCCCGATCTGGAGCTCGCCATCAATCTGTCCGGCAACTCGCTGAGCGACGAAAGCCTGCTGGATTTCATCCAACAACAGCTCGCCACCTCCGCTCTCTCTCCTCGGCAGATCTGCTTCGAGATCACCGAGACCGCCGCCATTCAACACCTCCACCGGGCCGGTCATCTTATTGCCGAGCTAAGAACGCTTGGCTGCCGCTTTGCCCTGGATGACTTCGGCAGTGGGCTGTCTTCCTTCACCTACCTCAAACAACTGCCCGTGGATTACCTGAAGATCGACGGCGCCTTCGTGCGTGACATCGCAGAGGACATCATCGACCATGCGATGGTGGCGGCCATCAATCAGATCGGCCACACCATGGGCATCCAGACCATTGCCGAATGGGCGGAAAGCGACGCCATCGTGGAGCAATTGCGCTCCCTGGGCGTAGACTATGCGCAAGGCTATGCCATGGGTCCGCCGACTCCTTTGGAGATGGGCGTGCCCGTGCTATAAATGAACGCGAATGCAACTAGGCCACAGGGTATCCTGCGCCCAGCCCTCTCATTCCTTGATCTAATGCAGTTTAAGCTTCGTCGAAAGCACGGAAAGAGTTGATTTAGATTGCCGCGATGCCAACCTAAAGTTTAGTCAATAAAGAGCCAAACAAGCACCCACTCCGCAAGCCGGTTCCAGCTTTCAAAACTGGCTTATGCAATTTCTTATTTTGATTGAGACTCCGCCGTTGATTTACGCTGAAATAACCGCCATAAGTAGCCTTGGGGAGGGGCGGCGCCGGTAAGCACATAGCTCAATGCGTGCGCGTTTTGCAGGGTCCACTCCATGCGGCGTTCGGCGGAGGGATCGCCACACAACAGCAAGCGATCGTTTTCCTGGAGGCGGGTGTCCGGTGCTGGCAGCAGAATGCCTTCGCCGTTGCGCATCAACAGCAGTGCGATACAGGGCAGCGTAAGGGTGCGTTCCCGGGGGTCAGTAATAATATCTCCAAGCTTGACCGGCCGGCCTTCGACCACCGCGGCACAAATGGCGTGGCTATGCCGAGGGTTGAGTTTTACTTCCCAAACATCGGGCAGCTCCGTGCTCACCAACGCGGCGATGCGACTGATTAATTCGCATGCCCACTCGTCCTCTTTGAATTTGGCGCGCTGTTCGAATTCATGAAGTAACGGAGTACCCAACAAGACGTGGATTTTATTGGCGATGATTCTCGAAGGATACATGATGTAATCCGCCTGAACCGCGTCCATTATCTCCTGGTTTTCCCGCTGATTTTGCCGAACCACCACGAAAAGTTTCGGGTTGAGTTCCCGCGCGGTCATGACGACGGACAGATTATTCGTATCGTCATGGGTCCCGGCGACCAGACCCACCGCATTTTCGATATGCGCTTCACGCAGCGATTTCGCCTCGGTACCCCAGCCTTCGATCCAGCGCCCTCTAGGATAGCCGGTCTGCTCGGGATCGGCTTCGATAACGGTCGTTTCGATGCCTTCTTGCTCGAGACATTCGTTCACGGCCTTGCCGAATCGGCCATAACCGCACACCACCCATAGGCCCTTGCGGGGGGGATAAATGGGGTCTTTCAATTGTTGATGTTCTATGCCCGAGAGCCATTCGTGCAGCAGGTAGAGGCCGGGTTTGTTTAGCGCGGTGGACAGATGATTGGCGAAGGAATCAAATGGATCGATAATATGGTCCGTGCCGAATGAAGCCATATTGCTCTCGACTTCTCGGGAATCGGCTCGGCAGACGACGGTGAGTTCCTTGTGTAACAACTTGCTGGTGATGGCGATCTTGAGATTAACTTCGTTGAAATTAGTCACCGCCACCACTCCTGAGCATTTTTCATGCTTTAACCCCGCCTCAAGCAAATGCTTGGGCCGGCGTGCGTCCCCACACAGAACGGGGACGTACTCGCGCAGATTCTGCAATTTCAGCAGATTGACCCGGTTCGGTTCGATTTCAACAACGACGGCGCGCTTACCCCGCGCGGTGAGTGTTTCCACGAGTTCGCTGCCCGTGTTGCCGTAACCGCAGATCAGATAAAAACGGTCTTGGATGTGTTTGATACGGATCGCGAAGTAGGCTTCGGTCAGCCCCTGTTTGAAGCCGGGGTCCTGGGCCAGCGTGATCAGGGTGCCGATGGAATAAATCCAGGCTATCACCGTTGAATACAGGCTGAAGGCCACCCATAATCGCTGAGCGTCGGTGAATTCGTAGGGAATTTCACCGAATCCAATCGTGGTCGCCATAAAGCTGACGAAATAAAATGCATGGAAAAAATCCATGTGCCAGGGCTGGCCGTGGGCATCCTGGCCGGGTATGAGCACCATGCCCAGAATGGCTGCGGAATAGCTGAGCGTCAACGCCAGCAATGGGGCGCGCATCCGTCTAAAGAAGACAAAGACGATATGGTCCATAGTATGCCGTGTTTGGGATCAGCGGCGCAGCATCATGGTCTCGATCACCAGTAATACCACGGAGACCATATTAGCGAGCATGGCCCCTCCGGATAAGGAGACGATACTCGCGGTGACTTCCGGAGTTAGGCCGGTTTGCGAGGCATGGGCGGCGATGGCCCATACCAGTGCCGCGGCGAATAACTGCAGATCCGCTACCAGGCTCGTGGCGAGCAGCACCGCGCCCATCTGCGTGCGGTCGCCGAACTTAAGTACCGTCGCGATTACATTCACCACCACCACCGCGAAGAGCTCATAGACATGGTGATGTTCAGGATTATCGATTTCCCCGACAAAGAAACCGAAATTTAACGTAAGGGCTAATACGATGAAAAAACCGAAGATAACTTTTTCTGGATTCATGTTAGGACTCTATTGATGAACAAGATGCCGGGTGAATTATAATCGTGGATAAGATTCGGCAGGTGTCCTAAATGCGCATTAAACTGCGGGCATTAAAGACCGCGGGCGGTTCCAGAGCGCTTAGTTACGCAGCGTTCTGCCGCCATCGACGGCGATGATTTGCCCCGTGATGTAGTCCGCATCGCGGATCAGGAACAGGGCGGTGCGGGCGATGTCTTCCGGACTGCCCTGACGCTTTAGCGCGGTGTTTTCGATAATTTTCTGATGGATGGGGCCATAGTCTGCGATTTCCGGCCACAGGATAGCGCCTGGCGCGATGCCGTTGACACGCACCTTGGGAGCTAGCTCACGCGCCATGGACTTGGTCAGCATCAGGAGCCCGGCTTTGGCGATACAATAGACAGGGTAATTTTTAAGTGGGCGGTCGGCATGGATGTCCACGAGATTGACGATACAGCCGTCATGCTGGCTGAGATAAGGCGCCGCCGCTTGGCATAGAAATAGAGGAGCCTTGAGGTTGGTTCCCATGAGCTCGTCCCAATGCTGTTCGGTGATGGTCCCCACAGGCGTGGGATAAAAGCTTGAGGCGTTGTTGATCAACACATCCAGCCGGCGCCAAACATGCTGCGCATGAAGCACAAGAGTTTGCAGGCTATTAAGATTCAGTAAATCAGCCGTTATCGGAAAGGCTGAATCCGCGCGTTGATAGTTAAGTTGGTCGCACAGCTGCTGGGCTTCGGAAGCGGAGCTGCGGTAGTGCACGACGATATTCATTCCAGCGTGGTGCAACGCCTGGGCCAACGCGGCGCCAATACGCCGCGCGGACCCGGTAATCAGGGCGGTTTTCCCGGCCAGAGAATGGGGTGTAAGCTTCATGCGCTGTGGTTGCTTGCTTTTTATTTGGGATCCAAGATTGATCAATCGGCGTGCGGCGCACACCTGGGGTTGAGGGTGTGTGTCCCCCCAAACAACATCGAGCGCAATACTTTAACATAAGTGCTCAACATAACCGCTTTGTTACTATTTTTACATGCTAAACCTACCAGCATCGATGCTAGAATTGCCGGAACCTGAGGCGTCCGCCAAAGCGCATAGCCAAGCGCTTACGGAGATCATCCAGGCCGAGATCCGTGCGGCCGAAGATATGGCGAGCATTGGTTTCGATCGTTTCATGGAGCTTGCTCTCTATCAGCCGGGATTCGGCTACTACTCTGCAGGCGGAATAAAGTTCGGCGCAGCCGGTGATTTTGTGACAGCGCCGCAGATCTCGGCGATCTTTGCCCAATGTATTGCGCGCCAATGTGTCCCTATATTGAGAGAGCTACAAGGCGGCAGTATCTTGGAGTTCGGTGCGGGGTCGGGGATCCTGGCAGCCGAACTGCTCGAAACCCTGGAACAGTTGGGACATTTACCCCAGCGCTACTACATTCTGGAGTTAAGCGCTGAGCTTCGTCAGCGCCAAGCCAAGATCCTGCAAGCGCGGGTGGCGCACCTGTTTCCTCTGATCACTTGGTTGGATTCCATGCCTGAACCCGGCTTTCGCGGCGTGGTATTGGCCAATGAGGTGCTCGACGCCATGCCGGTGCGGTGTTTCTGCCTGAGCAGGCAAATCGTTCTGGAGCGCAGAGTGGGTATCGATGCCGATGGCCGGTTGGGATGGCGGGATCAGCCGGCGGATGCTGAGCTGACAGCCATGGTCAGAGGTCTGCAGGACCAGTTGCCCGAGGTTTTGAGCCCGGGCTATTGTTCAGAGCTCAATTGGCGGCTAGGAGCTTGGATGCGCACGTTAGCGGATTCCCTGAGTCAGGCCGTAATCCTATTGATCGACTATGGCTATCCGCGACGCGAATACTATCAGCCCGAGCGCGCCCAAGGGACACTGTTGTGCCATTATCGGCACCGGGCGCACAGCGACCCTTTTTTTTATCCCGGCTTGCAGGACATTAGCGCCAATGTAGATTTTACCGCCGTGGCTGAAGCCGGCGAGGCGGCTGGTTTGAATTTGTTAGGTTATACCACTCAAGCCCATTTTTTATTGGCCAGTGGGGTGGATGAAATATTCGCGGCGCTCGAAGATGAAACACAGCGATTGAGGTATTCCCAGCAGATCAAACGGTTGACCATGCCCTCGGAAATGGGGGAACGCTTTCAAGTCATGGCGTTGGGTAAAGCCTTTCATGAACCTTTGAGAGGCTTTGCATTACGCGATTTGCGTTTTCGGCTTTAATCGTCTCTCTGGATTTGTGGGCATGGGTCTTCTACTGTTGTTTGATTGCTTGAATTCGCCGCTCGCGCAGGGCAGCGGCGAGACTTTGGCCGGACAATCCTAATGCGATAAGCGTTGCAGGATCGACTCGCAATGCCGCGACACGCGCAAGCCTTAATCGCTCTGCTTGCGGGTAGCTTTGCTGTTGGCGTCCTTTTCGGCCTCTAGCGTCGGCTTCGCAAGCCAGCAGAAACTGCTCAAACCGCTGTGGCCGGCGGAAGGCATCTAGGTCCTGGAGTAATCTCAATACGCTTGCGGGACGCATTTCTAGGGCTCGATGACATTTGCAGTGGTATCGGGCTACGAGTAGCGCCAGTTCCCGATATGCCGTAGGGGATTTGAGACGTCGGCACAGGGAGTGGACCTGCTCCACACCGCGAAGTTCGTGACCTTGATGATGGGGCCAATCGGTAGCCGGGGTGGTCCCTTTGCCGAGATCGTGGGTGAGCACGGCGAAACGCACCTTAGCCTCATCACTTAAGCAAACGGCCTGATCGAGCGCCATAAGGGTGTGGAGCCAAGCGTCGGCTTCGGGATGATACTGTGGGGGTTGAGGGATGCCCCGCAACCGCTCCAGTTCTGGAAATATAACGGCGAGTGCGCCGCATTGATTCAACACCGTGAAAAACGCACTGGGCGTGGTTTCTCCTAGCGCCTTGACCAGTTCTTGCCAGACTCGTTCCGGTACCAGGGCATCGACTTCCTTGCGGGTGACCATTTCGGTCATTAATCGCAGTGTTTCGTGGGCTACCCGAAAGCCCAAATGTTGGTAACGGGCCGCAAACCGCGCGACCCTCAGCACGCGGACGGGATCTTCGACAAAGGCGGGTGAAACGTGCCTCAGGATTCTACGCTGCAGATCGTTACGGCCGCCATAATAGTCAATCAGTGTGCCGTGTTGATCTTCGGCCAACGCGTTAATCGTCAGATCGCGCCGCCCCAGATCCTCTTCCAAGGTCACGGCAGGGTCGGCATGGACCGTGAATCCACGGTAACCGGGCGCTGATTTCCGTTCGGTGCGGGCTAGGGCGTATTCTTCATGGGTCGCTGGATGCAAAAATACGGGAAAGTCTTTGCCGATCAGTTTGTAACCCCCGGCTATCATTTGTTCGGGTGTTGCACCCACGACAACCCAATCCCGTTCCTTCACCGGGAAGCCTAACAATCTGTCGCGGACCGCGCCTCCGACCAAATAGAATTTCATCGTGATATGTTAGCATTAAGGATTCGCTACTGCTCTGCCCGACGAGTCTCGCGGGGGGATAGCTAGGTAACCACGCGGATTTTCAGCTAGTCATACAAGCGACCATGATCGCGCGAAGTATCACGACCTTTTTTTGCTTAACGATGCTGCCCTGGTTTACCGCATGTAGCCAGCTTGCCTATTATCGCCAAGCCGTACAAGGCCATTGGGATTTGATGTCACGGCGCCAGCCGATCGACATTCTATTAAAGGATACGCATACCGAGCCAAGGCTATTGCAACAACTCAAGCTGGCCAGCGAGATCCGTAATTTTGCTAGCACGGATCTGGCGTTACCCGATAATGGGAGTTACCGCAGCTATGTCGATCTTGGCCGTCCGTACGCTACCTGGGCGGTGTACGCCGCTGATGAGTTCTCCCTAGAGCCGCAGACGTGGTGTTTCCCCATCGCTGGCTGTGTTCCCTATCGGGGCTACTTTGTAAAACAGAAGGCCGAGGAATTTGCCAATGGCTTGCGCCAAGCGGGCATGGATGTTTACATCGTTGGAGCGAGCGCCTACTCCACTTTGGGCTGGTTCGATGATCCGGTGCTCAATACGATGATTCTAAGGGGCGAAGCCGCGCTGGCGGGTATCATTTTTCATGAGCTGGCGCATCAACGGGTCTATGTTCAAGGCGATACCGCATTTAATGAATCTTTTGCCGTGGCGGTTCAGGAAGCGGGTACCCGTCGCTGGTTACAGCGGCATGGCACGCCGGAACAGCGTGCCGCTTTCGAGGATGGCCTACGGCGAAAGTTAGCGTTTTTTACGCTGGTCAAAACCGCTCGTCAGCGGTTGGCTGCGGTCTATGCTAGCCATTCCAATGACTCGATCCGGCGGGAAGAAAAATCAGCCATCATCGAATCGATGCGCCATGACTATCAACACCTAAGAGAAACTTCGGGGGAGAGCCTGAATTACGACCGGTGGTTTGCTGAACCCATCAATAACGCCAAACTCGCTGCCGTAGCGATATATCAGGGCGGCGTGGCTGATTTCCTCAGTCTGTTGAAGGCGTGCGATGAGGATTTTAAAAAGTTCTTTGCAGAGGTTGAACAAATCAGCCGGTTACCTAGCGGAAAGCGTTTGGTGCATCGCCATTGCACTACGGTGACCCAGTGAGTTTAGGCACAATCACAAGCCACGGGGAGTTGCAATGTTATTGGTTTGCGGTCTGCGGATGGCTGCCATCGTGCGGGCGCGACTTTTGGTGTCGAGTTCGTGTTGGTTTCGGATTCGATCGTTTCCGACCTTTGCGTTTATTCATTAGACTTTTTGAGGTAACCAATAAATCGGCGGTGACCTTCTCATGGGGAATTTTGTAGCCTATATAGTCTTCGATTTCAGGCAGGTGAATCGCATAGTCCTCACAAGCAAAGCTGATGGCATCGCCGTCCAGACCTACGCGTGCTGTGCGCCCAATCCGGTGCACATAGTCTTCTACGGATTGTGGTAGATCAAAATTAATCACATGACTGACTGCGGCAATATGCAGCCCTCGTGAAGCGACGTCAGTTGCGACTAGAATGGGGTACTCACCGTTCTGGAACCCCTTAAGTAATCGTTGCCGCTTGCGTTGCGGCACGTCACCGGATAACAGTGCGGTTTTATAGTCATTTGCCATTAAATCACCCGAGAGTTTCTCTCCGGTGTGCTTAGTGTTGACGAATATCATGGTACGTTGGGGATTGTGTTGTTGCAGTAATCCCAGCAGCAATGGGATCTTTTCCATATTAGCCGGATAGTACACGAGCTGTCGAACCTTATCCGCCGTGATTTTATCTGTCTCTATTTTAACCAACTGAGGATTGTTCATATGCTCATAGGCTAACTCCATCACACGGAAAGACAATGTAGCCGAGAAGAGCATACTGAGCCTATTTTCAGGCTTGGGTAGTCGCTTAAGAAGGTAACGGATGTCTTTGATAAAGCCGAGATCGAACATGCGGTCCGCTTCGTCTAATACGACGACTTGAATGGATTTAAGGTCGAATAGGCTCTGTTTGTAATAGTCTATAATGCGCCCTGGCGTTCCAATGAGAATGTCCGCTCCTAATTCAAATTGCTTGGCTTGTTTTTTGTAATCTAAACCCCCATAGACCAAAACGAGTTTGAAAGGCAGGTATTTTCCGAGTTGCTGGGCCTCGTTATGGATCTGCATCGCTAGTTCCCGCGTAGGGGCGATGATGAGGGCTCTAGGTTGCTGTGGCGTACGCTTGGCCGATGCTGGCGTTTTTTCTATCTGAGCATACAACGCAACCAAAAATGCTATGGTTTTCCCCGTGCCGGTCTGCGCTTGTCCGGCGACGTCACGCCCACCCAACGCCAGGGGTAGCGCCTGCGCCTGAATCAGAGTGCACTTGTTATATCCTGTTTCTTCTATAGCTTGTTGGAGCCGTTCTGGCAGTGGAAATTGAGTGAAAGGTATATCTGATAGTAATTGGGAGGTCATCGATTAAAAAACCCTCTAATAGCTGTGTCAGCGATAAATCGGCGGACCATAGACTTGCCTAAGCCAATGGGGTAAGCTGAATGCAAAAGTTCGATTTTATTAGCTTGGCAGATATCGGTTAAGCCATGGGTAATCCACTCTATCATTCAGTATCAGCTAATGAGCAGTTTTTGAGCCATCGCGAAACCGCAAAATAGCATGGCGTAAACCAATGGATTGAGTGAAGTGGATTAATACTGCATTAGAACGTTTCCGACCAAACTCGATGTTAATGACGCATTATTGGTAGCGCAAATTAGTTGTTCCAGTTGCTAAAATGCACTACTGGGCTGCGATACGTGTGCCGAACAGAGTATGCGTGAAAAGCGAGCTGGAAACCAACGCCTCTAGTGCTTTTTGAAAGAGCAGAGGGAGAGGTGGGGATTCGCGGTTAAGTTCAGGCATAAATTGAAAAACAAAAAAAGCGTTATTAATATTGGATCCCTCAAAGTTTTTTAAGTTTCAATGCGGAGGTTGCTACGGTGAGCGAAAACATTTGTCATGTAACAGATGATAGTTTTGAAGAAGAGGTCCTTCAGTCCACGACTCCGGTACTAGTGGATTACTGGGCGGAATGGTGCGGCCCATGTAAAATGATAGAGCCCATTTTGAAGGAGATCGCGGGTGAATACCAGGGCAAATTAAAGATTGCTAAACTCAATATCGACGATAATCCCTCTACTCCGCCTAAATACGGCATCCGCGGTATCCCAACATTGATGATTTTCAAAGACGGTGATGTAGAAGCTACCAAAGTCGGGGCGCTATCGAAAGCACAGCTGACCGCGTTTATCGATAAAAGTATCTGAAAATAAACCCGCTCTGTCGTCAAAAAGGGTAGACGGTTTGATATTTTAGTGCTATTAATATAAAAACAAGTATTGTCCCGCCGCGGATGCGTTAGCATAGTCCACATAATAAATATTAGGCATATAGCCCGGTTGTGAGAATACATCCTATACCCAAACTCTCGTGAATAAGTTGATTTGCTGCCGCACGCTGTGGGTACCCTAACGGTCTCGCTTTTTTGATCAGGTATTTTGATGATGTGCTCATCCTATTTCTATGGGTTGGGCAAATCCTAAAGTGAGAGGCTGTATCGTTACCCAAAGACTCTATTCCCAGAGTAGTGAGAAGCTTCCACAACCTGTTAGAGGTGGAGGTGAGCGAGGCACCGCCTTCTGACTTTATCATCAGTTAATTATAGATGCATATCTAGGTGATTGTTTATCCGGGAAAAGAATGTTACTCAGGTCTATCATGCAGGTTTTGGCATCTAGAAAGAATGCTCCGATAATGAATGACATTGCAGCTAAATAGGGTTGGAGCGAACGACTCAACATAGTTTATTTTTTGAACTTTTACCAATCTACCGGCTATAGCCGAGGCTTTCTTGTCTCATTTTCACGTACCGGAGTGCTTGAATGCACGCTCTTGAAAAAGTCGGGGGTCGTAGTAGAACATGCTAGGCATTCCTTAGGAGTGCTGATATTGTATGAGCCAGCGGACTACCCGAGGTACTGAGTATAAGCAAAGTGCCGCACACTCTTTTTGGTGGATTGCACTCAGGTACAGACGGCTATTGATCTTCAGTTTATCCTTTCGATTACTTAGTAATACTGCGCTAATACATACAATAAATGTCACCCATTCAGATTTAAGAATGGTCTTAGTTAGTTAATTCAATAGGTTCTGAGTCGTGCCGGCACCACCCGTGTGGCAAGCCTGAGCCGTGTTCATCGTTTCCTCTCCTGACCGGTGATTTTGTATTCAGGGTCAATGACCGATTGGAGCATAACCATTCAGAATTTAACGACCTGGTAGTTCAATAAATCCATCAAATATTGATACACACACTGTAGCCAGCAAACTGCGTATTAGAGCGGACTTCCCCGCCTGATTACCGTCTCCTCCAAAATCGAAATTTGTGTCATGAATCTTACTGAACTTAAAACTAAACCCGCCTCAGAACTTGTCATTCTTGCTCAAAGCATCGGCATCGATGGTATGGCGCGTTCGCGCAAGCAGGATATTATTTTCGCAATTCTAAAAGCACATGCTAAAAATGGTGATGATATTTTCGGAGATGGTGTCTTAGAGATTTTACAGGATGGATTTGGCTTCTTACGTTCTGGAGACAGCTCCTATCTTGCAGGACCTGATGATATCTATGTCTCACCGAGCCAGATTCGACGTTTTGGATTGCGAACCGGGGATACCGTAGCGGGTAAAATTCGACCGCCTAAAGACGGAGAGCGTTACTTTGCAATGCTCAAAGTCGATCAAATCAACTTCGATACTCCGGATAGCGCCAAAACCAAGGTGCTCTTCGAAAATCTGACTCCCTTGCACGCGGATCAACGGATTAAGCTTGAACGCGGTAATGGCAGTACGGAGGATATCACCGCCCGCATCATTGATATCGTGGCCCCTATTGGCAAGGGACAACGCGGTTTGATCGTATCGCCGCCCAAAGCTGGTAAAACCCTGATGCTGCAGAATATCTCTCAGAGCATTACGGCCAATCAGCCCGAGTGCTATCTGATTGTGCTATTGATTGATGAGCGCCCGGAAGAAGTGACGGAAATGGATCGCATGGTACAGGGCGAAGTGATTTCGAGTACCTTTGATGAGCCCGCCAGCCGCCACGTTCAGGTCGCCGAGATGGTGATCGAGAAGGCGAAACGTTTGGTAGAGCATAAGCTGGACGTGGTGATTTTGTTGGATTCCATCACCCGTCTGGCGCGAGCTTACAACACAGTGGTTCCTTCTTCAGGCAAAGTATTGACAGGCGGAGTCGATGCTAACGCTTTGCAACGTCCCAAACGATTTTTCGGTGCGGCCCGCAATATCGAAGAAGGAGGTAGCCTGACCATTATGGCCACCGCACTCATTGATACCGGCTCTAAGATGGACGAAGTCATTTACGAAGAATTTAAAGGCACCGGCAATTGTGAGATCCATCTTGATCGGCGTATCGCCGAGAAGCGTGTATTTCCCGCGATTAACATTAATCGATCGGGTACACGTAGAGAGGAATTGCTAACCGATCCGGATGAATTGCAGAAGATGTGGGTGTTGCGCAAGTTCCTGCATTCGATGGACGAAGTGGAGGCCATGGATTTCATGTTAGGCCGATTGGTAAATTCCAAAACCAACCAGGAATTTTTCGAATCGATGAAACGTTAGGACAGCTTCCGCCCATCCTGGTCATCGCGACTGAGCCTTTAGAATATTCTCTAACTCGTGATCGATCCAACCTGCAGTACTCAGATACTCATTAAAACTTCTTAGACTCGGAATATCCTCCCAGCTCTCCTGCTTGACTCCCGCGTTGGCTTCATGAGCTTTTTCTACGGTGTGTGCGTCGCAGCACCACCAGCATTCACTAGGGGCAAACTCGCATTGTGTCCCTTATTTGCACGGTGCCCACTCGAACCGTCATAATCTAAGTGGTCGATCAAAAGATAAGGAAGGCCCATGACCAAGAGAGCTTCGTGTGCGCTGACTTGGATAATCATCGTTGGTCTGCTGGTGCAGACCGCTTCGGCCGGAACGCAGCCACTTGCGTATCAATCCCGTCGGATTTGACTGGGACCCTTCAACCGGTGTGCTCTACGCGAGCAACAATGGACCCGATCATCTGGGTTATGATCAACCGCCGGAATATTTTGCGCGGCTCGACCCCGGCTCGTTTCACGGGATGCCTTGGTTTCAGTATGACGACGAACGCCTGCATCGAGATCTCTGCATTGGCAGCCAGCCGCCGCGACCGTTGCAGGACGTACCGGTCCCCACAGCCACGTTCCCTGCCCGCAACGCACCGATGGCGGTCGCTTTCATGCCTCAAGACACGGCGGATCCAAAGCTTAGCGGCGATGCGGTTGTTGCCTTGCACGGCTCGTGGGCTACCCGCCCATCCGGTGGGATATTCGGAGATAAGTCAACACGGCGTGCCCCAAAAATCGTGGCAGTGCGTTTCAGCGAGGGCGCGGCGCAACGTGTAGATGACCTGATCAACGGGTTTCAGCTTCCAGACGGGGAACGGTGGGCGCGTCCCGTCGGGGTGGCTGTGGACGGCGATGGCGCCTTGTACTTCAGTAGCGATAGCGGGGCGAATGCCCTGTTTCGACTACGGCTTTCAGAGTAGCCGATAAGGCGAGCGTATTATCCGCAAGTTCTTCTACCCTAACCGTTTGCGGACCAGCACGACGGCGACGTAGTAACCCAGTAGTGCGTAGAGTGCCAGGACTGCCAGATGGGTGAATACACCGTGTATTGCCGAGCCGACGATCAGTGGCCGGGTGAGTTGAACGGCATGATTTAGCGGCAGCACTTGCACGACTTTCTGCATTACCACGGGTAGAGTATCGATTGGATAAAAAATACCGCTGACAATAAACATCGGCGTGATGATCAGGACAAAATAATAATTGAAGAAATCGTAACCGGAGGAAACGGCGCTCATCATCATGGCGGGTCCGGCGAAACACAGGCCGGTTAAAAAGATCACGGGAACAGTCCACAGCGCCTGCCAGCTCTGAACTACGCCAATCGCCGCCGCAACAGCCAATATCGCCGTGCCGCTGAATACGCTTTTCGTCGCGCACCACAGCATTTCGCCGGCGAGAATATCGTCCACTTCCAGCGGTGTGGCGAGTATGGCTTCGTAGGTGCGTTGCGGCACCATACGCGTATAGACCGAGTACATGCCTTCAAAACTGGCGGTGGTCATGGCCGAGGACGCCACGATTCCGGAGGCAAGAAAGGTCAAGTAGGGTACGCCACCCATCTCTCCGACAAAATGACCAAGCCCGTATCCCAACCCCAACAGGTACAGCGCGGGTTCACCGAAATTCATCACTATCGCCGGGCCGATCAGTTTGCGCCAAACCAATACATTGCGCCACCACACAGCGAGCGCACGCCTGCGAATCGCGGGCAATTTCCAAAGCTTCATCATCAATCGCGCAGTTCACGGCCGGTCAATCTGAGAAATACGTCTTCCAGACCGCTGGGCCGATGAATCAATGTCAAATTATGTTCATTTCTGAGTCGCGTCAGCAGATGGGCTGGCTCGTAGACATAGCAATAGACACTGGTTCCCATGCGCTCCAGCCGGCAATCTTCCTCATTCACAATATGTAGTGCGCGTTCGGCTTGTTCACCGCGCAGCTCGATGACTTCGGGCTCCACATGGCGTTCGATCAATTGGCGAGGACTGCCCTGGTCCAATACGCGCCCCTGGTCCATGATCACTAGTTCATCGCACAGACGCTCGGCTTCCTCCATATAATGCGTCGTCAGCAGCAGGG
The DNA here is from genome assembly GCA_963731655.1 of uncultured Gammaproteobacteria bacterium. Classification (GTDB taxonomy): domain Bacteria; phylum Pseudomonadota; class Gammaproteobacteria; order JAAEPA01; family JAAEPA01; genus CAVSWL01. Next base: position 3,723 of record CAVSWL010000033.1, on the reverse strand, counting down.
TTTTTCCCTGGGCCTTTAACTCGGCCAATCTGGCCCAAATTACGTGCCGGGCTTGTGGATCCAGACCGGTGGTGGGTTCATCGAGCACTACCATTTCCGGCTCGTTGATCAGTGCACGCGCGATGACGAGTCGCCGCTGCATCCCACCGGAAAGGGTGTCCGTCTTGGCGGTCCGCCGATCCTGCAGCGCTACAAACTCAAGCAACGCATCGATGCGGGCTTGGGTCACGGCGCGTTTCTGTCCGAAATAGGACGCATAAATATACAGATTTTCCTCCACTGAGAAATCAGGATCCAGATTATTCGCTTGGGGCACGATACCAACCCGGGCACGCACCGCCCCAGCGTTGCGATCGACCGGTATGCCAAAGACGCTGATGCTGCCCGAAGAAACCGGTGTCAAGCCCATCAACATGCGTAAAGTTGTCGTTTTCCCCGCCCCGTTTGGGCCTAGAAAGCCGAAACAGAGACCGGCTTGAATCTCCAGATCCAGGCTATCCACCGCCTGTTGCTGCTTAAACTGCTTGCTTACCGCGCGAAGTTGTATGATGGGAGAGGGGGTGGTTGCTACCATGCGTTATTATCGTGGTTGGGAAAGAACTGATCCATCAGAGGATAAGTTATTTTTAGAAATGGGGCAGCTATCAATAGAACACAGCATCCAGAGTTCAGTTTTATGTTGTACATTATCTTTGCAGATTTAGCGAGTTTCTGCTTGCTCTTGGATCGATTAACGGCTGCCATCCGCTGGACTTCAATAGCTTGCCTCCTAACGATCATCGCAGAAAATCTAAGGGATACATCCCGCCTGCAAGCTCGAATCGCTGGGTGTATTGCAAAACAAGACCTAATCCTGCGCTCTGTGAATATTAGTAATTTAACAGAATTACACTTATTATTTGAATGCGGGGAATTTAATTTCAGCCGCTTCAATAATTTCTGTTTCCCGTTTTCCGGATTCCATCCAGTCGACAATAAATGGGTTCTGAGCGATGGCTTGCACATAGGCTTTTTCTGGATCGCTCAGTGGTACGTTGTAGCTTATAAAACGCAAGGCAACGGGGGCAAACATGGCGTCCGCAATACAGAAATCACCGAATAGCCAAGGGCCTTCGTTTCCATATTGGGCTTTGCAATACTTCCATATCGCTTTCACTCTTTGGATGTCTTTTTCCGCCTCGATAGAGAAGCTCAAACCTTCGAATTGCGCTTTGCAATTCATGGGTAACTCATTGCGCAATGCGGTAAAGCTCGAGTGCATCTCGGAGCAGACCGAGCGGGCTACCGCTCTGGCTCGGCGTTCACTGGGCCAGCCATTTTTCTCGGGATACTTGTCTGCAAGAAATTCGAGGATTGCGAGCGAATCCCATACCGTGAGATCGTCATCCACTAACACCGGTACTTTACCATTAGAAAAATAGGGAGCTAATTGTTGATCTGAGTCTTCCGTATATAGCGCCACGCGTTTTTCTTTGAAATCGATACCCGCTTGTTTCATCCATAGCCAAGGCCTCAATGACCAAGAAGAATAGTTTTTATTACCGATGATAAGTGTATATGACAACATGTTCGATTCCTGCGTGTGAAGATACGTATTTCAGGAGTTTCGCTGCAATCCTCCAGCTTCTAGTGTAACTACTTTAACTTGCAATTGGGTAGGGGTCTAAACTGCTTAATTCGGAACCAGATACGCGACATGCTCTTAGTATCTCACCAGAATCCAAAAAGCGTGGAGGGACCGCCATGGGGCGTGAGGCGCATATCTATTCTTTGGAGTTGATCTGTTTTGTGTTTGGATAACCTATACTAACGTAAGCAACCGAGATAAACATCAATCCCGGTGTCAACCGACAATATTTAGATGCGGATATGGCCAGCTGGCGTACTAGTTTCGAACACGATGACCGTGATGTTTATGCTCGCTGCAAATAGTTTTTAAGAAAAATATATGCCATGCGAGTCTACGCAACTTGGTCGATTTTGTAGTACATACCGAAAAGCGCAAGCACCTCTTTTTTTAAAGAGCTGAAAAAGCATATCGGCGCCATCAAATATTTTATCTGTCACTATAATTTCTCAAGAGCGCCAGCATTACCTGTTTAGCACTACCCGTTTACCAGGCTTCACTCGTAGTGAATCTAAGATCGAAGTCTTAGCAATTGTCAAAAATTGTAAAATCTAAATAGTTGCTATTTCTTGTGCTATATTTATTCAATAGTGGGAAATTAAAGTATTACAAACAGAAAAATACATACGCATTGGGCTAGGTGGATGCTTTTATATGGAAACAAAAGATGGATTTTAAGGTATGAGATAGAACGGTTATTTATGGGGAGTAATAGTACTGTAATACTAAAATACATCCGCATTTAAAATAATCCTCTAAATAGCTTAGATGATCGCAGTACGGCCGGAGGTCACTCGGTTTAAAATGGGGAGTATCAGACTCTTTTAATTGTGCTTGTGAAATATATAGCTCTAAGTGACATTATTTATGTCCCTTAGAGAGCTACTCATAAAACCGTATCTGTTTTGATTGGTGATTTTAGTATCGCTAGAGGAGATAATTCCAATTGTTACATAACTTCGATCCTGGGCATCAGTTCCCGAAAACCTTCTGGGACTTGACGATGAGCTAAACATAGCGAAGCGCATCTGTCGCGATCAGCGGTTCGTGTTACTCACCACATTCTGCCTGTAATTTACCCATATAGCTTAACTCACTGGGAGTGACATTAGCCACGCGCCGTTTTTATCGAAAATGCCGTATCTCATAGATCCGAATCGATTTTGACAGATACTTTATGCACTGGAGAGTAATGTTTTCTGTTGCAGTGTATATATTTTGTGCTGGTTGTGCAGATATTAAAACTTCAAAGCTACTGACTGCAAAATCGTCATTAGGGGATATAGTGATATGATTGAGTCTCAATTTTGGAAAACTAAATCGCTTTGCGAATTAACTCCACAAGAATGGGAAATGTTGTGTGATGGTTGTGGACAGTGTTGCTTGTGCAAATTTGAGGATAGAGACACCGCAGAGATATGCTATACGCACTTTGCATGTCTAATGTTGGATATTGCTACCTGCCGCTGCCAAGACTATGTGCACCGCCATAAACGTGTAGATGAATGCGTGAAACTTTCTGTTGAAAATGTGCAAGCCTTTAAATGGTTGCCTGACACGTGTGCGTATCGACTACTCCTAAAAGGTTTGGATCTTCCCGACTGGCACCCATTAGTCTCCAAAGATTCGGAAACTGTGCATCAAGCCGGCATCTCAATTCGTCATCGAGCGATACCAGAAAGTGCTATCGAGGACTACGATCTAGAGCTTATCCCGATTTTTACGTTTTAGAGCTCTCGAACAATTAGAGAAGCAAACATAGCTCGCCGCATGTTTGTAGTGGTTCTCTAGACTTAGGCTCCGAAGCCACAAATCGGCGTGGTGCCGAGTCGAAGGGTGGCGTTGCGCTTTCCGCAGAGCGTTTAATGAGCGTTGTTTTATCATCTATGCGATAAGCAGCCACGCCCAGTAATAGAGCGTTCACCACGGGTTGCGTTTGATCTTTATTTTTCAGCGCAAGTTCCCACACGTGGGCAGCCTCTGGCCATCGTTCTAATTCGTACAATACGTGGCCTAAACGGCTATAGAGCTCGCGGCTTTAGGCCAATTTAGTCGCTCTTTGCAAAGGAATAATGGAACGTTCCGGTTTAATATAT
>CAVSWL010000032.1:0-88800 GCA_963731655.1 uncultured Gammaproteobacteria bacterium | reverse complement strand
GTTCGACGTAACTTACACAAGGATTGGCAGCTGATCGGCCGAGGTGACGCGAAGGTCGAGGGAGAAGCTGTTTGTCCTGATCGGTGTAGGCGATAAGACCGGCGATCAAGTTGACCATGAAATTGAAAACGCTTCAAATAGCGGGTATGCTCGGTGTAATTATGTTAGTAAGTTGATCGTTGACCGTTTCGATGAGCGCGCGTTTGCGTGCGAGCGGCTTTTGTCCATTAAAGATTAAGATTTTTATGTTTTAGTGGTTTTTTTCAGCTCTGGTGATGGTGTTTTTACCGCCCCGGCCCGAACGGCGACTTCGAAAATAGTTTCTCGGGAAATGTCTTCTCGCCGAAACAGTTTACCGAACAGGTCACGCGTCATATCCGGCACAGACGGTTGGGTCATCAACGTTGTCCTCCTGGGTGAGCTTCACTCGACAACAGCTCCACCTTCGTCGTTGATGATCCGATGCAACTTGAAGCTCATCCAACCGAACCCACACAGTTGTTGCCCCGTCGCAGCCTCAGTCCGCACAACGACTCGTGCCAGTGGGCCCGTTTCGGGATAACAGACGATGATCGGCGTCGAGTCGATAAAGCTGATGCACTAACACACCATTCGACAGCTATAAAGATGGCTCCACAGGGGAATAAGCACCCAAGCGGCATTAACTCCACCAAGCGGTTGTAGCCGACTCCAATCTGGAAAGGCCCAGTGCAGAATGTTTGATCTGACCATCAGTCAGAGATCAAAATCCTTGAAAAGACCGATGAGTTGGAACTCTGTGAAAGGCTATGATAATCGTCATCACTTTCACTCAGCGGCCGACTTCGACTCTCTGCACCGCTTGACCTGGCGGGCCTGAAGGAGTTGCTGTTCCTTCCACCGCGGTTCGAACTCGGCGTTGAAATCATCGACATCACGAAGGACCTGGTCTAGATCGATCATCACACCCGCACTCCCCGTTCGTGACACACTGGAGCCTATTAGTTTATCGCCTAGGATAATCGGTGAGGAGCACCCTTCTTACCAATTGAATTTATGTACTAGGGGGTACCTTCCTGCTCGGCATCAAGCCGCCTTGTCGACAAACTGCAATGGGATCGTGTGTTTCCGGACCCAGATACCCTGACAGCGATTACAGACCAATACACTCAAAGCGGTCAGGGCATGCGAGCCGACCTTGGACCAACTCGTGCCATTGCGCTTTTGGCGACGGGCGGTGACCTCGTTGTTGGCGCTCTCGACGCGGCTACTGCCGTTGGGTAAGCCAAGCCGACCTCTGAGTGCATAGCAAGGAATCGAACCCTTGTTGCGCTCGAGATAGTTCTCGAGCCGCTCAATCGAGGCTCTATCTTTCAGATCCTCAGCGGGGATCATCTCCAGATACTGGCGGGCTTCGGTCACCATCCCGTACCACAGGAAGCGTACCAGGGGATGGAGATGCTGGTTACGGAGGGTACGACCACGACAGGCACGGCTTAGGTCTTCTTTGAATTTCTTGACCAGGTGATACCAATCCAGCACCAACCATAGCCGCGGATGCCAGGCAAAGCAAGCCACGATCGTCTGTTGCAGACTTTTATAGCCATCGGTGAACACATGAAGCCGCCCGCTGAGTAGGTGGTTATGGAGCAAAAACGCCAACACGAACCGCAGCACTTGCCCGAGACCGCTGCCGCTGAGGGTAAAGCGCTTCGAGCCCTGCTCGATACGCGCCACGGTATTGGCCACTTTGGGGCGGGATTTGCCCGAGCCGCTCGCCACGGCCGACGAGCTACTGTCCGGGACGTCCGCCTCCGTGGAGTCGATCCCTTCCGAGGTGGCGAAGGCTTCCGTCGTCGGTGTCGTTGCGCGCCTGCGATGGGGCTTTTGTTTCTTCACGTCCACGTCGTCAATGAACACATTCGCACAATGGGCCGGGTCTTCGTAAACCGCTTCAGCGCCCTGGCGGCGCACAGCGGCGATCTCAGCCGGCGAAAACCCCCGCTTCACCATCTCCTGACACACCGCCGTTAACTCCTTCTCCACCTTGCCCGCCTCCAAACGCCGATCCGCGCCCGCCTTCACGGGCGCTAGCGCCACCTCGTTCGGTTGGCCCGGCCCATCGAACCCGTGCGCCTGCAACACCGACTGACTGTGCCGTTCAAGAAAATCGAGCACCCGCGCTCCTTCCTTTTGCGCGTTATCCTGCAGTGTCGTCACGGGCGTGCCTTCCTGCCACTGACGCCGATACCGGTTCAGATGCCCCGCATTGGCACGGTAACTGCGCTGGCTCGCCTCCAAACACAACGCCTCTTCGCGAAACCCTTCCGTCTTGTGCCACTCCCGCGCTCGACGCTTGGGAAAATACGCCTCGCCCAGACACACCACTTCCCCCGCCGCGTCCACCGCCTCGTACAGCCCAAAGTCAAACCGCCCCACTTCCCCTTCTACCTGATAGCTGCCCGACTGTTCCCGTACCTCCAGCCCCGCCTTCAGTTCCTGGGCTTGGCACTGGAGTTTTTTTTACCCGCCTCGGCCAAATGCCGTGACAACGCCTCTCGTAGCGCCGGGAACGACACATCCAGCGCCGCCCGGTCCAGCGCCGAGATGTTCAGCTCATCGGCCGCCGGTAACACCAGACTCAACGACCCATCACGCTGCTCTTCGGGGCTGCGCTCCTCCGACGGCTCCGCCTCCGTCTCTTCAAACTCCACCTTGATCCGCAACCTAAGGTTCTTGACCATAGCTCACCCTCGTGCAATGTCTTTAACACTTAATTTCTCACGTTATACGCGATTTGCCCTGCTCAAGGCCAGCCTATTTCAATTGTACAGGCCGAAAAATCGGAGGGCATTCAGATACAGGCGGCAGCTGGCGCCGGACAGGTTTCGCTCCTTGACGAGATACAGAAAGTAGGCCTGAATCTCATCAATGCCGAGTTGATCAGGCGCCCGATGGGTATACCGGGCCAGGTCATAAACGGCGGCCAGATAGCTCTTGTGCGTGCGAACCGAAACGCCACGCAGTTGCATGGCATCGATCATCTGTTGTCGTAATGGGGTCATCGTCCCTCTCCTCTGTTAAAGACCAACAGCGGTCCTTAAAGAGTGTGGACGAATCGATTACCGAAGGGAGATATCGGAGCGAGCTACCGCAGGGATGCGGTTTAGTTCAACATTGAATAGCTGGAAATTTTCCGTTTTGTAACACGGAAAATTTCCGTCTTTCTCCATTGAGCATAGTTCAATAATCGTATATTCGAAAGGTTATTATAGTGCTATTTCGAAGGGTTACTGATACCAGTTAAAATAGAATCTCCTACTGAGTGCTATATACAACACGGAAACTTTCAGTCTTTTCAGCAGGAAAGTTTGCGTTTTTCCCGTGGATTGACTCGGGCTAGAGAAAACGATACAAGTGGGAGCATCCATTCGATTGAGAATGAAAATGAATGGAGTCACTATGTGCTAGCCGTTTTGAGAAGAAGTCAAGGCGGCGATCTTGGTACATCATTACATCATTGGAACCAAACAAGCTTATTGAGATTGGATTTAGCGGTTCACCTGGTTTCATAACAAGCTCCATCCCAGAGATCTGAGTGAGCGGGAAGACGGAGAGCTCTCGACTCAGCAAACGGTTGTACAGCGAGCCTCTCCAGGAAATAAGTACCAGACCTCAATGCACTGGTCTCCGCATATCGTCATGTTCTGAAACGACCATGAGAAGTCCTTTGGACGAATAATTGCTTCAGTTCTCGTGATGCTCACCGAAAAAGATCAAGAATTTCTGGCAAGACGATCTAAATTTATTAGAACTTGGCCGTTTGTTGGGGGAACGCTGGTATGTCTCCTGATGGGTCTCGGTATCTGGTTGTTCTTGTTCAGGCCGCTTCTGGCCAATCCCTTTTTTGTACTTTCGGGGTTGAAGAGTCAATCGATCGTAGCATCGAATCTGTCCCTGATGGCCGGTCTGCTGCCCGTTGTGGTGCTGATGTGTTTGGTTCTGACGCTGATTATTTTAATTTTTGCGTTTGTGGCCTTTGCTAATGAAAAACGACATATGGCTGTGATTCAACGGCTCGTTTGTGCTTCGAGCGACAATAGACTGGATGAAACGGATGGAGGTGGGAATGTCCAATAACGTGCTCGGCTATAACGAGCGCTGATTGTTTGTTCGAAGGTTCTGACTTAAGGCGATTTTTGTGTGATGTGAGCTGAAGCACCTGGATGGCGGTATGTTTTCCACCTGAGTAGATAGTTTTACTATGTTCTCGCGCTATTGCTACAATTCGAGTAATGCGATTGATCTTAGATCTGAAATGAACACTCCCAATCCCCATGTCCGTTTTCGCTACCAGGAGTACAAGAGCTTGCCTGAGTCCATGGAGAAACGGTATGAACTGCTCAATGGCGCATTGTTAAGGATCCCCGCTCCCGGCGTAAACCACCAACGAGTATCTCGAAATCTGGAATACCAGTTGATTGAGTATTGCCGTCAGTTTGATTTCGGGGAAGTTCTTGATGCCCCAGTCGATGTGGTTTTGGGCAGTGGAGACGAGCGTGAGGTCGTGCAGCCGATCTTGTCCTGGTAGTAAAGACAGACTGGCAATCATCACCGAGCAGGAGGTTTGTGGTGCACCGGATCTTGTGGTAGAAATCCTTTCACCCGGTACTGAGGATCGGGACCGTGGTTACAAGCGCGTGCTGTATGCCCGTTATGGAGTCCGGGAATATTGGATCGTGGATCCTGCGAAGCGGTGCATCGAGATTTATGTGCCGGATCGCACCGGATTTGTTCTGAGAGCGTCGTATTCAGGCGATCAGCCATTAACCTCACCGCTTTTACTCTCATTTCATCCAATTCCTGCTACGATCTTTCCTGGCTGATTGCATTCGGATTCCAATACTCTATGTTCCTTCAAACTGTCTTGAGAGGCTTACATTCGTCTAAGTCTGATCGTACTTAGTGTATTTTCGCTGCTCGATCAATTTCAACACCGAGTGTTTCTCGGTGTTGCTGAAGGACGACCAGCACGCGATCTCGTCAAGTGTGCGCCAGCATCCCTTGCATAATCCGGTGTTATCGTCCATTTCACACACTTTCACACAAGGCGATGCCGGCTCGTTCTGTTCCGGCCTCATTTTTTGGATTCATTCATCGCTGTGGATTCCGGGGTATTAGGCGGTACTCGGTTTAAATAAGACCCATAAGCTTTGTCGAAGTTGGGGACATGCTCCATCAACCATTCCTTGATGAACACCGTCGAAGCCTGTGAAAGCTTTTCGTCTTGTTCATGAAATCCTTGTAAAAGTTCTGCACACATTTTCAGCAGCTCGTCATGCTCAGCCTTATGGGTTGCCATTTCGGGATAATCGTTTTCCCGCATCAGGTGTTCTTCGGTTTGAAAATGCTGCACCACTAAATCGACGAAGGCGTCCAGTTGCTTGCCGATTTCATTAGGTTCGTCTTTGGCCAAGGTTTCATGCAAGGCATCAAGAAGTTGAAATAGCCGCTGATGCTGATCATCGATTTCAGAAATATGGGTGCCGAATTGCTCTTCTGTCCACGTAATGAGCGTCATTGACTCTATTCTCCAGAAAAATGATACTGCCGTCCGCCGATTCTTGTTGGATCAAAAGCAACACGCAACTTGAAGGGTCGCGTGGGGCTTGTAGGCATTCTAGCAAATAGCAACGCTACACTAGCGGATTGTTTCACCAACAGCTGGACTGGTAGATGAAGAAATGAGTTATCAAGATCGAATCGATGCCTGCAATCACTACGATCTCAATCACTTTCGGGCATTCCGGGTAAACGATACTCAAGTGGGCTGGATTAAGCACGAACTGGCCGAGCGTCTTGGCGGCTGGCCAGCGGTTTTCAAGGTCTCTTCGGCTGTGGTGAACTTGGCAGAGGAGCTTTGCTCATTTGAGGCACGCACCGCTGCGGTGAATGGGGTGCTAAGTGAATTGCTAAATCAAGGGCTCATTCACCGTCGTCATGGCGAGTGGTATCCCGTGACGGGTTCGGATCGGGAGCGCGCGCTATTCGTGGTGGATCGCGCGGCCGCGCCGTATTTTGGTTTGCGCGCCTTCGGACAGCATCTGAATGGCTATATCCGCAATGGAGAACACATCGAAATGTGGTTAGGACGCAGGGCGCTCACGAAATGGAACGCACCGGGGAAACTCGATAATATGGTAGCCGGCGGTCTACCCCAGGGTATTAGCCTACGAGAAAATCTTGCGAAGGAGTGTTGGGAAGAAGCGGCCATTCCCCCTGCGCTGGCCTCACAGGCGGTGGCCACCGGTGTGGTGACCTATTGCGCCGAAACCGAGCAGGGACTCAAACCCGACATCATTTATTGTTATGATCTTGAGCTACCCTCGGATTTTAAACCCCAGTGTATGGATGGCGAGGTAGATGACTTTGTTCTATGGCCGGTGGAACGAGTCGCCGAAGTGGTGCGCAAATCCGAAGAGTTCAAACTTAATTGCAATTTGGTGATCATTGATTTTCTGATACGCCATGGTTTTATCGATCCGAGCGAGACAGGTTATTTGGAGCTTGCTGCCGGTTTACGCCAACGGATTGCCGATTAACCGCTGCAAAGTGGCTTTGATTCTTTGGTCCAGCCGCTTGAATGGCAACTGCCAGAGAATATGGCTTACAAATTCCGATTTCGAATTACCCCAACCCCTAGGCCTTCGATACATAATTGGATCGAGCGCAGATCGATCTCGATTGGGGCGTAGTCCGGATTCGCGGGTTCTAAATAAGCGCTATGGCCGTTTAACCGCAGGCGTTTAACCGTCACCTCATCTTCTATACGGGCAACCACGATGCGGCCATCACCCGCCTCGGGTGTTCGATGGACCGCAAGCAGATCACCCTCTAAGATGCCGGCATCGCGCATGCTCATGCCCTGGACTCGCAGCAAGTAATGCGCAGGTGGGTGGAATAAGGCTGGGCCAAGCTGGCAATGGCCCTCAATGTGCGGTGCTGCTAGAATCGGGCTTCCTGCGGCCACCCGGCCGACAATGGGCAGGCTAGGCGGTCTGCGCTCTTCTTGAATCAATCGAATGCCGCGCGAGCGATTGGGAAACAATTCGATCACGCCTTTGCGGGCCAACGCCCTCAAATGATCTCGAACCCCATTGGGAGAGTGTATGCCCATGGCGGCTGCGATCTCCGCGATCGTCGGTGGCAGCCCCTGAGTATTCAGGTTGTCGCGGATGAATTCCAGGAGTTCAGTTTGCCGGGCGGTGAGCGGTTTCATTCGGTTTCAACGATCACTTCTTTGACCCGCGAGCGTATCGGTTACGGAGTAGGAGTGAGATTTATTTTTTGGCGGCAGCGTTCCAAAGATCAATTCGCCAGTTTTCGATACTTGATCCGATGGGGTTGATCCGCCTGATGGCCGGTTCGTTTGCGATAGTCTTTTTCGTACTCGCTGTAATTGCCTTCGAACCAGACCACGCGACTATCCCCCTCGAACGCCAGGATATGGGTAGCGATCCGGTCTAGAAACCAGCGGTCGTGTGAAATGACCACGGCGCAGCCCGGGAAGTTGAGCAGAGCTTCTTCCAATGCACGCAGGGTTTCCACGTCCAGGTCGTTGGTGGGCTCATCGAGCAGCAGCAGGTTTCCACCACTTTTCAACAGCTTGGCAAGGTGCACCCGGTTGCGTTCGCCGCCGGACAATTGGGCGATACGTTTTTGTTGATCGGAGCCTTTGAAATTAAACCGGCCCACATAGGCTCGCGAAGGGATTTGATAACTGCCTACGGTGATCATATCCAGACCGTCGGAGATTTCTTCCCAGACGGTTTTGCTATTGTTAAGGTTGTCCCGCCCTTGGTCAACATAGCCGATCTTTACACTGTCGCCGACCTTGATCGCTCCGCTGTCCGCCGATTCATCACCCACCAGAATGCGGAACAGGGTGGTCTTGCCGGCGCCGTTGGCTCCTATCACGCCGACTAGGCCGCCACGGGGTAGATTAAAATTCAGTTGTTCGAACAGCAGTTGCTCGCCGAAACGCTTGGAGAGCCGCGTGCCCTCAATCACCAAATCGCCTAGTCTGGGTCCAGGGGGAATATAAATTTCATTGGTTTCCGAGCGTTTCTGATAGTCCTGGGAACTGAGTTCTTCGAAACGCTTCAGGCGTGCCTTGCTTTTGGCCTGCCGCCCTTTGGGGTTGGTGCGAACCCATTCCAGTTCGGCTTTCATCGTCTTGATGCGGGCGGCTTCCTGTTTTTGTTCGATTTCGAGGCGTTGTTCTTTCTGCTCGAGCCACGAAGAATAATTGCCTTGCCAGGGAATGCCCTGGCCCCGGTCCAACTCGAGAATCCAACCGGCCACGTTATCGAGAAAGTAGCGGTCATGGGTTACTGCAAGCACGGTGCCGGGGAACTCTTGTAAGTAACGCTCCAGCCAGGCGACGGATTCGGCGTCCAAGTGGTTCGTGGGTTCGTCCAGAATGAGCATGTCCGGGTTAGAGAGTAATATCCGGCACAAGGCGACACGGCGACGTTCCCCACCGGAAAGACGGCCAATGTCCGCGTCCCAAGGCGGAAGACGCAGCGCATCGGCGGCGACCTCCAATTTGCGTTCCAGGTCCCAGGCTCCGGCGGCGTCGATCGCATCCTGGAGTGTGGCTTGTTCATTGAGCAGTGTTTGCATTTCATCGTCGCTCATGGGATCGGCGAATTTCAGGCTGATGGCGTTGAATCGGTTGATTAGATCTTTGGTCTCACGGACGCCGAGTTCGATATTGCCCCGCACGTCCAAATGGGGATCGAGCTGAGGCTCCTGGGGGAGGTGGCCGATTCGAATGCCGGGTTGAGGGCGGGCTTCGCCATGATAGTCCTTATCCTCGCCGGCCATAATTCTGAGTAAGGTGGATTTCCCCGCGCCGTTGTAGCCCAGTACGCCGATTTTGGCGCCGGGAAAAAAATTCAGGGAGATATTGCGCAATATTTCTTTGTTGGGCGGTACAACTTTGCCCACACCGCTCATCGAGTAAATGTAGTCGCTCATGGATTATTTCTGGGGTGAGGAGGAAATCTATATTGTAACAAGCCCAGGCTATTTGTCCCTATCACATATCTTGCCGCAGGTTACACAGTTTGCGCTGTTACCACCGATAACCCTTTACGGGCTAAGGGATGTGGCTAAAGCTCGATGATCTGAGTTATGCTTGAATATTACCGTTGGATGAACAGGTGGACCAGATCATGGCAGATAAACCCGAGGTGTGTGTGTATTTAGGCGCGGCACTGGCCAGTTATAATTTTGGCGATGACCATCCCTACGGTCCCAAGCGCCATGACGCGTTTAGTAGAGCTCTGAGCCGCCAGTCCTGGAGTGAGCGAGCGGGCCGGCATGCTCCGGTGCAAGCGAGTCAGGCCGAGATAGAGAAATTTCATTCGCATAGGTATGTGGAATTGGTGAAGGAAAGATCCAAAACAGGATATGGCTATCTTGATTACGGGGATACTCCCGCGTTCAAAGGCGTCTACGAGGCGGCGGCTCATGTGGTGGGCAGTGGTTTGCATGCGACCGCGAGAGTAATGACCGGTGAGATCAAGCGAGCATTCATCCCCATCGCTGGGCTACACCATGCGGCGCGGGATAGCGCCTCGGGGTTTTGCGTGTTCAACGATTGCGGCGTGATCATCGAGACCTTGTTGCAGGATTTTAAACTCAAGCGAGTTGCCTATGTGGATATCGATGCCCATCACGGGGATGGGGTGTTTTATGCCTTTGAGACGGATCCGCGGGTGATTATCGCGGATCTACACCAAGACGGGCGCACGCTTTACCCGGGCACGGGTTTTGTTCATGAAACAGGAAAGGATGAAGCCCGAGGGACCAAGCTCAATATTCCCATGCAGCCGGGTGCCGATGACAGCCAGTTTATGGAAGCGTGGAACCGGGTTGAGGCACACTTACAACAGCATCCGCCAGAATTTATCGTATTGCAATGCGGCGCGGATAGCCTCGCCGGGGATCCGATTACCGACTTGCGTTATTCTTCGCTGGCCCATGCGCATGCGGCGCGCCGACTGCGTGCACTTGCCGATGAGCACTGCCAGGGGAAATTAATCGCTCTAGGCGGGGGCGGTTATAATTTAAATAATGTGGTGGCGGGTTGGATCGCGGTTGTAGAGGCGCTCGCGTGAGGCACCATCTCCCGAGGAACAGATCACTGTGTTCATAGCCGGGGCTAGCAGGCTCGTGTCATTCATTCTGTTTTAAAACTCCTCCTCTCTTGATAGCGATTCCCCGATTGATGGTCGTTCGATTGGGGGCAATTCGTAGAATTCCGTGAGAAAGGCCCGAAGATTCCGGTATAATTCTGGTTTTCAACCACAATGCTTAGGGCCCGGAGGAGCTATGTTCTCAAGACGAATGACAATTGCCGAATTTGATCCAGAGTTATCGCAGGCCATTGAAGCTGAAATTCGTCGCCAGGAGGAACATATCGAACTCATAGCTTCAGAAAACTACGCCAGTCCCCGAGTGCTGGAAGCTCAGGGCAGTGTGTTGACCAATAAGTATGCCGAGGGTTATCCCGCAAAACGCTACTACGGGGGGTGCGAGTATGTGGATATCGCAGAACAGCTTGCTATCGACCGGGTGAAACAACTGTTTGGAGCGGACTACGCCAATGTGCAGCCTCACTCGGGCTCGCAAGCCAATGCGGCGGTCTATTTGGCTTTATTGCAGCCCCACGATACCATTCTGGGCATGAGTTTGGCGGACGGCGGCCATTTGACCCACGGCTCTAAGGTCAATTTTTCGGGTAAGCTCTTCCACGCAATCCAATACGGTCTAAACCCTGATACCGGAGAGATCGATTACGATCAAGTCGAAGTATTGGCCAAAACGCACCAGCCTAAAATGATCGTGGCGGGTTTTTCGGCCTATTCGAGAGTCGTTGATTGGCAACGGTTTCGCGAGATTGCCGATGCAGTAGGTGCGTTGTTATTTGTTGACATGGCTCACGTCGCCGGCCTCGTGGCTGCAGGTGTTTATCCTAATCCCGTGCAGATCGCCGATGTGACCACCTCCACCACCCATAAAACTCTACGCGGTCCTCGTGGCGGAATCATTCTAGCCAAGGCCAATCCAGAGATCGAGAAAAAACTGAATTCGATGGTTTTTCCGGGCAGTCAGGGTGGCCCACTCATGCATGTAATCGCCGCCAAGGCGGTAGCCTTTAAAGAGGCGCTGCAACCGGAGTTTAAAACTTATCAAGAATGCGTTGTCCACAATGCCCGGGTCATGGTGGAGCGGTTCAAGCAACGGGGTTACAAGGTCGTCTCTGGGGGAACCGACAACCACTTATTCCTGGTTGATTTCATCGAAAAAGGTCTGACCGGAAAAGCAGTGGATGCAGCGCTCGGCCGGGCTAATATCACCGTCAATAAAAATGCGGTACCCAATGATCCGATGTCCCCCTTTATTACCAGTGGTATCCGGGTGGGAACGCCCGCAATCACCACCCGTGGTTTTACCGAGAACGAGGCTCGTGAACTGGCAAACTGGATGTGTGACATCATCGATGATCTGGAAAATGAAGGGATGATCTTACAGATTAAACGAAAGGTGCTGGAACTCTGCGGGAGATTCCCTGTCTATGAAAATCTGCTATTGAGACCGTCGGCGGTCGCTTGAGCTAGGTTGAGTGAGCGTGCGAAATACGGCGCGAGATCGTCGATTGTCCCCTGTGGCTGAAGCTCATGCGCTGTCCATTTTGTAACGATCACACCACCCGGGTCATCGATTCTCGTTTAGCCCGTGACGGGGATCAGATCCGCCGCCGACGTGAATGCCTGGCTTGCCATGAACGGTTTACGACCTACGAGGAGGCGGAACTTAGCCTGCCTCGAGTAGTTAAACAGGACGGCCGCCGCGAACCTTTTGACGAAGATAAATTACGCTTGGGGATGCTTCGGGCATTAGAAAGGCGTCCCGTAGAGACGGAAAGTGTGGAAGAAGCGATTCATCGGGTCAAACACCGTGCACTGACCAGCGGTGACCGGGAAGTTGGGTCGCGTCGAATCGGCGAATGGGTGATGCAGGAGCTGCGGGGTTTGGATCAGGTAGCCTATGTGCGATTTGCCTCTGTTTACCGCAGTTTTGAAGATGTTCAAGCTTTCCGGGATCTGATCGAAAGATTGGAAAAAGACCTGACGCCGGAGATGTTGAGAAGCCAGCTATCTTTAATCGGCGACGAACCGAACGATAGCGCTATAAAATCTGAAGAGCGTTAAATTAACTTGTGTCTATCCCGCCTAGCCTAGCAAGTGTCTGAGCGTACGTGAATTCCGGGAGGGTTGAGTTCCCGTTTCGCTAGTGTTGCCTAGCGTTTAATTCTCAGCGTTTTTTTGCTTTAAACCACCTTGAGAATAACCTGATCGGATGGCTTGCTCAGATGATTTTGTGCAAATGGCCCGCGCTCTCCAGTTGGCGCGCCGCGGCTGGTATACTGCGCATCCCAATCCACGCGTGGGCTGCGTGCTAACCAAATCTGGCCAGGTGATCGGAGAGGGTTATCATCTTAGAGCAGGCGCCCCGCATGCCGAGATCAACGCTCTGCGTGAGGCAGGACCTGATGCCAAAGGCGCGACAGCCTATGTTAGCTTGGAGCCGTGTTGTCATCACGGGCGCACACCGCCATGCACCGAAGCTTTGATCGCGGCGGGCGTGTCTCGGGTTGTAGCCGCGATGGAGGATCCTAATCCAAGCGTTGCGGGCCAGGGGTTTCGGATTTTAGAACAGGCTGGGATTCAAGTGGAACGCGGGATAATGACTGCGCAGGCCGAGGCTATCAATCTAGGATTTATCAGCCGCATGCGTCGTAATAGACCCTGGGTGAGGTTGAAAGCCGCCATGAGTCTAGATGGTAGAACCGCGATGGCCGACGGCGAGAGTCAGTGGATTAGCGGACAGCATGCGCGCCGCGATGTTCAGTTGCTTCGCGCGGGCAGTTCCGCGATTCTCACGAGCAGTGCCACAGTGATCGCAGATGATCCCTCACTGAATGTGCGCTTGAGCGTAAGCGAACTTCTAATCGACACGGAGAACGTACGTCAACCCTTGCGGGTGATTTTAGATACGAATTTAAGCGTGCCTGTAACCGCGAAGCTGTTCAACCTTTCGGGAGCGGTGCTAATCATCACGGCTATAGACGATGTAGCGAAACGTCGGCAGTTGGAGTCAGTGGGGGCGGAAGTAGTGTGTGTACAGCGCGCGCAAAGCGGCGTCAATCTGCTTGAAGTGATGCGTGTATTGGTGGACCGCGAGATCAATGAGGTCCAGGTGGAGGCAGGTTCGGTCCTCGGTGGAGCGCTACTCGAACAAAGCTTGGTTGATGAGATGATTATTTATATGGCCCCACATCTCATGGGCGATGAGGCTCGGGGGTTAGCGCATTTACCCCGAGTGCAGACCATGGCGGACCGCTTCCCGCTGAAAATACGAGGGGTTCGGATGGTGGGTGAGGATTTACGCATCACCGTAGCTCCCGCGGAATCCATTCGGTTAGCAACCTAACGATCATCTGATGTTTACCGGACTGATACAAACAATCGGCAAGATTAGAGCCATTGAATCTTCTGATCTGGACCGATGTATTGAACTGGATAGCGGCGGACTGGATCTGGCGCGAATCCATATCGGCGACAGTATTGCGGTGAGCGGAGTCTGTTTGACGGTCACCGCCTTGCGGGATAGGGGATTTGGAGTAGATGTCTCGGCTGAAACGTTAGCGTGTTCAACCTTCGATGAGAAGCGGGTGGGGCAGGAGGTCAATCTGGAAACATCCTTGACGCCGTCATCGCTTTTAGGAGGGCACCTCGTAGCCGGGCATGTGGATGGTGTTGGTTTGATCGTTGAACGCCGAGAGTCAGGACGTTCGGTGCGCTTTTTGATTTCTGCGCCGCAAGCGCTGGCCCGCTATATTGCTGCCAAGGGTTCGATCTGCATCGATGGCGTTAGTTTAACGGTTAACGAGGTCGATGGCTGCCGGTTCACCGTCAATATTATCCCCCATACCTTGCAGGAGACAACTATTAAACACTACCGGCAGGGGACTCGGGTAAATTTGGAAGTGGATTTAGTTGCTCGCTATCTTGAGCGTTTATTGCTGGGTGATCGTGCTGCCGTACCGGGTTCGAAACCCATTAGTCGGGAATTTTTGGCAAACCATGGTTTTTTTAAAGAATGAAAGGAATTTGGGAAACTGGTTTATCTACTTTGCCGCGTAGTCGTGGCGAGCTAATGATCTTCAGGAAAACTCTATCGCCTAGTAGCGGGCATATTCAAAGAGTCTTCAATGAAGTCCTTGTGATTGAGTACTTATGATGTTGTTTAACAGTATCACCGAAATTCTTGATGATATCCGCCAAGGGAAGATGGTTATCATTGTGGACGACGAGGACCGGGAGAACGAGGGGGACTTGTTGATGGCCGCTTCCATGGTGCGTCCCGAGGATATCAATTTTATGGCCCGCTACGGACGCGGCCTCATCTGTTTAACGTTGACTCGGGAGCGTTGCCGGCAATTGAATTTATCCCTGATGGTGGGTAACGGCGATGGAGAATATAGCCGAAATACCAATTTCACCCTTTCCATAGAAGCCAGGGAGGGTGTAACCACGGGTATATCCGCCTACGATCGCGCCCACACAATTCGGACCGCCGTGGCTCCCAACGCGGTTGCGGATGATATTGTCCAACCCGGGCATATATTCCCCGTGATGGCTCTTCCGGGTGGGGTATTAACCCGTGCGGGACATACCGAAGCCGGTTGCGATCTTGCTCGGTTGGCTAATCTTGAGCCTGCCGCGGTGATAGTAGAGATTTTGAATGAAGACGGTTCTATGGCCAGACGCTCTGATTTAGAACTGTTCGCGCGGCAACATGGCCTCAAAATCGGCACGATTGAGGATCTCATCCGCTATAGAATCGAACATGAGAAGACGGTTCATCGTGTGGCTGAATCGCCGTTTTCCACTGATTTTGGAGACTTTGATCTCTACGCCTACGAAGAAATCACCGGCAAAGGCGTTCATCTAGCCTTGGTCAAAGGCGAGGTTCGACCCGATAGGCCGGTATTGGTGCGTGTACATCTTGAAAATACCCTGTGTGATGTGCTGCATTCGAACAACCCAGCATGCGGCTGGCCCTTACTCGATGCGATGCGTCGAGTAGCGGAAGAAGGCACTGGGGTAATTGTATTGCTGCGCATGCCATGCGACCCTAATGGATTAATCAGGGACATCGGATGCCATAATTTCAAACCGAAGGCCGAAGTTGAAAGCAAAGGGGAAAACGCATCGAACCGGCGAACTCTAGGTATCGGTGCCCAGATTCTGGCGGATTTGTCTGTAGGCAAAATGCGCCTGTTGAGTGCGCCGCAGCGATTCCACGGTTTAGGTGGATTCGGTCTGGAGGTGGTGGAGTATGTATCCGAATAGTAAACGTATTGGTGCAAAAAAAACTATTGTTTGCCATATCAGAATGACCAAATTATGAGCATGAGTGATTCTCACGTGATCGAAGGTGAGCTGAAAGCCGAAGGCTTCCACTTTACCATCCTGGCGACTCGTTTTAACGGGTTTATCGTTGAGCATTTGATTTCGGGCGCGGTGGATGCCCTGAAACGCCATGGTGCTAAGCCATCGAATCTAGAGCTTATTCGTATACCTGGTGCCTTTGAGTTGCCGTTGGCCGCCAGCACGGTGGCCAAACACAGAACCAGCGATGCGCTGATCGCATTGGGGTGTGTGATTCGAGGCGCAACCCCGCATTTTGACTACGTTGCAGGCGAATGTGCCAAGGGCCTGGCTAAGGTTTCCTTGGAGTTTGATATCCCGGTGGCGTTTGGTGTATTGACTACCGACACCATCGAACAGGCCATCGAACGCGCTGGCACTAAGGCTGGAAACAAAGGCGTGGACGCTGCGCTGAGCGCGATCGAAATGGTTAGCCTCATGCGTCAATTGCGTACCTGATTTCTTAGCTTTAAGCCTATGGTCGCAGCTGTAATTAATCCCGAGGTTTTAAACTGGATTTCTTGTAGCCCTCGGTGCGTGATGTTGTTATCATTATTGGCTACAAAAGTATACATTTTGATAACATAGGTGCCTCCGTCGGTGACTTCACTATACGCACACAATCTCAATCATGCCCGTCAGTGGTCTAGACGCCTAGTAATGCAAGCGTTGTATCAATGGCAGCTGACGGGGCAGGATATTGGGGAAATCGAACATCAATTTCTGGAAGATGACAATATGCACAAGGCCGATTTCCCTTACTTTCATGAATTATTGCACCGGGTTCCAGCCTGTCTCGGCGAGTTGGATTCCCACCTGGGCGCACACTTTGAGCGGCTTATAGCCGAAGTTGATCCCGTGGAGCGGGCTATATTGAGATTTGCCTGTTATGAGTTGAAATATCGCCATGATATCCCGCAGAAAGTGGTGATTAATGAGGCTGTGAGGTTGGCGAAAAAGTTCGGTGCTTACCACAGCTACAAATTCGTCAACGGAGTGCTAGACAAGGTGATGAGGGATCTTCGCGATGTGAACATTCAAGAAATTTCAACCGCCTGATACAATTCGTCCTCGTCAGCGGACTATGCCGGACGAGTTCCAAATTATCGAACGGTATTTCAATCGAACGAGCCGGCGCACTGATGTGATCCTGGGAGTGGGTGATGATGGTGCGTTAGTACACCCTCCACCCGACCAACGACTCGCTATCACAATGGATACTTTGAATGAAGGTATCCATTTTCCTATTCAGACCCCGGCGCAAGCCGTTGGCCACAAAGCCTTAGCGGTAAATCTAAGCGATCTTGCCGCAATGGGCGCAACCCCGGCTTGGTTTACGCTCTCATTATCCATGCCAGGCAGTGATGAGCTTTGGTTAGAAGACTTCACTCGGGGACTATTCGAGCTGGCGAACCGCTTCGAAGCAGAACTTATCGGCGGCGACTTAACCCGAGGCCCATTGAGCGTGACGATTACGGCTATGGGATTTACGTCCGGTTGTGCCGCACTGAGACGTGCTGGGGCTCGACCAGGAGATTTCATTTATGTTACTGGCCACTTGGGAGATGCGGCTTTGGGGTTGATGGCATTGCGGAACAACATTACGCTTGATCCAGAGGACCTAGCTAACTGCCTGGCTCGGTTAAATTATCCAATCCCACGGGTGGAAGCCGCGCAGTGTTTATTGGATGTGGCTACCGCCGCTATCGATATCTCCGACGGTTTGGCGGGTGATTTAAACCATGTCTTGCAAGCTAGCGGCGTGGGCGCTGTTATCGAGCTTACTTCATTGCCTTTGTCGGCTACGTTTAAAAAGGCGTTCGGCGATAAACCGGACTGGCGATTGCCATTGACCGGAGGTGATGACTACGAGCTTTTATTCACCGTGCCGGGAGATAAACTTCAGCCACTTAATTCGGGCTTTATGGGAATGGAGTGTGGCATAACCCAAATTGGCCAAATACAATCCCAACCCGGGTTAAGAATCCGCCAGCCTGATGGTCGTCCTTACGTCCCGGATCAAACCGGGTACATCCACTTTAATTGAAAATTCTGTTCGCCGTCGGGATCGGTGCTCGCATCGGTTACCGGTGATCATCAATGAACTGGTCGTTTTTCAACCGAGCGGATAGAAAATGGATGCACCTAAAGCCACCATGCGTTTTGTGTTTGCGCACCCGGTTCACTTGTTGGCCTTCGGTTTCGGATCTGGGCTAACACCTCTAGCGCCCGGTACGGCCGGAACCCTCCTTGCCATCCCCCTTTACCTGGGGATGCAAAACCTACCGGATACCGTTTATCTTGGGCTCACCGGGCTCATGTTAATCGCTGGCATAAGGATCTGTGGGCAGACTGGGAGCGCATTGAACAGCAAGGATCCCAAAGGCATTGTTTGGGATGAAATCGTTGGTTATCTGCTAACCATGATGATGGCTCCGCCGGGATGGGTGTGGGTGATTTCCGGCTTTTTAATCTTCAGATTCTTCGATATTGTCAAACCTTGGCCGGTAAGCTGGGCGGACCGCAGGTTGAACGGAGGCTTGGGGATCATGATGGACGATGCAATCGCCGGGCTATACGGCTGTTTGGTTCTCCAGATGACTGCCGCTTGGTATTAGTTGAGCCGTTTTAAAAGATCCCTCCAGTTGGTCACTTCATTTGTGGTGGGGTCGTTTGATCTGCTTAGCTAGACCCCATTTAACTTGAGCATATCGACCAGTTACCCCCCCGTTCAGCATTCGCTTGTGCCCACAAACAGAGTCGACTGGTGCAGGAACCCGTTGATTTATTTGCTTTTCGGCAGCTGTCCGACAGAGTCCATCCTTTAATTGATTGAGCGTTCTTGTTGGTCTTGGCTCTTTAAGCTATAAAACAGGGTCCGAGAATAGCACCCGGCTGGAAAGCCGGAATCGTACATTGAAATCAGCGGAGCGCACCGGAAAACCAATTTTCTAACCATGTTATTGTCTATGGGTATCTTTGACGGAATACGGGCCGACCGCTTAATCCGACAGGTGATGACCGCCGGTGATGTGGAAAGTCCCGCCGTCGAAAAGGTCATAAAAAAACTCACGTCCCTTGCCAAAGCGGCGATTCCCAAGATCTTTTCCCGATTAAGTGGCGCCCAGCGGGAGCAATCCGAGCTGATTGTCAAGCTGCTCACCAAGCTCGCAAACGCGAAGACACTGGACCTCTATTTCAAGGGATTGGCCGACGCGGATTCCAGGGTAGTCGCCGGTGCCGCCAAGGCGTTGAAAGATGCCGAACATATCGATGCCAGTCGATTTTTAAGTCTGTTCGACAATGCGTATGCCTCCAAGCCCGCTGTCTTGGAGGTGTTGTATGCCCACCGGAAAAGCCTAAGCGCTGAGCAACTGTTACGTTATGCCTATAAGCTTCAGCAGAACGATCTGACGATGTTATTTCGCATCATCGATGACATCGCCGATGAATCCCTGGTGCCCGAATTGATTAATCGGACCGATGCTAAGGATCCGATAATGCGGGCGGAGATTATTAAGGTTCTATCCCAATTTAAATCCGAACAGGTGCACGAGGCCCTAGAACGTCTGTTACAGGATGGGAATAAAGTCGTTCGATTGGCAGCGCTGGATGGCTTATCGAAAATGGGGGGCGGAATGGATGTTGGCGCACTTTGCAAGCTCATCAGGGATCCCGATATCAAGATACAGAGCAAAGCAATCGATGCGCTGATCAAACTCGATCATCCACGCACTGTCCATTATTTGCTTGAACCCTTGCAGGACGAGTCGGAATATGCTCGCCGCGCCGCGGTGGAGGTGCTTAATGCTTTGGGTAATCCGAATGCGATCAAAGACCTGCTGCTTGCCATCAAGGATCGGGACTGGTGGGTGCGCAGCCGCGCAGCAGATGCGCTCGGCCGCATCGGGGGTGGAAAAGTCGCTGAATCGGTGATTGAGCTGATCAAAGACGATGATGAATTTATTCGGCGTTCGGCGATCGAGATTATCAATGCTACAGAAGATCCGGACACCTACGATGTGTTGGTAAAAGCCGTTGGCGATACCGATTGGTGGGTGCGGGAACGGGCCATCGATGGGCTGGCCGCACTCGGCAATGCCAAAGCGATTCCGGTCTTGATTTCGCTGATGAATAAGGAGCAAACCGATAGCGAAATGGAAGTCATAATTATCAAGGCGTTGGCGAAGCTCAATGCTAAAAGTGCCATTAAGCCGATTATCGGGCAACTAAAATCCGGCCCGGAAACGGTGCAAAAGGAGGCATTGCACGCTCTCGGCAGATTGACCGATGAGCCCAATGCCGTGATAGTTAAAGCCGTGGTCAATAAGGTGGCCCAGACTACGGAGGGAGAGGTTCGGGAGGCCGCCTTAGACGCCCTCTCCAAAATCTGCACCCAGTATCCCACCAAATCCGATCAATCACCCGAAAGGTCCAAGGAAGATGATTCTTCTAGGATAAGAAGCCATTCTCCAACAACAAAGGCGCCATCGCCGATCCCGGAAAATGATCCCATGGGCGCGCTTGTATTGCCGGATACCGTAACCCGAAGTGTGGGCGCCGTAGTGTCCGAGTCGGTGGATCCAGCCCAACTTCAGCCCAATGACGTACTTGCCAATCGCTATCGATTTATCCGGCAGGTTGGAAAAGGTGCGTTCGGCACGGTGGTTCTAGTGGAAGACCTGATGATCAACGAACAGATTATCCTGAAGTTTCTCAATTCTCATGTCGCTTCCGACGAAAGTATGATTAAGCGCTTCGTATATGAATTGCGGTATGCGCGCAAGATCACCCATCACAATGTGATCAGGATCTATGACATGCTCACCTTTGGAAAATCATCGGCTATTTCAATGGAGTATTTTCCAAGCCACACGCTTGGGTCCGAGCTCGCCGATGGGAAACCCTTAGAGATAAATCGAGCGGTCAAGCTTATTCAAGAGATCTGTTCCGGTATGGCGAGTGCGCATCACGCCAATGTGGTGCACCGGGATCTTAAACCGGGCAATGTGTTAATTAATCAAGATGATCTGCTGAAGATTGTCGATTTCGGAGTGGCGGCTGCCACCCGCCAAACGGAAACCCGCTTGACTAAAACCGGATTGTTGATCGGGACGCCCGTCTATATGTCTCCGGAGCAGGTATTGGGGCGCAAGGTTGATGCCCGAACCGATATCTATTGCCTGGGCATCATTATGTATGAAATGTTTACCGGAAAACCACCTTATAGCGGTGGCGATAGCATGTCGATCATGTATCAACATGTGCAGGGTCAAGCCGAAGCCCCCCGCAATCTGAATTCCCAGCTTCCGCACACATTAAATGCGGTAATCATGAAGACCATCGCTGCAGATCCCGAAAAACGCTTTCAAACCATGGATGAGCTGCGCGAACGATTGACATCTTTCGCTCACTGATCTGTACACTCTCATATTTCCTTATGCCTAGAATCGATGCCTTTTTAAAGCTTGGCCTGGAACAAGGTTGCTCTGATATTCATCTGGCTGTCGGTTCGCCGCCATTATTGCGGATGCAGGGCGATCTGATCCCCATCAAATTCCGGCCTTTGGTTGACACAGAATTGGAGGGTTATGTCTTTGAAATCCTGACGAACTCCCAGATAGATGGATTTAAAAACGGGCAGGATTTGGATTTTTCCTATATGTCCGAGGAGAGCATTCGATATCGCGTCAATCTATTCCGTAAAGCTTCGGGTATCGGCGCAACCTTGAGACATATTCCTATGGAAATTCCCCACTTTGATCGACTCGGCGTGCCGCCGGTCATCAAAACCTTTGCGGATTTTAAGCAGGGCATGGTGCTGGTTACCGGTTCTACAGGAACGGGGAAATCGACCACATTGGCGGCTCTGATCGCCTATATCAACGAAACCAAGAAACACAATATCATCACCTTGGAAGATCCCATTGAGTTTATCCACCCGAGTAAAAAATCCCAGGTAATTCAACGCGAAGTGGGCACTCATATGGACAGTTTTTCGGCCGGTCTAAGAGCCGCGCTACGCGAAGATCCGGATATCATTTTGGTAGGGGAAATCCGCGATCCCGAAACGATCATGATGTCGATGCTGGCCGCGGAAACCGGACATCTCGTCTTCGGGACAATGCATACCACGTCCGCAGTCAAATCCATCGACCGGCTGCTCGACGCGTTGCCGGCCGAACAACGCGAGCAAGGTAAATTATTCCTGTCTCAGAACTTGCATGCCGTGGTGACTCAGATTCTGGTAAAAACCCAAGATGGCCGGCGGCGTAAGCCGATCGTCGAGATCATGCTCATGACCAATGCGATTTCCAATTTGATCTTAATGGATAAATCTTTCCAGATACCGAGTCAGATGCAAACCGGGCGTGGACGTGGCATGCAGCTCATGGATCAATCCTTATTAGAAGCCGTGCAGACTAAACAAGTAGATCCAGATGATGCCTATCTATACGCGAATGACAAGAAGCACTTCCAACGTTTTGTCACCGATCCTTCCTTATTGCCCTCTAATAATCCCTTCTGAAACGTAATTTAGCTGAGATGCAAAGCGCTACCTGTGGCAATTTTCAAATTCTCCCCGAGATGTAGCGGCGCGTCGAAAGCCGCTCTAGTAGTTATCGGGCCTGCGGTTAGTACAGTCTACATTCCACAGACGATGGGGTAATCGTGAGATTCAACGCATGAAATTGATTGAAGACCTGCTGGATTTTATGGCCGTGCAAGCGGGATCAGATTTACATCTAATCGCAGGTGATCCACCACGAATACGACATCATGGCGATCTTGTCTCCGTCAATGATCGTCCACTTGCCGCACAGGAGACCCGAGATACTCTATATGAGATTATGCCCCCGCGTATTCAGGGGATCTTCGAGGCAAATGACAATGCCGATTTTGCCTACGTGAAACCCGACGGAGCGCGTTATCGGGTCAATGTTTTTAGGCATCTGGGCGGAATGGGGGGTGTTTTCAGAACAATCCCCACGTCGGTTTCCTCGTTCGCACAACTGAACCTGCCCGAAACATTGTCAAATCTGTGCCTTCACAAGCAGGGGTTAATCCTAGTCACCGGCAAGACCGGATCGGGTAAATCCACCACGCTGGCAGCCATGGTTGATTTAATTAACACGCGCAAGCGAGGGCATATTCTCACCATAGAAGACCCCATAGAATTCGTGCACGAACGAAAAAAATGCTTAATCAGTCAACGCGAAGTGGGAGAGCACACTCCCAGTTTCGCGGCAGCGCTCCATTCGGCGCTGCGGGAGGATCCCGATGTCATCCTGGTGGGTGAGTTGCGCGATCTGGAGACGATGGGGTTGGCGGTCACTGCGGCAGAAACTGGGATACTCGTGATGGGGACCTTACATACCAACAGCGCGGCGGGTACGGTGGACCGGCTCATTAATGCCTTTCCCGCCAGAAAGCAACCCCATATTCGTACCATGCTTTCGACTTCGTTACGGGGTGTGATCTCTCAGCAACTACTGCGTCGAATTGATGGTAACGGCCGGGTTGCCGCGATCGAAATTCTCATCAATACGCCCGCTGTGGCCAATGTGATCCGAGAAGGCAAAACGGATCAATTACAAAATATTCTTCAGTCAGGAGGGGCCTCGGGTATGCAGAGCATGGATAATGCCATTCGACACTTGCTGGATACCCGATTGATTTCGGCGCGTGAGGCTTATGAGTCTGCTCATGTGAAAGCCGATTTTCAAGCTTACCTGCAGGATAATGCACCCATCTCTGGGAGGGGCGCCCACTAAGGCCGGAAAGCCATCTGACGCATTCGTTGTTTACCGCCTCAGGCGCGTTGGATCACTATCGAAACTTCGTTCTAGGAGCCTGCCGAAATTAGGGCTCAGGGCTTAGCATAGCCCGCTGGGCAACCCACAACCCACGAAGATGTATCGCGCTCAGCCTTAACTATGCTCATCAGGTCGCGTGGCCAGCTATTAGAATGGGCCTATCCCGTGTATTTACAGCAGGGTCATTGAGAAAAAAGTGAGGCCGCATTATGTATCTGGAGTAAACCTACTCGCGTCGGTATAATGGCGTTACTGAAGCTTTAGTTTTTATCTTTTACCCTCATCAAACTGGATTTTCCCATGTCATTCGATGACCGTATTGCACGAGTTCACCTGGCTACGTGACGGTTTTACTCCGCATTTATACTCGGTTCTCATTGAGTTGCTATCGGTAGAATTCCAATCTTGATGTATTCGAAGCGTGTCACTGCGGCGGCTTGGCAATGATCCTGCATAGCGATACGTTGGAGTGGAAACCTTTCAAACGTTTAGCCAAATCACTGGAATGCCAACCGCATCGATCGCAATTAGTCGTCTGATTCGACATCAATGATAGACAAAACCATTGAATGCACCATTATGTTCTCTGATATTGCGGGGAGTACCAAGCTCTACGAGTCCCTAGGGGATTTGCAGGCTCAATTCATCATTTCGCAGTGTTTGTCCCGGATGTCTAAAATCTGTAACAAGCATTCGGGGGTGGTGGTCAAGACTGTTGGTGATGAAATCATGTGCTATTTCCCGACGCCGGATGATGCGGTGATCGCGGCGCAAGCTATTAATCAATTTTTGGAGAATGATTCAGCCTATGGAGTAACAAAATTGGCGGTGAGGACCGGATTACACTCTGGACAGGTCGTCGAACAGGATAGAGATTTCTTCGGCGACGCGGTTAATCTTGCGGCGAGAATGACTTCAATTGCCAAAGCGAAACAAATTATGACGACTCAGGCAACGGTCGATAAGCTTTCAGCGCCATTAGCCGAGGCCGCCCGGCTTTACGATGAAGCGGCTGTCAAAGGCAAGCAGGAAGAAATCAAGATGTTCGAAATCTTATGGGGCCAGCAGGACGTCACGACAATCATTTCGAGCCGGGATTTAGCCAAGCAGCTGGTGACTAGCCGTCTGAAATTGCGCTACCGAGCTAAGGAAGTGAGTGTGGCTATAGACCAGAAGATGTTTGTTATCGGTCGCGGACGTCAATGCGGATTGGTCGTCGATGCCTTGCTTGCTTCGAGATCCCATGCCGTAATTGAATACCGCCGCAATAAATTTGTGTTAATCGATCAGAGCACCAACGGTACGTTTGTGAAAACGCAAGATGGGAGGGAAGTCTATTTGCGTCGAGAAGAGCTTCCCTTAATGGGGCAAGGCATCATCAGTTTAGGGCAGGCCACCGAGATAGACCCGGAGAATTTAATCTACTTTGAATCCGATTAGCGCTCGATAGGTCGGATCGCTTCCTTATTTTTCTGTTTGAACTCAATGCCCACAGAAACCAAGACTGTACGCACGCGTTTTGCCCCTAGTCCCACAGGCTATTTGCATATTGGTGGTGCCCGGACGGCGTTTTATTCGTGGTTAGCCGCGCGTCATTGGGGTGGGCAATTTATTTTGCGTATCGAGGATACTGACCGGGCGAGATCCACCCAAGCGGCGATCGATGCCATCCTGCAGAGCATAAACTGGTTGGGCTTAGATTTTGACGAAGGCCCCTATTATCAAACCCAAAGGCTCGCGCGTTATCAGCAAGTGATTCAGCAACTGCTGGAGGAAGATAAAGCCTATTATTGTTATTGCACGCGCGAGGAACTGGACAGCTTGCGTGCTGAGCAGCTTAGGCTTAAACAAAAACCGCGATATGATGGGCGTTACCGCGATTACCAGGGACCGGCACGTGCTGGGGTAGAACCCGTCGTCCGTTTTAAAAATCCGCAAGAGGGTGTGGTCGTGGTCGATGACCTGGTTAGGGGACGGGTCGTATTTAACAATGCCGAACTCGACGACTTGGTGATTCTGCGCACCGACGGACTTCCAACCTATAATTTCGCAGTCGTTGTCGATGATATGGATATGGGCATCAGCCATGTCCTTCGGGGCGATGACCATCTCAATAACACGCCGCGGCAAATCAATATGCTTCGCGCACTGGGTGTTGAGCCTCCTTATTATGCTCATATTCCAATGATACTCGGGGCCGATGGCAAGAAACTCTCCAAACGGCATGGGGCCGTCAGCGTGATGCGTTACCGGGAAGAAGGTTATCTTCCGGATGCTCTGTTGAACTACTTAGTTCGCCTGGGCTGGTCACACGGAGACCAGGAAATTTTTACCCGCGATGAGCTTATCCGGCTGTTCGATATCAAAGATATCAACCAATCGGCTGCGATTTTTAATCCCGAAAAATTGGTATGGGTCAATCAGCGTTACCTGCAGGCAAGCCACTATGCGCAATGCGCCGAAGAGCTCGCTTGGCACCTTGCGCAACAACAGTTATCGATCGCTGCGGGTCCGGATTTGGAGTTGCTGTTTGAGGTTCAAAAAGAGCGGACGAAGACCTTGCGGGACATGGTCAGCGATAGCCGAATTTTCTACCAATCCTATGAGCACTACGACAGTAAAGCGGCAGCCAAGCATTTAAAACCCGAAGCAGCGAAGGTATTGGAAAGCTTGTATAGTGCGTTTAAGGAAATTTCTGACTGGAAACGTACCCAACTCCATGGAGTGGTAGAGCAGGTTGCGAAGGCTCATCAGCTTAATATGGGCAAAGTAGCCCAACCGCTCCGAGTCGCACTCACAGGAAGCGCGGCCTCACCGTCCATCGATGCGACTTTGGAACTCTTAGGCAAACCCCAAACGCTGAGTCGTATCAAACGCACCCTAGACGCCATGAATGAGGGCACCCTGGTGTAAGTCAATTTCTCTGGGACGCCCAGGCGGGCACAAAATTCTTCTTGGGCGGATTCTCTTTGGTGATGGGCTTCACGGAGTTGCGCGGGTTTGGCCACAAGCGGTTAAAGTTTTCCTGAAGCAGACGGGTGTAGCGAGCTTCCAGATCGGTGCGTAATTCGTCGCGCATTTCGGCCAACATCTGCCCCAGCTCATGCTCGAATGCATCACGATTCAACAGCTCCTGAGTTTCCAGCACCGCTTTGTCCACTAATAACCAAGTGGCAATGCCCGCGGCCGCTCCGCCCAACATGGCGCAGCCGGGTGCTAGGGGTGCGCCGCCGATGCTGGCTGTGCAGAGTGCGGCACCGGAGACCGCGCCAGCGCTGGCGCCACTGAGCGAACCGCCGGTTTTGGCCATGGTCTTGAGTCCGAGTTTTGCCGCCATGGGAGTCAATGTTTCCAAAGATTTTGTGGCCACAAGTTTTGCGGAAGATTTGGCCACGGTCATGGCACCGAGCTTTTTCAATGTTACCGCCGCTACGGTTGTTCCTGCGGAGGTTGCGGCGCCCTGGCGGGCTAGGTCTTCCGGGGTCAATGCGGCGTAGTGGTGCAGCAGGTCCGTAAAATGACTCCCAAGTGCCCACTGCCCACGTAAATCGAGCGTGATTTCCTTCTCCGCTACCCGCTGTGAATGGACCAGATCGGTCAATAGCTGGTGCAAATCGATAGCACAATCGCGCAACTGCTTAGCTAAACGGGTATCCAAGCGATGGGTCAAGGCGTCAATAGCCTCAGCGGTCCCCGCAGGTTGAAATACCTGTTGTTGAATGTGTTGGGAAAGATAGTCGGGCAAGTTTGCGAACGCCGCGTAGAAGAGCCGCGTATATTCACCCCACAGCGAATAGTACCAATCCGCAAAGGCGGGTACTCTGCTTAAGGCGTGTTCATATATCCTCTGAGTCTCGCGGTCTAGTGTTGCCTCCAATTGTTTTTGTACTTGGCGGTGCTGGCGATTAAGCCAAGACTGTGTTCGTGCTTCAATATGTGGCAGCGAAGTGGCGTTGATAAATACCGTTTCCCCACCGGATAAGGTTACCTGAATGGCTTCGGTCCAGTTTTTCGGTAATTCAGCTGCGTGTTCCAGCGTTGCTGCCATCCATTGCTTCCCAGCACGGATCGTGGCGAATGTCGCGATGAGCACTCCAGTCAATATCATCGCGATAAAACCTCCCCAGAACCAACTGCGTAGCATAGGTCTGGACGGGTTAGATGAGCGGTGTTCGGGATCAATCATTGGTGTTCAATGAAGACAACATCAAGCATTAGAAAGTTCAGAGAAGGCGATCCGCCAAGGCCTGGAAAGCGTGCCGCTAAGCGCTCGACTATAGGCCCAAGCCATCGCAAACGACGCACCGTATGTGGCGATAAAGGCGAGCCAGGCTATCAGTACTTGCAGGGGGTGTTGCAGCTCATTGAGGTGATTTTGTGCCACCCACCACATCAGCGCTTCGCTCACCGCGTTAATGCGGGTCAATACCGCCAGTGCATCACAAGCTACGACGACCCGCGAGGCACTGTAGTGGACGGCTTCCTCCCAAGACATTCCCAGGTAATTCTCATGCGCGGAAAAAAACAGGATCAGGATGAAACTCAGCCACAGCAGCACCGCATTAATCCATTGGGCCCAATGGAGGGTCAGTGTTTTTAAGCAGTGTGGTTTAAGCTCTCGGCGCAGCCACCCGGCCATTAAAGCGATCAGCGTTAGCATGACCCCTATATCGGCCAGTAGTACCAACCATTGAAGCGGGTCGAACAACACGGCACTGACGAGCAGCATCAAGGAGAAAACCAAAGCCTTGATGCTTTGCCATATCAGGGTTAGGGTCGGGCGCTTCCAAAATTGTGTCAGGATCCCGGTTGGGTTTAGATACTGATTAATGAAGGTTTGGCGCTTAAATAGGGCTATTTCGCTTGCCGCCAGCATCAAGCTTAGCCACAGAGGAATTAAAAAAAGCAGGCAACCTAGGCATCCAATCCTATCCGCCGTCCGCTGCCAGGAGAACAATAGGCACCACGGCAAAAACAGCCCGATAAAGCGCGATCGCGTAATATACCCATCCAACGTCATCGTCAAGCCTCTATTTGAATCCACTCAACGCCAATCGCCTGCATTGTAATGGCTTATGCTTTATAGTTATCGATTAGATGTGAGTCGTTTAGACCATTGGTTTGATCGGTATGTAAACAAACTGGGGTGCGCGGACTCAAAGTTCGAGAAGCTGCTTTAAATTTACTCAGGTGAGTGCGATACAAGGCATCAATCGGTGAGACAAAATCGGCAGGAGCGATTTTGAACAGCTCTGCTGGCCCAAAGGGGCGTAGGGCAGGAGGCTCGAAATAAAGCGCAGTTTACATGGGAGCAAATGAGCATTTCGAACCGATTTATAACGCCGTATCGTGCCAGCTAAGGGGTTTTAAAATAGCTTCTGAGTCTGCCCTGTCGGGTGAAGCCAAGAGCCGTTCCTGACTTATGATCAATAGCGCGAAACTAGGGTAATTCAACGGACATGTCTTGATGAATCGATTCAGCTTTATCAATGTAATTAAGTTTCTCTTCGGTATCCTTCTTATTCAGGCGGCAACCGCTCTGTTGGTTTTAGGTGCAGTTAAAACGCAACTGGAGGAGACGTGGTACTTCTTTGCGCTGCTTGCACTGGCTCTGGGGGTACTCGGTGCTTTTTGGTTTGTTTCGATTACCCAGCATGCTAGCAAAGATGCTATTGCGCGTACCAAGGAAAATTTTTCGAAGGAGCGTGAGAAAATTCGCGTTCAGGCCGAAAAAGAGAAAAACAAACTTATTAAACAAGGTCATCAACAGTTAGTTAAGGAGAAAAGCCGAGCGCAGACTAAAGCCAGTTTGAAGCTGACAGCGGCATTCGCAGGCCTCGCAGGAATGGGGGCCTTGATGGTTTTCACTCAGTTTTTTACCATCGGCCTACTCGCGCTATCGACAGCCGGTGGTGCCTTGGCCGGCTACGCCGTACGGATCCGCCAAGAGTATTCGAACCGCAAGCAGCAGGCATTGGCGGTGAGTAATGAATCCAAGCCGATAAAGATTATCACCAAGCCCCAGCCTCCCATATCCACCCTAGAAAATCCAATGCGGAAATCGAAATAACCGTTACCTGTAGCCGGTAGTATTAGAGACTAAAATTGGACTGAGCATGCTTTTTAACTCGAACCGGTTACGTTGCGGATGCACAACGCGAGGGTTCTCAGAGGGGCTTGCGCAAATAAACCACATCATCCTCGATACAAACTTGGGATTTAAATCCGCGTGTCTGGAATACGGCGATCATCTTTCGATTTTGTGGATCGGTTTCTGCAACAATTTCGCGTATCCCCCTGTTTGTCGCGATCTCGATGCAGTAGTCCAATAATAATCCACCCAATCCTTTGCCTTGCCAGGCGTCTGCGACCATCACCGCGAATTCGGCAATGGTTTCATCGCCAACAGTGGACAAGCTGCCCACGCCAATGATTTTCGGCCGCCCCTCTACGGTAATTACTCCAACAATGGTGATTTCCCGTTCGTAATCGATGTAACAGTGGCGCGTGGCCATCTCATGCGTCACATTTTTCAGCATCGAGCGGAAGCGAAATTTTAAAGATTCCGCCGAGGCATTGATTAACAACTCGCTCCACATCGGCTCATCCTCCGGACGGATGGGCCGCAGAGTCACCCTGGTCTGACCTTTGAGCATTGCATGGCGTGTATATTCTTCGGGATAAGGCCGAATTGCTAAATGATGATAGGGTTTAGCGGCTTGCTGGGTTGTTAGCCCGTCTAGAAGCGTTATCGTGTCCAAGGCGATGACCTCGGTAGTGGACGCAATGAGAGGATTGATATTGATCTCCAAAAGCTCGGGATAGTCGGCTATGAGATAGGAAAAACGCATGAGAATTTCAATCAAGCGGTCCACATCGATACCTGGCTGACCACGATAGCCCTGCAATAATGGCCAACTACGCAAGGACTCCAGCATGTGCCAGGCGAGTCTTTCATTGATGGGGGGTAATCCGAGCGCGCGATCTTGATAAATACCTGTGGACAATCCGCCCATACCTATCATAACCACGGCACCAAAAGTCGGATCTTTTTTAGCGCCGAGTATCATTTTGAAGCTGTTGTGGTCGTTCACCATTTGTTGAACCGTGACACCGTTGACCTGAATATTTGGATGATGCGAGCGTACCGATTCCAATATATAGTCAAATGCCCGGCGAATTTCCCGGCCATTGCGAAGATTAAGCGCAACACCTCCGGCCTCTGTTTTGTGTGTAACCGGGGGGGTGGAGAGCACCTTAAGGGCGACCGGTGTACGGATGCGTCTGGCCTGCTTCGCGGCTTCTCTTGCCGAGTAGGCTTCAAGGGTTGTGCACACCGGGATTCCATAGGTTTGCAACAGTTGTTTGGTTTGAAAATCTGTCAGGAAGCCCGACGCACTCATTACCAAGCTATCCATTTGTTCCCCGGACTTGCGACGGTCCAGGGGAAAATTGAGCGGAATGTCCCGCGGAGTTTCGTAAAGGATTTTAAGATTGCGGGAATACGTCACCAGATGCATGAATGCCCTCACCGCATGCTCAGGAGAAGAATGAGTGGGAAGTCCAGCTTGATTCAATACCCGGATACCCTCGCGTACTTTTGGCCCTCCCAGCCAAGCGGCCATAATGGGTTTATGCGCCTTTTTGGCGAGGGCGCCTAGCAATTCCGCCGTCTGAGTGGGTTGCGTGTTGACCTGCGGCGTGAGTATCACCAGCGTCGCATCGACTTGACGATCAGCGAGTACGATTTGAGTGGCATCGGCAAACCATTGGGGCTCAGAGTGGTCGGTTAGATCCACTGAATTGCCGTGAATCTCGCAGTCGGGTAGAGCCTCATGTAGCTGGACCAGCGTTTGCTGGGAAAACTCCGCCGGTATTCCTTTATGGGCAAGCAGTGCATCCGTCGCGACTAAGGCCGCCGCGCCGGCATTGGAAATAATGGCCAAACGTGCTCCCTGCGGAAATCGATGACATGCCATGAGTTGCGCGACTTCGAAGACATCGTCTAGCTCCATGGCACGTACGATTCCAGCCCTTTGAAACGCCGCTTCGTAGACGGCGTCTTCGCTTATCATCGCAGCGACGTGTGACATCGAAAGCTTGGGTGTGGAGTGGGTGTATTGCCGCGCTTTATAGGCAACGATGGGTTTGATCTTGGCAAATGCCCGGGCGGCGGACATAAAACTTCTCGATTGATCGATCGATTCAACATAGAGAATGATCGCCCGGGTGTGATAATCGGTGCCCAAATAGTCGATTAGATCGCCGAAATTGATATCCAGGGTATTTCCAAGCGATATGATATGCGATAGACCGATGCCTTGATCTGCGGCGCGGTCCAGTATGGCATTGACGAGTGCTCCGGACTCGGAGAGTAAGGCGAGCGACCCTGGTTTTGGCATGCTGTGGGTAAAGCTAGCATTCAGGCCAATATCGGGTCTGATAATGCCCAAGGTGTTTGGTCCAATGAGACGCATCGTGGGGTATTTGGATAAAACGCCGCTGATTTCTGCTTCGATCAGTCGGTCGCGTGGTCCATCCTCGCTAAATTCCGGATTAATAACCAGTACCCCAGGAATGCCTATCTTGCCGCATTCATTTATTGCTGCCGGTGAATCTCCCAAAGGTGTGCATACTACTGCCAGATCGGGACATTCGGGAAGACTGGTCAGTTCGGGATAGCAGGGTACACCCTGCGCTGATTCAATTTGTGGATTGATCGGGTACACTTCACCCTTAAACCCTGATTGGGTTAGATTTCGAAGCACGGTAGATGCCGTGAGCTTCGGCTCAGCCGTGACACCGATTACGGCGATACTTCGCGGGTTAAAAAACTTGTTTAAATTGAGAGTGCCCATGTAATAAATTTGCCATATGATTATCGTCTTTCAGGCTAAATGGCCTTGAGATTATTATACTTAGGATCCCAGTCACATACTCATCAAGAGTATTGCTCGGATCATCGAAGTGCGTGGCTATTACGGTTCCATTCTATTGACAATTAGCGAGAGGCAAATGGGCAACTCGGACAATCAATTCGTATCAGGGGGAAAGCTCGGTCAGAGCAATCCGTCGCACGAAGTGTTTCGTGACGTTCTGAAGGATGGCTCCCCGGGGCCAACCATGATATGGGTTTCTACCGGCCGTTTCCTGATGGGGGATATCCGGGGTAGCGGATGGGACAATGAAGGTCCGGTACAAGAAGTCGCCGTGGAACGGTTTGCGATGGGTGTTTATCCCTTGAGTTTCGATGAATACGATAAGTTTGCCGAATTTACCGGTCGGGAGAAACCCTATGATCATGGTTGGGGGCGAGGCAATCGTCCCGTGATTAATATTTCATGGTTGGATGCGTTAGCCTATTGTAACTGGCTGACGCAACAAACGGGCGAGACCTACCGCTTACCCACAGAAGCTGAATGGGAGTATGTGGCCAGAGCCGGCACCAACACCGACTATTGGTGGGGAAACGAGATCGGAATAAATAAGGCCAATTGCATCGGCTCCAACAGCACTTGGAGTGGTGAACAAACCTCTCCCGTGGATGCCTTTGAAGCCAACCCCTTTGGGCTGTATGCTACGGTGGGCAATGTATGGGAATGGACATGCTCGAAATATGAAAACCAGTATGCTGGGGAAGAACAACACTACTTTCACCAGAATCCTTCCACCGAGAAGCGTTCAATCCGTGGTGGTGCCTGGAACTCTCCTGCGAATAGGGCCCGGGTATCCGCCCGTGCTGGAGGTTGGCCTGGCTATCGGAGCTTTGGGCGCGGGTGCCGGTTGGCCAGCAGAACAATTCCTCAATACGGTGTCTATCCCGGGTGGATGCCTTAACCCGCCCGCTCCGTGACAGAGATTACCCAATCGCTCGCTTAACCGCGAGGCGCAAGCTGAACGCGCACCGCCAATTGATCCACTTAAAAACTTTCGTTGGAATAGATCTCGGGAATAAAGTTTTCGAAACTCGTATATTGCCCAAGAAAAGTTAAACGTGTCGTCCCGATGGGGCCGTTACGTTGTTTAGCGATGATGATTTCAGCGGTGCCTTTATCCGCACTGTCCTCGTGATACACCTCGTCCCGATAAATAAATACAATGAGGTCGGCATCCTGCTCAATCGCACCGGATTCGCGTAGATCAGACATCACGGGTCGTTTGTTTGGCCGTTGCTCAAGGCTGCGATTAAGCTGCGATAGGGCAACCACTGGAACGCTGAGTTCTTTGGCAAGGCCCTTGAGCGAGCGGGAGATTTCTGAAATCTCGGTTGCGCGATTTTCGTTTCTGCTCGTAACTTGCATGAGCTGGAGATAATCGATAACGATCAGTTTTAGGTCGTGTTCGCGTTTCAAGCGGCGGGCGTGGGCCCGCAATTCAGTGGGTGTGAGGCTCGCACTGTCGTCCACAAACAGCGGGACATCGGTCAACATGGAGACCGCGCTACTCAGCCGTGGCCAGTCTTCTTCCGCCAGTTTGCCTATACGCAGGCGGTGCTGATCGATACGTCCCAGCGAGGATAACATACGCATCGCTAGCTGTTCACCCGGCATTTCCATGCTGAAGACGGCAACGGGAGCCTGTTGTTTCACGGCGGCATATTGGGCGACGTTCATCGCGAAGCTGGTTTTACCCATTGATGGGCGGCCGGCGATGATCACCAGATCACCGGCTTGCAAGCCCGAAGTCATCTCATCGAACTCGCTGAAACCGCTTGCCAGACCGGTAATGGGGTCATCCTTTTCGAACAACATGTCAATGTGCTCGACCGTGCTCTTCAGCAAAGACTTGATGCTCCGAAACGCTGCCTTATACCGCACGCCTTGATCGGCAATCCGGAACACTTTCTGCTCAGCGGCGTCCAACAGCGCTTTACTGTCCCTACCTTCGGGATTGAATGCACTGTCGCTGATCTCGGTTCCCACACTGATTAATTGTCGTAGTACCGAACGTTCGCGCACAATATCCGCATATGCGCGAATGTTAGCGGCGCTGGGTGTTTCCTTGGCGAGTGTGCCTAAGTAAGCCAGTACGCTAGAGTCACTTAACACTTTTTGCTTTTCGAGCTGGTCGGAAAGTGTGACTACGTCAAAGGGTTGATTTCTTTCGGCCAAATCCTCGATAGCACGATAGATAATCCGATGATCATAAAGGTAAAAATCTTCCTCATTGACTCGATCAGCGATCAGGTCCCAAGTTCCGTTGTCCAACATTAAACCACCCAACACAGCTTGCTCGGCTTCCAGGGAATGGGGAGGAATTTTTAACTTCCCTGAATTCATCGGTCGCTGAGTAGGTGTCTGTGAAGAATTCGGTACGGTTGCCATGAGCTATATGTACCTCAGTTTAAGGCTTGGCCAAGACCGGTGTGCAACTTATTTCTCGGGCAAAACCACAAGTTTGATCCTCACATTGACATCGGTATGCAAGTGGAGCTCGATTTCATATTCACCGGTTTGACGTATTGGACCATTGGGTAGGCGCACTTCCCGCTTTTCGAGTTCAATTCCAGCATTTTTTACGGCTTGAACGATATCGATGGGGCCAATTGACCCAAATATTTTCCCTTCGCCGCCAGCCTTAGCGCTGACCGCAAATTCTTTGCCTTCTAGCTTGGTGCGCCGGGTTTCCGCCAGCGCGAGAGTATCTGCAGCGGCTCTTTGCAGCTCCTCTCGACGGGTTTCGAATTCGGCGATATTTTCAGCTGTGGCGTATTTGGCCTTACCTTGAGGGATTAAATAGTTGCGCGCATAACCGGCGCGCACCTGTACTTGATCGCCAAGATTTCCTAAATTTGCGACTTTTTCCATTAGAAGAATGTGCATGGCATTTACCTGAAGTGTATGTTGGATGGTCCTACGTTCAATGGAATCGGATTCTACTCAGCCTCGTAAAAACTGTGAGAAGATAAAGCGCATAACGAATTCTCGCTCAAGATTTGGTTCAAGGCGGCAACCCCGCTAGTAGGTAAATGTGCGATGTTGTAAACCATAACGAGACCGAGTCATGACCTCTACCTTTGTTGATCTCCCTGCCCATCGGTTGATACGTCTAACTATTTAAGCTTGTGCTGTATTTTTTGCAATCTTGCGCGTATGTTAGTAAAGGTGTCAATGACCCCTAATGCGCATACTCCGGCCACCATCTGGATCAAGGCGAAAATTAAGATGACGTAAAATCCAACCAACCAAATAATTGGATTTTTCGTTCGACCGGAGATGTTGTGAATGATCGCTACGCCTTGTAAAAAGAACAAGACTACGCTGACCATCGCGAGTTCGGTAAACAAATGATTCTCGGTAAGCAGTGCTGCGAGAAACAGCCCTAGAGCGACCACCCCAGCGGTCGTCCCTAATCGAAGATCGATGAACTCATCGCGAAACCCCCCCGGATTATAAAGTAGAGACTGCCACCAGCGAGCCAGCATTAAGTTCAACGCAAGGCTCAGAAGCATCGATGAGATAAAAGCACCCGTCATGAGCTGAGCGGATTTCTCAAATGCACTATCGATGGATGTTGCTGGGATCTGTGCTTGAATCATAGTGGGCCGCAAATACTGGTCGAGCAGCTGCATCCAATATTGCGTAGAATCCGGAAGGGTCAGATGCACACCCAAAACCACTAACAGTCCTAAAGCAATTGCAATTTGTAGGGTTAGGCTCAATGACACGGTATAGCGTAAAATCAGCGCAAATGTCATTAATGGCATCCACTGCGACACACTGTAGGCTAAACCGGTCCACATCTGACCTAGTGTCAGCAGACTAATTATTAGCATCGCCAAGGTGGACCCGCCCAGGACGACTAAGCCGTGAGCTGCACCCAAGCGGAGTGTGACGAGCGCTAAAGCCGCTCCGCTAAAGAGGGTGGATGGAGGGAATACAAATGCCAATGCAGCGAAGCCCACCACGGCTGTGATGGCGTGCATTCGCCCGGTCATTATATAGGACGCCAACGGCTTCACGGCTTGTGAATAACGCATTTAAGAAGTGATCGGGCTAAAATGATGATCGAAATCCAAAGCCGTAGTTTAGTCTATTGTCCCAATCAATCTGCTGCTTACGCTAGGACTTTAGTCACGGGTTTCCTATAAGCAAGCGAAACGGTGCTCTCCTAGAGATTTTGGCGAGGCGTGTGTTCTGTAGGTGAAAATCAGCTTAAATCGGCTGCTGAATTCATGAACGCCAGGGGAACTGGCATCCTTTCAACATAAAGCCGATCTCATTAAAACCGATTGTAGGTTAGTCTAGAACGACGATCGCGAGGAGTTCATCCACACGCATTGTAGGAACTATTCGGATTGGGGAGCATGTGATCAATGTTGGTCACTATAAGGTAGTAGCGCCAAATAGCGCGCGCGTTTAACCGCAGTGGACAGTTGCCTCTGATAGCGCGCTTTGGTTCCCGTGATCCGGCTGGGCACGATCTTACCTGTCTCGGTGATGTAACCCTTCAGAAGGGAAAGATCTTTGTAGTCAATTTCCTGAATTCCTTCAGCAGTAAAGCGGCAAAAGCGCCGGCGACGAAAATATCTTGACATGGCAACAAACCTTAAATCTTAGTATTCGGTGTCTAACTAAATCCGGAAAGCTTGGTCTATCCTATCGCAAGATAGTTGGTTTCCAGTTGCATGATGGACGAGTTTGGCGAACTTGCGAAAAAATCCAGGGTAGTCTACCGAACTTAGCTGATCGTGGCGAGGGGACAAGGGTTTGAGAAGGGGCTTTTGATCGCTTGAGGCGAAAAGCCCTTGCTCGTTGCCGAATCGAATCGGGCAATCTGGCTAATTCCAACTCCCCAAAAATCGACCAGTCCTCAGTTCGGTAGATTCCTTAGGATTCTCCAGCGGGATCACTCAGAGTAGGCTTCAGTTGCCTCGTCCTCCGTATCGTTTTCGTCTGATGGACGAGCGGGACGCACATCATCGTCTGTATCAATATTGGAGGTTTCCGCATCATCCTCTGATCTGGCTAATGGAGAGGGTTCAGTAATCGCGCTGCTTCTCCTAATAGCCATATTACGGATAACCGCATCGTTATATCGGAAAGCGTTATTGATCTCATCAAAAGCCTCTTGAGTGCATTCCGCGTTCATGAGTACGTAATGCGCTTTAAGTACTTTATTAATGGGGTATGCGAGTTGCCGACGCCCCCAGTCCTCAAGTCGGTGCAGCTTGCCTCCGCAGTTTTCAATAATTGTCTGGTAGCGTCCAATCATTGCGGGGACTTGATCGCTTTGGTCGGGGTGAACTAGGAATACGATTTCATAATGTCTCATAGGCTACTCCTTTCGGATAAAGCTTCCCGAACTATGCGCGGTGAAGCAAGGAGATGGATATTCGCTCTGTAATTCTTTATTGAGCTATGAAGTCTATTAATTGAGTATATACTTCAGACTAGATGATTGGTTCATTTGTCGATCCATGGAAGCAGGTCATTAATGTAAATTTACAATAGCAGAGTATTCTAGCTGGATTATATCCGTTGATGCAACGACGAGTTTACTCTCAGCAATTCAATTCCGACCGAAATAAATTAAGCGAGCCGAAATGAATTTATCGCGGGGCAAGGCGTGTGTGCGTTCACGGTAAAATGAACAGCCTTGCAGTGACTTCCATTGGATTTACGGTAATAGATGAATTATCAGTAGGTTACTATAGGGAACATGCGGATTTTCGGTTCGTTGAGACGCGTAGTATACTATACGTCCTTTGGGAAACGAGTGGATCCACCAATCGAGTGCAAACCAGGGTAATCTGCGTCAATGGCGACTAGGCTTCATTTAGATAGCGAAAGAAAAACAACCCAGATTATCTCCTGGTGGGGTATTCCGCTTCACTATTTGCAAATCGTTCTTAACGGTCTGACACAGTATCGAGCACTGCTGTTGCTGCTATTAGCCAGTGGCCTCCTGGTGCTCCTGGGCTTGTTAAGCGTCACGGTATTTCCGCGACTTGATAGGCAATTCCAATTATTCCAGGGGGTACTGCTTTGCCTGAGTTTGACGCTTATTATTGTAACCATGTGGACGTTGTGGCGTG
Source organism: uncultured Gammaproteobacteria bacterium (assembly GCA_963731655.1). Lineage (GTDB taxonomy): Bacteria > Pseudomonadota > Gammaproteobacteria > JAAEPA01 > JAAEPA01 > CAVSWL01. The sequence goes on along the minus strand of CAVSWL010000032.1, from coordinate 50,398 downwards.
ATTACATTAAGCCCATTTTCAACCTGCATGCTTGGGCACTTAATATGAGAGGAGGGAATCTATCCGCGAGAATACCGGTCGCCAGAAAGGGGGAATTCGCTGAGCTTATGCCACATCTCAACTCATTAGGGGATATGTTGCAATCCCTGGCACGTGATTGTGAGCAGCAACTTCAACGGCATACGGAGCATATTGCCCAGAAAACGCGCTCGCTTAGCATCTTATATGATGTGGCTACGAGTATTAATGTGTCACGGAATCTGAATGATCTGCTCACCCGGTTTCTACATACCTTAACTGAGATGGTGGGAGCTCAAGGCGCTGATGTACGCTTGTTGACAAAGGATGGTCAGATGAAGTTGGTTGCCAGCAGAGGATTAGATGCGCAAATGGTCGAAAGAGAGCGTCTATTACCCGTTGAAAGCTGCCTGTGCGGGCAGGTTTCGGAGGAGGGCGGAGCGCAATGCGAAGATACCCTGCTACCCTGCTGGAAAGAAGTGGATGATATGTATATTGAAGGCCAAAAACTTTCCATGCTGGTCGTGCCGCTGCAATACCGTGCACGCATGTTGGGTGTCTATAACTTGATCGTGGATAGAGCTAACTTTCAGCAACGCGAGGATATGCTGGAAATCTGCACGAGTATCGGCAAGCATTTAGGAACGGCCATAGAGAAGGCTCGTCTCGATGAGCAGGCCCATCGACTGTCTATTATAAAGGAGCGTACGTGCATCGCCCATGAGCTGCACGATTCATTGGCGCAAACGTTGGCCAGTGTGCGTTTCCAGGTCAGGGTTCTAGATGAACTCTTGCACCAGGGGGACGAAGCGGCGATCTGGCAGGAGCTGGAGTTGATAGAAAGCAGTGTTGATGAAGCACACACGGAATTAAGGGAGTTGATCGCCCATTTTCGTGCACCCATAGCCGAGCAAGGGCTAATTCAGTCCATTGAGCAGGTGGTTGAACGTTTCAGGGTAAGCTGTAAAGGTGTGCATATCTTTCTGCAGAAGGAGTGGCCCGATCACCCCCTGCCCGCTGAGTACGAGACACAAATACTGCGTATCATCCAAGAAGCTTTGGCTAACGTGCGTAAGCATGCGGAGGCTCACACAGTTAGAGTGCTATTACGCCGCGATGAAGAGGAGTACTACAGGGTGCTAGTAGAAGATGATGGTGTGGGAATCAGTGAAGATTCACCTGCGCCAACCTTGGGGGAGCATGTCGGACTCAGTATTATGCAAGACAGAGCGAGTCGGATTGGGGGGGAATTACGAATTGAAAGCGAGCCCGGCGAGGGTGTTCAGGTTATACTTACATTTCGTCGTCCTACGGATGAACAGCTACCGTTGGAAGTTCAGCCACTAGATTCATGTACCCTTTAAGATACTCATGAAACTCCGAGTTATGATCATTGATGATCACACCCTATTTCGAGAGGGTTTGGAGGGATTGCTCAGCCATCGTGGAATTGAGGTCGTCGCCTCCTTGGGAGATGGCCAGAAAGGCTTGCGGCTGGCTCAAGAATTACAACCTGATGTCCTACTGCTCGATATGCGTATGCCGGTGATGGATGGTCTGTCTATACTACGTCAGCTACGCCAGGAGAAATTCTTGGCTCCAATCGTAATGTTGACAACCAGCAGCGACGAGCGGGATTTGGTGGAAGCTCTACGCAATGGGGCACGAGGCTATTTGCTTAAGGATATGGAGCCGGATGGCCTAGTAGTCGCGTTGCGGGAGATTGTGGCGGGCAAAACCGTGGTCGCACCGAATCTTGCCCAGGTGCTTGCCCATGCAGTTAAGGGTGATACTCCGCTCGAGCCTGAGCCGAGTCCAATTGATGAGCTTACGCCCCGGGAATCTGAGATTCTGGGACTTCTGGCTGAGGGCCAGAGTAATAAGGTGATTGCGCGTAATCTCGGGATCTCAGATGGCACCGTAAAGCTTCACGTCAAGGCGATCTTACGTAAACTCGGCATTCATTCCCGCGTGGAAGCGGCAGTCATTGCCGTTGAACAAGGTTTGCGAGCTACCAAGAACGTGCTAGTTAAGCAGGATAAATAGCCTGTTCTCGACTATCAAACGTATTTAATCAACTTGATAGTCGCTGAGTCGTTCCCATAAAGCTAAGCCGACTATGAAACGCTTTGCTGAATTAATAGCGGAATGTCTCTCCCAGGTCGAAGAACTCCTGCCATGGGACCTGAAGGATCGACTGGATGCTTCCCCAGCCCCCCTGCTCTTGGATATCAGAGAACCCTATGAATTCGACGCCATGCATATTCAAGGATCGCTGAACGTCCCGCGAGGTATACTGGAGAGCGCTTGCGAGTACGACTATGAGGAAACCGTGCCAGAGCTAGTGGAAGCCCGGGATCGCGAGATCATCGTGATCTGTCGCTCGGGAAACCGCAGCGTGCTCGCGGCCTACACCATGCAACTGATGGGTTACCAACATGTGCACTCACTTAAGACCGGGTTGCGTGGCTGGAATGATTACGAACAACCTCTAATCGATCCCGGTGGGAAACTTGTCTCTCTTGAACGGGCTGACGAATATTTTTTACCCCGTTTAAGCCCGTCTCAGCTAAAACCAAAACTCTAATACACATAAGCGCTTATTTTTGTCCCCGATAAGTGCTGAGTCGCTAGGTTACAGTTGAAGCATCTTAATTTGCCCGTTGGAAAGTTTAGTTTTTGGCGGGTTCAATAATCTAAATGTGGATATAGTTTTCGAATAACACAAGGGAGAGAATATAAAAGGAAGCTTACTCGAGTGCTTTCGCGATGAGCTATTTTTCAATCAATGAGTTCAAGCACTCCGATAAATTTTGTCTGTTGCTATCGAATCGTTAGGGATGCTTCATGACGGAAGGCTGATGCTAGTTAGTGGTTATTGCGCAATGGGATATACCGTCTTCCACTTCCCAGAACGATAAGTCGGGACAGCGTCCACATGGAGAGAGAAGGGATGCTTGACTGATTGTAGCCATTATGCTGCATAGCTGCAGCTCCGGCGTGAAGATACGCCCGTTCTTTGGTCAATGCCGTGTAATGTTATTAGCCATAAGCGTAGCGAGTTCTATTTTATTGTTCCATGCAATACCGCTCTGACGGCGTGTTAGAACGGTAACCCAAGCTAAACGAATTTGACTGAGCCAAAAGCCCAGGATACCGCGTTTTTATAACTGATTTGGGGTGGCAAAGAATCCTACTCGCTGAGTGCCAGAGACAAAGATTGCGCGCAGATGGAATTTATGGTCTTTTGTCCGAATATTGAGTGGCTAGCTAATCGATGTTCTCTTCAGACTTTTTCAACTCTGGCAAATTTATTCATGTTGTGTCAGGATAAGCCCGCTTTGCCGCCCTAGGGAGGTAAGGGAGTGAGTGGTTTGATTTTCATCTTTGCGACCGTATCATGATCTTCAGTGGGGGATAAAATACTAATAACTTACGTGGAGGAGGGTATAGTTTCATGAAGATTGGAATTCCTGAGGATAAAATACTAATAACCAACCTGGAGGAGGGCAGAATTTCATGAAGATCGGCGTTCCTAAAGAAATTCATATTAATGAAAAACGCGTTGCGGCAACTCCGGATTCGATTGAGTGGTTAAAAAAACTGGGATTTTCGGTTGCCATAGAAGCTGGGGCGGGAGCTGAAGCGAATTTCTCTGATGACGCTTATCGGGAGGAGTGCGTGGAAGTTGTGGACGATACCCGAGCACTCTGGGCGCAATCGGAGATCATACTCAAAGTTCGTGCTCCTGAGGCCCACTCGAGTCTGGGAATTCATGAAGCAGATCTGCTCAAAGAAGGGGCTATTCTCATCAGCTTTATCTGGCCAGCGCAGAATCCAGAGCTACTTGAACGGTTGGCGGCTCGCAAAGTTACGGTGCTCGCTATGGATAGTGTCCCCAGAATCTCTCGTGCACAGAAGCTGGATGCCTTGAGTTCTATGGCCAATATCGCCGGATACCGAGCCGTTGTCGAAGCCGCTAATCACTTCGGGCGGTTTTTTACTGGTCAAATCACGGCTGCCGGTAAAGTACCTCCAGCGAAAGTCATGGTCATCGGAGCCGGTGTGGCTGGTCTGGCAGCGATTGGCACGGCTAGTAGCTTAGGCGCAATCGTGAGGGCCTTTGATACCCGCCCGGAGGTTAAAGAACAAGTTCAAAGCATGGGTGCGGAATTCCTGGAACTGGAATTCGAAGAGGAAGGCAGTGGGGGAGGCGGCTATGCCAAGGTCATGAGTCCGGAGTTTATTAAAGCCGAAATGGAACTGTTTGCGCATCAGGCCATGGATGTGGATATCATTATTACCACCGCATTGATCCCGGGCAAACCCGCGCCAAAGCTGATTACCGCGGGTATGGTGGAAAGCATGCGTGATGGCAGTGTGATCGTGGATCTCGCGGCCGAGCAGGGTGGAAATTGCGCACTGACCGAACCGGGTGAAGTAGTCGTTAAGCATGGGGTAACATTAATTGGCTATACCGATCTGCCAAGCCGGTTGCCGACTCAAGCCAGCCAACTTTACGGTACCAATCTCCGCCATCTGCTCAGCGATATGTGTATAAACAAGGATGGCCAGGTCGATGTGGATATGGAAGATGATGTAATTCGGGGTACGACCGTGATTAAGGACGGAAAGATCACCTGGCCTCCCCCTCCGCCCAAAGTGCAGGCCATTGCGACCCCAAAACCCGCCTCGGCCACGCAGCCAAAAGAAGAGGTGCCCGAGCCTAAGAAAAAGAGTCGATGGGGGAGCTTTATTTTAATCCCCGTAATCGCGTTGCTGTTTGCGGGGATCGGTTCGGTTGCTCCACCGGCTTTCCTTGCTCACTTCACGGTGTTTGTGCTGGCCATATTCGTGGGTTATATGGTGGTTTGGAATGTGACGCCCGCGCTGCATACCCCCCTGATGAGTGTAACCAATGCCATCAGCGGCATTATCATCATCGGCGCTCTGTTGCAGGTATCCAGTCCAGGTCTGATGGTGGCCGTTCTAGCGGCCATCGCGATCTTGATATCAATGATCAATGTGGCTGGCGGGTTCTTTGTTACCCAGCGCATGCTGCAGATGTTCCGCAAATAGGGGGAAACCACCATGAATCAAGGACTGCTAACCGTTTCCTACCTTGCCGCTAGCATCTTATTTATCCTCAGCCTGGGTGGCTTGAGCAATCAGGAAAGCGCCCGCCAGGGTAATATCTATGGCATGATTGGCATGTTCATCGCCATAGCGGCAACCATTTGGGGTAGCCAAGTCACCAGCTATGGAGTTTTGACGGTGGCTATGATTATTGGTGCAACGATTGGTGCTTTTGTGGCTGCTCGAGTTCAGATGACGGGGATGCCTCAGCTTGTTGCTATGCTACATAGTTTCGTTGGCATGGCGGCGGTATTGATTGGCTTCGCCAGCTATCTCGATCCTGCTGCGCATCATACAGGGGTGGAAAAATCCATCCACGAAATTGAAATCTATTTGGGCGTGCTTATCGGTGCCGTGACCTTCACGGGCTCGGTGATTGCCTTTGGAAAGCTACAGGGTGTGATCGGTAGCAAGCCTCTGATCTTGCCGGCGCGCCACTGGCTCAATCTTAGCTTGGGACTCATTTGCGTCTGGATGGGGGTTGGTTTTGTGGGTGCCGAGAGCGTATCCACCGGTCTGATACCTCTAGTGATCATGACATTGATCGCTTTCGCTTTTGGGGTTCATATGGTGATGGCGATTGGTGGTGCCGATATGCCTGTGGTGGTTTCTATGCTCAATAGCTATTCAGGATGGGCGGCTGCCGCCACCGGCTTTATGTTATCCAACGACTTACTGATCGTCACTGGAGCATTGGTGGGAAGCAGTGGTGCCATTCTTTCATTCATCATGTGCCGCGCCATGAACCGTAATTTTATCGCCGTTATTGCCGGTGGATTTGGCTCCAGCGGCGGTACGGTCTCTGCTGGGGCCGGAGAAGAGCATGGGGAAGCGATCGCAACCAGTGCGGAAGAGACAGCCGAGTTACTTAAGAACGCAAAAAACGTCATCATCGTCCCCGGTTATGGCATGGCGGTGGCCCAAGCGCAGCATACGATCTGTGAGATCACCAAGAAACTACGGGGCAAAGGCGTTAATGTCCGTTTTGGAATTCATCCTGTGGCTGGCCGATTGCCTGGACATATGAACGTGCTTTTGGCCGAGGCTAGGGTGCCTTATGATATCGTTTTAGAAATGGATGAAATCAACGAGGATTTTCCGGAAACCGATGCGGTTCTTGTTATTGGGGCCAATGATATCGTCAATCCAGCGGCACAAACCGATCCAAACAGCCCCATCGCAGGGATGCCTGTACTCGAGGTGTGGAAGGCAGATGCCGTGGTGGTGTTTAAGCGTAGCATGGCCACAGGTTATGCTGGGATAAGCAATCCTCTGTTCTTCGAAGAAAATACTCGAATGCTGTTTGGCGATGCCAAGTCGAGTGTCGACGAGGTGCTTGCGCATATTTAGTTGAAATGGTCTTCGGCTTAACGGAAATTTCAATTCCGAGCAAGCTAATCGTAACGGGAAGCCTGTTGGATTTAGACGATCACAATGAGGAGGCTGGTTTGAGATTGGTTTTCGATCCTTTGAGTCGGAGAACCTTCACTCTTTAACGAAAAGAAACTAAAATCCGATTTTCTAGAGTCGATTAGTCCACAGTCCTTCAGGCTTCTAGCGGTGAGTTCCACGGTAATCGACTATCACGCCGCTAGGGGGACACATTTCTCGCGATATTTCCCAAGCAATGACAGTGGGAAGGTTTCCCCCAGCGGTGTGAATCGATCTCCATCGCCGTGCAGTTATCCATTGATCCCTAAAATAATCGGTACATACATGTAGGTTCTTGTAACATGTAATTCTTTGGCCATAACATACGGCCTTCTAACCGCTATAGGAACTCTTCAGGCACACGATTATTTCAATTGGAAGGTGCGCTTACGCTATTATAAATCGCTGCACGGGTCAAAATGGTAAATTGGGAGAATGATATCATGAGACGAACGGTGTTTTCTGTTCTGTTTAGTATTTGGATTCCCCTACTCGCCCCGGCATCTCATGCCTGGGCGGATAGCTTAGGTTTGACCGCTAAAGTGGGTTTCTGGCGGCCCGATTTCGATGGTACGGTTACAACGAGCAAGGTAGATGTGAATGATGAACTGGGGCTGGATAGCGACAGCGGACTCTATGTTGCGGCGAGCTTGGAACACCCGATCCCGCTATTGCCGAATATCAAAGTTGCTCATACGAGTCTTAAAGATTCAGGGAACGGCTCAATTAATCGAGCTTTCGAATTTGGTGGCCAGACATTCGATGTTAATAGCGCTGTGAGTACCCAACTCGATATTACACATACGGATATTACATTATATTATGAATTCATCGATATCGGATTTGATCTTGACTTAGGCATCACCGCGCGGAAATTCGATGGCGACCTGAAGATCAAGAGTGAATCTGTCCGAGCGAGCGAGCCGATCGACTATTGGGTCCCAATGGGTTATCTTGCCGCGCGCGTGGGTTTGCCATTTTTTGGATTCTACGTGGCGGGTAATATCAACGGTGTGGGCTATAGTGATAGCAGATTAATCGACTACAGTTTGATGGGAGGCTGGGAGACTACTCTAATTCCTACTCTCGATGTGGGAGCGGAACTAGGGTATCGGCATATGTCGCTTAAACTGGACGAAAATGATGTGGGTGAGTTTGATAGTAATGTCGATGTGGAAGGGTTTTTTGGAAATATCGTGGCCCGTTTCTAAGAGTTTTCTGGGCTTTTATGATCGTGACAAGAAAGGGCGGGTGAGGAATTTATTTTGTCGGTTGGTGTTAGCTGTCCCTGGTTAGCTGCATAGAAACTGATGAGTAAGAAGACCATAATTTATGAGTGCATCAGCAAAAGATCTGAGACTATATTGCGCGAGATCAGACAATAATAGGGATAAAATCAAGGGTATTAGGCTAGCATTGATGGAATGGTTGCTCTTTAATATCCACAAGAAACTATCAATCTGTAGGGCTGGATCGCTCGTTTTGTAACTCATAAATTTGTTTTCTAATTCCTAGCCCCAAATTTTATAGCCACTGAGATTCTGATAGCCGTTATACCGACGAAATAACCAGGAGAGGAAGCTTTTCCGCCGGCTTCTTCTTCGGCGCACGACCGGATTGATTGCTAGCTTGCCGTAATTTTTCTCGTGCGAGTCTATAACAATGATGATGTTGTGCTGGAGTTTCATATGGTAGATATGTTGTTGGAATACAGTCTCTTCTTAGCCAAAGTAATCACTTTTGTCCTTGCCATTGGCATCGTTCTGGCGATGCTGTATTCCTTTTCTCGTAAGGCGAAATCAGCAGGTAAATTAGAGGTTAGATCCCTGAATGAGAATTACCGCGATATGTCCTTGTATATAAAAAGCGAGGTGCTATCAAAAAAGGAATTTAAAAGCGAGATAAAAGAAGCGAAAGCTCAAATTAAGCATGAAAAGAAAACTTCGAAATCTGAAAGCTCGGAACGTCGCAAGCGCATTTATGTGGTCGATTTTCATGGGGATATTAAGGCAACAGCCGCCGCCTCACTACGCAAGGAAATCACCGCGATCCTTGCATTAGCCTCAACGGAAGATGAAGTGCTCGTGCGGTTAGAAAACGCAGGCGGTTTAGTTCACGAACACGGATTTGCCGCTTCACAGTTAGAACGCATTCGAGGTAGGGGGATCCCGCTCACCGTTGCAGTGGACAAAATCGCCGCTAGCGGCGGTTATATGATGGCTTGTGTAGCTAATAAAATTATCGCCGCTCCTTTCGCGGTGCTCGGTTCAATCGGTGTGTTGGCACAAATTCCTAACTTCCATCGCCTACTTAAAAAAAGCGGGATCGATTTCGAACAGATTAAAGCGGGAGAGCTGAAAAGAACCTTGACGATGTTTGGCGCCAATACAGACGAAGACAGAGAAAAATTTAGCGAACAATTGGAAGACACTCACCGTATGTTTAAAGACTATGTATTGGCAAATCGCTCCCATCTGGACATCGATACTGTTGCAACTGGCGAACACTGGTACGGAAAGCGCGCACTTGAAATGAATCTTGTGGACGAAATATTGACGAGCGATGATTATCTGTTATCGGCCAGTGAGCACGCGGACCTCTATGAAATCAGATATGCGGCCCATAAGACATTGAGCGATAGACTCGTCTCGGTCGTACAAAGCTTGGTAAGTGGGTTCGTTCCTTAAAATAAGTCTGTTTTAACTCCTTCCCCTTATTGCGGTTGTCATTGACCCTTTTCCTCCAGAAATTACCCGTTTCATTCATCGGTCCTCGCTGTCCAGTATCCTAGCCGATGGGATAAATCTACAGGGAACCCAAACAGTAATAGTCTCCTTTGTGTTGTGTGAGAGCAACAATGAGGTCAAGGCTAGGGCTAGGCTAATATGAACCAGATATCAGTCGATTTTTTAAAATCCTTTGCCAAGGACAATTTTTGGCAAAGAAATTGCCATTATTGAATTGGTCGAACCAGAACCAACCCTCAAAGGGTATCGTATGTAGCTGTTAATCTAATGAAAAATAAAGATTTTATTAAGAGATAACCGCTACGCATAGCTTATGAATAACACCGATGCAGAATTTTACAAAATTTTGCAATGCATCAGGCCTTGAACGTATTGCTCGAACTGATTGGATACTCTATATTGTGGTGCACAAGCCACGTCTAGAGGCTTAGTTGATACGCTGTATCCCTGGGGTACGAAAGCCTGTTTTGCCAAACTTAGAATTGGGAGTCATTTGGCTGTGAGCGATAATGAAATTCTCCTCATTTTCCTACTATTAAGCATCGGTTTTGTCGCGAGCACCGTGAAGGCCTCAGAGGTAGATTCTGTATTTCAGGAGGCTCAACTAATGGTACCAGTAAATGATATGGGGTTAGAGCAAACCGGCCTTAGTGTGCGAGGCCCAGGAAAGTATAAATTAACGGAGTCAATAAGTAGCCGTCCGTTAAAGCAATTGCGATACGAGTCGGTGGGTGCGACGAACGGTACTAGAGGGTTAAGTTTCCTATTGAGGAGATCTATCTTCGATAGCTAAAACAATATTCGCGGTGAATTGATCTCTGCTTTGAAAGGGATTCCACCGCTTAGAGCCAATGGCGCCAGCGGAACCAGCTTAGCAAACTAATGGCTACCAAGCCCATGAATCCCAAGACGATCCAGAGACCGAAACTTGTCTGCAAGAGTGGCAGGTGGGTGAAATTCATTCCGAATAGAGCGGCGAGGAGATTTAGTGGCAGAAAGATCGCGGAGACGATGGTAAGAAACTGGAGAATTTGATTCGTCTGTTGCGTTTTAGCAGAGAAATAAATTTGCACTAAAGCGTCAATATCATTTTGCGTAACAATTACGTGGCTGTATACGCGATGGAGGTGTTCCTGGAGATCGTTAAAGTGGACTGTGAGTGATCTGTCCAGGGGATAGGTAGTCTCTTCGCGCCATTTGTCTTGGACATCCAATTGGCGTTCAGTCACGATTTCTAGACGTTGCAATTGTCCACGCAAGCGCATGAGGTCTTGCCAGTCATTGAATCCATTCGTGCTATCCAATAGGCGGTCTTGCCAATTAGACAGCAGATCAGAAAGCACGTCGCGGTGCGCCAATAATGCTTCAGTCACTTCATCCAATAACAGATACAGAAGCATGGCCGGTGATGTGGGGGAGTTACGTTGAGCACTGAGAAAACGCTGGTGTAATCTGTGAAATAGCGGATTGTCCACGGGGCGAATACTGACAACTGCCTTGGCCATTAGGAGAAATGCAATAGGGTGGGTGGAAGGCGCTGCTGAGGGGCAATCGGGACAAAGAGTCCGGACAATTAGCATGTCGTAGTCGTCGGCGCCGTCGTAGTATGGCATGTGAGTCTCATTGAGACTATCTCGCACGTGTTTTTCGTGTAACTGGGTCCCTAACCATTTTTGCGCACGCTCATGCCAATCTGACTCGGAACGCGTCACATCCAGCCAGAAAAAACCACCGTCTTCACCGTTAGTTTCCGCACCGGCCAGTGCTGGAGGACGGCCGGTCAAGAAATGAATCACATCCAAGTCAATACTCCCGAGCTATTTACTCTGCGATTTCCGGTCTGAGTCACGATCTATTGTATAAATTTAATTCCTATTTTTTTCATTGGTGTATCAGCCATTGCCGTTGGCGGTGAGGATATGATAGGTACTCAGAAACTAAGATTTTCCCACAGTCTATTTTCAGAAAGACAGTCTTAGTTCAGGCTTGTGGGTAAGGATTGTGACTTTGACAGTTGAATTAGCTCAGCCGGCGGGTTTGAGTCCAATCGACGCTCGCATGCTGCCTTTCCGGATTCGCAAGATAAGGTGGCGGACGATCATAACAGGCATATTGAGTCATTAGAAACGCCTTTGGGTAAACGTCTTCGTCGATGTGTTGGGAGTGTTACACTGTTGCAAGATACTCGTTAACCGCTTCGGCGACGGTGATCTCAGAAGATTTTATCTTCGCGAGGTAACGGGTCATCCACTTACCCAGGTGCATTTGCGTCAATTGAATTTCTCTGCGAATCAACCGGGCTAGTGGCCCCCCTTCTTCGAGAAATCCGCTTTCGGCAAAATCTCGCAGAGCGGTTTGCTGATTGTAATCAACGCGTGCAATCTCGGCACACCATTGACCATTTCTGTAGCTGAACCGGCCATAAGCAGCGCGTGGATCTCCATCAAAAGGTTGTCCAACAGAACCGGTATTGACTACGAGTGTCCCACTGAAGCGGCGTACGAGTGGTTTGTGGGTGTGCGAGGCGATGAACAGATCACACGGAGTCCCCAGTTTGGCGGCGAGCTCCTCGTCGGGAGTTCCAGGCTCAATGCCGCTGCGGTTACCTAAACGGGAACCGTGGGTGATATGAAACGTGCTACCATCGTCAAGCTCGGTGAGATCAAGATGGTCAGGCCACTGCTTGATGTCTTCAACGGTTTGCCCCAAGGTTTTGGCTGTCCAATAGGTGAAGCGGTAGAGATCATATTCGGGTACATCGGGATTCTGTAGCGATTCAGCACAGGAAAGTACGAAATTCTCATGATTGCCCTTAAGTAATTGGGCACATGGATAATGCTTATGAATAAGTTGTAAACATCTTAGGCTGTATGGACCACGATTCACCACATCGCCATTAAAAATTACCTGGTCGGGACGCCACTGGTCGAGGTCATCGAATACGGCCTCCAGTGCGGGTACATTGCCGTGGACGTCGGACAATACAGCGATCTTCATGTCGTATTCAACCCTCGATTACGCTAACTCAAAATTTGGCCCCCGGGTTTGCACCCAGGGTGCTTAAACCAAGAGAATCTCGAATGGGCGCCGCTACGATTGCCCAAAAATACCGTAAGTTGCATGCCACAAAGGCTAAGATTGAATACCGGTTGTTCCTCAACTTGAGTCAAGCCTTTGGGTTGGGGTTTTTATAATTTATCCCATCACTAATTATCGAATGCATGGAGTATATCAACAGTTAAACGATCATAGTTGCTGCCGGGATTGTGATGGGAATTCTAACAGCGTAGTAATCCATTTTCACTGGATCTGCACTTCTGCGGCATCGCTACACTCCCCTGTTCTGTAAAAATTTAGCCCACTCCTGAGTCTGCTAGGTTAAATCTGTTCACCTACCTTTGACTGCTTGGTCTATATGGTGATGTTTCGCGAATGTGCTGTGAAGCCATCTCGGTGATTCCTCTGACTGATAGCGCAAGGAAGGGGACAAAGTCACTCTTTCTTGTCGCAAAAGGGGTATCATGCTTCCCTGTTTCGCGCTCTCCTATTACGATCGAATTTTAGTTGCCGAAAGTGCATGCGAACCCTCCGGCCGAGGTGCGTAACCAATTTCTGCTTCTGGTATACTCAATCTCGCCCTACATTATGCGAAGATAAGTTGCCGTATACCGACAAGGTCAAGGTCGGTTGACGCGTCAGAATTACTTAGGGTATGGTGCGGGATGGCCGCGCGGTAAATGAGCGAATGTGGCCTGTAATAACACAACTTATGGCAAAGCTGTGAATATTCTAGGGCCTTGACCGGCTAGTGTGACCGGCCACAGAAAAGTCAGAGCCAAAGGTACTTGATTGGGACTCTCGCCTCTCATGGCGGGTAATGTTTGGATCGACACTGAAACGAAAGCGGCTTGAATTAAACCTGGCGCCAGATTGCCCAGGCCAATAGGAGCCACCCTAAGATAAAGGAGATACCGCCAAAAGGGGTAATGGCGCCGAGCCAGCGAACCCCAGTAATGCTCAGGAGATAGAGGCTGCCGGAAAAGAGCAACACGCCTATCATCATGCAAGCCCCGGCCCACAGCGCCAGGTTATTTGAAGCTAAGTTATTGGCGATCAGTCCGATTAGGATTAGACCAAAGGCATGATAGACGTGGTATTCGACGGCGGTCTTGTAAACCGACATCATCTCTGCGTCTAAATGGGGCTTGAGGCCATGGGCGCCGAAAGCGCCCATAATGACGGCAAGAGCCGCCAATAGACTGCCTGACAGCATGAAAAACTTTGGCATGGGTATACTCCGTTAATGAGTCAATGTGTGGTTATTCCCGTAAAGGAATTTGCGATGAAAGTGGAGAATGCTCGCTCCTTCTCCGGTCGATTGCGAAAGAATTAAGTATCGAGTATGCATGACCTATTCAAGCTGAATTTTCACCGGGAGTGCAATTATGCCGTCATTTGATATTGTGTCTGAAGTCGATATGCATGAATTACGCAATGCAATCGATCAGACCAACCGAGAGATCTCCACTCGTTACGACTTAAAGGGAACTGGCGCGGTGGTGGAACAGGACGAGGCACGCCTCATCCTGCAGGCCCCTAGTGAATTTCAAATCGAACAAATAATGGATATTCTCGCACAAAAGTTGACCAAACGGGGTGTGGACATCCAATGTCTAGAGGAAGGCAAGGTCGAGATTGCTACCAATAAAGCCAGGCAGGAGGTTCTTGTTCGGCAAGGCATCGATACGGCCCTTGCCAAAAGAATGATTAAATTGATCAAGGATACCAAGCTGAAAGTACAGGCTTCGATTCAAGGCGATAAGTTAAGGGTCAATGGGAAAAAGCGCGATGACTTGCAACAGGTGATTGGACTTTTACGCGAAGCGGAGTTGGACTTGCCGCTGCAGTTTGAGAATTTCAGAGACTGATTGTGTACCTTATTAACCGTTAGCCTCCGAGAAATCTGCACATTAAGGCCGATAGATATCGTAGCGTGTGGATTTGCTTTGCACGGTTCCACACGGCTTCGGGCCGACTAAAGCTTCCGCCTGCCGGGGGCGCTTTACTACAACGCGTTGGGTCGCGCAAGTGAGAGCCGATTCAAGCAAATCACCCGCATCCGCATCTTCCCCCACAAGATTGCGTAGTATACGCATCTCCCGTTTTATTGCGGCGCTTTTTTTGCGCGCAGGATACATGGGGTCTAGGTAGATTACATCGGGTTTTCGATCCGCACTCAGGCTTCGTAGATATGGAATGGCATCGGCGCATTGCAAGCTAATCCGATGATCGATAAGTGGATTCAATATTGGCGATCGCGCAGCGCGTTCGAGGCCATCATCTAATAACGCGCCTACTATTTTCGAGCGTTCCACTAAGTGCACCTGACAACCAAGTGTTGCCAGTACCAACGCATCGCGCCCTGCGCCCGCTGTAGCATCGATGATTCGTAGCTTAGTTGTGCGGTTTAGGCCCACGGCCCGAGCAAGTGTTTGTCTGCGGTTTTTTTCATGGACGAGTCGATACCCTAGACGTCCCGATAAGAAGTCGATGTAAAAGGGACGAGTTGAAAGCGATTGTGATGGGCGTAATTCCAGCCGGGTGGCGGTATAACAGAGTAAATAATCGTATGCTTCGCTCACCGCATACGGAGTGCACAAATCGATAAAGCGCAAATCAAGGCAATTGGCTAAAATTTTAGCTTGGTCCAATCGGCTAGTGGTTTCACAGCCAACGGCTACTCTCGAAGCAGTGATCATTCACCTCGGCAAACCTGAATTCTTGAGACTTGGTGTACCCTTCAGCGGACAGGGTTTCGGAGTTGAAGTGTGGAGCCCTCGATTGGTGGAGGACTCCCTAAATGTGAGAGAGGACGAGAAGATTTGATTGCCTAATTGTCTCCCGAAAGCGCGGCGAACAGATTCAGCAAATGGATAAATAATACATAAATATTGGCGAACAAAGAAACAGTCATCACGACGTAATTTGTTTCCCCACCGTGAATCATCCGGCTGGTGTCAAACAAAATGAGGCCTGACATTAAAATCACCGCGGCCGCTGAAATGGTTAGCGATAAAGCCGGTATTTGCAGAAAAATATTGGCGATGATCGCGACTAACACCACGATAAGGCCTACCGTTAAGAATCCGCCCATAAAACTGAAATCTTTACGCGTAGTTAAGGCATAGGCGGATAACCCCAGAAATATCACCGCAGTGGTGGCGAATGCAGCCGCTACAATCTGGCTTCCATTGGGCAAGCTCAGGTAAAGCGTTAAAATCGGGCCGAGCACATAGCCCATAAATCCCGTGAAACCGAAGGTCAACGGCAAACTCCAAACGCTATTTCGCAGCGCATTGATGGCAAATGGCATCCCTATGAATACCACCAACATGAGCAACCAATGAACCGGACGAGCACCGCTGGCCATGGCGATCCCGGCGGTAACCGCGCTGGTGAACAAGGTTAATGTCAATAACAGATAGGTATTGCGAATGACCTTATTGGAGGCGATTATGGATTGAGAAACCCGGGCTGTGCTGATTCGCTGTACGCTCATAGATACGGTTACTCCTTAATAGTAGTTAGAACAGGCTACACATTATATCAAATTCAGTGCGATCGCTAGATTGGGATCCAATTCGTTATCGCTAAGACAGAGTAGTTTATCACTAAGTTTCAGTGCTTAGTTTCAGTATCTTACCGGGGATTATAAGCCGGGATGTAATGTGGGGAGGTGCCTAAACTGTTTATCTTTACTCGGCTTGAATCCGATCGAGCCGAAGTGACTGCGATATTCGTTAATAGCTGAATGGCTAAAGAAGTTGAACGAGCAGGGAGCTGTGGAGGCTTTTTCGGTAAATCAGTCTTATTGGGTGCTCGATTCATAGGGAACGAATACTTATAATGCTCGGGCGTTGCACTGACCACTCTCGAACATTCTACGAATGGTTGTGGGTTCTTTGGTGGATTTCCTGCGCCGCCGTCTCGCACCTGAATTTATTGATGCGTGAGAGGGTATACGCGCTTTGCCGTGGGCTCTAATGTTCGATTTCTTGTTGTTCGTGGCGCTCGCAGTGGCTTTCGCTTTGAAACTGAGGCGAGGAGATTTCTATCGGACCCTACAACTGCAGTAGAATGGTCGTGGTGGTGAATCGTCAACAACCGTGTTGATTTCGGAGAGGTGGCTGAGTGGTCGAAAGCGGCGGTCTTGAAAACCGTTGATCCGCGAGGGTCCGGGGGTTCGAATCCCTCCCTCTCCGCCAACATCCGGCTGTCGCCGGATACATGCGAACCGTAGTTATTACTAAATTAATGAAATCCTAAGAGGTATATCAGGAGAGGACTATGGCTGAACTGTTTTCGGAAGAATGGATGAAGAGCTACATGGAAGCTTGGAATAGTGAACCCGATTTATCCGACGCTCTGGCGAAGATCGATTTTAATTCCACCATTGCCTATGGTTTCGATGGCGACGCTGAACCGCGTGGCGTGGCAGTGATTAAGAAGGGAAAGATGGTTTCTGCCGGAAGCTACAATGGTGAAGAACTAAACTGGGATCTGCGAGCGAGCGAAGGCAACTGGCAGAAGTGGATGAAAAAACCACCGGGTATGATGGGGCTGGGAATAGCCTATACTTCTCGTAAACTGAAGTTCCAGGTAGGCGATTATGCCGCCATGATTAAGGATCCAAGAATGGCAGCGCCGTTTATCAAGAGTTTCACCGCAATGTCGAAAGCTTGAGAGTTTGGGTGAGCTAATTGGTCTTTTAACGCCGAGGCCAAGGCACGTCTAACAAGGATCACTCGGCCGTAGACCTTGGGGTTTATGCTGAGTTGCTGCTAGGCTTTACAATACGTCAGAGGCTATGCAGCCTCTGACCTTCTACAACGATATTGCTTGGCTAACGCGTCCCGCATAGGGGCGTTGTTCTACCACTGCGACGGCCCGTTCAAATGAACGGCCATCGTGGAGCCGATTTCCCATCTTAGTGAGTGCGAACATTACATTTCGTTCGAAGAGACTCTCGCCAAGACATTCAGAAGAGAGCATAAATGGTATCGCCGCACGTTAAGGTTCTTTTTGTCTGTATGGGGAATCTATGCCGTTCGCCATTGAGCCAAGGGGTATTTGAAAAACTGGTATCAGATGCAGGGTTGTCGAAGATGATCCAGGTCGATTCTGCTGGTACTCACACGTATTATATCGATTCGCGTCCGGATAAGCGGGCGCAAACGATTGCAAAAAAACGAGGTTATGATTTAAGCCGCCAGCGTGCGCGACGACTCACCAGCTTCGATCTCGAGAATTTTGACTACTTAGTTGCTATGGATCGCGATAATATGGACTACCTCAAATCAAATTGTCCGCCAGGAATGGAAAGCAAGCTCAGGTTATTGATGACGTTTACGGCTAATTGCGGGTTTGAAGAAATACCGGATCCTTTCTACGGTGGCCTAAGCGGCTTTGAGCGGGTGGTGAATCTAATTGAGGATGCCGTCCCCGGATTACTTAATGAAATTCGTAGCCGATACCGCATCTAGCAGCTTGTCATTCCAGTTGTCCGACAGACATCCGGAATGACAAGTTTACGGGCTACTTTAATTCGCAATGTCTACATTTGGAATTAGATCTGGAAATAGAATTCAAGCCCCCATCATTGTGCTTGCCGCGATTCAATAGATCCCACATTAGAGGGCAGAGATTCCGTATTAGTCCCTTGAGTTTCTGACGAAAGTGGTGTGATCTCCGCAGACTTCGTCGCCTCGTTCTGCTCAGGCACCGCATCAGATAAAGGGAGGCCCGTGACTTGGGGCGTCTCGTTTAGTTTTTGATCACTATTCGATTGTAGGGGGGGTTGGCTAGGCAGCGGCTTAAGCGCTGCGTTTTCGGTCGGCGCATTGTTCACATTGTCATTTCCCATTTGACTTGCATCACTTGGTGTAGGTGTCTCTTTGGGATTTTGGCCTACCGGTCTGTTCTGAGCGGTCTCCGTCTTAGGGGTTGCATCCGCAGGCTTGCGGCGCCTTCGGACATTGGAACGACTTTTTCGCGCCGGTCTGTCTTCTTGTTCCTTGTTGTTTGTAGCGTTTTGCGCTGTGGATTTGGCCTTAGTCTTGAATCTATTCCCTCTTCTCGATCGAGTACGCGTGTTCTCTTCTGTTCGGTTATCGCTTAAAGAACTCATGATCGGCGAGTCGTGTGACGCATTTGCGGAAGACTCGGGCATCTTAATCTCACTGGCAAATAATCCGTTCCAAAGTCGAGAAAAAAAGCCAGCTCCTTGCACTTTGAGATCTTTCTTCAGGAAAGGTAGTGGTAGGGGTGCCGGTGGCGTGATTGATCTCACCGCCGGCGTTTCGATCACGGATTTAGTCGCCTCCATTGTCGGAACTTCGGATTCTAACTCCGAAACGAGCTCATAACTCGCTTTGTCTGTAATCTCTTTGTCATCATCGCGGTATCTTTGTACTTCGAAGTGGGGTGTATCCATATTCGGATTGGGGATGATGATCAATTCCACCGAATTGCGGCTTTCGATTTCTTTGATTGAATTTCGTTTTTCGTTGAGCAGAAAACTGGCAACTTGAATGGGTAGCTGCGCGATAACTCGCCCGGTGTTCTCCTTCAATGCCTGTTCCTCCATAATGCGTAACACGGACAACGCTAAAGAGTCTATGCCACGAATACGGCCGTGTCCTAGACACCGTGGGCATACGATCTGACTTGATTCTCCCAGTGAGGGTCGGAGCCGTTGGCGCGACATCTCAAGCAATCCGAAACGAGAAATTCGACCAATTTGCACTCGGGCACGATCCATACGCAAGGCTTCATTCAGGCGATTCTCTACTTCTCGCTGGTGCCGGCTGGGTTCCATATCGATAAAGTCGATCACGATCAAGCCACCCAGATCGCGCAGCCGTAGCTGGCGAGCGATTTCATCAGCGGCCTCTAAATTGGTATTTAGCGCGGTTTCTTCGATATCGCTGCCCTTAGTGGCTCGAGCTGAATTAATATCGATGGATAATAGTGCCTCGGTGTGATCGATAACGATCGAACCTCCGGAGGGTAATGAAACCTCGCGGTCAAAAGCCGATTCAATCTGACTTTCAATTTGAAAACGATTAAATAGAGGGACATGATCATTGTAGATCTTCAGCTTTTTCAGGTTATGGGGCATAACCTTTTGCATAAACTCCCTGGCTTGTTCGTACACCTCCGGATCGTCGATCATAATCTCACCGATATCACTGCGTAAATGATCACGCAAAGCACGGATAATCACGTTGCTTTCCTGATAAATGAGAAACGGGGCGCCGCGATCTTCTGCCGCCGAACTGATGGCATCCCATAAGGTTTTAAGGTAATCGAGATCCCATTGAAGCTCTTCCACGGTGCGCCCGACACCGGCGGTGCGTACAATCACTCCCATTCCCGAGGGGATTTCCAGTTGACTGAGGGCATCGCGAACTTCGCTGCGTTCATCGCCTTCGATACGGCGGGAAACGCCTCCAGCCCGGGGATTATTCGGCATGACAACGAGGTAACGTCCTGCCAGACTAGCGAATGTTGTCAATGCCGCGCCTTTGGTACCTCGCTCTTCTCGTCCTACTTGAACGATAAGCTCTTGCCCCTCTTTGAGCGCATCTTTAAACGCCGGTCGGTTCCGCTCACCAACAGCTGTAGGATCTAAGCAGCTGCGCGCTATTTCCTTGAAAGGGAGAAAACCATGACGTTCTGCTCCATAATTTACAAACGCGGCTTCGAGACTCGGCTCGATACGGGTAATCGCACCCTTGTAAATATTCGATTTTTTTTGTTCCCGTGCGGGAAGTTCTATATCTAAATCGTATAATTTTTGGCCATCGACCATGGCCACTCGCAATTCTTCTCGTTGTGTTGCATTGATCAATATTCGTTTCATCGGATTCTCTTGCTGATGGGCTCATCCGGCTGATTGACTGAGACCCCGAGGGCTTCACGAGATCGTTGGCTAGCAGTCCTGCTAAGGGTAACAATGGACGGAGGCGGAGATACGGGCGATAAAGCCTCGTGACCGCCAACTGCCGGATGGCTTCCAGTTTTATCAATACATCGCCTATAGGGTATTGATTCGTATACAGGCGATACCCTGTTTTCCCCTGGTAATCACGGCTTAATAAAATAAGCAATTGTAATACCGTCAACACTGTCATTAATTAACGTTCAATAGAATCAATGATACTTTTTGTCTTTATGACGACTGCGGTGAATACGGTTAGTATGTCGGTGTTGACGTATCATTTAAGATCGACTGTCCTTCTGAAGGAAGTTGACTGTTAAAATGTAGACTATGCTCCAGTAGGTTAAATTATTTTTAAACCCTTTCTTTAATCAGATATAGCGTTTCGCTTGAATCGAGCGGCAAACCATACATTACTAGATCGCGATCGAATGAGTATGTCCCCAGCCTACGCTTGCAATAAAGACTCGTAGTTACGGTTCAATCTCTTTATGGATCATGGTTATTCCGCACTTTTCACTTGTCCTATGCTGGGCTCCGTCCGGTTTCTATAGGAAAAAAGCAGCAGTTAGATTGTGGAAAAGTCGTGCTTGGGCAGTTTTCCCGTTCCTTTTTTTTATTTTAGTTGGGGCGCCCCTGGTTTGGGTACGCTGCGTTATCTCTTTCAATGATCAATCAATCTGCTTCAAACTGGTTTTCCCTGATACGGCTGCATAAATCCGCCAGCCTCCTGGCGCGTTGCCTTGCCACACAATGGTGATTTAAACGGGACAACTTGAACAGAGATAGTATCCGTTGGGAGCTTTATCTGCGTGAATCAATCAACTAAGGCCACGATACGCATCATCACTCTAGCGCACTAGATCGAACAGTCAATGACTATTCAGTACGGGCCTACCCGGGAATAGTGGTTAAGCCGTCGAATGCAACGTTCCGGTGACCCACAGCTTAGCAGGATGAGGCTGATTCAGAAGTGCCGCCGAACGATCCCTAGCGTTACCCCGAGGTCATTGACCGCGTTTACCTTTCCTGGAAATCGGAGGCGTCAACCAAAACTACGTGGAGTTATTACGATTAAGCAACATGACTCAACGCCTCATCCTGGCCGCATTGATTTTAGAACAGTCCCAGTTCAAGAGACAACGCCACGAGGTCTTTAATGATCAAAGCTCACTAATCGTGGTATAGACTACGCCTAAATTGAGCGCAAATGCACTACCTTATACAATTCCGACAACGTTTCCCCATTCGTTAAACTACACAGTAGTGAAGCCAATAGGGGTTCCTGTAAGAGCATCTCCGCTTAAGCGAGTTTACCTAAGCTTAATACAAACCATTTCTCAAGTTTTGACTGGGATTTTATACCGACGTTCTGGTTCAATCACACAGCTGCTGAACCCAGGGTGGTAACTAACTGACGTTGCTACAAATTGCTACTATATCAGCGATGGGTGAGGTAGTGCAAACGTGGGCGCATTCTAGAGTGAAAATTGGTATGATGGATACATGATTGATACCGAATTGTACTTGCAACACAAAGGCGCAGAGCAGATCGAAGTCGAAGTCGATTACGCTGGGCAGCGTATTGATAATTTTTTAACTCGCGAGTTTAGAGGAGTACCTAAAAGCCATATTTATCGAATCTTGCGCAGCGGAGAAGTTAGAGTCAACAAAAAACGGGTCAAACCAACGTACCGCGTAAAGGGAGGAGACCTTATAAGAATTCCGCCTTTACGCCAATCTCAACTCGATAACCACCGCAGACGTGCTCCGGACGCACTGTTAAGACGCTTGGAGGCGGCTATTATGTTGGAGGATAATGATTTCATCATACTCAATAAGCCTTCGGGGATGGCCGCGCATGGTGGGAGCGGACTTGATTATGGGGTCATAGAGATTGTACGTCAAAGCCGGCCTTTTGCTCCTTTACTCGAATTAGGGCATCGATTAGATAGAGAGACAAGCGGCTGCTTGGTCATCGCTAAATCACGTTCCGCATTGATCAATTTGCATCGGTTATTCCGTGACGGAAAAGTGGAAAAGCACTATCTGGTCTTGGTTGCCGGGCATTGGCAAGGTGGCGTTCGCTCGGTTGGTGCTCCCCTAGCTAAGCTAAGGTGTAGGAATGGACTCGGTAAGGTCGTCGTTGAAAATGGGGGCGCTAAGGCAGAGACAATATTTAGCCCCATCAGGGCGTATCGCAATGCGAGTTTGCTGAGTGCGCAAACGAGGACTGGGCGTACCCATCAGATCCGAGTTCATGCCGCTCATCTGGGTCATGCGGTTGCCGGGGACGACAAGTATGGTGATTTTGAGTATAACCGTTACATGCGAACGTTTGGTCTACGGCGGCTATTTCTCCATGCTTCTAGATTAGCCTTCAGAATACCCGATTCTGGCCGATGTTATGCCATTGATGCGACGCTGGATCCACTGCTTCGTCAAGTGCTTCTTAATGTAGAGATGTCATGACATGCCGATTTAAATTGCTCGTTTTCGACTGGGATGGCACGTTAATGGACTCGGAGTCGCGCATTGTTAATTGCATGCGAGCCGCGATCGAGGAATTGAACGCGCCATTACGTAGTGACGAAGAGATTCGGAATGTCATTGGACTTGGATTGATTCAGGCTATTGATAGCTTATTCCCGGATGAAAATGGAGCGTTTATCGAATCCATTGCGAAAAGCTATCGGTATCGATATCTGGAAAACGATGACACTCCGAGCCCGCTTTTCCCGGGTGCCCGACAGGTGCTGGAGTGTTTACGTAATCAGGGCTTTCTGCTGGCGGTAGCGACCGGAAAGGCTCGTGTGGGGCTCGACCGCGTGCTGACGATGAGTGGCTTAGGCGGATTATTCCATGCCAGTCGTTGCGCTGATGAAACATTATCCAAACCGCATCCTCAGATGTTACAAGAAATCATCCAAGAACTTGGCGTGCGCGCGCACGAGACGTTGATGATCGGCGATACCGAATATGATATGCAGATGTCCCTTAACGCAGGCACTCGTGCGCTCGCCGTTGCTTACGGTGTTCATGCGTTGTCACGGCTACTTCAACAACGTCCGATCGGTCACATCGAGGCTATCGACGAGTTGCCGAGCTGGCTTGAAAACTACGAGTTTGCGCTGTGTTAAGCAGGTAATTTAGTCCTATGGAAAATTCATCAGCTAGCGAAGACACCCACAGTGATACCCGCTTAAACGAACCGGGTTGGGAACGCGACGCTCTGCTGCGCCTCGCCGGCGCGAGTCTCAATGAACAGCGGCGCGCGCGGCGGTGGGGTATTTTTTTTAAGCTACTCACCTTTACCTATCTGTTGATCTTGTTGTTAATCTTTGCTGATTTTGAATACGAGGAAACGTCCACGGCCAAGGAAATCACCGCATTGGTCGATCTTCAGGGTGTCATTTTTGAGGGTGAAGAAGCTGGTGCGGATAACGTGATCGCGGGGCTTCGCGCGGCATTTAAGGACGATCGGAGCGCAGGGGTTGTATTGCGAATCAATAGCCCAGGTGGCAGTCCGGTACAATCGGGTTACATCAATGATGAGATCACCCGATTGCGTAAATTGTATCCCAAGAAACCGCTTTATGCGGTGATCGCGGATATCGCCGCCTCAGGCGCCTATTATGTCGCGGCCGCAGCGGACAAGATCTATGCTGATAAGGCAAGCATCGTAGGTTCTATAGGCGTTCGAATGGGTAGCTTTGGTTTTGTGGATGCCATGGGAAAACTTGGAATCGAGCGGCGGCTATTGACAGCAGGGGCCCACAAGGCCCTGTTAGACCCCTTTTTACCGTTAAGTTCCCAAGAGACTCAACATGTACAGAAAATGCTGGATGAACTGCATCAACAGTTCATCACCGCAGTTAAAAAGGGTCGGGGTAGTCGCTTGGCTCAGCAGGAATCCTTGTATTCAGGACTCGTTTGGTCTGGTGAAGAATCGGTGAAACTGGGGCTAGTGGATGGGTTGGGCAGTGCGGGATACGTGGCACGGGAGCTTGTCGGGGCTGAAGAAATCGTGAATTTTACTAAAAAACGCGATTGGATCGATCGGTTTACAGATCGAATCGGCACGACACTTACCGGAAAGATTGAGGCGCGACTGTTACAACCCAGTTTCAGATAACCTGCCTATCCATTGATCTACCGCCGTCAAACCGATCTCTAGAGAGCGCTTTAAATTTCCTTTAAACCACGCGCACACCCGCGGCTTCTAACATGGATACGAGCCTGATGAGCGGCAAGCCGATCAACGCGCTGGGATCGTCCCCTTCCAGGCGACGAAAAAGTGCGATGCCCATCCCTTCCGATTTAAAACTACCTGCGCAATCCATCGGCTTATCTTTTTCAAGGTAGTTATAGATGGTCTCCTCAGAGAGCTCTCTGAAGTGAACTTTGAAGACTACGCCATCGAGCTGGGTTTTGCCTGAAACGCTATCTACAAGACACAGTCCCGTGTGAAATTCAACCGTATTGCCGGAAGCCTGTTTTAACTGTGCCACGGCGCGTTCAAAGACGACGGGTTTACCTAAGATCGACCCATCGACAACGGCGCACTGATCGGCCCCAATGATGAGTGCATCTGGAAACTGGGGGCGAAGAGATTCGGCTTTCAAGCGCGCCAGTCGCGTGACCATCGCTCCGGCGCTTTCCCCAGGAACACGATTTTCATTGATCTGGGGGGATACCCACTCGAACCCTAACCGCAGGCGTTCCAGCAACGCTCTGCGGTAAGGGGAACTTGATGCCAGGACGATCCTGCGCATGAACTCATGCTCATCTCAACCCGGCACTTGCATCATGCCATTACGAGCCCGACTTGATTTCGATTTTAGCCGCCTTGCGCAATTGTTCAATATAGTTCTGAAGCGCCTGATTCGTGAGTGCTATGCGAAGCTTATCTTTGGTTTGGGCGAAACTAGGCGTTTTAATGTCGCGTTGATCTTCAAGTAAAATGACATGCCAACCAAACTGAGTTTGCACCGGTTCTTGACTATAGCTGCCTTTGGTCATATTTTTCACGGCCTGGGCAAAAGCGGGGACCATCGATTCGGTTGTAAACCAGCCTAGATCACCGCCCTTCGGTCCAGAGGGTCCCGTTGATTTTGTTTTAGCGAGCTCTACGAAATCGGCGCCTCCATCTAAATCTTTGATCACCTGCTGAGCATCTTCTTTCGATTTACTCAAGATATGGCGAGCCTTATATTCCTGGGTGCTCATCTTAGCGATCTGCTTGTCATACTCTTTTCTGAGTTGATCATCGGTAAAACGCAATTTGGAGGCGTAATCCCTCAGCATCGTGTTGATGAGCAGGCTTGTTCGTTGCTGACTTAGCTGTGCTATAACGTCGGGCCGTTCAGCGACGCCCGATTTCTCCGCCTGCTGTCTTAATACTTCGATGCTGATCAGCTCATCCAGCACATTGTCCGGATTTTGCTTTAG
The DNA here is from genome assembly GCA_963731655.1 of uncultured Gammaproteobacteria bacterium. Classification (GTDB taxonomy): domain Bacteria; phylum Pseudomonadota; class Gammaproteobacteria; order JAAEPA01; family JAAEPA01; genus CAVSWL01. The sequence goes on along the minus strand of CAVSWL010000032.1, from coordinate 24,613 downwards.
ATCGGGTTGTCCGTGTGTTTTAGAATCTATCACCTGCTTTACTTGATCTTGGGTAATAGCGGTGCCGTTGACGGTTGCCGCGATCTTCGCGGCGGGCTTGGTTTGGTCTTGAGTTGAATTTTCAGCATGGCTCTGGGTGCCGATGTCGCAGCCATAAGGCAGTCCAAGAACTAGGAAAAACGCAATTAATAACTGAAAGATCTTGGGTTGAATGATATTTAATTGAGTGAATTCAGATTTCATTGTGCAATTTTCTATTGGCGTGGTAGTAGTAAAGTAGTTAATAAAAGAGTATTAAATATTAGCGGTCGAACGGCTCCTAGAGTCCGGACCATAGATCATAAAGAGGGAGTCTGTCGTAACTATTCTTTATCAATGCGCGAGCTACCTATAGTGATGCCTAGAGTCATGGGAGTGCTCCAAAGGGTATAAGCGAAACATCGCCTCCCGCTCGCTTGCGAGGGGTGGGCATTATTTAATTGGGTATTATTTAAAAATTAGTTTCGCCACCATAAGGTTAGGCTAGCCTATTCATTGGCCTGAAGAGGGTGCTCGAACTCTTCGCCGAATAACCGGTGATATGCCGCATCGCTGTGCTTTGCCATTGGATAACATTGGCTGATTGTTTCACGCTGATGCCGAAGCTGAGTGATATCGATCCATGTAGTATCAGGGGAATACCTTTATGAAGGGTTTAACCGTAACCTGAGCAAATATACCCGCTGTAACATAGGGGTCTGCGTCAGCCCAGGCTTGTGCGGCGGACAGCGATTCAAACTCCGCAACAATCAGGCTGCCCGTAAATCCGGCATCACCTGGATCCTCACTGTCAATCGCGGGGTGTGGGCCAGCCAGCAGCAGACGGCCTTCATGTTTTAACTGTTCCAACCGTGCCAAGTGTTCGGGCCTCACGGATCGGCGTTTCTCTAAGCTCTTTTCAATGTCTTGAGCAATGATGGCGTATAGCATGAGATTTCCTAGTTGAGTTGTTTGTCATCTTGTTCTACAAAGTGGTGGGCTAAATAAAGCGCCTGAGCAAAGCTAAAAATCAATGTGAGTCCCATTAGGCCAAACAATTTAAAGTTCACCCATAGCGCCTCGCTGAAGGTATACGCGACGTAAATATTGGCTAATCCCGCTAGGAAGAAAAAGGCAACCCAAGAGAAATTAACCCGCCTCCAGATGGGGGCAGGTACGTTAATGGCGTGACTCATCATACGCTGGATCAGTGGTTGCTTACCGATAAATTGCGTGCCTAGGAAAGCCAATGCGAAGAGCCAGTTCAACAGAGTAGGTTTCCATTTAATGAAGATGGGATCTTGTAGTATGAGTGTGGCGCCGCCAAATAGCGTGATCAATCCTAAAGAGACGATGTGCATTTTTTCGAAACGATGATGCGTAAACCAGAACAGGCAGACCTGAATGAATGACGCAACTATGGCGACTGCCGTTGCGAGGAAGATCGCATCGGTCGCTTTGCCTGGTGTCAGTGACAATAAGGGCAGCTTGTTGATGATTTGTATGAACTCGGCGGGCAGGTAGCCAAAGCTCTGGTACGCGATAAAAAATAGCAAAACTGGAAAGAGATCGAAGAGGAATTTCATTTCGAAATAATTTGGGGTGAATACACCCTTAGGCTGCAAAGCCGTTGCGGATGGGTATTTAGGCGCGGATTGTTTACTTTGGCACTCCGCAACGCGTCATAATTAAAGCGCCGGGACGGTTCATCCTTCCCCAAGAGCATTCACAGAAATACCAATATAGTACAGTAAATCCAGTTGGGATTATACGCTGGAATCCCAAACTGGATTAGAACCGAATAGGCTCAATCTCAATTGCTCTACTAAGGAGCGTGACCTAAGCACAAAATCGGGTAAAATGCTCAGCCTCAAAAAGTGATAACGTCCCGTACCAAGGAAAGCCCGCGCGTGTGCCTGTATTTTCAGATTCATCCGATCAATCCTCAGCAGCGATTAATTCGCGAAGCCGTGAGAATAATCAATGAAGGTGGATTGATCATCTATCCTACGGATTCCTGCTATGCTTTGGGGTGCAGTCTTGGTAACAAAGCCGCCATGGAACGGATGCGTCGATTGCGGCAATTAGGTTCAAAACACCATTTTACACTGATCTGCCGTGATCTCTCAGAGATTTCCACCTATGCTCGGACGGAAAATGCCGCATATCGTCTAATAAAAGCCTGCACTCCAGGTCCTTACACGTTTCTGCTTAAGGCAACTAACGAAGTGCCGCGCCGCTTGCAGACCCCAGGGAAAAAAACCATCGGACTTCGAATACCTGCAAACGTTATTGCGCAGTCACTGCTAGAGGAGTTGGGTCAACCGTTAATGAGCAGCAGCCTAATCATGCCGGGAGAAACGTTGCCGATGACGGATCCTATAGAGATGGAACAACGCCTTGCGGGTAGGGTCGAATTGGTCATCGATGGCGGCTACTGTGGCATAGAGACTACAACGGTTATCGATTTGGTTGGAGGGATTCCGGAGATCCTGCGTGAGGGCAAGGGAGACGTGAAATGGTTAATCAGTTGAGGATAACGCATACTGCAGCGGGTGCAAACGGTCACAATAAACCAGGGGGTTACTCTTGTCGTGTTAATGGGCACGGAATAGATTCAATCACGGATACGGCCTTGCTTTTCTGCCTACAACATTATATAGCATACGCTCAATCAGGCTGATTCCTTCGCTTTTCACTTGCTAGTGATCATTTCAGCCGTGTTATACCTTAACTGAGACGCTCGTTCTAAGGGATTGACGGCTCTTCCCGCATGATCTGGGCTGCGCACAGCCGATCCAGAAGGGTGCTGTGCGATGGAAATAGTAGATGGTAGCGTTATCCTGCGCGCTTCAGCATTGTGGGAACGGACCCGGGGAGAGTCGCTTTGTGGTAACTTTGCTAGCTTAGCCACTATCAATAGCATCCAATATGGATTCATATCGATCATGACAACTTTACAGACCCTAAGTGTCTGGGTTTTACCCTTGCTCTTTGCTGTGACCATGCACGAAGTGGCACATGGTTGGGTAGCTCGTGCTTTGGGTGATTCAACCGCCGACGAAATGGGGCGCCTGAGCCTGAATCCGATTCGCCACATCGACCCTATTGGTACTTTGTTGGTTCCGCTATTGCTATTACTGGTGGGCGGTTTTGTATTCGGTTGGGCTAAGCCGGTCCCGGTGGATGTTCGGCGATTATACAACCCGAAGCGCGATATGGCTTTTGTGGCTGTAGCCGGTCCATTATCCAATTTGGCCATGGCGTTAATATGGGCGTTAATCGCTAAGGTAGGGACGGTGCTCTACAGTGAATCCGCCTGGGTAACCCTTCCCATGATTTATATGGGTCAGGTAGGCATAGCAATTAATTTAGTACTCATGATCCTGAATCTCCTGCCCCTGCCTCCGCTGGACGGTGGTCGCGTGCTCGCGGGGGTCTTACCGGATCGATTTGCCTATGCTTTGGCACGGATGGAGCCCTATGGTCTATTTATTGTAATGGGGTTACTCGCGTTTGGAGTCCTAGGTCAAATCCTTAGGCCACCCTTTGAAGCGCTGCAGGAATTTATCGTCACACTGTTTGGCTTGCCGTTTTAATGTTCGCCAAATCAACCAGACGTGTACCCGAGTGACACGGCTCTAGCGGTTACTCTATAAATCCCGGTTGCTCAGCGACATATTAAAAAATATAGAACGAATTTTGACTACACCCTTGACTACATCTTCGACTAAACCTGTAACTCACAATCAGCGCGTGTTGTCGGGTATGCGGCCTACGGGTAGATTGCACCTGGGGCATCTGCATGGCGTGCTGAAGAATTGGATCGAATTGCAGCGTCACTATGAATGTCTGTTTTTTGTGGCGGACTGGCACGCACTCACTACCCATTATGAGGTTCCTCAGGTCATCGAAGAAAACGTGTGGGATATGGTTATTGACTGGCTCGCCGCCGGGGTCAGCCCGGATTCCGCCCTATTGTTTATCCAATCGCGGGTGCCGGAACACGCCGAACTGCATCTCCTGTTGTCCATGATTACTCCGCTGAGTTGGCTGGAGCGAGTTCCGAGTTTTAAGGACCAGCAAGCCAATCTGAAGGATCAAGATCTAGCGACTTATGGCTTTTTAGGCTACCCATTGCTACAGAGTGCCGATATCCTGATCTACAAGGCAGGCCAGGTGCCCGTCGGCGAGGATCAAGTTGCCCATGTGGAGCTTACTCGTGAACTAGCGCGACGTTTTAATCATCTGTTCGGGCGCGAGCCCGATTTTAACGATAAGGCCGAGCGGGCGGTCAATGTGATGGGCAAAAAAGCCGCCAAGCATTTTCGAGGTTTGCGCAAGTCTTATCAGGAACAAGGCAATGCGCAGGCCTTGCAGGAAGGCCGCAGTTTAGTGGAATCGCAGTCGCATCTTTCTCTCGAGGACCGTCAGCGACTGAGCAGTTATCTGGAAGGCACTGGCAAGCTGATCTTGCCCGAACCGCAAGCCCTATTAACCAAAGCCTCAAAGATGCCCGGGCTCGATGGTCGGAAAATGTCCAAATCCTATGGCAATACCATCGGTTTGCGTGAATCTCCTCAGGAAGTGGAACGTAAGCTGCGAACCATGCCGACCGATCCGGCGCGCATACGCCGTACGGATCCGGGCGAGCCGGAAAAATGCCCCGTGTGGCAATTGCACCAAGTCTACAGCGATGAAGACCGGCAGGAGTGGGTTCAGCAAGGCTGCCGTACCGCGGATATCGGTTGTCTGGATTGTAAACAACCGGTTATAGACGCCGTGTTGGCGGAACTTGAACCTATCCGCGAGCGAGCGCAGCACTATACGGAAGATCTCTCGTCGGTGAAGGAGATTGTGTCACGGGGCACCGAAATCGCGGCTCGGAATGCTCGTGAGACCTTGAATGAGGTGCGTTTGGCGATGGGCCTTTCCTATAAGTAGTGCCAATGATTGCTGAAGCCGTTCGCCTGAAGATTGAGAATCAGCCGAGAGACGATCGGCCGCCACCGAATGAGCATGGGAACGCGCCGCTCGCCTTCCTACGAGGCGAACCCATCATCACCTTACCCAAGGATTTGTATATTCCACCGGATGCGCTGGAGGTATTTCTGGAGGCCTTTGAAGGGCCGCTGGATCTGTTGTTGTATCTTATAAAACGCCAGAATCTGGATATACTGGATATTCCCATAGCCCAGATTACCCAGCAATATATGGAGTATGTGGAGCTCATGAAGGAGGCTCGGCTAGAATTGGCCGCCGAGTATCTGGTGATGGCCGCCATGTTAGCGGAAATCAAATCACGGATGCTATTGCCTCGCCCTGTGGAAGAGCCCGAGGAGGACGATCCCCGGGCCGAATTAATTCGGCGTTTGCAGGAATATGAACGCTTCAAACAAGCCGCCGTGGCAATCGATGAATTACCCAGACTGGAGCGGGATGTATTCCAGACCGATATTCTCCCACCCGATAGCAATGTTAAACCCATTCTTCCCGATATCGAGCTTCAAGAATTGCTATTGGCCCTAAAAAAGGTGTTGAAACGCTCGGAGCAATTCAATCATCATCACATTCATCGGGAGCCATTATCGGTGCGTGAACGGATGTCCAAAATCCTAAAAACCGTGTCGTCCGATTGCCTTACCGAATTTGCCACGTTGTTTTCCCCCGAGGAAGGACGTCCCGGCGTGGTGGTCACTTTGATGGCGGTTTTGGAATTGATCAAAGAACAGTTTATCGAATTGACACAGTCCTCGCCATTTTCTCCGCTCTATATCAAATCTAAAACTTGAGCTCAGGATGGAGACCGAAAAACTCAAAGTCATCATCGAAGCGGCTTTACTCGCAGCGGGACGGCCGCTTGACGTGAATCAATTGGAAAAACTCTTTGATCCGCAATGCGACGACGTCAATCGGGATGACATTCGCGCGTGTTTAGAAAGCTTGCAGGCGGAATATATAGGGCGAGGATGCGAGCTCAAACAGGTGGCCAGTGGCTACCGTCTCCAAGTGCGGCAAGAATTCGAACCGTGGATAGCCCGGCTCTGGGAGGAGAAGCCTCCACGATACTCACGGGCCTTGTTGGAGACATTGGCCCTAATCGTATACCGTCAGCCGATCACCCGGGCCGAGATCGAAGATATTCGAGGTGTGGGCGTAAGCAGCGGAATTATCAAAACGCTGCTGGAGCGGGGGTGGATTCGTGTATTGGGGCATAAAGAAATTCCCGGTAAGCCGGCGCTATACGGCAGCACCCAGCGCTTTTTGGATTATTTTAACCTCAAGTCATTGGATGATCTGCCCAGTTTGGCGGCCTTGAAAGATTGGGGCGAAGTGCAAGCCCAGCTCGAACTTGAACCCAACAGCGACCCAATCGCTCCGGATGAGAACTCGACAGGCGCTGAGCCAGAGCAGGCCGCGCGTCCCGTCGATTCAACCGGAGCCGTGGTGGTGCTGCTGCCGACTCGGGACAGTGTGTCTTGAGCTTTGCCGGTTGCTATTCGCCTGTTAAGCGTTCCAAACATTTTATCGATTTCTTTGGCGCCCTCGGCCATCAATGTAATAATCGCACACGATGGGGGAGGGGATTGGCTCTTTAGGATAAGTTCTTGGCTGAGCGTCTGCAAAAACTCCTGGCGCGGGCGGGTCTCGGCTCCCGCAGACAGATCGAGACATGGATCGCGGAAGGATCGGTGACGGTGAATGGGAAGATCGCGAAACTCGGCGATCGAGCCACCGGCAACCAACGTATCGTCGTGCAGGGTCGGCGGGTACGCATTCCGCTTGCGCCGGTTTTCCGCGCCTTGGCCTATCACAAAGCCGTCGGGGAGATCTCCACGCGTCGAGACCCACAAGACCGCACCACCGTATTTTCAAAACTCCCCCCATTGCGCCAGGGACGCTGGATCGCGGTAGGTCGCTTGGATATCAATACCGCCGGGCTGCTGCTATTTACGAATGATGGCGAGCTTGCGCACGCCCTCATGCATCCTTCAAGTGAGCTTGAACGCGAGTACGCGGTTCGTGTGCGCGGCCAGGTCACTTCTGAACACATTGCGCGACTCCTCGGAGGCGTTGAGTTGGATGATGGTTGGGCGCGCTTTCATGAAATCCGCGAAGGGGGTGGCAGCGGTGTCAATCATTGGTACCATGTGGTCCTGAAGGAAGGCCGCCATCGGGAGGTGAGGCGGCTTTGGGAAACTCAAGGAATCGTGGTGAACCGCTTGATTCGCGTTCGATTCGGTCCGGTGGAACTTGGGCGCAAACTAAAATCCGGCCAATGGCGGAATGTGGCCCCAGATGAGCTGGAAGCGCTTTACGCTCAGGCTGGCATTCTCATGCACCCCTAATTCTCATAGTGGCTATAATCAATCCCTAGATGAGGTCGATGGTCATTAGGAAACGCTAGTTATGATCCAGAACATTTCTCCTGGGGGTCTGCTCTCTGTAACCAACTCAAAGGCGTATTTGGACACCGTCGGGACGCACATACAATCCAACAGCCATTGCTGCATCGTGCGGCGTACAACGTATAATTGTTTAGATGTTTGAGCGCGTCGCGAACGCTACTAGGCTACAATAATAGCATTGACGTTCCGTCTAATTTAAAAATTTGGCAGAAGGTCCTAAATGATAGTACCATTTGGTATTATTTTTAATCCCAAATGAGAAATGACAGTAAAGCACGAATCTAGTCGCAAGAAAGCAACCGCTGCCAAAGGTATGCCGACAATTCGAGTACCCCCCCGTATGGTAGACGTTCAGATTGCGCATACTAAGAGAACAAAAGCTAAATCAAGCCGCACAGTTCTCGTTCGTGATGTGCTAGGGGTCAAAAAACCAGTTACTGTCAAGATGATCCGTGACGGATTATCCCCTCTAGTAATAAACAGTTTGAGTAAGCGGCTGGACATTTCCACTGAGGGTACCTTGAAGTGTGTTAACCTCAGTAAGCAAACGTATGCTCGCCGCCAAAAAACAGGCAAGCTCACGGCCGAAGAATCAGACCGTGTTTGGCGCGTTGCTGATCTAGTTGCTCGCGCAAACGTGCTTTTGGGCGATGAAGATGCAGCTGCTGAATGGCTTAGAACGCCAGCACCTGCATTAGATGGAGAGACACCGCTGGAGCGTGCGTCAACCGAGATAGGCGCACGGGATGTTGAACATCTTATCGGGAGGCTCGAGCACGGTATAGCCACGTGAGGGTCTTTCGGGTTGCTCAGCAGCGATATGCTAGTTCGGAAGAAGAAATGCTCTCTGGCGCGGGAGCAGCAGAGTTTGGAGGGCGATGGAACTCTATTGGTGTACCAGCCGTTTATTGCAGCGAAAGTTTGTCCTTGTGTGCGCTGGAGATTCTCGTTCACTTACCGAGAAGTGTACTTAATCGATACATGTTTATCGAGATAGAGATCCCGGACGAACGAGTAAAGCACCTAAAGGGAAAACTAATTAACGAAATTGCTGTTTCGCAGCAGATTGGCGATAAACTCCTTGGTCCGGATGGCGAACTAGCCTTTAGTGCCCCGAGCGTCGTTAACCCGCTTGAGAGAAATATAATAATTAATCCAGAGCATCCAGACGTCTGGATGCTGAGACCTGGCCAAGTACAACCATTTCCCATAGATAACCGGCTAGTCAAGCGTTAACGATCTCTGCGGTGGTGAAATTGGTGCTGTAGTTGAATGTCTTGCTCATAACTAGTCGCGTCACGCAGCAAAATAGTTCAATAGCACTATTCAGCGCCTTGCGGGTGGCCTACCGCCTCACCGACCCGGCAGCGGTCGATGCCGTACTCGATGAGTTGATGCGCACCGACTGGGTGGTCTACCCCAAGCCCTGCGTGAACCCCACCAAGCGCGTGGTCGAATACCTGGCCCGCTACAGCCACCGCATCGCCATCAGCGACGCCCGCATTACCCACGTCGATGACCAACACGTCGCCTTCCGCTACACGGACTACCGCGACGGTAACCGTGACAAGGTGATGAAGCCCGAGGGCGAGGAGTTCCTGCGTCGGTTTCTGCTGCATGTCCTACCCAAGGGGCTGATGCGGATTCGCCATTACGGCTTTATGGCCAACCGTTGCCGCAAGGTCAAGCTCGCACAGATCCGCAGCGCGCTCGCACAAGGAGACCCGCAGACGGCCTGCACCGAGACCGATGACGATGTCCCCGGCGCTTTCGACGGCTATCCCTGTCCCAAATGCCGCATCGGGCGATTGCGCGTCATCGGCTTTTTGGCGCCGCTGCGCTTCGAAGGAGGATAACACCCAACCGCTAGATCCAGGACTTTAACCTCTCGATCCGACCCCGGTTCCAGCCGTGTTCTGCACGGTTGGCGTTATCGTGCGTCCTGAATCCTCGAATGGCTGCTATAATCAGTATGTAAATGGGGTCAGTGGCCAGGGGGAACGCCATTTTAGACTGGTTCCACCTCGCGGGGCCGGTCTGCCTATCGTAATAAACTCTAGGGCAGGCTTAGACACCGTCTGACACGCACAAGGCTTAGTCCAACAGACATTTAGTGCGCCAAGCAAAGCTTGGTGCTTCTTGCCGGGTGCAAGTCCCGGTCGGGAGAAAGATCAGGAAGATTTCTCGTAAGGGCTAACCACCCACCCGTATCGAGTGTTGCGCCTCTGGCGGATAGCGTTGCAAAGGGTATGGAAACTGTAGCAAACGTGAACAACAGAGGTGAAGCGTACACAGAGAATCTTGTAGGCCAGAGGGGTGACGCACCACCCTGAAGCGAAATGAGCCTCGTTAAAGTTGTAAAGTACAGGCGGCGACAGTGTTAAATGGCTGGAAGCCAATACAGAGGAATCGTGAGTCGATACTATGGTCGAGATACCGTGGCACTGCCGGGAAACCAGGCAGCCAACAGAGAACACAAACATCGCCCTAAGGTATAGACAAGGTGAGATTCCCGAGGGTCTGTCGGGGTCAAAGCGCCTGGCATGCAAGAAGAGAAGCATCAGGAACTTGGGAGGCCCCATCGGCTCCCGGGAGCAAGACAAGGTATACGGATAATGAGGCACCTAACGGGAAACCGGGAAACGGAACTAGACCGAAGCCTAAGCATTGCTTGCCGGGGAAGCTTAACCGACCGAGAAGGGAGGGAGGCTGGAAGTTGGAGGGGAGTCAGACTGGCTCATAGTACTCTGCGCATGGGAGAGCCGTGTACCTGGGGAAGGAGCCAGCAAAGTTACGCAGCCTGCAAAGGAAACTTCACCCAGACAGGAAGGGCTGGCCCATGAAGCAAACCTCCCTGTGGGGAATAGCGAACAGAGCGGCATCAGATAAGACGCATCGATTCCGCAACCTCTTTGGACTGTTAACCGTAAGCTATCTTCTGTGGTGTTGGCGATTGGTCAACAAGCGGGCAGCCAGTGGTGTAGACCGCCAGGATGCACGCAGCTACCAGGAGAACCTGGAAGAGAACATCCAAGCCCTGGTGACAGCGGTCAAAGCGGGACGGTATCGGGCCAAACTGGTGCTCAGAAGATACATACCCAAACTCAACGGGAAGTTGAGAGCCCTGGGTATACCAGCCGTTGCAGATAAACTGCTACAGATAGGTGTAGCCAAGATACTGGAAGCGATCTACGAACAGGACTTTTTGGGGTGCAGCTATGGTTACCGACCCCGAGTTGGTGCTTTAGAGGCGGTCAAAGATCTGAGCGCAGCGCTGAGAAGCGGACGCTTTCACTATCTGGTAGAGGCGGACATCCGAGGATTTTTCGATAATATCAATCATGAAAAACTGGTCGAGATATTGGCGCTGAGGATAGACGACAAAGCCTTTTTGAAGCTCATACGCAAATGGCTGAAGGCAGGCATATTGGAGCCGGATGAGGCGGTGAACCACCCTGAAAAGGGGTCACCTCAAGGCGGGAGTGTTTCACCGGTACTCGCCAATATCTATCTTCACTATGCGTTAGATGTGTGGTTTGAGGAGACCGTCAAGGCGCACTGCCAAGGGGCAGCGTACCTGTGTCGGTATGCCGACGACTTTGTCTGCGCCTTCGAGCGAGAAGCCGATGCCGAGCGATTTTATGGTGTGCTCGGAAACCGGTTAGGCACGTTTGGCTTAGAGGTTGCCGAAGAGAAAACGAACCTGATCCGGTTCAGTCCGATAAACTGGAAAGCGAGTGGCGCCTTTGAATACTTGGGATTTGAGTTTCGCTGGGGACTCAGCATATTAAATCATAGAGGTAGGGCTTTCACTATCATCAAACGAATATCCTGTTGTAATATAAAGAAAAATATCCCGATCACCTATGGCGGATGGCTAATGTCAAACCGTTGGCTCTCTCTCCCAACAGAGTACTCAACAAACCCGATAGATTATGCAATGCTCAGCATTAGCGGCCGCTTGGTTCGTGAGTGTTCTCGCTGATTTAGTTTTCAATCAGTAGGAGAAGCACCATGGCAGTTCCATTTCAGGCGATCACCTTGAATCCAAACCAAGTGATCACGGCAACCCAGGTCGATCACTTACCGATTATCGTAAGCTATGCACGGTGTTTGGGTCGGGTCGAGATTGTCAAGGCGACGGATGGCTGCGGAATGTACGTTACATAAATATGGGATAGTGGCTTTGGGAATTCAAAAATTACAGGGAACTTGAGTGCGTGGCATAAGGTTATTTAAACTCACAGCTACCGAGTTTAAGTAAAAGTGAATTGGTCTTAATACGAAAGTATATCGACGGCGTTGAAGTCTTTATCAGGCTGGCGGCTAAAATAACATGAATTTTTTTTAGTGATAGTTTATGCTGCCATTATTTATAGTTCGCAGAAGATTTGTGCAGAGAAAGCGATGGAAAATAGTAACACAGCTGCAGAACCATTCGGAAAATTTATCGCTCTACTCCAATAACTAGAAATTCAAAGAATAGAATCGTTGGGTTTGATTGATAACAAGGCTTTCATTGCCTAGTCCCACGGTAACTTGGACACTGTTCTTCAAACAAATCGATGTGTTGCGATTTACGTGGCGATCTGGTTAAGAAATGTGGGTTATCACCAAATTATTGTTACATCGTCTAAGATGTCCCTGAACTGTCAGTCAATTTATTTATAACCTTTCCGTTTCGACAACTTTAAGCCTGATGAATATTTAACCAAATAACCCCGTTATGTAGGTAACCATAATGGAAGTTTCAAGCCGTTACTGCGATTTCTATATTCATGTTCCAAGCCGCCGAGCTTTGCAAACGGGATATCAGGAGCTTCAGAAGCAGCCGCGACGGTTGTAATGCGATTAGTTATGCAAGTTGCTCGGACCTCTGCGAGGTGTGATTTGTACGATATTAATCAACAGGTTCTGCGCACCGATATCTCCGGTATGCCTTTAGAATGGATTGGTTATCAGGAGGCAGTGCGGCTCTATCACACAGAGCAGGTGGCTTATACGTGTGGGATGCTTTTATACAAGGTTCATGGTGGTTTTTGCGTGCGTACGGGTTTTCAAAGCGTCCTCGAAGTGAATTCCATTATTGCTACTCAGGGAACGAATAAATCGTTGCACCAGAACTATGTCCCCCCCCTGAATAATCCCGCACTATTCAAACGGGATGCCGGTCTTTGTCTTTATTGCGGGGGTGCGTTTATGCAAAGAGATTTATCTAGAGATCATGTCAGACCCCTCAGCCAAGGCGGCGCGGATCAATGGAATAATGTGGTAACGGCTTGTAAACGTTGCAACAATCATAAAGCGGGTCGAACACCTGAACAAGCCGGTATGGTATTGCTTGCCATTCCTTTTATTCCCACCCACGCTGAATATATCTATCTTCAGGGTCGCAAGGTGTTAGCCGATCAAATGGAATTCCTTTTAGCCCACTTTCCTCGCACCAGTCCATTGCATGAACGCCTACGATTTCGCATGTAACGTTTCCGGTTGAGACATCAATCGGGAATCTTGTTTACTAAGTATTGCAGTAGCTAGTGGAATATCAAGGTGAAGTAGATTACCGTCACGGGAGTGCCTCTTCTACGGGTATCTTGCTCGTCAATTTAGGTACACCGGATGCACCGACTCCTGCTGCGGTGAGGCGTTATCTTGCCGAATTCCTCTGGGATCCGCGAGTTGTTGAGATACCGCGGCTACTCTGGTGGATCTTGCTACATACGTTCGTTCTAAGGGTGCGTCCGTCGAGAAGCGCTAAGCTCTATCAGAAGGTTTGGCAAGCGCAGGGCTCGCCTTTAATGGTGATATCGCAACGGCAACGCGATAGGCTAGTGCACCGAATTAAGCAGCAATTGGGAGATGGCGTGAATGTAGTACTAGCAATGCGCTATGGTAATCCCTCGATTGTAGCCGGATTAAAACAATTACAGCAGCAGGCTGTTCGCCGATTACTTGTCGCGCCACTCTATCCCCAATATTCCGCTACCACGACGGCGTCTACTTTCGATGCGGTCGCAGAAGTACTCAAGCGCTGGCGATGGATACCCGAAGTACGTTTTATTAACGGCTATCATGATGACGCGGCGTATATCGCTGCCATAGCTACGAGTATTCAACGGCACTGGTCAACGCACGGGCAAGGAAAATTATTGCTATTTTCCTATCACGGTTTGCCCAAACGCTGTCATTTACAAGGTGATCCTTATTTCTGTGAATGCCACAAGACGGCTCGATTGGTGGCTGCATCATTGGCACTCGACGAAAATCAGTGGCGGGTCAGTTTCCAGTCGAGATTTGGAAGTGAAGAATGGCTAAAGCCTTATACCGATCATTTATTGAAGAAATTACCACAAGAAAATATTAGATCGGTGGATGTTGTTTGTCCTGGTTTCGCTGCTGACTGCCTGGAAACGTTGGAAGAGATAGCCGGGCAAAACCGGGAATTTTTTTTGCAAGCAGGAGGGGAAGCTTTTAACTATATTCCAGCACTGAATGATCTACCGGAGCATATTGAAGCCCTAACGGCGCTGATTTTACGCCATCTGTGCGGATGGGATGGAGTTGGCTCAGAGCAAGATAAGAACAAGATGAATAAGGCGCTGATTCAATCAAAGCAACGTGCCTTGGCGCTAGGGGCTAATAAATAGTTAAGGCGCGAACCTACGATATTGCCGGCTGATTAATACGTAATCCACAATCATCAATCCAGTCGACTACAGTTCGTCCCTTGGGAAGGCTCTTTGCGAAGTGATATAATGCATCAGCTTAGAGCTAGGTTGTTTGATTGAGATGTAGTAATTTTACCCAAAGTATTAACCCAAGCCGCTATTTTAAATCAGGATACCTCGTATGCCGATCTATGAGTTCTATTGCGCTGATTGCCATACCGTCTTCAACTTTTTTTCCCGGCGGATCAACACCCAGACAGTCCCTCACTGTCCCAGATGTACGCAACCAAAGCTGGAACGACGTCTGTCGATCTTCGCTGTTTCTAAAGGTCGCAAACAGGACGACAATGAACCCATGGGGAATCTCGATGAGGATAGGATGGAGCAAGCAATGCAAGCCTTGGCTGGGGAGATGGAAGGCGTGGACGGCGAAGATCCCAGGCAAGCCGTTCAAATGATGCGCAAGCTCTATGAAACCACCGGGCTACAGATGGGAGCCGGGATGGAAGAGGTTATGCATCGTATGGAGGCTGGCGAGGATCCAGAAAAAATCGAGCAAGACATGGGTCCATTGCTGGATGAAGAAAATCCATTTGTGCTTAAATCCAAACAAGGATTGAGTGAACTACGCCGAAAATACCTTCCTCCGAATGTCGACGCTACATTATATGATCTTGACTAATCATTTATCCCAAGGGATGTCTCAGCCCCCCTATTCAATGCAAGACATTGAACATTTTCGATCGATATAGTTGCACTCTTTTGTCTTGGTTACCTAGGATTTCAAACACAGCGAGCAACCCCTTGCGGCCAGCGTCATCTTCGAAATTGCGGTCTCGGCGCATGATCTCGAATAACTGATCCATCGCCGCATCGAATTCTCCCATAATAATATTATGCGCACTCAATCGATAGCGTGACTTCAGATCATTAGGGTTTTTGTTAATCTGTAATTCCAGCTTACGACGGTCAGGCTCCAGCGATGCAACGCGTCCAAAAGCCAGTTGAGCCTTGAGTGATTTGACTGCGGGTTTTTCCCTGTCGGGTCCGCTTAGGTCATCGAGAACGATTTCAGCGCGTTCCGGTTCACCGTTTTTCATTAGAATTCGAGCCAAGTCAATTTTGATCTGAGTATTTGATGGATCTAGCCGGGCGGCTTGTTGCAGCAGTTGCAATGCAAGCTCCGTATCCCCGGCTTCTGCGGCGCCGAAAGCCTCATGCCGAAGTTTATCGGATTCCCGTTCGATATGCCGCTCGATGATTTCACGAATCACCGATTCGGGTTGGACGCCCATGAACTCGTCTACACTGTCGCCGTTCTTAAATATCCTAACGGTAGGTAGACTGCGGATTCTAAAATGCGATGCCAAGCCCTGCTGTTCGTCGGAGTTGACTTTGGCAAGTAAAAACTGGCCCTTGTACTCATCTGCAAGTTTGGCGAGTACGGGCATTAACATATGGCAGGGTCCACACCAATCAGCCCAGAAATCAACCATGACCGGCACCCGGTGGGAGGTCTCGATGACGCGCTGTGTAAAGTCTTCTTGGGTAACGTGATAGATATAAGGTGATTCGCTCACAGTAGGTTTTCCTCATCCCGATGTGTGTACGCTATACGGTAAATTTATGGTCAACAATATAGGGCCGACAGTCCCTAGCTTCAATACCACCGTAGTTCGGCTTGGGGTTGGGGTTGTAATTTCTTTTACGAAATGGGTTCCTTTCAGCCGAGTCTAGCTACTGCCGATTAATTGGCCATAATTAGGCATCGACGTGTTGTAGTCTTAGAGTCGATCCACTTACAAATAGAAAGGGTTTTACGCAAGATTGACACAGAGCAAAGCCCGTCAACGATGAGTACGGCGCGGAATAAGAAAAAAGTTGATTACTCGGATTCGTCTGTTTAGCTCGCAAAGCTCAATTTAGCTCCAGAGGTATTCTTAGCTGAAAGCCTATACACCCAGGCGTGGCTTGGTGTATAGGGGGTATGAAATAGGTTTTGATGTCCAGCCACTTGTAACCAATCGAGAGATAAGGCAAGGCAATGGGAACAATTGGAAGTGTATACCCCGTTGCAGCGCCCATCAGCACGCCGATATTGGCGAAACGAATTAACCTCCACTCCTTTCCATACCCCGCATACAGACTAGTGCGATAAAGGCTATTCTTGAAGTAACCTCCCGTCATGTAGGTACCGTTGCCTTTCCATTGATATTCAAGACCAATGCCCGGGTTGAACTCATTAAATTTACCAATTTTCGGATTACCGAAATCATTCGCATTTTTAAAATGCATTGATGACAAGCTGAATTGAATGTTCCAAGGTGCCTTGGTTAAGGCGCTTGCGTGTTTCACCGGCATGAACATAACGAGCAATGCGACGATTAACCGATCTATTTTCACTGATTTATTTCAACCATTGTTTGGCGCTTACATTGCGGAAAACCAAGACCAAATAATTTAACGGCGTTGGGTATAAACTGATCGATTACGAGGTAGCCTGTAACACTTCCACTTGGTTTGGCTTATACTGATGGAGAGAATTGAAATACTCTCCATGAGCATCCGCTTTGCATTTAAGGGCAGGCCCTTTGCTGCTGCCCAGTGCGTTTGCGATGATCTCTCACTGAAGGGGAAGAGTGAAAATGGGATCCGACTGAGCCAATGCAATTTCCGACCGGACTAGCAAATGGGGTCAAGGTAAGTTGGTCTGATGCGCAATACAGTGCGTATTGTTGCTTGATTTGCTACATGTAACTCAATGGTAGAAACCAAAAGCGATTAATTACGGCCGCATAATGAATGGCTTATGGAGCAGGCTGACTGGAAATGCGGCGAAATCGATCGAACTAAATAGAGGTGGATGGCGATACCCTGATTTCTTTTTTCCAGAGAGTGACTTACGGATTGAGGTCTTATCGATAGCGGATTACTCGTTATGAGGCGGGGAGGTTTTAGAGCAATGGCACACTATGAGCTGACGGGGTTGTACCAATCTAGATTTGAGCGAGACAGTTGTGGCTTTGGCCTAATTGCGCAAATGGATGATATGCCGAGCCATTGGTTGGTTGAAACCGCCATACATTCACTTGCACGATTAACCCACAGAGGGGCTGTGGCTGCAGACGGCAAGACGGGAGACGGCTGTGGTTTACTATTAAAAATGCCGGATGGATTTCTACGCAGTACCGCGGCTCAGAATGGAATAACGTTATCGTCAAACTATGGGACAGGATTGGTTTTCCTCAGCCAAGACGAGAGCCTGGCCCGCGCGGCGCGCGAGCGTTTAGAGAGTTTGATGGCTAAGCACGGCTTGAAAGTGGCGGGATGGCGAAGCGTCCCTATAAACACCGAGGCTTGCGGTTCTGAGGCTCTTGATGCCCTACCTCGTATTGAGCAACTATTTATTAATGCTCCTGCGTCCATGACGGCTGAGGCATTCGAGAGCCGTTTGTTTGTCGCTCGGCGGCGCGCGGAAATTGCTTTAGAAAGCAGAGACAAGGCGTTTTATATCCCCAGTTTATCGTCGCGGGTACTTGCCTACAAAGGCTTAGTTACACCCGAAAACTTAGCGGTATTCTACCCTGATTTAAATGATCCAGGCATGACATCGTCGATCGGCGTATTCCACCAGAGGTTTTCGACTAATACCCTGCCACAATGGCGACTGGCGCAACCCTTCCGCTACCTTGCCCATAACGGCGAGATTAACACCATCCAAGGTAACCGCAATTGGGCACGCGCGCGGGCTCATACCTTTAAATCTGCTTTGCTACCGGAATTATCCGAGTTGCTACCGCTGGTTTCCATGGAGGGATCCGATTCGTGCACCCTGGATAATATGGTGGAAATCTTATTGGTTGGAGGGATGGACATCTTTCGTGCTATGCGCCTACTGGTCCCACCAGCGTGGCAGGACATGCATGAGATGGATCCAGATTTGCGCGCATTTTATGAGTACAGTTCGATGCACATGGAACCATGGGATGGTCCCGCGGGCATCGTATTGACCGATGGTCGCTATGCGGCCTGCGTGATGGATCGCAATGGCTTGCGTCCGGCACGTTATGTGATCACCGGCGACCGTCATATCACTTTGGCCTCCGAAATTGGTGTCTATGACTATCAGCCGGAGGATGTACTGGTTAAGGGACGCTTAAGACCTGGGCAGATGGTTGCCGTCGATACCGCAAACGGTCAAATGCTTTATCCTAGTCAAATCGATGATCAACTGAGGGATCGCCAGCCTTATCGGCAGTGGCTAAAGGTGAACTCGCGGCGGATTGTCTCTCTGTTGCAGGATAAAGAGCTTTGTGGAGACTGCCCGGATTCCAAGGCCTTGGCTCGATATGAAAAGATGTTTAACGTAACGTTTGAAGAGCGTGATCAGATCATTCGAGTCTTAGCCGAACAGGGTCAGGAAGCGGTGGGTTCCATGGGAGACGATGCTCCGTTGCCTGTGTTATCGAAACAAGTACGCTCACTGTACGAGTATTTTAGGCAGCAGTTCGCCCAAGTGACCAATCCCCCGATCGACCCATTGCGTGAAAGCATTGTGATGTCCTTGGAAACTTGTCTGGGCCGCGAGCGAAATTTATTTTCAGAACTTCCGGAACATGCGGCTCGAGTGGCGATTGCTTCTCCGGTGCTCTCGGAAGGAAAATTTCAACGCTTATTGAGGCTCTATGACCCCGATTATGAGCATGTGCTCATCGACCTCAACTATCCGCAGACTGTCGATCTAGAAATCGCCATACGCGATATTTGCGAGCGGGCGGTTCAGGCCGTTCGCAATGGTGCTGTACTCATTGTGTTGTCCGATAAAGATATCAGCCCAGGTACACTGCCTGTCCACGCATTATTGGCTACAGGGGCGGTGCACCAGCGGCTGATTGCCGAAGGTTTACGCTGTGAGGCTAACATTGTGGTACAGACCGGTACTGCACGGGATCCGCACCATTTTGCGGTGCTATTAGGTCATGGCGCGACAGCTATTTATCCTTACTTGGCTTATTACTCATTAAACGGCATGGTACGTCGCGGTGAGGTTAAAGAAAAGGGTTCTCCCTCGCTTGCTCAGGCCTATCGAAATGGCATCAAGAAAGGCCTGTATAAAATTATCTCGAAAATGGGAATCTGCACGATTGCCAGCTACCGGGGAGCCCAACTATTTGAGATCATAGGGTTGGATGACGATGTCACGGACTTGTGTTTCAAAGGCTCTGTCAGCCGCATTGGCGGAGCCAGCTTTGCAGATTTACATCACGATCAGCAGATTTTGGCTGGCAGCGCGTGGAATCCTCGAAAGACCACCCTACAAGGTGGACTTCTGAAATACGTCCATGGCCATGAATATCACGCCTTCAATCCGGATGTGGTCCAATCCCTTCACAAGGCGGTACGTAGTGGCGATTACAGGGACTACCAAGCCTTTGCGGATTTGGTCAATCACCGTCCGGTTACCGTATTGCGGGATTTATTCAAGTTGCGCGAGGATGTAGCGTCGGTCCCGATTGAAACTGTTGAGCCTATCGAGGCTATCTTGGCTCGGTTTGATTCCGCCGCGATGTCGCTGGGCGCGATTTCTCCTGAGGCGCATGAAACTCTTGCTAGGCCATGAATCGTCTGGGTGGCCATTCGAATTCAGGTGAGGGTGGTGAAGACCCGAGGCGGTATGAACCGTAAAAACCTCCAAGATCAAACAAGTAGCCTCTGGCCGGTTTGGCGTTACTCCGCATTATCTAAGGAATGCACAGGTCATACAGATCAAGATCGCGCAAGGCGCCAAACCAGGGGAGGGGGGCAATTGCCGGGGCATAAGGTGAATAAAATGATCGCGACGTTGCGGTATTCCAGCCCAGGCGTTGCGTTGATCTCGCCTCCACCGCATCACGATATCTATTCCATAGAAGATCTGGCTCAGCTCATTTTTGATCTGAAACAAGTTAATCCGGAAGCCCTGGTCTCGGTTAAACTGGTGGCTGAAGCAGGGGTAGGAACCATTGCGGCGGGAGTCGCTAAAGCCTATGCCGACTTGATCACCATCGCCGGTTACGATGGAGGAACAGGGGCGAGCCCGTTGACCAGTGTGAAGTATGCGGGCATCCCCTGGGAATTGGGGTTGGCGGAGACTCATTTGACCTTACGCGCGAACAATCTGCGAGAAAAGGTGCGGTTGCAGGTCGATGGGGGACTTAAAACGGGTTTGGACATCATAAAAGCCGCTATCCTAGGAGCGGAAAGCTTTGGCTTTGGTACTGCCCCTATAATTGCCATGGGTTGCAAGTATCTACGCATTTGCCATTTGAATAATTGCGCTACTGGCGTTGCCACTCAAGATAACGTGCTGCGCATGCATTATTTTAGGGGACAGGTCGATATGGTAGTCAATTATTTCCAATTTGTAGCTCAGGAGACCCGTAAGTGGTTGGCGCGATTAGGTGTATGTAAGCTCAACGAGCTAATTGGCCGCACCGATTTGTTGAATATCGTATCGGGTGATACGACGAAACAACAGCGTCTAAAGCTCACGGCTATTCTGCACGATGGAGGCCTAAGTCCAGCGAAACCTCAGTTTTGTCAGGTGGCACATAATTTGCCCTTTGATAAGGGTGAACTGGCTGAGAGGATGGTCGCTGATATGCTGCCGGCAATCGAAGCAAAAATGGGGGGAGAGTTCGCTTATGAAATTAAAAACGTGAACCGCTCCATCGGAGCTCGTGTCTCGGGTGAAATCGCTAGACGCTATGGTAATTATGGATTATTAGAATCACCGGTTATCGTGCGGTTTCGTGGTACAGCAGGTCAGAGCTTTGGGGCATGGAACGTGGGCGGGCTCCACATGCATCTTGAAGGTGATGCTAACGATTATGTCGGTAAGGGTATGGCGGCAGGTAAGCTGGTGATCTACCCTCCCCGTGAGAGTGCATTCAAGAGTCAGGAAAGTGTAATTTTGGGCAATACCTGCCTCTATGGTGCTACCGGGGGTAAACTGTTTGCAGCAGGTCATGCTGGGGAGCGTTTTGGAGTGCGTAACTCTGGGGCGATTGCAGTGGTCGAAGGCATTGGAGATCACGGTTGTGAATACATGACGGGGGGTGTTGTTGTTGTATTGGGTCCGACTGGCGTCAATTTTGGTGCAGGGATGACGGGTGGGTTCAGCATGATTCTGGATCTGGATAATCGATTTGTGGATCGCTGCAATCTTGAGTTGGTTGACATCCAGCGTATGGACACAAAGTTTATGGATGCCCATCAGGGTTATCTTCGTGAATTGCTAGATGAATATGTTGCGGAAACCCGAAGTGAATGGGGGACGCGTATTATCGAGGATTTTTTTAGATACCTGTATCGATTCTGGCTGATAAAGCCCAGAGCAGCGGAATTGAATTCTTTAATCGCCAAACTTCGGCAAGCGGCATAGATTGGGGTGCTGGGTGGTTAGAGCGTGGCTAGATCATTCATCGCATGTTAAACGGTGACTTTGTTGCGTCATATCCTGGTGAGAACCGCTATTTGCACGGCACTCTGATGTCCGGACGTATCCCCCAAAATTTTATAGACGAGTTGCTTTCAAGGATTGATATCGTGGACCTGATCGATGGTTACTTGCCCTTAAAAAAAAATGGCAGGGAATATGTGGCTTGTTGTCCGTTTCACAGTGAGAAAACACCTTCTTTTACGGTGAGCCCAACCAAGCAATTTTATCATTGTTTTGGTTGCGGCGCTCACGGTACGGCGATTGGGTTCTTAATGGAGTACGAACATCTCAACTATAGAGAGGCCATAGAATCTCTGGCTCAACGATTGAATATTGAAATACCTCAAGAGGGCCGGAGTAGTGTGCAGTCGGCCCAGAAGAGTGTGGATAATTATGAACTTCTGGCCAAGGCGACCGATTTCTATCGGTTGTCGTTGCGCCGCCATCAACCAGCGATTAAGTACCTGAAAGGCCGAGGGCTAACTGGCGAAATTGCCTTACGTTACGTTTTAGGTTATGCCCCTGCCGCGTGGGATGCTTTAATACGGCATTTGCAACCGGTAGCTTCGGCGGATGTTCTGGTGAGTATGGGGTTGGTTATTCGCAAAGATGAGGGTGGTTATTATGACCGGTTCCGTAACCGCATCATGTTCCCATTGAGAGACACGCGTGGGCGCGTGATCGGATTCGGTGGAAGGATTATCGGTGAGGGTGCACCTAAGTACCTAAATTCTCCGGAAACCGATTTGTTTCATAAAGGACGCTTGCTGTACGGCTGGTATGAAGCACGCAAGACGCTGGGAAAGATCGATAAGATCGTGGTGGTTGAAGGCTACATGGACGTGGTGGCACTTGCTCAGTACGGCGTTCAGAATGCCGTTGCCACCTTGGGGACCGCTACTACGCGCGAGCATATTCGTCAAATTTTCAGAAGTGCACATGAAATTGTCTTTTGCTTTGACGGCGATCGGGCCGGGCGATCGGCTGCCTGGCGGGCGCTGGAGAATCTATTGCCAGAGTTTCGTGATGGGGTAAATGCTCATTTTATGTTTCTACCGGAGGGGGACGATCCCGACAGCCTAATACGCCGTGAGGGACTTGAAGGCTGGTCAAAACGTGTCGCCCACGCAACCCCTCTTGACTCGTATCTGTTTGCAACACTTCAAGATACTCAGCTTGTAGGGGCCGGCGCACGAGCCCAACTGGTAGCCCGCGCTAAGCCGTTGATTAACCAACTGCAAGAAGGCGTGTTTAAAGAACGGCTGATGATAGAGCTTGGAAAACTTGCCGGGGTTTCCTTAGATAAGCTGGCTACAACTCTGGCAGGCGCACCGCAAATTTCAACTTTGACTGAGGAAAAGTTCTCGGTTCAACGCACTCCGGTAAGATTGGCCATTGCATTGCTGTTGAATCAACCGGCGCTGGCCGGTAGATTGCCCGAGCTAGAGTGGTTAAAAAAGCTAGAATTACCCGGTATCCCACTATTAATGGAAATCATTGAAACTTTGCAATCAAATCCCCATATTAGCTCTGCATCACTTATCGAACGCTATCGACATAGTGAGCACTACCGCCACCTGTCTAAATTAATGGAATGGACTTCTCCCCAGGATAATGTTGGAGACCAGCAAGCATTGTTTCTAGATGTGATAGGGATGCTTGATAGGAAGCGGCGCGATCAGCGTACCGATCAATTGTTGATTAAAGCTAGAGGTGGGAAACTCAATATAGTCGAACTCGCTGAGTTGCGTCGGCTCCTTTACAACAACGCCCCCGGTGCCCAGCGTGCCAACCATTCGGCTCACTCTTAGGTTTGAGATTATGAATTATAGAGGATAGGAACTGTCTTATTGTCAAAGATTATGTTATTCTCAATCGTTTGTCTCGTGTACGCCCGTAGTTAATGAATTGATGATATGGATCAAGACCAACAATCTCGATTGAAAGAATTAATAGCCAAGGGTAAGGAACAAAGCTTTCTTACGTATTCCGAGGTCAATGATCACCTGCCGGATGGAATTGTCGATCCGGAACAGATCGAAGACATTATCCGCATGATTAACGATATGGGCATTATGGTCCATGAGCAAGCGCCTGATGTAGACAGTCTTCTACTGGCCGATAGTACGGCAACAGATGAGGATGTTGTTGAAGAGGCGACAGCTGCTTTGGTGACGGTGGACAGCGAATTCGGCCGCACTACCGATCCAGTAAGGATGTATATGCGAGAGATGGGTACCGTCAACTTGCTCACTCGCGAGGGCGAAATCAAAATCGCTAAGCGTATTGAGGACGGTTTGAGTCAAGTTCTATTTGCTCTTGCGCACTATCCAGGTTCTATCGCGACTTTGTTAAATGAATATGACAAAATTGATCAAGGCTATTTGCGACTGACCGATGTCATATCCAGTATTGTGGATCCGAATGCGGAAGATGAAATTGCAATACCCGCGGGATCCCGTGTGATGAACGAGAACGAAGAGGATGACGTCGATGATGCGGCGGAAGAAGACATCGAGTCCGGCCCTGATCCGGTTGAAGCTCAACGACTGATCACCAATATTCGAACGCTTTATCACATCGCTATCTCGGAAGATGTGCGAGAGGATCCCATGGAATATGCGAGATCCAGGGAATCCGTGGCGACAGCCTTCATGGAGTTGAAGCTAGTGCCGCGTCTTGTGGATCTCCTGATTAGTAACCTGCGAGAGGCCGTTGACCGCATTCGCAACCAAGAAAGGCAGATCATGAATCTCGCGGTTAATATGGGGCACATGCCGCGCAAAGAGTTTATTGAAACCTTTCCAGAGAATGAGACCAATCTCGAATGGATCGTTGAGCGCTTGGCGTCAAACGGCCAATATACGGAATACGTGGCCAGATACAAAGAGGATATTATCAGAGCTCAGCATAGACTGATTGGTATTGAAGAAAATACTGGATTGACCATCGCTGATATCAAGGATATCAATCGCCGAATGTCGATTGGTGAGGCAAAAGCCAGAAGGGCAAAGAAGGAAATGGTTGAGGCCAATCTG
>CAVSWL010000031.1:0-30290 GCA_963731655.1 uncultured Gammaproteobacteria bacterium | reverse complement strand
GTACATTCCGCATATAAAATCGTAGCAGATTGCTAATTTTTAAGCATTCCCACCCCAAAGGAGTGCTAGACAAACCCAATAGATGTAGGTAAAGCTAAGCATAGCGGCACGAGGTTTGAGAGTGTTCTCGCTGATTTACGTTTCAATCAGCAGGAGAAGCACCATGGCACATCCCTTCCTACCGATCACCTTGAATCCAGCCCAAGTGATTAGCGCGACGCGGGTCGATCACTTACCGATTATCGCAAGCTATGCCCGGCGTTTGGGACTGGTCGAGGTTGTCAACCGGTTGGTGCCGGTGGAAATGGATGTTGAGCCTGGCCAGATCGTGTTGGGCCTGGTGCTCGATACCCTCTCGGGAAGATCGCCTTTGTATCACCTAGAGGCCACCTTCGAAGCCTATGACCCAACGGTGCTTTTTGGGCAAGAGATGCCGGCCGGCTACTTCAATGACGACAATGTGGGTCGGGTATTGGATCATCTGTTTGATGTGGGCACCCAAAAGATCTTCTCGGCCCTGTCGGTCTCGGCCTTGCAACGCTTTGAATTATCGCCTCATCATGTGCATTTTGATACGACCTCGGTGAATGTTTACGGAGACTATCGAGGGGCGGATAGTGACATGGCACCGTTTAAGATCACTCAGGGTTATAGCAAGGACAAGCGTCCGGATCTGAAACAGTTTGTCTTGTCGTTGTTGTGCGTGGAGGGGGATGTCCCGATCGTTGGCAAGCTCGAAGATGGCAATGCCTCGGACAAGAAGATCAACCATCGCGTTTTGAGCGAGGTTTCGCGCCACATGAAAGAACACGGCGTAGCCGATGAAGCGTTCATCTACATCGCGGATGCGGCGATGGTGACGGAGGAAAACCTGGCGCAAGCAGGGTCGTTTATCACGCGGCTGCCGGCGACTTACACCGCGTGTGAGCGGGTGATACTACGCGCCATTGAGGCGAACCAATGGCACGACGTGGGGCGCATCTCGCGCTCGGCGCCGACCCAAAATCGCCCGGGTGCCTCCTATCGGGTGCACGAAGAGTCGGTCACGCTGTATGGCAAAGACTATCGGGCCATCGTGGTTCACTCCAGCGCCCACGATAAGCGACGCCAAAAACGTCTGGAACGGGAGCTTGAGGCTTCATTGAAACAGATCAAGGCTCTGGCGAAGGCTTGCGAGAAGCGAGTATTTTCATGCCAAGCCGATGCCGAAACCGTCGCCGCGGATGCCATGGCAGAGGATACCGCCTACCACCGGCTAGAGATCCGCGTTGTCGAGCAGCCGCGTTATGCTCAGGGACGTCCTAGGGAAAATGGCCCGCGCATTCCACTGGCCATAGAATACGGCTTGCAAGCAACGGTTGTTGAAAAACAAGAGGCCATAGAGCGGCGCCGAAAGATGGCGGGATGCTTTGTCCTGCTGACCAATGTGTCAGCTGAAACAGAACCAGGTTATAGCGCCGAGCAGATTCTGAGGACCTACAAGGATCAGTATGCGATCGAGAAAAACTTCGGCTTCCTCAAAGACGATCAGATCGTGAATGCCCTGTTTTTGAAACGAGCAGAACGTATCGAGGCACTCGGTTTAGTGCTGTTGATTTCCCTACTGATATGGCGTCTCATCGAGCACACCCTGCGTAGTGAGTTGAAGGCACGTGACACGACGCTACCGGGTTGGGATAATAAACCAACCCAGCGGCCTAGCGCTTACATGATGAGCTGGAAGTTCAAGGGCATCATCGTACTCTGCGTGGGTCAACAGCGCCACTTGGCACGACCCCTATCTCCTACTCAGAAAGCCTTCCTAGAGGCTTTGCAGGTGCCAGAGATGTGTTTTACTCATAGTGATCAGGCCGGTAACAGCATGAGAAAAATCTCTTGAATCTCGCACTTGATGGATGCGGAATGTACGGTGTATATTAATAAACGGAAGGTTTTATGGCGAGCCGGGGCTCTATGCTGTAGTTCCAATCATGACCATGAAAGTCTGCAGGGTGGAGACTCAATGTCTGCATCTGTTGATCGGGGACTTTAATGCCGGTTGGATAGGTGCCCTGATCCAGTTCGGCTTGAATCGTGAGGCCGGCTGCCGTGGTGGTATGCCCAATCAGGTTCACAATCACTGCATGATCGGTCAGCGGCTTACCGCGCCAGTTTTCGGTAATGTGACAAAACATTCGATGTTCGATTTTGTTCCATTTGCTGGTGCCGGGTGGAAAATGACAGACCTGAATCGTCAGACCCGTCGCATCGGCCAAGCGTTGTAACTCAACCTTCCACAACCGATTCCGACTCGCATTGCTGCCACCACCATCGGCCATAATCAACAACTTTACCGCCTGTGGATAGACCTTGCTCCCCATGTGGTACCACTCTAATAACTGCGCTACCTTGGTATGGCTGCCCCGGTGACCCTGGCGGCGCAACTCCGTGGCTAACCGACGGGGACTCTTGCACGTCCAGCGCAGCGGCGACATCGGATCCCCGCGCGCCGTCGGTTCCACCAACCCTTCCAACGTTGCGAACAACTCCCGATCCAGCGTCGTTAACGGTTTGCGACCTCCCCCTCGGCGACGAATGCGCCGAACCGTTGCCGACGCTTCCCGCGTGGCTTGTAACTCCCGGCAACCTCGCCGGATGGTGTTGTCCCCCAACCCCGTGGCTTCCACGACCGCTTGGAGTCCGCCACGCCCCAGTGCCAGCGATTCACTCGCTGCCCACAGGCGACGTCCACGCTCATCCAGCTCCGACTTCAGCAATTGGTATTTTTTCCTGAGAGTCTCCACGACAGCTTCTGCGATCATACCTCAAGTATAGATTAGCAGAAAAAACTGCCAATTATTTATTTACAGTTACTACGGAGATCATGTCCCCTTCGTTTTCAGTGATGGGCATGTAAGCCTGTTCACGCCAGTCGTCGGGAGACGCCAAAAAGTTGCTAAGGTGCTGCGGATTTGGGGGGATCCAGCTTTCATTCGTCTTTAGGGGAGGGTAAGCATGCACGATGTATTCAAGCCCACGGCGCATGGCTTCCGCAAAAGATATTTCGCGTTCCCGTACGACCCGCTTGGCTTTCTGGTAGAGATCGTCGGGAATTTGGACTTGGGTCTTGACCATGATGGCAATTAACCTGCCTTTAATTTGATGTCTCGCGGGTGGTCATTTTCGCGGTTCTTGGGTGACGGTACGGATCTCGTACTATGTTCCGCTATCGCCCCGAGCGATGCGTTCTTGTTGTGCACCGATGGTTTCTGGGAGCTGGTGCTGGAGAATGAAATGGAACGACGCTTAACGGAGCCAAAGATCCCAAAGGCTGGCTGCAGGCCATGGAGGAGGTACTACTGGCTCGTGCCAGCGGTGATTTCGACAACTACACCGCGTTAGGCGTTTGGATTCAAACGTGATCGCCGACTCCATATCGATTATTGTTCCGCTTTACCCTAAATAATTAAAGATCAGCAAGCCGCCGAGCAACGCGATGACCAATAGCACCATGCTCCCTGTATCCCAGGTACGGGCAAGCAGTCCGTTCGGACTATGCAAGTGGGCCATGTCTTGAATAATCTGTTTGATCCAGCTTAGGGCGATGGTACGCACGGTGCTATCCAGTAACCTCGCCCTAACACTAACGGTGCGTAACGTGCGTGGAATAAGCCGACGGTAGAACCAGTCCACATCGAGGTTTACCGAGGGTAATTCGGGAGGGTAGATGCCGCTGAGCTTGAGCCAGGTAAACGCCAGTGCGGAGAAAAACAGCAATTGAAGCTGGGCGACTACATGGGTCGAGTCGAAGGGATGATACGCTACCGGGAAGGGTAGCAATCCATACAGCCACCAGGGATACATCCCAATGAATAGGCATAACATTGCAGCCAGTCCCATGGCTATCAGCATGTTCAACGGTGGCTCCCTAGTGCGGATGCCGGCGTCGTGGGCGAAAAAGGCGAAGAAGGGGATCTTGATGCCGGCATGGTGAAATACACCGGCGGAGGCGAACAGCAGCATTAACCAGATTCCATGGTGGCCTTCTTTCAGAGCGGCGGCCATGACCATGGACTTGCTGACAAAGCCGCTGAACAAGGGGAAAGCCGAGATCGAGGCGGCACCGACGATGCAAAGCACGGTAGTGATCGGCATGCTCTTGTAAAGACCGCCCAGCTCGGAGCCGTTGATCCGCCCGGTGCGATGCAACACGGCGCCCATGGCCATCATCAGCAATCCCTTGAAAATAACATCGTTGAAGGCATGGGAGACGGCTCCGTTGACCGCTAGCGCCGTACCCAGACCGATGCCGCAGACCATGAATCCCAACTGGTTGATCATACTGTAGGCCAGCACCCGGCGCAGGTCGTTCTCGATCACCGCATAGAAGATCGGGAAGCAGGTCATGAGGGCTCCGATATAAACCAGCAATTCGGTGCCCGCAAAGCCGCGCGCCATGGCGTAGATCGCCACCTTGGTGGTAAAAGCACTGAGAATCACCGTACCGGTGGGTGTGGCTTGGGGGTACGCGTCGGTGAGCCAGGTATGCAGCAATGGAAAGGCGCACTTGATGCCGAACGCGATGAAGATCAACCATGTCGCCAAGCCTTCGAGTTCCATATGGTTGAACTCGATGCTGCCGGTTTGGTACACATGCACCAACGCGCCGGCGAGCAGGATCACGCCCGAAAGCACTTGGACGATCAAATAACGAATGCCGGCGTTCAACGACTCGGGGGTGCGTCGTGCCCAGATCAGGAATACCGAGCTGATCGCGAGCAGCTCCCAAAATACGAACAGCGTGATGAAATCCCCGGCAAATACGGCCCCCAGCGCACTACCGGCGTACAGCAATGTGGCGACGTATTGGCTGGTGTCGCTGTCCTCTTTGCTTAGATGCAGTGAGTACACCAGCCCCAAAAAGGCGGCGATATGAAACAGGTATCCGAACAGCAAGCTGAGCCGGTCGACGCGATAGGGTTCTAGGATGTATTCGAAGACCGTCAGTTGTAAGTGGATCCCTTCGTTCACACCGACGAGGTTCAGCCCACCCAAGATTGGGGTCAGCAGCAACACGGCATAACGCATCCCACCGCGTGGCAGTAACCCAACTAGCAGAGCGCTAAGATAAAAGATCGTAAAAGGAGGCCACTCAGTCGGCATCATAATAGTGTTCGTCACGCATCAAAACTTTGCGCATTTGTTTGGCGATGAGTACCAGCGCCACACAGGCGATAAAACCGAAAAGGGCATAAAAACCCCAAAGGTGCTCCCAGGAATGGATCACATGGCGGTGATGTACAAAGTCGAGCAGCAACAAGCCTGCGCAGATTCCATAAAAAACACGCAGGACCTTTTTGACATTTTCCGTTTTATCGAAATAACCGGAAACGTGATTGGTAGGTTTGGACATCTTAGCGAACTTGCTGTAATACGCCTTGCTATTGGCCGATCACCGCAGTCATGAGTCGATAGATCGGCTCGGGGTAAACAAACATCGCCACACAACCCATCGAAGTGGTCACCAGAGCCAGGAGCGCGGGTAACGGCGCTTCACGAATACCCGCCTCGCCCTCCACCGCTGGGGCAAAAAATCCGCGTATCGGAATGATCAACAGATACACCACATTCAGCAGGGAGCTAAGCATCAGCACGGCAAGCAAAGCGAACTGATGAGCCTCCAACGTCCCTAAAGCAAGGTACCATTTACTCCACAAACCTCCTGTGGGCGGTAGTCCGATGATGCTCAGACTCGCGATGAAAAAAGCGGCCATGGTAATGGGCATGGTGCGTCCGAGGCCCCGCATCTGGCTGATTTCTGTCTTGTGGGTGGTGACCAGGATCGCACCCGCGCAAAAGAACAACGTAATTTTACCCAAGGCGTGCATCACGATGTGCATGCCGGCGCCGATGATACTTGCACGGGTGGCGAGCATGGCGCCGAGGACGATGTAGGAGAGCTGGCTGATCGTGGAATAGGCCAGCCGAGCCTTGAGATTATCCTTGTTCATGGCGACTAGCGAGGCCAACACGATGGTGATCGCGGCGACATACATGAGCCATTCGCTGATTCCCGATTCCGAGAGCAGATCGATACCGAACAGGTAAATGCTCACCTTCAAAATGGTAAACACGCCGGCCTTGACCACGGCGACGGCATGCAGCAGCGCGCTGACGGGGGTCGGCGCGACCATGGCCGCCGGCAACCAACGATGAAAGGGCATTAACGCCGCCTTGCCGATGCCAAACACATACAACGCGAACAATGCACCGAGCAGTGGCGGGGAAAGGGTGTCCCGCAGTATACCTCCCGAGGTGAAATCCAAGGTTCCCGCAACGAACCAGGTAATGATCATCGCCAGCATTAGAAAACCAATCGAAGTGCCCAAAAGGAGCCCCAGATAAGTGCGCCCCGCCCGCTTGGCTTCTGGGGTGCCAGCATGGGTGACCAAGGGAAAGGTGGACAAGGTCAGCGCTTCATAGAAAATGAACAGAGTGAACATATTCGCGGCGAAGGCCACGCCCAACGTGCAGGCGATGGCGATGGCGAAATAACAATAGAAGCGGGTTTGGTTTTGCTCATGATGACTACGCATGTAGCCGATGGAATACACCGACGTTACGATCCAAAGGCCGCTGGCCAACATCGCAAACAACTGCCCCAAGGGCTCGACCTTGAGCGCCAGCGCCAACCTCGGCAGCGGTTCAGCCAACATCACGCCCGGCGTATAGCCTGCCTGGATCGTAGGCCATAGGGACCACACAAGCACTATCAGCACGGCACTGGTTGCCAGCGTGGCGGTTTCGCGCAGATTAGGCCATTTTCCGAGAAGCGCGATCACGCCAGCGCCGAGCAGCGGAGCAAGGATGGCATAAACACATACTAGATCCGGATTCATGGAGTGCCCGCCGATAGCAGTGCAGATGCACGCTCAGCAATGGTCGTGGTGAATGAGGCGTCGATACCGAAATAAAAATTCGCGGCGATCAGCAGCCAGGAGGGAATCAAAAGTCCGGCAGGCGCTTCGGAAATCGTGGGTTGATCTTCCCGGGGTGGCATGAAATAGGCGGCTTCCACGACGCGCCAAACATAGATCACCGCCAGCAATGAACTGATCAGTATCAGGGCCGCCAACACCCAGGACTGGTATTCCAGCGCCGCCAGGATTAAATACCACTTGCTGATGAAACCCACCGTCAGCGGAACGCCGATCAGGCTAAGCCCACCGAGCACGAAGGCCGCCATGGTGAGCGGCATGCTCTGGCCAAGGCCCGCGATGGTGTTTAACGTGGCTGCGCCGCGGCGATAGACTATACAGCCCAACACCATGAATAGCGCCGTTTTAATGAGGGCGTGATTGAACAGATGCACGATTGCGGCGGTCAATCCGGCAACCGAGGCTAGGCTGATACCCAGGATGATATATCCGATCTGGGCGATACTGGAATAGGCCAACATACGCTTGATATCGCGCTGGAAGATAGCGGCCAGGGAACCTGCGAAAATACCCAGCAGTGCCAAAGGCAGCAGAATCCGATCCAAGAGCATGACATTCCAAGAAAAATCGCCGCCGAAAATCGTGAAGAAAAAGCGTAACCAAACATAAATGGCCACCTTGGTTGCCGTCCCCCCAAGAAACGCCGTGACCGGGGAGGGAGCATAGGCGTACGCGTTGGGCAACCAGGCGTGTAACGGGAAAATGGCGGCCTTGATACCGATCCCGACGGCCAAGAAAGCGAAGGCGGCTTTGATCGTGCGGGTGTGGATCACCTCGGGAATGCGGTTCGCAAGGTCGAGCATGTTGAGTGTGCCCGTCATCACGTAGAGCAATCCGATTCCGATCAAGATGAACGTGGCGCCGACGGTGCCCATCACCAGATATTGAAAAGCCGCAAGTAGGGCCCGCCGGTCCTTCCCCAGGCTGATCAGCAGATAAGATGACAGCGAGGAGATCTCGAGAAACACAAACACGTTGAACGCATCGCCGGTTATCACGATGCCCAGTAGCCCGCTCAAACACAGCAGCCAGCCGGTGTAAAACAAGGTGATGCGTTCGGGCTCGATCTCGCGTTCCACGCTGAGGCGGGCGAAGGGCAGGACCACCGCACTGATGCCGGCCACGATAAGCAGCACTAGGGCATTGACCGCGTCAATGCGATATTCAATTCCCCAGGGTGCCGCCCAACCACCCATGGCATAGACGATGACGCCGCTGCTCAACACGCGATCCAGGAGCCGTATCGCGATGACCAGGGCCGTCCAGCTCACCAGTGTCGCCAGCGCCCAGGCGAAGCGTGCACGGTTGGCCACTACGCAGAGCGGCGCCGACAGCAGGGGGAGGACGACCTGCAAGGCGGGCAGATGCGTCTCGATCACGCGTCAGCCCCGTCCTGTGTGCGCAGCTCTTGTTCTTCCACGGATCCATAGGCTTTGTGGATCCTTAGAATGAGTGCCAGCCCGACCGCAGTGGTCGCGACGGCAACCACGATGGCGGTAAGAATCAGCACGTGAGGCACGGGATTGCTGTAGTGGGTGATGCCTTCGGCAAGTATTGGCGCGCTGCCACCTTGTATTTTCCCCATGCTGATATAAAGGATAAAGACCGAGGTCTGAAAGATATTCATCCCGACAACTTTCTTTACGAGGTTGCCGCTGCCGATGATGATGTAAAGGCCTGTCATCATCAGGAAGATGGCGATCCAGTAGTTATAAAGTCCGAAGATTTCGTTCAACATAGCCGAAGTGTAAAAATCATGTCATCCACTAACAGTTCTCTCCCACCCGAGTGGATCCCCGTTATAATTTTTATTCCAGCGATTCGCCAGCGTTGGCAAAGGCGTAGAAAAGCCCGATCATCACGGCTGCTACGGTGATTCCCACACCCGCTTCGATAAGAAAAATACCGAGATGTTGACCGTGGATAGGATCCTCACTCAATACGCTGTAGTCGAGAAACTGACCGCCGAGCAGTAAGGCGGCGACCCCAACACCGCCATAAATAAGAACGCCGCATGCGGCCAGGATTCGGATCAACCCGGGGGCTGCGACCCGACAGGCGTTTTCTATCCCAAACACCACGGTATAAAGAATGTAGCCGGACGCAAAGATCACTCCCGCCTGAAACCCTCCGCCGGGGCCGAAGTCTCCGTGAAACTGTACGTAGAGCGCGAACAGTAAAATATAGGGCAATAATAATTTCGTCAAAATTCGCAGTATGGGATAGCTTTGCATCGGCTTATTTTTCTTGCTTGGACTTGGAATTTCGGCGGCGTAAACCCAGGAGCCCCCACACCGCGACACCTGCGGTAAAAATTACGCTCACCTCCCCGAGGGTATCGTAGCCTCGATAGCTTGCGAGCACGGAAGTCACGATATTGGGCACCCCGATCTCGGCGCCGGAATCATGGATATAGCGCGGCGCGACATGCAAATAAGCAGGGGCTTTTGGATCGCCGTAGCGGGGCATATCGAAGGTTCCATAAATGAGCGCTATCCCTGTCACGAAGACCGTAATGATAGCCAGCGGAGATCCACGTTTGGCTTGTTGTTTACTGCCGGTCAGCGCTAAGGTTCCGAGTATCAGAATCGTCGAGATCCCTGCACCTACCGCCGCTTCGGTGAAGGCCACGTCAACGGCGTCCATCACGACAAACAACGCAGCACACAACAAACTGTAGATGCCTAATAACATCACCGCAGCGAACAAGTCCTTCAGCTTAAGGATGGCGATGGCCATGATCGCTAAAAAGCCGAGCAGCACCACATGGATCAGGTATTCGATGGGGTTTCCTCCCGGTTTGTATTGTTGGCAATCTTGGCCTTTTCGTGTAATAGGGGTTTGTGTCCGCTCGATAGCGCCGCTTTGGCCAGTACATGGGCGGCCACCGGACCGGTGAACACCATGAAAAACAGAATTAACCCCAGCTTAATGCTGACCTGGGTAAATCCAGCCTGCAGCATCAGACCGATGAGAATTGAACCCGCGCCCAGGGTATCGGTAATTCCCGCGGCGTGAATGCGGGTGTAGTAATCGGGAAATCGTAACGCCCCGATGCCGCTGACCAGCACGAAAAAACCTCCGGTTAAGAGCAGCGTCCAACTGATCAGATTAACGAGCAGCTCCATAGTTTCGCCTTTACCGTTCCTGCATATCGGGTGTTACCTTGGGATTGGCTTGCTCCACAAATCTCAGTACGGCCACTGTGCCGATGAAATTGATCAGGGCATAAACCAGGGCGATATCGAGAAAGTCGGGTCGTCCCGTAAGAAATCCATACAGGGCGATAATGAGCACGGTCTTGGTGCCAAACAAATTGACGGCAAGAATCCGGTCGTAAACCGTGGGCCCCCGCAACGCCCGCACTAGCACAAGGCCCATGGCTATCAAGATCGCAATGCTGGCTGTAGCAAACATGATTAGAATTATTCTTCCAAGTTGCTGACGCGTCGGCCCATTTCGCCGTCCGCTAAGCTCTGTTCTGTCTCCAGTGTGAGCGAATGGACTAGAATGTTCTTGTCGTCTACGCTGATGCTGATCGTACCGGGGGTCAAGGTGATGGAGTTGGCGTAGGTCACTCGACCCAGCTCACTGCGCTGGCGGGCAGGCAGCGGGGTGATAGAGGGAGAGATGGGTAGCTTGGGGTCGAGGATCCGGCGGCTAACATCGACATTGCTTTTGATGATCTCCCACAGGAGCCACAGCCAATAGGATGGCACGCGGTGCAATCGCAGGTGATAATGCAGGTGGCCTTCTTCGTCGACTACATCCATGCGTAACGCAATGATCAGCACGAATACACAGGAGATCACGCCGAGTGTCAACAACATGGGTTCGAAAAAACCCGAGAGGGCTAACCACAGGCTAAATAGGGCCAAAAAGAGGTGGATGACGTGTAACATGGGATACTTATGGTTGTTAATTTTTTCCAATGAGTAACGCCGTGCCGTTCCGCTAGCGAGGTGTCAACCGATTTCGTTGCTTAAAGTTTACTAGAAAATTCGGGGGCATGATAATCTGATAACCGGTTACCCATAGCTGAGGCGGCTTATGAATAAGGATATTCTTATTGTTCAGCGTTGTCATATGGTTGAGAGCCTTTAATTTTTATGGGCTATAAGTTTGTTTCATTATAGTTCTATGGACAGGCCGGCTCACAGGGCCTAGCTGAACACCAAATTAATACTTTGAATGATAAACCATTGATGATTTTATCGCGAGATTCCTACTTTGTGGGTGCTTTCGTTTTACTCGGGGCATTGATTGTTCTCGGAATAGCCATTTATGGATCGCTAGCGGCTGCTGCCCCAACGCGTAATGCTGCGGCAATCGACGAGGGTGGGGCTGTTCTGCTTGATATCAATGGAGCTATAGGGCCGGCGACCAGCGATTACGTGGTTCGAGGGCTGGGAAAAGCCAAAGAAAATCATTCGAGGGTTGTGATTCTGCGAATGGATACACCGGGTGGTTTGGATCACTCTATGCGTGCGATTGTCAAGGCGATACTCGATTCCCCCGTTCCGGTAGTCAGTTATGTGGCCCCTTCGGGGGCACGTGCAGCCAGTGCCGGAACCTATATCCTTTATGCCAGCCACTTGGCGGCTATGGCCCCAGCGACCACCTTAGGTGCTGCCACGCCGGTGCAAATCGGCGGACTGCCCGGCATGCCTGAGGGTAAAGAAACCCACTCTCCCGAGAATGATTCAGGCAAATCAGAGGATGAAAAAAAAGAGGCCAGTCACGCACCGGCGTCTAATGACACGATGAAGACTAAAATCGTCAACGACGCGGCGGCGTATATAAAAGGTTTAGCGAATCGCTATGGACGCAATGCACAATGGGCGGAGCGTGCGGTACGAGAAGCCGTAAGCCTCACGGCTAAGGAGGCACTGGAACAAGACGTTATTGATCTGATTGCAGCAGATGTGCCGGATCTGCTCAATAAGATCAACGGGCGCACCGTGCAGCTGCAGGATCGTGAGTCGACGCTATCGACCGAAGGTGTCGTCGTCGAAACCTATGCGCCGGATTGGCGCAGTCAATTACTCTCGGTGATCACCGATCCCAACGTAGCGTATATCATGATGCTGATTGGTGTTTATGGATTGATCTTCGAGCTGGCGAATCCTGGCAGCGTATTGCCAGGGGTCGTTGGGGGAATCTGCCTTTTACTTTCGCTCTATGCTTTTCAAGTATTGCCTATCAACTATGCAGGGCTGGGACTCATGATTTTAGGCATTATGCTAATGCTCGCCGAAGCCTTTGTGCCAAGCTTTGGGGTTCTAGGGTTTGGGGGTATCGCCGCATTCGTGATGGGCTCTGTTATTTTGATGGGCGAAGAACAACTGAGTATCTCCTTGCCACTTATCGGTGGAACGGCTTTGGGTAGTGCGGGCTTTTTTATGTGGGTACTTGGCCGGTTGATTGGTATCAGCAAACGTCCGGCGGTGAGTGGGGCTGAACAGATGGTTGGTGCTACCGCGCGCGTATTGGACGAGTTTGAATCTGAAGGCAGAGTTTGGATTCACAGCGAAGCTTGGAGAGCGCGAACGATGCTCCCTCTAACCAAAGGTCAAACTGTCCGGGTCGTATCCCGGGATGGCTTGGTCTTGAATGTGGAGCCGGCCGATCAGAATGATATAGAGCGCTAAACCGCCTAAGCGTAATCGTCATGCCGCCTAGGATGAAAGCTCTTCCCTTTAAACAACAGCCGAACTCGGCGGTTTTGTAGGAGAATAGATCATGTTTCCATACATCGTTCCCATTGTCGGGCTACTGGCGTTCATTATATTTACCGCAATTCGCATCATCCCCGAGTATCAACGGGGGGTGGTGTTTTTTCTAGGCCGTTTTCAAAAGGTTAAAGGTCCTGGGTTGGTTATTATTGTACCGGGCATACAACAGATGATGCGTGTCGATTTGCGCGTGATCACCATGGATGTTCCCAGTCAGGATGTCATATCAAGAGATAATGTCACCGTGCGGGTCAATGCGGTGCTGTATTTCCGGGTAGTGGATCCGGAGCGGGCGATCATCCAAGTCGAGGACTATATTGCCGCCACCAGTCAATTGGCGCAAACCACTTTGCGCTCGGTATTGGGGCAGCATGAATTGGATGAGATGTTATCGGAGCGGGAAAAACTCAACGTGGATATCCAAATGATATTAGACGAGCAAACCGATGCGTGGGGTATCAAGGTTACTAATGTGGAGATCAAGCATGTCGATCTGAATGAAAACATGATTCGCGCTATCGCCAAGCAAGCCGAGGCGGAAAGGGAACGGCGCGCTAAAATCATCCATGCCGAAGGGGAATTGCAGGCCGCAGAAAAATTACTCGCGGCCGCCGTGATTATTGCTAAAAATCCTCAAGCGCTTCAGTTGCGTTACCTGCAAACCCTCAACGATATCTCCGGTCAACAGAGCTCGACGATCGTGTTCCCTTTGCCCATCGAATTCATGAGCTCATTCACCCGTAGCGACAAGTCAAGCTAAGTCGTGACGGATTCCAATGGAATCATCGCCTCGGAACAGGCGGTCATCGATGCCTTTTTAGACCGGTGTTGGTTGCAGCAAGGTCTGAGCGAGAACACCCTGAGCGCCTACCGAAACGATCTTTACGGCCTGACGCGCTGGTTACAGCTCAATGATTCCAATAAAGGGCTGCTTGCGCTAGCACGAACCGATTTGCAGGACTATATCGGTGTGCGTTTTAATGAGGGTTTATCAGCGCGTTCGGCGGCCAGGCTATTATCTTGCCTGAGACATTTTTACCGGCATCAGGTCCAGGAGGGATCGATCAATGACGATCCCAGCGCTTTACTTGAGTCGCCTAGGTTAGGTAGGCTATTGCCGAATAGCTTGAGCGAAGCTGAGGTCGAGGCGTTATTGGATGCCCCCGATACGCAGAGTGTGCAAGGCTTGCGCGACCGTGCCATGCTGGAGTTACTGTATGCTAGCGGCCTCAGGGTATCTGAATTGGTTACGCTCAAACTGGATCAGCTCAATCTGCAGCAGGGAGTGGTGCGTGTCTGTGGAAAAGGTAATAAGGATCGTATCGTGCCTGTCGGCGAACAGGCCTTGGAATGGATCGCAGACTATCTGCGTGAGGCGCGCCCCGCTATTTTAAGGAAAAAGGACTTCAGCCCGGTTTTATTCGTAACGAATCGTGCGGGATCGATGACCCGGCAAACCTTCTGGTATATGATCAAGCGCTATGCTCAAAAGGCAGGTATTGAAAAGAAACTCTCACCTCATACGCTGCGGCATGCTTTTGCTACCCATTTGCTAAACCACGGCGCGGATTTACGAGTTTTGCAAATGCTATTAGGCCACAGCGATCTAGCGAGCACCCAGATTTATACCCATATCGCCAACACCCGGCTCAAGGAACTCCACCGTAAGCATCATCCGCGCGGTTAAAGTGATTGAATGAATCGGGATTATCTTTGTCCATAACTTCTTGAGCCTCATATCGAAATTTAAATAAGCGAGCCAGTCAGCATGAGTAAACCTCTTATCGTTGCCATTCTATCATTTAGTTTTCTTGTCCCCTCAGCGTGGGGAAAGCAGCCCGATGCCGTTGAAACTGTTCGATCTAAACTGGCCAAGCTCGTTCCTGAAACGGCTCCAGATAGCATAAAGCCTACCCCGATTAAGGACCTGTATGAGGTTGTCTATGGGGCTCAAGTCATGTATGTCAGCGCTGAAGGGAGGTATCTGTTACGAGGTAATTTAATCGATCTAGATCAGCGCCAGGATCTTACCGAACAAACTCGAAGTAGGGCTAGAAAAGAGGCGTTAAGCAAAGTGGACGAGAGTGAAATGATCATTTTCTCCCCTACTTCCAAAAAACCTCGTCACACCATTACCGTTTTCACGGATGTCGATTGTCCTTACTGCCGAAAGTTGCATTCAGAGATTGATGAGTATACGAATGCGGGAATCAAAGTACGGTATCTCATGTTTCCTCGGATGGGAAAAAACTCACCAAGCTATTATAAAGCGGTCAATGTCTGGTGTGCGAAGGATCGAAATGAGGCGTTGACGGAAGCCAAGCAAGGTAAAGAACTGCCAAAGAGAACATGCAAGAATCCAGTTCAAAGCCAAATGGAGCTGGGACAGTTAATCGGTGTGAACGGTACACCCGCTACCGTGCTGGAAAATGGGGAAATGGTGCCAGGCTATCGCCCAGCTAAGGAAATGGTTCGATTGTTGGCTCAGTCGGATAGTGATGACTAGAGATATCTACAACATTTTCTGAGCCTTATCTACCATTCTTACACGCCATTACTCTGGTAGAAACTTCTATTCGGTGGTTGGATGCTACTTGAAAATAGCTGCCGTTTTTGGTTAAGCTGTGGTAACCCAGGAAATGGGGACGGGTTAGCAAGGCTAGATAGATGTCAACGAAATATCTGTAAGAGTCAGGATTGTCATTATCGAGGGGTGAGCGTATTGCTCATTGAAGACTTTCGTACGCACACCTGGATGTGTTCGGTATCGGAGATTTAGTATTCTTGCTTTTTGGAAGTTTCACCCCGTATAGTTGTTAACGGTAGGAGTGCGTAGTCTAGGCCACTATACAAACATAGGGAATTTATTTCAGATTTCTAAAGGGAACATCGTGCTCGTTGATTATCCAGAAAAGAGGCCGGCCTTAGCCCTGATCATTTTTTTGTCTAATCCGCAGTTGGAATTTGGAATTCAGAAGGGTCTAGTCGTGAATGTCTCAGTGAAAAACTGTTAACCATTCGATGTGCATTCGAACTTGAATATCTTGTCTATTCAATAGCTGGTTTGGGGAGAGCTATTATATGTATGAATCATTCTACGGGTTTCACACGAAACCGTTTTCGTTATTACCGGATCCAAGCTTTATGTATGTGGAGGAGGTGCATCGCAAGACTCTGGCTAAATTAATCTCCGGTGTGAACAATCACATTGGAGTTACCTTGGTGACAGGGGAAGCGGGTTGCGGGAAAACGACACTTATACATTATTTAAAAGATCAGTTGGAAGAGCGGATGAACATTGGGTTGCTCACCTATGCATCCTGTACTGATGAAAATTTGTTGCAGTGGATTTTGCAGGCGTTTAATGTGCAGGCGGATGAGCTTAGCGAAGTAATGCAGCATCGGGCATTTATAGAGTTTATCCGCGGAGAGTCTGCCAATAATCGTGACTCGCTGCTTATTATAGA
Source organism: uncultured Gammaproteobacteria bacterium (assembly GCA_963731655.1). Taxonomy (GTDB): domain Bacteria; phylum Pseudomonadota; class Gammaproteobacteria; order JAAEPA01; family JAAEPA01; genus CAVSWL01. The sequence goes on along the minus strand of CAVSWL010000031.1, from coordinate 14,111 downwards.
TGAAGCCCAGAATTTAACCGCGAAGCAACTCGAGTACTTGGGGGCACTGGCTAACCTGAATGGTGGCGATCAGATGTTTCAGGTCATTCTGGTTGGTCAACCAAAGTTGTGCGACACCTTATGTCAACCAGATCTGCGGTATCTCACGCAAGTTGTGGGTGTCGAGTATCGGCTGAGCTCATTAGAGCCTGACCAGACTGAGCAATATATTCATCACCGCATTAGTGTGGCGGGTGGAGATGTTGGATTATTCGACTCACGGGCTTGTGAGGCCATTCACCATTATTGCAATGGAGTGCCGAGGCTAATTAATAACCTCTGTGATACGTTGTTATTTCTTGCCCATGATGCACAGCGATCGCAGATCGACGGGCCTTTTGTAAATAAGACAGTCCTTGAGAGTAGTTTTGGAGAACAGTCTAAATATGAACTATTGCGGCCCTTAGCGTTGAGCGGAAGCCTAACCGCAGAACAACCGAAATTCTATGCTCCGGTTCCTGCGAGTCAGTCCCCCTATGCTCAGTTAAGCGTAGCGATGGTAGACGGGGCGTCGATCGGCAATTATAGGCTCAATGGCAGTGGTCTGATGATAGGGCGTACTCAGGATAACGATATTTATCTACCCGATGACAGAGTAAGCCGCCATCACGCTAGGATTATCAGTAGCCCGCAGGGGCATTATCTTGAAGATCTAGCGAGTGCCAATGGGACTTATGTGAATGCTCAGCGGGTGGTAGGGTATACGCTTCAGGAAGGGGATGTTATCAGCATCGACAAGTTTAGGCTTTGCTATTTCATCGATCAGATAGCCGATAAGGCTGTAGACACCGAAACATTGATCTCTAATAGAGTAAAAGTCAATGCTTATGCTTCGTCCACCGGGGAAAGTGAGTATCATCCGGCTCATTTGGGAATTACCTCTGTTGATGACGAGGTTGCTGCAATCAATATAGAACCTCAACCTTTCGTCCAGGAGCGAGCAGGTCGCACACGCCCATCTTCCATGGATCTGCACGATAGTAAGCATGATTTAGACGGCGTCCTTAAAGCCTTATCCCAGTCACTCGACTGAGAAAGGAAATGCAATAATACTAGGATAAGGTTTGGCCCTAGAATGTCCGGTTGATAAAGAGGCTCAAAGAGTTTTCGTCGTATTCGCGTAGCGATTCATCGGAATTTAAATGAGTATAAGCGTATTCGATGCTACCCGTCGTCTTAGGGCCTAGTTGCCGTTCTAATTCCAAGCTTGCGCGCACGTATTTATCTTCAACTCCGGAGACGCGCTCGTATTGCCCTAATTGCAGCCCCGTATTGATCGAGCTTCGTGGCAATAATTTCCATTTCCAGGAAGAATCGAGACTTCGCCAATGTTCAGAATCGCTGGTTTGATCGAAGTCCCGGTCCTCGACTGATGCGGTCAGGCTTAACTCGCTTTTTACGGTATTGAAAGTTACGGATGCATCCAATCGCTTGCGAACGAACACATTTCCTGTCACGCTCAATCTCTGAATGGGAATGCCAGTTGTGGGTGAATCGATTAGACTTCGGGTGCCCTGGAGGAGATAGGCGGTTTCGCCGCCGATATCCTTACTGTAGCGAATTCGGGTGGTGAAACGCTGTAATTCCTGCGTCCAAGCGAATTGGGAAGTGTAGCCGAAGAAGCGATGTCCAAATCGTGCCTCGATCTTGCTCCGTGGGTTAGGCTGCCATAAGGCACCCCCTTCCCATATGGCTCCTTTGGGTTCTTCCGAAGTAAATGAGCTACCCAAGTCATTGTCTTCGTAGCCTCCCGCAACTATGATCCCGATAGATGGAGTGATCCGATAGCCAAGATCCAGCTTAGTGCGTTTGAATTCGAGATCATCGAATTCATCATCGCTATAATCAACTGGCTTGGCGCTCAACGTCCAGGGACCAGGTTAGACGTTGATCTTTGATCAAGTTGCTGAGTGACAGGGTAATATTATTGAGCCGACTATCTGAGATGTCCGAGGTCAAATTATTCTTGTCGAAATTCACGATGCCATACTCGTAGCGTACCAGTGCTTCCGCAACATCGCCTAGGGGTTGTTGCCAATAGGGGCGGATACTCGCCGTTAACTGGTCCGTACGATTATCCGTTATCGAAGTAGTTACCAAAATATAAACTCCGTCCAGTGTCGATGTACCGTTGGGTCAAAGCGGAAGCCAGATCCACAAAAAACCGTTCACGCCAAAGCTCGGCCTTGCCGCTTGCCTCATATTGGTGAAAGGGTTCGTCGTATTTAGGACTACTGTTGGTGTAAACATAGTTTTCCATTCGGTAGTCTAGTTTGGCCTGAAGCCGGCGACCGTTAAGCTCGGCGGTTAATGCTGGGATGAATTGAAAGACGAAATCGTCTGTTTCCTCACCCTTGGGTGCCAAGTCGATATTGTCCGAATAAAGTTCACCCACGGTCATACTCGGTGTCAAAGACCAGTTTTTTGCTCTAATAAGCTCAGCAGCGTTTTCTTGCCCAGTGGTGACATCGTTGTTTGCGCTGGAGTTTTCTATTGCTTTGGATGCCTGAACAGACAGGCCAGCGCCACATAGGATCGAGAGCGCGATGACTCGCAAGCACACGCATAATCCCAGATCCTCTCATCCTCTGCAAAGGTTGCGGACTCATGACGCAGCCAGGAGAATAATGCCGTAACCGGAGCGCCTGAACGGCGGGATCAGAACCACGATTCGGGTATAATGACAACGTCGCCCGGTTGCATAACCACGTTGGCGCTGATGTCGCCTTTATTCAGCAAATCTTCAAGGCGCACATCAATTGAAGTTAGCTTGCCACCGGTTCGCCGAACAATCTTGGCGCGATTGCCGGCCGCAAATTCGGTCAGTCCGCCTACCTCGATCATCACATCCAGTAGTGTGATGTCCTCCCGGTAGGCAAGCGCCAGGGGTTTGGCGGCTTGGCCAACGACACGGATTTGTTCCCCGAAAGTGCCTACAAACTTAGTCACCGTTACCGTCACGATGGGTTTTTTAAGATATTTTGTCAGCTCTTTCTCCAGATCACGGGCGAGCTGCGTTGCTGTCTTACCAACGGCCTGCATATCTTCCACCAAGGGGGTTGTTATTTTCCCGTCGGGGCGAACGGGCACTGTGGCGGAAACTTCCTCGTTGCGCCACACAAATATCTGCAGTTCATCACCCGGACCAATGACATATTCAGCTGAAGACGCTCTAGGTGTTCCGATATTAAGTTCCTGGTCTGGAGAATTAGCGCAACCGTTAAGTAAAAGGATGGTTATTATATAAACCAGAGCTAAGCCTGCGATTTTATGGATTGTTTGCATGGGAGACATCATCACTCGATGAACTTGAAGTCAGAAATTATTAATTAGGGGTTGCCCGATTTAGGCGCTCGGCGCTAGCCATACCTTCTGGGGCAGATTGGTTGATCTTAATATATTGCCTGTGATTGTAGACCCGCCAGTGTCTAGAAGCCCTAGGCCGTCCCTCGCTTTGCGAGGCGGACTGATTAGGAGAATGGCCGTAGCTATACAGTAAAAGGGGCCAGGAAATTATTATATTTCTATTATACGTGAGTCGCAGGTTTATAAAAGTTTAAATGGGGCGGAACAACACGGTGACGTATAGCGTACCGGTATTATACCTTCAACACCTTAGTCTGGTGAGGTCAGGCCAAAAGGGAAGGAGATTCTTTGTTAAGCGCGTCGTGATGCGCGTTTGCCTTCGTTCCTCACTAATATAGCCGCTAATTCATTTTGGCATAAAAACTTCGTGCTGTCTCGCAGGAAAATATTTTGCATAGGCAGCATCCTCGAATAGGAATGCTCGCCTTGTGTACCCGGCGGTGGATGAGCCTATCGTTGGCCTCGGGCAGGCGGGTATATTGTTTGGTTTAGCTAGACTATGCTATTGATGCTGAATCGCTTTCCCTTGTATAATCGATTACAGAGCATTGCTAGAATCAGGAATGTATAGCTAGTGTTTTACTTAGTCGAGCAACATGATCTTGACAGCGGAGCCCCGGAACGGGGCTTTTTTCGTTCACTATTGTCCGGATTGGGACTGCAACGTCTTGTAACATAAGGATATCCGAGTTGTGGTGAAACTGAAAAATGGGCTCTGAGCCCATTTTTTATATGGGTAGTGATTTTTCGAAATGGCGAACAACCTAAGTAACTCAATCGCGCTTGACCAACTTATCGGACCGGTGGTGATGGCAATGGGATATCAGCTTTGGGGTTGCGATTTTAATTCCGGCAAGCATTCAGCGCAATTGAGGGTTTTTATCGATAGTCCATTGGGTGTCTCTGTCGATGATTGTGCTCGGGTCAGCCATCAGTTGGGCGGTGTGCTGGATGCCGAAGATCTGATAAGAGGACCCTATACATTGGAAGTATCTTCACCGGGTCTCGATAGGCTGTTGTTTCAGCCGGCTCAATACCGGTGTTTTATTGGGGAAACAGTTAAATTGCGGCTAAGATGGTTGATTGAAGGGCATCGGAATATTACTGGGAAGCTGCAAGCTGTCGATGAAGGAAAAATCATCGTTAAACAAGCGGAATTATGTTATGCCATACCGTTAGAGGCGATTGACCGGGCGCGTCTAGTCCCCGAATTATGATGACAGGTGTGGCAGGAGACCGGAACTATGAACAAAGAAATATTATTGGTGGTTGATTCGGTTTCAAATGAAAAGGGTGTAGAGAAAGAAATTATCTTTCAGGCTGTAGAAGCGGCGCTGGCATCGGCTACCCGAAAAAAACATGGAGGTGACCTCGATGTGAGGGTCAGGGTCGATCGTACAACGGGAGATTACGAGACATTTCGACGTTGGAGCGTCTTGGATGATGAGGATCCAAACTTTGAATCCACCGCGCGGCAAATTCTGCTGAGCTATGCGCGTCAAGATCACCCCGATATAGTGGTGGGGGACTCCATCGAAAAGCCCATCGAGTCCGTGGCTTTCGGCCGAATAGCGGCCCAAACCGCCAAGCAAGTCATTGTGCAGAAAGTACGCGAAGCAGAGCGTATCAAGATCGTTGATACCTATAGACACAAAGTAGGTGAGTTGGTCATTGGCATCGTCAAGCGTGTTGAGCGTTCCGGAATCTATGTGGATTTGGGAGAGAATGCGGACGGATTTATTCCCCGCGATGAAATGATCCCACGCGAATCGGTGCGCCCTGGCGATCGACTGCGTGCTTACCTCAAAGAAGTACGAGCTGAGTCCCGCGGACCACAGCTTTATTTATCCCGCACGGTTCGCGAATTTCTAATTGAGTTGTTTAAACTTGAAGTACCCGAGATAGGCCAGGGATTAATCGAAATTATTGCTGGGGCCAGAGATCCTGGGTTACGCGCCAAGATCGCGGTCAAATCCAGTGATCCGCGTCTTGATCCCATTGGGGCTTGTGTAGGGATGCGTGGGTCGCGGGTGCAGTCCGTGTCCAACGAGTTAGCCGGAGAGCGTATCGATATCATCTTGTGGGATGATAATCCAGCTCAGTTCGTGATCAATGCGATGTCTCCGGCGGAAGTCCTATCGATTGTGGTCGATGAGGATCGCCGCAGTATGGATATCGCAGTTGACGAGGAGAAACTATCCCAGGCTATCGGTCGGGGAGGGCAGAATGTTAGGCTGGCCAGTCAATTGACTCAGTGGGAGCTCAATGTGATGACCGTAAACGAGGCGGAGGAAAAGAGTGAGGCCGAGGCTCGGGAGCTTCACGAAATGTTCATGCAGCAACTGGACGTGGACGAAGAAGTCGCCGTGATCTTGGTACAAGAAGGTTTTAGCAGTGTAGAGGAAATTGCTTTTGTGCCGCCCAAAGAACTGCTGGAAATAGAGGAATTCGATGCAGAGATGGTAGAGGAATTACGGGGCCGGGCCCGTGATACACTGCTCACCCAGGCAATTGCATCCGAAGATAAGTTAAGCCAAGCCGAGCCCGCACAGGATCTACTGGAAATGGATGGAATGGACAAAAATCTAGCTTTCGAGCTGGCGAGCAAAGGTGTTGTAACTATGGAAGATTTGGCTGAACAAGCGGTTGATGACTTGCTAGAAATTAACGGAATGGATGAACAACGTGCAGCCGCTTTGATTATGACGGCTCGCGCACCGTGGTTTGCAAACGAAACACAAGGCGAATGAATAATCTTGGAGGTAAGTCAGAAATGACGGAGGTTACTGTAAAGCAGCTCGCCGATGTGGTGGGGACGCCTGTTGAGCGGCTTCTAGAACAGCTTGAAGAAGCCGGTCTGCCGATCAGCCGGGCTGAAGATACCATTAGTGACAAGGAAAAAATGCAATTGCTTGACCATTTACGCCAGCACCGAGGTTTGCGGCTCGGGGGAGACGCCGCCAAGAAAATCACACTTAGAAGGAAAAGCACCACGGAGCTGAAAGTGTCTTCGGGACAAAGTAGAGCAGTAAAAACCGTTAATGTCGAAGTTCGTAGAAAACGCACCTACGTAAAGCGTAGCACAATGGCTGGACAGGAAGCCCAAATTCCTCAACACAGTGAGGATGAAGTTATAAAGGAGACAGAGGCAGTCGACCACCGCTCCGAAGACGAGCAGCAGCAGGCTGCCGAAGAAGCGCGACAAATAGCGGAAGAGGCACGTATTGCCGAAGAAGAGATTCGCCGCATGAAGGCCGAAGAAGAGGTTGCTCGCTTGAGGGCCGAAGAAGAGGCTCGTTGCAAAGCAGAGGAAGAAGCGCTCCGTATGGCGGAGGAAGAAGCGCGTTTGAGAGCCGAGCAAGAAGTCGCCCGCCTGAGAGCCGAAGAGGAGGCTCGCCGGGAGGCCGAATTATCGGTTAAGCTCGCCGAGCAGAATCAAAATGCAGGCAAGAAGCTAGCTAGAGAAGAGGATGGTGCACCGAAAGAGGAAGCGGAGAAGCGCCGATTCGGACGTAAAGAATTGCACGTCGCGAGTGATAAGCGCGGGAAACGCAAAACCAAACCCAAACACCGGCCGACAAAACTGACACCCGTATCTAAGCATGGGTTTGAAAAGCCCACGGCGCCGATCATTCGAGAAGTCGTCCTGCCAGAGAGTATATCTGTTGCTGATCTGGCTCAGAAAATGGCTGTAAAGGCGGCTGAGGTGATCAAGACTTTGATTGGAATGGGCGTGATGGCGACAATCAATCAAGTCTTAGATCAAGATACGGCAATGTTGATTGTGGAAGAAATGGGACATGTTGCCCAACCTCTTCAAGATAAGGACATCGTTATCGATCTAGCGCCAGTAGCAAGTGTCTCTGAGGGGGGGGCTCCACGGCCACCCGTTGTGACGATTATGGGACATGTTGATCATGGTAAAACGTCGTTATTGGATTACATCCGCAGAACGCGGGTAGCCACGAGCGAGGCGGGCGGAATTACTCAACATATTGGTGCTTATCACGTCGAGACCTCCCGAGGGTCGGTCACGTTTTTAGATACTCCTGGCCATGCGGCGTTCACATCGATGCGTGCCCGAGGCGCTCAGGCTACCGATATAGTAATCTTGGTGGTGGCAGCGGATGATGGAGTAATGCCGCAGACGGTCGAAGCCATTCAGCATTCCAAGGCAGCTAACGTGCCGATTATCATCGCGATCAACAAGATGGATAAAGAAGATGCCGATCCCGATCGGGTGAAAAACGATCTAGCCCGATACGAAATTATACCTGAGAATTGGGGGGGCGATACCATGTTTGTGTCTGTATCGGCGAAGACGGGATCCGGTATCAACGATCTGTTGGATGCCATTTTATTGCAGGCCGAAGTGATGGAGCTCAAGGCTGAGGATAAAGGTGCGGCCAGCGGAGTGGTGTTAGAGTCGAGTTTGGATAAAGGTCGGGGTCCGGTCGCCACCGTATTGGTACAGCAAGGCCGCTTGACTAAGGGTGATGTGATTCTTACGGGGCAGGAATTCGGCCGTGTGCGCGCCATGTTCGATGAAAATGGCAAGTCGCTGAAATTTGCAGGTCCCTCTATGCCTGTGGTGGTGCTTGGACTTTCTGGCACACCCAACGCGGGTGATGAAATGTTGGTGGTGGCGGATGAGCGCAAGGCGAAAGAGGTAGCCAGTTTTAGACAGGCCAAATCACGGGATACCAAGCTTGCTAGCCAACAAGCAACCAAGCTGGAGAATGTGTTTAATCAATTACAAGAAGGGCAAGCTTCCAACGTCAACATTCTCATCAAAGCCGATGTTCAGGGAAGTGCGGAGGCGCTACGGGATTCGCTTGAGAAGCTCTCTACGGATGAAGTGAAGGTCAAAATTGTAGCCGCAGGGGTGGGAGGAATCAATGAATCGGATATCACTCTAGCTGAAGCGTCAAATGCAACGGTGATCGGTTTTAATGTGCGCGCCGACGCTGCTGCGAGACGAGCCGTCGACGACCGTGCTGTGGAATTACGCTACTATAGCGTGATTTATGAAGCTATTGACGATGTGAAACAAGCCATGGCTGGTTTGTTGTCTCCAGAATTGCGCGAAGTAATTATCGGGCTTGCTCAGGTGAAAGATGTTTTCAAGTCCTCCAGGTTTGGTGCTGTAGCGGGCTGTCAGGTGATCGATGGCGTTGTGAAGAAAGGTAATCCCATTCGTGTGCTTCGTGAACACGTAGTGATGTACGAAGGTGCGTTGGAATCTCTGCGCAGATATAAGGAGGATGTAGAAGAAGTACGCGCGGGTACAGAATGTGGCATTGCAGTCAAGAACTACAATGACGTAAAAGCAGGGGATCAAATCGAAGTTTATGAGCGTGTGGAAATTAGCCGCACCCTATAGCTTACGAATCCTTTGAGATGTTAATTTCGAAAAACGATGCCAAAAGATTTTCCGAGAACTTTGCGGGTGGGTGAGCAGATCCATCGCACCCTGGCTAACCTACTGCGGGATGAGGTTCGAGACCCCCGCATCGGGATGGTAACCCTTTTAGACATAGAAGTGACAAAAGATCTTGGCTACGCCCGCATCTATTTTACGGTGATGGGCAACAAGGAGAACATCCACGAGAGTGAAGCAGGGCTGGCAAGTGCGGCGGGATTTCTCAGACATGAACTCAGTCGCCGCTTGAAGATGCGCGTCGTACCAGAATTACATTTCATTTATGATGACACCCAAGAAAAGGCGCATCGTTTATCGAGCTTGATTGACCAGGGATTGGCCAAGGGGAGGCGCGAAGATAATCTGGAAAATAATTCTTAATGCACCTCTGACGGCTTGATGTGGTTCACTATACACACTTAGCCCATGTCCAGGAGAAACAGCTTATCTCGTAAAGTTAATGGAATCTTGCTCCTGGATAAACCCGTTGGAGTTTCGTCAAACAATGCCGTACAAGCCGTAAAACGTCTGTACAATGCCCAGAAGGCCGGACATACCGGCACTCTAGATCCACTTGCGAGTGGGTTATTGGTGGTATGTCTGGGAGAGGCTACCAAAGTGTCCCCATATCTGCTTGCTGCAGATAAAACCTATCGAGCGGTTTGTCAACTCGGCGTAGATACGCTAACAGGTGACAGCGAGGGTGAAATTGTTCGCAGGAGGCCGGTGAAGCGGTACAGTGATCGAGAGATTGCACAGGTATTAGCAAAGTTCCACGGGGAAATCGAGCAGATCCCTCCAATGCATTCTGCGTTGAAACATGAAGGAAAACGTTTGTACAAGCTTGCTCGTGAAGGAATCGAGGTATCCCGTAAACCCCGTAAGATACACATTTATCACATTGCGTGCATAGAACGTAGTGCCGATAGGATTACACTCGATATTGTCTGCTCCAAGGGTACCTATGTTCGCATGTTGGCGGCGGATATTGGTGAAGCATTGGGTTGTGGCGCTCATGTGAATGCGTTAAAAAGGCTGGCGGTTGGGCCCTACACGGAAGCGGATATGGTCAACATGGACAGGCTTACCCTCCTGACCCAACAGCGTCAGCCAGCCATCGACGAATTACTGAAACCGATTGATTCAGCCTTGTGCGACCAACCGGAAGTTAGACTAAGTCATGATATGACGTTTTATGTGAAGTTGGGGCAAGCCGTACTGGTGTCCCGTGCGCCGAGTGAAGGGTTTGTGCGCTTGTATGATGACCTCAATGCGTTTATAGGTGTTGGTGTCGTGCTGGATGATGGCCGGATTGCTCCTAAGAGACTGATGGCTTGTTAGCCGCACCCGTTACATTGAATTGGAACTCTGAATTTTAGTTTGTTAGTGTTTGTCCACGTGGTAAAATTTTATCAATTTGTTTATCCCTCTTCGGAGTATTTATGTCGCTCTCTCCAATCGAAAAACACCAAATTGTCGAAAAGTACCAGCATTCGGCTAACGATACCGGATCGACCGAAGTTCAAGTTGCCTTACTCTCTGCGCGTATCAATATTCTGACTAAGCATTTTGCCGATCATAAGCATGACCACCACTCGCGCTATGGCCTACTAAAAATGGTCAACTCAAGGCGTAAATTACTTAACTACCTCAAGCGCAAAAATCAAGATCGTTATCAGCAGCTCATCGCTTCGCTAGGTTTGCGCCGTTAACCGCGAAAGTTCGCAGGATTTAATCAAGTGAAACCCATTAAACAGAGCTTTACTTATGGTGACCAAACCGTAACTCTAGAGACCGGTGAGATCGCACGCCAGGCCAACGGGGCTGTCCTCGTTAATATGTCGGATACCGTGGTGTTGGTGACTGCGGTTGGAATGAAGAAAGTAGAAGGCGGCGATTTCTTTCCACTTACAGTCGACTATCAGGAGAGAACGTATGCCGCCGGCAAGATACCCGGTGGTTTTTTTAAGCGCGAAGGTCGGCCTAGTGAAAAAGAAATTCTAACCTCGCGTTTGATCGATCGCCCACTCAGGCCCTTATTTAGTAAGGGGTTTGTGAATGAGGTGCAGATCATTGCTACCGTGCTTTCACTCAATAATGAAGTCGATCCAGAAATCCCATCTATATTAGGTGCGTCGGCTGCGTTGGCTATTTCGGGTATGCCATTCAATGGCCCGGTGGGCGCCGCTAGAGTCGGCTATAGGGACGGACAATATCTGCTCAACCCTACGGCATCGCAGCTCAAGAATTCGGCTCTCGATTTGGTGGTTGCGGGGACAGACCACTCCGTGCTCATGGTTGAATCAGAAGCCAAGATGCTGGCTGAAGAGGTGATGCTCGATGCCGTGACTTTTGGACATGAACAGATGCAAGTGGCTATCCAAGCCATTAGGCAACTGGCGGCCCAAGTAGGCAATCCACCGTGGAACTGGCAACCGCCGGAGCGGGATGATGAACTGGTCCAAAAAATTCAGGCGGCTTGCGAAAATGAGTTGGGTGAAGCCTATCGAATTGCGGATAAGCTACAACGTCGGGATCGGATTACCGAGATTAGAAATGAGGTCCTTACGCGTTTGGTTGACGAGGCAGACTATTCCCCGGCAAAAATAAACGAAGCCTTCTCCGGACTAGAGAAACAACTCGTCCGAACGCGTATCTTGAATAGTGAACAGCGGATCGATGGCCGTGATCGGAAAACAGTTCGACCCATCAGTATTCGAGTCGGTGTGCTACCACGCACGCACGGTTCAGTGCTATTTACTCGAGGTGAAACCCAGTCGATTGTCATTACTACTTTGGGTACTGACCGGGATGCGCAGGTTATCGATGCTTTGGAAGGAGAGCGTCGTGATGCGTTTATGCTGCACTATAATTTTCCTCCCTATTGCGTTAACGAGGTTGGTCGGATCGGTTCGCCAAAGCGTCGCGAAATCGGTCACGGGCGGTTGGCGAAACGGAGCCTAAGTGCGGTAATGCCGCAGCCCAATGAGTTTCCTTATGTTGTTCGAGTCGTATCCGAGATCACCGAGTCGAACGGCTCCAGTTCTATGGCAACGGTGTGTGGTTGCAGCTTGGCACTCATGGATGCAGGGGTTCCCATCAAAGCCCCCGTTGCCGGTATTGCGATGGGCTTGATTAAGGAGCAGGCGCAGTTTGCGGTGCTAACCGATATCCTCGGTGATGAAGATCATCTGGGCGATATGGATTTCAAAGTGGCGGGCACCCGCGAGGGGGTCACTGCGCTACAGATGGATATCAAGATTGACGGAATCACTCGCGAAATTATGCAGGTTGCCTTGGAACAGGCGCGTGAGGGACGTATGCAAATCTTGGATAAGATGGATGCGGTGATATCTCTACCCCGCAAGGAAATGTCGGAATACGCGCCACGTTTTCTGACCATGAAAATCAATCCGGAAAGGATACGCGATGTGATCGGCAAGGGTGGAGCCACCATTCGGGCGATCACCGAAGAAACGGGGACCACCATCGATATCGACGACAGTGGTTACATCAAGATCGCGTCGACAGCTAAAGAGGCGGGTGAAGAAGCCAAGCGTCGCATTGAGTTGCTGACAGCCGATGTGGAAGTAGGACAGACCTATGATGGTAAGGTGGTCAAGATCATGGATTTCGGCGCCTTCGTGAGTATCCTTCCAGGTAAAGACGGCCTAGTTCATATCTCGCAGATTTCCGACGAACGGGTGGCGAGCGTTAGCGACGAACTCTCTGAAGGTGATTTAGTTCGGGTAAAGGTTTTAGAAGTGGACAAGCAAGGGCGCATACGTCTGAGCATGAAAGCGGCCACTCACGTAGGTTGATGCGGTGATCTAAAATTTTGTTGAAGATCCCTCGTCTTTCTTCATGAAGCTAGAATGAACCGGAAGTTCCTGTTCGAGCCAAGCGACAAGTCCTCCATTTAATACGCAGACATCACGGATACCTGCGCGCTTAAATAGAGGCATGGCAAAAGCTGCCCGGGTACCCGTGTGACAAATAACAACGATTCTTCGCGGGTTCTCTTTTAATGAACTGCGGTTGTTTGCAATATAGTTTCTAAGCGTATCCAGCGGTATGTTGATCGACCCGGCAATATGGCCCAGGTGTCCCCTAAACTCTCGATCGCTGCGTAAGTCCAGCAATAAAATATCCTCAGCCTTATCTAACCGCCGTTTAACCTCTATCGGTGAAATATAAGCGTTAAAACCTGCAATCAATCGGGGGAGCAGTCGTATTCCCAGATAAGCGAGCGCCACAATGATCACTAGAGAGATGCCCGAGAGATCGCTCATGGTGATTTGTGAATCAGCAAACATCACTCGGAAAATGCCCCCATGAACCTCAGATTAAACGACTCAAGAAGCTAGACCATGGAATCTGTTGAAGTGACCGCGCCGGCCACCATCGGCAACATCGGGCCGGGTTTTGATGTATTGGGCTTGGCGGTTAAGTATTGGGGCGATCGGCTAGAAGCCCGAAAGACGGGATCGGGTGTCAAGATTTCTGCCATAAACTATCCACGCGGTTCGCAACAATTGAGTACGGATCCGGATAAGAATACCGCCGGAATTGCTGCAAGGGAAACACTGCGAATGCTGGGCGTCAAACAAGGTGTTGACTTGGTTCTCCATAAAGGATTACCTCAAGGCTCAGGGCTTGGTTCCAGCGCCGCCTCGGCGGTCGCCGCGGTCTATGCGGTCAACGAGCTTTTTGGCCGCCCTCTGACCAAAGAGGAACTCATTCTTCCGGCTACCTTGGCGGAAGAAGCAGTATCCGGTGGCTTTTTCGCAGATAACACCGCACCGGCATTGCTGGGTGGAGCAACGTTGACGCGCTCATGTCTGCCTCTGGACGTCACCCGCCTGGGTACCATTGAAAATCTGATTCTCATATTAGTCACGCCCAAACTCGTCGTTCTGACCAAAGAGGCGCGCGAAATGCTGCCGAAGACAGTGCCTATGAAGGATTTTATCTTTAATATGGCCAACGCGTCGCTGATCACTGCGGCATTCGCTAAAAATGATTATTCATTGTTCGCCCGCAGTTTAAACGATGCCGTCATCGAACCCATACGTTCGAAACTCATCAAGGGCTTTGACGATGTCAAGGCTAACGCGCTCGAGGCCGGGGCCGATGGTATGGCGATCTCCGGATCAGGCCCCACGGTCTTCGCCATCACGAACGTAGCCTCTAGGGCCCGCTTCATTCAGGACGCCATGATTCGCACCTTTAGATCACATCAGGTGGAAACGGAAAGCATTCTCACCGAAGTGGACACCGAGGG
>CAVSWL010000030.1:0-627044 GCA_963731655.1 uncultured Gammaproteobacteria bacterium | reverse complement strand
GATAGCCCAGGAATCATTTCGACCGGCAACCTGTCTCGCCAGCATTCTTGTGTACGGAAACGACCCATCCATATTAAACCGTGAAATCAGCCCCTCAGCACGTAATGCCGTCAATAACACCTTACCGTTGGGTTCAAATGTCTTCCAGGCCCTATTCCAGGTAGCCCACCCCCAACAATCGGCGCCACGCAAGAAAAAAGTTGGAGGCAATGGATCCATGACTGGGTAGATATACCCATGTATGGCGGCGACACGGTCGTCTTCTGCATATCGGTTTAACCCGTCATTCATGAAACGTAAGAAGTAGCGTGCAACTAAAATGTCATCTTCTAATACGACAACTCTGCCGCGTTCACGACATATCCTTGTGACACCATCAATAAGCGACTGTGACAGCCCGAATTCTGTTCGCGCGTTATTAGTGACACTGTTCGAAAGCCAGTAATACTACGGCTTACATTTCGAACCTCGGCAACAGCAGCGTAGTCATTCTGCGTCTTTGAACCATCGGAAAATACATAGAGATCGCTAAATTGTGCCTCATCGTTAGATGCCAAAGCCATAATGACTCTTTTAAGGTGTTGAGGGCGGTTGTAGACAAACAGAGCTATAGGTGCAAATATCATAGGCTGAATCAATCAATCTTCGTCGGTAACTCGCTCTCCGAGTCCACCGATCGGCGAAGGTTGGTAATGGATATCAGCCAATATAGATGGCGCACTAAGAAATAGTGATGTCGTTGTTGTATATGGATTTATTGGCGAAAAGCCGCTAAAGTCAATCTGAATAAATTTTTTCCCTCGAAGTACATTGACACCTTGATACCACCGATCGGAGTTGTCGAGAATAATCAGTCCCCCCTGGTTCAAATAGTCAGCGACCACCTGAAGGCATGCATTCCTCCACAGACCATCGATAATGATAAGATCATATTTTTTCTTAGGTATAGCGATGGATCCCACGTAGTGGTTTTTTACGTTCTTTAGCATTAATTCGAGGTTATGCTGTCTTTGATTCTTGAGGAATGTATGCCACTCTTGGTCGTTATCAACTGAAAATACCTGCCGAGCGCGCACCGCCCAAAACAGGGAGGAATACCGCTTCCATATTCAAATATTACCTTAGATGACCAGTCACATTGATTGATGTACTCTAGTGCGGGGTAGGGGTACCAAGGTATGGGATTGCCCTCACTGTCCACAGCATGCTTCGTCGCAAAGGATTTTGCCATCCCATATTCCTTCAGCAATATACGCATTACAGACCACATACGTCGGTTTGCTCGCAGAAAACTAGGAACTTTCATACCATGCCTCTAAAAAACAAACGCGGATCTAGCGATCGCAGCATTTAACTAACTTGTGCATATGCTCCGTTGAAAGACCAATGCTAAATGTGGCAACAATATATGAAACTAGGGTAGTAACTGCAGCTCCCATAGCTCCATATTTAGGGATCCACAGAAGGTTCAATACGACGTTTACTCCTAATCCGAGGAAAGTACGATAAAAGGACACAATCTGAAGTCGCTCATTAATTAAATACTGGCTACTGCCCACTCCTAGAAATACTGGAATTGCTGCCCACACATGCACCTGAAGTACAGAACTCGCTTCAGCATAGCCATCCCCATAAATTATGGCAATCAGCATGGGGGCAACAATCGTTATCATAACTGCCAATGAGACCCCTTTCCGCGACATTAATAGGTACGGGTTGAGCAATGTCATCGAATACTCTTCAGCACCAGCCGCTTTCGATTTAATGACCATCGGCGCAAACGATGTGGCTATAATCATCGGGATAAAATACAGTGCTTCTGAGACGCGGGTTGCGGCACTGTATATCCCTGTGTCTACCGGACTGGAGAGATGTTGCAGCATTATGACGTCGATGCGCATGTACAACACTACACTTATTCCAGCAAGTAGCAATGGCCATGTCTCCTTTATCAAATTTTTTGCAAATGTGCCACTAAAGCGCCAAGTCTTTACGGTTTTAGGATCCCATCTGAACGCTATCAAGATTCCAATTCCCGCAATAGCCAACTCAATAACCTGTATCCACGCGAAAGCGATAAGAGTCCATGATGTCAAAAGCAGAGCGATTCGCAGCATGACACCAACAACTAATGAAGGCAATCTCGCTAAGACCGTTGTCCTACCTTGGACGCGCGATTGAAACCATAAGTCAATTACGTCTGTCACCACGAATATATGAGTGATTGCGAATATCAAAATTAAATGCAGACTGTCCTCTTCGACTCCAAGCACATGCGCGACAAAAATGCACGACATTACAGCGATTGCTGCAGAGACACAGCGTAAAAATGCGACCGTTCCGAGTATCTCCTGAGAGCGTTCAGGATAGCGAACAAGGTCTCGAATGATCACGCTTTCAACCCCCATGGAGGCCAGCGGGCTAAATAATGCTACGAACGCCATCGCGTAATTAATATCCCCGAATAGCTTGGGACCGAATTCGCGAGCCATCCACACCCCTACTGACAAACCAGCGCCAATTCGAACCACCTTATCCAGCATGAGCCAGCCGGAATTTTGCAGCGCAGCACGTGCAACTGGTGAGTCTAGAAATCGGCGTTTATACGAAGAACGCATGCCAGTGCTAGAGTAGATCGGAAGTGCTAGCCAGAAAATTAATTCCTAGATACATATAACTTACTCTATAAATAGAAATTGAATCGAAGCTATAGAGCATTGTATTTATAGTGCCAGAAACAATTGGACTTTGGATTCTAATATAACGCAACCTAGTACCATACGCGCAAGAGCTCACCACTAATCATCAGGTTGAATATACTGCCGATCGGTTAACCAATTTTTCGTATAATTGCTAGCGCCAATTGTATGCTGATTAATTGGGTAGATGCTGTCTTTAACTAGTTCGAAACCAATGTATTATACAAGAAGGATGGTTGTACCGATGTGGAGATGCTTAGGGAATAATTGTGGGGGCATCCAGGTATTAACGTGTGCGATAGTTGCCCACTCGGGAGTTTTCGGTAATGGCTACCGTCCAAGGCGCGTATTCCGCCCGATGGGGCAGCCACGTGATCTCGGCTCGAATGCCTCGCCGTTGCAGCCCCTCGGCTAGCTCTTCGGTGTAAACATCCGCTCCGGTGCCTGCGCGGATGGCGGGAAACCAGACGGCGGGTTCATTTTTGCTATGACTCAAATCGGGTTGATCCTAAGTCCGCATAGAGGCGTGCCAGTGGTTGTTTGCGGCTTGCTATTCGTGCAAGTGGCCAACAGACGATCAAATAGATCACAGTGGGGAATACCCAGTTAACGGGATTCAAGGTGTGCATCGCAGTGACCAGTAGTTCTTGGCATATCGGCTGTCGATAATGCTATACACTTGGTCCAAGCTAGGCGACTTACCGGTGCCGGTGCAGAACCTGATCGCCACTGCCCATATTGAGGCGAGAGTGCGAGGAGGCACTTCGCGGTAGCCCTTATTTCTGGTCTCCGCTAAAAGATTGCGGTTACGAGTAAATCCTGACCCAATCCCCTATTGTCTGAGTGCAGGAACAGCAACTCGTCAAAAGCAAAATTAACAGTCTTTCTGATCGGTATGGGCTATTAACCTGCGGACAGGCGGATGCCTCATACAGGTTAAACGTTGATAGCCATTAGGCTGCTTTGTGTTTTGCAATCAATTCCCTAATCTCGGGAACTAACTCGATGGGTATCTCCATGACCGTTTGACCGGGAGTTCCAAAAACAGCCTCATCTTCGGCGACTGCTTCATCTTCCGACTGTGACTCATAATGTTCAAGTACCTTTTTTACCCGATTCTCATCCCAACCTGGGGGAAATTTACTCTGCTTCATATTGCTCATCTCCTCCGGCGCCGCCGGAATGCCGTAAGGGGTTTGCCTCGTAATTCATAAGCGGTGACTACAAACACGCTATTAGGTTCGGGATCTGGGATGTAAATTGCTCTCAAGTATCTGCCGCCAGTTGCCCGGAATCATTGAACTATAACAGGAAAAAGTTCCGCAACACCTGGGCGAGGCGTTCGTCGGTTTTCGCCAGTTCCCTGAGCGCCTTCAACAGGCGGGTCAGTCGCGAGCCTTCTTCATATTGCAGGTCCAGGTCACGTTTGAACTCGGTTTCCAATTGGATCAACCGTTGCTCCACCGGCCTCAGGGCGGTTTTGCGATCCCAAACGATGTAACCAATCAAGCCGAAGATGCTGGCAATGATAGTTACCATCAGCGTCCAGAGCTGGTCAAAGCGTTTCTCCATTGATTCAAACGCTTTTCAAAGCTTTTTTCCATTGACTCGAAGCGTTGGTCGATTGCTTTGAAACGCTGATCAACGGCTTCAAAGCGCTGATCCAGCGTTTTTCTATCGATTCGAAGCGCTGATCACGGCTTCAAAGCGCTGATCCATCTTTTGTTCCAGCGCCTTTTGACCCGTCCTTAGTTCCTTGATGTCACCTCTGATGTTGGCTAACGATTCGATGATCTCCCGGTCGCTGATGCGTGGGGCCGCTTCCACCGCCTCAGCTTGCCGGGAGGTCAACGATAACAGTACCGCTGCACAAAAAACGCTGTACTTTGCCCTGATGCATGGGCGCCACGACGACAAGCACTTTCTCAAATTGCCGCACACACACGTTGTTTTTTTGGAACTGATGTGGCTGCGGATCGAGGTTATCCAGATCGCAGTCTTGGTACAGCGTCTGTCCATCGGTTCGCCATGGCAACAAACCCAGGTGGTAGCCGAAGAAGGAATCATAGTGAAATAGGGTGAGTTACAATATCTGACCGACAAATTGGAGTGTTAATTGCCCGCCTCAATGAAACAACTGGTCTAACGATTCCGCAGTCAACACGCGTTCGGACCACTTCAACAACGTTTCGGCATCGGCCGATTCAATCCGCCGACGGTCCTGTTCCGAGATGGCGCCGAACTTCAACTCGATCTGGCGTAACAGTATCGTCGCTTCTCCCAACTGGACCCCTTCCAATTTGCCTTCCAGCTTCCTTCCAGCCTTCCTCGGCGTTCACCCTCTTCAATGTATCGGTCAATAAATGTTTGCATCAGCTCCTCTCCCGCAGCCGTCACCTTCAAAATCTCTTTGACATCGTCTTCGTCCAACCGTTGTGTGTACTGCACATAGTATCGCAGAATCACTTCCAATAGTTCCAGGGCCGTCTCCTGCTGTAAAACTTCGCGGATTAGCCGTAATATCTCGCGCAATCGCGCCTTCGGCTCTGGGTCGAATACATGCTTCATGGCCAATAGCACCAAGCGAGTTAACACCTCGCCCTGGATCGTTTGACTGTCCCAAGAAGACAAATCGTGGAGTTGGTAGCGAAATTCGGGGACGTAAGGCCGCAGCTCGTCGTCAAGCCCTTCGATCAGGGCCTGGAAGTTGGGCGCGATGCGCCAACGCTTCTTGCCATGGTAGAGCACCAGCGGCAGGATGGGTGGCAGTTTGTTCGCTTTCGGGTTTTGTTTGCGATAAAGCTCCCAGATTCGCAGCAGGTAGCCCAGCAGTTGCAAGCCCACCCAGCGCCACGGGTGACTCTTGTGCTCCAGCAGCAGATAAATGTAGAGCGGGCGGTCGCGGTAGTGCACCGTATACAGCAGATCCGAGAAATGCTCCCGCAACGCTTTCTCGATGAAGCTGTCTTTGCTAATGCTCAGGGTGTCTAGATTCAACCGCCGCACCAGTGTCGGTGGCAGATACTCGCGGAAAAAGCCCTGGGCCACGTCTTTGCGAGTGAAGGCTTCGCGGAAGAAGCGGTCGTGTGGATTGGGGATCGAGGATTGAGTCATCAACTAACCCCCCTAGCAAAATCCAGCCTTGCGCTCTTATCCCTTATGCCTTGCTGTGTCACTTTGTTGTTGGCGGTGGCGATAGCGTCGCCGGCGGGCCAGGTGTTATGTTGGCTAACGATTCGATGATCTCCCGGTCGCGGATGCCGCGTCACTGCAGGCCCTCGGCTAGTCGTTCGGTGTAGACATCCGCTCCAGTGCCAGCGCGGATGGCGGGAAACCAGACGGCGGGTGCTTGATTATGTCGTTGTGCTCGCAATCTCACTCATTTCGACTTCGATAGTATCAGCACTGAAATCTTGCTCATGGGGCCAAACCACGCCGCCAAATGCCGGTCGTACTTGTTTGAAGTATTCTTGATCCTTCAATTCCTTAAATATTCCTTTGTTTAAATAGCGTGAAACATCAAATTCACCAACCTTTCCATTGGATAGTGTGATAAACAGTATGTAATTTTCTTTTGGCTCAACTGAAATTACCTTATTCATAATCTACCTCACTTGAGCGGATCGATTTTAAATAATTGTTGGTCCTCTATTGCCAATTTCCAATCCGCCATCAAATCATCTTGGTGAATTTCAATCCATGCATGCACTAGCTCTATTAAAACCGTTCGGAGGCTGTATAGACCGCCTCGGCAAAGGCTTTGAAATCTTGCAGATGTTTATGACAGATGGCTTGGACGATCTTCCAGTCGATCGACTTGTAATTGTGTACCGCGATATTTCTGAAGCCAACGCTTTTTTTCATGCGGATGGCTAGATCAGTGTCTAACAATCTAAGCCTTGCTAAGGTATCGAAGGCGGCCCCCATGGTTTCGGGAGGCGTTTCCTCTGTCTGAGCAATGATAAGCGCTGAGATATCTACACAGAGTTGCACCGCCCTCGTCAGGTTCAAGCTAACGATATCTTGAAGGTCCCAGTTGGAGATCAACTCTTCTACGGTGTCTGGGCATTTGTCCTCGATCCGTTTTACGCACCGGCGTAATGACTCCAGTTTTTCCAAGATTAGCCGTCTATCCACGCTTTGACTCTTTCTTTTAGGATTCTTTCGCGATAGGGCATAAAGTCTGCTTGGTCGAACAGCATTCGCTTAATCAGTTCTGCGTAAAGGGTTCGATCGGTGACGTAGATCAATCGGCCCTTGGTAAGCGCTTCTTTTAGAATAAGTCCGCCGGAAACCTGTAAGTCAACCAAGTCGATAGGGCGGCCCGTTAATTGGGACAATTCTTCAATTAGGCAGATTTTGTCTTGGCTATCTAGCGGGTGTTCGCCAGCGATGGCAAGGTCAAGGTCGCTATCGGCGTGAGCTTGTGCACGGCTGACCGAGCCAAATAAAAGTGCGAGCTTGATATTGGGGTACTTGGCAAGCAATTTAGCAATGTTCTTTTCTAGTTCCATAGACTGCGATCGGTTATTGATAGCCAGGCATTCCTCGAGTTTGTTCGCTGCGAGTGAGAGGTAAGGATTTAACTATAAAAGCGAAAAATTCCGCAGCACCTGGGCGAGGCGTTCGTCGGTTTTCGCCAGTTCCCTAAGCGCTTTCACCAGGCGAGTTAGGCGCGAGCCGTCTTCATGTTGCAGGTCCAGGTCGCGTTTGAGCTCGGTTTCCAATTGGATCAACCGTTGCTCCGACCGGCCGCAGGGCGGTCTTGCGATCCCATACGATGTAACCAATCAGAGCCGAAGATGCTGACAATGATCGTCACCATCAGCGTCCAGAGCTGGTCAAAGCGTTTCTCGATGGCCTCGAAGCGCTGATCGACCGCTTCGAAGCGCTGATCAATACTTTTTCCATTGCCTCGAAGCGCTGATCCATTTTTTGTTCCAGCGCCTTTTGACCAGCTTTCAGTTCTTTAATGTCGCCTCTGATGTTGGCCAACGATTCGATAATTTCCCGGTCGCTGATGCGTGGGGCAACATCCACCGCCTCGGCCTGCAGGGAGGTCAGCGACAACAGCACCGCTGCACAAAAAACGCTGTTTTGGGAGATATTAATAACATCCTCTGATCGGATATTCTTTTAGTCACTTTGTACTTCGATTAAGCCAAGAAGTGGGTTAGAAACCTGTGGTTCGAGATCCTATTCTGCCATAGTTCCATTCCTAGCGTTGATTTGCGCCCAGCCGCGCCGGGTAACCAGGCGAATTCATGGGTTCTACGGCATGGCGTTCGCTTCATGCTTTTTACCGTATCAGCGTCTCATCCACGCCTGCGGTAAGTTTACTCCAAGCGCGTTCCGCGATTACAACAAACATGCCCACTCTCGCTCGGCTAGAAACTCGTCCACTAGCTTGAGATCCCCTGGGACAAGCGAGATAGCAGATTTTGGGCTGTTCGGACCGCTTGGCGCACCGTCATGACTTCCAGACACCCACCGCGGTAGCGCAGGATCAAGTCATCAGCTCCGGAGACACCGATCAGTTTTCGCATCGCCGCTGGGATTACGACCCGTCTCCCCTTTACCTAGGAGCCTGTCGGACTTAGGACTGATCTATTGCGGCAAAGCCGGATTTGGTCAGATTTCCCGATCCTTTTCGTTAAATAGCTACGGCTATTCGCTTCAAACGATCGAAAAAGCTGCCTAAAACCAGCTTCCCCCCGCTACGATCGCATAAGTCCGACAGGCTCCTAGCTTGGTAATATTATCCGTTAATGGTTTGTTCATAGCATTATGTCACTTGGCTAAAAGTATACCGTTTTATACTAAAATGACATTACGAAGTAACACGAAAATGCACCGTAACCAACCAACTAGGGCACCCGGCAGCATACGGGTTTCCATGTTCACCCTGGTTCCCAAGCAGAGCATGGAAACCAGGGGAAAGAAAATGCATATCACAGTCCGATTCTACGAATGGTGGATCCACTTCGCATATCCACCCAGGCTGAGACGGAGTAGCCCCGTGCGCATGGGAGCCACAGCTATTCTCATTGAATATTGATTGATATCCTTTCAATATTCAATGAGAATGCCATCTATGATTCTACGCTCTCGTCACCTAGAACGTCTGCAATACCTCCATGACCACTTCCCCGTCGTCGCCATTTTGGGGGCACGGCAGGTGGGAAAGACCACGCTAGCCATGGATTTCGCCAGACGCCATCCCCATCCAGTGGTGCGTTTCGATCTTGAGGATCTGGACGACCTCGCACGGCTGGACGAGCCCAAGCTGGCCCTGAAAGATTTGCGGGGGCTGGTAATTATCGATGAGATCCAGCGTCGCCCGGAACTCTTTCCCGTCTTGCGTGTTCTTGTTGATCGGCCCGAGGCATCAGCTCGGTTTCTCATTCTCGGAAGCGCCTCGCCTGAATTGTTGCAACAGACCTCGGAAACGCTGGCCGGCCGAATCGCTTTTCACCCTCTGGATGGATTTTCGCTTGACGAGGTAGGTATGGATTCCAGCGACGCGCTTTGGCTGCGTGGCGGCTTTCCCCGCTCCTTTCTCGCCCCGTCGCTTACCGCCAGTAATGACTGGCGCAAGTCCTTTATTCAGACTTTCCTCGAACGCGATCTTCCACAGCTCAATGTGCGGATTCCCGCCACGACATTACACCGCTTCTGGAAGATGCTCGCGCATTATCATGGGCAGGTATGGAATGGCTCGGAACTGGCTCGCGCCTTCGGTGTGTCCCATGCGACCGTGCGGCGTTACCTGGATATTCTGACCGCAGCGCTGGTCATCCGCCAACTGCCCCCCTGGCACGAAAATATAGGCAAGCGTCAGATCAAATCGCCCAAGGTTTATCTTGCCGACAGCGGCTTGTTTCACTCCCTGCTGACCATTGAAACCCAGCATGATCTGGAAGGACACCCTAAGGTTGGCGCGTCATGGGAAGGCTTCGTCATCAAGGAACTGGTGCAAAACCTCAATGTAGCGATGGATGAGTGCTATTTCTGGGGGACGTACAGCGGCGCCGAACTCGATCTGCTTGTGATAAAGGGACAACGCCGGTACGGATTCGAGATCAAACGGACCTCCGCACCGCGCATTACCGCGTCGATGCGTGCGGCGCGAGACAGCTTGAAGCTGACCCGCCTGAACGTGATCCACGCGGGTGAGCATAGCTTCCCCTTGGATAATGGCATCCAGGCCATCGCATTCCAGCGTTTATGCACCGAGCTCCACTCGGTGGAATAGTATGGCGAGTTGGCCATCGAGTGAACTTGCCGCCGGTTACCCGTTAGGGTTTAACTATAAAAGGGAAAAATTCCGCAATACCTGGGCTAGGCGTTTGTCGGTTTTGGCCAGCTCCCGAGCGCCTTCACCAAGCGGGTCAGGCGCAAGCCGTCTTCATGTTGCAAGTCCAGGTCGCGTTTGAACTCGGTTTCCAATTGGATCAACCGTTGCTCCACCGGCCGCAGGGCGGTCTTGCGATCCCAAACGATATAACCAATCAGACAGAAGAAGAAATCATAGTGAAATGGGGTGAGTTACCACAGCTTGCTTACAAATTGGATTGCTAATTACCCGGCTCAATGAAACAACTGATCTAACGATTCCGCGGTCAACACGCGTTCGGACCACTTCAACAACGTTTCGGCTTCGGCCGATTCAATCCGCCGACGGTCCTGTTCCGAGATGGCGCCGAACTTCAACTCGATCTGGCGTAACAGTATCGTCGCTTCTCCCAACTGGACCCCTTCCAGCTTTCCTTCCAGCCTTCCTCGGCGTTCGCCCTCTTCAATGTATCGGTCAATAAATGTTTGCATCAGCTCCTCTCCCGCAGCCGTCACCTTCAGAATCTGTTTGACATCGTCTTCGTCCAACCGTTGCGTGTACTGCACATAGTATCGCAGAATCACTTCCAATAGTTCCAGGGCCGTCTCCTGCTGTAAAACTTCGCGGATTAGCCGTAATATCTCGCGCAACTGCGCCTTCGGCTCTGGGTCGAATACATGTTTCATGGCCAATAGCACCAAGCGGGTTAACACCTCGCCCTGGATCGTTTGACTGTCCCAAGAAGATAAATCGTGGAGTTGGTAGCGAAATTCGGGGACGTAAGGCCGCAGCTCGTCGTCAAGCCCTTCGATCAGGGCCTGGAAGTTGGGCGCGATGCGCCAACGCTTCTTGCCCTGGTAGAGCACCAGCGGCAGGATGGGTGGCAGTTTGTTCGCTTTCGGGTTTTGTTTGCGATAAAGCTCCCAGATTCGCAGCAGGTAGCCCAGCAGTTGCAAGCCCACCCAGCGCCACGGGTGACTCTTGTGCTCCAGCAGCAGATAAATGTAGAGCGGGCGGTCGCGGTAGTGCACCGTATACAGCAGATCCGAGAAATGTTCCCGCAACGCTTTCTCGATGAAGCTGACTTTGCTAATGCTCAGGGTGTCTAGATTCAACCGCCGCACCAGTGTCGGTGGCAGATACTCGCGGAAAAAGCCCTGGGCCACGTCTTTGCGAGTGAAAGCTTCGCGGAAGAAGCGGTCTCGTGTGGATTGGGGATCGAGGATTGAGTCATCAACTAATCCCCCCTAGCAAAATCCAGCCTTTCGCTCTTATCCCTTGTGCCTTGATGGGTCACTTTTTGTCGTTGGCGGTGGCGATAGCGTCGCCGAAGGGCCGGGTTATGTGGGCTAATGATTCGATGATCTCCCGGTCGCTGATGCGCGGGGCGACGTCCGCCGCCTCGGTCAGCAGGGAGGTCAGCGATAACAGTACCGCTCCACAAAAAACGCTAGCTTTGAAAGGTATTAATAACATCCGCTGGTCGATGTACTTTTAGTCACTTTCTACTTCGACGAAACCAAGCAAAGTAGGGTCGAAACCTGTGGTTCGAGATCCTATTCTGCCATAGTTCCATTCCTAGCGTTGATTTGCGCCCGGCCGCGCCGGGTAACCAGGCGGATTCATGGGTTCTACGGCATGGCGTTCGCTTCATGCTTATTACTCGATGTTCGAGTTAGGTATCAATAATATTAAAAAAGTCTAATATTATGCTGTGATAGCTTGGTACTGTAACGAGGGTGTTGGCCCGATTCGCCCCAGCTCACGTCTATTCATATGTTTTGTGGAATCGCGTAAGGTGATTTCCAAGAAAAAATGCAGCTATCCTATTTCAAGCCAGAGGACATCAAGTAGTCTGCCACGGTAAATTTGTTCTAATCGTCAAAGCGCTGAAACACGACAAGTATTGCGAGTCATTTTCAGGTAATCAAATACCCATCGAATGTTCCAATTAAGTTCTCGCATTTTCTGAGCGACACTACGCACCCCTTTGCTTTTGATCAGCCCACGGCGAAGCGTCTCAGGCGCGTCATGTTTTCTAGCCCATGCCCGGTGCGGATTCGGCTGCGGTCTTCATCGTAATTCCAGTCGATAATGTAATGACAACTGTTCTCGATGCTCCAGTGCCCGCGGTTATCCTGCAGCACTTGGGCAGCGTTGGCTTGGCCGGGCGTTTTGCTGGTCATCCCATAGGCGAGCTCCTGGTGTTGTTGGCCGCTTTTTTTGTGGACGGTGATTCGTTCCACCCGGAAGACCTGTCCGAGATAGGGAAAGTTCAGGTAGTCATTGAGATCGGTGGTGACCCAGATGTTTCGGATTTCGATGCGACCGTGCTCGGGGCTGTCGAGGGTCGTGTAATCGGGTTGGCGGTCGAGGATGGTTAAAATAGAACGCGGTCTCTTCAAGCCGTTGTTTTTGATTGCCTTTGACGGTGAAGTGATCGTGTGCGCCGCGCGCCTCAACCCGATAGCGGGCCAATTCGCGCTGGGTCAGCAAGGCATCGGCCGTGATGGTTTTGCCCTGGATGTCGATGACCTCCAGTAGCGGGATGGTGGTTTTAATTTCGTTGGTCTGTTTTTCCTCGTCGCCACCGGCTAGCGGCAGAGTCCCGACTTTAATAACATCCCACTGATGCCTATTGGGGCATTTATGCGCGAAATCTAGCCGCATCGCTGCAGACGTTCTTGACGCTACGCAGGGTTATGGCATATAAAACCACAATGAAAGCGCGGCAGCTTTTCAGGTATAAAAATCGATAAAACGATTTAATTGTGGAAATGGTTATTTGGGCATTACCGGAACCAACTAAGGAGTGACTACACAGCGTCAAATATCGGCTTTATTGCGGTCGAGCTGGCACGTGTGTGGTGCGTTACGATAATGAAGCGGGTAAAGGTGACCATCGACATTACGCGAATGTTGAGGAGCCGTATGATTTCAAATCATTGGAAAAATTGATTTCCGAATTCCATGATGATTGCACCCGTTTAGCTGGATGGAGATGGTCATGAATCGTATTGAGATTGCAGTCATGAAGCCTCAGGCAGCATTGAACACCTTCGTGGACACATGGCGATGTGTGGAGGGGGGGGACAGGTTACCCCCAGATTAGTCTTTGGCAACCTTCGGGAGCTGTTCTCTGCGATCACCGAAAAACGATTAGAGTTATTGCGCTACGTCGCGGCACACGAGGCCTTAAATATCCACCAACTTTCACAAGGACTTAGTAGACATTATAAAAATGTCCATACCGACGTTAAAGAACTTGTCGAGTTAGGATTATTGCAAAGGGACGACCAAGGCAAGCTCGCCGCGCCGTTCGATGAAATAGTTATCTATGCCGGAATACGCGATGCGGCATGATATTCGAACGGGAGCAGAGTAGATATAGTGACATCGGTAGCGTTCAGTGGCTCAGGTTCGGCAATAGCACCATTAGCAAAATCTACATGCAGAAAGGGCAATGCTACCCGGTTGCTCCTCGTTTTGCGTAAAGTGAGTAAAATTGGGTTCTCAAGATCCGCTCTCGATCTTAACTTGTTTTTGCCGGCCAACTGTCGAATGGATGGGGTCCATTTCACCGATTTGGTTTTTCAGGGCCAGAGCACGGATAGCGAAAACGCAATCGCGCCAAAGGGTGGCATGGAAACGGCGTCTTCCTTGGTGGGCACGGAGAGCAGCAACCAGCGACCATCCTTGAGCTCAAAGGCTTCCAGGGTTCTTAGATCGGGATCAATCAACCAGAGGTGGGTAACACCATACTTCGCGTACAGGGGCAGCTTAACCACCCGATCAGTGCGTGCCGTAGCTGCCGAGAGAACTTCGCATACCCAGTCGGGCGAGAGTTCGAACCATGCGGTATTGTCCTGCAACTCGGGCATACGATCTCGTCGCCATCCCGCTAGAACCGGCACTAACACATCTGGCCCTAAGTGAAGTTCCGGCTCGTCCAGAATCCACCAGCCATCCGGACCTCCACGCCCCTTTCCGAACGGGCCGACGAGCTCGTCACCCAAGAAAGATGATGCCAAAGAATGCTTAGGCCCTGGCCTGGGATGGGTAACCAGATCTCCGGCGAGGATTTCAGCGACTAGAGGCTCAGGAACAGCCAACAACTCTTCGTAAGTGGCATGGCGGCGGATGGGATCGCTCATGGATACTCCTTATAATCTTCAGCAACAAAGTCTCTTGCTCGTATGCAACCCCGGGGAATAACTAGGGCCTCCCATTCCGGAAGCTCATGATAAGCAGTTCCCAGCCAGTATTCGCGATATACTCTAGATCGTATCAACGCTTATGCGGCCAACGACTCAGCGACGAATTATGTCCCAGAATGACCTAACCTCTCTTATTCTTGTAGACGGATCATCGTACCTCTACCGAGCATATCACGCCCTACCGGCACTTACGAATTCGCAGGGCGAACCCACCGGTGCGATCTATGGTGTGATTAACATGTTGAGGAATTTACTTGAAACTTACAAGCCGAAGCTTTTCGCTGTGGTATTCGACGCCAAGGGAAAAACCTTTAGACACGAGCTCTATACACCTTATAAAGCTAATCGCCCGCCCATGCCCGATGAGCTGCAACGACAGATTCAACCACTCCATGAATTAATTCGTGCCCTGGGTCTACCACTGCTCCAAGTTCCAGGGGTGGAAGCCGACGACGTCATCGGCACCTTAGCTCACCAAGCATTAGAGCAACAATTATCCGTATTAATATCTACTGGTGACAAGGATCTGGCTCAGTTAGTAAGCGACTCCGTTACTTTAGTTAACACCATGGACAATACTCTACTTGATCGGGCAGGGGTTGAAAAAAAATTCAATGTACCGCCCGAACGAATTATCGACTACTTAGCACTTGTCGGTGATAAGGTGGATAACATACCCGGGGTCCCTGGGGTAGGACCTAAAACGGCCGCCAAGTGGTTAGCTGAGTATGGCTCACTGCAGGGGATTCTCTCTAATGTGGATCGGCTACAGGGAAAAGTCGGAGATAGCTTGAGAGCTTCGCAAGACCAACTCCCACTGTCTGCACAGCTCGCCAAGATAAACTGCGATGTCGAGCTGGATTGTTCACCCACAGATCTCACCTTACAGCCTCCAGACCACACGACGTTGCGCACCCTATATCAACGATTGGAGTTCAGATCGTGGTTAAGCTCGCTGAAGAATGGTGGCGATGGCAAAACGGGTGCTGTAACTTCAATTCAAAGTAAGTATCAGATTATTTTGGACTTCCAGACGTTCAATAGCTGGTTATCTAAGCTGCGAGACGCCACAGTGTTTGCTTTTGACACCGAAACCACGGGGTTGGATTATCTATCCGCTAGAATTGTGGGGATATCGTTCGCCGTGACATCTGGTGAGGCCGCTTACCTCCCCTTAGCGCATGACTACCCTGAAGCGCCAAAACAACTGCGAGCAGAGGATGTATGGTCGGAAATGAGCCCACTGCTTGAGGACCCGACTAAGAGAAAGTTGGGTCATAATTTAAAATACGATGCGCACGTTCTGGCGAACCATGGAATGGCTCTTCACGGCATTGCCCATGATACGATGCTTGAATCCTATGTTCTCAATTCCACAGCAAATCGGCATGATTTGGATACGCTGTGTGAAAAGTATTTACATCATACCAATATTCATTATGAAGATGTCGCTGGCCAAGGCTCGACTCAAATTAGTTTCAACAGCGTAACACTAGACAAGGCATCGCCCTATGCGGCGGAAGATGCCGATATGGCGCTGCGCTTACACCAGCATTTTTGGCCCAAGCTTCAAGCTTCGCCCGCACAATGCCAATTGTACCAATCCATCGAAATTCCGTTGATTCCGGTGTTGGCAAGTATAGAACGCAATGGTGTCTTAGTGGATGCAGAACGCTTAAAAAGCCAGAGCCAGCAGCTCGCCGCGAGTATGGCGCAAATTGAGCACGAGGCTCGAGAGCTGGCCGGCCAGGAATTTAATCTATCTTCACCCAAGCAGATCCAACAAATACTTTTCGAGCAACAGGGTTTGCCTGTAATTCGGAAAACACCTAAGGGCCAACCCTCAACCGCAGAAGATGTGCTTCAGGAACTTGCAATCGAATTTCCCCTCGCGCAGCTCATTCTCGAATATAGGTCACTCAGCAAGCTAAAGAGCACTTACACCGATCAACTTCCTCGGCAGATTCATCCCGCGACGGGTCGCGTTCACACCTCTTATCATCAAGCTGTGGCTTCCACCGGCCGCTTATCTTCTGCGGATCCCAACTTACAGAATATTCCGATCCGCAGTGCTGAAGGCCGCCGTATCCGGCAAGCTTTTATCGCCCCGAAGGGATACAAAATAATCGCAGCGGATTATTCTCAGATTGAACTACGAATCATGGCCCATCTTTCCGAGGATCAAGGCTTGCTGCAAGCTTTTAGTCAAGGGCTAGATATTCACCGTATCACCGCTTCGGAAGTCTTCGGAGCTCCTATCCAACAAATTAGCGACAATCAACGTCGTGCCGCCAAGGCGATAAACTTCGGTTTAATCTATGGAATGTCTGCATTTGGACTTGCGCGTCAACTCAGCATTAGTCGAGTTGCTGCGCAGGATTATGTAAAACTCTATTTCTCGCGCTATCCCGGAGTCCAAACCTATATGGACGAAACACGGGAAAAAGCGCGTGAACTTGGATATGTTGAGACGCTGTTCGGTCGACGCTTGTACCTGCCAGAAATCAATTCACGAAATGCACAACGCCGACAATATGCAGAACGGACAGCCGTCAATGCGCCGATGCAGGGTACGGCAGCCGATATCATTAAACGCGCAATGATCTCGGTAGCAGACTGGTTGGAAAGTGACCGGATCCCTGCCAAGATGATTATGCAAGTCCACGATGAATTGGTATTTGAGGTAGCGGATAAATCAGTCCATGCTGTCATCCCAGAAATTATAGAGCGGATGACCAAAGCGGCAGAATTATCGGTCCCTTTAGAAGTAAAGGCCGCCGCAGGACTCAATTGGGACGAAGCCCATTAGCGAGCCAGGATTAGTGCGGGCTTACGTTGTAGTGACGGTAGTTAGTTATACAAGCTGGGTTTAGTTTTGCTAGCAGTGCTCAGAGTTTAATTCTCAACTAGTTTTCCGTATACGCTAAGGGTCTTACATGCCCATATCACAAAGAATTGGAGCATGAAAATACTTAAAAGCGTAAATGCGCCGTTTATCTAGCAAATACAACCGATTGTCGAGCATTTCCAAACTAATACCCTAGATTGAGCTATGATCATCCCCTCGAATGCAGCTAGTCCAAACTCAATTGGTTACAAAATTGAAAACTTGGCTAAAAGTTGAAATGTAAGTTATGTAAGAAGAGGGCTGGTGAGAACTAATTCGGAAGTTATATGTCTTAACTTTCAAGCGCTGTAGCCCGGCGCTTCCCGCTTCCCTCCCTGAGCGGGTTAGGGCTCGGACCCCCCCAAGCCGAGCCTGTTGAGCCCCGGTGTTTTCTCCCCATTTTCACCGGGGCTTTTTTCTGCCTGAGAAATACCGTTTGTATAAATTAAATGCTTATAATTCAGGATATTGCCTCTTCTTCCCACAACCATCGATTCAACACTCTATAGGCATCAATGAGTCCGCTTTTTTGGGTCGCGGAAAAGGCGTAAACACCGATACTCTTATCAGCTAATCTCTGCTGTACCGCATCAATGGTATGACGAACTTGACCACGATTTAACTTATCAGCTTTGTTGAGCAAAATAGTGGCAGAGAATTCATAATAGCTACACCATTCCAGCATTTGCTGATCAAATTCATTTAGAGGATGGCGGATGTCCATCACTAACATAATGCCCCGTAAACTCTGACGGTGGCTAAGATAATGCTCAAGTAATTTACGCCACTGTCGGCGTATCGAATCGGGTACCTTTGCGTAGCCATACCCGGGTAAATCCACTAACCGGCGTTCATCAGTCACTTGGAAAAAATTGATCGCCTGAGTACGTCCTGGAATTTTGCTGATTCGTGCCAGTTTTTTCTGTCCACATATAGCGTTGACTACACTGGATTTACCAGAATTAGAACGACCAGCAAACGCAACCTCTCGGCCAATATCCTCGGGAAACTGGTTGGAGTGGGTTACGCTGGTGACAAAGTGTGTTGTGCTATAGCAAATAGTCATATTACATCGAAGAATTGGGGTTTAGCGGGTAGATCTCGCGGGTAGAGAGCAAATATGGTATACACAATCGTCGTGCTTTGCTTGTCGGCTTATTGGCGATCGAAACACAACCCAACATCACCTATAATCTTTGCTTTCAAACCAGGAGGCTTAAGCGTGAAAATAAATTATGTTCTACTTTTTTTATCTATAGTTTCTCTATCCACTTCGGCTATGGCCAATGGAGATGCTGCAGCGGGTAAGCAAAAATCAGCTATTTGCGCAGCGTGCCATGGAGCAGATGGTAATAGCACGAATCCGGAGTGGCCAAAACTTGCCGGACAGAGTGAACAATATCTCATTAAGCAATTGAAAGATTTCAAACAGCAAAAACGTGTCAATCCGCTAATGGCTGGCCCTATCGCTGGACTCAGCGAGCAGGATATGGAAGATCTCGCCGCCTATTTTGCTAGCCAAAAGGCTATTCCCGGTAGTGCGGATTCAACCCTGGTGAAATCGGGTGAGCATATCTATCGCGGGGGAAACATCGAACGCGGTGTGGCCGCCTGTATGGCTTGCCATTCGCCTACCGGCAGCGGCAATCCCGCCGCGGTTTTCCCAAAACTATCCGGACAACATGGTAAGTATGTCGCTAACCAGTTGCGTAGTTTCCGCGACAATGAGCGCAAAAATGACCGTGCTAGCATGATGCGCAGTGTAGCTAACAAAATGACGATTGAGGAAATTAATGCGGTATCGAATTATATCGCGGGCCTACACTAAAAATATTGTCTAGTATACCCAGCTTGCTCGAGGCTAACTCTCTGACCGCCAGGAAGGCAATCTTCGCGTTGCCAAATGAATGCAGTGGGGATGGTGCCCTGGGAACAATTTCTTGTTAGAGAGTCCAACGTTGAGACTGGTTTGTCTATTGTCCAACTGCGGAGTCAAATTACGTGTTTCGGTAAACGCAGGTTCTAATAGTTATTCTTAACGATGCTCAATACGGCAATTTTCACCCAAGAAGGTTAGCTATGGTACGTAAATCAGGCTTACTCTGTTCATTTTTAGTGCTCCTGTGTATTGGGACTGTTTCTGGAGAAACTTTCACTGAAGGTGAGCATTATCGAAAAGTGGAACCGGAAGTTACCCCGCATGTAGGGGAAGGAAACGTGGAAATAGTTGAACTCTTCTGGTACGGATGTCCTCACTGCTTCGATTTGGAACCTTATTTAACTAAATGGTTGGAAGATCAGCCGCCATTCATAAAGCTAGTGCGCGTGCCAGCCACATTAAATCCTCGCTGGGTCACACATGCCCGAACTTTTTATGCCTTGGAACTCATCGGTGAATTGAAGCGATTGCATCCACTGATTTTCTCAGCAATTCATAGCCAAGGACGTCGGCTTAGAGATCTTTCGTCCATTACTCGCTTTCTGGTCCAACAGGGCGTGGATGAGAAAAAGTTTCTAAATGCCTATAATTCTTTCGAAGTACAGACCAAGCTGCGTCACGCAATGCAATTGAATAGAGAGTACGGGGCGACGGGCGTTCCTACTTTGATCGTGGATGGCAAATACCTTACATCGGCGAGCATGGCTGGGAGCTATGATAAGCTTTTTAAAATCATAGACTTCTTAGCATATAAAGAAGTTGACGCTAAATCGGCTAAGACTAGATAGTGGCCAATAGTTATTGGTTGGGATAGACCCATCAATGCTCACATTATTCGGTAACAAAGGCTGATCAATAGAGACGTTTCGTGCTGTAGCACGTTTTCCAACTTACATCATCTGCGGAGTAAATTGACTCTTTCCAATATTCCGTTAATCGGTGGATTGCCGCTTGTCTAGGCGCTTGATACATTGATCATGGGGTAAGTTGTGGCTTATGTAGCTGCTAGTATTATTTCGCCATGGATATGAATACATCGCCATCATATATTCCAGAGCACTGGGCCAATCCCGGCCGGCGGCTGAGGATACTTTCGTATAATATTCAGGTGGGAATTAACTACACGTGTTACCGGCATTACTTGACACAGAGCTGGAAACATGTGCTGCCATACCCTGGCCGATTAGAAAATCTCGATGGTATTGCAAACTTTATATCCGGTTTCGACATCGTGGGTTTGCAGGAAGTAGATGCGGGGAGTCTGCGTAGCAACTATATAAATCAAACTCAATACCTGGCTCAAGGAGCTGGTTTCCCCAACTGGTATACGCTGACCAATCGTAACCTAGGCAGATTGGCTCAACACAGTTTGGGCTTATTAACCCATATTCAGTCAAATGATGTTAGGGAGTGTAAACTCCCCAGTAAAATTCCTGGCCGTGGTGCATTGATGGCCGTATTCGGCACAGGGGCACATAAGCTATTGGTGGTTATCTTACATTTATCTCTTGGACGCAAAGCTCGATCACGTCAGTTGGCTTACCTGGCACGGATTATCGAACCTTATGAACATACTATACTTATGGGCGATTTTAATTGCCGATTAGATGACCCGGAGTTCCAATCATTATTGGGCAGCACTCACCTCTGTTCTCCTGAACGAGAACACCACACCTTCCCCAGCTGGAAGCCGAATAGAGATCTTGATCATATTTTAGTAACTCCAGGTTTAAAGGTAGAACGAACATACGTCTATCACACCGAGTATTCTGACCATCTTCCTATTGCTCTCGATATTCTCCTTCCCCCATCGATTCAGCTGGATTGCGAATATAAAAAACCTCTGCTACTGCCATCAGCTAATGATTCAATAGCCTTGACTCATTAAGGCGGAAGTGCTGGAGAACGTAGTTATATTGCGAATCGATTAGATAATTTGGAACCTCACCGCTTAGCCTACCGCGAGGTCTAAAATTATCGATGGGTAGAGCATATTTGTATTTCCTAGCTAAACAAGAATATCTAGGCTTAAAAACAGAACCAGGGCATCATCGACTTGCTGCATGACGACAGCCTATTCTCATACCTCATACGAGAAGAATGCGGGAATCTAGCCAATTCTGGCATTTCGAGCCAATTAACCTGCAGGCTCAAACGTTCTTAGCTCAAAAGCCGGTCATTCGTTGATTAGTTTGCAGAGTCCGTCGGTGAATGTTTTGCGCTGACGCTTGAAAAATCCTATTCTCAAATTAAGTGCAAGCAGCTTACGCTCGTGCTTTTTCGCTTTATTACGTTTGCCTCTGGTTTCGGCTATAAGAAGTTTTCGATACCGCTTCCGAGCCTTTTCAATCAAGACGTCGAGCAGATCGGTAATATCGCTCATTCGTTTCCACTCATATTCACGAACGCTTAATCAAGTAGTCAATATACCCTCACATCACGCACACCTTCTCTGTCCCTATAATTGGAGCATTATATAGTTAAACAAGCAGTACTACTAGCTATCGTAAAAGGTTGATGCAGGAGCATCTCCCTTATGATTTACAGCTGAGTTGTGGGGGACATTGTACTATCGGGGAACCAACTGTCTTGGATCTAATAGCGGTGTTTTAGCCAAATTTCTGGCCATACTGATATCAGACGGTATAGGATTATAGACAGGGTGTTCTGTCAGACTGACGAATTGCCGAATCCAATGGAGGCCAATTCAGAGTGGCTATTGATACAGCAGTAAAGTTTCTCAAGATGCGCCGTACCAAGATCGTCGCCACCCTAGGGCCCGCGTCAAGTGAGTTGACCATGATCGAGCGGTTGGTGGCGGCTGGAGTCAACGTGTTTCGTCTTAATATGTCTCACGGAGACTACGACCAGCATCATGCAAATTTCCAACGTGTTCGTCAGGTTGCGAGCAAGATGCGCGCTCATGTTGCCCTATTAGCGGACCTCTCCGGGCCTAAGATACGGGTTGGGCGTTTCCCAGAAGGCCCGATTGTCCTTGAAGATGGCAGTGAAGTGGTTGTAACCACTCGCGACGTTCCGGGACGTCCAGGGCTTATTCCATCGCAATATCAAACGCTTGCAAAAGATGTGCGCAGTGGCGATCGGATTTTACTCGCAGATGGAAGTATGGAGCTTAAAGTAGAGAGCACACAAAACACAGAAATTCGCTGTAGGGTGATCGAGGGTGGAAAGCTTTCCGACAACAAAGGTATTAATCTCCCAGGGGTGAACGTTTCTGCTCCCGCGCTCACGGAAAAGGACCGTCAGGATGCACATGCCGCTTTGGAAATGGGTGTTGACTTTCTTGCGCTTTCCTTTGTTCGCTGTGCCGCGGATGTCAGCGAACTGAAGTCACTGATTGACGCCGCGAATCACCAAACTGCTGTAATTGCTAAGATCGAACGTCCCGAAGCTTTGGCAGAAATTGATTCAATCTTGGATGTTACAGACGCGATTATGGTGGCACGAGGTGACCTGGGGGTGGAATTACCTCCTGAACAGGTCCCTGTTGTACAACGACAGCTCATTGATAAGGGACGGGCCAAAGATAAACCTGTGATAGTGGCTACGCAGATGTTGGAATCCATGATAACCAGTGCTCGCGCAACCCGTGCTGAAGTGGCGGACGTTTCGCTCGCGGTATCCAGTGGTGCCGACGCCATTATGCTCTCGGGTGAAACCGCAATGGGTGCATATCCAACTCAGGCTGTGGGGATGATGGACCGCATCGCGCGGCAAGCGGAAGCATATCTCTGGGGCCATGGCGCTTTCGGGACCTTCCCCCAAGCGCACACTACTCCGCCAATTTCAACCAGCGACGCAGTCGGCAATGCCACGGCGTTACTCTCACGTGACCTGCTCGTGCGTATGATTCTGGTGGTTTCCCCATCGGGGGTATCCGCGGCTGCGGTGAGCGCCGCCCGCCCCTCGGCGCCTGTAGTCGCTGTTTCTGCGAATGCAGAGACTTGCCGGAGGATGGCTCTACTTTGGGGCGTTACACCCTTCCATATTAGTGTGGATGAGATGGACGATCCGGTGCCTCTGGCATCTCGATTGGCACAACAACTGAAATTGGCAAACCCCGGAGAGCACATACTCCTGGTGCGTGGATTTCATACTGATATCAAGAAAAACGCACCTTCGGTAACGGTCCTGACGGTATGAACGATTGAAAAATCAACGAGACACCCTCGTCGCGAACATTCACGAATTGGACAGACTATGAAAACGCCGAATCTGGAATTAAATAGTGAAGTTGAAATTAACTCGGCATCACTCAATGAACCGGTAGAAAAAGCTCCACAATTTGACTTAGATGCCCCAGAGTTATACTTAAATCGGGAAATAACTTGGCTGAACTTTAACCGTCGGGTATTGCATGAAGCCGAGGATGAACGCACACCCTTATTGGAACGCGTGAAATTCTTAGCGATCGTCAGCAGTAATTTGGACGAGTTCTTCATGAAACGCATCGGTGGTCTCAAGCAGCTACAAGCCGCCGGAATAGGCAAGCCCTCGGTAGACGGACTCTCTCCCTCGGAACAGATCGCTCGATGCCATACCGCAATCCGGGAAATCCTGGCGCAAATGCAGCGAATCTATGCGGAACTCTTAATCCAGCTTAAACCCTACGGCATCCAGGTCTTAGACTATAGTGAGCTTACGGATGATCAACGCAGCGCCTTGCGCGACTATTTTATAACCAACGTATTTCCGTTGCTTACACCACTGGCCATGGATCCTGGACACCCGTTCCCTTTTATTTCCAACCTGGCGTTGAATTTGCTCGTCACGGTGCGCTATCCCGCGGGAATCTCTCCGCATATGGCTCGAGTGAAAGTGCCCAATATCAAGGGATTGTCTCCCCGCCTGATAAGGGTGGGAAACGACGGTCATTGCTTTGTCACCTTAGATGAGATGATTGCGCATAACCTCGACCGTTTGTTCCCCGGCATGGCGATCGAGTCCTGTGAGTTGTTCCGAGTCACCCGCAATGCGAATGTGGAGAAAAACGAAGAAGATGCCGACGATCTGTTAGAGATGATCGAAACCGAGGTCAAGGAACGGAATTTTGCGCCGATCGTTCGTCTCGAGGTCATGAAAGGCATGGATGTAATGCACCGCGGCATGTTGGCAGCGGAACTCGAACTAGATCAAGAAACCGATGTGTTCGAAAACGAGGGAATGCTAGCCATGTGCGATCTTTTCGAGCTCGTAGCACTGGATATACCCGAACTTCATGATCCACCCCATCACCCTGTCGACAATCGGCGATTAGCTTTCGACTCCCGAAATATCTTTCATATCATTCGCACGGGCGGGCCCATCTTGCTGCAACATCCCTACGAATCCTTTGCAACCAGCGTTGAACGCTTCCTGCGCACCGCTAGCGAAGATCCCAAAGTACTGGGGATCAAAATGACGCTGTATCGTACCTCTGAGGGAAGTGTCATTGGTTCATTGGTCAATGCCGCCCGCAATGGCAAGCAGGTCGCCGTTCTGGTAGAACTCAAGGCGCGTTTTGACGAAGCCGCAAATATCCGCTGGGCGCGGCGGCTGGAGCAGGAGGGTATTCACGTTACTTACGGTGTGGTGGGCCTTAAAACACACAGCAAAGTGGTGCTGATCGTGCGCCAAGACTATAACGGCCTGCGCCGCTACGCCCATATTGGAACCGGTAACTATCATCCCGGCACCGCGCGTTTGTATACCGATTTTGGCATGTTGACCTGCGATGAAGAAATTTGCGCTGACTTAACCGAGTTGTTTAATTATCTAACGGGTTACTCGCCGCCGCCCGCCTATCGCAAGATTCTTGCGGCACCCTCTACTCTAAAACGGGCGATATTGGAAAAAATCGACCGCGAGATCGCTCACCAAACCGCCGGAAATTCAGGCCGCATTCAATTCAAGATGAATGCTCTGGAGGATGCTGATATTGCCAAAGCTCTGTACCGCGCCAGCCAAGCTGGGGTCAAAATCGATCTCATTATTCGTGATACGTGCCGGTTCCGCCCGGGAATTATTGGCCAAAGCGAGAGTGCGCGCGTGATCAGTATAGTTGGCCGCTTTCTAGAGCATGGCCGCATTTATTATTTCCGCAATAATGACAGTGAAGAATATTACATCGGTTCAGCCGATCTGATGCGGCGTAATCTTGAAAGCCGGGTCGAAGTGGTCGCGCCGGTGGAGGATCCCGACCTGCGTCAGGATCTACGCATGATTCTCGATGTACAGCTAAGCGACCAGCGCGCAGCTTGGGAAATGCAACCCGATGGCAGCTATCTGCAACGCCAGCCGCTCTCGGAAAATCAATCGCGCAGCTGTCAGAGTAGCCTGATTGATCTCGCGAATGCACACCTAGCCGCCGCGGAACGTCATGATCTGAAGAAAATTCGCAGAAAGTTATTTAATCGGATCAACAAACGAGCCCAAAGAGCCAGCTAAGTTCAATCATTCGCTGCGGTTGTGTAAAAATTCAATTCAGTTTGCCGAGTTTCACTTCACGCCGTGCCTTATATGAGAAAATTGGAAGGAAATAGGTGGCGACGCCTCCACTCGTAGGTGGCCTAAT
Source organism: uncultured Gammaproteobacteria bacterium (assembly GCA_963731655.1). Taxonomy (GTDB): domain Bacteria; phylum Pseudomonadota; class Gammaproteobacteria; order JAAEPA01; family JAAEPA01; genus CAVSWL01. The sequence goes on along the minus strand of CAVSWL010000030.1, from coordinate 601,392 downwards.
TCGGCAGTTCCCTTGCTTATGGAAAACAGCTTAGTAGTGTATAAATCGCGGCCGGCCCGTGTATTGAAAGTTGCGGAGAAACTGGACATCGAGCTGGAATCCGGCCAAATAAAACGGGTACGCAACAAAGATGTGATGCTGTTGCACGAAGGCCCGCTACGCAATCTGGCGGAATTGACCCAAGCTTCCGGTGAAGTTGAGGAAGCGTGGGAATTGCTCGCTGGAGGATCTACGAATTTGGAAGAACTAACCGAACTCGTGTTCGGGGAGTATTCCCCATCCACCGCGTGGGCCGCTTGGCAGCTGGTCATGGATGGTCTTTACTTTATCGGCACACCAGATGATCTGGAAGTTCAGTCACCGGAGCATGTCGAAAAGCTTCAGCAAGCCAGAGCGGTAAAGGTCTCGCATAAACAGGAATGGTCGGAATTTATTGCTCGGCTACAAATGGGAGAGCTTCTACCTAGCGATGCAGCTAAACTGGCCGATGTGGAGGCGTTAGCCTGGGGACAAAGAGACACGAGCCGCATTCTCCATCAGCTCGGTAGACAGGAAACCTGCGAGAATGCTCATGCTTTCTTGTTAAAAATCGGGCATTGGGACGAAACCATGAACCCTTATCCGATACGAATTGGCCTGCCAACCGAGCCTCCAGAATTGGAATTGGGCGATTTAGAGGTTGAAGACCGCCTGGATCTGACTCATCTGCCAGCCTTTGCGATCGATGACGAGGGGAATCAAGATCCGGATGATGCCATCAGTCTAGAGGGTAATCAAATATGGGTACACGTGGCCGATGTTGCTGCTTTGGTTAAACCGGACACCGCGCAAGATCTAGAAGCTCGCACCCGTGGAGCGAGCTTATATCTGCCAGATCGAACCATTCCCATGTTAGCGCCAGCAGCGGTTGACAAACTTGGGCTGGGGCTACAGGATCGGAGTCCGGCACTGTCCTTTAATATCGAAGTGGATTCTAGCGGTAAGCCTACTCTGAGAAAAGTCACGCCAAGTTGGGTGTCCGTTACCCGACTGAGCTACACGGAAGCGAATCAGCGCCTCAATCAGGAACCGCTCTGCCAGTTGTGGGAGCTGGCGCAGGCGTTTCGTGCCCGTCGCATTGCCAATGGCGCCACAGAGATTCATCTTCCCGAGATCGCTGTGCGGGTGCAGGATGGCAAGGTCACTATCCGTCCATTGCCGCGCTTGGAAAGTAGAACTCTAGTGACCGAACTCATGCTCATGACCGGCGAGGCAGCGGCTCGCTTCGCGGTGGATCACGCGATCTCTTTTCCGTTTTCGGTGCAAAACCCAACGGAATCCGTCATCAAGACGCCAGGCAACGTGGCGGAGATGTTTGCCCTGCGTAAAACCATGAAACGCAGCCAGCTGAAACAATCCCCCGCGCCTCACGCCGGCCTCGGCCTAGAAATGTATACTCAGGTCACCAGCCCACTGCGGCGTTACCTTGATCTGGTGGCACACCAACAACTGCGTGCGTTTACTCGTGGCGAGGCGCTACTCAATGCACAGGATATCATGTTGAGGGTAGGGGCCGCCGAGGCGGTCATCGGCAAAGTCCGCCGCACGGAACGCCTCTCAAACAAGCATTGGACGCTGGTTTACCTACGGCATCATGCCAAGTGGAGAGGGCGCGGGATTGCGGTCGAGCAGAGCGGATCGAGGCTAACGGTATTGGTTCCCGAACTGGGTCTGGATGCGACGGTCTCTTGCGGTAGAACTATTGCACTGAATACAGAGCTGGAACTGACTGCCGAGCGGATTAATCTTCCCTCACTTTCTGTCAATTTCAGAATTTAACAACCCACACCAGAGATGAGCGATTAAGTGAGTGTTCCGGGTCTCATTTTAATTATCAGTGGGGTTACCCCAACAGGGTCGATGAACTCGTTGCGGACAGTTACTGAGTTTCGTGGAACTCGTAGTGCTTGAACTTCTATGTAGAAAAATTGGGTACGCCAAAAATAAAATGATAGAAAGACCTGCACGCCGGTTAGGGCGAGATGGTAAAAGGACACAGGTTCAATCTTAGTGTTGACGGCCGGGCAGCTAATTTCCTAGTACACCTGACTAATCATACAAATGCTCCGCCCAGCGACCGTCTAAATATATCTCCCGTTTTTTCCGCATCCAAGCCTCGTTGGAGCCGGCAATATGCGAAAGTGCGGCGTCCAAGGCCTCGGATGATTTCCTTAATCCCGCCACATAGACATGGGTCTTCGGATCCTGCACCAATTCCCAGACTTCGGCTGAATTTTCTGCCAGCGTGTTACCCAGCTCCGTGGAATCGTCAAAGGCGGGGCGTGGACTCAATGCCTCAAAAGCCTTGAAGGTCTTTTCGTCGTAGTAGTGACTGAGATCGTTATTGAGATCATTCATATATAGCAAGTCAAGCCCGCTTTGGGCACCGTAAAAAAGCCGGACCTTACCCTGCCACTCGTCGACCTCCTCGAAGATGTGCTTGATGAATGCTCTGAACGGGGCGATGCCGGTCCCCGTCCCCACCATCAACAGGTTAGAGGTACTATCGCGGGGCACGATGAAATGGCGCCCGTAAGGCCCCGTAATGCGGACTTCCTCTCCAACCACGACATCGCAGAGATAATTAGAGCACTTGCCAGGATAACGCTCGCCACTAACCTCATCAATATAAAAACAGCGACGTACACAAATAGCCATCTCCGCCGAATGTCCCTCCTCACCCCGCCGGGTGCTGGCAATGGAGTAAAGCCGCATATGATGGTCGTTGCCGAACTCATAGGGTGGTGGTGCCAGCACGCCGATGCTCTGCCCCTCCACATAAACGAAGGAAGCGTCGGGAACATCCAGGACGATCTGGCGCACTTCCGCATGGGCATCCATAGGAGTTATACGCTCGGTTCCCTTAACGGTCGCCCTGTAAGATTCACTAATGTCGTATATCTTAGGTTGAATAAAGAACTCTTCGCTCATAGACCTTACCTCACTCCTCCACTACGGTGAACCGGGGATTTGAAAATCTGAAAATCCTGAATGATTCCATAACCATTTACTCTCCGGATCGCTTCTATCCACACATCGATTGCTTGTTCGTGCCCGTATGACTGCAATCGCCAACGCACCTACCGCAGCCACCGCTCTTTTCTGAATAAGGACCAAATTCGGGGTGTTTAGCGGCGAACCGGCGTCCCATGTCTTGAACCGTGACCCATCCCAACAAGACAATTAGGATGATCCCGATGGCAAGGAGATAAGTGCCCATTATCAATGTCCACCTAATCCCGCGAAGCCCATAAAAGTGAGGGATAACAGCCCTGCCAACATGAAGCTCAGGGCCGCCCCCCGGCTGATGGACGGCACATCGGCCAGATCCATCCTGACCCTCAAGCCGGCCATGAGCATAATGGCCAAGGTGAAGCCCGCTCCAGCACCGAGGCTGTAGACCAGGCTTTGGAGAAAGCTGAATTTCTTAAAGGTTTGGAATAGCGCCAGACCTAGGATGGCACAGTTGGTAGTAATCAAAGGTAGGAAAATGCCCAGCGCTCTGAACAAAGTCGGACTCAGCTTCTTCATCGTCATTTCCACTAACTGAACTGCCGAAGCAATGACGGCGATATAACAAATGAGTCGTAAAAACTCCAAATGATATTCCACCAACAGCGTATTAATACCATAGGCGCACACGGAGCTGACAAACATCACGAACGTGGTGGCCAACCCCATATTCCAAGCGGTGTCGAGCTTTCCGGACACGCCGAGAAACGGGCATAGACCAAGAAAGTAGGAAAGCACGAAATTATTGATTATAAAAGCGTTTAAGAAAATATAACCAAGATTATCCGGTTGCATGAACGGCCTCCTCTTGTGCCGCGGCCTTGCGCTGTTTACGCTCCTTCAACCAGGCAAACAGCAATAGCCAAGCACCTACAACGAAAAATCCCCCTGGAGGCAAAACCATGACCACCCACGGTTGGAAGGCCTCGCCAAACACATGGATTCCCAGCAGGGTCCCGCTACCGAGAAGCTCCCGCACCGAACCCAGGCACAATAGCGCGAAGGTAAAACCTCCACCGACCCCTAGGGCATTGACCATAGATTTGGTAATCCGGTGCTTGGATGCAAAGCTCTCTGCTCGACCCAGAATGACGCAATTGACAACAATAAGCTGAATGAACGCTCCCAGTGCATTGTAAAGCTCCAGACTGAGAGCGTGGATTGCATAGTCTACGATCGTAACAAATGTAGCGATGATGACAATATAGGATGCAATACGAACCTGCTTGGGGATAACATGACGTAATGAGGATACCAACGCGCTTGAACCGACAAGAACAAATGTGGTGGACAAACCCATCCCCATGGCGTTAAGAGTGGTGTTGGTCACCGCCAGAGTGGGACACAAGCCGAGTAACATCACGAAGACCGGATTCTCCTGCCAGAGCCCGCGCGCAAGGGTATCCAGCGTGACAGGTTGTTGTTCCCTAGGTTGGTTTGCCATTATTTGAGTACCTCTATTTCGGGCAGGTGCCGCGCGATGAGGGGCAGCAATTGACCCGTACTTTCGCGAAGCCCATTTCCGATAGCCCTGGAACTGATAGTCGCGCCTGACATAGCGTCTACTTGCCAAGGTTCTGTCTTGGTACCGTGCTTCACGGTTTCGATGGGATGGGCTACCGTACGTTTATCGGCTGTGAGTTTGGCGCTTAGCCTTTTGAAATTGGCCATAAACTCAGCATTAGCTTCAACGGTGTGTTTGTCACCCATACCCGGGGTATCTGTGCTCTTTACTACGGTGAGCCCCACGATGCATTCACAGCCTGGATCGTATCCGTACAGGGTATGCACCACATCCTGGTAGCCTTGGGCGGCACCCTGCAAAGCAATTCCAGCCAGCTCCTTGGCTTCGTTATACACTACAAAGAGATTAGCCGCCTTGGCTGTACTCTCATCCACTTTTACTAGACCATTTGCATCCAGCGCGAAGCTGACGCGGGTTGCCGACTGTTGATTGACTCCGGGGATGACTCGAAACACCGCTCTTTCTAGGGCTATGCGCTCGTTTTCCTTGATGATGGGATCGGTATATTGGAATACCACCACCACCAACACACCGGCAATCATGGCGATGAGGCCCAGTGTGCGGATCATGGCTACACTGGACGGCATGGGTGGAGCTTGGGGAACCTCTCGGGTCATGGCGCCGTGTGCTTTTTCTTAGGGCTCCCATAGACTCTGGGCTGGGTCACCGCGCTGATGAGGGGTGAGGCCGCATTGCCAAACAGAATGGCATACATGACACCCTCCGGCAGGCTCCCGAATAAGCGAATGATGATGGTTACAACACCGATGAGGATTCCGTAAACCCACACCCCGACTGGCGTCACCGGTGATGCCGTCATATCCGAGGCCATGAAGGTCGCGCCCAGTATAAGCCCGCCGGAAAACACCATGAACACGGGTGAGGGATAGGACTTGGGATCGATCATGAAAAACAGGCCGGCGGTAAGGAACGCACCCATGATCATGGCCGCCGAAATGCGCCAATCCATCATACGGCGTACTACTAAATAGGCGCCGCAAACCAGGATCAGTACGGCGGAGGTTTCCCCGACAGAGCCCGCCGTCATGCCGGTGAACAGGTCCATCGTATTGGTGGTGAGATGGGCCGCGCCTCCCGCACCGAATTTCTGCAGCGCCAACGGCGTGGCACCGGAAAACCCATCGACCGCGAGGCTTTTAACCCACTGTCCGACAGCGACGGGCGCGGCGAATGGTAACGTCCAGGTCGAGGGGATGAACTCGGTGAACCGCCCTGGGGCAAAGGCTGGCGTCCAGGTGGTAATGGCGACGGGGAACGCCGCCTGTACAAAGGCCCTGCCGATCAGGGCAGGATTGAACACGTTGAAACCAATGCCCCCAAACATGACCTTTGCCAAGGCGATGCTCATAAACCCGGCAACCGCCGCCATCCACAAGGGAAATCCTGGTGGCAAAGTAAGGGCTATCAACATACCCGTGATGACCGCACTGAAGTCACCCACCGTCGTCGGCTTATCCGCCAATCGGCAAAACAAGTGCTCCGTGCCCACACAGGTCAGCACCGTCGTCAGAATCAATGCCAAGGCACTGAGTCCAAATTGATAGCTAGCAAATGCGCACACCGGAACCAAAGCGTAGACCACGTTGCGCATGATCTGATCTACGCTCACGGGGCTGCGCACATGGGGCGAAGTGCGTAGCTCTACAGCGGGTACGGGTTCTACCATGGGTCTAAGCTGCTTTTTCTCTATTTTCTCGGTTGATGGCCTTTGCGATACGAAAATACTGCACCAGCGGGATCCCGGCTGGACACACATAGCTACAGCAGCCACACTCGAAGCAATCGTTCAGATGAAACCGCTGTTCCATGGTTTCGTACTGGCGTTTGGCCGCCAGCATACCCAGTTCAGACGGGTTGAGATGAATCGGACAGGCCTGAACACATTTCGCGCATTTAATACAAGGCCAGACCTTTTTCGGGATTTGAGCCGATTTTTCTTGCTCCGTCAGTACCAGAATACCCGACACCCCTTTCGTGACGGGCACATCCAGAGCAGCGACCGAAACCCCCATCATGGGGCCGCCCAGTATCAGTTGTCTGGCACTGCCTTGAAATCCAAGATTTTCCAACACAAAACGTAAAGGCGTACCCAGCGCAACCAGGTAATTGCCCGGCCGCGCTATACCCGGGCCGGTAATCGTTACCACCCGTTCAATCAAGCCCTGACTTTGAGGCAGCAACGCTCCGAGCTGGGCAAGGGTTGCCACATTAAAGACACTTACTCCGACCGCCGACGGATAACCGCCACTAGGTACCTCCCGGTTCAGCAGGGCCTTGATCATCATCTTTTCCGCTCCCTGGGGATATTTCGTTTTCAACACCCCAACGGCCACAGACCCGTCATCGGGACAGGCTGCCTGCAACGCCGCGATGGCATCCGGTTTATTATCCTCGATCCCGATAATGGCCCGTGTCGCTCCTACCGCCTTCATCGCGATCCGGATCCCTGTGAACAGGTCCATGGAGTACTCCATCATGACGCGATGATCGGTGGTCAGATAGGGCTCGCACTCACAGCCGTTGACCAACACCGTATCGACTCGATGGTCCTTGGGCACGGCCATTTTGACATGAGTGGGAAAGCTGGCGCCGCCAAGGCCCACCATCCCCGTATCCTGCACCGCGTTAACGATCTCCTGCGGCGTCATGGTGTCAATGGTGCGCGCTGCGCCGTACAACACAGCCTGACTGTCACCAGCATGCGGCTTGAGGATGAGTGCTTGCGCTTTGGGTCCTCGAGCAGTGGGCATCAGTTCGATATTCTTGATGATACCCGTGGCAGGTGCGTGCAAGGGCACCGACATGAAACCGTCCGCCTTGGCGATAGGTTCCCCTCGCACCACTTCCTGCCCCTTGCGAACGATGGGGACAGAAGGCTTACCAAAATGCTGCGCCAGCGGCAGGACCATTTGGGGAGCAAAAGGTAAACGACGGATCTCCTTCAGGTCCGTGCCTTCCTTGTACTCTTGCGGATGAATCCCATGGGAAAACGTCGTTTTTCTCAATCCCAGAAATTGTCGCCATTTCATGGCTCACTACCTCATGTCTGCTCGAGTTCGCGGATTAGGTTTACTGGTATTTCACCGCCCGCTTCGCTAGCTTGTCCAATCCCTTTTCGTTTGGGTTCCAGGGTGTTCCGGGGTGGATGCAGCTCGCGGTGCATTTTTCCGCAGAGCGCACGATGTCTTTATAGGGACCGCCTTTTGGATTGACGACAACGGCCTTTTTCTCCTCGTTGTACGCGAAGATTTTAGGGTTGATCTCGACACACTCGTCACACGTAGTGCAGGCGGGGGTATCAATCCATACCGGTTCGTAGCCTTCAGGCCCGGCGGCGCTACTCGGTTCTGCGACTCCCGGAGCCGTCACCCTGGGCGCCGTACTTAATGTCGTAGCGAGACTGCTCCCTGGATCCCCTCCCAACAGGGAGAACAGGCCGGTGGTGAGCTGCTGCGCCATATCCGCGCGCACTTGGTCGGCGATCTGGTTTGGATCGACCTTGTCAAGCATACCGGCGAGTCCTTTCACGAGTCGCCAATGATGGCGCCGCTCTTCCGTTGAGGCCACCATCTCGGCCGAACAGAGCACACGAATCAAGCGATTCTTTTTATCTACCGCCCAGACATAGGGATAAGCACCTTCCCGGTCATCCGGGTCCATGGCCACGAACTCCGCTAATGGCACCATATTCTCATTCCAAGCATCACGCGGGACCATGCGGAAATGCTTGCGGAATCTCGCCTCGGTAAGCGCAAAATCGGCAAAGGTCAGGGGTAGCTCCAGGACGTCCTTGTTGCCGTCTTCATCTTCATAGTCTAGCGTGTAGCTGGTCCAGTCCTCGTCAATCGCGGGATTGCCCTCAAGCGACAGGCACTCTTCCCAGGTCTCGCCGGCATCCGGATCGAACACCATCAGCGGATAGGCGCGGGACTCCACCGCCAGTTTACTTTGCCGCGCGGAAGCGTCGTCACCGATGCCGTGCTCGGGTTGACAAGGCGCATAGATATTAAACAAGGCCGGCCGCCGGGTATTCAATCCGTCGACAAAACTCTCGATGAGGTGGGTATAGTTGCTGATCGCGCCGTTGACAACATAGGCCGAGCGGTGGGCCATGCCGATGAGAGCCATCTCTTTGCGGAGCTCGTTCTTGCCGCGCCACTCTGAGCCAAATGGCGCCATGTCGGAAACCTGTCCAATAAACCCCGAGGTACAAGCCTGGCCCCCGGTATTGGAGTAGACCTGAGTATCGACGACAAAGATTTTGATGGGCCGCCCCGACATGAGCGCCCGCGACAGGTTCTGGAAGCCGATGTCGTACATCGCTCCGTCGCCGCCCACGGCCACCACCGGAGGACACAGCCGGAATTCCGCGTCGCTGAACTTCTCCCAATTGAAATGGATGAACTGTTCCTGGATCTTGTCGAATTCCTCCTTGCCTTCCAGTTCCAGCTCCGCCATGCGGATCGCTTTGAAGCCCTCGCCCATTTTCGCCATGTGTCCTTCAAACAACCCCATGGCCACGGATGGCGCATCCTGGAACAGGTGGCTCGACCAAGGGAATGGATAGGGGTTGTAGGGAAACGTGGAACCGTACACGGAGGTGCAACCGGTGGCATTGATGAAGCCCAGATCCGCCCGCCCCCGTTTGGTCGTGCCCTCGGCATATTGCCATTTCAGGTGCTTCAATTTATCGAGGAGCTGGGTACCCCATTTGAGCCAGTCGGCATCCAATGGGGTACCGGCCTTACCCTTATCGAGCGAGCCCGAAAGCTTAGAAAGCGTGAGATCGATATCCTGGTGCTCGGAGACCGCTTTGCGGATAGCCGCTACATCGCCGAGGTCCAACGTATCGGCGAGTTTCAGCCGGATGTGCTTGTCCAGTCGATCGATCAGATCCGTGATGTGCTCCAGATGCTTTTTCACCCGGCCTTGCATCAAAGCGGTCACCGTTGCGGTAAACAGATGCAACGAGGTCTTTTCCCCGCAGCCGTTGCAGGCCCCATCCCCGGAATCCATGGACCAGTAGGTCTTTTTATCCAGCAGCATGGTCTCCAGGGCGCCAATCTTCTCGTCCAACTCATCGATGCGGATGAAATCCGGAGAAGTCGTGGGCAGCTCGAGCCAGAACTCCCAATCCCTGCGAAGCACGTCGATAGAATGCGGTGTCTGCGTTGCGATCTCCAGGGCATTGTCTTCACATATTGAGACACACTCCATGCATCCCTTGCAGGTGTAGGGATTGATGGTAATTGAGAAGAGACCTCCGCTACCTTTGGCTTGCTTCTCTTTAAGTTGATAGTAAGGTGCCGCCAGCGAGAACTTAAAGTCACCGATGGCCTCTTTAAACCAGTCGAATTCTTGTTCGAGCAACGGTCTGTCTGCAACGGCCAGGTCGGATTCGGCGATCGTGTCCGCGATGGCCTGCGCCAGCAGCGGCTTGATATCGAGGTTCCCGCCCGCAGAGGTTTCGGCCTCGGCGCGCAACTTTTTGTCCACGGTCCGCACCGCGCGGCGCAGGTGTTTCACAGGGTGCCCGCTACGCTCCACGCGCTTGATGACGGTATCGAACACTTCGTTGGTGGAACTCACCAATCCCGGAATGGCGCTGTCGGGGCAAATAGCAAAACAGTCGCTGCACGCCGTGCATTTCTCCGGGATCCATACCGGATGTTCGAACCGGATCATGGTCATGTCCCGATAGACGCCCGTGCTGGCCGGGATCAGACTTAAGGCGTTGAACGGATCCGCCAGGTTGTCGCTTCCCTTGCCGGTGAGATAGAAATTCCCCGTCTGCTCCCAGAAGCGGTGCACGTCTGTCTTGGGATCATCGCTCGATGGCAGGCGCTTAAGCATGAGGGGTAAACCATGTTCCTTGCGCTTTGCTCCGCCGGCCGCGGAAAGCACCGGTTTCACGGTGATTTCCTTAATCTCGTCGAAGCCGCGGCGCACGACCCGGAGATTGTCCTCGACCACCCGCGCGCCCTTGCCGCCGAACTTATCCTGCAGCTGCTTGCGAATAGCCTGAAACAGCTTCTCTTCGCTCAACTTAGCGGCCGCCATCACCGGTGAGGCGGCGAAGAATGCTCCCTGGAAGGCGATGCCCTGCATGCGAAATTGAAGCTCCGAATTGCTCGCTTCTTCACGGGCAATCTTGAACGCATCGATGTAGAAAACCTGAATTTCGTTGGCGATGATAAACTGCTGGGCAAATGTGGAAAAGGCTTTCCAGACTGCTTCAGGGGATCCGAGCTCACTCTGAATGATAAATACCCCGCCTTTTTTCAGGCCGAACAGCGGGTTCGAGTGTTCGAACACGTTGGGATCGGGGGATAACACCACATCCACGAAGAAATACTCGGCATTGACGCGAATGGGCTCCGGGGCAGCCGACATGTAATATGTGGTCGGTTGACCTTTTTTCTCCGAGCCGTATTTGGGGTTGGCTTTGATGTCGTAGTCCAATAAGTCAAACAGGGTCATCGCCAAGTTCTTGCCGGTAGTAATGGCTCCCCAACCTCCCACGGAGTGCAGGCGAACCGTAATCGCTCCTTTTGGCATGAGATTGGGGTTCTCTGTGCCGTGCACGGCCAGATCCCTGACCTCGGGATAGAGGTCGACGATCTGCTGTTGATAGATCTCCTGCTTGGGTGTAAACGCCTGCTCACGGATGAAGTCGATAGAAAGGTAAAAAAACTTTTTCTTTTTCCCTTGTGGCAGCATGTTCTCCACGGTACCTACCAGCCCCTCCGGCTGCAGGTCGCGGCTACCCAGTCCATAAGCGCCCGAATAAAGTGGTGAAACGTCAGTCGTCGGCTTTTTGTACGCCGGATAAGCTGGATAGGGGAGTTCGGTATATCTGCCCACGGTTCCATTTTCGACGCATTTTGCGATCGCGGAGCGTACCTCCCGCATCAACGGTAGATCCTCGGCCAGGGGTTGGTCCGTGCGCTCCAACACGGCGACGCCTTTGCGCCCACGCACAATCTCGCCAATAAGCTCTCCGGGGAAAGGCCGCCACATAATGACGTTGACCACTCCGACCTTTAGCTTACGTGTCTCGCGCAGATAATCAGCCACGACCTCGGCGGTTACCACCATACTGCCCATGCCGACAATGAGGTAATCCGCATCCTCCGCACGGTAGGTGGTGATCCGATGATAGCGGCGCCCTGTCAGCTCATAGAACTCATCCATACACTGTTGGGTGATGGCGGGAATGTGTTCGAAGAAAAACGGGCGTTGAGCGGCCACGGACTGCATGTAGGCGTCCTGATTTTGCACGCAGCCGGAGATGGCGGGATTATCCACATCCCACACCATAGGCACCCGGCGCCGTGTTTCACCAAAAATCAGACGTTGCGCGGGGGTGGGGCAGGGAATGATATCCTCGGGTTTACCCAAGTACTCGGCGATGAGTTCGCGTTCCGGCACTTGCAGCGACTCGATGAGGTGAGTAGTCAGAAAACCATCTTGTCCCACCGCGCCCGGCGTCAATGAAAGTTCGGCGATCTTGCGGGCGATGAGGTTAAGATCTGCCGCTTCCTGGGCGCTCTTGCCGAGAACCTGGAAAAACCCGGTGTCATCGATGGCGTGGTAGTCGTCGTGCGCGGCATGCACATTCAGGCTGGTCTTAGTGATGGCGCGGCACCCAATATTCAGAATATAGGGTAGTCGCTTGCCCACTGCCCCGTAAAGGGATTCGTGCATATAGACGATGCCCTGGCCGGAAGAAAAGTTGGTCGCCCGCAGCCCCGTCATGGACATGCCGGCGGTTACACCCGCAGCCGCGTGCTCCCCTTCGGGCTCGATAAAAATCAGGGGTCGTCCAGAAATGTTGATATGGCCTTTGGCGGTTTCTTCCGCCCAGTACTCGCCCATTTGCGTCGAGGGTGTAATCGGATAGGCGCCTGCCGCATCGCTTGCCTCCCTTTCGCACATTATTACGGCGCTGTTACCATCCATGGACATACGAATGCCGGGATATTTGACCTGTTCATTATGCAGTTTCTTTCTCATGTCCCACCCTCTGGTTCGCCATTGGCTCTATAGGCCTTCTCAAGTGCAGTCTGGCCCCTATATGGTCTCCTGACCTCTCCATGGCCAGCGAAACCTATTATTTATCCCCGTGGCAAAGGCTCCATCCGCACGATCCTCTTAGCCTTAGCTCCCTTAGTTGTTGTTTGATCCTCTATCCACACGATGGCGCCCGTTGGACATCGTTCGATAGCCACTTTGGATGCAAGTTCGTTTTTGGAATAGTCCACCACGGCCAGATTATTCTCGAGCCGGATCAAGCCCTCCGGCGCATCGGATACACAACGGCCGCACGCCGTGCAAGCAACTTCACAGTTGTGTTCCGCTTCATCGCCTTCGGTAAGGCTTTTACAGGCTACGAATAGCTTGTGGGTGACGGGCTGTATTGAAAACAGATCCTTCGGACACACATCGACGCAATCACTGCACGCCACGCAATGATCCTCGTTAACCACGGGCAAGCTATACTTATTCAAGTGTATGGCATCGAATTCGCACGCCGCTTCGCAGTCACCCAGGCCTAGACACCCCCAGGTGCATCCCTTGCCTCCGCCCGAGACGAGGGCCGCTGCGCGGCAGGATCTCAATCCCGAATACTGCGCGCGGAAATACGCCACATGCGAGCCCCCCGCACAGGCCAGCCGGGCGACCCGCTTGGTGTGGTCGCCGAGCGCAACACCCAGAAAATCAGCAATTGCCTGGGTCATTTCCGGGGCGTTGGGGGTACACAAGGCGGGGTCTCCCTGCCCTTTGACTAGAGTCTCAGCAAATTGCCGACAGCCTGGTTTTCCGCAGGCACCGCAATTGGCATGCGGAAGCATCTCCTCAATCTCATCGATACGGGGATCTTCGTAGACGTATAGCTTCCGATTTGCCAGCGCCAGAATGGAGGCCAATACCATGCCCAGCACCAACATGAATCCAGCCGAGGCAGCAATTGCGAGGGGTGTCACCTATTCAAACTCCACCTACCGAATGCCTGTCATACTGAAGACAGCGACAGGTCTATCATTATTTTATTATTTCCCTTTTATCAATGAAGACACCGAGCGATCTTTTAATTAATATGTCGGGGTCTTACCCTCTTTCGGGGCTATCATATCCTTTTTTAAAGTATAGAAATTAAAAGGCTATTTTTCCAGTAAAATTTCCATCCTGTACGATTAGACCTCGGGCTTATACACCTTTCCAATACTTTAAACTCTACCGATGATTTCCCCTAAGTGGGAAATCCCTGATCCCTTAAAGGGAGCACGGTAGAGTGGTGGATGCCTTGCGAGAAGTAATTGTCTGGCGGGATCAACTGATAGATGAGTTGTGGGACAGCAGACCTCAAACCGAAGGGGACAACGAGGAACCGGAAACTCAAACCTAGTCTGATGGATAGAAAGGCAAACCCTGCCAATTAGCTAGGCGGGGATAATACAGAAGACGAGATATACCCACCAGCCCGACGTCGATAAAGGGGCCTAAGCGGGGGAAAACGGCGCAGCTCAAGTTTGATTGAGAGCAGATCGAAGAGGGTAAAACCCAGATGGGACTAGCGCATATTTAAACCGACCACTTCCTGGCCAATGCCGCACGGTTTCAGAGTGCCATTCTGGCCTACAACACCCTGCGTTGGATGGTTTTGATGATCGGTAACAAACAGCTCAGACAATGGGAACCCGAAGCCATCCGCACTTTTCTGATACGGGTCGCTGGGAAACGGCTCACTGGGGGTAATCAGCTCACCGTCAATCGGCCCAAAGAACATCTTTATCCGCAGCCGTGGGAAGACTGGCTGGCTCTCGCCTGACAACCCGGTTCAATCCTATGTTATTAAGTAAAGTAACCCCTGGCGAAAGGGAATGGAGTGGTATTGTCTGCTCAAAAGGTTACTCCCATCAACAATAGACATGGCGTGAGAAATGGTGCGCCATAGCGGTTATCGCGAGTCTTACTGCTGCACTCTGCATAAAATGTAGTCAACTGAACAACACTTACCCTACTTGCTTCCTCGGTTATTGGCGTGTCAGCTGTTACTTGCAGGATTTCGGTTAAATATATGAAACTCATCTTGTCAGATGCGACCCATAAAGAGAATGAGGCGACAAGCATTCAGTGCTTATGAATGATCTTTACACTCCTCTGCTTTAATTTGCCCCATTGTTCTTCGCAGGAAAATCGTAAAGCAATCATTGTGTCCAATAGTGGACCAGGGACGCACTCGCCAAACTTGTACTCGACTCGTGCTTCTTCGGATATTGGTGGCGCTATATTCGGCGCTTCTTGCAGCAGCTTGCGAACACTTTCCGCCACATCTTCAACCGGCCACCGCCCTTTGAAGTGAATGGCGAAATTGTCATACTGAACGCTGCCAGCCTGCTCTTGCAGCTTCGACGCAATAGCGCTGTTCAGTACACCTCCTCCGAACGTCCACCAGGACGTTCCCTTCTCGTCTGATACAATCGACGTACTCTCCGTATCTGCCCATTCGTACTCTGTTAGTACGACTTCGAGTTTGGAAAGAGCCCGCTTCGATAAAGGACACATCAGGTACCGAACCCGCCAGTACACGCAACGTGGCTTGGCACAACTCGTAAGTTAAAGGTTGCCCTGCACTAAACCATCTTGATTTCCCTCGTTCTTTGCCTGGCTCTACGAATACCTGGCGACGTTTCCAATCCACATGCTTCACGAGCCAGGAATGGCCGCCCAGAGATAACGTAATCCATTCATCTCGCTTCACCTGAAAAGTGAGCTGATGTACAGAGCCGAGCTCGGTACGTCCATAGAACACGGTGAATAAAGGCGGAGAATCAAAGACCGAAAACAACTGCATGAAATTTCGCTTGCCGAAATGCTTTTCTCCTTCCCGTCCAATCGAAAGTATCCCTTCATCCTCATATAGATAGTGGTGTTGCAGCATGTGTTGAACAAGCTGCTCTGACTCTCGCCATCGATAACCGCGCACTATGAAAAACACCTCTCATCCACTCGCTCCATGTATAGCGACCGATTCCCGATTCTTGAAGACAAAGGGTCATAACTTGCTGTGCCAGAATCGGATATGGCTTATGTGGCGGCACCACTGGCTCGATATAGCCTTTCGACCAAAGTTCGAGAAGACCTAATGTCTGAACAAAAGAATCTTCTGACGTCGCCAGAAACAAGCAGTTCCGGGTTGTCCCCTTCCGCCGTCCAGTACGACCCAACCGCTGCAAAAAGGCCGCCACGGCGGGTGGCGCATCGATTTGGATAACTCGATCAAGATCTCCTATATCAATTCCGAGTTCCAGAGTGCTGGTAGCAACGATGACGCAGTTACCCACTTCAGAAAATGCCTTTTCGGCGCTTCGGCGCTCGTCAATAGACAATGAGCTATGCGATACGAATGTCTGTACGCCAAGCCGCCTCAGTTCGCTGGCGAGGGACTCGACCTGCGAACGGCTGTCACAGAAAACCAGCCTCTTCTCTCCACGATGCAGCCGTGAGATAACAATTGCCGCGTTGCTCAAGCTCCCCACATAGTCCACTTCGATATCAGAGCGTATGGCATCGCCTCCGTCAGGCGAAATCACCACGCCTTTTGGATCACTGCCGCCCGTTAGCCAGCCAATTAAGGATTGCGGATTTCCTACTGTCGCGGACAATCCGATACGCTGTATTCGGTGTTCGCTAAGACACGAGATGCGATCAAGCACGGCTAGCAGGTGCCAGCCGCGATCATCGCCGGCGAACGCGTGGATCTCATCGACCACCACGGCTCTGACATTCGTAAACAAAGCCGCATGGTTCGGTCCGACGAGATACCAGCATGACTTCCAAGGATTCTGGCGTTGCAAGCAGAATATCCGGCGGGTCCTTGGTAATGCGTCCACGGTCGCCTTGTCCGATATCGCCGTGCCAGAGCCCAACTCGGCGCCCCAACCAATCCGAGTACTGTCGCAGACGATTCTCTAGATTATTGAGCAGCGCCTTGATTGGGCACACATACAATACGCTGATGGGTTCCCAATCCTCACCGAGAAGCCTAGAAAGCAGCGGGAAGACGGCGGCTTCCGTCTTCCCGCCCGCGGTCGGCGCGATTAATAGCGCGTTTTCACCGTTGAGAATCGGCTGAACAGCCTGTTCTTGTAGATTTCTGAGCGCCCGCCAACCCAGGCTGTTGACGATGTGATGCTGAATCGCGGGATGGAGAAGTTCGAATGCACTCACACGTCCAACTCGATTTCATCTACGCCAGAGGCTCCCCTTGCGTTACGTTCGACCTCAGTAAGCTCTTTATCGCTAATGGTCAGGGAGTAATGCCGTCTCGGGTCGAATTCTGGGAACTGATCGATACGATCGAGTACGTCGGCCACCAGCTTCTTGAGGAACACACGTGGCGCAACGCCAACTTTCCCGCCAAGCTCTCCTGTGACGGCTCTAGACAAATCATTCAAATAGGCGTCATCGGCTATCTTCCGGATTCGCTCGGCGTTTGGGCAATGAGCGACGTAAATGTCGCGGACTTTCACGCCGACATCCTTGAGTTTCTCTAGATCGAAGCCTGAAAGCCTAATTTGCACAGCTCGGGGATTGTCAAAACGGGCTTCCGTAGTGAAATCGACGTGGAGCCGCTGGGCCAAGGGAGGTAAGCGTTGAATCCCATTTGGACCCTCGAAAAATGCTGGCGTGCCGGTCACCAAGAGATATAGTCCGGGAAACCGACCAGCTTCAACCTCGTCCATGAACTGACGCAACGCATTCAGACCTTTATCGCGAACATCTCCTCGAACTCGCTGCAAGGTCTCCACCTCGTCCAGGACCAAAACCAATCCTGAATGACCTGAATCACGCAACACAGCCAATAGTCCGCCCAAGAAACTCAAGGCGCCGAAATGATCGATGTCCCCCTTTATCCCCGCTTTGCGTTTTATTCGAGCCGCTACATTCGGAAGACCTGATAGCCAGGCTAGCAAACCTTCGGCAACCTCCTTATCGTTCTCGGCTAAAGCCTCTCGATAACCCCGAAGACAAGCCGCAAAAGCCGGTGCCTGTCGCGTAACTAGCGCAAGCCGGCGCTCCATTAAAACGTTTGTGCGCTGTAGCAAGGAGTCTTCATCCGGCGACCCACTCTCACTATCCTGAAGAACTTCCTCCTCCAATGTATAAAACCATCCGTCGACAATGGATCGAAGCGCTCCGAACCGCGTGTCGGCCGTTGAAAGATTTTCGACCAAACGCCGGTACACGGTTTCCAGACGATGCAGGGGAGTCTCCGTTTCAGAGATCTGCACCTCCGACGAGGCAAAACCGCCACGTCGAGCCATCTCCTGTAGCCAACGAGCGAAAAAGGTCTTACCGCTCCCATATTCGCCCCGCACAGCTTTGAGTACACCTCGCCCGCTCCTAACCGAACCCAATTCCGTTTGGAGTGTGGGCTGCAGGCCCTCCAAGCCCACCGCCAGAAGATCGAGACTGGCCGTAGGCACGGTCCCTCTTCGCAGGGCATCCAGCAGTTCGTCTCGACGCTGTGGGCTTATACGCATCCCGGCTAGTCACCAATTTGAAACTGTTTCTTCAGCAGTGCAATATCCAGCAAGACCATTTCGGTATCCTCCTCGATTGAAAGAACTTGATATCCGTCGACATTCAGCAAACGTTGTAGGCCTGCCACGATTCCTCGAAGCCGGAACTCGGGAGCTTGGATTGCTTGCGCAAGAATTCGGTTCGACACGCGACTATGACGGGCATCAAGTGTCACCAGTACCTCTTTGACGGTTTTTAAAGGCGGTGCGAGACGGCCGGCAAGTCGCTTCTGTGCAGCAAAAACTTCAGAATCGACAAGTTGATGAATCCAGGACGACGCCGGTGCGTCTGTTTCGTATCCGAGGCACTCAAACAAGCTTCCCTGTTGCTTTGGTACCGCTGGCGCCTTTTTCCTGCGCTGTTCGGTTGGCTTGGGTGTCTGTGACCCTGCGGGCTCCGACGACAACCACCACTCGGGGACATACTCCGCCAACGGCTGCCACCCATCGAGTTCCTGACCTATGCTGAGAAACACGCCTAGGGGTACGACAGTCTCTTGTAGTGTGGCGCCTCCGTGATAGCCATTTTTTTTCTGACAATAGCGCGTCGCTTCACCCCAGAGCAATACAACTCGTTCCATGCCGGTCGCCGCGCGTATCCTTGGCCCTTCAAACATCATTTCATGATTGGTCAATGGTTCTCGGTAAGACCGCCAACGCTCTTCAGATTCACCGTTGAGCCGCTCCCCATCTTCTTCCAGTACGTGACCATGATCCGAAGTCAACACCACGGCCCTTCCCGCTAGTCGGGCTTCATAAAGTAAGGAATCGAGAATTCGAAACGAATCAATTGGCCATTTGAGGCGCAACTGGTCCGATTTGGCGAGATGATCATCTACCGCATTGATCACAATACCAACGACTCGTTGCTCAGGCATGTTGATACGCGCACGAACCACTGACGATAGGCTTTGCGCCGCCGCGTCCGTTAATTCACCCTTATGAAACAATACCGGCGGATTCAAAGACCGCGATACAGCACGTAAAGCGGCATGGCGCGCGAAACCCGTTTTTTCGGTTGCACTCGAGCCAGAGGATACCCGCCCGGTTAGCAGGGCCGTACGCGAAAACTCGGTGACGGTTGGTAGGACGCTTAAGAGTCCGCCGCCTCCGACGCCAGCCGAATCCACCCAACGGACCCACCCGCGATTCCGGAGATCCTCCGAGATTTCTTCAAAGACGCTTCCATCCATGCCATCGATCACTATAACAAGCAGCGGCTGCTTCGAGGCAACGACGGCTACAATCTTGTCCAGAAATTGTTCTATTGGCAGGAAGCTTTTTTCTGGCTTCGGTACCCTATTCCAATCTCTAAGCCGCTCCGCAAATACCTGATTCCGGGGCTCTCGCATTTCTCTGATACGCTGGTAAAGTCGACCAAATGCCTTAGCCAGTTTCTCTACAGGATCACCTCCAAGTAGATACCGCCGAGCCCAGTCTATAAAAACGCCATCCGCGAAGTGAGATTCGACGATGGTCCCGACCGTCTGCGTTGGCCGGCGCACCGCGCTTCCCAACCTGCGTACGAGCCTCAACGCCATTTGCAGTCGTTCTACGCGATCCGGGTTGTTCTCGCACTCCCGATGCCGTAGGACTTCGCCGAACGCATCTTCAATATCCTTCATTTCAGCTTTGTCATCTAAATACCGAATAACGGCGTCACCGAACGCCGCAAGCCGTTGCTGGAACCCCGTATAAAATACCGTACTAAGAGCAGCAAACCGGTTGGCCTTTAAACCTGCTAATAATTCCTCGGAGCGCTTAACCCATAGTTGCTGTTCGTTCGGCGACAGGTTGTCCAGCACGGCTCTTGCTGATTCATACCATGCCTGTCCTTGATCGGTAGAAAGCATATTTCCTCCCAAGAAGGGCTCTAGCCTTGCGATTGCCTGTGATAGAGTTGCACTCTGGCGTCCGCCTCCAACGAACAATACTTCGCAGACGAGCCCAATAGGCAACAAATTCGCGCCTTGGCCAACCTCGATCGTCTTGACAAAAATCTCTCCTAACGTGCCCACAGTTTCTACCAGATGGCCTCTTATCCCCACCCGAAGAGGGTCCTCAATGACCGCATATCGCGATACCCTTTCCGGATCGACACTCCACTGAATCAAATCTCTTACATCGGGCCGTCCCGTGGCAAGCCCCAGATAATGGCTCAACAAAGCTTGCCAGGCGGTATCCGCATCAAGCCAACCGCTAGGCGAAGGAGAATATCCACCTTCGAGTAGTACCTCTAAGAGGGCATCGGCCAACCATCCATGCATGGGAAGGCGGGGATCGATCTGTGTCGCACCGAATGCCTCCCGCACCAGTTCCCAGCGGTCAATGTGTACGAGCCGCCGCCCGGCGATGCGAGCCAGGACATCCAGGCTAAGTGCCTGGTCGGTTAAAGGCGTCAGAACGATCAGGTGGCCATCGTCCTGTAATGAGGAAAGACAGTCACTAAACTCTAAAGGAGAACGGCAGACCACAACCGACCATCGGGAGCCGTTAACCACGATGCTCTCACTACCCGTCCAGCCACCCTCCGAGTGATGCCGATAATGCGTTCGTCTGGGCGACTTTTTGCTACGGATGCGGCTTGAGTCGCAACTTGTTCCGGTGTCGGATTCATTCCTCGCGGTATACCTTCCAGTCCACTTCCAGTGTCGTACCCGTCTGTTCTGACAAGTCGGACTCAATCTCCGCAAATAGTTTTTTCGCCTCACTCGCCCTGACTGTTTTTCGCCCCTGTTTCGCAAGCTTGCGACCCGGTGCGGGTGGCTTCGGTGGGAGCTCGGACGGTGAAGGAGGCTTTGTCGCTGCCTCCGCCAGCAGGGAAATGGCTTCCGACTGTGCCTGGCGAAGCGTGGCGGCGAGAGGTGTAACGTGCTCATCGTGTTTGAGGGCATTATTCACCAGGTTCACGATCGTTCCGGCTTGTTGTTTGTAAGGATCGCCGAGCCCGTCAATCTTGTCGAACAGCAGCCATTCCGCGTTCTGCAGTGCGTCCGCCATCGGCCTCGCAGCCTTGAGGACCTGTCCCATCGCGGTCTCGGATGTCGCAATCGAGGCCGTGGCAAGGGATTCGATGATCGCATCCGCTTCGCTCGCCTGAATTGCTATCAACATTGCTGAAGACGCCTCCACAGACTTAAAGCGATCCGCGTCGCGCACGCGGATACCGCAAGCCTCCAAACGGCTCTGGAGCTGACTCCGGAACCTATCCACTTCAACGCTGTATTCCCTGGCTATTCTTGCCGCTTCATCGACTAATCTGGAGACGTTCTGTGCATTCAGTGAAGCAGAAACGGCGACGCCGAGTAGGGTCCCCGCACGCTTTACGGCTTCCGCCCAGGTCGTTTCGCTAGGCAGTTGCTGCTCGCGCAACGCCATGTCGTCATCAAGATTTTCGAGCTGCGGATCGACGGGTCCACCGTGCAAGAAGAAGCTGCAGCCGGCCTGCAGCGCAAACGTCAGAATGAGCAAATTCTGTATATCTCGCTCAAGACCTCGCCGCTCCGGCTTCTCGATCCACTGCCGAAGACGTCGTACCGTGAGCTCCTTGACGCCGTCTTGCGCCTTCTTCCGCAGAAACTCGCTTTTCCACTCATCGCGCAGTACAAAATGCGTCTCGCCCATGTCTCCCAGCTTGAGCGGCACCGCGATACGCCGCACCTCCTCGCGAAAGGACCTTTCCACCTCCACACGCCTATCCTTTATCTGCGCTGCCTGTCGAACGACCTCGAGGACTCGCCGGAGCCCTGCGCGCCTTACTTCTCCCTCAAACCTCGGGTGATCGGGATATTGATGTTCCAATGCCTGGGCAAACAGGTGCTCGAGACAATCCTTGAACCCGGCTCCCACGGGCGGCTGCAGCTTAAGATGCGGATTCAACGACAGAAAGTGCTCGTCAAGCTCGTGTGAAGTGTCGATCGCCTTGTCGTCGATCTTGCTGATC
The DNA here is from genome assembly GCA_963731655.1 of uncultured Gammaproteobacteria bacterium. GTDB lineage: Bacteria > Pseudomonadota > Gammaproteobacteria > JAAEPA01 > JAAEPA01 > CAVSWL01. The sequence goes on along the minus strand of CAVSWL010000030.1, from coordinate 579,263 downwards.
CCATACGCCGCCAAGAGATGGTTTTTAACCCGTTGACGCATCTGGTCTCGTTGATTCACCAGAAGCACGCGCGCCTGCTCGCGCTCCGCTTGCGATAAGTGCCCACCGTACTCGTTGAGACGGTTGCCCGATAACACCTGATCAAGCAGTACGAGCCGGCCAAGATCTTCCACAGACCTAAGCGTCAGGAATGATGGCAGCCATACCAATGTATCTGCAACGTCCCCGGTTGCCTGGAACTCTTGCACTCGCGCCAGATCATCTTTCGGGGAGAAGCCTGGCTTGTCAAATGGAAAATCGATCACGACACGCCAGAACTTATCCTGGGCCTTGAGGCTATCGATCGGCAGCTCCCTCACATTGCGAAACAGCAACTCGCAGCTTCGCTTCGTACCGCGCCAGATGAGGTCATAACGTGGCGGCAACAAGTCTCCTTCGTCCGTGGGAATCTGCAGATACTCATAAAGGATATGCTTGACCTTCTGGATCCGATTTCCATGGTTGTCCAGAACCTTAGCGTTTTCCAGCACACCGTCCGTATCGACTCCCACGATGTGAAGGGACACGACCGGATTGACGCCTTCATCGGAGACCTTGATCTCGCCGACCTGTCCCGCCCAATGGCGGCACTTGGAAAGCACCATCTGGCTTTCCTGTCCCGGTATCGGCGATCTCACCGTACCATGGTTGAGTGCAGCCAAGCGTGCAGGCGTCAATCCCCGTAGTACTTCGACTCCATCGGCCAAAGAGGACAGCAACAGGGTTTTCATCAATCGGTCGTCATTGCGGAAACGCTGAACCAGAAGCTCGTCCGTAACTTTACCGGCATCGATCGCTTCGACCGTCACACCATGCTGGTCTTCCAACATTGGTAAGAGTTTCTGTCGGTAGAGCTTCTTTGCGTCATCGAAGCGCTTGCGCATCGCCTGCGTGAACGGCTCGTCTCCTTCCGCGATGACGTCGAAGAGATCCCCAACCGGGACGATATCGCCCAACTGAAGCGTATCGCGGTGATCCACCAACAATTGGAGCATCAGCTTTAATGCCGTACGCTCGCGCTGCAGCAGGGACGACACCGCCACCAAGGTCTGAACCAATGCCGGACTGAAGGGGTACACCTTCCGAAACATCGCCTTATCACCGTCACGAGTCAGAAGCGTGTTCATCACCTCATCACGCACTCTGGCGGTACGCTGAAAGGCATCTTCCAATTCATGCTTCGCCGACTCGGTTTTCGGCCTCAGCAATCGCTTTTCCACAATAGCCGGCAGATTACGGTCTTCCAACGTGATCTCATCAAAGCGCGCTTCCCACCAGTTGAGCACATCCGCGAACCCGAGCTGCTCCGCACCGGGTATATGCTCCCCAACCAACTCCCGCAAATCCCGTTGGCGGGCAATGAAACTGACTATGGGTATGGGCCGCTCCGCCGTCATCGACTCCACCAGTTTTGCGACCTTCTGGCCCTCGCGATTCACGAATTCGAGATCCGCGGCATGACTGGCAAGCCAGAGAATGAGTTCATCGAGGAAAAGGATTAGCGCGTCATACCCTAGACTTTGCGCGTGCCTGGACATTACCGCCAGGCCCTCGTCCAGTGGAACGAAACTTTCTTTGCCGTCGGCCGCTACGCCCCTGGCCGACTCGAAAAACGCATCGATGAGATCGCCCACCAAGCGCGACCGATCCTCCGAGCCGGGCACGGCGGTCAGCGCCAGATCGAAGCCGGCCGCATCCCACCCGGAGCCGATACTGCCCCAGCCGTCTCCGCCATCAACGCTTGCTCCGAGTTGGGCGAAAAACCGCTCGTCACCCAGCTGCGACCTCAGTCGCTTGGCGTCCTCGAAGAGCGCATCGGCACGATAGAACCCCGGAGTCGGTGCCGTTGGATGCAGCTTACGGATGTAATCCGCGTAGTGCCCCAAGATCGCCGACTCCATGCTCGTAGCGCCGATCATGTGATAAGGCACCACCAGAAATTTACGGTTTTGAGTCCAGGCATTGTTCCTTGAAACGACCTCGGCCAGTTCCGGAATCGACCTTGCCTCCTGGTTTCTCTGCAGCAACAGCGTTAGAACGGCCATGAAGTGGCTCTTGCCGCTGCCGAAACTCCCGTGCAGATAAGCGCCTTTGCTGGAATTCGACTCCACGGCGCTTTTTATCAGGGAAAGCGCCTGGTCGAAACAAACGACCAACTGTGGCGTGACCACGTAGCTCTTGAGCGTCTCCTGCGGTCGATTCACGCCTTCGGTGAGCCGCAGTACGAAGTCGCCCTGATGGACGCGGTCGGGAATGTCGAAGATTTCCGCGATCCTGGTCATCTCAACTCGCCTCACTGATTTCGACGAGCGGCTCTCTTTTCGGCACCGCCTCAATGCCGAGCTCACGCGTGATCCACGGTGCCAGCGCCGGAGAAAGTTGGGCATCGATCCAGAGCTTCACGCCGCGATCACCGGATGATCCAGGCGGCGGGTAGCGTAACGCAGACACGCTTGGATATCCTCTGCCTCTAGATCGGGCATTTCAGCCAGCACCTCTTTTTGGGAGAGCCCCGAGGCCATAAGCTCCAAAACATCGGTTACGCGAATCCTCATGCCACGAATGCACGGTCTGCCTCCGCATTGCAGCGGATCGATTGTGATACGTTCAGCTATCTCTACCATATTGATTTTCCTTTGCCCTTTCCGGTTAGTTTAGAGGTCATGGAGTCAGTTTCTCTTCCGTCTTCCTCGATTCGCTGAGGCAGGCGGCGTCCACATAGTCAGATCCTGTCGCGTCAGGCCATGTTTCTGCAACTCGGATTGCAAGAAGGTTTCGAAGAAGTCCCCCATGCGTTCGTTGAAGGTGGGATCGATGTCGTTGTGCCACTGTTTGAGCCAAGGCAGCAGTTCAGCAAGGCCAGCCAGCAGAGGTTTTAATCGTTCCGCCTGCCAACCTTCCTGCTCAACCATCTCGGTGTAATAGCCAGTCAGGGCCTGCGCCTGTCGCAGATGATCCCACCCGGCCCAGCCGACGACCAGTGAGGGATCATTCTCGGAAGAACAATGGGGGTAACTCACGAAACGTTCCTTGGGCACGTCCAGCGCGCCTCGGAGCCGCCAGTAGCCGTTGTTGTTAAAATCCGTGGATCGATACTTCGGAGGCGAGGCGATATCGCCGATTTCCGCCTTTTTTCGCTTCCGCTGTTCCGACTCGATACGGTGCTGATACTCCTCATCCCTCTCGCCTCCAATCCGCGTTAGTTCCGCCGCGACTTGGGCATCGATAGCGTCCTCCTGGCGCTGAAGATCCCAGGTCTTCTCCCAAATCTCTCGCTTGCGAAGGCCGGAGGGCTTGTAGCGCAGCACCGGCAGAAAGGGCACACTTTCACTCTCTACCAGATCGGCAACCAGAGAGGATACCTCGAAGCCCGGATACCCGATGTAGAGCTCCGCCACTCGCATGAAATCCGCGTCGATTTCGGCCCGCGCGGAGAGTGAGCGCACCGACTGCAAGCGCGATTCCGGCCAATAGCGCTTCTGTTCCAGCCGATCCTGCAGCCAGCCCCGCAGCGCCTGCTTTTCCTGCTCTTCCCAGGGTTCCTGATTCCAGCGCCTTTTGTATTCGGGCCGCTCGATCAGGCCGATGTAGCGGTCGGACTCGATCAGATTGATGCGGCGCTCCACCAACTGGCGGTAGTCTTCGGGCCAGTGCTCGGGGATCTCGGTGATGGGCGTTGAGCGGTGGCGCTGAAACCAGGTGGTTTCCAATTCGCCGTTGACCATTTTACGGGCCATGACAATCTCGAAGGCGCGTTGCCCAAGCGTAATCTGGGGAGGGTGGGATAACACAGCTCTTGGTCGGTAATGCCGTAGAGGACGTAGCAGCGCCAGTCCAGTTCCTCCTGAAGGGCGACCATGCGGCGCAGCAGTGATTCGGCCTCGGCGCGGTGGTTGTTCAGCTCGGCGCGGGAAAGGGGCAAGTCCTTGACCAGTTGCGGCGGCAGATGTGTCTGGCGAGTTCTGGCCAGGTGGTCTAGTTTGGTGGCGAGGTCTAGGGGTTTATTGTCTGAAACAGGAAACCTCTGAAGGCCAGTACCTGTAAATTCATATGTGTTTGCAAAGGCATCAATTGCCGTTAGCCGTGCACCTTGTGAGTCTGTCGAATCACCTTTGTTATGAAAACACCTGCTTCATCCAAAAACAAGCCGTGGAGCTGTTGAGCAGGCCAAGCAAGGCCAGGTGGTCCGCCTCCGTGGAACCTGCGGGCAATTTGATGACCGGCGCGGATCGGTTGAACACCTTGCCGCCGCGATCGAGGACGAAGTGATTGTGGGTGGCGACGAAGGCGAAGGCGATGGAGAGGGGGGTACGAACCCGATCTTTGGAGAACATCGAATAGTCGTACCACATGAGTCCCCGATTTAACTGAGACAGACCTATAAGTGATTCGATTTGATAGTTGGACTCGGAATAGCCAGAGGAAACGCTTGAGTTCTTCACTACCATAGACATTAAAGTGTGCGATCGTAGAGCCAAGCGCACCTGATGCCTCTATTACACACCAAGCGCGCAACACCTCACCTATAACCATGAAGAACCTGTAGAGCAGAAATATATTGTCTTGCAGCAAATTCAGAAAAATTATCCTAAAATCCTCAGTTAGCCCTGCCAGATCTTAACGATCAGCATGTAATTCCACCCCGATTCGCCAAACCGATCTTACAGTGGCTGGGGGAGTCTCGTTGGCGGACCCTTTCCCATAAACAGCTCCATCGATTTCCTCACAATGACTTGCCAGCACTCGCTTGGGGTCAACTGCGGCGCAGTAGCTTTCAACCAAGAGAAGAAGGCGTGAACCCGCTGATAGGCACGTTGGATGGTGGTCGTCTCACCGTGTGTCGAAGTGATGACCATGCGCCGTTGCCTGGCGCTCTCAGTGAGCCGCCCCACACTGCTCAGTAACAGCGGGCGACTCGTGATGGCTTCATGGTGCTTATGCGGAATGGCCAGACGGACAAACAGGTTCCACCAGTTATAGATTAAGGCCACCAGCCGCGCCATGATTTGACTGGTTTGCAGCTTTCGGGTGACAAAGCCACCCCAGCCCCACTGGTTTTTCGCTTCATCGAAGTTGTTTTCGCAATCGGCGCGGTCACGGTAATGGCGCATCAGCGTGATCAACTCATCCTCGAGGTTCGTGACCAGGACACTGTATTCATACAGCCGCAGATCTTCGGGACCCTCAACCAAAGCGAGTTCACGTTGGCCACCCTGCGGGTATTCAAGACCGATCAGAGGCATCTTTCGCCAAGCGTCGCCGCGCCACCACCACACGCCGTGCCCGTTGCCACCCCTGCAGTTGCAGGGTGCTTTCTTTCAATTCCCATTCCTCATTGAATCGGGTCCATACCCCCTGTCCATGCACCTGGGCGATCAGCTGCCTTGACCCGCTCGGAACGTTTCAGTTTGAACAGATAACGCCGATCCATCGCTTCCAGTTCGCTCATCACCGGATCATTGCCCCATTCACAATCGCCCCGGATAAAGGCCGTCTGGCAGTCTTCGGGGAGGCGTTTCAGTAGATCGATCAATCCCGGCAGGAGTGACAGGCAGGGGACTCATCGCCCGGCAAGACATTCACCTCCAGTACCAAACGGGTATTGGCCATGATGTAGCTGTGGTACGTATGCGAAGGTCGCCCCGGTTTGTGCGGGTTATAACCCACTTTGGCGCCTTCCTGGTGACCGTACAGGGGCTTCACCGTGACATCGACGTCCAGTATCCAGGGCGTACTCAGTAAGGGTTCGTAACAGGATTGAAGATGGTCTTGTAACCATTGCACCGCTTCGGTTTCGTCCATCCGCTTCAGCGCGCGAATGGCCGAATCGTCACTGATCACTTTGCTCATGCCCAAGAGCTTGGTATTCACGCTGTCTCCCCTTAAGGCTGTCATATGAGCATAGCGATTGTGGCCCGATAAGATGGACAAAAATAGCGAACCCAACACATCGATCTTCTGCGGGGCGTTGTGACTGACGTAGTGCACTGGGCAGTCCTCTACCCAGGGGTTGAAGCGGTGACCCAGTTTTAGAAACTCGATGAAAAACGGCAGCTGACCGATCGGCGTGACCGCAGCCGTCGGATCCCATTCAACTTGGACTTTTCCTGCAAAGGTTTCCACTTCGATGGCCGTGGATAGCGGCCGTCTTTCGGACAAAATGGCTTCACCTGTCGGGTGAAGCACTTTCGGGGGCAACCGCATAGCTTTATCTCAGTGATTCAACAGCTTGCTATTGTACCTGTATTCTCAACTGAGGAATCTAGGTTATACCCTTTTATCTTTATTTTTTCTCTCTAGTAACTCCTTTAGATCTACCGCACCCCCGCCCCCAACACTCCAAGGGTGCCTCCCAAACCTCTCCCGCTCCGTATCCGCCACACTCACCCACTCACTCTCGCTGCCAGCCCGATCGACCTGCTCAATGATAGCCGACCACACCATGCCCTTAGCCGCTTCCTGCGGTGTCGTCGGCTCGCCCTTGATCCCCATGACAGTGCGTACTGTACTCGCGACCGGCGCACGGTCCCTGCCGAACAGGATCACCGTCGGTGTGCCGTGACCCGGGATGTAGGCACCCGAGGTGTCGATGACGTGGGTGAGGTCTACGCCTGGGAAGAAACCCTCCACCAGCTTCTTGCCGAATTCGCGTTTCATGAAGGAGTTGGCGGTAATCATGCCGATATAGCCCGCCCCTTCTCCATCGGGTGCAGCGGGAACGGCAAGCTGGAAAAAGCGCTCCGTAAACGGAACGGCCAACGCATATTGTCGGTGGCAAGTCTGGTATCGGTCACGATAGAGCTGATTGAGCGCCTTGTCCTTGACCGTGATATAGGGTGGATTGCCAACGACCGCATGGTAGCTTTGGCCTAGTATACGGTTCAGCTCGTCCAGGTCTTCGGCCTCGAAGGCATGGCCGATACCCGGTTGGGTCACGAGCTGTTCCGCGCCGCTGCCGAGGTCCAATTCCGCAGAGCGACTCCCGTGCTGGGCGATACTGTCCGCCGCCGTCAGCAATCGAGGTCCATGCAGCAAGCTGTCACCGGCGGTAATGTTGATGCGGTAGCCCGGCGCCTCCTTGATTTTATGAATCCGGCTCGCTTTCAGCGCTTCGATCATCAACCGGAAACGAGCAATAGCGGCGGCATAAGGATTGATATCGACGCCGTAGACCCCATCCAGCGCCCGCTGCACCAGTTCCCGTTCCGGAGTCCCCGGTTCTTTTCTGAACCACTGATCCAAGAGCCTCCGAAACGCACCCAGTAAGAAATGTCCGGATCCACAGGTAGGGTCGATGAGCCGCACCACTTTAAGCCCGAATTCCTCGATAGCCGGATTTAAAGTGCGATCCAGAATGAATTCCTCGACGGACTCCGGTGTTTGCAACAATGCATAACGCTTGCGGGCCGCTTCGGAAAGGTCCTGGTAGAGATCCCTCAGAAAACGGGGGTTCCATTCGGTATCTGTGAAATCATGTACAAGCTCTCCGCTCTCGGGAACAATCTTACGCCAGAAGGCGATCAGCTCCTTGGCGGCATCACCCGAGATGCCGTAGGTCCATACTGGGTTGTGGACCTCGTCATAAAGCCTGGCGACAGCCGGCAAACGTGTCACGGTCCGGAAGACATCGTGGAGATAATCCCGGTCTGTATCGGTCGGGTACGACTGAAAATATATCGTCTGTCGGTCCGACGCCCGATCCCGCCGTTCACCCGGACCCGAAATCAACGGTTCGTCGATCAATCCGTTGTCCTCCATGAAGCGCACGAATACGCAGCCCAAGATCCAGGCAACCGCCGCCTGCGTCAGAATTCCTTCGCGCCAGACCTCGAAGGACTCCCCCGTACGACCTGCTTCCTTGGCGGACCGATACTCCGACTTCAAGCGCTCCGCCATTTCGGATACACTGCTCGCGCGCTCCCGAAGATCGTCCTCCAGGTGTTTAACAGATCGTTTCAGGTCTTCGAGAAGGCGCTTAGGCTCAATCATCGCTCCTTCACCCTCCACCCCTGTCATACGCGCTCAGGTCATTGTCATATGACCAAATGAACACGCGGCGCACCCGGTGTAAGCGGCATTGATTCTCGAATTCCTTGATGATTGAAAGGTCGGCCAAGCTAATTCCCCGCATGGCGTTATCAGGAAATTCGTCGAGCCAGCCGATCATCGCTTCCTGTTCCGGAACCGGGGTAGGCGTCCACGGCGACTTACCAATTATTGCTTTGTGTACTTGATCGGCAAACCGAAGTGCGGTAGTACGTCTGATCTCTCCATCTCCAAGCTGTGCAATATGGTTTCCCGTTTCATAAACCGCCGCGAGCGGTAACAGCAATGTGATTCCATTTTTTAGATACGCTTCCAACTCTTTCAGAGCCTGCTCTCGATCCTGATTACGACCCGGAACATCCAGAATATTGCAGAAGACAGAGGTATCCACGATGCATATCGTCACGCGGATCCTCCGCCCCTCAATGACTCAAGCCACTCCATTGCCTTGGCCTTCCGCTCTTCTGGCTTCGTCTTATCCTTCAGGTACCGATCCAGGATTCCTTTAGTCATCAGCTGACCCAAGCCACCTTGTGCAACTAACTCTGGGTATCGGTACAAATCCTCCAATCGGACAAGTCGGCTATCGCCTTTATCGGGGTCTCTGTAACAACAAACGACGTCAGGTACCGCTTTAGTCGGTAACGCATCGAGTAGCGCGGGGTTATGGGTGGTCACCAATACCCGTACATTTCGGGATTCGGCGACTTTTTGTATGTTCTCAAGCAGAATCCCGGCCCGACTCGGATGCACGCCATTGTCGATCTCTTCGATAATCACGAGCGATCCCTCAGGCGCCGATAGCAATGCGGCCGCTACCGCAAGCACTCGGAGGGTGCCATCCGAAAGCACCTGAACATCCCAGATGTGATCTCTTCCACCAAAAGACTCCATGAGATTGACCATAACCTCATTGCGTGGCGTCTGGATAAAATCAATGTCTTTGATATCCTGCTCTGGGAGCGATCGGATGAACGACAATACTTCTTCTTTCTGCCGCTTCCTGACGCACAGTTCGTACAGCACGCTGGATAAATTAGATCCATCTCCTTTGAGCGTGCGCTCCACGACGAAGCTATACTCCCGCATTGCCCGGGGATTCGGATCGAGGAATAGAATCTCTTCTAGTAACTTTCGATACTCGCCTACGACTTGAGGTATTACCTGCTGAGCCTTGCTGTGACCGCCAGCAAAACGAGCCGGCGTTTCGAGTTGGGTGAAGACTGCCTGCTGATCGCTACAAGGGATTCGTGGTTTCTTGCCACCACGCGCAAAGTTGTTATATTGCACCTGCAATTCGTGACTGTATTGATGTCCAATCTCAGCAACGTTGTACAGTGGTACCGATGACAACGGGCTACTGATCGACTCAGAAATAATCTTCATTCCATCTTCCGTAATCTGAATATCAACTGAAAAACAGTCACCATATTCAATATCGGTCTCACAGCGAAAACCAAACGTATCCATTCCTTCGTAAGCTAGGTTCTTGATGGTACCTCTCAGGCGTTGATCTTCGGATTGAACAGCGCTCATTAAGTCATCCATTCGGCGACCCTCCGCAAGCCAGGAGAGAAAACGGATCCCTTCTATGGCATTACTCTTCCCAGATGCATTGGCACCGATAAGCAACGATAGCGGCGCTAGCGGGAGCGCCGCGTCCTGATAACTTTTGAAGTTTGTGAGAGAAATACTCAGTAACACTATGGTTTCTCCATGCGCGGCTTAGCGCTTCCACGTACTTGAATTGCTCCACGATGTTCGTTGGCAATCCAAGCCTCCGTCAACCGAATCCATTGCGATGCAAGCACAACCGGTAACGGAATACCGTCGATAACGGGCATATTGGTCTGCTGGTCGGCGGGCAGAAGGACTAGAAAACCGGGTGAACCTTCCCGGCGCTCAGTAGCATCTCTCAGCCTGTCGAGCATATCGAGCTGGTTATATCGGGCAAGCAGTCCTGTATAGCTCACCAAGACCGTTTTCTCTGACCCCAGCAATTCCCGCTCCACCGCCGGGATCGCGCGGCGAACGAGTGTGACCAGGTTGCGCCAATCGCGGCTCTCTCGTGCTGCACAATCCGCACGAAGCACGACTTCCCAATGCGCTCGGGCCTGCTCTGCCAACGCTTTCATCTGTGCTATCAAAAGTGTTTCGATGCTCATGTGTCGCACGGAGAAACGCCGCACCAGCTCTTTCTCGGCTCGCAGTAAATGCTTAGGCGCCACGCTCAGAACTAGAAACCGTTTCTGCTCTACCGCTTTGTTATACGCTCCTCTAGTCCCCAAGCATTTTCGATCTCTGGGTTCGCCGAGTCTCCCGCCAGCGACGCCGTTCCCATCCGGTGAAAAGTGGAGGTAGTGGAGAGATAACTGGGGCGGTGAAGTTTCGGTGCATAGCTTTGATTCGTCCCGTCCCAGACCAGTTCGATTCCAGCCTCGGCTAGCAGGGCGTCGAGGGCTGGCGGTCCCGGGATAGGCTCAGCCTCTGGATACCGACTGCTGATGCGCTGTTGTATCTGCTTCACAGTCAAGGACTTTGGTCCAAGCAAAGATCCCATGCCTAGCTTCAATGCACGTGCGGCAGGCATTCCTTTGGGATAGATTTCCATGCGGCTGGACAAGGCCGCATGCTGTGATGCGCGCACCCCGAGACGGATTAGCCTATCCGGGGGGATGGTGCGGTCACTTTCCGGGGCCAAAACACCCAGAAGCTCTTCCGAAACCCGAATAGGCGCCAGCAGAGGGTCTGCTCCAGCCAGCTCGTCGCACCGTTTACCGAGACGTTTTACATATTGCGCGCGCGTTTGGAGTGACGCTCTATACCGGTCTCCAAGATTCTCCGTGCCCACAATAAGAACACGTTCGCCATCTCGGTATAAGGCGAATCTCGCACCCTCTCGAATCGCTTCGGTCTCGGTGGCCGCGTAAGCGACGGCGGAGGCAAGCCGCTTGCGCTCGTCCCCGTCTGCTACCGATCCGCGCGCCGCTAATACGGCTTCGGCCAGCTCCTCACCCGTCATGACGCCAGAATGCTTATCGACCAACCGTGCTAGATCTTCCCTCAGCGCCGTCATCCAAGGCTGTCTGCTCCAACGCTGCCTTGCCGCTTCGAGGACCTCTTGTACCTCAATTCGCTTGACTTGAAATGCCTCCGCTATCCGCTGCTGAGGTGCAAAGGGGGGTAGTGCAAGTTCGAGATCCAGACCGAGAAGACCTTTCAATGAACGCGTGGTCCCATCCTCTGCGCGGCTACCAATCACTTTGCTGGCCAGCAGGTCTACACTCCAATACCGAGGATCGACCGGGATCTGGTCTTCCGCCGCCACAGGGAACCCGGGCTTCGCTTGTTCACCGCGTTCCGCGAGATGTTGGGCGACTCGTTCTGCAAGAACCCGTATCTCCTTGACCGTTTTCTGACCAATACCTTTGTTTCTATAGAGCCGGATACGTGGCACCCTGCCCAATTCCCCCAACGTGTGCGCGCCAATCCTGTCAAGCGCATTGAGGATCCGTGGGCTCAAGCCCAGGGCCGAGATCGGTGTTGTTTCTGTGGCGTCTGCAAGCATCGCCTCGATATCGACGGTCTCTCCGTGATCGGTAGCCGTCACGGGCTGGTCGATCGGTTCGAACACTCGGAACCAGGTGCGGCGCATTTCTTCGGCATTGTCGAAGCGGGCCTTGTAATCTCTAGCGAGTCCTTTGGCGAAGAACTGGCTAAGGCCCTCGCGAACCGCCGGATCGAACAGCTCGCTGTCGAAGCCCACCTCACAATCGAGCATGGAAGGATCGGATTGACCATCACCCCAGCTAGGCAGTTGTCCCGTCGCCATTTCGTATAAGGTCATAGCCGCTGCGAACCGCTCCGCATAAGTATCCCAGCGAGGCGGTCTTCTCAGGCGCAGGAATGGATCCAGGTACGGCGGAGTACCCGCTCGTATGTTCTCGAGCGGCGTATCCGCCAACGAGAAATCGAAAAGAACTAGCGTTAAAGTCTTATCTGCTTTAGTGCCCGCCACACCGATGTTATCGGGCTTAATGTCGCGGTGGGATATTCCTTTCGCTTCAAGCCATCCGAGAACGTGAAGCAATTCGTCGCCGAATCGCTGAAGCAGATCGAGCGAGAGCCGGCCTTCCTCGCGTATCCGTTCGGCAAGCGTGTAAGTTCCTGACTTGGTATCGGCCCCCGCCTTGGCCATGAATAGAACGACATGCCCATTGATCAGGTTCTGCTCGTACAGCTCCACGATGTTCTGATGCCGTAGCGCCTTAAGTACCTCTCCTTCCTTCGTCAGGCGATAATTCTGGGAAGCATCGAGGGCAACTTTCAGAACTCCTTCCTGGTCATTTCGTTCCACTAACAATGCAACGCTTGTGGATCCTTTTCCGAGGCGGCGCTTTACAACAAATCCACCCTCCAGATGATCTCCGGCCCGCGCATCCAAGGGGTGAACCGTTTCTTCAGGGCCTGGCGCGGTGAGTTCTTCTTCTACCGCCTCGAGGAGTTGTAAAAACTCACCGACTGAGCTAGGCCGATCTTCCACGTTCGGGTCGGTGGCGAATTCGATAAGCTCCTGAATTGACGTCGCCATACCATCTAAGACATCGGAAATGCGTAAGCCGCGTCCTGAGGAAAGTTTTTGATGAAGCTCCTCGACGCTACGGGCAGGCGGTTCACCGGAAAAGAGGTGATACGCAATGGATCCGAGGGAAAAGATATCCAGCTTCGCCGCATCGAAGGCCCCCGTAGCCATAAGCTCGGGGGCCAAATAGAGAACACTCTGTTTATCCCCAGAAAGACCGACATGAACGGTGTCATCGATCGTGAGTCGCGTCCCCGGCTGCGAGGTACCGTCTCGCCTGGCGGTCTGCCAATCGAACACCTTGAGGTGAATGCCGGGCCCGTCAGGCGCGATCACCAAAATTGTCTGGGGGCTGAGGGCTCTATGATAGAGGCGTCGGGAATGGGCAAAATTGAGCGTTTCAGCCAATTGCCGTAGCAGATTGAGCCGTATACCGATATCGATCTCTTTCCCCCTGCGCTGGAGGAAGAGATCCATCCGCTCCGCCGATGGATCTAGTTCGAAAACAAGCGCCGGCCCGCGTTCATGTTCAGTAAATTGCTCAACACGAAGGATGCCAGGATGGACTACCCCATCCAGGAGTTGAAACTCTCGTTCCGCGGCATTTCGCCGTTCTACCCTTGCCGCTTCAGACGCCTGCAGCTTAATGGGATAAACTCGTATGCGTCGTTTCGACTTGGGGAAATTAACATGCGATGCTTCCCAATCCTGATAGACGTCGGTCTCCAGCATCAGTCGTTCCAGCACGTAATCTCCCACTTTGCGATGTCGCTGCGAGGGACGGATACCCGCTTGTTCCATCGCGCGTCCGATGGCCTTAGAAATAGTTCTATCCATCCGATGGACGCCGGAAACTGTCCATCCACGCTCGGTGGACAGTTTCCCGGAAAGAAGCGTCACGATATCCGGATAGGCATTTTTCTCTGCTTCCCTGCTAAGGTACACACCGGTCCTTCCGGCTTTGGTTAAATCGCATTTAAGCGCCTGGTTTGATAAAAAAATTACCGGTTCCACATAAGGGATCCGGTAGCGTCGTAGGGCGCCCTGGCGTTGCAGGAGATTCTTAAGCTTTTTGGCCTTTCGGTTAGCAAGCAGCAATGGATTATCGTCCGTAAATTCCCGCCCTGCGTGACTCCAGGTCCAGGTACCAGAATCTCCGCTAACGCGACCAGGACGACTCTTAATCTCGACGAGGTAGATCTTGTAAAGCGAGACGACCAGAAGATCGATTTCGTTGATGCTTCCATCTTCCGCAATGAACTCGAAATTCGACCAAGCGCGGAACGGCTCGGTATCAGGAAGTCTTTCGCTCAGGTAGCCGAGGGCCTCCCGTTCCCAGGGATATTGAGATTCCGTGACCTCCATCCACCGCCCGATCTTCATTTACCTACCCGTATCGTCGTTACAGCCGCCAAGCCCTGGAGCGACCCATTCGTCAACCTCGTTGGAATTGAAAGTGCCACAGAGCTCGAGCCCGTACTGGTCTGGCTACAGACTGTCCCATAGAAAGAAATTCGCTGACATTCTAGTCCAATAGGTCCCGTCGAACCAAAAACTTACGGCTAGAAAGGTGCTTTTTAGGGGCCAAACTTGCAATCACCCGGCAACACCACTAACCGAGCTCAGGTTAACGAGTGATCTAGGAATCTGCGTGGTGGAGCGCTAGATTGATAGGACTGCTGACATTGCGAAGGCCGATCTGGATTATATGTAAGCTAACTTGTTGTCATAGTGAATTCTCACGCTTTGCTGTCCACCCTGGATGCTAGCGCGCAGGCTCCTAGGAGTATGTCGGACCTACCCCCGATAGTAGGGTAAAATAAAGGCTTAGCGAAACGCTCTCTCCCAAGGGAAGCAAAGTGACCATCAAATTTGTCCCCATAGGCCGAGATACCCCCTTAACCGAGTGTTTTAAAGAAGTCCCGCAATCCCCCACAAATCCACCGCAGTACAGGCCATGAAACATCGAAGGCAGACTCAGGAAGGAAAGGCGCCTGACGGAGTCCCCGCCAGGCCCTCGACGCTCTCTACCGACTTAGCTGGCCAGACGTTCTACATCGACGGAAACCTTGAGCTCATGCTCAGAGCCTCCACCGAAAATCACTCCTTTCATTGGAGTGACATCCGAAAAATCACGTCCCCAGGCCGTGGTAATGTGTTGTTGCAGAGGCATCTGATTGTTGGTTGGATCAAAATCGATCCATCCGCTTTCCGGTAAAAACACCGAGAACCAGGCATGAGAGGCATCCGCGCCAAGAACGCGTTCTTTACCAGGAGGAGGTGTGGTTTCTAAATAGCCGCTGACGTAGCGTGCGGCAAGGCCCATAGCACGCAGACAACCAATTGCGAGATGCGCAAAGTCCTGACACACGCCACGGCGATGGTGAAGCACGGCAGATAATGGAGTGGAAATACGGGTGAATCCCGGATCATAGCGGAATTCCTGATGGATTCTCTCCATGAGTTCGTGCACGGCTTGCATTAGCGGCCGGCCCAAGGAGAAGGAGGCCGTAGCATAATCGGCCAGTTCAGACATCGTGGGAATCAAAGGAGAGTCCAGAATGAACTGGCGTTGCTCGATTAACGCCGGTTCATCCGGCGAATGCAAACGATCCCTAACCTCGTTCCACGTCGTAGCGTTCGTGGCGGCTGACTCGAGGAGGTCGCTGTCTAATTGAATCTCACTGGTGGCGGTTAGCGCGAAACGGGTGTGCGGTTGCTCAATGGAGAAATAATCGACTCGGTTGCCAAAAAAGTCCTCCCTTTGGGTATGGTCCGCCGGCAACGGATCGATGCTCAAATGGTTACTTAAGCAGTGTTGATGCGGCGCATCACGAGGCGCCAAGTGGGCTTCGTTGAAGCACTGAGTAACCTGCTCCGCATAGCTGTATTCCGTGACATGGGTCACCCGGTACTTCATAACTAGATACCCAACTGATCATTCAATTGATGCGGGTGCTGTATGTGGGTGAAATAGGTTTTAGTTATTCCTACGGAGGCTTCACTGACCAGATGGCTTAGCCGTGACAACGCTTGGTCCAATCGCTCGCGCAGACCATTGCTCGGCGCAATCCAAGCAAAATCATGAGTATCGGAGAGTTCAATCAAGGTTGAAGCTTCGAGCAGCAAGCGCGCCTCCTGGGTGGTAGGCCGTCTGGATTGTTTGGGGAGCGCCCCAATATGCTCTTTGAGTAGTTTAATCTGATACGCGATGGAACGCGGATTGTTTTCATCGTGCAATAACAGATCAAGCACGTTTTCAAACCGAACCTGATTGCGGTATCGGCGCCGATACAGTACCAAGCTATCCGCTGAGGCTAACACCGACTCCAGCAGCAGCACTTCGATATTTTTCGGGTTTTCCAGCACCAGCGTCGATCGCTGTAGCGATAGGGCGAGTAAGGCTCGCTCAATACGGCGTCCACTATCGAGAAATCGCCAGCCCAGTTCCCGGGGCATGCTTTCTGAGGTCAGGCCTGTCAGAGCCAGCAACGCAGTAATCAGGCGGCCTAGCGGATATTGGAGTTCTGCCAGCTCAGTTGGGGGTTGATTTTCCAGGCGAGCCAATTCGCTCTCGATATCATCCAGTATCCGCCAGGCATCTATCGAAACCAAATCGCGCACGGAATACGCGGCGTTAAACAGCGACCTAAGCATACTGATGAGTGTACCTACCCTGCGGCTATTCAAAATGACATCCAGCAATTCCTCCTCGGGCTGAGCTATTCGCTGATCACTGTCGATCCCCACAAAACCGGGATACGTCATCGTCAGGTGGGTAAAACTCCGCAGCAACATATCCAAGCAGTGTTTGACCGAGCGATCTCCGGTTTGGATATATTCATTGGTTCTGGTGTAGATATTCCGGATTAAGCGGATGGCCTGTTCGGCGCGCTCGGCATAGCGGCCCATCCAATACAAATTTTCAGCGGTACGGCTCGATAAGGATTCACGCAATTCCGCAGCTAATAAACGCGCTTTGACTTCCGGCCACAAGCTTTCGTTCTTCTCGGGTTCAGAGGCCAAGACCCACGTGTCTTTGCTGATGGCTCCCGTCTGATTGGATACCGAAACATCATCGGGATTCAGCGCGACACGTGTCAAGCCACCGGGCATGACGACGAAAGATTCTTCGCTTGCGGTCAAATAGGTGCGTACCACGGCCCGCCGCGGCTCAAACTTCCCATTGATTGACACGGGTGTCGTGGAGAACGTCATTTGCTCCTGACCAATGAATCGATAGGGCTGAGCTCGAACTTGATTGCGCAAATCATTTAAGGCGGCCTGGGATAGTTGATTCCCACGTTTGGGTGCGGCGGGTTCCGTTTTATCAATCGTTCGGACAACGAGCTGATCGAGTTTATCGAGCACGTAGTTCATTTCTTTGGTATGGCCACACCACCATGTGGCAATGGACGGCAGCATTAAATCATGGCCAAAAAAATATTTGGCAATATTCGGCAAGAAGGCCATCAGGGCGGGATTCTCTAACACACTGGAACCCACCGGATTGACGACGGAGACTTTGCCTTGACGCACCATTTCCAATAAGCCAGGAACCCCCAGCCGTGAATCGGGACGCAATTCCAGTGGATCACAATACTCGTCATCCACCCGGCGTAAGATCACATCAACCGGCTCTAGCCGTTCCAGAGACCGTAGCCAGACGCGGCCTTCACGCACCACGAGATCCGACCCCTCCACAAGCGTATACCCTAGATAATGAGCGAGATACACGTGCTCGAAGTAAGTCTCGTTGAGAGGACCTGGAGTCAGAATGACCACACGCGGAGAGTCCTGATCGCGGGGTGCGAGTGCAGCTAAGTTACTGCGTAACCGAAGGAAAAATGAAGCGAGCCGATGAGGATGAGATTCTCTGAAAAGGCTAGGGAAGACCCTGGATATCACCGTACGATTCTCTAGGGCATAACCCGTTCCCGAGGGCGCTTGAGTTCGATCATTGAGCACCCAGATCTGGCCATCGGCCGAACGGGCTAAATCCGCCGCATAAAGCACCAACGGATTGGGCTTAGGTAGGCAAGACGTATCGCAGGCGCGCAAAAACCCCCAATGGGCATAGACAACCTCGGGCGGTAGCAGGCCTTTTTGAATGAGTTTTCTAGGTCCATAGATATCATAGAGGATGAGACTTAATAGCTCTGCGCGCTGAATTAAGCTCGATTCTATCCGTGCCCACTCCTCACTGCTGAGCAACATGGGAATAGGATCCAATCCCCAAGGCCGATTCAGTCCTTCGGGATCACCGTAAACATTGTACGTCGCACCATCTTCTCGTAAGAGGCGTGTCGCCTCTCGTCGTCGCTGCTCCAGATCACGGGCTCCCAGGGTATTGAGTGCGTCGATAATGTAGCGCCAATGTTCCCGCACTTCACCTTGTACAGTGAACATTTCATCGTAGGTGCTCGATGCAACGGTATATTCAGGCCAGTGTGCCATCGGTTTCGGGCTGGATGAGATGCTCATCCGCATCGAGGTGTCAAACGCAGATCGAGGGTATAAGGATATTCCGGATTCGGCTCCTCCGTCGGTGCTAGCGTCGTGCCCGGGCGATGAGCTTCTGGGATAAAATGTCCCTGTGGCGCAAGCAAAGGTGGCGACTCCAGAATCCCAGGGGTATGGCCGTGGGGCCAAAACCGGCTGATGCGGCGCGATTCAGCCTCATAGGCATTAACCGGAAACACATCGTAGTGACGCCCTCCGGGATGAGCCACATGGTACGTGCATCCTCCAATGGAGCGGCCATTCCAGGTGTCAATGATATCGAAAACCAATGGAGCATGAACCCCAATGGTGGGATGCAAAGCCGAGGGAGGCTGCCAGGCACGATAGCGCACCCCCGCCACATATTCGCCGTGCGTGCCGGTACTGTGCAGCGGAATTCGCCTACCGTTGCAGCTAATCACATGACGGGAATCGGTCAATCCCTGGACTTTAACTTGCAGTCGTTCCACGGAAGAATCCACAAATCGTGCTGTCCCTGCCTGGGTCACTTCCTCACCCAAGACATGCCACGGTTCCATTGCCGCGTGCAGGTCGAGTTGGATATCCTGCAGCGTAATCGAACCATAATGGGGGAATCTAAACTCTAGGAAAGGCTCAAGCCAGCTCAATTGAAAAGAAAAGTTGGCTCGTTGCATATCGCACACCACGGATTTCAGATCGGACCAAACATAATGGGGCAGCATAAAGCGGTCATGCAATTCCGTGCCCCAGCGCACTAGTTTCAATGCATAGGGCTTATTCCAGAACTGGGCAATGAGCGTTCGTAACAACAGCATCTGCACCAGGCTCATTCGGGCATGAGGGGGCATCTCGAATGCGCGAAATTCAACCAATCCCAAACGGCCGGAAGCCGAGTCGGGAGAATACAGTTTATCGATACAAAATTCCGCGCGATGGGTATTGCCGGTGATATCCACCAACAAATTGCGCAGCAATCGATCCACCAGCCAAGGCTCAGCCACGTCCCCTGCAGGAATCTGCTGAAAGGCGATTTCCAATTCATAAAGGCTTTCGTTGCGGGCTTCGTCAATGCGGGGCGCCTGGCTGGTAGGACCGATGAACAAGCCGGAGAAAAGATACGATAGGCCGGGATGATGTTGCCAATAGGTGACTAGGCTTCGCAATAAGTCGGGTCGGCGTAGCATGGGACTATCGGAGGGTTTGGCTCCGCCTATGGTGACGTGATTCCCTCCTCCCGTTCCGGTATGGCGGCCATCGAGCATGAATTTTTCCGTTGCCAGACGCGTTTGATGAGCGTCCTCATAGAGGCTCTGCGTATACTCAACTAGCTCCTTCCAATTGGAAGCGGGCTGTATGTTGACTTCAATGACACCCGGGTCAGGCGTCACCGCAAGCTTCTGAATGCGCCAGTCGGCCGGTGGCGCATAGCCCTCTAAGCGCACGGAAACGGCGAGCGTCTGGGCAACCAATTCAACGCATGCGATTAAATCTAGGTAATGTTCCAGGTGGGTCAGCGGTGGTAAGAATACATACAAAATACCCTCTCGAACCTCCGCGCATATCGCGGTATGAATCACTTCGCTGCACGCGGCCTGTTCATCGTCACCGGGATCCTGTGCTTGGGTGTCAAGTTCCGGTGTCTGTTGTTCGATGAGGCGGCTATAGCGTCGCGTGACTTCGCCGTAATAATCTCCCAGCGGAGGCAGCGGGGCAAATAGGCTCTGCTCGTGTAGCGGATCCCGCTTATGCTCATCCACCCAAGGCAAGGCATCGAGTGGCAAGCGCAATCCCATCGGCGAGTCGCCAGGAATCAAAAACATATGCTCGCGCCGAAATTCCCATGGGCAGCTTTGCCATCGATTGCTGCGCTCGTTGCATTTCAGCGGCAGCGCATAACCGGAAGGTTGGTCCAATCCACCAGTCAGCCGGCGGGCCAAACGGCGGCGTTCCGCGGAATCCTTTAGATCCGCTTGCAAAGGATCGATATCGATGGGTTGATTAGTTTCTTTCCATAAATAATACAAGGTGTCCTCATAACCGGGGACGATATCACGCTGGCTCACCCCCAAAGATTTGGCCAATTCTTGGATAAATTGCGCAGCCGTGTTCAGGGTAGAACCGTAGTCTTTATCCTCACTCGCCATCAATTCGGGATGACGCCAAATGGGCACGCCGTCCTTGCGCCAGAAACAGCTTAATGCCCAACGGGGCAAGGGTTCGCCCGGATACCATTTCCCCTCGCCATAATGCACTATCCCGCCAGGTCCAAAACGTTTCCAAAGACGTACGAGCAATTCACCGGCCAGTTTTCGCTTCTCGGTGCCGAGGGCCGCCGTGTTCCATTGGGCAGATTCCATATCGTCTATGGAAACAAACGTGGGCTCCCCTCCCATGGTCAGTCGGACATCGGCGTGCTCCAGCTCGGCATCGACTGCGAGGCCGAGCGTAGTGATCTGGTTCCATTGGATTTCGGTATAAGGTTTAGTCACCCGCGGATCTTCGTGAATCCGCTGCACGGTGTTGGCGAAGTCGAACTCCACTTGGCAAGACTCGGTGCTACCGGTGATCGGTGCCGCGCTGATTGGATGAGGGGTGCACGCTAGCGGGATGTGCCCTTCACCTGCAAACAAACCCGATGTGGGGTCTAATCCCAGCCAACCGGCGCCAGGCACGTAGACCTCTGCCCAAGCATGCAGATCGGTGAAATCATGGGTAGTCCCCGCCGGACCTTCCAAGGGTTTCACATCTGGGGTCAATTGAACCAGGTATCCAGAAACGAAGCGGGCCGCCAGGCCAAAATGGCGCAGGATTTGCACCAACAGCCACCCGGTGTCGCGGCATGAACCGGAGGCTTTATCCAAGGTTTCTTCGCAGCTTTGAATCCCGGGCTCCATGCGAATGTTATATTCGATGTCTTGTTCAAGAAGCTGATTCAGGTAAACCAGAAAATCGTTAATACTCGCCTTCGTGCGATCAACCTTACTCAACCACCGGCTTAACAACGGCCCCTGCTCAGTGATTGCCCGATAGGGGGCGAGTTCCTTGTTCAATTGCTTGGAGTATTCGAAGGGATAATTTCTCGCATACTCCTCGACAAAGAAATCAAAGGGATTGATCACGGTCATTTCGGCAATGACATCCACTTCAAAGGCCATTTCCTTGATCGCATCAGGGAATACTACTCGCGCTAAGTAGTTGCCAAAGGGATCCTGTTGCCAGTTGATGAAATGCGTTGAGGGTGAAATGTTAAGAGAATAAGCGCTGATCGGTGTGCGGGTATGAGCGGCTGGACGTAATCTCACCGTATGAGGCGTCGCTTTGACTAGACGATCGAAGCGATACCGTGTCCTGTGATTGATTGCAACACGTATTGACATGAGCCTGACTGAGCCTTGTAGTATTTTCTTATGTGGAATAAATCAGCTCTGGAATTAGTGCTGAATTAATGCCCTTCAATAACGCATTTCAGCCCGAATAACCGGCAAAAAAGGTGCATTCATTAGCCTAAAACCAGCTTTTTTTTACCTACCTCGACCGTCTTACGCCTTTAGCATTGAGCATGCCATCCTCAATTGCAAAAAATGTTCCTGAGATGAGTTTCGGTCCCGCTTGGTCTCGTTTATGCGAAAAGAAATTGAGACCCAGCGGATTTAAAGCGCTGACGCCGTCGCGACAAGGGAAGTCTCCTGGTCTAATCTAAACCACGTGCTCACGAGCTGCTCGTGTGCATTCGCCATCTCTATCTGCAGGTCGTCAATGAATTCATGCAGTTCCTGTACGGCTAGAGAGTCGATGTTCAATTCGTTTAAAAGGCGTTGCACACGAGCAACGCTACGCAAGGTGTTCTCATTTCTGGGCAGATGCTCAAGCCTAGACGCCGTCTCCGCCAAACAATAGGCTACGGCGCGTGGAAACAAGGAATCCCTTAATAAGTACCTCACCACGCGTTGCCCTTCTACTCGCCAGCGGACGTGTTGGCGATACATTTGGTCGGCGCTCAACGATTTGAGTAGATACACCCAAAAAACATTATCATGAGATCGTTGGGGGTCGTCGCGAATTAGTAACATCGCCGCCCCCACATCCACGATCCGGGTTGTCATATCGGAACGCTCTAGATTACGGCCGATGCGTAAGAAATCATAGGTGTTATCGTGGCTCATAGTTCCTGACAGCAACCCCGATATCTGCTGGCATCCTTTGACGATGTTGGCCAGATACTGGTATCGTCCACGGCGTACCAGGGCATTGTCTATGTCACCTTTGGCATAGAGGTACAGCTCATTGACATGCTCGAAGGCTTCCGTTGGAACCACGTCCCGAGTGGTTCGCACATTTTCTCTCAAGGCGGTTAGAGAACTGGTGATCGATCCCGGATTTTGTCGGTCCGCCAATAGAAACTTTATGGTATTGCGCTCATTCGAGTTACGATAGCGTTTGAAAAAGAGTTCATGGCCGCCCGTGACATCGATCAAACGCTGCCAACCGGGTTGTATGCTCTTCGGCAAATCTAACATGAGCTGCACATAGGTGTTTACCATCCGCGCCGTGTTTTCGATGCGTTCGATATAACGCCCCATCCAATAGACTCGTTCTGCTACTCTGGACAACATAACCGGCTCTTTTATTTATTCCACAGAAACTAGTCCGTATCGACTATCCATGTGTCTTTACTTCCCCCGCCTTGGGATGAATTGACGACGGTTGAACCCTCCTTCAGGGCCACGCGGGTGAGACCGCCTGCGGTTACCTCGAGATGATCGCTCTGCAGCACAAAAGGTCTTAAGTCAACATGGCGCGGACCTACCCCACCATTGCATAGCGTGGGCAGAGTGGATAACTTCAGCATGGGTTGCGCAATATAGTTCCGCGGCTGTTTTTCAATAAGATCTTTAAAAGTGGCCCGTTCCGCATGGCTGGCATGAGGACCAATCAGCATACCATAGCCACCGGATTCGTTAGCCGGTTTTATAACGAGCTTTTCCAGATTCTTCAGAATGTGCTGTCGATGTTCATCGTCCATGCACAGGTAGGTGGGCACATTAGGAAGAATGGGCTGCTCATCCAGATAGTATTTAATGATCTTGGGTACGAACGCATACACGACTTTATCGTCCGCCACACCCGCGCCCGGCGCATTGGCTAGAGCAACATTACCCTTTCGCCAGGCTCGCATGAGTCCGGGCACGCCCAACATTGAATCGGGGCGAAAGGTCGCCGGATCAATGAACAGATCATCGATTCGCCTATAGATGACATCCACGCGCTGCAATCCTTCGATGGTGCGCATATACACACAGTCATCCGCGTCGACGAGTAAATCCTGCCCTTCTACGAGCTCGGCTCCCATTTGCTGGGCAAGAAAAGCATGTTCAAAGTAGGCGGAATTGTAGATTCCGGGAGTGAGCACGGCCACCTCTGGATAATCTGCGGGACGGGGTGAAATCGAAGCTAAGGTGTCAAAGAGTTGCGCCGGATAATCTGCAACCGGCTGGATGCTGTGATCCTCGAACAGCTCGGGGAAAACTCGTTTGGTCAGGGTACGGTTCTCGATCATGTAAGATACGCCAGAGGGGACTCGGAGGTTATCCTCGAGCACATAAATTGTGCCTTGTTGATCGCGAACCAGGTCCGTGCCACAGATATGAGCCCACACGCCATGTGGGGGGGTGATGCCTACACATTGTTTTCGATAGTCTCTCGACCCCAGAATGATGTCTTGGGGAACAACGCCATCTTTCAGTATGCGTTGCTCATTGTAGATATCATTGATGAAGAGGTTGAGCGCTTTGAGGCGCTGCTTAAGGCCTTTCTCAATTTGCCGCCACTCTTTCGCGGCGATTACTCGCGGAATAATATCAAATGGCCAAGCGCGGTCGATATTGCCGCTCTCGGTGTAAACCGTGAATGTGATGCCCATTTCGATGATGGCTAATTCCGCCGCTTCAATACGTGTTTGTAATTCTTGATCGCTGAGCGATCGAAGATATTTGATCAACGTCCTAGCCGGCGCACGCGCATAGCCCGGAGAACTAATGAGTTCGTCATAAAAGCCACCCGGATTATACTGCTTCCAATCGATTCCCACGCATGTCTCCAGTCGTAGCACAGGAGTTTAACCGTCCTCGCAAAATCGCCTCAGTCCGGTGGGCTCCGAGTGCCTCAATTTAGTGTATTTTTAGCTTGGTTATTGCTTTACTCTGATTACGCGACAATCAGATTGGGTTAGTTTGATCACTGGATAATGTCAGCTGTAACAAGACTCTCTTTATATAATGAATCCAGATGAAATGCCACTGTCCACGAACGGTCTCTGTTGAGGGAACCTCTCCCGAGCTCATGAGAGTTTCACTGGGAGTGTGATGTTTAAAAATGGAAACTCGCCAGAATTAACAGGAACTGAAAATAGTCTGAGGAATGCCCAACTTGGTTGCAAAGAGTACCCGGCAAGCCTCGATGAGAAGGATTTGGCATGCCAGCGCACAGTAGGTATTGGTGAGAGTCATTGCCCGGAGGGTCGGCTGATTGTCGGGACGGAATAACGTAAATTGTGGAGGTGTAGAGCCCACTCGTTTACTCCCGATGCGTACAAAAAAGTGAGCTGGAACCGCTTCTTAAATGATCTTCTCATCCGGCCGGGTGATCTTACGCATAGGCTCATATGGTTCGCTCGATACGAGTAGCGGGTGAATCGTATCACCGCCATCCCAACGCGGGTCGTCAATGTTTTCGAAGACCTCTCGCAGACGCTGGCCCCAAGTGTCACGAATCATATGAAAATACGGATTACCCTCATCGATGCAAACGATCTGATCAGCCCTCAGGCGGCCTACTTGGTAGACCAACAGGTCCAGCGGCAGGCCGACTGAGAGATTCGATTTCAACGTCGAGTCCATCGACACCAACGCGCACTTGGCGGCTTCGTCCAATGGTGTGGTGGGCGTGAGCACACGATCCAGAATGGGCTTGCCGTACTTGCTCTCGCCAATCTGGAAGAAGCAGTTCTCTCGCGTGGCCTCGATGAAGTTGCCTGCGGAGTAGACCAGAAACAATCGCATGCCTTCTCCCCGAATCTGGCCACCGAAGATCATACTGGCATTGAAATCTATGCCGGCTTTTTTTAGCGACGGGCCGTCCTGTTCGTAGACACGACGCACCGTGCTGCCTAATACGCGGGCGGCATCGAACATGCTCTTAGCATTCCAGATCGTGATCGGCCTCTCTTCACCATTGGGCAGCTTTTCCACCTGTAAGATCTCACGCACCGACTGCGAGATACTGAGGTTGCCCGCGGACAACAAAACCATGAAGCGATTACCGGGCTTCTCGTAGACGATCATCTTGCGGAAGGTCCCTATTGCGTCCAGGCCCGCATTGGTGCGCGAGTCGGATAGAAACACCATACCGGCATTGAGCCGGATGCCAACGCAGTAGGTCATGAGGTAGTTTTATACCGTTTCTTCAATTGGCACGGCGCGTTTAGCGCCTCGCGGATATTGATTGTATCGATCAACATTGCCAGTCTATTCGACCCTTCACACCGCCGCCGTCGGTTTAGCTGGAAGAAACGAAGTGTAGATCGTGCGCATGGATGAGATACCATTACCTATAGAGATATCAAGAATAACCGATCGTTTCTACTGGATCCACCTCAAAGAGCCCTTGTTTTGTGTAACACCAGGACAGTGACTTCCTCGCGATCGTGGAAGAGTTGACGCATGGTGATGCGCCAACCACCATCAAGATAATTTCCTGCGCGCATTCCTTCTCAAATCCAGCCCGGCAGTAAACAGGGTAATGCTGGCTCGCTCATCGAATACCGAACAGGATCTGTGGTTCAACCACGGGATAATTTTTCCCAAGTTCTCAGTGGATGGATAGGAAACCTGGTGTGAGGGATCGGTTTTTGCCAGTCAACCCGCATCAGGCTTTAGTGACATTTTTCGCTAGCTCGCTATACTTGCGCGTTTGAGTTTCTATCTCCAGCATTTTTTAACGATGATGCACGATAATGTAGTCACCTTTCAGGATCTGATTCTGGCACTGCAGAGCTACTGGGCAGCCCAGGGATGTGTGATACTCCAACCTTACGACATGGAGATGGGGGCGGGGACGTTTCATCCGGCTACGTTCCTCAAGGCAATCGGTCCGGAGCCCTGGTGTGCCGCCTATGTGCAACCTTCACGCCGGCCGACCGATGGGCGTTATGGAGAAAATCCAAACCGCCTACAACACTATTATCAATTTCAAGTCATTCTCAAACCTTCGCCTCAAGCGATTCAACAGCTTTATATTCAATCGTTGCAAACCCTTGGGATCGATCCTCTCGTGCACGATATCCGCTTTGTTGAAGACAACTGGGAATCGCCCACGCTGGGCGCCTGGGGCTTGGGCTGGGAAGTCTGGCTTAATGGTATGGAGGTCACCCAGTTTACTTATTTCCAGCAAGTGGGTGGGCTGGAATGCCGTCCCGTGAGCGGTGAAATCACCTACGGACTGGAGCGTATCGCCATGTATCTGCAAGGGGTGGAGAATGTGTACGATCTGGTGTGGACTCAGGGGCCACAGGGACCAGTCAGCTACGGCGATGTGTACCATCAGAACGAAGTAGAGCAATCCACCTATAATTTCGAGCAAGCGGATATCAAATCATTGTTCGACTGGTTCGAGACTTGTGCACGGGAAAGCCAGCGGTTGATAGCCGAAGCGTTACCGCTACCCGCTTATGAACAACTGCTCAAGGCCTCACATACCTTTAACCTGCTGGATGCCCGCCATGCCTTATCGGTTACCGAACGCCAACGCTACATTTTAAAGGTGCGGACTCTGGCTCGCTCAATCGCCGAGACTTATTACCAGGCTAGAAAAGCGCTGGGTTTTCCCATGCTGACGGATTATCAGGCGGCAGTGAATGAATAACGGCAAAGATCTGCTGATTGAAATTGGCACAGAAGAAATGCCCCCCAAGGCATTGAGAGGTTTGTCGGAACACTTTGTGGCGGAGCTTGCTCAAGCTCTGAATAGTAAAAACCTAAGCATCGGTGCACAAAAGGTGTATGCGAGCCCGAGGCGTCTTGCCGCACTGATAGAAAATGTGCCTGTTAAACAGCAAGATCAGTTTGTGGAGCGTAAGGGGCCGGCCTTAAATGTCGCTTTCGATGCGCAGGGGGAGCCAACCCGGGCCGCTCAGGGATTCGCCAAGTCCTGCAAGGTCGCGATTGAGCGCTTAGAAAAACTGGAAACCGAATCTGGGAGCTGGCTGGTATATCGAGAAACCACGCCAGGCGCGTTAACGGCGGAACTGTTGCCCGAACTCATCGAGCACGCTTTGCAGAACTTACCCATCCCACGGCGAATGCGTTGGGGCAGTGGAGAAACCGAATTCGTACGTCCGGTGCATTGGGTAGTCTGTTTATTCGGCGATGAGCTTATAGAGACACCGATCTTGGGTATGAAGCCGGTACGCGAAACCCAGGGTCACCGTTTCCACCGGCCCGAAGCATTGAAGATCTCCAAGCCTGCAGATTACGCGGAACTACTGCAAACGCAAGGCAAGGTGCTCGCGGATTTTGACGCTCGGAAGCAGGAGATCCGAGAGCAGGTCGAGCGTTTGGCGCAGACATTAAATGGACGGGTTGTACTGGATGATGCACTGCTCGATGAAGTCACCGCATTGGTTGAATGGCCCGTAGCCATTGCCGGCAGCTTTGCCACAGATTTTCTTAAGATGCCACCCGAAGTTTTAATCTCCACCATGCAAGAAAACCAAAAATATTTTCCAATGGTGGATTCGACTGGAAACCTCATGCCCCACTTCATCGCCGTCAGCAACATCGAAAGCAAAGACCCCGACAAGGTGCGCGAAGGCAATGAGCGGGTGATTCGTCCTCGTTTCCGTGATGCCGAATTTTTCTGGCAGCAGGACCGCAAATTCACTTTAGCCAGCCGGAGGCCCTCTCTCAAGGAGGTGATCTTCCAGCGAAAGCTCGGTACGTTATTTGATAAATCAGAGCGATTGGTTGTGCTGATTCACACTATCGCCGAATTGGTCGGTGTGGATCAGGAGCAGGCGCGCCGTGCTGCGGAGCTTTGCAAGTGCGATCTGATGACGGCTATGGTCAACGAGTTTCCACGATTGCAGGGCGTCATGGGCAGGTATTACGCTCAATATGATCACGAATCGGACGCCGTTGCGACTGCGATCGATGAGCACTACATGCCGCGCCAGGCCGGTGACGCGCTTCCTAGCTCACCGTTGGGGCAGTGCTTGGCGCTTGCGGACAGGCTGGACACCCTGGTGGGTATATTTGCCATCGGTCAGAAACCTTCGGGTATCAAAGATCCCTTCGGTCTGCGTCGTGCGGCCCTGGGTGTGTTACGCATCCTCATCGAGGGCAAACTTAACCTGGATCTCGAAGCGCTCATACGCCACGCGGCTGAGAGGATACCCTGCGATAGAGGCCCTTTCAAAGTGATATTGGTGACTGAAGTCTTTGGCTATAGCATGGATCGGTTGAAGGCCTACTATAGCGACCGTGGTATCGGCGCCGATGTAATCGAGGCCGTGCTAAGCGGTCTCCCGACACGACCGTTGGATTTCGATCGACGGATTCGCGCAGTGCAACGCTTCCGCGAATTACCCGAGGCTGAAAGCCTGACGATTACCAATAAGCGGATCCGGAATATCCTGCGGCAGTTCGATGGTGAAGTGCCCACTCTGGTGGATGACCGGCTGCTGCGCGATGCCGCCGAGCAGGAGCTCTATCGGCAGTTGACGTTTTTCAGTAGTGCAGTCGAACCGCTCTTCGATCAAGGCGACTATGAACAAGGATTACTAAAGCTCGCCGGTTTGCGTGCAGCGGTGGATCGCTTTTTTGATGAAGTCTTGGTCATGACCGAAGAAAGTAATTTGAAGTCTAATCGAATAGCCTTATTGAATCGCCTCAGCCAGTTGTTCATGAGAACGGCGGACTTATCGCGCCTGCAGAATTGAAGGATTTTAACGGTATCCAATGTCACCGCTCTAGCGGCACTCGCAATGGGGCCATTGAGCAATGGTTGTATTAGCCCGATTAAATCAGTTCAAGCAAGAATTATCATTTCGGTTAGCCTGGATACGTGTGCCGATTAGACAAGGCACACTATCCAGTGGCGATAGTGTTGAGCGTATAGGCTCAAGTTGGAAAACGACGCCGATTAAGAATTGAAAACTAGAGATGCACGACGTACAGGGGCTACTTGCTAGAATTATTCTCTTTCTCCGCTCTGGCGCTTTTTTCATGGTCTTTGTGCTTTCGACAGTGGTCTACGCGCTACTCAGCGTGTTGATCTATCCCTTGTCCTTCCCTGGGCGTTATCCTTTGCTAACCTCCTGGGCGGATTTTAATATCTGGTGGCTTAAGGTTGTTTGCAATCTGGATTATTGTGTGGAAGGCCTTGAAAATATTCCCAAACAGGCAAGCATTGTAATGTCCAATCATCAGTCGACCTGGGAGACATTGGCGTTAAAAAAGTTCTTTCCGCCCTTGAGCTGGGTCGTAAAACGCGAGCTGCTTTGGATCCCGTTTTTTGGATGGGGGCTTTCGCTGCTCGATCCCATCGCGCTCAATAGACGTTCCGGCCATAGAGCCTTAGAACAGTTGTTGGATCAGGGTCGCAAGCGTCTGCTCGCGGGCCGTTGGATCATCGTATTTCCGCAGGGTACCCGTGTGGCACCCGGTACAAAAAAACGTTTCAAGCTTGGGGGCGCAATGATCGCGAGCCGCACCCAAGTGCCGGTGGTACCCGTAGCCCACAATGCAGGCTATTTCTGGCCGCGGCGACGATTTATTAAATATCCGGGGACGATCACCGTGCGTATCGGTCCGCCGATCGATTCGAGAGGTAAAAATCCTGACGCCATTAATGCCGAAGCCCAAGCCTGGATAGAAGCAACGCTAAATCAGCTCCCGTAAGCGAAATCACTTCTCGGTTTCGCCATCCGGTTGAGATCGGTCAAGCCGCCAAGAAAAAGGGGTAAGTTGTGATCGGAGCAAGGGCGATTAGCAAGGCTCTCTAAAATGGGCTTGTTCGATCCAGCAATCCAGATTCATCGCCCAATCGCCCCCCCGCCTAGCCGTGTGATGGGTATGAAATTTGGCGGCTGAGGCAAGCGTTAAACAAGTCGCTCGCTGCTGAGCGCTTCTCGTAATGCTGCAGCCGTCTATGAACAACAGGCTTACGGGGCGCTAGCAAAAGACCGTCAGAACTCCGGTGTAACCGTACAACCGGTTATGATAGATTTCCCCATTGGCGAAAAAACCCACCAAAGGAAGGTCCCCCAGTTCATGTTGGATGCACTTGAGTTCTTCGGAATGCTCTCCAAACAGGTACCGACCTCGCCCGAGACATGATATGTAAATGGCTCCTTTAGGTGAATCGGGGAGACGTTTATGAATATCGACTAACATGCGCGACATGTCCTCCCGGGCCGTATTGCCATCTCGCCGACAAAACATGATTTCTTGGCCCTGACTCAGATATTCACCCACTGCAATGAGTTTTTGTTTGGGATCGATCCCTACCAAATTGCGCACCATATAGTCCCCGGTATCGGAGCCCAAAACGGGAAAACCCACAAAGATATAACCCGCCACACGATTGAGGTCCTTTGCCAGGACTTCCCCGATATCCTCTTTGAATACATCTAAAGCCGGTCGATCATCCAGCTCGATGAGAATGTTCTGTTGGCACTGAGTGATGACGTGTTTGGA
This sequence comes from uncultured Gammaproteobacteria bacterium, assembly GCA_963731655.1. Classification (GTDB taxonomy): domain Bacteria; phylum Pseudomonadota; class Gammaproteobacteria; order JAAEPA01; family JAAEPA01; genus CAVSWL01. Next base: position 548,360 of record CAVSWL010000030.1, on the reverse strand, counting down.
TGAGATCGGCGTGCATCCCTGAGTATGGCTTGTTGCCACGGGAATCTCACTTGAGAAAAGCACACCAGATATCCCACCCGTGGTCAGACCATTGGCTACTTGAAAGTATTTGGAATCGGAGGATGTTAAACCTCCCACCAAAAAAGCGCCGGGGACACCAGTGGCTAAACGTTCCATCAACTGAGGTGTGGCAGGATTGGTTGGATCGCCATGCAATATTCCAAAGTGCATCGATCCAGTCTCCACCCAATCGCGGTTTTTCGCTAGAAAGGATTCAACCCCGAGTTTTTGGCTGGGAATGCTACAAAACGAAGCTTCTGGAAAATCAGCCAACATGATAGCCAAGGCGGGCTGGTCATAGATTTCATGGCCCGTCGTGCTGATGCCTGCACCTAGGGAGCCCACCCAATCAGTAATCCCGGTTCTGGACTGTAAAGTAGCGAAAATCGCTGGCAGTTCGGCACTCAATTCGTCCGTAGCATAAAGAAAGCCATGGTTGGCTTCGCTAGGTATATGACCCAGTTGCTCGAGACACTCGTTAACAAGTTGATCGGTGTCCTTTGAGCGGCTATGACCAGCGAGAAAACGTTGCATGTTTGTTTAATCTCGGTTCGCACACCGTATTTTAGCTATCGATCCACTAACCTCGATTATCCACCAGATCGGAAATGATCGGGGTCAAAATCAATTCCATCGCAAACCCCATTTTCCCTCCCGGTACCACGATATTATTACGTCGTGACATAAAGGAATCCTTCAACATGCTGAGCAGATAGGGGAAATCAATGCCGGATTTAGCAGGATCACGGAATCGGATAATAACAAAACTTTCATCGGCCGTGGGAATATCGCGGGCGATAAATGGATTGGAAGTATCTACCGTTGGCACACGCTGGAAATTGATATCAGTGAGTGAAAACTGAGGGGTAATGTAGCGAACATAATCGTTCATGCGCCGCAATATGGTATCCACGATGGCTTCCTCAGAATAACCTCGCTCGGCGAAATCTCGCTGGATTTTTTGTATCCACTCCAGATTAACGATTGGCACCACCCCTACTTTTAGATCCACATAGCGCGCAATATCAACCTTATCCGTTTTTACAACACCATGCAGCCCTTCGTAGAATAGTAAATCGGTACCCGCGGGAATTTCTTCCCAAGGCGTGAACTCTCCTGGATTGAGGCCCTCATAGGGTTCGGCCTCTTCGGCGCTGTGGAGATAAAGTCGCCTTTTGCCGGTACCGGTTTCGCCGTAACTTCTGAATAATCCTTCCAATTTATCAAATAAATTGGCGTCGGCTCCAAAATGACTAAGAACCCGGCCCTCTTCCTCGGCTACCTTGAGTTCCTCACGCATCTCTACCCGGTTATAGCGGTGGAAGCTATCGCCTTCAATAACGACCGGGTTAATCCCTTCGCGAAGGAAGATATGCTCAAAGGCGCGCTTGACAGTGGTGGTTCCAGCGCCAGAGGAACCGGTGACGGCAACAATAGGGTATTTCTGGGACATGGTCCTTTCTCCTTAATCTAAAACAGCAATCAATCGAATGAACATAAATTATTTAACTTAATAAACTAGCGTCTGCCAATACGAGTTGAGTCACGATGAACGTAAAATTGACGAACAAACTGTGTATTACCCCTCCAACTGGATCCCATTCTACTGAATGCTGTTTCAGCTAGCGGTCCTCACTAAACCGGCTTCAAAACAAGCGAATTGGGCTCGATTTTATCGAGAAGGTGTATCATGGCATTATCCGCGTTGAAACACCAAATCCCATATTGAATGGCCGAGTTTTTGGCCACGTCGCTCAAATCGGGTCACGGGTCGGTCTACCGGCCGCTTCGAAAATCGGCGCTCCTTCGCTAAATTGACAAAACCATCGGTGGAAGACATTACTCTTAACATTTGATGGGCATAATCCTCCCAATCCGTAGCCAAATGAAAAATACCCTGGGGCTTAAGTCGCTGATGGATCAATCTCACAAATTCGGGTTGTACAATACGGCGCTTCTGATGGCGTTTTTTCGGCCAGGGGTCGGGAAAAAACAATAAGACGCGATCTAGGCTTTGGTCTACGATATGCGTTCTAAGTACGGCTACGGCATCGTCTAAGATGACTTTAAGATTGCTCAATCTTTGTTGCGAAGCTTTAAGTAAAAGATGTCCCATCCCCGGGCGATAAATATCCACACCCAGAAAATTGATCTCCGGATAACGCATTGCCAAGTCCACCAAAGCCTCACCATTACCGCAACCGATTTCCATCCAGACCGGTGCGGTGCGATTAAACTCGTGGGCGAATACTAATTTCTGTACTGGCACTGGATCGATGCCATAAAACCCCCAAAAATTTTTCAAGGCATTCATTTGGCCTCGCGTGAGTCGGCCTTCGCGACGTACAAAGCTTTTTACGGGGCGGCATTCCTGCCGCATGGTGCGAAAGCAATCCGATTGTGGACAGTTATACTGCACTAGAAAAAGGTTCCCTCAAGAGGTGATGAAGCAGAACCGTATCGCTTACGTGGCATGCGCCCGGCGAGATAAGCTTCGCGCCCGGCTTCTATGGCTTTTTTCATCGCAGATGCCATCAATTCGGGCTGTTTTGCGGCAGCGATGGCGGTGTTCATGAGTACACCGTCACAACCAAGCTCCATGGCAATGGCAGCGTCTGAAGCCGTGCCGACGCCGGCATCGACAACGATGGGAACTTTGGCATTGTCGACGATATTCAGTATGTTATACGGATTGCGTATTCCCAATCCTGATCCTATGGGGGCGGCTAGCGGCATTACAGAGACACATCCCATGGCTTCTAGACGTTTGGCGATAATAGGGTCATCGTTTGTATAAACCATCACGTCAAAACCGTCTTTAATCAGCACTTCGGCAGCCTCTAGGGTCTCGGTAATGTCGGGAAACAAAGTTTCCTCGTCCCCCAAAACTTCCAGCTTGACTAACTGATGTCCATTCAGAAGCTCACGTGCGAGCCGGCACGTGCGGATGGCGTCCTTAGCGGTATAACATCCCGCCGTATTGGGTAAAATGGTAAATTTGTCGGGCGAGATGAAGTCTAACAGGCTAGGTTCGCCCGGCGTCTGTCCAATGTTGGTGCGTCGAACCGCCACCGTTACAATTTGTGCTCCACTCGCCTCGACGGCGGCTTGAGTTTCGGCTAAGTCTTTATACTTTCCTGTGCCGATGAGCAGTCGGGAATGATACTCTTTCCCGGCGATGAGAAGTGGATCGCCTCGACCGGTTCCGGTATGTTCTAATGGAGTTCTGGACATCGCTAGAGTATTGCTATCAAAGGTATTAAATCTAATCCCATTAACGACCCAATTTTTACTAAGGTAGTGAGATGGACTGTGTTTGATCAGTATCTGCCCGGTTCATCCACCACCGATAGCTTGTACAATTTCTACTCGGTCGCCGGGTTTCAGCCAAACCCCCGTATAAGTACTGCGTGGCACGATTTCTTCGTTAATTTCCACGGCCACTCGCTTGGCTGATAATTGCAGTTGCTCTATTAGAGTAGCCGCTGTAATCTCTTCGGGAAGCTGATGGGGATGACCATTTAGTGTGATTTCCATGATTTTTAATATTACTAGGGCGAACAGAATTTTTATTTTACATCATTAGTAAGGTATGCCATCGAATCATTGAAAAATAATTTTTGACACACCGGTTCGATGGCATAAAATGTAAAATAATTAGCGGGTGTAGTTCAATGGTAGAACCTCAGCTTCCCAAGCTGATGGCGAGGGTTCGATTCCCTTCACCCGCTCCATTCGTCGTAAGGGCCAACAATTTGCTTTAGAGAGTCTGCTGTTTTTGAACACACCCCAAACCCAGAAGGGAAAACGATGTTAGAGCACTGTGCTGGTATCACTAAGCACAAGCAGCCGTAACCCGCCAGTTTTATCTGAGTCTTTATCCTTTCTCTTCCCTATCCAGAACCATCGTCAATATAGTAACGTACAGTTCTATCCCGCCCTCTGGACCTCCTGATGGGCGAGATTTGCTGACACGCCTTGTCAGGGGTCTTCTCTCCACCTCTAGGCTCGTTCCGAGTTGCAAATTGGACTAGAGCACACCTCTTGCTGTACCTGAAGCGATACGTAGATTACTGCCAGCTTTTGCGGAGCACTTACGTAATGATGCGCGTTTCGCGATACACTTCTAATATGCCATCATAAATGTTGAGTCACATTGACAACTGACCTCGATCAAAAAATGATTTGCGGCTCCGACACTTGAGTGATTGGCTATGCTGTCGGTGAAGATGAAATCAGCGGTCCGAAGTCAAAGTCGGCGGTGTTGACTAATTGGGAATTATTTGAACTTTCAGTATCGAACTACCACCCCCCGCAATGGATATCGGTAATCTCCGCAGAGAATACAATTTACACGGACTGCACAGGAAGGATTTGAAACCGGAGCCTTTTGATCAGTTCGCGATTTGGTTCAAACAGGCCTGTGACGCCGACATAATTGATCCCAATGCGATGAGCTTGGCTACCGTATCGGCCGACGGCTTCCCCTCGCAAAGGACGGTGTTATTAAAATATTTTGATCCCAAGGGGTTTGTTTTTTTTACCAATCTGGAGAGCACCAAAGCCAAACAGATCGCGGAAAATCCACACGTATCGTTGCTTTTTGTTTGGTTGCCGTTGGCACGCCAGATCAGTGTTATGGGTATTGCTGAAGCTATTAGCACCCAAGAAGCCTTCAGATATTTTCGTACACGTCCTAGAGGAAGCCAGTTGGGTGCTTGGGTTTCTAGGCAAAGCACCGTGATCTCTTCCAGAAGTTTGCTTGAAATGAAATTAGCCGAGATGAAGCGGAAGTTTCTGCACGGTGAAATACCCTTGCCTTCTTTTTGGGGAGGATATCGTGTCACACCAACTCAAATTGAATTTTGGCAAGGACGTCCTCATCGTTTGCATGATCGATTTGTCTATACACGGAAGCGTGAGGGAGAATGGCGAATTGAGCGTCTAGCGCCTTAGATCCGGGAAACTCCTAGAATCCATGAACTCCGAAATGGATGTTGCTAGGCGACAACTACCTAGCCCCGTGGTTCCTTGAGCCCGGTCCTTGTTGCTGAAGCTCATGATCCGTAACGACGGCTAAAAATTAAATTAATCCGGATTATAACTTCAATTGGCCGCGGCGTTGCACTATACTTAAATTAGAAATTAAGATTATTGTTAAATGCTAAAAAATGTTGAGGTTGCTTAGCAGGTTAGCTTGCCCGCTTTAACAAAAGAGGTGAAATATGTCTCTTTGCAAAGAATTCTCTAAGATATGTAAGGAAAGCAAAAAACAGCCGTGGGTGTATCTTATAGTGGTATTTGTCGCGTCATTTGCAGCCTTTTTGACGTGGCTGGCGTTGGATTCCGCGGGATTACCTAGCGGTTCCATTATAATGTGGAGCGGGGGAGTTTTTGTTGCTGTAGCCCTGGTATTGCTGGGGTACTTCATTTCCTGTATGCGGCGCTACTGCGATCAATGGGGAAGCGCTAGAAGTTAGCAGTTTGGCTCTATACGATTTGTTGCGTTAGTTGGTTTTAATGCGGTAATTCATGATGGATGAGCCCGCGGCATTTGTTCGTCCGAACTTCTGCTGTACTAATTTGCTATCCATGGTAAAAAATCCTGTTTCTTCCCAAGGGAGGAATCATAGGTAAGCTAGCCGATTCCGAGTCGGATTTTTGAAGTGCAAAAAGTTTTGCGAGCCACCTTCGTACATTTTCCTCTATTTTCCCTCTGATCTGCTAGACTGTTTTATTGTGGAGTAGTGTTAGTTCGCAAGCCAAACGGCAAGATCGCTCTTGAAATAGAGCGTTGTAAATGTGCTTGGATTGACGGCTTATTTACCCATGAAAATGCGTGATCCGGTTAATCCATCCATGACTAAACGGCAGTCCTAATCGTCAAAGGAGTACCCGTGGCTTATTTCGACGTCTTCAATGGAGATGCCGACGGCATCTGTGCTCTCCATCAGCTGCGTTTGTCCAAGCCAGTTGAAAGTACGCTCATTACCGGTGTGAAACGCGATATTAGCCTGCTCTCTTGTGTTGAAGCCCAAGCAGAGGATGTTGTAACCGTCCTTGACATCTCACTCGATAAGAACCGAGACGCATTGAAGCGGCTGCTAACTATAGGGGCACAAGTACAATATTTCGATCACCATTTCGCCGGTGATATACCGGGAGATCGAAATCTTACAGCAACCATCGATACTTCACCGGATACGTGTACCAGCCTACTGGTTGACCAATACCTCAGTGGCGGATACCGAGCTTGGGCCGTGGTTGCGGCTTTTGGCGATAATTTAGATGAAAGCGCCCGCCAGGCGGCCAAAACCCTGGGGGTAGATGAGCCCCGTTTAATGCAATTGCGCGATCTTGGCATTGTAATTAATTACAATGCCTATGGGGCCACAGTTGACGACTTACACTATCGACCTGACCAGCTGTTCAAGTTTATTCAACCCTTTCAGGACCCTTTCGATTTTATTGCTACCAGCGATACCTTTGTGCGCTTGCGAGACGGTTACGCCGAAGATATGAATAGAACCAAAGCCCTCAAACCCGATCTGGAAACACCAGCCTATGCCCTGTACGTGTTGCCAGCGCAAGCTTGGGCCAGACGGGTCAGTGGAGTATTGGGGAATCAACTCGCCCAGGACTTTCCAGATCGCGCTCATGCCTTACTGACTGCACTACCGGAAGGCGGTTATGTTGTGAGCGTACGTGCTCCGCTGACGAATAAACAGGGAGCCGATCAGCTCTGCCGTGCGTTTCCCACCGGCGGTGGGCGGCAGGCTGCTGCGGGAATAAATCATTTGTCCGAAGACTTGTACGATAAATTCGTAGCCAAGTTTAAAGCGACCTACGCTTAGAACCGTTCAGTCCAAGGGTCTAGCCTATTGAATCGATCGCTAAATTGAAACCCTAGCATGATAGACTGCATTGTAGTCGGTGGCGGATTACTCGGCATGTTGACCGCTCGATACTTGCATGAAGGCGGCGCCAAAGTCTTGCTCATCGAGCGGGGGCAGTTGGGTAAGGAATCGTCCTGGGCGGGCGGGGGCATTTTATCTCCCCTTTATCCCTGGCGTTATTCATCCGCGGTGACTCATTTGGCCACAATTAGCCAAAAGCTTTATTCGCGATTCGCAGAAGATCTGTCTCGCGAAACGGGTATAGATCCTGAATGGACAAATAGTGGACTTTTAATTCTAGATTCTAACGAGACCGAAACAGCTTTAGCCTGGGCACAACAAAATAGAGTATCCATAGAATACCTCCAGGGCACTGCAGTCCGAGAGTGCGAGCCTTCACTTGCGACTCACTTTAACGAAGCGTTATGGATGCCTGCCATAGCTCAAATACGAAATCCTCGATTAGTCAGAGCCTTGCGGGCCAGTTTGACAATGCGTGCTATTCCGTATCGTGAGCACGAGGAAGTTGTTGAACTAGTGATCCAAGACGGAGCGGTGAAAGGGGCGCGTACCTCACACCGAAGATATTCTGCCGATCGCGTCTTGATCGCCGCCGGAGCTTGGAGCGCTCAACTCGGTCCGCAGAACAGCCAGGTGCCCTCAATAGAACCGGTGCAGGGGCAAATGATTGCTTACCAAGCAGAACCGCAATTATTGCAGCGTATTGTGCTGTATAAAGGGCGCTATCTCATCCCTCGCAGAGACGGCCATATACTTGCGGGGAGTACGCTGGAATACGTAGGTTTCAATAAAGCCACTTCTACCGAAGCACGCAATGCACTGCATAACGCAGCTTTAGAATTAGTTCCTGCAATCGCACGCTACCCCATCAAACATCATTGGTGTGGATTGCGCCCAGGCTCGCCAGAAGGGATACCCACGATCGGTGAATCTAGGGATACGAAGGGTCTTTTCTATAATTGCGGCCATTTCCGTAACGGGATAGTGCTGGGTTTGTCATCGGCTCGCTTGGCTGCCGATCTAGTGTTAGGTAAAACGCCTCAGGTATCACCGACACCGTATGCACTCGTTGGATCACGATGAATAGGGTATTGAAGAAGCTGGGCAAGATTATTCAAAAATAGACTTTGTCTAAAACTTCAGTATACTTGCTGCTATGGCAGCGGATACTTACAAATGCCCCCTAACGCGGGAGGAAGTGATTGTACTACTGAGGAGCAAGGATATCACTCCCACAGAACAAAGGGTTGAGATCGGCCAACTGTTGTTTGCCCAGCAACAGCATCTAACGGCTGATGGAGTTTTTGATAACGTGAATAGGTGTAAGAACAAAGTCTCAAAAGCTACCGTATATAACACGTTAGGCTTGTTTGCAGCCAAAGGTTTGGTACGTGAGGTTATTGTTGATCCCTCAAAGCTTTTCTATGATACCAATTTAGCTCCGCATCACCATTTTTATCGGACGGATACCGGGCAGCTTGAAGATGTTTCTGCCGATCGGCTTGAGCTGGTTAATCTGCCCGATATACCCCAAGGTATGGATGTGGAAGGTGTCGATATCATCATTCGAATGCGCCCATCGACAACTCAAACACCGACCAGTTGAGAGCTCTAAGCCCTTCCGCTAAAGTTCAGTTGTTCAATACTTCTCTCCTACAATGCCGGTGTAGCTCAGCAGGTAGAGCAACTGATTCGTAATCAGTAGGTCGGAGGTTCGACTCCTCTCGCCGGCACCAATAAAAACGATTAAAGAAAAAACAATTAAGGATAACGTGTACTCTAGGGTATCGTTACTCACGCAGCAATCATGGAATTTTTTTTCTCTTTCGCTGGCATTCAGTAGGTCGCTTATAGGTTATGAATGCTTATGTACGTTTCAACGATGCCCTACCATAATCTAAAATCAAACGGCGTATAGGGTGTCTATACCAATAGTATTGTGCCGATGAGTTGGCTCTTTACTTAATAGGGATGAATGGATTAAGTTAGGTGGCGTTCTTCAATAAGAATAGCTGAAAAATTCGTAGCCGCTAGGGGCCGTTGTCGTAGACAATATGAAACTTCCTCGATGCTGCATCTACTGACTTAAGAGTTCTGGGGGCCAGAATGCGAATCTTTATCGCCGGTGGCGGACAAACGGCGGAATGTATTGCCAAGCGTTTGATTCGAGAAGGAAACGAGCTCGTTGTCATAGAGCAAGAGGCCACCCGCTGTCAATTTCTTGAGGTTCATCTGGACGCGCAGATTATTCAGGGTAACGCTGCGAGCATCTCCACATGGCGGCGTGCAGGTATCAGCACGGCGGACATGATTATTGCAGTGACCCCCTCTGATGAAGTCAATCTGCTATCCGGGATGATCGCCAATGCGGAGGCACCCGAAGCGGTGATCGCTTTGCAACTCCGCACCTGGGAGTACAACCATTGGGCTGAATTACTTAAAGCCAAGGGTATTCGGATCGATCGGATCATCCATCCGGAAACCGACATCGTGGCGCGTATCCTGGGAGTGGTTGCGGTCCCTGGCGTGTCCGACATCCGTGATTTTGCCGCTGGCGAAGTCAAAGCATTCGGCATGAATGTGGAAGCCGACAACTGGCTTGCCGGTCGGACCCTGATTGAACTCAACCGCGCAGGCCCTCCCAAAAACTCCATGGTGGCGATGGTGTTCCGGGGAGCAGAAGTCCTGATCCCACACGGGGAAGAAGTGTTACAACCTGGAGATCATCTCTATGTGGTGACCACCAAAAACGAGCTTGATGCTACTCTGCGCTTTATGGGCATCGAAAAGCAGGAATCGATCCACCGAGTCTTCATCGTCGGAGGGGGAGAACTTGGATCGAGCGTTGCTGCAGTGCTGGAAGAGCAGCGAGTCTCCGTTAAGGTCTTCGAGCAAGATCCCAGGGAATGTGAGCGCGTTTCCGGGCTGCTGAGAAAGGGCGTGGTTATCTGTGGTGATGGTACGGATCAAGAGACTCTGCTGCGAGAGAATGTTGAAGAGCTCGATGCCTATCTCGCACTGACTAAAGACGATGAAGCCAACATGATTGCTTCCCTGTTGGCTCGCCGTCTCGGAGCGAAAAAACTGGTTGCCCTGGTCAACCGCGTCCCCAATATCTCCCTTGCACAACGTTTAGGCATCAACACTACTGTCAGCCCACGCATCAAGACCATCGACGCTATTCTGGAATTTGTACGTAAGGGGGGAGTGTTATCCGTACGGACACTCGGTGGCGAGGAAGCCGAAGCCATCGAGTTGGTCGCGCCAGCACGATCGAAATATGTGGGGCATCCGCTAGAAGCAATTCATTTCCCCAGGGGCGTTGTGGTCGTTGCCATCATTCGTGCCAAAGGGGAGACGCTAATCCCTCGAGGAGATTCAGTGATCGAAGCTGGCGACCGGGTGGTGTTTTTTACGTTAAGCGGCTGTGTACCAGAACTGGAGTCTGAGTTTCTCGCCGTCTCAAATTAATGAAATTCGTACCATCGGTATTCGAACCGCGCCTCGTCGGTTGGGTACTGGGCCAATTCATCCTTGCTTTAGCCGGTGTTTTGCTGATCCCTCTGAGCTACTCTCTCTTCAGCAGTAGAGCGGATATTTATTCGCTGCTAGCAGCGGTACTTGTCACGGCTATTACCGGAGGTGTACTTCTACTGCTCGGTTTGTCGCGGTCCCGTCCCAGACGCGGACTCAAGCTGCGAGAAGGTCTGTTGTTAGCCACCTTGATTTGGGTCAGCATCTGTGTATTCGGTAGCCTTCCCTTTTACTTTTCGCCTTATTTTTCCAGCTTTACTGATGCGTTGTTCGAATCGGTTTCTGGATTCACGACGACCGGGGCCACGGTGCTTGCTCAGGTGGAATCACTTTCACCGCCCATTCACCTGTGGCGTTGTTTTTCTCAGTGGTTGGGTGGTATGGGCATTGTGTTACTCGGTGTAGCTATTCTGCCGCTTATAGGCCAGGGTGGCGTCCACCTGTACCGGGCAGAATTCTCTGGAGCTAAGTCTCAGCGGGTAACACCGCGCGTGGTTGAAACCGCTAAGGCTTTGTGGAAGATCTATCTAATCCTGTCCCTACTTGAGATACTCGCACTTTACTCTGCAGGCATGAACCTTTTTGATGCCGTCTGCCATACCTTCACGACGGTCGCGACAGGGGGTTTTTCCACCCGTAACGCCAGTATTGCGGCATTTAATAGTCCCACTATCGAGTACATTATTATTATCTTTATGCTACTGAGTGGGATCAGTTTCATTCAGCACTATCGGTTCTGGGTGGATAGGAACCCAAAGGCAGTAATAAAAGACTATGAGTTGCAGGCTTACCTAAGCATTTTATTTAGTGCAAGTGCCGTGATCGCAGTAGTTCTAGTTTGGCGGCACAGTTACGGGCTGGAGGAGGCGGTACGCGCCGCATTATTTCAAGTAATTTCTATCACCACAACCACGGGCTATATGACCCAGGACTACGATGCCTGGTATCCATTAGCTCAGTTGATTTTGCTTATACTGATGTTCATCGGTGGTTGTACCGGCTCGACTGCCGGCGGACTCAAAGTGGCGCGCATTATGCTCTTGGGGCGCATGATCGGCCGGGAATTCCACCGTATAACCGAGCCACAAGGGGTGTTTACCCTTCGCTTAGGCGGCGAATCGATCCCTGAGGTCACCGTACAAAGCCTACTCAACTTGGTGTACCTGGCTTGGTTGATTAACTTTATTGCCTGTTTGCTTCTGTCCGCCACAGGAGTCGATGTATTCACATCTATTACAGCCGTTGCTACATGTGTATTTAATGTAGGTCCGGGTCTGGGAGAGGTAGGTCCGACAGATAACTTCGGGCATCTACCGGCCGTAGCGAAGTGGGTGTTGGCGTTCTGTATGATTGCAGGTCGCCTGGAGTTTTATACATTGTTGGTTATTTTTACTCCATCGTTTTGGCGAAGGTGATATACGTCTTTCTAGAAATTGCTCATAAGACAGGTTTTACGCAATATTAAACGCCTCGGACCATGTTGTCTCTCCCACTCTAGCGCTGTAACAACGTGCCGGTACGCGTGTGGTTTGAACAATCTGCCCGACTTACCAATATCGCGCTCGACGCCAATGGCATCCGCCAAATTCACCATACTAAATTCATTAGTATTAGAGCTCGGTTCAGAGGGGTTCTAAGGCCACAAAACTGCCCTCGAAACGCCCGACGAGCTCCCCATTGCAGCGCAATTGCGAACTCAGGTGAATCCTGGCTATGTCTCTTCGACGTAATGTTTTCATAAAGCGCTGCCAAATGTTGATATCCGATAATGAGCAGGTCGCGCTGAAATCATCTATTATGGGTTTATCATAATCTAAAACTCCCCGCTGAATGACTATCTTTCTGGGATTACCTTCCGCCTCGAGCCTAACAGAGATTAACGACCATGCCGCTAATGTCGCAAGGGCGGAAGCGCTTCCCCCGAAAACGGATTCGCGGTGATTAATATTCGGCGCAAGGGGTGCCGACAGAGCGACATAATCAATATCAGCCCGAATTACCTGTACGCCCATAGCGACTGTGAGGGGGATGTTTTGATGCAGGAATTGTTCAATTTCTTTCGATTTCATTTACAATTTTTTCCTTATGTTGCGGAATTATTGAAAACTGTGGACTGTCGTGCATCCCTGCACAAGCAATGAATTATCCGCTAGGTTAAAAGTATGTCCGATCTATTTGGGCGACGGCTACATTATCTCTAACTTATTACATCCGACATAAGCACCTCTGTTCTTTGGTATAAATCGGTAGCGAATGTGGGAATACCGTGTATTTTCCTGATTCTTATCATCAAATAATGAAGATTGCGCCTTGGCAGAACTGGCTATGTTCTCCTGCTTTTACGTGGTAATACAGCATCACCCTGACAGATTTCACCACAGGCACACTTCCCGCTCAGACTAAGCAAGCGATGTCTCTATGCGATCAACCATCGAATGCGTCTGTATTTATCTTTGCTCACTGGTGCCACCGCAAGGACAGGTGATCTAGAAGATGGCGATTTAATCCGCCAATATATCAGGGATAACCCCGGCGCTGTTCGCGTTATCTATAAACTGAACGCGTTCGCCGTGTACTTCTCCAGTTCAAAGTGGTGTTCCTGGTGCCGTGATTGTGAGTTACATCCATTCCAGGTGATATAGTTTATTGCATCATTGTGTAACTAATCTATAACATCACGAAAACCTGCATTTTACCTGCTGTAATTAGTTACGCAGACTTTGTAGCGGCGCGGGAATACGCCCGGCGAAGCGAACAAATCGATCGGATGATCCCACACCTCGTACTGGCAAGATCACACTTTCACCGAACAGCCCGCCATAGCTCACGGTTTCTCCAGCCCGTTTGCCGGGAACAGGTATGATCCGCGCTGCAGTGGTTTTGTTGTTGATTATACCGATCGCCATCTCGTCAGCGATGATCGCCGCTATGGTTTCACCTGGAGTGTCGCCGGGAATCGCAACCATATCTAGACCAACGCTGCAAACGCTTGTCATCGCCTCGAGTTTTTCAAGGGTCAAACTTCCGCTTTTAACCGCTTCTGCTAAAGCTACGTCTTCCATGACCGGGATAAACGCTCCGCTTAGCCCACCCACACTGCTGCTGGCAAAAGCACCTCCCTTTTTAACCGCATCGTTAAGCAGGGCCAGGGCAGCGGTGGATCCCGGTGCACCAACAGCCGTTATTCCCATGGTTTGGAGAATCTCGCCTATGGAGTTGCCGATTTTCGGAGTTGGCGCTAACGAGAGATCCACAATGCCGAATGGCACACCGAGACGCTGCGCGAGTTCCCGACCGATTAATTCCCCCACCCGCGTGATACGAAACGCAGTAATTTTGATCTCCTCGGACAGATCGGCTAAGGTGAGTGCCCCAAGGCTTTCATCGGTAGAAATTAAGCCCGAGGCGGGTGTCCCATGTTCGCAATGTTCGATGAGCCGTTGCAGGGCGCGTTTTACCACACCCGGACCAGAAACACCGATATTGATAACCGCATCGGCTTCTCCCTCGCCGTGGATACCGCCTGCCATGAAAGGATTATCTTCCGGAATGTTTGCGAAGACAACGAGCTTGGCACAGGCAAATCCTTCGTGTGCCGTATCGGCCTCAGCGATTTTAACCAGAGTAATTCCGCTGTGTAGTACAGCATCCATGTTGATCCCCGCGCGTGTACTGGCCACATTTAGACTTGCACACACTCTCCGAGTAGTGGCGAGGGCCTCAGGTAGGCTATCGATCAAAGCCTTAGCCGAAGAGGTCATGCCTTTGTGCACCATGGCACTAAACCCGCCGATGAGGTCTACCCCCACGTCCGCCGCTGCCTGATCGAGTTTTCGTGCGATTTTAACCATTGCATCGATGCCGTGGCCTGCCGCAACACTAGCCATGGGAGAAATAGCTAATCGCTTGTTGACTACTGGTATACCGAAACATTTTTCAACATGCTCGGTGGCGCGAACCAAATTAGCAGCACTCTTGAAGATCTTGGTATGGAGCCTGCCCAATAAGAGATCAAGATTAGTGCTGCTACAATCCTGCAAATTCAAGCCCAAGGTAACTGTACGCACGTCCAGGTTTTCCTCTTGGAACATCCGTATGGTAGCGAAAATAGCATCATCTCGTACCATGGATTACCCTGCGAAACGCGATTTCATTAGTGGCGATAAACAATCGATTGTGTTGTAGTCGTAGTTTAAGATCTATCTTAGCGCCAGCAGATTGCAAGGCGGATTGAAGTTGATCCAAAAGAAGTTCTGCGGGCACGTCGATTTCAGCTATCATTGACAGATAATTATCGACTACGCGCGTGCTCAAATCGGTTATATTCCCGCCATACTCGGCAATGATTCCGGTAATCGTATGCACATTGCCAGGGTGGTCAATTCCGGTGGCTGTAAGGATATAGCGCTCACCCTTTTGTGGGGATTGGCCAGTGGGCTCATATCTAACGAGCGTAACCGCCACGTTCGATCCGATGCGCTGGCGAATATTGGTGCTGAGTGTTTGTGTGTCGCCTCCTTTAGGCAAGCTGATCGCCAAGATAATCGTAAAGTAGTCCCGCACCACGGTTTGGCTGAGCTCCATTAATCGTACGCCAGCTTCATCGAGCGCACCCGCGATGCCCGCAATGATTCCGATCTGATCCTGTGTAACTACGGTAAGAATGTGAGTTGGAAGGCTCATAAACTAAATACACGCTTCAGATAGACACCTTTCTTCGCCAAGATCTAGCGATAAGCAGTTAGAATAAGTTAACTCTTGACGATTGCTTGCAGCCGTTAACAGCTGCCGACGGCACATCAGCAAGTATACTATTGGGGACTGAATCGTCCAGTCGTAAGACTGGATCTGTAAGCATAGCTAAATCAGCCTGGGTTTTACGAAAAGAATTGTTCGCGGATTAACTCGTAAAAAGCTAACCGAAGGCGCGTTGAGACGGATTTAATACCCCATATTTCAGCTTACCGCAAGGACACCACGATAAGGGTAAAAACGAACGTTACGCATACCTTCAGGCGATGTGCCGACACTATCACGCGGCGAACCGCAAAGTCTAAGGCTTTATTCTCGACGAATTCTCCGCGGTAGAACGTTATCACCACCGAGCATTCCGAACCTGATCTGCTCAAATCTGCACCGCTGCTTGCAACGGCACAGCATCTGGTAGAGCTAAACAGGTAATGCTGGCGCTCTTGAGAGATTATAGTGACAGATGAAATATTTGATGGCGCCGTATTTTCTTCTCGACCCAGTCCTTCACATAACCAAAACAGCGACTCGAGCGTCCCACGCGGAAATAGTTGACCCACCCGCGGTAATTGTCAAGGTATCTGTCTCCTCGATGGAATAACTCATGCTGCTTTTTTCACAGGGTCGCCTCTTTGGCCGTCGAGTGGTTTGTCGGGGTTCAAATAGACCACGCGCACAGGCTCCCAATTTCGTGTTTCACCACGCCAACGTTCCGGACGTCGCGCTTTGGCCATCGCATAGACCGCCTTTCGACGCGTCAGGATCTCGCCGTCCAAGCCCGCTTGACGTTGTGCAGGGGTCACGCACTGAATCGCGCTGTGGTAATGTTGGTGGTTATACCAATCGACAAATCCGGAGTCGGGTCAAAGAGGATGGGGCTATACCCGCCAATGCTTGCCGGCTTGGGAGCGCAGACGACGGGTTACCCTTCAAAGTATCAATTTATCTTGCCGGAAACTGGCGCTAGATTTTCGAGGTTGCTGATGATGGGGCTTTTGAGAGATGCAGTTCTATTTTTTACCGTCTGATTGCAGCGGAAACGATCGACAGCATATATCGCGCTATACTAGAAATCGTTAGCTCTAAAGATATTCCGCTTCCTTGAAAGATAGTCCAAATTGATCTTTTTCTGAAAGTATCGGGCTGGCTTTTCCCAAGGGCCAATTGATCGCTAGCTCGGGGTCATCCCAGCGGATACAGCGTTCGAATCCAGGGGCATAATAATCCGTGGTTTTATAGAGGACTTCCGCTGTTTCTGATAATACAAGAAATCCGTGAGCAAATCCCACAGGTATCCAAATTTGGCGTTTATTGGAGGACGACAACCGCAATCCAAACCATCTGCCAAACGATGGGGAATCGCTGCGTAGATCGACAACGACATCATATACCTCACCAGCTATAACCCGCACGAGTTTGCCTTGTGGGTGTCTCGTCTGGTAGTGAAGCCCACGTAAGACATATTGACTTGAGCGGGAGTGATTATCTTGCACGAAATCGCATTCGGTTCCCGCTATTTCAGAGAATCGCTTTTTGTTATAGCTTTCAAAAAAATATCCTCGATCGTCTTTAAATACATTCGGCTCTATGATCAGAACCTCCGGGAACTCCGTTCTATTGATTCTCATTGAGTCTCCCCACCGTCCAAGATTCGTAACAGTTATTGTCCACAAATGCTCCTTTGTCCTAATCCGCGAAACTGCGTAGTTATCAAGCCGTGAGATGGCCAACCCGAATAGCAAACAAGCTTATTTATTATGCGATGTTCTGGTGATCTGAGCTAGGGAGGGTGCGTTCAATGCACCAAAGAACCATAAAATAGCAACCGATAACAACGGGGATATCGTGAGGGATTGGCTTCGAGCGCCGATGGTGGAATGGTGTGTAAAACGACCTCTACTTGCTGCACCACATCGCCATCAGTCAGCCAGATCGGGCTGATAGGTGTGAAATGGCCATTGAAAGAGTTGTCTGCTAGGATAAGACCTATATTCAACAGCAACAAATTTACCAACTGATGCTGATCGAACTAGTCAAACAGTAATCCTTGAGCGATGGCACCACACAGAACGAAGGTGTCATAAGCGTGCCTGCAGGCTTGAACCTGGGGCAGATGTTAAGGTAAGGGCGATTTCAACAACCGATTTGCGATGGGACGGCGCGAATGGCGCGGCAAGTTTTTAACCAAAAGCGAAAGCGGAATGCGCCGATCAGCTGTTTCAAAGTGGCGAACATGATTTCAATACGGGTGCGAGCGCAGTAGAGCTCCAACGCGGTGCGGGGCGACATCGTCAGCTCAGAACTCATCAAGACGAGGGGGCCACACGAGGTCAATGCCCAGATAAATAACACCCGATTGACCAGTGGTTTCCACAACATTGGGGCGCTAATCAGTCGAACAGTCTCGGTTTTGCCATCGACTTTGGCCGCGGTCTCGAGGAACAGATACGGATGATCGAAGCTATTCATCACCGGCAGTTTCTCTCCATAACGCGCCTGCGGGCCGGGTCGGTTCGCCGACTTAGGCGCCGCTTCGAAGTCGCCGACATAGTTCTGCTTCGCCCGTACCAGAATCTGTAAGTAAGGCTGTCGAAGCGTGATCGAGGGGAGTGCATACAGTTTTGAAGACTACCGCGCTGAGTCAATCCTCAAGGATAACTTGGGACTGTTGAGATTATTAAGTGGCGCGCCCGAAGGGATTCGAACCCCTGACCTCTGCCTCCGGAGGGCAGCGCTCTATCCAGCTGAGCTACGGGCGCAATTTGGTTAAATTTCATATCGCAGCAAGCAGAACTGTTGGAATTAAAGCCCGTTAGGAGGCCTCCCAATGAATTTTGAAGTGCAAGCTAGTTTATACAGAAGGTTCAGCCCCAGAATTTCCTGCTGTCGTAAATAAAGCCAATGACGATATCCGATATATATTCCTTAATAGCATAGTCATGAAGCAGCATCGCGTCCATGGTTTTGTGGTTTCACCCCTATGATTCCATTATAATCCTCGCGTTTTATTTACAGTGAATCTTGGTATCAAGCGGTTATTTTCTAGTTTAATTCGGGGGAATCCTATGGAAGACAAACAACTTATGGCTCAGTTTTCAACCGTAATCGGGGTGCTAGTCGTCATCGCAGTAATCTGTGTCGTGCTTGCCCTTATATTTAGTGGCAGAGGTTCCAATTCTGATGACCCTATAGCTCAGAAGCTTGTCGCAGACCGCATTAAACCCGTTGGTCAAGTTTATGTTGGAAGCGTACCCCCAGAAGCACTTGCGCAAAGCAAGGCGCAAACCTCCGAACAGGGGGTACCGGTCTCTGGCGCACCCAAATTTTCCAGCGGCAAAGAAGTGTTTGATGCAGTCTGTCAAGCATGCCATGCCACTGGAGCTGCCGGCGCTCCCAAATATGGTGACAAAGCAGCATGGGCAAAATACTTGGAAAAAGGAATTGAAGATATGTATAAATTCGCACTCAGCGGCAAGGGCGCAATGCCGCCCAGAGGTGGGCGAGCTGATCTTACCGATGAGAACGTCAAATCTGCGGTGGATTACATGGCCGATGCGGTAAAATGACCCATACCATAATAGAAGCCTAATTCGTTCATGTGCGTAAGTGTCTAGTTACTTAAGAGTTGGCACCGCAAGCTCTTTCAACTCTAAACCCGTTGCTTCGAGCTGGCTCTTTTTAACTAGACAGTAGTTGAGCAGGCAGGAGGGGACCATTGTTAGGCTTGGTCTATAGTAATCTATCCAGGGCCCGATACGATAATGCTTCACTCAGGTGCGCCGTGGAAATATGGTCACGCCCATCAAGATCAGCGATGGTTCGCGCAATCTTAAGAATTCTGTGGTAAGCACGAGCAGAAAGCTTGAAACGCGTCATCGCTTGTTCGAGCAATGCGATATCCCCGATCGAGATTTCGCAGACCATATCAAGGTCCCGTCCGGCAAGCTCTCCATTTAATTTATCTTGCCTAGATAGTTGCCGTTGATGCGCCGCAGCAACTCTTTCCCGTACCTGTCCACTAGTTTCCCTGTTGGGCTGATTATTTGCACGCAGAACATCTTGCGGAATCCGGGGGACATCTATATGGATATCAATGCGATCAAGTAGAGGGGCAGAGATTCGCGCACGATGCCGGCGCTGCTGTTCGGCGGTGCAGCGGCACTTGGCGCCTAGGTCGCAATCAAAGCTCTGAGGACAGGGGTTCATAGCAGTGATTAGCTGAAATTTAGCGGGAAACTCAGCTTGTCTCGCGGCTCGGGAGATAGTGATGCGGCCGTTTTCCAAGGGCTCCCTTAGCACTTCTAATACGCGCCGATCGAATTCGGTCAATTCGTCCAGAAACAATACACCATGATGCGCCAACGAAATTTCACCCGGTTTGGGATGTGATCCACCACCAACCAGCGCGATTCCAGAAGTGGTATGGTGGGGCGATCGAAAGGGCCTTTGAAGCCAGTTTTTGGGGTCAAATCCCTGGCTACTGATGGAAGCAATCGCCGCGGTTTCAATCGCTTGTTCTTGTGTTAACTGCGGCAGAATAGAAATAATCCTGTGAGCCAACATGGTTTTTCCTGTGCCTGGAGGGCCAATCATCAATAGATTATGATAACCGGCCGCCGCGATCTCCAGAGCGCGTTTGGCACGATGTTGACCCTTCACATCCGCTAGATCGAGGGGATGATCTAGCGCCTTTGTTACCGCTTCACCGCGCCGCACTGAGAGTGTCTCTGTGCCGATAATATGCGCGCAAACCTGCAGCAGATGTCCTGCGGCGAGCACCGAGACTTCCCCAACCAAGGCCGCTTCGTCTGCGTTTTCGAGTGGCACCACTAACTGGCGCTGTACCTTAGCTGCTTGCAATGCGACGGGCAACACACCCCGCACCGGCCGTAATTCACCACCCAAGCTGAGTTCTCCGATAAACTCGAAATTATCCAGCGCATCCTTAGGCAACTGTGCCGATGCCGCCAGAATACCCAAAGCAATGGGAAGATCAAAACGCCCACCTTCCTTCGGCAAATCAGCGGGAGCAAGATTGACCGTAATGCGCTGGGCCGGAAACTTATAATGAGCCGTCAACAACGCGGCCCGAACCCGATCTTTGCTTTCAGTGACCGTGGTTTCAGGCAGGCCGACAATAGAAAAACGGGGGAGTCCACTTGCGAGATGGACCTCCACGCTCACGGCGGGCGCGAAGATGCCTTCCTGGGCGCGAGTGTGTACGATGGCTAGTGACAAAGCTTCCTGTATGGGGATAAGATTCGATAATTCAGTAGCATCCTAAGAGAATCATCTGGTAGTTCAATTGCATTTAAGATAAACCGAACCGTTCGATAGCTTGCTGGACAAATACGGTCGCCACCAATCGACCCAAAACCTTGTGACGACAGCTGCAAATGAGAATACCCAGTACCCTCCTGTTCTAGGATCACAGGTTGCACAATCGATGTTGCAGAGGTTTTAGGACACCGAATATTTGCTTGTACAGTAGAGGGTCACACAAATCAATCTTCCTGTATAAGTTTTGATGGCGTGACCGTAGGGGTAGGGATTCCGCAAGCATTCTCTAATACTCTTAGCTGAGCTTCGAGTTCCTTGAGCTTTTCGCGAGAGCGCGCCAATAACGCGACCTGTACTTCATATTCGTCGCGCGTAACTAGATCGAGTTGTTCGAATAGGTTTTCCAGGCCAATACGCAATTGCTTTTCAATTTCTTGTGACAACCCGTCGAGGCCTTTCGGCAATAGCGAAGCAATCCTCCGCGTAAAGTCATCGAGTATCTTGGTATCAATCATATCCCGTTCTCAATTTATTGATTCTTTGCCTGAGATTTAGAGCCTGCGTGTAGTCATCCCTCTGCCGTCAGTTTAACCCATCCTTACTAAAATTAAATGGTTGCGCTACTGCACCATAATAATGCAACACCACTCCGAGTTGGTGCGTAGCGCCACACCAACAGAACGTTGCATTTTAGCAAAAACAGTTTTTTACTGTAATTATCAATAAATATAATTTGGTATGATGTATGCATATGTGACAGTGTGATCATTCAATAATTAATAACTGTCATAGGAGAAAGTTATGCGTAAAGCAGGGTTAACTTATATCCTGGCCTCCGCCCTGGCCAGTTCCGCACTATTGGATGTCCCCGCTCAGGCTGGGGTTACAGGCAATGTCGGTCTTTCCAGTAACTATATTTGGCGAGGTGTCACCCAAACGAGAGACCAAGCTGCGATCTCAGGCGGTCTGGATTACAGTTCTGATATAGGTTTATATGCGGGGACTTGGCTGTCTAATGTGGACTTTGATGGCGATAGTGGCTACGAACTCGACCTGTATGGCGGCTACTCTGGACAGATTCAAGCGTTTAGCTACGACGCAGGATTGCTTTACTACGCTTACCCGGTTCAGGATGATTTGAATTTTACGGAGCTATATGTCAGTGGCGGCGTGGGGCCGCTGAAAGTAGGAGTGAACTACACCATAGACAAGGACGCCGGCGGTGACGATAAAGATATTTACTATTATGGAGAACTTGGTTTTGAGGATCTCTTTAAAGGAGAAAGCTTAAAGGATATCGGAGTGTCTTTTGTAGTCGGTCACTATGATTATGATGATAACGCACTGGATGACTATACGCACTATGGCTTCAAATTAAGCAAAGCTACCGATCTCGGTGATTTTGGTATTGCAGTCGATAAGAATGACCTTGATGGGGGTCATTTAGATGATCCAAGGGTAACCGTATCCCTAAGCAAGGAATTCGATTTCTAGTACTCATCTTCAAGGCCAAGCGTTCTCATACGCATCTAACAGGTCAAGGGAGCTCTTCTGCAATCTACCTATCTGGGGTAGGAGAGAGATCATCCTACCCAATGGGAAGAAAGGCCGAGTATCAGCAATGAGAGTGCCCAGGAGTGAATGAAGATTCCGTGATAAGCTTGATGTTCTCTGTGGGACCTTCGTTTTGACAGGTCCCACAGCTTCTCATCTTCAAATCTATTGCTACCAATACGCCGCACCGATTAGACGCTCTGCCCTATACCCATACCAAAGGCGCACCATATCTGTGCCTAATATCCAGCGAAAATGTTTTTAAGCTACACCATACCGCGCGATAGGGCACGTCAACAATTCAATAATTGGTTAGATAAACAATTAGATAAACAAAATGGACTAAATGTTGCTTATAGCTTGCCAGTGATCTGAATTATACGCTCTCGGCCCGCGGGGTCTAGCTGGATTCGATCCAAATCGTCGATTTCTAATCTGGAGTATTGAATATGAAACTTATCATAGCGGTCGTTAAGCCCTTTAAGCTCGATGATGTTCGCGAAGCACTCTCAGAGATTGGGGTGCAAGGCATCACAGTAACTGAGGTTAAGGGTTTTGGACGGCAGAAGGGGCATACCGAGCTCTACCGTGGAGCAGAATATGTAGTGGATTTCTTACCCAAAGTAAAATTGGAAGTAGCGGTAGATGATGACCTCATGGAGAAAACTATTGAGGCCATCAGCAGTGCCGCGAACACTGGTAAGATCGGCGACGGAAAAATATTTGTTTATCCTCTCGAGCAAGCAGTCCGCATACGTACGGGTGAAACAGGCACTGACGCACTGTAAGATAATTATTTAGGAGAAACTATATGAGAAAAGTAATAAAAAGCGGAATTCTTCGCCCATTGTTGCCGATAGTACTAGGCTCGCTGCCAGCAGTGACATACGCCGAAGAAGCCGTATTGAATTCTGGGGATACGGCGTGGATGCTAACATCGACGGCCTTGGTCTTGTTCATGACTATCCCAGGCTTAGCCTTGTTTTATGCGGGGATGGTGCGCAGTAAAAACGTGCTTTCGGTGCTGATGCAATGTTTTGCAATCACCGCATTGATAACCGTGCTTTGGGCCTTGTACGGTTATAGCATCGCTTTTGGCGGGGCAGGACCTTATTGGGGGGGGCTGGGTAAAGCATTTCTAAAAGGGGTTGGGGTAGACTCATTGAGCGGTACTATCCCCGAAACAGTATTTATGACCTTTCAAATGACATTCGCCATCATCACTCCCGCGCTGATCGTGGGAGCCTTTGCGGAGCGGATGAAATTCTCGGCGCTACTCTGGTTTATGGCGATTTGGTTTACTATCGTATATGCGCCTATCGCCCATTGGGTCTGGGGCGAAGGCGGCTGGCTAGGCGGTAAGAGTATTCTGGATTTTGCTGGAGGAACGGTGGTACATATTAATGCGGGTATCGCCGGTTTGATTGCAGCCCTAGTGTTAGGAAAACGGGATGGCTATCCACACACTATGATGTCACCCCACAACCTGGGTTATACGCTGATTGGTGCCTCCATGCTGTGGGTAGGATGGTTTGGCTTTAATGCAGGAAGTGAGTTAGCGTCTGACGGCACGGCAGGCATGGCCATGGCTGTCACGCAGATCGCAACCGCCACCGCTGCTTTGGGATGGATGTTCGCAGAATGGACTTTTCATGGCAAACCTAGCGTATTGGGTATTGCCTCTGGTGCCGTCGCAGGCTTAGTTGCTATAACACCGGCTTCTGGAACCGCGGGCCCCATGGGTGCGATAGCGATCGGCTTCGCTTCTGGAGTGGGATGTTTTATCGCGGCCACCAAGCTGAAGCGGGCCATTGGCTATGATGATTCCCTCGATGTCTTTGGGGTACATGCGGTAGGTGGAATCATTGGCGCTTTACTAACAGGGGTGTTTTGCGCCGAGAATCTCGGGGGAGCGGGTTTTGGCGATGGTATTACCAGCATCTCCAGCCAACTCTCTGTGCAGGCACTTGGCGTAGCCGTAACCCTAATCTACTCGGGTGTTGTGAGTTTCATAATTCTTAAAGTGATTGACGTCATTCTTGGACTACGAGTGAATACGGAGCAAGAGACCGAAGGGCTGGACCTGTCGTTGCATGACGAGCGTGGCTATATATTGTAAACTACATTTAATACACACAACATGGACCTGGAAAGCGGGCACTGGATGCCCGCTTTTTCGGTGTGGGATTGTTGCGTACAGAGAAGTTACCCCTACCTGTAGGCTTATACTGGGCGAACCTCCCAGAAATATTCCTTCCTAAATGCTCCGTATTGAAAATCTGGTCACTCCCTTCGTAGGCCCAATATCTTTTGTTCTCCACCCACAAGAGTGTGTTGCCATTACGGGTCCTTCAGGCGCAGGGAAGAGTTTGTTTCTTCGAGCTGTGGCAGACCTGGACCCTAATCAAGGTGAAATTTGGCTAAATTCTAAGTCACGCGTGGATTATTCCCCCATGCAATGGCGGAGACTGGTTGGACTACTTCCCGCAGAATCCCAATGGTGGGCAGAAACTGTGAGAGAACATTTCCCTCAGCCCCAAAATTCCGACTTGGCGGCATTGGGATTCGATTCTATTGTGCTTGACTGGACGACGGCGCGTTTATCCAGTGGAGAGCGTCAGAGATTGGCCTTATTGAGGCTTCTAAATAATCAGCCACAAGTCTTACTCTTGGATGAACCAACCGCCAACTTGGATAACCAGAATACCGAGCGAGTCGAAGCCTTGATCGATAGATACCTCGAGTCGGCCAAAGCCAGTGCACTCTGGATTACCCACGACCTAGCTCAAACCAATCGTATTGCCGATCGTGTGGCAAGCCTCATCGATGGTCGATTAACCGTTTAACAGTACTTCTGTGAACAATATTAGGCTCGATGCCACCGACTTGACGATTGCCGCTTGCTTAGTGTTGGCACTAGCCGGGATGACTTGGAGGATGAGTCAAGGTTTAGGTAGATCAATAGTAATCGGAGCCATACGCACTACGGTACAACTTCTATTGGTGGGATTAGTACTGAAAGTATTGTTTACCCATATACACTTCGCGTGGGTTGCAACAATGGCTTGTCTAATGTTGCTGATGGCAGGCCGAGAAGTGATGATCAGGCAAGAGCAACATTTTAGCGGATTTTGGGGGTATGGATTAGGCACCTCTAGCATGTTTGTGTCATCCTTCGTGGTTACACTGTTGGTTCTATGGACAATCATCCGT
Source organism: uncultured Gammaproteobacteria bacterium (assembly GCA_963731655.1). GTDB lineage: Bacteria > Pseudomonadota > Gammaproteobacteria > JAAEPA01 > JAAEPA01 > CAVSWL01. The sequence continues at coordinate 523,053 of CAVSWL010000030.1, read as the reverse complement.
CCGCAACCCTGGTACGAGCCGCGTTACGCCATACCATTGCTGGGGATGATCCTCGGTAATACGATGACGGGTATCGCACTCGCTTTAAATAGTTTGACCAACTCGGCTTTACAACAACGCGAGCAAATCGAAGCGCGTCTGATGCTTGGCCAAAGTGGTCAACAAGCCTTAAGCAATATTCGCCGGCAAAGTATCCATAACGGTCTGATACCCATTATCAACTCGATGGCCGCTGCTGGTATAGTGAGCTTACCCGGGATGATGACGGGTCAAATCCTTGCGGGGAGTGAACCCATGGAAGCGGTTAAATATCAGATCTTGGTGATGTTTATGATCGTCGCGGGTACCGGATTCGGTACCTTAGGTGCGGTCTGGTTAGGTTCTCATCGGCTATTTGATGAACGCGAGCGCCTACGGCTGGACAGATTGAGCGGTCAGAAACGATCAGCATCTTAGTCTATAAGGTGTTGATTCGCTTTGGCTAATAAATCTTGGGACTGGGAGCTCCGATCCACCTCCGCTTGAGATAACCGCCCTTCATATAGAACGACGAGAGTGCCTGTCTGTGGTGTGCGCTCTTGTCCCGACGTACAAAAACTCTGGCCAATACGCAACAAAGCGTCTTCGAACGAGGAAGCATACATCATGAAATTCTTATTCGCAGTTGGACTGCTTGTGTTCTTACTCGGCTTTCTAATGATCTTGTTATCAGCGTTCAGACGGCATTTTATGTGGGGCATTACTCTTGTTGTGCTACCGCTTGTTTACCCGATATACGCTAGCATTAACTGGTTCGAGTCACAAATTCGCAACGGCCTTCTATTGTCAATTATTGGTTTTCTTGTAGCGGTAATCGCCTTTTACGGAGGAGCCTCAAACGATGTTTTGGAGCTGTCCCATAAGCTCACAAGTCAACCGGTTCACGCCGAAGTTACCAAGCTCATGACCAATGTCCCTTCGGCCGTACCCCCAAACGAACCGCTACCAAACGCCGCGCAAGCCAGCAAGGTAAGCTTACCGGAGGGAGAAACATACAATCCCCTAGCTGGAGAGGATTTTAGTACACCGCTTCCGGTTGAGCCCTTACCTCCCAAAGAAGATGTTAAAGTATCGGCCCAGTCTGTGCCAAAGTTGAAGTATAAGCTTAAACCAATTCCATTAGATGACATCGCTGGACATGACGGCCAGACAATTAGAATTCAAACCAAACAAGGTCATGAACAGGAAGGTAAACTCATCCGCAGCGATGACACATCCTTATCAATAGAGATGCCTTATGAGAGCGGATTAGTTGCCTTTCAATATAACTTTGCTGACATTGCCGCTGTGAGTGTATATGATGTTGTGCATAGCACCAATTCGACGAGCTCAACCGTGCCAAATCAGTAGATGTGCATACGGTCGGTTTTGAAGCCTCACTGAGGTATTGGGTTTCTTAGAACCCAACAAACAGCTAATCTCCGGAATTTATTGACACGTAAAAATGCAATGTTTCGTCTATCGAAGCCCTAAAAAGGCTGCAGCCTATCTTTATTTGTCCAGACAAGACGACTTCTCAAAAGTCCCTACCGGTTTGCTGAAGTTGTTCGGAAAACCGGAATTGGCCCTGGAGTTTGATTTGACTCCCGAACGTAAGCTAGCGGTAGTCAGCGCCACTGACGTCATCCAATCCCTCGACCAGCAAGGATATTATTTGCAGATGCCGTCAGAAAATGGATATCCAGTGTGAATTGAAAAATGCCCAAGCACTTCGTTCGCAGTGGCCTTTCTCAGATTGAAGAATCATAGTTTTCAAAGGCTTACATCTGACGGGAAGGTGGACCTTCTCGCGGTGATTTCTTAACCCGTATCGGTTGAGAATTCCAAACGTCGCACACTAAAAGCTTCGATAAAATTCTAATGAATATCTATAACACTATATCTATAACACTCGACAAAGTTCAGCTGTGATCCATAAGCTAAGGAATATCGCGATCATCGCGCATGTCGATCATGGCAAAACCACGCTGATCGATAAGTTATTGGAGCAATCTGGCATGCTCGGCGACCGAGCTGTTCCACCCGAGCGGGTGATGGATTCCAATGATCTGGAAAAGGAACGAGGCATTACAATCCTGGCTAAAAACACAGCCATCGTATGGCATGGATATCGCATTAATATTGTTGATACACCAGGTCATGCCGATTTTGGAGGCGAAGTTGAGCGCGTGCTGTCCATGGTTGATTCCGTGCTGCTATTAGTCGATGCCGTAGAGGGACCGATGCCGCAGACACGGTTTGTGACGCAAAAGGCCTTTGCCATGGGCTTTCGCCCGATCGTAGTAATCAATAAGATCGACCGGCCAGGCTGCCGGCCCAGTTGGATATTGGACCAAACCTTCGAGCTATTCGATCGGCTAGGCGCTAACGACGAGCAACTCGATTTTCCCGTCATTTATGCTTCGGCGCTGAAAGGTTATGCTAGCTTGGAAGCCGACGCACGTAGCGGCGACATGTGCCCACTATTTGAGGCAATTATCCAGCATGTTGAGCCACCAAAGGTGGATCCAGAGGGGCCTTTTCAGTTGCAAATCAGCTCCCTCGATTACAGTACTTATACCGGCTTGATTGGTATCGGTCGTATCACTCGCGGGAAGATTAGCCCCAATACCAGCGTTAAAGTTCTCGACAGTGAGGGCAATGTGCGAAGAGGCCGCGTGCTCCAACTTTTGGGTTTCGAAGGACTGCAGCGTGTACCGATAATTCAGGCTCAAGCGGGAGATATCATCGCGTTTACCGGTATGGAAGAACTCTATATCTCAGATACCGTTTGCGACCCAGATAATGTGGAAGCATTACCTAAGCTGAACGTGGATGAGCCCACCGTTGCTATGACGTTTCAAGTCAATACCTCACCGTTTGCGGGTAAAGACGGAAAATTCATTACTAGCAGGAAGTTGCGGGAACGCCTGCAGGAGGAATTGCTTCATAATGTAGCGCTACGCGTGGAAGATACCGATGATCCTGATCGCTTCAGAGTTGCCGGAAGGGGTGAGTTGCACCTTTCCATATTGATTGAAAATATGCGTCGTGAGAGCTATGAACTCGCAGTTTCTCGCCCCGAAGTCATCATACGAGAAATCGATGGAACCAAACACGAGCCTTATGAAGTAGTGACTGTCGATATCGAAGATCGGCATCAGGGCGCGGTGATGGAACGATTGGGTGAACGCCAAGGTGAGCTGCTGGACGTATTACCCGATAGTAAGGGACGGGTGCGCTTGGACTATATTATGCCATCCCGCGGTTTGATCGGCTTTCAAACAGAGTTTATGACGGCAACCTCAGGTACTGGAATACTACACCATATATTCGATCATTACGGTGCTTACAAAGAAACCACGATTGGTCAGCGGAAAAATGGGGTTTTGATCGCCAACGCTACCGGCAAAGCCTTGGGTTATGCCCTATATAATCTGCAGGAACGGGGAAGGATGTTTATCCGTCCGGGGGATGAGCTTTACGAGGGCATGGTTGTGGGAATCCACAGCCGGGCAAACGATTTAGTGGTCAATCCATTGAAAGCCAAGCAATTGACTAATATTCGTGCCGCGGGCAGTGATGAGAATATCTTGCTAACCCCGCCGCTTAAACTTTCACTCGAACAAGCACTCGAATTTATCGACGATGATGAGTTAGTGGAAGTTACACCTAAACAAGTTCGGATTAGAAAAAAACTACTACATGAATCGGAACGCAAACGGGCAGCTCGTGGCTATCAAAAATCGTCTGTCGGGGAATGAATCTTGGGGATTATTTGATGCCAAAGTACAACAGATACGCAATGAAATCAGTCCAACCGGGCCGGTTGAAGGGTTCACTGCGATAGCTGTCGTGTTTTGTGTGTAGCTGGAAGATGGAGTGTCATGTCTAGTTTTCAAAATCCAAGTTTTATCGCAGATCAACTGTTAGAACGCACGATCCCAGTAGACAATCTTAAATTGGTATACTGCCTCGTAGCCAATGTGGAGCGCTATCAGGAATTTGTGCCAGGATGGATCGATGCCAAGCGTTCCGCGCTGGAATTCGACGGTGAAAAAATTTGCCATACCACGGAACAAACTGTAGGGCTTCCGGGCGTATTGTTTGCTCGAAAGACGTTTTCGACCCACACAACCCTTGAGCCCTACAGTAAAATTACAGTATTAGCTGAGGACAAGAGTTTTCGCCTCACATGGACATTCGAAAAAACGAATTCTTCTAATCGCGAAACCGGGCAAACAGGATGCACAATCGTACGTTGCAAGTCTGAATTAGCCACTAACAATCCTCTGGTTCGCCTGCTCCAGACTACGCACCTTGAAACGACCGTATTGGCTTTCGAACGGGAGGCCCTGCGGAGGATTCGTACCGAAGACCCCAGTAGCTGTACACACCTGACGGCTTCTTTACAATAGTTGTATTTTTAAAAAGTTTAAATCGATAGGTGATTCGTGGGGAGAGTATTCAAAGCAGTGTGCAACACAGAGGCTACTGCTTTGAATTCAGTGTAAACCGCACAAATCAAAGGCTGGGTATCGACCTAGGGAATAAAGAATTTAAAAAAGAATATGAGGAACAATAACAATCCATGGTGTAGTAATTGCCGGTACACTACCGCATCATCAAAATTCGTTCGAAGCCATGTTCACAATACAAATCCTTCTCGATCAATAAACACTACTCACGAACGATGAAGTGATGCGAAGTGCCTATAGGGAAATTACACCGGTGGGATAACGATTGATGGAGGCTAGGGTCGGAATCGAACCGGCGTCCACGGCTTTGCAGGCCGCTGCATGACCACTCTGCCACCTAGCCTTGTTGCATGGGAGCAATATCCAGATGCGGGCGATTCCCTCAAGCAGCACGCATCGCTTACTTCAAACCTCATGTTGTATTTCCCTCGGATCAGACGTGGTACGAGATCAGTTTCCGGGAGCTGCCCGTAGATACATACACTCTGTGCGTGAAGCTTCAGTGTCGGGTGGAAAATTTCAGTTGTTCTTAGAGCAGGAAATTAAAAATATTGGAGCGGGAAACGAGACTCGAACTCGCGACCCCAACCTTGGCAAGGTTGTGCTCTACCAACTGAGCTATTCCCGCAAATTGCTGAGCAGTATTGTATGTAATGAGCCGTAACTGTCAAGAGAACTGTGGGGAACTCGCTACTAGATGCCGTGCAGCCTAGTAACTAAGCCGTAAGCTTGCAGAAGGCTAATATTCCCAATAAAGTACTGTCCGTACCCAGAGCTAATTCAATGCATATCATACACTTACAACCTCTTATTTCTCTCCTTGCCGGAATTTTTATTCTTCTAGTTCCGAGACTTCTAAGCTATATTGTTGCTTTTTATCTAATTGTAAACGGCATGCTTGGACTTGGTATCTTAAGAATTTAGATGAGTAGTATTGTCAGGTAGCCGGCGAAAGCACTCAACTATTCGCATCGGATCACGTCGCCTCATCCCTGAATTGATTGCTCATGCCGATTCTCTATACCGACCACAGAAACTAGTTTGGCAGGTCGCATGACATATACTCGAGCCGTAGATCTACTAAATTACTATGGTTAGATTGGCGCTGAAGAAGCCGACATCGCTATTGCTTGCCATATGATTCAGGACAGACAACCATGAATCCACTGCTTAATATTGCAGTTTCCGCTGCCCGCGCTGCGGGTACCATTATCATGCGTTACCATAACCGAATCGAAACCCTGTCGGTGCGTAGCAAGCAACGCAATGACTTTGTAAGTGAAGTGGACAACATGGCAGAGCAGGAGATCATTCGTATCATTCGGCGCGGCCATCCCCAACATGCTATATTAGCGGAGGAAAGTGGCAGCAGCCGAGGTCAGAATGACGACTATCAGTGGATCATTGACCCTTTGGACGGTACCACGAACTACCTTCACGGATTTCCCCAGTTTGCCGTATCAATCGGCCTTCAATACAAAAACCAGCTACAATTGGGTGTCGTGTATGATCCCTTTAAGGATGAGATGTTTTGCGCGGGTCGAGGTGAAGGTGCTACGCTGAATAATCATAAGTTACGGGTCAGTCAATTGCCTACACTGGGTGGCGCATTGCTCGGTACAGGTATTCCTTACCGCGCAGATCAGAATCTTGAGGCATATTTAGAAACCCTTAAGGTATTAATCAAAAACACAGCAGGCGTGCGCCGCGCCGGCTCGGCCGCCCTCGATCTCGCGTATGTCGCTGCCGGTCGGTTGGACGGTTTCTGGGAATTTAACCTGCGCCCTTGGGATATGGCCGCGGGTGTGGTGCTCATACATGAAGCTGGGGGTTTGGTCGGCGACATTAGCGGGGGTCACGCCTTTATGGAGAACGGCAATATTGTGGCCGGCAATCCAAAGGTATTCAAAGCCATGTTGCAGCGCATCAGGCCGTATGCGAACTGATATAGTTGAAGTTTATTTTAGCTACTGTGACGTGATCACTCCTCTTTGGGGTGGTGCTTTATAGTTGGGTTCGGCAAATTAGATATTGAAAATATCGAACCAATAGACGCGGCGATAAACAGTTTTGATTCGTCTGTGGGGCGAGCATTTATGCATCGAACCAGCAATTCGGTATCCGATGACATTGAGTGGATTTCGATAGAAATACTGTTTGAATGAGTTGTAGCGCCCTGAACCGAGTCGTGCGATTCCCTCAATCCAGTGAATGCGTGTGTTGAGCATTGGCGTTGAATCGCCTATTCTTAAATCATTCATTATCGGGAGAAGTAGCCTGTCTGAATCCTAAGCTCATTTTTTTACCATTGGCTGGCTTTGCACGTACTGCGGATAAGCACTACAATGATGTGTAGATGTTTGGTTTGGTCAGGGCAAGGTTTTATGGGAAATAAACCGATTTCAGTTATCCTCCAATAACGATTAAGATTCCAGTACGATATAATTCCCGCTCATGGCTAAGAAGCGCAGACATCGCCATAAAACACCTTTACAGACCTCGCATTCGCCTGAATTTCAAGCAGCTCATGCGCTTAGATCGCTCCGGGAAGGTCACTTTAAAGCAGCGATTTCTTCCTATAAATCGCTGCTGAGTCTAGAGTCGCGTCAGGACTGGAGGGACAATCTGGCCCTGGCTTATGAGGGCCGTGCCTGGGAGCTAGCCGACAAGGGAATGTTTAAAGAAGCTGTCACCTTATGGCAGAATCGAGCGCACACCTGCAACAAACCTCTCGTCAGCTTTCACTATCTATTGTGGTTACTGCAATCAGGATTAACGGATCAAGCGCTTCAGCACTTCGGTGAAGAACCGAACTTATTAGAGTCGGAAACCGCCTCCTTCCGCATCCATTTGGCGGCGTTGGCGCTCTCGGGTGAGCATTTCATAGTGGGTGCGCTGCCGGAAGATGATCCAGTCGTACGCGACTACACAATTGCCACCCAAGCCCTACAAGCGTACTGCGATACTGACGAATCCGCTTTGAGGGCGGCCTTGGCTAAGATCTCTTTCCGTTCACCCTACCGCGATTTGCGCATCCTCCTTAAGGGACTAGCAGAATTGATTGATAGGCCGGACGAAGCGGCAATAACTCTGAAGCGCGTAAAGTGTCAGTCACCTTTTGCAGCGCTTGCGCGGATAGCCTTGGGGGTGAACCAGGAGGGTGAAGCCCTGTTAAACAATCTGGCACCGCTAGACCCAGTCGAAAGAAGCTATGCCTTGGCCCTCAAAGGGTGGCCAGAGAGCCATCGTAGGTTCATTGATGGGCTGCTTACATTACATCAATCCCGGGGCGAGCGATTTCTACTTCGTTTTTTAATACAGCAACAAGCACATTTAGGGGCTGAATACGCCCAGCAAGCCGCCTACCGGGTGTTGGTGAAATACCCGGACGGGATTAGCGTGCATGACGAGGCTCTCGGCGAACCTTCGCAGTTCCATAAATCCCGTATCCTAGCGTTGTTGCAAGAAAAACTACTTGCTGATCCCTACGACATTTACCAGGCTTGGAATGAAGCCCTCGAGGCTTTGTCTAGGCAAACCGATGGTAAATCGCCCTCTAGCCTTTTGAGGGCTGCGCTTATTCTCAGAAGAATCGCCGATTTGCTAGAGGAAGCAGAATTCGATTGGGAGCTGATCGCCGAAGTCCTAGAGAAAAGCCTGCAAGCGGATCCGGATGATTCGCCGACTTATCGGCGTCTCATTCAACTCTTCCGAGAGAATAGACAATTTAAACAAGCCCGACGTTTTCAGGAACAGGCCTTAAACCGCTATCCACAGGACATCGAGATCCTGCTGGAAGTTGTCGAAACCTCGCTCGCCAGCAGTGCCTTTAAGAAAGCCGTGCAATTCGCCCAACGTGTTCTGGAAATCGATCCGATCAATTCTAGAGTGCGCAGGATTTTATTTGATGCCCACATCGCCCATGCCCGTAAGCAAATCAAGCAACGCAAACCGGATTTAGCATTCAAAGAACTTGATCAGGCCGCGCAATGGGATCCCAGCGAATCGGCCCGGCTGCAGCTTGAATTAATGCGCGGGATCATGGAGCTCAGAGACAATCCTGTATTGGGACGCAAACGGCTGCAAGTGGCTATGGGACAGATGGACTATTCACTAAAAAGCCGTTTTTTATTACTGATGGAAGGACAACGTCTTCAAACCGATGCGACTCAACTACTACGCTTGGCTCAGCCTCCCAATGCGAATGACGGCCGACAACAAGTGATGGAACTGATGCACTCGCTCCAGAAGATATCTGAGAATGAAGCCCATGAGGCAAAGCAAGCGCTAGACAAATTACAAATCCCGCTCAGGCAAGCCATCTGCGAAGCTTATACTGAAGTGGAAATGAGCTTGATTTGCGAGACACTAAAGCGCCTCAAGGAATTTGATTTACGCCAGCGATTTGCTCAAGCAGCCCTAAAACGCTGGCCGGAGCGTCCCTTGTTTGTGTATCATCGCTATGATGCCCCGATTTATATCAACAATGTTACCGACATTCGGGCCCTAGAAATCGCCCTCGAACGGGCGCGGGATGAAGGAGACCTGCGTACCGTCCACCGAATTGTTGAATTGCTGCAAGGTCCCCGCTTTTTTGGCAAGCCCAAATTGCATAACGCGCACCGGACACACACAGACGATGATCTTTCAGAAGGGCTGGAAGAGTTGCTGGGCGAACTGGGTACTAAAGGGTTTTTAGATCTACTTGAAAGCTTGGGTCTACCTGAATTAGAGGTTTTCCGTCAGGAGTTGGGAGATGACAATATCCGGGAGGCATTTGAAGCCATGGCGAGAGGAGAAAGTCCGGATGAGGCTGTGAGAAAGATTACAGGAGGTCGGCGTGGAAAAAAATCAAGGAGCACGCCAAGAAAGTCTAAATCCGAAGACGATCATCAGGAATGCGATAAGCCTAGCAAACAGTATGACTTGTTCTAAATGGCAATGCATGATCCTTATTTGATTCTCAATGTTGCCCACGACGCCGGGGACGAGGCCATTCATCAAGCTTATCTACAAGCGATCCGCGATTGTCCTCCCGAGCACGATGCACAGCGCTTCCAAGCCGTACGTAAGGCTTACGAAACCCTAAGGACAGAAAAGTTACGCCTGCAATATGAATTGTTCAACACCGAGCTACCCACCCCGGAAGATCTACTCCATCAAGGTATGCCGCAACCTCAAACAGGACGGCGGCTCGACCTGCGAACGTTTCAGGAATTGCTGAAAAAAGGTTTGGGTGAAGCCGCCAAGTCTAATCCTCGGCTTAAATAGATAAGGATTTTATCCGGCAATGAAGGCTGATCCCAGGGAGTACTTGCTGCAAAAGTTTCGCGACTATTTGGAGCAGGACGAAGAAGCCGTCCAAGAGTCAAACGAAAGGGTAGCCAGCGAATCAGTGTCCACCGTGGATTTGTTCACCTTATTCACTGAACTGGCCGCACTGAAAAATGAGGTCCGCCTGGAGTCCCGCCAACTCAAAAGTGCGTTAGATCAAATTCGCGAACTCGTTTCCAGCCTGGAAACCCGCAAACGCGGTTTGGAAACAGAGTTGAAACACAGCAACGAAGCCAAAGAAAATATCCGAGCCCAAACCGAAAGGAGTCTTTTATTGGAACTGATTGAAGTTCGTGATCGCATCGAAGTAGGTATCCAGAGTATGAATCAGTACCGACCGGACCTGCTAGCGCGCACCAGCCCACGCAATGCGCGATTTTTACTGAGCATGACTGAGGGCCAGAAGATTACCCTACGTCGCTTGGATGATCTGCTCATGCGTTATCAAGTCGAGCCCATTCAGGTGATGGGAGCGAGTCTAGATCCTCAAACGATGCGTGTTCGCGAAGTCGAGCACCACTCCGACCGGCAGAATGGCCAAGTGATAGCCGAACTCAGCAAGGGCTATCGACGGCACAACGACATTCTGCGAATCGCTGATGTTATTGTGAATAAAACTGAGGCCTCATCATGACAGAAGTCATTATCGGCATTGACTTGGGAACCACTAATTCTGAAGTTGCACTCGTGCAAGATGGACAGCCCAAAGTGCTTACGATCCACAACGGCAACAAATTGTTACCCTCCGTGGTCGGGCTCTCAGCAGATGACCAGCTCTTGGTAGGGGAAACCGCGCGTAATCAGTACGTGCTTTATCCGGAACGCACCATCCGTTCAGTCAAACGTCTAATGGGCAGCGATACCCATATTAAACTGGGGGCACAGGAGTATACCCCCCAGGAAATCTCCGCCATTATTCTAAAGCATCTCAAACAAGTCAGTGAACAATATCTGGGTGAAACCATCCGCAAGGCCGTCATCACCGTACCCGCCTATTTTTCTGACGCCCAACGCCAGGCGACCCGAGAGGCCGGCACCATCGCCGGCCTGGATGTCGTACGGATCATCAACGAGCCGACGGCCGCCGCGCTAGCCTACGACAGCGAACATCCGGAGCCCAAGAATATCCTAGTCTATGACCTGGGTGGCGGAACCTTCGATGTCTCGGTGGTACGTATGGAGAAAGACGTGGTCGAAGTCTTGGCTACCCACGGCAATAATCGTTTGGGAGGCGATGATTTCGACCGGAAAATTGTTCAGCATATCGAGGAACATATAAAACAAACCCATGGGGTAGATGTCGACGCATCTCGTCAGGCGATGGCCCGCATCGAACAAGCCGCGGAAACAGCGAAAATTAGGCTTTCAGATCAACCTTATGCCCAGATTGAGGAAGAGTTCCTGCTGGAAAAAGATGGGGTTCCCATCCATTTATCGATGGAGTTCGCCCGCCATGACTACGAGGAAATGATTAGCGAGTTTATTGATGAAACGCTTCAAGCAGTACACACTGCTCTGGACGGAGCCAAAATGACAGTTTCCGATTTGCAAGAGGTATTGCTGGTCGGTGGATCGACACGTACACCCGTCATTGCAGAGCGCCTAGAAGACGAATTGCGCTTACAACCTCGAAGTGAGATCGATCCGGATCTTTGCGTGGCTACCGGCGCAGCGATTCAAGCCGCGATTATTGCGGGGCTAAAAGTTGGCAGCGTGCTGGTAGATGTTACGCCTTACACCTTTGGCACCAGCGCACTGAGTGAATTTAAAGGGGAGCTCTATCCCTATAAATTTGTCCCCTTGATTCGCAAAAATACACCGATACCCGTCACCAAAAGCGAGGTTTTCAGTACCGTTTTCGATGGCCAGGAAGCGGTTGAGATCATGGTGTATCAGGGCGAAGATGAAGACGCTTTAAATAATACCGAAATAGGACGTTTCCTGATCGAAGGACTGAAAAACGTGCCTCAAGGCAATCCCATTCTCACCACCTTCAGCCTGGATCTGAATGGGATTTTGCATGTTAGCTCCCAAGAAAAGGAGACCGGATTAGAAAGAAGCATTCGGATCGACAATGCAATTTCGAGATTCAACAACGAAGAGCTGGAACTTGCCAAGGAACGGGTGAGTTTCCTCTTTAATGAACAGGGACAACCGACCAACCCCCAGCCTCGAGGCGATGACAACCAAATCAGAGCTCAAGCTTTAATCGAAAAAGCCGAGAGTCTAATGACAAACGCCAGCGATGAAGACCGTGAAGACCTGGTGAATTTAGTCGAAATGGTCAACGACGCCCTCCAAGCCAAGGATCCTGATACTCTGCAAAAGGCGACGGATGAACTGACCGACCTCGTCTACTATTTAGAATCATGAATGCTCGATACTGTGATTTAGAGCACCGATGTTTGTGGATCGCTGAAATTATTGTTAGAACTTCCAAAACTGATTTCGTACAAGAATACCATTGAGCTAATGGAGCGTTGCCCAAACTGCAAAGCCCGTTACCAGGGTGGGAGTAACTGCCGGCGTTGTGGCATGGATCTCCATCGATTGCTACAGATCGAGAAGCAGATCCAATCCTTGGAGCGTGCCGCCGTACAAAAAATCCTCGATCAAAATGCTTTCGCAGCGGAAGAGCTGCTTCAAGCGGCGCTGGCTCTGCAATATTCTCCGAGCGCCAAGTGCTTGCTTGATTTCATTCAGAACGATCTTACTTTTTTCTGCAGAAAGCGGCCTCACTGAAGATAGGACTTTGTTCTTAGCCTCGATCGGATAACATCAGCATGGACGTCTTATCCCCAATATCCTGGCTGCAAGCTGACCATGATCATGTCTGGCACCCCTATGCCTCTATGGTCAACCCGCATCCAGTGTACCCGGTGGTATCCGCTTCGGGTGTGCGCTTGAAGCTTGCCGATGGTAGAGAACTCATCGATGGCATGGCTTCCTGGTGGGCTGTGATCCACGGATATAATCACCCGAAGCTCAATGCCGCCGCTCATGAGCAAATCGATACTCTAGCGCATGTCATGTTTGGTGGCCTCACTCACAAACCAGCGGTCGACTTGGCTATGAAGTTAGTGGAACTCACTCCAGAGCCCCTCCAAAAGGTGTTCTTTAGCGATTCCGGTTCTGTGGCCGTGGAAGTGGCGATCAAAATGGCCATTCAGTACTGGCACGCACAGGGCTTCCCTGAAAAACACAAATTGCTTACCGTTCGCTCGGGTTATCACGGCGATACATGCGGCGCCATGGCGGTCTGCGATCCCATCACCGGCATGCATGGGTTGTTTACGGGGGTATTGCCTCAACACTATTTCGCGGAGGCCCCCGCGTGCGGTTATCATGAGGCTTGGGACGAGCGCTATATTACTGGATTCCATAGGCTACTGCGTCATCATCATACGAACATCGCCGCGGTGATCATGGAGCCCATTGTCCAAGGCGCTGGGGGAATGCGATTTTACTCTCCGCACTATCTTCGGCGCGTACGCGAACTTTGCGATGCGTATCAGGTGCTGTTGATCCTGGATGAAATCGCCACCGGATTTGGCCGCACAGGAACCTTCTTTGCCTGTGAACAGGCCAATATTGCTCCCGATATTATGTGTCTGGGCAAAGCACTGACGGGAGGGTATATGAGTTTGGCGGCCACCTTGACAAATAACAAGGTGAGTGATGGGATTTCCTCCGGAGAGGCGGGTGGGGCCTTTATGCATGGCCCCACCTTCATGGGTAATCCCCTGGCATGTTCCATTGCACAAAGCAGCATCGAGTTATTACTAGAAAGTCCATGGCAATCCCGTATTAAGCGTATTGAATGCCAGCTTAGAGAGGACTTGGCACCCTGCGCAGAATTCGACCACGTAGTTGAAGTCCGTATATTGGGAGGAATCGGTGTGGTGGAACTCACCCAAGCAGTGAACTTGCCTGTCATACAGAGGCAATTTGTCGATCAGGGTGTATGGGTCAGACCGTTCGGAAAATTGGTCTATGTTATGCCGCCCTACATCATCGATGAACAAGACTTGGCACGATTAACTTCGGCAATCGTGAAGATCGTCAGCAAACACAAAAACCCATAAGCGAGGTGAGCCCCTTCCCTGCTGGTGATCTGTCTATTGAAAGTTTAAGTGGGATAGTCATCCAATAGCTGATTTATAATTGTCAGTATGGCTTGTGGCTGATTGTAATCGATAACGATGGGCCAATAGCTGTCACCATCCGCCAGTATCAGGCTGGGAAAAGCACGAGCGCCGATTTGACGAGTGAATTCAATTTCCTTCGCTAGTTGCACCGCGATTTCGGGTGTATCCAAGCAATGAGAAAATCGATCCTTATCTAACCCAATCTGTCCGGCCAGATCGACGAGTATTGGTTTCTCAGAAGGGTTACGGGCACGAAGGTAATAAGCCTGCTGGATCGCTAAGGTCATCGCATCGTCAGTTCCCGCCCCCTGTTCTCGGGCGGCAATCACCGCCCGGCAGGCGGGATAGGTAGAGCGCCTAGGCTGACATCGCTCCCAAAATGCAAAATTAAATTGAGTTCCGGGGACACGGCGCTGGATCTGCCGCCAGGTATTCTGTAAATGCACCCTCATGTGCATGGGCATGGGTTCTTCGGTATCGGACGCCAAACCTCCCAACATCCGTATCACCGGGAGGTCGATCGGTAGCCCGGCTTGTACGACGGACCAAGCTGGGCGGAAGGCCCAGCACCAACTGCACATGGGATCATGGACATAATAAAGCGTCCTAGTTGAGTTCATGGGTGTTCGGCGAAGTGCGAGCGCAATTCTGGATCATGTTCAATATCTTCATAGGCTGTGCTTAGAAAACGCGGTGTACAGATCGCCAAGAAAATCAAATCCTCGGCACCGGTATTGCCTATGCGCTGACGGCACATCGGTGGAATAAGCACTACATCACCAGCGCTCACTTCCTTGGGGGGTAGATTGCCGACTTCCACGCAACCTTGACCCTCGATAATGATATAACGTTCTGTAATCTCCCGAAGCCGGTGCCAACGTGTGGTTCTCCCAGGTTCCACACGCGCCTGGGCGATGGATACCATTGGATCTTCTGAAGTGTTGCTCAGCTCGACAATATGACACCCCTCCTCCGTATAGAATTCACTGCCTAGGTCGAGTTGTTTGATGGCTGCTCGCAAAATGAACCCCCTCTGCGTCCTCGTTTTAAATGGCGAATCCTGACGGATTCCGGGCAACATCGCCGTCACACATACGCCACTACCGCGACTGTTATCCATTTTCAAACTTCCGCCATAAGCATCGACGATATCTCGTACTATGGCCAGGCCGATCCCGTTACCTGGTGTAGTCTCATCAGCGCGGACGCCACGTTGCAGTATCTGAATTTGTAAATCCTCATCGATGCCGGGCCCATCGTCCGCGATGCTCAGGACGAGTTGATTCTCCTTGTTGCACGCCTCGACAAGAACTTGTTTATGGCACCACTTGAAGGCGTTATCCAGCAGGTTGCCAAGCAGTTCCATCAGATCCCCAGAATCTCCACGGAAAAGTGGCTCGTCATTAATATGCCGAATAACCTCCACTCCTTTCCCATGGTGTACCTTCTGCAAACCAACGATGAGGCGATCCAAGATTGGAATAACGGCAATGGGAGCCGTCATAGCGGAACGACCTGCGTTAGCCGCGCGTTGTAACTGGTACTGAATAATATCATCCATGCGCGTAATTTGCTCATCGAGCATCTTCCCATCGATTGGTGTTCCTTGACTGCGGAGAATGGCCAGAGGGGTTTTCAAACTGTGAGCCAAATCGGCTAGAGTTTCCCTATAGCGGCGCCGCTGGGCCTGCTCGTGGGCCAAGAGGGTATTGATGTTGGCCGTGAGTTGCTGCAATTCGCGAGGATAACGCCTGTTCAAGCGTTGCTGTCGCCCCGCTTCGATGGCAGAAACTTCAGAGGCAGCTTGGCGTAACGGCCGCAGTCCCCAGACCATGAGGATGGCGAGAGCTAACAGTAGCAGGGTAGCCATGATACCGAGCCAGAACCACAAGCTATGGCGAAAACGTTGGAGTTCACTCTGATACGCCTGCGTATCTTCAACGACGACAAAGCGAAGTGGAATACTCCTGCCGTAATTTTCCCATTTGACGCTCAATGCCGAAATAAAGTAGAGACGATCGTTTATAGACCGCTCCACAAAAAGTTTGTTAACTTGCGGTGGAGTGGCACCCAGCCCAATTACGGAAGGGGAGTGCCAGAGAGGGTTATTATGCTTCGCATCCAGTATCCAGGCATAAAGACCCGATCCGGGGAGATCAAGGCGGGCAGTGGGCATGTTGTCTGGCATGACTAAGCGCCCCTGCTCATTTAACTCGGCCTCAGCCATGATCAAATAGAGCTGGGCCGAGAGGCGTTCGCTAACGGCCAACCTAGCACTTTCCTGGAAGGCCCGTTCGAGCGTCATACCAGTCAGCGTAATAAATACAGCCAGTAATACCAGAGCACTGAGCGTAACGCGGGTGGTGAGTGAGATCACGAAACCTTGAGGGTGAATCGGTAGCCGCGCCCACGCAGGGTTTCAATGGGCTTAAGCTTTTGATCGGGATCCAGTTTTTTCCGCAATCGGCCAATAAGTACTTCAATGACATTGCTGTCGCGGTCGTCATCGTGGGAATAGAGAGTATCGGCGAGTTCCGTTTTGGAGATCACCTGGCCACTACGCCGGGCGAGGTATTCAAGCAAGCGGTATTCAAAGGCTGTTAGCTCCAAATTGATGTTATTCAATTGGATGGTCTGAGCAGCAGTGTCCAGACTAATGGGGCCATAATTGAGGCATGTTTGACCGCTACCCGCCGCGCGTCGAAGCAAAGCACGAACCCTAGCCAAGAGCTCCTCCATATGGAAAGGTTTGACTAAATAGTCATCGGCACCTGCTTCGAGGCCGGTCACTTTTTCTTCCCATTTGCCACGAGCCGTCAGAATCAAGATGGGCAGTTGCTTCCCCGATTTGCGCAGACGGCGAATCACCTCCAAACCCGATAGCGTGGGCAATCCAAGATCGACGATAGCCAAGTCCACCGGATATTCACTTGCTAGGTAGAGACCCTCGCGGCCATCGGTGGTGGAATCTACCTCGAACCCTGCCTTTTCAAACCGTGCGCAAATCTGTTCGAGCAGTTTACTTTCGTCTTCTATTATGAGCAGACGCATCTGATGGTTACTTTCCAGCGTTGATCATAATGATGCGTACCCGATTATCCGGCGTTAACACCTTGATTCGGTGTACATGTTGACCGTGTTGGCTAATTGTTTCAGCAGACAATATCCTGCCGTGCGTGGCTCGGCGTACCTGGGTCACAGCGGCATCGAGCGATGTGTCTCCTTGTCTAGAAGAATATTTACCGGGTGGGGAACCTGAGTAATGCGGAGCTAGATTATCCGCCCAAGCAGGGTACATGGTCCCAAGCGGAGATAGACATAATAATAACGATAACAATGGGTGCTTCATCTACTCTCCCATGGGTCTCACGCTACGACTGAGCAGCTACTGAATAACAAATCGCCACAACAGTTTGAATATAGTATACGAAACTTCTCCTCCATCAAATTCGCGCTTCATTCCCCAAATCTCGGTACTATAGTAAACCAAGAGCGCTGAATGGAGACTGAACGAAGTTCAACGTGTACGGAAGGAGGATGATGAGATGTGGGACAGAAGTCAGATTTAAGCCGTCTTACCGAGAAACTAGAGATTGGGATTAGTCATTCAAATCCTAATATTCATCGCTTAAAGCTTTTGCTATGTGCGCTATGTGAGGAATTTGACGTAGACGAGAGCTTAATACGAATTTGGCGATGATTCGCAACCACCTTCGTGTGGTTGCGATCTTCAATGGATTGCTCGAAGCGCTCCGGTGTGCTTGCTTTATCCAGCTTTCGGGCTGAACGCAGGAATCTATGCGCTAGCCTCTACTTTAAGCCCGCTTAGGGAGTGATGGGTTTGCATCTTGGAATTGCGGCTTCTTCACTCTCGAGGCTCTTTAACCAAGTATCGGCCATCTTGTTGTAACCCCCCTGATTGGGATGAACCATGTCTGCTTGAACTCCAGGATCTGAATTGTCGCTCTTATCAAGATCGTCAGGATATTTCAGTGCATCATGCTGATTGACAATGACAATTTTATCGCCGTTTGCTATTCGTGTATTGGCCATGGCGCGTAGTTGATTGTTGAGGGCTTCAACATTGGGGTTGAGAGCGGGAAAACCCGCAAATTGTGGGAACGCCGGAGTTTCCCTGTCAGTAATAAGGGCCAACAACACCGTCACAGGATGGTGAGTATCTTCCCAAGCTTGAATGTCATCGAGAATGGCCTCAGCGTCGCTGACGCTATTTCCGGCTTGAAACCCCTTATCGTTTACGTCATTAGAACCGAGATGCATCAAGACGACATCTACATTGTTATTGCTGTCATTGAGCCAATTCATGAGGAAATCTCCAGCTTGAGCTGTTGTTCTACCCGGAAACCCCTCGTGGTCATCGTCCAATAATCCCGCGCCTTGGCCGTCCTGCCGCTCTCCAACAAAGTTGACTTGAAAACCGCCATTGGTGGGGTTATTCAGATCATCATGGAGCTTTTTACGGTAACCGATTCTCATGGATTGTTCCCGTGGAACCGTGGTGCCATCTTCGGTCCCTGGTGGCAAACCATTGCCGAGGATTCCTGCGGTGATTGAATCGCCAAACGGCATAACAAATGTGTCGCCTATGATCACCTTGATTTCACCGCTCGCCGTGCCGCCATCAGGATCCTCCACTTCGTAGGTAAATTTATCTTCACCCCTGGCGTTCTGATTGGGCGTATAGGTCAACATCCCATCCACTGAAAGATCGACGGTACCGAGCGGCGCTTCCTGGCTTAAAATTCTATAAACGAAATCAGAACTCTCATTGTCCGAGACCAGACTGCTCAGGTTGCTAGTGAATGCGGTATTAACTGGCGTTTTTCCGCAAAGACTCTTCGCGGTAGGCGGCGTATTCGCAATGTTGACTGTGATGCTAACAGTAGCTTCGTTGGAGACTGCGTCGTCATCATCCTTGACCGTGTAGGTGAAACTATCTGTGGCGCCACTAAAGCCGTCATTCGGTGTGTAGGTGATCGTACCATCGCGATTGTTGTTGATTGAACCACTCGCCGGTAGTTTAACGAGCGTCACCGTATTGGGGATAATCGTGCCGTCGCTGTCAGAATCATTCGTTACGACGCTGATCGTTACTGGAGTGCTCGCTTGTGTGGCTGCGCTATCGTTTTGCGCGACGGGCGCGGTGTTCGTTACGGGTTGAGGACCGTCATTACTACCACCGCCGCCACCACAACCAGTTAGCAATAAGAGGATGGATAAAAAATTAGAAATTCGTAATAGTAAATTCGGATTTCGCCTTTCTGTAGTGCTCATCGCTTCACTTTCCCTATGAATAAAGTTTTGGTTGATCATTCTCGCCCCCTGGAATCTTTCGCTGGCAAACGATTTTATTTTTTATATGGCGACTTCGAAGATTCCGTCTACAGCATTGTAGTTTCGCGTCTAGCGAGCTGTGTACCTTAGCATGCATATTTATGGTTATCAATCTGTTATATGGATTCGCACCTTTAAAATTGGAATCGCCTTCGCGTAAAATTAGAGCTGGTTATGAAACATCATTCACTTTGACTCCAACAAATAGTGTGCGACATGGGATTTCCCAAATGCCAACGCTGATTCTCTCGCCCACACTATGAGTATGGCGGACTTCAAAGCAGAACACCTACTAAAATCCCGCCATCCGGCTTGTCTGATTCTGAAGCGCGAACTTGCCAATTTTCGACAAAGCCTCCCACACCGGCCCTGGAAACTTGTGCAATCCAAGCATCACTCGTTCAAAAGCCTTGAGGAAACGTTGTACATCATGCTCGTTAATCACCAAGGGCGGCAGCAGCTTGACGGTATCCATGTTGTGACCGGCCACTTGGGTAAGTATGTGATGATCGTCCAGCAACGGCATGACGATGGCTTGGGCAAAAAGATTAAGATCGAGTGTGTGAATGAATTTCCAGGCGCTTTTCAGCGACAGCGATTTAGGCGAGCCAAACTCAATGCCGACCATCAAACCCCGGAAACGGATTTCCTTAATCAACTCGAACCGGTCTTTATACGCCAATAGCCCTTTTCCCAGTGCATCACCTAGCTCCGCTGCGCGTGCAATAAGGTTGTGCTCGGTCAAACTGGCCAAGGTTGCAAGCCCCGCGACCATGGCCATGGCACCACCACCAAAAGTGGAGGAATGCACCACGGAACGGTCCAGGCTGCTGAATACTTTGTTGTAGATTGCGTTGCGGCATAAGAGAGCTCCGACGGGCACATAACCCCCGGATAGACCCTTAGCGAGGATGACCATATCCGGTTCTACACCCGGTTCATGTTCAATCGCCAGGAACTTGCCCGTCCTGCCCATGCCCGTCTGAACTTCATCGGCAATAAACAGTGCTCCATGTTGGTGGCACAGCCGGGCACTTTCGGCTAAAAAACCCGGCGAAGGAATATTCACACCCTTGCCTTGTATCGGTTCTGCAATCAACGCCGCGGTATCGCCTTGGGCGAGCGCCGCGTCTAAAGCAGCCAAATTATTGAATGGGATTTCGTGGCAGTGGGGCAAAAGTGGCTCGAATCCCTGTCGAAAACACGGGTCCCCGTTGAGGGATAACGATCCGTTACTGAGCCCATGAAATGCCTTATTGAAATATAAAATCCCTGGCCGGCCGGTCGCACAGCGGGCGTATTTGATGGCGGCTTCCACGCCTTCGGTTCCTGAATTTGTGAAGAAAACCTTGCCCAGGTCATAGGGAATCCGAGCCTTGAGTTCTTTCGCCAGTAAACCACACAACAAGGGGGCATCCATCTGAACGAGGCTCGGATAGTCCCCGGCGAGATAGTCTTGCAGCGCGGATTTGATATCCGGATGATTACGCCCCAAATTGAAAACACCATACCCCGCGAGCATGTCCAGGTATTGATTTCCTTGTTCATCCCAAAGGTAGGGCCCAGATGCCTTGACATATTGGCGGTCGAACCCAATGGTGCGTAAGACTTTAGTAAACTGCGGATTGACATGCTCGGCATACAGCTCGAACTGTTGGCTCTGAGCTTCCCGTAGCAGTTTGGTAAGGTCGAAAGACATGATTTTGATACTCTACAGTTTCAATGATACGGATAACACTCTAGGCGCGATTCTATGTGGTCAATGCTAGTTCAGCCAAAAGCACTGCTGCCAATTTCAAATCGTGGTCTGGCTCTGCAGCAATGATCGATCGGCAACTTTCCGTGAGCAATTTGTGCACCGCCGATGTCTTGCCGGCCTCTAGCCATAGCTTGGCCAGTGAGAGGGCGGCGCGCAAACGAAATGCCGCCGCCTTCATCTGGGCATTCTGCTCCACCGCGGCAACGAAATAGGTTTCGGCTTGTTGGTGTTTGCCTTGCATCAGCAGAAATTCTCCTCGAAGCCGAGAGCGTTCTCCGGTGTAAGAAAAATTCCTGACCGCTTAACGCGGCATCATCCAAAGCTTGAAGACCAGGCAGAGGCATGCCCAGATGGTAGTAAGTCTCTGCTAGATAGACCTGAATGAAATCCTGCGTTGTTCTCGACTCCGGCACCTTTACGGCCAGAGCGTGCGCCAATTGTTTATTTGCGGATTCGCTATCGCCCGCCAGCGCATGCGCCCAGGCTAAGAGGTAAGAAGCCCAGCAAAAAAGAAATGTAAAATTATATTGATTTGCCAGGCGATATCCTTGATGGGCACTGGCGAGCGCCGCTTTGGCATCGAGGCGAAATAAATGGATCATAGTGGCGTTATGAACGGCAAATATCAAGCTGTAAGGATGTTCTATGCTCTCGGCCAATGACAGCGCGTTGCCGATCTCCATCACCGCCCTATCGGGAAAACCCAACAACCACGACACTTGCGCATAGCGAGAACGGCAAAATACACCAGGATCTAGCCCATAAGAGGTCGCATGATTACGATGACGCACTGGGTCATAAAGCTGGATGCCCATTTCCGCGAATTCATTACCTTCCTGCAATTCCCCGAGAAAGTAATGGGTGCTAGCCATAGCCACATAGGCCTCCAACCTATGGTCTTCATTTCCGGTACGTCCGGCCAATTGCAACAGTTGCTGCGAAGTATCATGAGCCCGCTGAAGCTGATCGCTGAACTGGTAATAGGAACGTAAGCCAAATAGCGCGGGAAAGAGTTGTGCATCCTCATGCAGCTGCTCGCACAACTCACAGGTCGACGGTAGGTTGCCCTACACGACGGGAAGCATTGCCTCGTTTTGCGATGAGTACCGGTCCCAGTGCCATGCGTAATTCTAGCTCGAGCCGCAAGCGTTGCTCGCTATCACGGATCCCATCTAGCAAAGCCAAGCCCTGGTCCAGATGCGTGGCCGCTTCGTGATAGGCTTGCCGCTGGAGCGAGGTTTCCGCCGCAAGATGCCAGTAATCGATGGCGTGCTCATAATCCCGACCCTGAGTAAAATGTTCGGCCATATCCAACAAGCGGTCGGCATGGTCTGTCTGAAAAGCTTGAGCCAAACGTTTGCCCATCGCCAGATGCAGACGCATCCGCCGCAGCGGGGAAAGCTGATCGTAGAGTACATTTTGATACACAGCATGATTGAACTCGAAACCGCCCGTCATGGTGCCGTCCGGCCATTCTTCCACGCCTCTGAAACGAATAAAAACACTGCATTTTTCCAAGTGCTCGCAGCGCGACTCAATCGCCTCTTCCGAAAACGCTGCCGCCGCTGCGATTTCGGCCAGCGTAGGCCGCGGACCCGCTACGCTCATGATTTTCAGCAATTCCTGATTCTCTGGTGTCTGATTCTCTAATTGCTGTACGATCATTCCCCGTAAATTATCGGAAATACCCAAGGTTTCAAGATCCTGCTGCACACGCCAAACGCCATCCTGCGCGGCGATGAAACTCCGATCTAAAAGATAGGTCACGAGGTTAACCATAAACAGTGGATTCCCTTCGGTCTGCTCAAAAATTTTGGTTGCAAGCCGCTCCAATTGATCGCAATGGGGAAAACGCAATGCCAGATAGTCGTATACCGCCATTGGATCCAAAAGCTCCAGGGGAATATCTTCACACAAGCCATGCGCCAGCAAGGCTTGTGTGAGTTTTTTCAGGGGGTGCTGTCTCAGGATAACGTCCACCGGCCGATAGGTCGCCACGATGATAATCCGCGCGCGCTCGGGGCGCTGTGCAAAATAAGCTAACAGATCCACGCTGGCGACATCGCTCCAGTGCAAATCTTCAAGAAAAAGGACGACGGGTTTGCGCTTCGCAATCGTCTCTAGCGCTCCGGCCAACTCCCTAAGCATCCGCTCCTGGGAGATCTCGCCCATTTGCTGGCTTAACCGTCGACGTTTTTCGTGATCTGTAAGCGCCGGCAACTGCATCAACCAGGATGGTGCATGACGCTCCAGGACCGCGATGATATCGTCGGTTTCCGCATCGCGACACAGGTCTCCCAAGGCATCGAGCACCGGCAAGTAGGCTTCCGCGGTGGCATTATGGTCCACACAAAATCCGTGACCGATATAGGCTTCTCTCGATCTCCTAAGGCGTGCGGAGAACGCTTCGACCACACTGGTCTTGCCGATACCGGGTTCGCCATTCAAGAAGATCAGCTGCCGCCGGCCCTGGTTGGCTCTGTCGTATGCTGTTGTGAGCCGTTCGAAAATCTCGTCACGACCTTGCAGTGATACGGTTTCTTCAACCGTCTTCGGTTTCTCATGTGGCGGAGCCTCTTCCAATGAGGCAATAAACCGATAACCCCGCTTGTGCACCGTTTGAATATACCGCGGCGCACCCGCCTGATCGCCTAATGCCTTGCGGATCTCGCTGATACAAACATTCAGCGCCGCATCTCCCACAACCAAACCCGGCCACACGGCTTCCAATAATTCATCTTTTCTCAGCAGACGGCCCCCAGATTCGGCCAAGTAACGTAACAATCTGAATGCCTTGGGAGTAAGGGAGATTGTTTCCTCACCTTTTAAAAGCGTGTCATTTAAACAATCAAGTTGAAAATCCCCGAAAATGAGTTGGCCAGACATTGACGAGTTCTCCTCATAACATAAACTAAGCGGTGTGTCTGGTATGCAGTCGGTCGTAAGGTGTATTCTTCTTTGCGGCTACTTCGCTAATCGGACAAGCCAGTGATGGCCGTATCGAGTGTGCGAACTCAACTCACAGTCTGTTTTAAGCAGCCTCTATCAATACCGGTTGTGTTGACAAAGCGACGGTTTTTCGGTGTTATTTTTGTCAGCCCCATATCGCGGTCATCACGCGCTGGAGACGAAATGGCTTCGATTAGGGCACGTCTAACCAGCCCGCGGCGCAAATTCTAATACGCAATGAACGCAGCGGATAGATGCGTTAGGAAATCCTGGCTAATGTTTTCGTTGCTAGCAGAGAATTCATCGAGAAAGCAATTTATGCAAGACCATTCACTCTGCCGCTGCCCATGGGTAGATCTTACCAAACCGGATTACATCGCTTACCACGACAAAGAGTGGGGTGTCCCTGTTCACGACGACCGCACTCTCTTCGAATTCCTTACCCTCGAAGCGGCACAGGCCGGCTTGAGTTGGTACACCGTGTTGCGCAAGCGGGAAAATTATCGACAAGTGCTGGATAGTTTCGACCCCGCCAAAGTCGCTCGCTATGACCAGAGGAAAGTGCAGGAACTGCTCGCCAACTCCGGAATCATCCGCAATCGCCTGAAAATTCTAGCCGCCATAAACAATGCCCAACGGTTTATGGAAATCCAAGCCAAATTTGGCAGCTTCGACACCTATATCTGGCGTTTTGTGGACGGCGAGCCCATCATGAACAAGCTTCGCAAACTAGAGGATTACCCCGCTACCAGCCGCGAATCGGATGCGCTCAGTAAAGACTTGCGCCAACGCGGCTTCAAGTTCATGGGCTCAACGGTGTGTTACGCGCACATGCAAGCCACCGGAATGGTGAACGACCACACGCTGGATTGCTTTCGCAGGCAGGAGATTCTAGAGGGTTGTAGAGCTGAATGAGCGGGCTATAACGTTTATAGCAAGTTTCCCAGTATATCGATGCTATCTGGCATAAATACCAGTAAATACCGGTCAAGCAGTAATAACGCGAAAAGCAGCATTAAATAGACTATTGAATATACAAAGGTTCTAATGGCCAGCTCTCGGCTAGGATTACGCAACAAGGCATATGAATAGTAAAGAAATATCGTATCCAGAACGATGGCGCCATGCAGATAAATCAACCCCGACATGGCGGTCAAATACGGTAGAATGGTTACCGCAAAAAGTAACAGCGTGTAAAGGAAGATATGCAACCGGGTATAGTCTTCACCGTGGGTCACGGGCAGCATGGGAATGTTAGCTTTACTGTATTCATCCTTGCGGTAGAGAGCTAACGCCCAAAAATGCGGAGGAGTCCAAGTAAATATGATCATAAACAACAACAACGCATGAGGGTCCACAGTGCCGGTAACCGAGGTCCATCCCAGAAGGGGCGGTGTCGCGCCCGCAGCACCACCAATGACGATGTTTTGAGGAGTGGCTCGCTTAAGGTAAAGTGTGTATACGACGGCATAGCCAACGAGCGAGGAGAAACAGAGCCAAGCAGTTAAGCTATTAACAAAACTGATTAAAATCCACATACCGAACGTGCCGATCACCGTCGCGAATATCAGTACATGCCAGCTATCGAGATGACCAGATGGCAAGGGTCTTGACTGGGTACGGCGCATCATAGCATCGACGTGCTGATCGGCTAACTGGTTGATTGCCGCCGCAGAACTTGCCACCAAGCCAATCCCCAGCGTTCCGAATATCAAGGGATAAAGTCCAACTTCTCCAGGAGTAGCCAGCAGCATCCCGACCAATGCCGTGAACACCATCAACGCCACCACTCTGGGTTTACACAAATCGATGTAATCCTGCACCATGCTGATTATGCGATTGTTGGTCGATTGTGTTTTTATGGATGTCATCTTGATCAATTCTCCATTCCTTCGAATTTATTTTAAAACTCTACTGATGTCATTGCGCCCTCAACCAATCCTGGAGGTTTTAAGTAAATGACGCAGATCTTCTATCATTCCTTTGGCGGTTGCGTCTTTTGGATAGTGCATCATGACATTCCCGAGAGGATCAATAATATAAATACTACCCTCCGGTTGAGTCCCCAGGGTATTTAACACCGTCTGTTGGGCCTCTTGCTCAAGCGAAGCCACTATCAACCGCGGATGTTCCTTGAATAAGGATTGTAATTGTTCCCCTGTGGATCCACTCGGCAGAAGATAAAGACGCTGTACGCGGGAAATGTCTTCTCCCATTGCTAAGCGCGCCTGGCGCGTTTTGAAAAGATTCGCTTCGCAGTACAGATTACATTCTTTCCCACCGACAAGAATCAGGGTCCATTTCCCCTTTAGGTCCTCCAATGAAAGGTTTCTACCATCTAGAGTCGTCGCGGCAAACAGCGTTAAAGGTCGGGCAGGGTCGATCAGGTCTCCCTTGTTTGTGGTCCCTGCGGAAGGCAGGTAATCATGATACCGATAAAATATAGTCGCTATAGCTAGCGGTAGCAAAAACACCACGAAGAGGGCTATGGGAGTGTTCTTGGACAGTGTAAAATTGCGTTTTCCGTCAGTCATTATTGGAATTTTGAGTTGCCGTTCGCTTAAGACTCAGCGCGAGATAAATCACGATTAGAACGGAGGCTAAGGTAAACCACTGCATGGCGTAGGCTAGATGGGTCTCTGGTAACAGAGATATGGGTTGCCATTCGCGCCGATAACCGTTGGGAAGGCTGGGGTCGAGGCGTAAAGTCATCGCCGCCAAGGGGTAGCCTAACCGTTCAGACATCTTGCTAAAATCAAGGTATTCCGTTAACCGGGGCCAACCGGAGACGTCTTTGTCCATCGCGCCCAGTCGAAAACCTCGCTTATATGGCACATAGACAGTGCCGCTCAAGCTGGTGACCCCAGTTTCCACATTGACTTGAGGCAGCTGTGTTCTATCGTTACCGAGTGGCACCCAACCTCGATCCACTAGTATCGCTTGTTGCTCATGTAAAGGCTTAAAAGGGGTTAGTACCTCAAAACCCACTTGACCGCGGCTAACCTGATTATCCAATAGAAACTGTTTTTCGGTATCAAATCGTCCCGTCACTTTCACCCTTCGAGAACGCCAATGCTCTAGGTTCGAGACAGGGAGCGGCAACTCAGTAACCGGTTGTGCACTGCGTTGTGCATATTCCTGCATAATGGCACGCTTTTCATCCGCTCGATTCAACTGCCATTTGCCTAGGGAAAGAAATAACATCAATAACAAGCAGCCCACCAAACTCAGTGTGATGGAGGGTTTAAAGCTGAAATTACCAATCTTTAGGGGCATAAGGGAATTAAGCACCTGATTCCATCTAAGCTAGGTTGAAACATAATTCGGAGTTGCGTGTTAAGGATGCGCGAGTCTCGACTGATGTAAGCTTTATAGTATTCGGTGGCTCGTATGATCCATCTTAGCAAGTCGTTGCCATTGAGGATTAATAAGCGGAAGATTCGAACAATAGGTGTATCGCACCACATTTCCAGATAAATTGGATCGCTTCAACAAGGAGCATCACGCGGATACGATCATACGGGCTGCGAGGAAATACTTTATAATATTCTATTTAACAATGGGAAATGACATGCTATTTAAGGTCTTTGTGATTTTATTGTTTCTCGTCATCTTGGTTAGCTTATCATCTGGACTCGTTTTTATGGTTAAGGATAAGGGACACACCAAGCGAGCGGTCAAAGCGCTCACTTTCCGTATTGGGCTATCGCTACTGGCTTTTGTAATATTAATGACAGGCTATTTGGTCGGCTGGATTCAGCCTCACGGAGTGACTCCCTAATTTTGGATTTATTATCCAGTTACGACTAAAAAAGGCGCCGCTTTCCTTAGCGACGCCTTTTTGTTGGGCTCAGTTAGAGCCAGTACACGAAGATGAATAGACCCAGCCACACCACATCAACAAAGTGCCAGTACCAAGCGACACCTTCGAAGGCGAAGTGGTTGTCCGGGGTAAAATGCCCCATCATGCTGCGAATAAGAATCACGGTCAACATGATAGTCCCCAGCGTGACATGCAACCCATGAAATCCGGTTAACATAAAGAAAGTTGTGCCATAGATTCCAGAGCCCAGCGTGAGGTTGAGTTCGGTGTAGGCATGACCATATTCGTGGGCTTGAAAGCTAAGGAACAGTATGCCTAACGCTACCGTTGCAAATAACCCCACGATTAGCTGCTTGCGATTATTTTCTTTCAATCCCCAGTGGGCCCAGGTTACGGTCACGCCACTCGATAGCAGGATGAGAGTGTTAATCGCGGGAATTCCCCATGGGCCCATTATTTCGTAGTCGCCCCCAATGTTGCCGGGACCATTAGCCTCAGTTGGCCAAATCCCTTGAAATCCGGGATATAGCGTCGCATTGGTGATCAGTCCTTTCACACCTTCTCCACTTAACCAGGGCAACGATAGCTCACGGGCGTAGAATAGAGCGCCAAAAAATGCGGCGAAAAACATCACCTCTGAGAAGATGAACCAGGCCATACCCCAGCGGAAGGAGTGGTCGACTTGTTCGTTGTAGGTGCCGGATTCACTTTCTCTGATAACGGTGCCAAACCAGCCGAACACGACAAATATCACAATAATCGCACCGATGATCATGATGGTGGAACCCGAGCTGGAACCGTTTAAAAAGGTTGAAAACCCTGCTAATAAAGTAAATAGCCCCACGGAGATGATGAAGGGCCACCAATGGGTGTCGTGCGGAACATAGTAATCGCTTTGTGCGTGCGCCATTATTTATCCCCTAAATATAATGAATAGTTATAGTGGTCATTGCTAAAATCATTGCATTGCGGTTTGCGTGATATCGAAGAAGGTGTAAGCAAGCGAGATGGTTTTGATGTCTTTTGGCAGCCTCGGGTTAACGATAAACCGCAGTGGCATGTTCCGACCTTCGCCACCCTTGAAACTTTGATTCGTAAAGCAAAAACATTCCGTTTTGCTAAAGTGCGGCGCCGCTTCATTGGGCGCTACCGAAGGAATTGCCTGCCCCACCATCCGTTGTGCCGTCAGGTTTTTGGCAAAAAAACTCGTGGAATACAGCTTTCCTGGATGCACCTGCATCTTATGCACATTGGGCTTGAATTCCAGTTCCATATTCTGGTTTAGGTTAGCGACAAACTCGACGGTAATGGTGCGGTTCTTATCCTCTACCATTTGCTCAGCCTGCTCGGCCGAAAGCGTACCGGTTTTGCCATTGAGACCCGTCACATCGCAAAGCACGTTATAAAGCGGAACCATGGCATAGCCGAACCCAAACATGCCGATCACCACGAGCACCAGTCTACCCAGAAGCCTGCGGTTGGCTTTTTCTATATGCTCGGTATTCATGATGATGCCTTAAAGATATAGACACTCAAATAGAACGCGGCCACGATAATCACCAATACCAGCACGGTACGCCGTATCTTTTTCTTTCTAAGATCGAGGTCTGTAGAGCTCATCATTTCTCACACTACCCGGCACTAGATCACCGGGTAGTAGTTTCTCCTTTAATATCTACTTGATTTCTGGAGCCTCGGTAAAGCTGTGATACGGGGGTGGTGAAGACAGGGTCCATTCCAGGCCTTCGGCCCCTTCCCACACCTTATCGGTAGCCTTTTCACCGCCACGGATGCATTTGATCACTATCCACAAGAACAACAACTGCGCCGCCCCCATGGTGAATGCACCGAGCGAGGAGATCATGTTGTAATCCGTGAACTGCAGTGCGTAGTCTGGAATACGTCGTGGCATGCCAGCTAACCCAAGGAAATGTTGCGGGAAGAACGTGACGTTAAACGCGATGATTGTGATCCAGAAATGTATCTTGCCCAATTTCTCGTCGTACATATGACCGGTCCACTTCGGTAACCAGTAATAAACACCGCCCATAATGCCCACGACCGCTCCGGACACTAGGGTGTAGTGAAAGTGCGCTACGACGAAATAGGTGTCGTGATACTGATAGTCCGCCGGAGCCACGCCTAACATGAGGCCGGTAAAGCCACCGATGGTAAACAAAATTACGGCTCCAACGGCAAACAGCATGGGGTTTCAAAGGTCAAAGAACCCCGCCACATAGTAGCGACCCAGTTAAATACCTTGACCCCTGTAGGTACCGAAATCAAGACGGTTGCATACATGAAATAAAGCTGGCCCGCCAGTGGGATGCCCACGGTGTACATGTGATGGGCCCAGACGATGGCTGATAGAAAGGCGATCGAGGCCACGGCGTAAACCATCGAGCTGTAACCGAACAGTGGCTTGCGGGCGAAGGTAGGAATAACTTGCGAGATTACGCCAAACGATGGCAAAACGATGATGTATACCTCCGGATGTCCAAAGAACCAGAAGATGTGTTGAAACAGCACCGGATCGCCGCCACCCGCCGCATTGAAAAAACTCGTGCCGAAAAACTTATCGGTCAACGCCATGGTGATCGCTCCCGCTAATACGGGCATTGCCATCACGAGCAGGAAGGCAGTAATGAACCAGGTCCAGACGAATAGGGGCATTTTCATGAGCGTCATCCCCGGCGCACGCATATTGAGCACGGTGGTGATGATATTGATGGACCCCATGATGGAAGAAATTCCCAGCAGATGCACGGCAAACACCAGGAACGGAAAAGCGTCCCCGGTCTGCAACAGTAGAGGCGGATACATCGTCCAGCCGGCCGCTGGTGCGCCTCCGGGTAAGAATAAGGTAGTCACCAGCAAGGTACCGGCAAAAGGCAGAAGCCAAAAGCTCCAGTTATTCAACCGCGGGAGTGCCATGTCCGGCGCACCGATCATGATGGGAATCATCCAGTTTGCAAGCCCCACAGCGGCCGGCATGACCGCGCCGAACACCATGATCAGGCCATGTAGCGTTGTCATCGAATTGAAAAACTGGGGATCCACCACTTGCAAACCCGGCATGAACAGTTCGGCACGGATAACCATCGCCATGGCTCCGCCCACCAGAAACATGATGAACGAGAACCATAAATAAAGGGTGCCAATGTCCTTATGGTTGGTGGTGGTAATCCATCGTATCAGGCCTTTGGAATGCTCTTCATGAATCGGAACATCATGAGTTGTGACTGCTGTCATGTAGTTATCTCCTTCCGGCGGTTATTAACGTAAGGCTTCAATCATACTGGGTTGAACGGTGTCACCCGTATCGTTTCCCCAGGCATTGCGTTGATAGGTAATCACCGAGGCAAGTTGCATATCGCTGAGTTGCGATCCAAAGGCAGCCATCGCGGTATCGGCCTTGCCCTTCATCACAAGCTTGATATGTGCCTGGGGATCGCCAATGGCAACTTGGCTGCCCTTAATCGCGGGGAATTTGCCGGCAAGTCCTTTGCCGTTGGCCTGATGGCAACTTGCACAGGTGTTGTTATAGGTTTGTTCGCCTTTCGCCATCAACTCATCCTTGGACCATTTTTTGTTAACCGCATCAGCATCGGCCTTAGCGGATTGCTTCTTTGAGGCGACCCACTGGTCATATTCTTCTTGAGTAACGGCTTTCACTACGATTGGCATGAAACCGTGGTCGCGCCCGCACAGCTCGGTGCATTGGCCCCGAAAGATGCCTGGCTCGGTGACACGGGTCCAGGCTTCATTGATGTAACCTGGAATAGCGTCCTGCTTGACAGCCAGTTGGGGTATCCACCAAGAATGAATAACATCGGCGCCGGTGATCAAAAAACGCACCTTTTTATTGATGGGAATAACCACTTCGTTATCGACTTCTAATAGATAATGTTCATCCTTCGCTTGCTTATTGTAAATCTCGGCGCGGGGAGTCTTAAGCGTACTAAAATAACTGATGTTCTCGTCCAGGTAGTCGTATTTCCACTTCCATTGATATCCCGTTACCTTGATGGTCATGTCGGCGTCCTGCACGTCGTGAAGACTAATCAACGCCTTCGTGGCCGGCACGGCAATCGCGATCAAAATGGCGAATGGGATCACCGTCCAAATCACCTCGACAACAGTGCTTTCATGAAACTGGGCGGCCTGGTGCCCCTTGGATTTGCGATGTTTAAAAATCGAATAGAACATCACACCGAACACCCCAATGCCGATGACGACACAGACCCAAAAGACCAGCATGTGAAGATGGTATATCGTATGGCTGGTTTCCGTTACGCCGATGGGCATATTAAAAGGCTGCACAGCCATTACACTGTTCGCCAGCCCCACTAACAAGAGGCCAGTTATCCAGACCCCCATTTTCTTACTACCAGATAGGCTCATGCCTCCTCCTTTTATCGTAGGTTTGCCTTTAGATCTAAGATTATAAGCTTGGCACGCAGTGGTCGGCTTGAAATCCTTACGACGTTATTTACGCCACTGACTGTTCCAGGGCTCTAGCCAAATGAAGCCGTTCTTCGTTATTGAGACAAGCCCCAATTTCCAATTCGCGCCCATGAGAACTGAGCACCAACCGATTGGGATGGCCCTTGGTCTTCGACGGAATTAAAATAACCCGTGCCCAATGCCGGTTAAAAGTATAATGTTGTTCGGGCTTATGATGTCCGATGACCACTTCCACCCGATCTTCGCAGATAGAGATCACCTCGCAATGAGTTGCTCTTGTTGCGCATACGGCTAGCGCGGCACCTAATGCCGCCATTTCAAGTCCGGCAAAGGGAAATACCATCCACGCGCCCAACGCGGTAAACACACCGGCAATACTGAACGAAAGAGTGACCATGAATAAGAAAAACAATACGTTGCCGCGCCACGTCAATGAACTGTTGGGTCGGATCACGAAGTGTGTGGGCGGCGTTGTTTGCTGCAGCCTATTCGTCACCATTAACTATGTCTCTTACTCCCCTTTATCTGTTTAGCGCGCGACAATACATCGCAAAAATAATCATTTTAATCGGGCGTTGCTTTATAAGCAAATCTTAATTCTGCGCGACTTCAAGAGCGGTGTCGCCAAGCCAACCAAATTTATCCGTGATTTACTCAGTGCGCAATTAAAACACATTTAATTGAAATTAATAATCTTCATACTTAGCTCGTTAACGGTGGTTTTGAGGATTGATGCTTGAGTTGATTGAGTGGGATATGAACCTCTCGCCCAGCTCTTTTATGGGTGGAGTGCTGCTGTTTTTCCAGCGCCCAGGCATGCCCATAGATCACCTCATAGCTCACAGGCAATGTACCCGCCGGTGTACGAAACGCTTCATAAGCCGCGGCCAATTTTTGCAATCGCCCTTTTCCCGTCAGACCTTGGGGACGCCCGAGTGTGTTGTTTCGGGCACCGATGAGTTTCAGTTCCCGCATCAATTGAAAGATGTCCGTATAAGTAAGATACATCATTTCCATGTCCATCACCGGATCCGCAAAGCCGGCCCGCAACAGAGCGTCTCCGATAAGGTGCATATCGATAAATGCATTGACATGGTTGAAGGTGTCGACTTCTGACCAACTGGCGCGCAGTTCTCTTAAGGTATCGGGGCCGAGTGTAGTGAACATCGCCAAACCACCCGGGGCCAACACGCGACGGAATTCTGCCAGAGTGAACTCTAATTGATTACACCATTGTACGGTGAGATTCGAAAACAGCAGATCGACGCTCGAATCGGCCAAAGGCAAGCTCTCGGCGTCACCACAGATGAGCAGAGGTCTGCGCAGCAAACCCGTACGTTGAGTACGCGACTGGCGTAACATGGACAGCGCGATATCCAATGCGACGATTCGAGCATTACGAAAGCGTTTATGCAAACCCTTGAGCGCACGCCCAGTACCGCAACCCACATCGAGTATCGTTTGAGGTTTGAGAACCACCAGCTCCAATCGCTTCAGCAAGCGAGTATTCACTTCATTTTGCAACACTGCAACGGCGTCATAGGTGTGTGCCGCCTGTTCAAAGGCCTGGCGCATCTGGCGCTTGTCTATTAAAAATCGATCCTGGAACAGTAAGTCCTGGTTCATAATATTCAGCAATCCTTAAGGCAATCCTGCATCAGTCTCAGGAAATCATGGCTATGTGATAGAAAAGGCGCATGCCCCGCCCCGGAGATTATCATGAACTGGCCAGTTTTCAACCGGGCGGTAATCGCTTGTCCACAACCCACGGGAACGAGCTTGTCGCGCTCCCCCAGTATGAGTTGAGTAGAACACTGCAGCTTGGGTAATTGATCGCGCAGATCGGTTTCGCATAACAGGGTTAACCCAGCGCGTAACGCGCTGGGGTGGGGCTGATACCTGCGCAATACGGCATGCAAGCGACGCAGGGTAGTTTGCGCGGCCTCGCTCGATTGCACTTGTAACGCTAGAAAACGTTTAAGGGTGAGCGGGTAATCTCGCTCGAGTGAGCTCGCAAACCCCTCGATGGTCTGTGGAGACATCGCCGCAGGCCAATCCTCGGACGTCACGAAACGGGGGGTGCTGGCGACGAGGACTAATTGTCTTACGGCTAACGGATATCGCAACGCATAGGCCTGAGCAATCAGCCCCCCGAGCGACCATCCAACCCAGTGTGCTGGACGCGGAAGAATGTCGTAGAGAGCGGCACATGTGGAGTCTAAATTTGCTAGATCAATGCCTAATTCACTCCGACCATGGCCGGGCAAATCGACACAGTTCATTCGGTAATTCTGGGCTAGCATTGGGCGGATACTGTCCCAGACTCCCGAGTGTAACCCCCATCCATGGAGCAACACGACATCGGGCCCTTCCCCGGTTGTTTCTATAAATAGTGTCATTGAACGTATTAGATGTTGCGGATTGAAACGCCAGCACCAATTTGTCGCTCTACTATTGATCCAGCGCACATTAGCCCTTGGTGTTATACTTCCCTGGCTTTCACTACGAAAAACCGCTATCAAACATTTTTAAGCCATCGGCATGACGCACCAGACGTTGAAAATGTAGCCGTTTGGCGCAAAGTTAGGCTTATCTGCGATCAATCGAATGGTCTACAAACAGTCGCTTGATGACCATGTCATAACCGTTTCGAGGGCTATCATTCATTCTAATGTTATTTAGCTTACTATTAATTGTTGGAGCTTATCTACTGGGCTCTATTTCGACGGCTATCATCACCTGTCGGATTATGAAATTGCCCGATCCACGGGAACAAGGATCAGGCAACCCCGGCGCAACCAATGTGTTGCGCACAGGGGGTAAGTCCGCCGCCTTCGTGACGTTATTAGGTGATATGCTCAAAGGTTTGATCCCGGTAAGCTTAGCCAAGCTAGCGGGTACGGATGAGACCACACTGGGCATGGTTGCGCTATCCGCGGTCATGGGGCATCTATATCCCCTCTATTTTGGCTTTAAGGGTGGGAAGGGAGTAGCGACCTTGTGGGGGGTGTTGTTTGGGATGTCGTGGTTATTGGGCTTGGTTTGGGCGGTGTCCTGGGGGCTCATGGCAATGTTATTTCGCATTTCTTCACTCGCCGCCCTGGTAGCCACCTCATTAACGCCCCTATATACCTACTGGATAATGAGTTCTTGGTGGTTGGTGATCAGCACATCCCTCCTGGCAATGCTGGTAGTTTGGCGGCATCGGAGCAATATTCGGAATTTGCTCAACGGTGTGGAAAGCCGAATTTGAGGAACACTCACACTGTAGGAATTTCTAGATCAGCTCAACCTTCATCCTGTGCGACCGGGCTTGGGCCGAGGGAAAATCCAAGAAGAGAACTCCTTCATAACTGCGGGGGTAACGCACAGAGTTCAGTCAACGGCCAACGCGGTTTGGCACTGATTACCAGATCATCACGCAGACCGGCTTTTAACCGCAGCAACCCGGCATAGGCAATCATCGCCCCATTGTCCGTGCAGAAAGCGGCGCGCGGATAAAAGACTTTGACACCGCTACGTGACGCAAGGCTACTGAGGGTGGTACGCAAACGCTGGTTCGCGCCGACTCCTCCGGCCACGATCAAAGTCCGCAACCCAGTCACTGCCAGCGCTCTGGCGCATTTGATTTTCAGGGTGTCCACAACCGCCTCCTCAAAGGCCAAGGCAATGTCGGCTCGGGTTTGCGTATCGTGCGTAGCACTTGCCAAGGTATTATTGACATGGGTTTTTAGACCGCTAAAGCTGAAGTCTAAGCCCGGCCGGTCGGTCATGGGCCGCGGAAAGCGAAATCTGCCACTATGGCCCTTTCGGGCTAAGTCGGCAAGCGCAGGTCCGCCCGGATATCCAAGCTCTAAAAGCATGGCGATCTTGTCGAAAGCCTCGCCTGCAGCATCATCCAAGCTTTGTCCCAGAAGCTTATAGCGACCGACCGCCTCGACCTGGACCAGTTGGGTATGTCCGCCGGACACCAATAAGGCAACGAACGGGGGCGAAGGGGGGAGGTCCTCCAACATGGGCGACAATAAATGCCCTTCCATATGGTGAATTCCCAATGCTGGAATTTGCCATGCCCAAGCAAGACTGCGCGCGATGGAGGCGCCCACGAGCAACGCGCCCATCAGCCCGGGTCCCGCGGTATACGCGATCCCGTTGATGGCCTGGGGAGGTGTTTTGGCTTTAGTCATGACTTGCCGAATCATCGGCAAGGTTTTGCGAATATGATCCCGAGAGGCTAGTTCGGGAACAACGCCTCCATAAGCGGCGTGGATGTCAACCTGGGAATACAGCTCGTGTGCGAGCAGTCCATCACGGTCATCAATCAGCGCCACTCCGGTTTCATCACACGAGCTTTCTATGCCAAGAATACGCACCTCTTGATTTCCCTACGAGTTATTTAAGAAAGCTAGCTACTCAGCCTGACCTAAGTTTCCTGCGGTTTCCACGCAGTGCATTGAAACCACGCCAAATATCGAAAGGTTTTGTTGCTTACCCGCTCTGCGATCCGTCAATCTCCCTAAAAACAGCGGCTTAACGAATAGAAATTCCGTTAATCTAACGCGATCATACGAATTTTTGCATTTATTTGGTATGTCAGTATACTTCCGCACTCGATACTTAACACTAACCTGCAATTTCAGAGTCTGAAAAACTTTATGCCCAGTATTCGCGTGAAAGAAAACGAACCATTTGATGTGGCTATTCGCCGTTTCCGACGTGCCTGTGAAAAGGCCGGCGTACTCACTGAAGTGCGTCGCAGAGAATTCTATGAAAAACCCACTTCGGTTCGTAAACGCAAAGCCGCGGCGGCTGTCAAGCGCCACATGAAGCGCATAGCGAAACACCAGTCGCGCCGCGTGCGCCTATACTGATGGCTCACTTAGCTTTGATTTCCATCAACAGCTTACCCACGGCGATCGGTTAGATCATCATGGTAGATGTTAAGCACTCTCTGAAAGAACGTATCACGGAGGATATGAAATCTGCAATGCGTGCTCGAGATGAAGCGAGACGTGATGCATTGCGGTTGATTTTAGCAGCGATCAAGCAACAAGAGGTAGATACCCGTAAAGCGGTGGATGACACTCAGATGCTCGTCTTGCTGAACCGCATGCTAAAACAACGCAACGAATCTATCACACAATACCGCAAGGCAGGACGTGAGGACCTTCTAGCCCGAGAACAGTTTGAAGTGGACGTAATCAAGTCCTATCTGCCGCCAGAGCTCAGCGACTCCGAAGTTGAAACTTTGATTATTAAAGCCATTGATGCGACAGGCGCTTCGAGTCTAAGAGATATGGGGAAGGTTATGGCTCAGCTCAAGCCGCAACTGTTGGGCCGTGCGGATATGGGGGCTGTCGGCGAAAAAGTAAAAGGGCGATTAGCAACCCTCTAGTCACTCTGTTCACTCTGTGCTTGTGTTTAACCCCAGCTTATTTTGGGTTGAACTTTTCTTCGATCCACTACATGCTTGAGGTTATGCTCCTTTCTACAAGGGGTACTTGCCTGTTGGACTAGGCGATCGCAGGCAAAGTATGTCTAATGTGCGTAACCGAGGGTGGTGGAAATGTCCGATCCCATGCAGTTTCTCAACGTACCCAGACAGGATCCCAAGAAACGCCCTGTTGTGGCGCGTATCCATGAATATCGTGAGATCTATGGGCAATTTGTACCCGCAGCCGCCAGCACTCAAGCCGGGCGCTGTTTAGACTGCGGCAATCCATATTGTGAATGGAAATGTCCGGTTCACAATTACATCCCCAATTGGCTTAAATTGATTGCTGAGGGCAATCTGTTTGAAGCCGCGACATTGTGTCATCAAACCAATACCCTACCAGAAATTTGTGGACGCATATGCCCCCAGGACCGATTATGCGAAGGGGCTTGTACACTGAATGACGGTTTCGGCGCCGTTACCATCGGTGCGATTGAAAAGTACATCACCGATGAAGCCATAAAGGCCGGCTGGCGTCCGGATCTTTCCGATGTCGTTTCTACTGGCCGGCGAGTCGCTGTCATCGGCGCGGGGCCCGCCGGTTTGGGCTGCGCCGACGTTTTGACGAGAAATGGCGTAGAAGCCGTGGTCTATGACCGTCATCAGCAAATCGGAGGGCTGCTAACCTTTGGTATCCCACCCTTCAAACTGGAAAAAACAGTTATCCAAACTCGCCGGCAGCTACTCGAAGAAATGGGTATTGCGTTTAGACTGAATACCGAAGTCGGGGTGGACCTGCCTTTCCAACAGCTGCTTGACGACTATGACGCGGTCTTTCTCGGCATGGGTGCTTATAACGCGCTCAAGGGCGGTTTTCCCGGCGAACAGCTTCCCGGCGTGTACGAAGCCCTGCCTTACTTGATCTCAAACATTCACCGCGAGTTACAACTAGCAAAAGACTCAGACAATTTTATAGACCTGCGGGGTCGGCGAGTCGTCGTGTTAGGCGGCGGCGATACGGCGATGGATTGTAATCGCACCGCGATACGACAACAGGCCGTATCGGTAAGCTGTGTCTACCGACGCGATGAAGACAATATGCCGGGCTCACGGCGTGAAGTCCACAATGCCAGGGAAGAAGGTGTTCGATTTTTATTTAATCGGCAACCCTTGGAAATCGTCGGAGACGAGCAGGTTCGGGGTGTAAAAGTCGTCGCCACTAAACTGGGCGAAGCGGACGACCGGGGACGGCGAAAAC
This sequence comes from uncultured Gammaproteobacteria bacterium, assembly GCA_963731655.1. GTDB lineage: Bacteria > Pseudomonadota > Gammaproteobacteria > JAAEPA01 > JAAEPA01 > CAVSWL01. Next base: position 484,030 of record CAVSWL010000030.1, on the reverse strand, counting down.
CACAGCCCGTTCCTGGTTCTGAAATGCTGATTCCTGCGGATAGCGTGATCATAGCCTTCGGGTTCAAGCCCAGTCCGGCACCTTGGTTTAGTGACTTCGGGATAGCGGTGGATTCAGAACATCGAGTCATGGCTTCTGCGGATTCGGAATATAAATATCAAACGGGCAATCCCAAGGTTTTTTCCGGCGGCGATATGGTACGCGGTTCAGATCTGGTGGTCACGGCGATCCATGAGGGTCGGCAGGCAGCCGAAGGGATACTCGACTATCTCGGTGTATAACAGGAGGGATCCACGCAAAGTCAGCACCAATATTCAGCAACCGATACTCAATTGCCGACAATCATCAATCGATGTTCAAAGTTAAAAACGATCGTTTACTACGCGCCCTAGCGCGCCAGCCTGTCGATGTCACTCCCGTGTGGATCATGCGCCAGGCCGGGCGATATCTCCCCGAGTACCGCCAAGTCCGCGAGCGTGCGGGTGATTTTATGAGCTTATGTAAAACCCCGGAGCTGGCTTGCGAGGTAACGCTCCAGCCCTTGGCGCGTTTTCCTCTGGACGCCGCCATCCTGTTTTCCGATATCTTAACCATTCCCGATGCGATGGGATTGGGGTTGGAGTTCACCGATGGTGAAGGTCCAGTATTCAAATACCCGATACGCGACGCGGTCACCATTCAACGTTTAAGCGCGCCGGATCCGGAGCAAGAATTACGCTATGTTCTGGATGCGGTACGCATGATCTCTTACGAATTGGCGGGCAAAGTGCCTCTGATCGGGTTTTCCGGAAGCCCTTGGACATTGGCCACGTATATGGTCGAAGGAGGGACCAGTAAGGAATTTTCCATTATCAAATCTCTGCTCTATGACCAGCCGGATAGCTTACAGCAGTTATTGAATGTGCTTTGCGATAGCGTTTGTAGCTATCTTCAAGCGCAGATTGCTGCAGGTGTCGAAGCGGTGATGCTATTTGATACCTGGGGTGGTGTGTTGTCTCCGGGAGATTACCGAGTGTTTTCCTTGGAGCCCATGCGCCGCATTGTCCAATGCTTAAACCATGAGTCCCAATCCATCAAGGTACCGATAATACTCTTTACCAAGAGTGGGGGAGCTTGGCTTGAATCCATGGCCGATACCGGCTGCGATGCGTTGGGGATAGACTGGACGATTGACCTGGATGAAGCGCGCCGACGCGTTGGTACACGGGTTGCCCTGCAGGGTAATCTGGACCCCAGCCTATTATATGCACAGCCCGATAACATTCGCCGCGGTGTCGCGCGAGTGCTCGCCCAGTTCGGTTCTGGAAGTGGCCACATCTTCAATTTGGGCCACGGCATCCATAGGGGAATCAATCCCGAACATGTGGCCGTAATGGTGGAATCCGTGCATGATTTAAGCAGGCCTTATCACAGGTCTTAGAAGCACGGTAAAGCCCCAGTCGCCGAAGTGATTATTCTTCATTGCGGTGGATAACCCGCAGTGAAAAGCGTTGCGACTCTTTTCTCCACTTCAGTAATTTCCGCGCGTTTCATCGGCTTGCCATCTATCGTGCTCGTAGGTGCCTGCCACAATTTTATTGAAGGTAAAATGATGGCTTCAATTTCAAACTCCGTTTGCAAATACTGAACACTTGGAAAATTGCTCACTTCGGTACCGAAACGTATGCGGCGTTCCGCGCACTGATAAGGGATGCCGGCGTTCAGAAAATGAAAGAGTACGTCTTCCGCTGCTTCGGCAAACAGATGTAGGTTGACAATCGTATGCCTATTTGCAGTTCCGCGTACGACTTCCCCCACTAGACGTGGGTTAAAAGCGCGCAAGAACTGCATCGCGGCCAGTGCAGCCTTCCAGAGCATCGACTGATGATGATAATCTTGTTCGGTATAAAAAAGCCGCTGGCGATCGAGCAGAGCTTCCTCAATCTCGAGGTTACTGGGCAGAGGCGCACGGTCTCCTACGCCTAATCGGTTAACCGCCTTGTGTTTCGCGAGTTGATAATCCTTTACGCCTTCTTCTAAAATTATCCGCGCTGCTTCGTGAGCCACAAGCCAGCGTGTACGTTTGACTGCTTTTTGGTTCATGGCGCTCATCGATGAGAGAATAAAGATCTTTCACACCGGTATTCCATCCAAGGCCGGGAAACTCCAGGCTATTGTTAGAATAACTGCTCCGGTATCTCAAACGAATTCCCAGGGGAATCACCTTGGTGATCAAACTGAGTTTCGTGTTTAGGAAATTCTGGACGCGCCGGAATATCTCCTGCACGAAAAGTTTCAAAAATCGCGCGCGCATTACGTGAGCTCGCGAGTAAACCGGTTTCCGGATCAATGCGAACAGTGACCATTCCGTCTGGCTGTCTTAAGCTTTTCTGCGCGGTGCCTTTTAACGCGGCTCCCATGAAGTCCATCCAGATGGGCAAAGCGGCTTTGGCACCGGTTTCACCGTTTCCCAACGGCTGCAGTCGATCGAAGCCTACCCACACGGTGGTGACGAGTTCCTGATTGAATCCGCTAAACCACGCATCCCGCTGGTCGTTGGTGGTGCCGGTCTTTCCAGCTAAGTCCGAGCGACCTAACTGTTTAGCCTTGCGCCCGGTACCGACGCGTACCACGTCTTGCATCATACTCACGATCTGGTAGGCATTGGTGGCCGGTATAATTCGTGGCGCGAGTCTCACGTTCTGATTAGGATCCCTGGCCTGGGCTTGCGCATGACCGTTGCTAGTAAAATCAGATTCATTCTGAGGACTATCCGTTGGGCGCGCAGCATCGACGGCAGAATCGGCAGTGGCGGAATTCAGAGTACTTGCATCGTCCGATTCGCAAGGGGTTTCACACGCAACGGCCGGATTAGCCTGCATTAAAATGCCATCTTTCGCGGTCGAAACCGATTTGATGAAATAGGGTGTAATGCGCATGCCACCGTTTGCGAATGCAGCATAGCCTGCGGCAAGCCTCAATGGGGTAACCGTGCCACTTCCCAGCGCCAGGGATAAATCATGAGGGAGTTGGTCGCGGTTAAAGCCGAACTTGGTGACATAGTTGATAGCATACGAGACGCCGATACTCTTTAGTACACGTATGGAGACTAGGTTTCGAGATTTCGTTAAAGCGACCCTTAATCGAGTCGGACCAAAAAACGCTCCACTGTAGTTCTCGGGACGCCAGGTATCTTCCAATGCAGGATCCTTGAAGACGACAGGAGCGTCATTAACAACGGTCGCGGGTGTATAGCCGTGTTCCAGAGCGGCGGAATAGATAAATGGTTTAAAATTTGAGCCAGGTTGACGTCTAGCTTGAGTGGCACGATTAAATTTGCTCCGATCGAAGTCAAAACCGCCATCCAACGCTAAAATTGCCCCATCATGAGGGGATATTGCAACCAGGGCTCCGGATACTGCGGGCACTTGCGCTAGCCGCCAAGTACCTTCGGCTGAACGTTGGAGACGAAGAACATCGCCACGACTCAAGATTTCTTTAGCGGATTGTGGCTGGGGCGCCAAGTGGTTCTCATCGAGATGTTTCCTTGCCCAAGACAAACCCTTCCAGCCTATCGTTGCCCTTAAGCCACCGTGCAAATAGAGCAGGGCTCCTTTGTCTTCCACTGTTAAGACGATACCCGTTTGCAACTCGCCGATGGCGGGATATCGTTCCAACGCTTTGTCCCAAGCTGCTTCATTCGCTGTATCCTCCAACTCGAAGTGCTCTAAGGGTCCCCGATAACCATGCCTTCTATCGTAAGCCATCAATCCGGATCTCAGGGCAGAATGGGCAGCGCGTTGCAAGGAGGAGCTGATCGTAGTAATGACATTTAGTCCTATGGTGTATGCTTTGTTGCCGAATTGGGATACCATCGCCGAGCGTACCATCTCCCCTAGGTAAGGGGCTTTGGGTACGACCACTGCATGATGCAATTGCCCCTCCATAGGTGCCTCCAAGGCTGATTGATAAGCGTGCTGGTCGATAAAGCCCAACGCAAGCATGCGCTTCAGCACGTAATCGCGACGCGTTCTAGCTCTTTCTACGTTGGCGATAGGGTTATAGGCGGATGGCGCCTTCGGCAGTCCCGCAATCATAGCGACTTCGGCGAGATTTAATCCGTCGATGGTCTTCCCAAAATAGACTTCCGCGGCCGCACCGACCCCGTAGGCATGGTTACCAAGGTAGATCTTGTTCAGATAGAGCTCTAGTATTTCCTGTTTGGAAAACTCCTTTTCAATTTTTAATGCCAAGATGATTTCTCTGAGCTTGCGAGTATAGGTGCGCTCGTTTGTAAGAAAAATATTGCGGGCTAACTGCATGGTAATGGTGCTTCCGCCTTGAGTTTTATGGCCAGTCGTCAATAAGTGTACCATCGCTCTTAGCAGCCCCTGGTAATCAACTCCGGGGTGTTTATAAAATCGATCATCTTCAGCAGCTATAAACGCTTGTTGTACCTGCTGAGGAATATTATCCAGAGTTAGTGGTATACGGCGTTTTTCACCATACTCCGCCAGTAAGTCTCCTTCCTTCGAATAGACTCTAAGTGGAATCTGCAACTGTACTTCTTTCAGGCTGGCTGCCGTGGGTAACCCAGGGGCTAGATACAGGTAAATTCCCAGCACCATGACCAGACCTAAGACGGATAGCACGAAAAAAGCGACAGAACAGGCGCGAAGTAACTTCTGCAGCAAGCGCATAATAATTACAATGGACGTTCAAAAAACAGGGCCGTAGACAGCTTTGTCCTAGCCATCGAAGACGTCATTAAAAGTCTTCTTACCGGGTAGGTATAGCGAGCTGTCAAGTACTAGGATTATAACCTTTCTTAGAGGGTGTAAGGGAAATCGTGTTTCAGTTTACTCGCAAAGATGCACCGCTTATCGGTGTCGACATCAGTTCTTCAGCCGTCAAATTATTGGAGCTCAGCAAAACTGGTATGGGTCACCGAGTGGAGCATTACGCGGTGGAACCTTTACCTCCTCACGCCATAAACGATAAAAGCATTTCGGACGTAGCCGCAGTTGGAGAATCCATTAAAAAAGCGCTGAAGACAGCGGGAACAAAAAATAAAAACTGTGCCATGGCCGTGGCTGGTTCTTCGGTAATTACCAAGGTCATCACTATGCCCGCCTCGTTAAAAGATGACGACATGGAGGGGCAGATCCAACTCGAAGCCGATCAATATATTCCATTTGCACTGGAAGAAGTCAATCTGGATTTTAACGTATTAGGTCCTACAGAGGGTAATCCTGAAACTGTTGATGTGCTATTGGCGGCCTCTCGTAGTGAGAACGTTGAATTGAGAGTGGCGGCTGCCGAATATGCGGGACTGATCCCAAAGATTATGGACGTGGAAGCTTATGCGGTTGAAAACGTATTTCCACTGGTAGTGGATCATGTGCCGGATGGTCACTATGGAAAAATTATTGGGCTCATTGATATGGGGGCCACGATGACAAGGTTGGATGTTGTCGTTGATGACAAGATGGTCTACACGCGTGAGCAACCTTTTGGAGGCCGGCAACTTACGGAAGCTATTATGCAGCATTATAACCTCACCTATGAGGCAGCCGGATTAGCTAAAAAGGAGGGAAGCCTAGCCGAAGACTATGTGTCCAGCGTACTGGAGCCCTTCAAGGATTCCATTGTGCAGCAAGTGAAACGGTTTCTCCAGTTTTTTTACTCAGCCAGTCAGTACAACAATGTTGATCATCTTGTATTGGCGGGCGGTTGCGCATCTATACCGGGGGTAGATGAGCTGATCGAAAGTCGCCTGACCATCCCGACCACAATTGCTAATCCGTTTAGTCGGATGTCGCTGGCTTCCCGCCTTGATCCGACTAAGCTAGGCAATGATGCGCCGACTTTACTCATCGCTTGTGGCCTCGCTTTAAGGAGTTTTCACTGATATGGCACAAATTAATCTGCTGCCTTGGAGAGAAACTCTCCGCAAGGAAAAGCAAAAGGAATACATCGCGATTACCGCTTTTTTTGCTGCGCTCACCGCAGTAGTTATCGGGTTTGTGCATATTCATATGAATGGAGCCATTGAATACCAAAAGCGCCGAAATCAGTATCTTGAAAACGAAATTAAAATACTGGATGGGAAAATTAAGGAGATAGAAAAACTCGAATCAACTAAAAAAGCACTGATCGATCGCATGAATGTCATTCAGAATCTCCAGGCTACACGTCCGCAAGTCGTGCATCTGTTCGATGAACTGGTGCGCACCCTACCCAATGGGGTTTATCTCACTGGCGTTAAGCAAAGCCAGGGTAAATTGGATATTAGTGGCAAAGCGGAATCTAATGCGCGTGTTTCCGCCTATATGCGGAATATCGATGCTTCGCAGTGGCTTGCGGCATCTCGGCTAAACGTAATCGAAACCCAAAAAACGGGGTTTGGTAGAGTCAGCGATTTCAAGTTAGAGGCTCAACAAACCGCTCCTAAAAGCACTGACGAGTAATTAAGGATTCGGTTATGGATATTGTTGCAGAACTCAATAATTTTGATATCAAAAACATTGCTACAGCTCCTTTACCTCTTCGAATTATCGTTATTGCCATACTCTGTGTTGCGTTAGCTGGAGCAGGATACTATTTCGATACTCAATCTCAGCTGGGCGATCTTGATAAAGTAACGGCGGCAGAGAAAGAGCTCCGAAAAACATTTGAGTTCAAACAAAAAAAGGCCGCCAATCTGGAGATCTATAAGAAACAGCTGGTAGAAATGCGTAGGACCTTCGGTACATTGCTCAGACAACTGCCAAGCAAAACGGAGATCCCCAGCTTGATTGTGGACATATCCCAAACAGGTTTAGCCAGTGGACTTGAGATTGATCTATTTAAACCAGGCAATGAGGTTAAAAAGGATTTCTATGCCGAAAAACCGATTTACATAAAAGTTAGGGGAAACTACCACCAGTTTGGCAAATTCGTCAGTGGCATTGCTGCGCTACCGCGCATTGTAACTTTGCATGATATTACGCTGACTCCAGGTGAAAAGGATTCGGATATGACGATGGGTGCGACAGCAAAAACTTATCGTTACTTGGATGAAGGAGAATAATGGACGTGCTACAACATGAATATATTCAGGCGCTGGGTTCCGTGGACCGGCACTCTCACGTTCGGCGGTATCTCAAAACGATAGGTGTAATGTCGTTGACTGTACTGATCACCTTTGGATGCGGTCGGGGCATCAAAGATCTGCAGCAATATGTTGACGAAGTCAAAGCTCGGGAATCCTACGCTGTCGAACCTTTGCCAGAAGTGAAGCCCTATAAGAGCTTCGTCTATCAGGCCGACGCGATGCGAAATCCGTTTGATCCCGCGGAATTGACTGCAAAAGTTGCCAAACACACACAGCCAAGTAATCCTCAATTGTCCCCCGATCCCAATCGAGTTCCCGAATTTTTGGAAGCCTTCCCGTTGGATACGCTAAGAATGGTTGGCTCTCTATCACAGGGCAATACGTTGTGGGCATTGGTTCAAACCCCCGATTCGACTATTCAACGGGTAACTTATGGTAATTATATGGGCCAGAATTATGGAAAGATCGTTGGTGTTTCCGAGACAGATATTCATTTGACCGAGATCATTCCCGATGGCTTTGGTGGCTGGAGAGAGCGCGCAGGCTCCATCGCCCTAAGTGAGTAGCAATTTACTAATAGCGCAAAGTCTATAGGGCGAATAATCATGAGGTATGGAACGATGATCAACGCAGCGCAACATCACTATCACAAAGGCGCGCACACTGGAACGAATTTCCGTTTTCTTTGGCTGACTTGGGTAGTCTGTCAACGGTTAATAACCAAGCTTGTGGGGGCAATTTGTGTTTGCTCGATGCTGATTACTTATGCGCAAGCCTCTGCCCACGTGCTTAATGACATTTCTTTTTCCACCTTGCCGGGCGAGCAGCTGCAATTTGTACTGTCATTTGATAATGCCCCGCCTAAAGCGAATTCGTTTTCCATTGATAATCCCGCCAGAATCGCCTTGGATTTACCGGATACCCAAAATCGGGTGAAGGAACGTACCAAGGCTATTGGGATTGGGATAGCCCGTAGTATTCACGTGGCTGAAGCCAAAGGGCGCACTCGGGTTGTCCTAGATCTATCCAAAAGTACGGGTTACCACACGGCGGCACGTGGCAACAACTTGATTCTAACGCTGGGTAATAAAGAATCGAGTTCTTTGCCGGAATTATCGGGTAATGCGATTCAATCTGTATCAAAAACCCTAGCCCCCCCCCAAGTCACCAATGTTGATTTTCGCCGGGGCGAGGGCGGCGAAGGTCGTATCCTAATTACGCTTTCCGATCCTAATATCCCAGTCGATCTGCACAAGCAGGGGGGGGAAATCATCGTTGATATCATGAATGCCGGTTTACCACCCGAGCTGGAACGGAAGATGGACGTGTTAGATTTCGCTACCCCTGTAAAGTCTGTTGGAATCTCGAAGCAGGGGAAATCCGTCAAAGTCGCGATCGATGCTAGCGGCGATTACGAGCATATGGCATACCAATCCGATAACTTGTTTACGGTAGAAGTTCGCGAAGTGCCGAAGGTGGTGCAAGAACAACGTAAGGAAAAAGTTTTTACCGGTGAGAAACTCTCTCTGAATTTTCAGAATATCGAGACTCGTTCGGTATTGCAGCTGATCGCAGATTTCACTGGGCTCAACCTGGTTGTGAGTGACAGTGTTAGCGGCAGTCTTACACTCCGTTTAAAAAATGTTCCTTGGGATCAAGCGCTCGATATCATTCTCAAAACTAAAGGCTTAGGAATGCGCAAAACGGGCAATGTGCTCTTAGTAGCGCCTAGCGAAGAAATCGCCACCCGTGAGAAGCTTGAATTAGAATCCCAAAAACAAGTTCAAGAACTGGCGCCGGTGCACGCGGAGTTTATCCAGATCAATTACGCGCGGGCAAGCGATATTGCGACCTTGTTAAAAGCTCCGGAAAATTCTCTGTTAAGCCAGCGAGGTGCTGTCACTGTCGATCCACGCACCAACAATCTGCTTGTTCAGGATACTTCAGAAAAGCTTTCTGAAATACGAGCTATCGTCAAGCGATTGGATATACCGGTTCGCCAAGTGCTGATCGAATCGCGCATCGTAATTGCAAATGACGATTTCAGTAAAGAGCTGGGGGTGCGATTCGGAGCAACCGGAGTAAAAAAGAACGGCAATGATGGCGTTTATGCCGTGACCGGCTCTTCACAAGGTACCGATGGCATTGTCGGTGATGCGATAGACAATATCGGTAGCACAGGACAGCCCTTTCCTGTAGATGTCCCTTCGTTGGGCAACCGGCTGATTACCAATTTTCCCGCAGCAAGCAGCGCTGGCAAGATTGCTTTCGCCATCCTCGGCTCCAATTACTTGCTTGATCTGGAACTTGCCGCCTTACAGACAGAAGGGCGCGGTCAGATTGTTTCCAATCCCCGTGTAATTACTTCTGATAAAACCATGGCCCGCATTGAACAAGGCGTGGAAATTCCCTATCAAGAGGCAAGCTCTAGCGGTGCCACCTCTGTCTCGTTTAAAAAAGCCGTTTTGAGCTTAGAAGTCACGCCGCATATTACCCCCGATGATCGTATTTCTATGGACTTGAATGTAACCAAGGATGATGTCGGCCAGATCTATTTTGGTATACCAAGCATCGATACCCGGGAAATACAAACCCAAGTACTGGTCGATAACGGACAGACGGTGGTGCTCGGTGGCATCTTTGAAGAAAGCTCGAACTACGGCAAATCCACTGTGCCCTTCTTAGGAGAAATCCCAATACTCGGGCGGCTTTTCCGCTACGACAAGAATACCCTGGATCGTAACGAATTATTGATTTTCGTCACGCCGAAAATGATCGATCAACTCCTAAACGCGTCACGCTAATACGCGGTATAAAACTAAAGTGAACCAAACTATTGATAGGAACGGATCTATGTTACGGCAATTGACTTTCTATTTTTGTATCGCCTGCGTATTACTGATCTCCGCTTGCGGCGATGATGGCGCATTTACGGAAGCCGGCTCGAGCAGTAGCACCACTACCGGTACGACGGCCAGTGTGGCTTCGCTTTCCCTTGTAACCAGTAATATTCAACTATCCTCCGATGGAAGTGATTCCGTGACGATCACCGCTACGGTTAAAGACTCGGGGAATGCCTTGCTCTCGGGCGTCAACGTATCCTTTTCGGCCACTTCCGGTGATCTTACGGTTACCAAAGCGACAACCGATTCTTCGGGCCAAGCCACCGCTACGCTATCCGCCGGCAACGATCCAACGAACCGTACGATCAGCGTGACGGCGAGCGCTAATGGGAACAGCGACAGTCTCGATATCAAGCGTATCTGGCAGTCAGCTCAGCATCGATGGCCCTTCATCCCTGGTGTTTGGCGCCACAGGCGATTGGACCGTCCAATTGAAGGATTCCGGAGGTGACGGCATATCGGGTGAGCTAATCGAACGTGACCTCGAGTTTGAACAACACGATCGCAGCCGATTCCTTGGAAACGGACGCCAATGGTCAAGTCAAACTGAGTCTTACGGCTGTTACCGGCGGCACAGACACACTCACTGTTTCCGCTGCTCGGGATGACGATAACGGCTAAAGTGACCATTTCCAGTGATGAATTTAGCTTTACGTCACCGGCCGCCGACGCTGAAATTCCGTTAAATACCAGCCGGGCCGTGACGGTGCGTTGGCGCAAGTCCGGTAGTCCACAGTCGGGGAAGCTCATTAATTTTTCCACGACTCGGGGCACATTGAGCGCCGCATCGGCAACAACCGATACCAGCGGCGATGCCACGGTTAATATCAGCTCGACCAACGCAGGCTTTGCCATTATCAACGCGACCGCAAGCGGTGGCACACCGGCCGCCACTTTAGAAGTGGAGTTCACGGCCACGACAGCCGATCCGATCGATCTTCAGGCCGATCCCTCCAGCATCGGACCCAATGAATCGAGCACCCTCACGGCGGTGGTGCGAGATGCTAACAATAATTTAGTCAAGAATAAGACTGTTGAATTCAATCTAGTTGACGTGACGGGTGGAAATCTTTCTGTCCCGAAGCCGTTACGAATAGTCTAGGCAAGGCCAGCACGGTCTATACTGCGACCGACGCGACCAGTGCTAAAGACGGTGTTGAATATCACGGCTACCGTCAAAGATTCAACGACGGTGAATGATACGGTTTCATTGACCGTCGCACAGAAGTCCTTACGCATTACGATGGGCACCGGTATCGAGCTGGAAGTACCCAACATGTCCAGTATAAACAACCCTGGGCCATTCAAGTCACCGACGCAAACGGCAATCCGGCACCTGAGAATACGCCGGTGGCTATCAGTGTTCTTCCAACGCAGTATTTTAAAGGAGTGTACGTTATTCCAAGGCAGGATACACCATGATCACGAAGCTCCTTGGGTTCTAAGGATGACAGTGTGCCGTGGACAGCCAAGTTTGCGAGAATGGAAGATTCAGGTAAACACTTAACGGTGTACTGGACGTCGATCTTATGGAGGATATCAACGGAACAATGGAGAATTGGAGATTGCCAAACCCGGCCACCGTGGTTTCCGATTCAGGGTCAGTTAGTTACTGATGAAAATGGTTTCCTGTTCTTCAGTTGTATTATCCGAAAGGAAACGGTACATTGGTCCGAAGTCGAATTGAAGGCGACGGTGGAAGTCGAAGGCACAGAAACCTCTGTCTCCGAAACTTACACCTTACAGGTTCTTGCGGATGATGTCGAAGATATCAGCATCACTCCACCGGGCGGTGTTGATAGCCCCTATGGCACGGCCCATGACGTAATTGTCCGACACGATGCAACCAGACTGATCCAATAACATGTCCTCGCAATTACAAATTAATCAATAAACCGACCAGCAATGCCTTGCTGGCCGGTTTCTTTTTGGGAACCATTGAATAAACTGCCCACTATTGCCCGCCTGTGAGCGCCTTAGTTTTGCGTGTGAGACCCGATTAAGGCGCAATAACATATAATTCTAAGGAATGACAATACCTATAAGATCGTAACGATGCACACGCCATCGCCAATCAATATTTTTCTCATCGGTCCCATGGGCGCAGGGAAGACCTCGATCGGCAGACAGCTCGCGCGCCGTTTAAAACGACCGTTCTGGGACAGCGACAAAGTGCTGGAAGAGCGTACCGGCGTCGATATTCGCACCATATTTCACTACGAAGGCGAACAAGGTTTTCGCATCCGGGAATGCGCCGTTATCGATGAACTCACTAATAAACAAGGCATCGTGCTGGCAACCGGCGGCGGCGCGGTGCTCGATGAGCAAAACCGGCAATGGCTATCCGCTCGGGGTAGAGTCGTCTATCTTCGTGTCAACATAGAAACTCAGCTTGCCCGCACGGCACAAGACCGCAAACGACCGCTATTGCAAACGGAAGACCCCCGCGCCAGGATGGAAGCATTGCAAGCGCAGCGTAGCCCCCTCTATCTGGAAATCGCGGATATCATTTTTGATACCGATCAGCACAGTATTGCCGTGATCGTAACTAAGCTCACCAAGCAACTCGGTGTCGCGCCTCGTTGACGCCGGACTCGGATCCGATTTTCCATCCATAAATGTAGTCCAGCTTTCTCTTCTCAGGCGGAAGGCCTGTAGGGTTGCCTTTGCGCACCGACAGCGATGGGGTAAACTTCCGCCATGGATACACTCACCGTTGAGCTAGGCAAACGATCTTACCCCATTTATATCGGTCGGCATCTGCTACGTAATGCAGAGCTATTGCGCCGACACATTGCCGGGGACTCCGCCATGGTGGTAAGCAACACCATTGTCGCTCCCCTCTGTCTTCCCACATTGAAACCGGGGCTGGAGCGCTTGCGTCATAGCGAGTTGATCCTGCCCGATGGCGAACAACACAAGACGCTCGATACGGTCAATACAATCTATACCGCTTTATTAGAACGCCGGTATGACCGCAAGACCACCCTAGTGGCTCTTGGGGGCGGCGTGGTCGGCGATATCACCGGTTTTGCCGCCGCGAGCTATCAGCGTGGGGTCAATTTTATTCAGGTGCCAACCACACTATTGGCTCAGGTCGATTCATCCGTGGGAGGTAAAACGGGTGTCAACCATCCCTTAGGAAAAAACATGATCGGCGCATTTTATCAACCGCTTTGCGTCATCATCGATACCGAGACACTCAACACCTTGGATGAGCGCCAATTCAGTGCGGGTCTTGCGGAAGTGATAAAGTATGGCTTGATTGGCGACTACGATTTTTTCGAATGGCTGGAATCGCATCTGGATGCCTTGCTTGCCCGAGATCCCCCGACCCTGAGGTATGCGATCCGACGCTCCTGCGAGGACAAGGCCGCGGTAGTGGCCGCCGATGAGCTTGAACAAAGCGGCCAACGGGCTTTGCTGAATCTGGGGCATACGTTTGGCCATGCCATCGAAACGGGAATGGGATATGGGGCCTGGCTGCATGGGGAAGCGGTGGGCTGCGGCATGGTTATGGCGGCCGAAATGTCGCATCGATTGGGATGGTTAAATCAAGCGGACGTCGAGCGGATACGAGATCTGCTCGGTCGGGCCCGTTTGCCCATCTCACCCCCCCCTCAGATGAGCAGTGAACGGTTTCGACAATTGATGGCGGTCGATAAAAAGGTCCTCGGCGGGCGCCTTCGGTTGGTGCTATTGCGCTCCATAGGCCAGGCGACCGTGACCTCTGATTTCGATGCCGCCGCACTTCACGCCACCTTGAACGGCTGAGACCAAGGACTTTAGAGGCATTCGGATTTGGAGCACCAAAATACAGCAAGTGGCCTAATCGATATCGAGAGCCGGCTGGCGCCCTATGCGGTCAGCCAGAAAAATTCTCGCGGGCGGCGTATGCAGGAACCTGCACCGATCTACCGCAGCGAATTTCAACGTGACCGGGACCGGATCGTGCATTGCGCCGCATTCCGGCGCTTAGAATACAAGACCCAAGTATTCGTCAATCACGAAGGCGACCTGTTCCGCACGCGGTTGACTCATTCGCTGGAAGTGGCCCAGATTGCCCGTTCCATTGCCAGGACTCTGCGCTTGAATGAAGACCTAACCGAGGCGATTGCCCTTGCCCATGATCTCGGACATACGCCGTTCGGGCATGCCGGCCAGGACGCGCTCAACCGCTGTATGGCGGATTATGGGGGTTTCGAGCACAACATTCAGTCGCTTCGCGTCGTGGATAAACTGGAAGCAAAATATGCCGAATTCACGGGGCTAAACCTAAGCTATGAGACCCGGGAAGGAATTTTAAAGCACTGTGCGATGGACCGTGCCCGCAAACTGGGTGAGCTGGGTGCGCGATTTTTAAACAATCAGCAACCTACATTGGAAGCTCAGCTTGCGGATCGGGCCGATGAGATCGCCTACAATAATCATGACGTGGATGATGGCTTACGCGCCCATTTGATCGCGATCGACGAACTACGCCGCATCGCCCTATTTAATACCGAATACGAATGGGTCAACCGCCACTATCCTCGTCTGGATGAACGCCACATCGTCCATGAAGTGGTGCGGCGCATGATTAATCGGCTGGTGGTGGACCTAATCGAGACCAGCCAGCAAGCGATCCACCAAGCAGCACCCGTAAGTGTCGATGGAGTCAAAGCCCAGCCTCATGCCTTGATCCGCTTCAGCGATCAAACTCAGGCGGAGAATCTTGAACTGAAGCGATTCCTGCTCAACACACTCTATCGGCATTACCGGGTGCAACGCATGGGGGCGAAGGCTAGGCGCGTGGTCTCGGAGCTCTTCGAGGCTTTTATGCACGATCCGAAATTGTTGCCGACCGAGTACCATGATGCGGCAATGCGCCAGTCTCAAGAAAAAGGCGAACCGGGGCAAGGCGCGGGTTGTCGCAGACTACATCGCGGGCATGACCGACCGCTACGCCATCTCCGAGCACCGCCGGATGTTTGATCCACAGTCGCTCAGTTGACCCAAAGCGTTCGTATTCTCCATCCTCTCAGAGTGGGAGTAATAGGGGTTGTTGTGCCTCTCACTACGAAAGAGGTCTGGACAGCGCCTGCTAGGGGTGTTGGCGGCATGGATGCCGACGTCAAGCCTACAGGGACGTATTTACGGCGTCCCCTGGCAAGCGCTGTCCAGACCGGATATACATGCTTGACGGATTGAATTTTCTCAAGGTTCATTACACTCCGTCAGCCTCCAACGATCCGGTTCCTGAGAACCCCGATCCCTTCCACTTCGCACTCAACCACATCGCCAGGGTGTAAAAACTCCGGTGGTGTGCGCGCAAAGCCTACGCCGCTGGGGGTTCCGGTGGCGATCACATCCCCCGGCTCCAGCGTCATGCCTTGAGAGAGGATGGAGATCGTGGTGGCCACATTAAAAATCTGATGTCGGGTATTAGAATGTTGCTTCAGTTCGCCATTGACCCGGCAAACCAGATCCAAGCGTTGCGGGTCCGGAATTTCGTCACGGGTAACGATCCACGGCCCCATGGGACAACTGCCGTCCAAACTTTTGCCGACGAAGAACTGGCGGTGACGGGACTGCAGGTCCCGCGCCGAGAGGTCATTGATCACGGTGTAACCGAAGACATGATCCAAGGCTTTCTCAACCTCGATCTTTCGTCCACGCGAGCCGATGATGACCCCCAGTTCTACTTCCCAATCGATTTCCGTAGACACCTCGGCATCGAATAGAAAATCGCCATACGGGCCGTTCACGCTGGTGACCGATTTGGTGAAAACTACCGGATACTCCGGCAATTTCAACGTGCGATTGAAAGCCTGCGCAGATTCTTCGGCGTGATCACTATAATTCCACCCAAGACACATCACGTTTTTTCGTGGGCGCGGAATCGGCGCCAGCCAACCGACCTCACTCAGGTTGATAAGCGTGTGTTCCAGAGCATTTTCCGCAAAGTGCTCCAGCTCGATCAAGGCCTGATCTCCTCCCTCGATCAGCGAGAGCATATCCTCGAATTCGGCTGGCGTGTCACTCTTGAGCGCAGGCAGTATAACGCGATCGTCCCGGACGATACCCAGATGGGGTCGCTGTTGGTATTGGCAGGTGATCAGTCGCATAGTGCCTCTCTTCTATTTCGCAGTATAAGCGAAGCGCGGGTTGTCCAGGCGGTATACCCATCTCCCGCCACTTCGCTGTAATCGATAGTTTATTGCTCGGGAACAACAAGCTCATCGGCACCGATATCCACCGCGGTACCAGATGGCCTGGCTTCTCCCTCAAAGTCGATCGGTGGAACTCCGATATTGGTTCCCGCATCGATCATTGGCGAGCCGGCCTGGAGGTGGTAATTTGCAGCAGTGGGATCGATAAAAAGCGGGTCAGCGTTTAGGATTCCACCACGGCGGCTTATTACAGCTCCCAAGCTGGTTTCGTCGCTATCTAAATTAGCGTAACTCAAGTTAAAGTTAATAGTTCCCTGTACACCTAAAGTTCCTGACAGTTTTAAGCCAGACTGATCATCGCCCCATAAAATAGAGTTAGATACGTTAGCATTTAATACTCCGTTATTAAGAGTAAAGGCATCTATTCCATAGCCATTGGATCCGATGTTTTTATTATTGCTGATAGTAGTATTGATAATCCGCCAGCGAGCGGCAGTATCATCTACGATTTGTGCATAAATCCCACTGCCGCCATTTCCGCCAATAACTGTGTTAGCGATCGTACGATCTGATTCACTCGTATTTCTGTTATGCATAGCAAGCACACCATAGTTTAAGCCAGCCTCGCTGTTAGAAATTGAGCAGTTAAATAGACTGGTCCTCATATAAGCATCACCCTCGGCCCACAGATTGATTGCTGCAGCAATATCGCCTTTCCCATTGATAAAGTTAATTCCATCGAACACCATGACCGGCTTCCCACTGCTCGCCTGAAAATAAATAATCTCGCCCGCCAAGCCTCCATCGAATGTCGTCGGATAAAGCTTAAGATCCCGGTTGGTAAAATCGAGGCTCCAACCACCCTGAACCATGACAACTTTTGTCTCCCGTGTCAGATAATTAACGGGATAGCTTCCCCCGGCGACACGGACCACCTTGCCAGGAACCGTATTACCGGCTACTTCAATAGCTTGGGCAACATCAGTGAACAAAGCACCGGCTGTGCCCGAAGCAGCCACAGTAATCACCGCGGGCGTGGCAGCATCGTTCAAATTGCTGCCGAGCTGATATTCGAATAAATTCACGACCTGGTCGTTATCTGGATCCAGCCATGCATCGTTAGGATCGTTGGGATTGAGTCCATTGGCTGTTTCCCAAGCATCGTCCATACCGTCGTCATCGGCATCGGTAGGCAGAAACTTCGCCGTTGTGCTCAAAGCTTTTCTTGATTCATCGGTACCGTTTGCGCCACTTTGCATCAAGGCGCGCAGTTCATCTTCCTGTGCTTGTTGAATTTCACGTAATTTACGCGGATCCGTTTCACCGGCTACCGCCAAGAACGCATAAAAAAAACAGCAAAGAGATAACCACGTGGCGTTAACAACCTGTTTGTTAGTAATCATTTTCTGTCTCCCAATCACAATTAAGTGAATGAAATTTATGTTTATTAACCGAAGTCTTGATGCACTTTGGGCTTTAATACTTGCAATGGGGTCCAAAGCCAGCGCTTAAGTTACCACATAAAGTTCATGTAAATGAATATATGACATAAATGTTTC
Organism: uncultured Gammaproteobacteria bacterium; assembly: GCA_963731655.1. Taxonomy (GTDB): domain Bacteria; phylum Pseudomonadota; class Gammaproteobacteria; order JAAEPA01; family JAAEPA01; genus CAVSWL01. The sequence goes on along the minus strand of CAVSWL010000030.1, from coordinate 466,341 downwards.
AATCTTTTTACGCAGTGGGGGTGGCAGTTATTTCCGTTAACGCGGTAATCATTATTCTCCTTAAGATGCAGCCCGCAACAAGCCCATTCTCGAATGCCGGACGGTTTTATAGGGGATGGTGTGAAGCAGTGCTTAGAGCCATAATCCTCATGATGGACAGCGCTTCCGGGCTTGATTTCCTCTCTCAATCAGCCAGATCATCTCTCCGAATTCGGGTGATGTGTCACTATCGAGGCCAGGGAATACTCCGCGAGAGACTATTCCTCACGCGGCGTAATACGAGCTCGCAATCGTTTGGTTTGACCACGCCGGGTTTTATCATCCAAGCGCTGTTTCCTGACCGAGACGGAGGGTCGTGTGGGTTTGCGTGGTACGGGTTTGATTGCCGCCGCACTGATGAGTTTTATAAGACGTTGCAGGGCATCGGCCCGGTTTTGCTCTTGAGTGCGAAACCGGCGGGCGTCGATCACGAGCACTCCTTCTGTGGTCAGCCGTTTACCGGCGAGTCGTTGCAGGCGCTGCCGGACCGAGCACGGCAGCGATGGAGAATTAACGACGTCAAACCGCAGTTGCACCGCCGTTGAGACTTTATTGACATTTTGGCCACCGGGTCCTGACGCACGAATAAAACGTTCTTCCAGCTCGCCTTCGTGGAGTTCGATATTGTCGCTGATTCGGATCACGGTTCGGCTGCTCGAAGCATCAATGCCTGGCTCAGGCGACCAACCGCAGCCCAGGTGGTAGGGAATCGCCAAGGATACGCTGCGCATCGGCCGCATCGAGCGCGACCACGGTTTCGACCATCCCGATCCAAGAAACGGGGCTTTTGGCTGCCCGGAGCCGTTCGATCACCTGGTTGCGAAGCTGTGGGTTAAGGTCTCGTGCTCGGTCACCACTCATTCGCGCGATCAGGGTCGCGGCGAAACTGGCCGGTTGTACCGCGGCCCAATCAAGGGCCAGGCATCGATCGAGCCAAACGTTCACTACCTCTCGAGGCACCACATAGTGCGCGCTCCCGTATAGGGGCACCCTAGTGCCCAGACGCCCGACTGCCCACCAGGTTTGGGGAGACTCCCCTTTTCTTTGTAGGCGCTCGAGCAGCCATTCGCCAACCTCAATCTTTCGCTCGACGCTGATGCTCTCCAACGAGCCCGCCAACCTGACCATGTCATCATAACCTTGCTTCTGGTTGGTTGAGCTTGAGCGTCGCTTCAGTTTGCTCGAGGTCAGAGATTGCAGATGGCGTTGAATATCTTCGGATAGTCCTTGCTGAGAACTTTCATCCAATCCACCCGCGACCCGTCGCCATAGCGTCCACCACTCGGCCCACACCCCCGCTTCACGCTGATACTGCACGCCTTGATCATACACGCTCCATAGTTGTTGCACTCGCCAGTCATCCAAAGGATACCCGTATCCAGGCCGCAGACAGTAGCCGGCTAGATTGAGCCACAGGCGCTCATGGTCAGCCGAACGACGTCGCCGGCGTGCGCCATCCCAGAGCACACCGTACAATTCTCTAAGGAGAGCGGTACTCCATAGGTCTCGATTGCCCAGGATTTTTTCCAAGTCGCGGCGCAGCGTCTTTGTTTCATTGGGTCCTACCCCCTTCGCCCGTTGACCGTAGATGCGCCAGATTCTTTCGACCGCATCGCCGATACGGGGATGTATTTCGCCTTCACTCAGGGTGACACTCGATACATCGTGGGTGCCACGCAATTGAAAGGCGAGTTGCCAGCGATGCACCGGTTGTCCAAGGGTCACGCAGTTGAGCTCTAGCGTACCCACTTCGGTCAGGGTTACCGCGAGCTGCACGGCCACATCGCGGGATCGCAGTCCAGAATCATCAACGGGGGTTTCGAGTACCGTCGCAATGGGGGGCAGGGGCATAAATTCCGCTTCGTCGGTGTTCACCAGTTCGCCCGGACGAAATTGAGTATCACGGCTGCTTGAGACCAGATGAAAACGCACCGGTTGGTGTAATCGCAGCGAAAAGCTACGTTCTTCGAGCCGGTATTCTGTACCTTCATGGGTTCCTCGAGGCAGCAGGCACACCCCCCGCCGCTCCTTGCCGCTATCACCCGCTATAAGGAGAAAATAGCTGCGGGGCGAACCACCGCCAATGCGCACTCCGACGCCTCGCCGCGAGAGCGCGTTGGCCACCGCACCGCGAGCGACCGCGAGGTCCGGCGCGGCGTTGCGCAATTGCTTAACAGGCGCACCGCGCCAATGTTCGAGTATTTGCAGCAACCGCTCCGCCAGTGCTTGGCTACGGAACACTCCGCCGTTGAGCAACACCGTATCCGGCACCCGCTGGGAGTCCTGCTCGGGTGCGGGTTCCCCCAGTGCCTCGCGGCAGACTCGTATATGGTAGGCGAGAAAGGCGGACAGGTGCCGGCTAATCGCGGGATCCGCCGCATACGGCAGGCCGAATTCCACCAGTCCGCCGCGCAGTCGCCGGGGACGCTCATCCAGATTCGTCCGTGGTAAAAAACCGTCGAGCACCATGGACCGGACTTCCTCACCGGAAAACTCAGTGGAGCGGGCTGCGCCAACGAGCTTGGAACCGGCGCCCAGCACGGTGACCGAAGCGTGCGGCGGGGCATTCGGAGCGAGCAGGCGTTCTTTGGCCGCCCGGCACTGCTGGACGAGCTGAAAAAGGTTGGCCGCGCTGAGACGGGGTCCTGTGGCTACAATGCGTCCTTCCGCGATATGGGCGAGCGCTAGATCCATGTTGTCGCCGCCGAGCATCAGGTGATCGCCGACTCCAATGCGGGTTAACTTGGGTTCGGCCCCATCGTTTTCGAGCTTAATCAGCGTGAGGTCGGTGGTGCCGCCGCCAACGTCGCAAACCAGTAACAGACGGCTGTCAGCCAAGATATCACCGAGCGTTTCCTGGTGCTGGTTGATCCAGTCATAGCAGGCCGCCTGGGGCTCTTCCAGTAATCGGATCTTAGTCAAACCTGCCTGCTGTGCGGCTTTTACCGTTAGCGAGCGGGCCACTTCATCGAAGGAAGCCGGCACGGTGAGCACCACCTCCTGGTGTTCCAAGGGATGCTCAAAAAATTGTGCATTCCAGGCAGATCGGACATGCTCAAGATAACTGGCGCTCGCCTCAACCGGGGATACCTTGGGCACCGTATCGTCGCTGCCCCAGGGCAAAATGCGAGCGGCGCGGTCTACCGCGGGGTGAGATAACCAACTTTTAGCGCTCGCCACCAGGCGTCCCGGCACGCTGGCGCCCAGTTTTTGCGCAAGCTCGCCCAGGATGGCGCGAGCTTGGTCCGGGTGGCTACTCGTTGATTCCCAGGGAAGCCGTGTATCGTCCTCGGTCAATTCACCTGAAGCCGGATGATAACGCAGCGATGGCAACATATCGCGAGCGGCAACTTCCCCCGGAGCGACCAGTTGTTCGATCTTAAATAATTTAATCGGTGGATTGCTCCCTGTTTCGAGGCAGTCCGTATAGGCAACCACCGTGTGGGTCGTCCCCAAATCGATACCCACTAGATAGCGCGAGTCCTCCCTACCGCTCATGGGGTGGATCAATCCTCCTCCGAACCACGCACATCGAATTCCACTTTCCAGCGCTCCGGACCGTTTCGCGGCAAAGCCTCGAGGCTGAGCGTACCCACCTCTGTAACTGCTGCATGCAACCTCACGGGCACTACTTCTCCCGGCGTACGGTCTTCGGCGGGCAGCTCGACCTCGATTTCCTCGAGTTCTTCCACTTCCTCGGGGGTCCAGTGTTCCAACATGGTGCCCACGATGTCATCCCGACGCACCGAGGAACCAAAAAAACGGAATCGAACGGGCTCTCCGACCACCACTCCGAACTCCTGGGGAGGCAATTGGGCGCTGGTGCCTTCTTCCATGCCGAAAGGCGCAAGGCACAGCGCGTATATGGGAGGCTCAATGCCAGGAACCGCGGGCATCGCGCTCTCCACACCCACATAATACGCACGCGCCGTTCCGCCACGAATACGCACGCCGCGCCCACGGCGCACGGCGCCGTAATACGCAGCCCCCCGAGCCACCGCCAGATCTAGGTCCGGGCCTTCCAGAAGCCGCGCAGGTTCCGCGCCTTCCGCATGCAGCCATGTGTTGAGAATCTCCAAGGTGCGGTTCGCCAACATGGTCGCTTTGTAAACACCCCCGTTGAAAAGTACGGCGGTAGGGTGCAGAAACGTAGCACCGGCTGGCATGGGAGAATGGAATCCCTCGAGTTCCTCCGTCGCTTCGGTCTGCCGTCCCAGAAAGGCGGCGATGTGGCGGGTGATGGCGGCATCCTGGGCATAGGGTAGACCCAATTTGGTGAGTGCTCCGCGCGGGCGAACACCCGGGCGCGCGGAAGCTTCAACCTGCGGGAAAAATCCTTGGATCAACGTTCGTTCGACCTCCTCACGGGTGAGCTCGGTGCTGATGGTTCCGCCCACCAGTTTGGAGCCACGTCCGGGCACGACCACGGGAGCTGCTTCTAGATCCAGATCCGTCAACATGGCTTCTTTGGCTGCACGGCAACTGTGGGTCAGCGCTTGCAGCTGCCAATTGTCCAGCTGTTTCCCATCTTGGGCGGTGAGTTTGGCACGCACCACATGGGCCAAGGCCAGATCCATGTTGTCACCGCCCAGTAAGATATGGTCACCGACCGCGACGCGATACAGCTCCAGAGCCCCCTCTTTTTCAGCGGCGGCGATCAGGGATAAGTCGGTGGTACCGCCACCCACATCCACGACCAAAATAATATCCCCCACGGAAAGCTGCTTGCGCCAACGTTCATCGCTGGCTTGGATCCAACTATAAAGCGCCGCCTGGGGCTCCTCCAACAAAATCAAGTGCTCAATGCCGACGGTTTTAGCCGCTTCGGCGGTGAGTTCCCGAGCCGCGGGGTCGAAGGAAGCCGGAACGGTGAGGTTGATCTCCTGATCCACGAAAGCGGCATGGCTATGGGCATAATTCCAGGCATCGCGCAGATGCTCCAGCTGGCGGATGGAAGCCTCAAGCGGTGATATTCGCTGCACATCTTCCGGAGCCCCAATGGGTAAGGATGACTCCCGACGATCGATGCCCGGGTGGCAAAGCCAACTTTTAGCGCTGAAAACCAACCGCAGCGGCGTCAGCATACCCAGATTCCTCGCCAGTTCCCCCACTATGAAATGATTTTGCACACCCCAGGGTAGGGCCAAGTCGCCAGCCGGGATTTCATCGGCGTGGGGCAAGTAGTAAAACGAGGGCAACAACGGCTTTTCTTCAACTGAACCCGGTGCTGTCAGTTGGGGTATGAGCATGGTTTCTACGATCTCTTCACCTTCGGCCAGACTGAGATCCACATAGGTAAGCGCACAGTGGGTCGTCCCCAAATCGATTCCGATAGCATAGCGGGACCCACTCATAATTCCACCTCCGCAGGGGCCAATACCGAGACGTCATGGTGTTTCGCAATCTTCGGCAGATTGATCTTGGTGGCGCGCCACCCCCGATGCGCTAACGTGCCTATAAAGGGTGGTTCACCCGAGACGTTGCCGGTAGGGCGCATGGCGGTGGCATCGAACCCCGCCTCCAGGGTAACGCGGGTCCCCTCCTGTTCATCCCTTACCGGGAGAATGTTGAAATGTTCATGTATCGTTTTGCGGCATCCCGCATGCACCACCCGCGCTGCCGCGCCGATATCCGTATCGGAGAACCCGCGCATATCTTCTTCTATAAAATCGATGAAACGTCCCTCCTGCTGCAATAACCCTAGCAACTGTAGCGCCGAATCCGGGATTGTTTCTTGAAGGTACGGTGGTGTAGGTGCAGGCGGCTTTTCCGTCACTTCAAGGGGACTCGGCGTTCCTTCTTTCAGCAAGAGCGACGCCACCCGGCGGGCGAAATCGGCATCGTGCAACATGCGGAAAAAAACACTCAAAGCTAGGGCTAGACGCCTAAATAGAGTGAGCGGTTGTTCTGGCATTATTAACTCCTAATGGAAACCAATAAACTTGAGAGAAGCTAACGGAACTCAGTTGAACCGATAGTTGAAATTTTGCAAGCTCTCATTATAGGGTGTTGTTTCTATGCTGCGCACTGATATCTTAAGCACCGCTCCAAATTTAGCCAGCCCATTGAAAGCTAAACAAAACAGGATAGTCGATTAGCGCCGATTACCCGTCATACTTGGAGGTTAGATCGCTTGTCCTCTCGATTCTTTTCCGATAACTATGCCCAAGCGCGTCAGCGCTTCTATGACGCCATCAGAGCGGCAAATGGCCGCTTGGACAGCATAACACTAAACGCCTTCGGCCCGAATGGACTTCCTCTGAGCATCGATATCGGCTGGCTAGGCGCACGTAAACCGCGCCAGCTCATCTTGCATCAAAGCGGGGTCCATGGAGTAGAAGGTTTTGCGGGTTCAGCCATCCAGCTTAAACTGCTCGCTGACCCCCCCGTAATGGACGCGGATACCGCTTTAGTGTTGGTACATATTCTAAATCCGTATGGCATGGCTTGGCTGAGAAGGGCTAACGAGCACAACGTGGACCTGAATAGAAACTGCTTAATTGATGGCGAAACCTGGAGCGGAGCGGCGGAGGGCTACCATAAGCTTAACGGGTTGATTAATCCAACGACACCACCGGCATTGGATTGTTTTGCATTCAGAGCCTTGTTGAGTATCCTACGTTATGGTTTCAGTACGCTTAAACAAGCTATTGCTTTAGGCCAGTATGACTATCCCAACGGCTTGTTCTATGGGGGCAGAAAACTTGAGCAAGGGCCTGCCCTGTACCAAAACAAATTGATTGAGCGATTGAAATTCCTCCAGCAGATTTTGGTGATCGATGTGCATACTGGGCTGGGTAAGTGGGGTCAACAGACCCTTTTTCTAGAGGTCCCACGAGGTGAGCGACCGCTACGCGAGTTAGCGCTACAGCTGGATAGCCCAATCATACAATCCGATCAGGGTATCGCACCGGGGTACCGGATTCGCGGCAGTCTAGCCCAGCTTTTTACGCAATCGCTTGGCCAAGACTGGGGGGTCTATCTGGTGCAGGAGTTAGGCACGTACCCGGCATTAAAAGTCGTGCACGCGTTGCGTGAAGAGAACCGTGCCCATTTGTTGGGTGAAACGGCGCTGAATCATCCGGCCAAACGACGTTTAAAGAGTGTGATGATTCCGACTTCTGAGCGTTGGCGCCGGCAGATTCTTCGTCACGGAGTTGAATTGGTGAAAAAGGGCATAACTATCGGTAAATAACCCTCGGCGTAAAGCCCGAGAATCTGGTTACACTGGGATTCTATAATCACGCGAGTGTCGTGCGGTAAATCATCGTCGAACAGCGATATTTAGCGTTTCGTGGAGGAGAACCATGAAAAAAAGATATTTTTTACAGCAGATAACGGACCGCTGCGGCCGGGTATTCTTCCCCTTAGATGACGAAGACGAGGAGAATCCTAGAGAAGAATACTTTGATCAGCTTGAAGATGCCGAGAAACGGCTGGCGGAGCTCCAGAAACAGGGTGTGTTCAGCACCATTACGGAGATTGAAGTGGATTAATCTGCTGGTGTCGCGCGAGCTTCAGATCTATCGGCGACCCCCCAACTCCAAGAGCGCGCCTTACTGGGAAAGCCGTTCAGGTTTTCGGTTATCGTCCTGCTTAATCGTTTGCAACCGGTAGATTATTAGCCTAACAAGATCCTTACGTAAATCTTCCCTCAAGAGTTGTTCCTCTTCCGACTTTCCCAACACATCATTGGGATCGAAGATATACTCTCGCGTCAGAGAGATGGTTTGGTTTGCCAAGAGTCGCTTCTTATCGCGGCCCTTCACTTCAAACGAAACCACGGCATCCAATTCATACTCGCGCACGATGCCATCCGGGCCGACTGATAATACTCGTTTCGCGATGCTCTCGTGGACAATATGCAATGTGGCCGTAGCCTTAGATGAGCCGTCTTCAACAACTTCCACGCCATTGCTTCGCAATTCTTGACGGAGTACGACGGCGAGATCACTGTAAGGTGAGATGCCATAAATATAGGTTCGATTAAGTTCTGGAGATAGCTTCGCCGTTCCCCGAAGATGGAAACCACAGCCCGCAAGTGCCAGACTCAAGCCGATCACCACCGCGCTAGGCCACGGTCTCAACGATAATTTACGGATCAGTGGAATGGGATACACCCGATAGAGACGGCGTTCACTGAACGACCACATTGATCAATCGTCCCGGAACAACCACCAGCTTACGCACCGTTTTTCCTTCGACAAAGCGCTGCACGCTGGGATTCGCCAGCGCCGCCTTTTCGATCTCCTCAGAGTGGCTATCCGCGGGCACGGATATTTGGGCGCGACGCTTCCCATTGACCTGGACCACCAGTTCGATCGTCTCTTGCACGAGCGCAGATTCATCCGCGACCGGCCATGCGCTATCGACTACAGACACCGTGCGCCCCAATGCCAACCAGAGGCTATGGCAAATGTGGGGGACAATCGGGGATAGCATCAGCACGATGGCTTCAAGTCCCTCTTGCATAATCGCACGCCCCTGAGGAGAAACATCGTCAAACCGGCTTAATTCGTTGAGCAGCTCCATATTAGCGGCAATGGCCGTATTAAAGGTATGGCGACGCCCCACATCGTCGCTAACCTTGACGATGGTCTCGTGGAGTTTGCGACGTAGTGTGGTTTGTTTGCTATCCAGCATCGATGCCGCCAGCTTAGCTTTTGGCTTGGCCATGGTACCGAGATTCATATGGATGTACACCTGTTTCCACAGCCGCTTTAGAAACCGAAAGGCACCTTCCACCGCCGAATCCGACCACTCCAGGGATTGATCCGGTGGCGCCGCAAACATGACAAACAAGCGCACCGTGTCTGCGCCGTATTTGTCGATCATCGCCTCGGGATCCACCGTATTTCCCCTGGATTTGGACATTTTAGCGCCATCCTTGAGCACCATACCCTGAGTCAGTAGGTTAATAAAAGGTTCATCGCCGCTAACCAGTCCGGCATCGCGCATCAGTTTATGAAAAAATCGCGCGTAGAGCAGATGCAGAACGGCGTGCTCAATACCGCCGATATATTGATCCACGGGCAACCAATAATTCGCGCGTTCATCGACCATGCTGTCCGCTGCATCCGCAGAACAATAACGCGCAAAGTACCAAGACGATTCGAAAAAAGTATCAAACGTATCGGTTTCGCGCTTTGCATCGCCCCCACATTTCGGACAGTGGGTCTGATAGAACTCGGGCAGGCTGGTTAGAGGTGAACCGACGCCCTCAAACTCGACGTCCTCCGGCAACACCACCGGCAGTTGATGCTCAGGCACGGGCTGAGGCCCACACGCCGAGCAGTGAATGATCGGGATTGGGCAACCCCAATAACGCTGTCGAGACACTCCCCAGTCGCGTAACCGATAGTTAACCCGACGATGTCCTTTATTGGCATTCTGCAGAAAAGTGGCGATGGCGTCGAAGGCCTGCATAGAACTCAGCCCGCTGAATTCACCCGAATGTTTCAATAGGCCTTTATCGACGAACGCGCCCTGGCCGAAATCCACAACAACACTCGCATCGCTGGGATAGATGACCGGTTTAATCGCTAAGCCATACTGTTGCGCGAACTCCCAATCGCGCTGATCGTGGGCGGGCACGGACATCACGGCTCCGGCTCCATATTCCATCAGCACAAAATTCGCGCACCATACCGGCAGCTTTTCACCGGTGATCGGGTGGATGGCCTTCAGACCCGTATCGATCCCTTTTTTAGCGAGGGTCGCCACATCGGCTTCGGCCACCCGGGTTTGCCGGCATTCCTCCTGAAAGCCGGCAATAGCAGAATTGGATTTTGCGGCGCGGTAGGCTAGTGGATGCTCCGGCGCAAGCGCCACATAGCTTACCCCCATCAACGTGTCGGGTCGCGTGGTGAATACCACCAGAGATTCGTCTTGATCCTCGATATCAAAAACCAACTCGACGCCCTCGGAGCGCCCGATCCAGTTTTGCTGCATGGTACGCACCTGTTCTGGCCAGCCGTCCAAAGTTTTCAGGTCGCGCAGCAACTCTTCCGCATAGTCTGTGATTTTCAGGAACCATTGGGGAATCTCCCGCCGTTCGACGACCGCCCCTGAACGCCAGCCCCGGCCGTCGATCACCTGCTCATTGGCCAAAACCGTCTGGTCCACCGGGTCCCAATTCACCACGGCTTTTTTGTTATATACCAAGCCTTTTGCATAGAGTTGGGTAAAAAACCATTGCTCCCATCGATAATACTGCGGCGCGCAGGTGGCCAGTTCGCGATCCCAATCATAGGCAAAGCCAAGCCTTTTCAGCTGCGTGCGCATCGCTGCAATATTCTGATAGGTCCATTTCGCGGGCGGCACTTTGTTGTTAATGGCCGCGTTTTCCGCCGGTAAACCAAAAGCATCCCAACCCATCGGCTGCATCACATTCTTTCCCCGCATTCGCTGATAACGGCTGAAAACATCTCCTATGGTATAGTTGCGCACATGCCCCATGTGCAATCGTCCACTGGGATAGGGAAACATGGATAGGCAATAGTATTTTTCTTTCTGGGGCGTTTCGTAAGCCTTAAAGCTTTTACATTCGTCCCAATACGCTTGGGCCTGCACTTCGGTCTGGGCGGGGTTGTAGGTTTCTTGCATGATTCGAAAGTTTAGGTTGCGATGGTGAGTCAACTATCCCCAGATGCTTAGGATGGAATGCTTTTTAAAGACCACCAGCAGCAGGAAAATGGTTAATGTCGAGCGTACAGGGGTGCAGCAGAAAAAGGAAGAGCGTCGGTAACGCCTGTTCCCGTCCTTCAAGCGGTGCGGAACCGCGAAACTTTACCGTAACCGATAGTCTCGTTAGTGGAAACTTCTATAATTAGTGATTGCAATTTCGCGGACCAGCTTCCGTAGTAGAAGAGAATTTTAGCGCTAAGAAGACCTGCACAAAAGGAATAGCGCTGACTATTAAATTGATCTCCCAGACGTTATCTGGAGCCCTTTCGAAACAGAATAACTTCAACCGTCAATATCAATATTAGCAGATCAAATAACAGACTATAGTTCTTGGCATAATACAAATCGTATTTTAATTTTTCTAAGGCGTCTTTATCCGTGTCCCCGTAGGGGTAGCAGAGTTGAGCCCAACCCGTGATTCCAGGCTTGACATGATGGCGTTCGCCGTAGTAAGGAAATTTCATAGTGAAGGTCTGAACAAATTCCGGTCTTTCCGGCCGCGGACCCACAAAACTCATCTCGCCGCGTAGTACATTGATGATCTGGGGCAGTTCATCGATGCGAAATTTGCGTATCACAGTTCCCACCCGGGTCACACGAGGGTCATCTTTTTGGGCCCACTGGGCTTTCCCGTCCGATTCGGCATTCTCGACCATACTGCGGAATTTAAGAATTTCAAAATGCTTATCGGCTTGGCCAACCCGGACCTGGCGGTACAAAACAGGAGCGTTCCAACCGCTTTCAAATTTGATGGCCAAAGCGGTCAATAGCATGACGGGTAAAGTAAACATAAACAAAACGGCGGCAGTGACCACATCAAAAGCCGCTTTGATATACACGGATAAGACACTGTGCTTAAACCCATTCGAAAAGATGAGCCAACTGGGCGTGATCAATTCCAGGCTAATCTTGCTGGTTTCATTCTCGAAAAACGTAGGTAGATCGTTGACATCTATGCCAAGCATCCGGCATTCAAGCAGATCATCGATGGGAAAGCTGGCGCGTCGATCGTCTACGGCGACGACGATCTCATCGACATTGCGCTCTTTTGCAAATTCCGATAGGGAGCTCTTGGGGTGCATTATAAGCTGTGACTCGACGACATCGCGGTCGCCTTCAGCATGGACAAAACCTAAGACCCTGATTCCCGGATTTTGAGCCGGACTCAGCAGATACCGTTCAACATATTTTGCACGTGACCCGCTGCCGTAAACAAGCACACGCCGTTGAAGCGGATCCTGATCGATCACTTGTAGGAACGCAAATCGCAAGCTCGAAATCAGTAAAAAGGAGAGAATATTGGAAATCATGAAGATTCCCCGGCCTACATAAAGCTCGGGAATCACATAAAAGATAACGGTAAGCACTACCGTGCCAACGAAATATCCGGTAATGATCCGAAGAAAGATGCTTTCTAAGGGTAAGCGCACATGATCGCGCGTATACAATCCCATTGCGACCAGGCTGATAAACATTGTCAGCGTGAAAACGAAAAGCCGCAGCCCAAAATATTCTATCTCCTCCGGCAGGATCGCAACTCTACCCAGCTCGGCGAACAACCGAAGATGCGCACCTAAGTAACCGGATGAAACAAAAGCCGCGATTTCTGCTAAGCCCAGGAGGAGAAAGGAAAAACGTATGTCTCGGGGGAAACGTCGATTCATGGTCCTCTCGATATCGGGTATCGCTCCCTTGCGATCCTTAATTCGTTACGGAATAGTCGCAACCTAAGCAGAGCTGGGGTAGGATAAATTGTGGAATTTAGCGGCTGATCCGCTTCCACTCAAGCCATTCGCATCAGACTAAAAAAACCTCTTTCAAACAATTGGTTACAAATCACTTAGCGAAGGGATCCAACGGCCATTATGAAGGGAGTTCTAATAAACCACACCAGGGATCTTGATATTCGGCTCGAATCGAGTGACAAGCTAAACTCGCAAAGCCGGTGTATCGAATATAATTGCGGCTGGGTTCATAATCGGAGGCTTAGTCCGGCCCCTTCATACGCCGCATCACTCAGTAACATTTAGCCCCAGCACTCCATGCCCGATAGTTTGGTGGGAGGATGGACACGGAGCTGCAAAGTTTCTGAACATCACGATAATTCATAGCCGCTTTCGACACCTGCTTCGGCCCCTTGAGTTCAAGGCTGGAGATTGGTTAGCGCGGCTGAGCTGAATGGTTGTGGAACTATCCACTGATCCGGCCGCTCTCTAGTAAGAGCGCACGGCGCGCCCGGTTCCGAAAAACGCTCGACAACAAGCAAACCTCATCATGCACGAAAACCCTAGTATCCAGCCCATATTGAGTGTCATTACCGCATTGGCGTTGGTGTTATCGATCGGGCTACTCACAAGTTGTAAGCCGGGAGCCGAAGCGCACGCGCCGAAGATGCCACCACCATCCGTCAGCGTGGCTAAAGTCATCGCTCGGGAGGTGACCCAGTGGGACGAATTTACCGGCCACATCGAGGCTGTTGAAAGTGTGCGTATCCAGCCACGAGTGGGCGGTTATTTACGAAAGGTCAATTTCCGCGAGGGCGACGAAGTGAAGCGAGGCGATGTGCTATTCGTTATCGATCAACGCCCGTTTCGAGCCGAGTTGGAGCGGGTTAAGGCCGAACTCGCGCGCGCGCAAACGCACTCCGAATTGATGCGAATCCAAGCCTTGCGCTCCAAGCAGCTTTTGGATAAGCACGTCGTCTCGGATGATGAGTACGATGAACGTATCGCCGCGGATGAACAAGCCAAGGCGGATATTCGTGCTGACGAGGCGGCGGTCGAGATCGCCCGACTCAATCTTCAATACACCGAAGTTCGCTCACCCATCGACGGGCGCACCAGCCGAGCTTTAGTAACGCCGGGCAACCTTGTGGCTGGGGGTGAGATGATTCCCGATGCGACTGTCCTCACCACGGTGGTATCGCTGGATCCCGTCTATATCTACTTCGAGGCGGACGAACAGACCTATCTCCGCTACGGCGCCATGGCGCGTAGCGGCGAACGGCCAAGTTCGCGACAAGTTGCCAACCAGGTCAAGGTGGGCTTAGCCAATAATACGGACTTTCCGTACATGGGTCACATGGACTTCGTCGACAATCAAGTCGATCCCGATACCGGCACGATTCGCGCCCGCGCCGTACTCGACAATAAGGCTCGCATTTTCACACCAGGATTATTCGCGCGCATCCAAGTGATCGGCAGTGGAAAGTCATCGGCGATACTGGTGGATGACAAGGCGATCCTCACCGATCAAGACCGAAAATATGTCTATGTGCTCGGTCCCAACAATACCGCCCAGCGTCGCGACATTAAGCTCGGGCGCAAAGCCGAGGGTCTGCGTATCGTCACTCAGGGTCTGACCGCCACCGACCAGGTCATCGTGTATGGGATTCAGAAGATCTTCTTCCCAGGCATGCCGGTTGCGCCGCAGATGATCAGCATGGGAGACCCACCCGCCTCCCATAAAGCAGACAAGCCGGGATCCTCAAGTACGGCACAGTCAGCCGACTCATGAAAGATTTTTCCTCATTGTTCGTCGACCGCCCGATCTTCGCGGCGGTGCTGTCGATCATTATTTTCGTGGTGGGATTGATCGCCATCCCGCTGTTACCGATCACCGAATATCCCGACGTGGTACCGCCCTCGGTGCTGGTGCGCGCCCAATATCCGGGGGCCAATCCCAAGGCGATCGCCGAGACGGTCGCCACTCCGCTCGAGGAGGCGATCAACGGCGTTGAGAATATGATCTATATGAAGTCGATCGCCGCTTCCGACGGTGTACTGCAAGTGATCGTCACGTTCAAGCCGGGCACCGACATCGATCTCGCCCAGGTGCAGGTGCAAAACCGTGTAAGCCAAGCAACTGCGCGCCTGCCCGAGGATGTGCGCCGGCTCGGCGTCACCACGGAAAAACAATCCCCCAATCTGACCATGGTGGTGCATCTGTTATCGCCGGATCAACGCTACGACACACTGTATCTGCGCAATTACGCCACGCTGCACATCAAAGATGAGCTGGCGCGTTTACCCGGCGTTGGTCAGGCCATGATTTTCGGCGGAGGTGACTACTCGATGCGCGTCTGGCTCGACCCCGACAAGGTCGCCTCACGCGGCCTGACCGCCGGCGATGTGGTCCGGGCAATCCGCGAGCAGAACGTGCAAGTTTCAGCCGGCGTGATTGGCGGACCACCTCAACCGGACAGCAGTAACTTCACACTCTCGATCAACGCCCAAGGCCGGCTCGTCACCGAAGAGGAATTCGCCAACATTATCGTCAAGACGGGTGCAACCGGCGAGATCACCCGCCTGAAGGACATTGGCCGGATCGAGCTGGGCGCATCGGAATATGCCTTGCGCTCCTTGCTCAACAATCAGCAGGCGGTCGCGATCGTGATCTTCCAAGCGCCGGGTTCCAATGCAATCGCCTTATCGGACAGTGTTCGCGCCAAAATGAAAACGCTGGACCGCTTTTTCCCCAAAGGGGTGAAATGGGACGTGGTCTACGACCCCACCGTATTCGTACGTGATTCCATCAAGGCAGTGGTCGCTACGTTGCTGGAGGCTGTAATGTTGGTGGTGCTGGTGGTGATTTTATTCCTGCAGACTTGGCGTGCCTCGATCATTCCTCTGCTCGCGGTGCCCGTGTCGATCATCGGCACCTTCGCGGTCCTGCTGGTGCTGGGCTTTTCGATCAACACCCTCACCTTGTTCGGCATGGTGCTCGCCATCGGCATCGTGGTCGATGACGCCATCGTGGTGGTGGAAAACGTGGAGCGCAACATCGGCAATGGGCTGGCGCCGAAGGCAGCGGCGCATCAGGCAATGCGCGAGGTGAGCGGACCGATCATCGCCATCGCCTTGGTGTTGTGCGCGGTATTCGTGCCGATCGCGTTCCTTTCCGGGGTGACGGGCCAGTTTTACAGACAGTTCGCGGTGACCATTGCCATCTCCACCGTGATCTCGGCGATCAATTCGCTAAGCCTTTCCCCGGCATTGGCCGCCGTATTATTGCGAGCTCATGACGTGCCGCCGGACCGCTTCACTCGCGTGTTGAATGCGCTCTTCGGTTGGATATTCCGGCCGTTCAATCGGTTCTTCAACGGAGCAGCCCATGCGTATGGGGGTGGCGCACAACGAGCGATTCGACATACGCCGATCATGCTTGCGGTGTACGCCGTGCTCATTGGGAGCACGGTCGTAATGTTCCGCACGGTGCCCGGCGGATTTATTCCGACACAGGATAAGCTTTATCTCATCGGCGGCCTGAAACTGCCGGAGGGCTCATCGCTGGATCGCACCGAGGCGGTGGTGCGGAAGATGAGCGATCTGGCGCTCGCCACCGACGGTGTGATCGATGCGGTCGCCTTCCCGGGGCTCAATGCGCTGCAATTCAGCAATACACCCAATACCGGCACCGTTTTTTTCGGCCTGGAAAGCTTTGCTAAGCGGCACCGGCCAGCGCCCGCGATCGTCGGCGAACTCATGGGCAAATTTTCCTCGATACAGGAAGGATTTGCCTTCGCTTTCATGCCTCCGGCGATCCTGGGCCTGGGCACAGGTTCGGGTTTCTCGCTGTACGTACAAGATCGCACGGGGCAGGGCTATGGCGCCTTGCAAAATGCGGTCGGCGCACTGACCGGCGCGCTTTCGCAGACCCCCGGCATGGGCAGGCCAATCACCTCCTATCAGTCCAATGTGCCTCAACTCACCGCAGAAATCGACCGCACCAAGGCTAAAACTCAGGGAATTGCGCTCACCGACTTATTTGAAACCTTGCAGGTCTATCTGGGTTCGGCTTATGTGAACGACTTCAGCCGTTTCGGCCGCACCTACCCCGTTTATGTTCAAGCCGACGCACCGTTTCGCGATGAGCGAGAGGACATCGGCGAGCTGCGTACTCGCAATCAGGCCGGGGAAATGGTTCCGATCGGCAGTGTGATTAAGGTCGCCAACGCTTATGGTCCAGATCCGGTGATCCGCTACAACGGCTATCCGGCGGCCGACGTCTTGGGAGAATCGGATCCGCGTGTACTGTCATCCAATCAGGCCATCGAGAAAATTGAAAATCTAGCACCACGCGTTCTACCCGCCGGCATGGGATATGACTGGACCGATCTCAGCTTCCAACAAGTCAATGAGGGCAAGGCCAATCTCATCGTCTTTCCACTGTGCGTGCTACTGGTGTTCCTGGTTCTCGCGGCGCTTTATGAGAGCTGGACCTTACCGTTAGCCGTGATACTCATCGTGCCGGTCTGCATGCTCGCCGCACTCTTCGGCGTTTGGTCCAGCGGCGACGACAATAATATTTTTGTGCAGATCGGTCTGGTTGTGCTGATGGGACTCGCGTGTAAAAACGCGATCCTCATCGTCGAGTTCGCCCGCGAGCTGGAATATCAAGGCCGCGGACACATCGAGGCGGCACTTGAAGCTTGCCGCTTGCGACTGCGGCCGATCGTGATGACTTCGGTGGCTTTCATCGCCGGCGTGGTGCCGCTCGCGCTATCGAGCGGTGCCGGCGCCGAAGTCCGGCAGGTCATGGGGGTCACGGTGTTTTCGGGCATGATCGGTGTGACCCTGTTCGGCTTGTTTCTTGACCCCCGTGTTCTACGTTACAGTGCGTACCTTGTTTTCGCGGCGCTCCGAGGCCGCGCCTGCTTCGTGACCTAGGTAGGTGAGGGTAATAGCTTCCGCACTATGGCCATCCGGCGTATGAAGAAGACAAGCGTGTATTCCCATTCTGGAATGTTGGAAGCTCAATGGGGCTCAAGTGTTAATAAAGAAAAATGGTGTGGATACCACCAACATTTCTTTCTCTAACTTCACCCGAACCGTATTCAATGAGTCTGTTCTCCGAAAATAAAAGTGTAATCAGTTCTGTCCCAAGACCAGCCACTTATCAACCGATTGGTGTATTTATACAAGGTGTATTCGCCATTCTGCCGAAAACTATCAGGTTTGCCCATAACTGAGATGACCTGCTGCTCCGTCATGCCCGGTGCAACTTCTTTAACCTTTTCTCCCGTGGCACAGGCCGAAATTAATAAAAATATAGTCAATACTGTAATCAATTTCATGTTGATAGCTCCGAATAATATACTCACGCAACGCCTCGCTCTGCCGATTAAGACCCCTGCTTAGGTCCATCCGGATTCATAAAGTTGTTCTGAACGTGCTGGTTTTTGCTCGTAGATTTCTCCGGTGTTCGGATCAATGAATGTACCATTCAAGAGTACGCAGCAGTTCTCAGGTTCGGGTTTCGGTGCTAATAGCCCTTTCCATGGTTTTACCTTATGTTTCCAATAATCCTTCCATCGGTCAACGCGAATTGCCTCGGGTAACCCACATAGATAGTTGTGTCTGGACAGATCGGTGATGTCTTTCGAAAACCAAATCTTGCTGAATGGTCCACATAGCGACTTCTCACCCAGCCCAGACTTGACCTTGCCCTTATGACATATTCAATTCACGATAACCGGGGCCATTAGTCTACTAAGCACTTCTTAAACGATTCACCTTCTCTATACCTATGAAATACTGGGCTGATATCCACTACTTCCATTCCTTGCCGATCGTTCAGCTCCGAGCTAGAAGGATGTTCACAGATACTCGGCCCTAGCCTGTTTGTCGCGCATATTCTGTTCTTCTGCGAGAACTTAAATTCTTGATCTGAAGGTCTCTTCCTTAAACTTTTCTACGATTCACGTTGAATCAAGATGTTCTTAGCCCCAGATTTATCCTCCACTGTCGTAAATCTTGCTTTCATTCGCTTATTTCAAGTTAACGTTTTTCCTTAGCAGATGCCGATGCGCACCAGCGATTTGGGCGGTCGGATTGAGGCAATGGTTGGGCATGTACCAATTATATTCACCTTGCCTGAAAAACCTCCCAAGAATGCTGACCGACATATGCCGAAAAGATACCAAGAAGGACGTTGGACAGGGTTCCGAGGAGGAACCGCATGAGCATCATAGAGCCCCAAACGCGTCGTGCGCGAAGATATTCTAGCGGCGCGATGTCCGAAAGTGATTCAGGGACTTTCAAAACGTTAGTCCAGACTTCCCACTTCGATGCGACCTTAAAAGCAAGCCATCCCGCAACTAGTTCGTATTTACCCGTCCAAGCGGAAGCAAGAGCGACCAACCGCTCAAGGGCACCAAGCCACTTTCCAGCATGCTCAATCTCCTTAGGCTGTAGAGCTCCCCAGATTTCCTCACCGATACCATCTGGCTTCTCTAGCTTTAGGCCCCCGAGTATCAACACCCACCCAACAACTGGTCCCATGATTAGGGACACCAAAATGCCAACAACTATTTCGCAAAGTTCAACCATAACTTGTCTATACCGCCCAACCACCCATTGTGTGGTTTCCACATGAATGTCAATGGCATAAATTGCTTAAAACCATTGGTTTTTCTCTGATCCAGTTTTCAACTAATTACCATCTCAGTAAATCAGCTAACAGCCCAAAGCGATTTTCCGTGATCCCCCCCTTTAAGACCGTTTATTTGCGCGAGCATGTTTAGAAAAGCATGCTCTCATAGTCTTAAATCACCCTTCGCAGCGAGAGTGAATATGGGATTGAGATAGTTATATCTTGAGAACAATTGTAATTGTATTAAGCTTGTGCGGCACGAAGGCGTAATGGCTTAGAGCACAGACCATCTGTGGCTCGGCACTCGCATCTGAGGAATCGATTGCCGGGTCTGGCATCCGCTCAATTCATGTTATGATCTCGTCCATGAAAACCTCGACTGTCTCTCTATTTATTCCTTGTCTGGTGGATCAAGTCTATCCCGACATCGGCCTGGCGATGGCGTGGATTCTCGAAAAACTAGGTTACCACGTCGATTACGACCCAGCGCAAACCTGCTGCGGGCAGCCGGCCTTCAACGCGGGACATACCCAGGAGGCGCTGGCTGTAGCGCGGCGATTTGTCGATGTTTTTGCGGACAAAACGTGTCTAGTCTGTCCCTCGGGCTCCTGCGTCAGCATGGTGCGAAACTATTACCCTCGGTTGTTCGACAATCAGTCTGATAGAGCAAGAGCCGCCAGTTTGGCGCCCAAGGTTTTCGAGTTCTCGGAATTCTTAGCCCGGGAAGGGAAACTGGATCAGATTTCCGGCACGGCTTCCGGCCGCGTCGGGTTTCATAACTCGTGTCATAGCTACCGGGAACTTCGTCTCGATGCGGAACCCAGGGCCTGCTCGAACGGATTTCTGGATTCGAGCCTGTGCCGGTCCAGGGGGAGCCGACCTGCTGCGGCTTTGGTGGATTGTTTTGCGTGAAATTCAAGGAGATCGCCGCGACGATGGCCAAATCCCGATTGGAAAAATTCATCGATGGCGGGGCGGACGTGGTGGTTACCAACGATCCCGGTTGCCTCTTTCATCTCCGCCGGGAGGTGGCGGACAAGCGATATCCGCTGAGGATTCGCCACCTCACGGAGTTCGTCGCCGAGGCGATGGGGTTTCCGATGGGACAGAATACGAGGGGTGACTAATACATGGCGATGAGCGAGAGATCCTCTTTTGAGCAGCTGTCGCGCGCGAAGGCGGGCGATGAGCTTCACCGGCGCAAGATCCTCAAGGCCATCACGATGTACGACCAGTCCGTGGCCGCCATGAAGCCGAACCAGTTTCGGGATTGGCAGCAGGCGCGGGCTACCGCGGCGCGAATCAAAGATTACACATTGGCGCATCTGCCGCAGCTTCTGGAAACATTCGAGGCGAATATTTCGCAACGCGGAGCCAAGGTTCTCTGGGCCGAGGATGCCGAGGAAGCCCGCCGCCATTTTCTTGAGATTGTGCGCAATCACCAGGCTACCAAGGTGGTTAAGGCGAAGTCCATGACCACCGAGGAGATCGAGCTCAACGAGCTATTGGAGCACAATGGGGTCGAGGTGTTGGAAAGCGATCTCGGTGAACTCATCGTCCAGCTCGCCGGCGAAAAGCCTTACCATATCGTTACTCCCGCGATGCATAAATCGAAGGAGGACATCGCCCATCTTTTCCATGAAAAGCTGGGTTCTCCTCTGTCAGCCTCGGCGGAAGAACTGACGCTGGTCGCTCGCAACCATCTGCGCGACGCGTTTGTCACCGCGCAGATCGGTGTCACCGGCGCCAATTTTCTCATCGCCGATGCGGGTGCGATCATCATGAGCGAAAACGAAGGCAACGGCCGGTTATCCATGTCTTGCCCGAAGGTTCACGTGGTCATCGTCGGCATCGAGAAAGTGCTGCCACGACTTACCGACTTGGCACTTTTCCTGCCGTTATTGGCCACCAGCGGCACCGGTCAGCAGCTAACGTGTTATAGCTCGATTGCGCGCGGTCCCAAGGGCGAGGAGGAGCTGGACGGTCCTGAGCATATGTATGTCATTCTGCTCGATAACGGGCGTTCCAAGCTTTATTCGAGTGAGACGTTTCGCGAAGCGCTACGGTGTATCCGCTGTGGGGCGTGTCTTAATGCGTGCCCCGTTTATCGCACCATCGGCGGCTACTCGTATGGGACGACCTACCAGGGGCCCATCGGCTCGGTAATCACCCCCCATCTGCGCGATTTGGAACGTTGGAACCATTTATCCTTTGCTTCAAGCTTATGCGGCGCTTGCTCGGATTCTTGCCCGGTGAATATCGGCTTGCATCATCTGCTGATAGAGAATCGGCAGGAGGCTTTAAAGCAAGGCCGGGGTAGCCTGTTCTGGAAATTTTCCCTGAAAGTTTGGGCCCACGGCGTCGCCACCCGCACCCGAACCGAGGTGTACGGCAAGCTGGCCCGTTGGCTGTTCTCCGCACTCCGGCCGCTGCTACCTCAAAAACTGCGCGCGCAAGTCCCCAATTTAGCCCCGAAAACCTTCGCCGCATTGTGGAAGGAGCGCACCCATGTCCAGCCGTGAGCAAATCCTAAAACGCCTTAAAAGTTCGGCTCCTGTTACTTCGGGATTCGATCTGCCGATACTCGAAGACCGTGAAATCTTTCATGATTATCCTTCCAGCACGGAAGAAATGGTAGCAGGGTTCCAGCAACGTTTCGTGACCCTGAAGGGAGAATATTTCCGCGCCACCGGGATTCCTGCCGCAGCGGAAATCATGCAAGAATTGATACAGTCTGCCGGCGAAGGTTCCATCGTGGCGCAACCGCACCCCCTGGTGGACGAATTACTCGGCACTCTTCCCCAACTTCGGGGCCGGCTTGAGGACGCTGCGATACTGCGGGGCGACTCGCCGAGCTTCAGCCAGTGCGCCGTGGGAATCTCGGCAGCCGACTGTTTGGTAGCGCGCACGGCCAGTATTATCGTTCGCAGTTCAAATTCCGGGGGTCGGCGGCTGAGCGTGCTGCCTCCCATTCATGTTGTTCTCGCGCGTTTGAGCCAGATGGTGTATTCCCTCGAGGATGCGCTAGGCTCGGTGAACGCGGATCTAGCATCGAGCTATGTGGGCATTATCAATGGTCCCTCGAGGACCGCGGATATCGAGAAGATCCTGGTGATGGGGGCTCACGGACCGAAACGTCTGGCCGTGATCCTAATAGATTAATGGGGACAGAAGCGTAATGCACATTCTCCACGGCACCTGGCTGCCCGGCGCTGAACGCGAGTTCGACAACTCGGGGCAGTTCCTCTTCTGGATAGAGACCGAAAACCCGCAAAGGCCAAGAAAATCGTCGGGCCTGCATCCCTTCCATCTGATGCAAGACCCATTGATCATTTTTTTTAAGGAGACGCTGCCCCTGTCGCGTGATGTGGTCTCCGAACTGCCGAAAACCGCTAAAACCGTTTGGTTTTTATTTCCCAGCAGTGAGGAAAAACCGCTGCCCTCGCCGGAAATGGCCTATGTGCAAGGAACCGATCTACCGGGATCCTTTGACTGGCGGCCGTGGCGCGTTTTTGTCTTAGCCGTCGAGGAACCCTTGTCACTGCTGAAAGAAATCCACTTTCAGGCCTCTCACTTTCTGGACCGGGTTCGGCTTGGAGCCGATCTGCTTTTCTGGCACCGATTCGGTGTTGCCTTCCGAGAGGTGCTGAGCAAGCACCACTATATCCCGGCGATCATTCCCCATCAGAGCGAGCCGGCCAAAGGCCGAAAAACACGTTCCTCCACGATGAGATTCTCGGCGGGTTGGCTGCCGCTTTCCGTCACCTACCAGGAGTTAGTGGCGCACTTTGCCCAGGCCATGCCGGGCATCTGCCGCGCCGCCCTGCACGAGGAATCGGAACGGCGAAACCAGGCCACCCCGCAATTTCATGAACCGCGGCAACTGCTCCAGCATTTCTCAACTCAGGTGCTCAACGGTGTGTTGGCTCGTACCCGTTTTACCCAGAAGAGCCTCAAGGCCGTGGACGGGAGTTTTTTCGCTCAGACGCTTGGCCGTCATCGATCTATTGCTTCCGCCAGCGTCCCCATCAGTATGGAAACCTGGCAACAGTGGGCGCGCTGGCGACATCATCTGGAGGAGCTGCAACGAGAAGAAGGCTTTATCCTGTGTTTTCGCCTGCGCGAGGCATCAGCGGATGCGCCGGACGATTGGAGCTTGGAGTGGCTCGCCGCCTCCCGCAAGGACCCTTCTCTGCAAGTCGCACTCAGCGAGTACTGGGATCTCAAGGGGACGCGAGAAAATAGCCTTCATCCGCCGTCTCGGCCAGGACTTTGAGCAGCAGCTCCTGATTCAGCTCGGCCAGGCCGCACGCATGTATCCCAAGTTATGGCAGGGACTTAAAACCGATCGACCCGACGGCGTTTCACTCGGTCGGGACGAGGCCCTGGCGTTTCTCCGCGAGGATGCCTGGGTGCTCGAGGATAGTGGTTACCGAGTGAGCGTGCCCGCCTGGTGGACTCCCCAAGGGCGGCGCCGGGCATTGCTGCGCCTGCGGGCGGGATCACCCAAGGCACAAGACAGCAATGCCGCCACCGGCTTTTTCTCCCTGCCTTCGCTGGCCCAATACCGCTACGAACTGGCCATCGGCGGCGAACCGGTTTCGGAGCAGGAATGGCGCGCGCTCGTGGAAGCCAAATCGGAGCTGGTCCACTTCCGGGGCCAGTGGCTGCAGCTCGATCGCGAGCAAATGGCGAAGATGCTCGAATTCTGGCAACAGCAAGGGGAGGGGGATCAGCAGATGCCGCTCACCGAGCTGCTGCAGCGTGCCGCTAGCACCGAGGAAGAGGGTTTCGAGCTGATCTGCGACGAGGCGTTGGAAGCCATGATGGCGCGCCTGCGCGATGTCGGGCGCATGACACTGCCCGAAGCGCCTCCGACCTTTCAGGGTCAGTTACGTGAGTATCAACGCCGCGGTTTGGCTTGGCTGCATTATTTAGAACAACTGGGGTTAGGGCCGTGTCTGGCCGATGACATGGGGCTAGGTAAAACCATCCAGGTCATTGCGCTACTCCTCATGGAACGGACGGCATCGGCTGCACACCAAGCTGGCCCGACTTTGCTTGTAGCGCCTACGTCGGTATTGGGGAACTGGCAACGGGAGCTGCAACGCTTCGCACCCTCACTCAAGGTGCTCATTCACCATGGACCCCAACGTCCCAAGGAGGCGGCGGCTTTCGAACAGTCGATCGGTGAGCTGGATGTGCTCATCACCTCTTATGCGTTGATGCGCCTGGATAGCAAACTTTTCCAGAAGCCAATCCTGGGATCGCGTGGTGGTGGACGAGGCGCAAAACCTGAAAAATCCCAAATCGGCCCAGACCCGGGCGATTTTAAAGCTAAATAGCCGTCACCGCCTGGCGTTAACCGGCACACCCATCGAAAACCGGCTGCTCGATCTGTGGTCGATCTTTCAGTTCCTCAATCCGGGTTATCTGGGCACCATGACCCAGTTCAAGCAGCGGTTTGAACGCCCCATCCAGAAAGAAGAGGATCGGGCGCGAACCACGACTCTCAAGCGGCTGGTAGAGCCCTTCATTCTGCGCCGCTTGAAGAGCGACAAACGCATCATCAAGGATCTTCCGGATAAAGTGGAGCAAAAGGTTTATTGTAATCTCACCTCCGAACAAGCCTCGCTCTATCAGGCCGTGGTGGACGAGGTGCAAGCCGCGTTGGAGGGAGTGGAAGGCATCCAGCGCAAGGGCTTGATATTGTCCACGCTGATGCGCTTAAAGCAGATTTGCAATCATCCTGCCCAGTTCCTGCAAGACGGCAGCGAATTCACCGAACCACGCTCGCATAAGCTGGAGCGGATCGCGCAGATGGTGGAAGAGGTCATTGCCGAAAGCGAAAGCTTGTTGTTATTCACTCAGTTCACCGAAGTGGGGGAGGCCCTAGAGCGGCATTTCCGCCGTGACTATCATTTCCCCACATTTTATCTGCATGGCGGCACGGCCCGCGGGAAACGCGAACGGATGATCGAAGCGTTTCAGGATCCCGAAAGCGAACCGTCGGTGTTTGTGCTCTCGCTCAAGGCGGGCGGCGTCGGAATCACATTAACCCGCGCCAATCATGTGTTTCATTTCGACCGCTGGTGGAATCCGGCAGTGGAAAATCAGGCCACAGACCGCGCCTATCGTATCGGTCAGGAAAAAAATGTCTTCGTTCACAAGATGGTGACCTTGGGGACCCTCGAAGAGCGCATCGATCAAATGCTGGAGGAAAAACAGCGCCTTGCCGAAGGGATCGTGGGTAGTGACGAAGCCTGGCTCACGGAACTCAACGACGAGGCGTTCAGGGATCTGATCAAACTCAACCGCAGCGTTGCGGTATTGGATTGAGGGAGCTATCTCATGGCCAAGATCACTCGAACCTGGTGGGGCGAGCGTTTTCTGGAGGCGCTGGAATCCTGCACCGATTCCGGTCGATTACAGCGGGGACGCAGTTATTCCAGCCCCCGTCGGCTGCTGAAATTCAATATTAAAGATAACACGATCCAATCCACGGTTCGGGGCAATATCAACCCCTATTTTGGCGTCTACAAAGAGCCGCGCTACAAGGTCGAGATTCAACTCAAAACGATCCCGGCGAAGGACTGGAAAGACATTATTGCCCGGTTAAGCCGCAACGCCGGGTGGCTTTCCCGCCTGCTGCTCGGTGAGGTGCCGGAAGATATCGAGGACGCGTTCGCCAACACCAGCTACCATTTGCTGCCCCACTCCTCTAAAGAACTGCAAACGGATTGCTCCTGCCCCGATTGGGCGAATCCTTGCAAGCATGTGGCGGGGACGTATTACCGCGTGGCAGGGATGCTGGATCAGGATCCTTTTCTGCTATTTGAACTGCGCGGCTTAACCCAAGCGGCACTCCACAAGGAGTTGGTCAAATCACCCTTGGGCAAAGCCCTATCGGAAAACCTGCAAGCCGATGAACTGCCGGAACCGGAACCCGTCGCGAACCGCTACCCTGCGGTTCCCTCGGTGCCACTGGCCGAGTCCCTCGACTACAAGCAGTTCTGGAACGGATCGCGTCTGCCCGAGTCGGAAGCAAAAAATGCAACACCTAGCGTACCGGCCTTGATCATCCGCCGCGAAGGCGATTTCCCGCCGTTTTGGCCGAAAGACAATTCCTTCATCGAGGCGATGAGCGAAATCTACCGTTTGGTGCAAAAACAGCTCTAACGGTTTTTCGGGAGCTGATAAGCCCCCATTCTAATCGCGAACCTCCTCTTCGTTCATCCAAGATCGTCGCGGCAACGCAGGACGATATGACCCTTATAGCCAGCCCGGCATCATCACAGATCAATTTCATTCCGGGTGTTCAACCAAGCAGTCGGACTGAATCGCTGGAATCGATCGTTGCGCATCGAGACCAAGTAAAGATTTCTCCCCATGAGCCGCTATAGCGGCAGGTCCCCTTGTGAATCATGACGCTATGCCCGGAAATGCCCGATTTAAAACTGTTTCCAATTTTTTGAAACAAAAAGTGGTAACGGAGCAGATGCACTCTCCCAGCATCGACGTGTCAGAAGAAGCTCCTGTTCACGGGGAGATTACCCAAAAGAGTCGTCCATCTTCATCCACTCCACTCTCAGCCGATCTCGGTAAACGTTGGCTGGATTGGCAGTGCAGCATGATCGCCGGCCTTATTCGGGGCGCCCTTTATCAGGTAACGGATCAAGACGAGCTTGATCTGGCTATTTCAGTTTGGCCGAGTGCCGGTGAAGGAGAAGCCCTGCTCGAAACGGCCGCTTCCGCGGCACTCAAGGAGAGGCGGGGGATACTGCGTCCCCAGCAGGCTTATGAGTCCGAGAAAAACCGCGCATGCGATTTGATCGCCTCTCCACTGCAGATCGATGGAAAGCCGGTCGCCGTTGTCGCGGCGATGATCTCCACACGCTCCGAACCCCAACAGCAGGCTGTATTGCAGCTCATTCAGTGGGGTGGAGTATGGCTGGACACTTTGATTCACCGGCAATCAGAAGCTCAAGAACTGACAGATGCGTTTAGTCTGGCACTGATGTCCTCCGTTCTAAGCTGTTCAGCCTCGCGCCTGGCGGCTATGGAAATAGTCAATCGCTTGGCGGAGAAAATGAACTGCGAACGAGCCAGCATTGGTTTTCGTAAGGGACTAGCGATCAGACTCCAAGCCTTATCTCACCTCGCCAGCTTCGACCCCCGAACCCAACTGGTTCGAAACATCGAGGCAGCCATGGAGGAAGCGGTAGACCAAGCGGCAGTCCTGGTCTATCCGGGAGAATCAGAGCGGGCCTCATTGATTACCCGGGCTCATAGCGAATTGTCATCACAGCAGGGACAGGGTGCCATCTGCACACTACCGCTGCTGGGTCGCTGCGGAACCCTCGGAGCCATCACCCTGGAACGCGCCGCCGATCGTCCATTCGACGAAGAGGCGGTGGCTTGGGGCGGCGCTCTGGCCAAACTCATCGGACCCGTGTTGGAACTGAAGCAGCGTGATGAGCGCTCGATTTGGGCCAAAGGAATCGCGGCTTTTAAGGGATTGGCGGCTGGGCTTCTAGGTGCCTCACGGCTCAAATTGAAGTTGAGTTTGATCGGTATCGCGGCTGCCCTGATCCTGCTTTCCCTGATTGACGGCAGCTACAAAGTGACCGCACCCGCCAATATCGAAGGCGAATCCCGTCAACTCCTGGTCGCGCCCCAGGATGGTTAGTCAAACAGGCCGAAGTTAGGGCAGGGGATCTGGTCAAGCAGGGCCAATTGATCGCCGCGTTGGATGACCGCAATCTACAACTCGAACGCAGCAAGTGGCTAAGCGAGCGCAATAAGATCGACAAGGAGTACCAGGAGGCGCTCGCCAAGCGGGAACGTACCGAGCTCAGTGTATCGCGCGCCCAACTCGAGCAGGTGGATGCGGAACTGCGCCTGATCGAGGAAAAGATCGCGCGAACCGAACTGCGCGCACCGTTCGACGGGATTGTGCTGAACGGTGACCTGAGCCAATCCTTGGGCTCACCGGTCGAGACCGGACAGGTGCTATTTGAAGTGGCGCCGCGGGACCGATATCGAGTCGTGCTCGAGGTCGATGAACACGATGTGGCTGAATTGAATGAGACCCGCTCAGGCCAGCTGATCATCGCCGCGCTGCCCCAAACCAGCTTTGCGATCTCCCTCGAACAAGTCAAGCCGGTGGCGGTTTCAACGGATGGACGTAACTTCTTCCGGGTCGAGGCGAACCTGATTGAGCCTTCGAAGCTGCTGCGCCCGGGCATGCGGGGTGTGGCCAAGGTAGAGATAGCGCAACGCAAGTTGCTCTGGATCTGGA
The DNA here is from genome assembly GCA_963731655.1 of uncultured Gammaproteobacteria bacterium. GTDB lineage: Bacteria > Pseudomonadota > Gammaproteobacteria > JAAEPA01 > JAAEPA01 > CAVSWL01. Next base: position 437,942 of record CAVSWL010000030.1, on the reverse strand, counting down.
CGCATACCGTCATCGACCGGCTGCGACTCTGGGCCTGGTCGGTCGGCTTATAAGCGCCATTCCCATGACCAGATCCCAAGCTGCCAACTGGTCGCAGATCGCCGACCTACGACCGCAGCTACGTCAACATGTGCGCACCTATCCCCAGGAGTATCGCGGAGAACGCTGGTATGTATTGCGCGACGAGTCTAATGGCTCCCATCTACGCTTCAACGCGCGGGCTTATGACTTCATCGGGCGCCTGGATGGCGATCTCAGTGTCCAACAGATCTGGGATCAGATCGCGGAGACGCAGAGCGACGATACGCGGATCGAACAGGACGAAATCCTGCTGATTCTCACTCAGCTATTTGCAATCGACGCGTTAAGAAGCAGTCTACCCGCCGATGCCAGGGAATTTTTCCAGCGCTATCAAAACAAGCACCAAGTCCAGCGAAACCGCACGCTAATGAGTCCGCTCGCGATTCGCTTTCCGTTATTCGATCCGGATCGGCTGCTGAACCGGCTGATGCCTTGGGTGCGGCCACTGTTTTCCAAGAGCGGTGCGGCCATTTGGCTGCTATTGGCGGGTACTGCCGGTCTGTTGGCGACGCTTAACTTTCAGAGTCTTCACGCGGCAATGCATCGGGATATCCTCTCGCCGGCCAATCTACTCATGATGAGTGTGCTGTATGTCCTCATCAAGGCGGCGCATGAATTCGCCCATGCATTCACCGTGAAAATGTGGGGAGGCGAAGTGCACGAGATGGGCATCACCCTGTTGGTTATGGTGCCTGTACCTTATGTGGACGCTTCGAGCGCCTGGGGATTTCGCGAAAGATACCAACGGGTCCTGGTCGGCGCCGCGGGAATTCTAACCGAGCTGCTGATCGCCTCGCTGGCCCTGTTTACTTGGCTTCTGGTAGAGCCTGGCTTGGTGAAGGACATGGCTTTCAACGCCATGCTCATCGGCAGCGTCTCGACGCTGCTGTTCAATGCCAATCCGCTGTTGCGTTACGATGGCTACTACGTGTTGCAGGATCTGGTTGAAATCCCCAATCTCTACACGCGTTCCAGCCGTTATTACCGGTATCTGGCTCAACGTTATCTCTGCGGGATGAACCAAGTCCGTTCGCCGGTGACGGCAGAGGGTGAACGTGCTTGGTTTCTGTTTTATGGCCCGGCGGCGCTGCTCTATCGTTTGATCATCGTGGTTGGAATTGCGTTTTTCCTGGCAAAAAAATATCTGTTTATCGGTGTGGCCCTGGCAACCTGGACAATCACCCTGCAGTTCATTATGCCGATTGCCAGGGGTATGGGTTTTTTATTTGCCAGTCCTCTGCTGATTGGGCGGCGCGCCCGGGTGGTCGGCATCTCGATGCTGATCATCAGCAGCCTCATGGTGGGGTTGCTGTACTTTCCTGTCCCGCTCAACACCCATGCCGAAGGAGTGATCTGGGTTCCAGACCAAGCCCAGGTCTTCGCCGGTACGGAAGGCTTTGTGAGCGAGGTACCGGTGGCCTCCGGGGCAAAAGTGCAGCCGGGAACTCTCCTAATCCGCATGCGATCAGCCACCCTGGATTCGCGTATCGCCGTGTTGAAAGCAAAATACCGGGAATTGGAGATTCGCCGGGCCGCCGACCAGCTGGAACACCGGGTAAAGTCGGGAATCACCGCCCAAGCGATGGCTGCCGTAGAAGCTGAACTGAAGGTATTGCAGGAACAGCACTCCGCTTTGGAGGTGCGAAGCGGCGCGGCGGGTACCTTCGTGCCGCAGGACGAACATAGCCTCCTTGGCAGGTACTTGCGCCGAGGTCAACTGATCGGTTATGTCCTCAGCCCGGAACGGATGATTGTCCGATCGGTGGTGCCTCAGTCGTCTATCGGATTGGTGCGCCAGCAAGTGAGCAAGGTGGAGATACGCCTGGCCGAACGGCTGGGCAAAACTTTCGAATCCCATATTCTGCGAGAGACACCTTCCGGAAACACTCGCCTCCCCAGTCCAGCATTGGGCGCGGCCGGTGGTGGTGACATCGCCGTGCGGACAGGTGACGAAGCCGGTACCACCGCCGACGATAAGGTCTTTCAGCTTGATCTATCCCTACCGAAAGGTTTGCGGTTAACCGGTGTGGGTGAACGAGCCTATGTGCGCTTCACCCACGGCTCAGAACCCCTTGCCAGGCAGTGGCTCCGCCGAGCCCGTCAATTGGTGCTCAGCCGCCTCTCCCTGTAATCGATCCGCAAATCAACAGATCAGCCGCTAAATAGCCCCTATTTAATTCGATCTAAGATTCAAGATTTTGCCCCTACCGCCGATAGTGGTATTTAGGCGACGCTTTGCATGGGATGGTAAGGATGATCTGGGTGACAAAATCTATGGGACTAATTCTCTTAGGGCTTTTTACAGTGGTTTGCTCTCATCTCGCATTTGCGGAGCATCACCAAGAGAATACACCGGGTGATGCTCCAATTCCCGAATTCGATTGTGTCATCGAACCCAGCGAAATTGTGGATGTCGGCAGTGCCGACCCGGGAGTCATTGAGCGCATCGATGTGCAGCGCAACGATCGGGTGAAAAAAGAAGAAGTGATCGCAATGCTCGAATCCAGTGTCGAACAGGCGACCCTTAAGCTGGCGAAGACCCGTGCTAGTCTGAATACCGCAATTGAACTGCGCCGGCAATCCGCCGAATTTGGATCGATGACCCAGCAACGCAACCAAGCCTTAGTGCAGAAAGCCGCGATCTCCCGGCAGGACATGGATCAGTTGAGAACCGAAACTCGCATCGCCGAACTGCAGGTCCAGCAGGAGCTGGAGAATAAACGAATCGCAAAACTCGAGTACTTGCGGGCACAGGCGATCCTGCAACGGCGCATCATCCGCAGTCCAATGAATGGGATTGTAATGGAGCGTTTCAAGTCAGCCGGTGAATATGTGGAGGAAAAACCGATTCTCCGCATTGCCCAACTGGACCCTCTGCATGTGGAAGTGATCGTGCCGGTGGAATACCTCGGACGCATTAAGAAGGGAATGCAAGCAAAAGTGACAGCCGTAGTACCCGGTGCCGATGCTCTCACGGCGACCGTTGATCGCGTTGATATTGTGGCGGATGCCGCTAGTGGAACCTATGGGGTGCGCCTGAACCTCCCTAATCCCGACTATCTAATTTCCGCGGGTCTGCGTTGCCACGCGGATTTTCTGCCACAGCTCCAGCAGCAGTTAACCAATAAGGTGGCAGTTCACTAAGAATGCGGCCGTTTAAACAATTACAAACGAATCGAAAACGAATGATGCTGAGCCAATGCCCGAAAAACAAGATGATCTGAAAGCTGTGGTAGCAACTCCACGGATATGTTCTCCGCAATACGTCACGAGCGCCATTACTGGAATTCCACTCAGCGTAGATCGTAATCACAACTCAACACTGACGGTAATCCGATCCTCAGCAGAGCTGCACCACATACCGATACCACCCTAGGGACTATTCCAAAAAGGCACGGATGGCTACAGAACGCGAGTGTTATCGGTGAAGAGAAAGCTGAAATACCGTTCTAGAGCGATCATCGAGCTCCTCGAACCCCGAATGCTGTTCTCGGCGGACCTATTGAGTGGTGTAGTGGATGGCGCGAGCACGGACGATCCACTCGCGAGCGTACTGGCAACGCTGCTCAGATCGTGCATCAAACCCCGCCACCGGATGCCCATGCCCCTAATCTAGGCCCTGGACATGAAAATAATACAGCAACCCATGATGATACAACCGCGGCAATCACCCTAGAGAATAACGTTCCTCCATCAATCACTCCCCCTCGGCATGAACTGGTCGTGGTGGACACGGCCACACCCGACTATCAACGGCTGATCGACGATATCCTGGCCCAGTCCGGAGATGACAGGGATTTTGAGATTGTGTTGCTCGACTCCAATGCAGATGGCATTGAACAGATCAGCCGCACGCTGCGCGGCGAAGCCGGCCTGTCGGCGGTGCACATCATCTCCCACGGCGGCGATGGCACGGTGCAACTGGGCAGCGCCGTGCTCAACATTGACACCCTCATCAGGAACGCGACGCAGATCAAGGGTTGGGGCAATGCCTTTGACGGTGACGCTGACCTACTGCTTTACGGCTGCGATGTGGCCGCTACGGCCGAGGGTCGCTCTCTCGTCGACGCGCTCGGCCGGCTGACGGGCGCAGATGTCGCAGCAAGTACCGACCTCACCGGTGATACGAGGCTGGGCGGTAACTGGACGCTGGAATATGCGAACGGTAGCATCGAGGCGCGGACCGTTGTGGATGCGGCGGCTTCCGGTACATGGTCAGACGTTCTGGCAATCACCGCCAACGGCAGCGCCACCTCCGCCGAGACCGACAATGCTACCAGCCTTACCTGGTCCCACACAGTGGCTAGCGGCAGCAACCGCGCCCTGTTCGTGACGCTGGCCATCGATGGCGTGGGCGCGGCATTGCAGAGTGTCAAGTATGGCGGCATCGATATGACGCAGGTGGGCCGCACCGCGGGCAATCACGCGGTCGAAATCTGGGTGCTCGAGGCGCCTACAATTGGAACCGCCAACATCGTCGCCTCGTTTGGTGGTGCAACGACGGCTGCCGCAGGTGGTGCTGTCGCGTTCAATGGGGTAAATCAGAGTGCGCCGACCGGTACCTATGCTGGCGCGTGGGCACATTCTGGTAGCACGTCTTCCGTAAATGTGACCAGCGCGCCGGGTGAACTCGTGATCGATGCCGAGAACTGGGACGGCAGCGCCGCCGGCTACACGCTTGGTGTAGGCCAGAGCCTGGTCTGGTCTCAGACGAATACCTCGAACACAGGCACGTCGACAACGGAAGCCGGCGCAGCGTCGGTGACCATGAGCAGTACCGTTACATCTTCTGCCCAGTGGGAAATCGGCGCTGTGTCGATCAAGCCTGTCGCCAATTCCGCCCCGACGATCACCAGCGACGGTGGGGGGGCCATCGCCAGCGTGAACGCCGCCGAGAACCAGACCACCGTGACCACGGTCACCGCCACCGATGCCGACGGCGACACCCCGAGCTTCACGATCACCGGCGGCGCCGACTCGGCTCTGTTCAACATCACCGCCGGCGGCGTGTTGACCTTCAAAACCGCGCCGGACTTCGAGACAAAGTCCGACAACGACAACGATGGCGTCTACGAGGTCGAGGTCACGGCTGACGACAACAACGGCGGCACGGACTCGCAAGCAATCTCTGTTACGGTCACCGACGTCAACGACGCACCGGTGCTGGACAACAGTGTAAACCTTGCCTTGACAAGCCAGGATGAGGACAGTGGGTCGCCGTCAGGGCCGATAGGCACCATAGTCGCCAGCCTAGTCGATCTACCCAACAGCGGGGGCAGCACAGACAACGTAACGGACGCAGATGCCGGTGCCGTGACGGGCCTGGCCGTCACGGCGGTAAATACAACCAACGGCTCCTGGTGGTATACGACAGATAACGGGAGCAACTGGTATGCGCTTGGCTCGGTCAGCAGTTCTAATGCGCGGCTGCTCGCCGCAGATGCAAATACGCGGATTTATTTCCAGCCGGATGCCGATTACAACGGTACTGTAAACACGGCCCTGACCTACCGGGCCTGGGACCAGACCAGCGGTGCCAACGGCGGACTGGCAGATACGACTTCCAACGGTGGTAATTCGGCTTTTTCGGTAGGCGAAGAACAGGTCGATCTGGTGATCAATCCCGTCAACGATGCGCCCACCGGTTCGGTCACCATCACCGGCACGGCCACCGAAGACCAAATCCTGACAGCCGACACCTCGGGTATCTCGGACGCCGATGGTCTCGGAAGCTTCAGCTACCAGTGGCTGCGCGATGGCGTGGCCATCTCGGGAGCTACATCCAGCACCCACACCTTGGGCGACAATGATGTGGGCTCGCAGATCTCGGTGCAAGTCAGTTATACCGATGGCAACGGGACAGACGAAGGGCCGCTGATATCCGCTCAAACATCCGATGTCGCGAATGTCAACGACACTCCCTCCGGCGTGCCCACCATCACCGGCACGGCCACCGAGGATCAGACGCTCACCGCCGATACCTCGGGCATCTCGGATGCCGATGGCCTCGGGAGCTTCAGCTACCAGTGGTTGCGCGATGGCGTGGCCATCTCCGGAGCCACCGCCAGCACTTACACCTTGGGCGACAACGATGTCGGAACGCAGATCTCGGTGCAAGTCAGTTATACCGATGGCAACGGGACAGACGAAGGGCCGCTGACCAGTACACAGACAGCGGCAGTTACGAATGTCAACGACAACTCCCTCCGGCGTGCCCACCATCTCCGGCACGGCCACAGAGGATCAGACGCTCACCGCCGACACCTCGGGTATCTCGGACGCCGATGGCCTCGGAAGCTTCAGCTACCAGTGGCTGCGCGATGGCGTGGCCATCTCCGGAGCCACCGCCAGCACTTACACTTTGGGCGACAATGATGTCGGTACTAAGATTAGCGTCCAGGTCACCTATACCGACGCTCACGGCACGCCCGAAGGCCCGCTGACATCCGCTCAAACATCCGATGTCGCGAATGTCAACGACACTCCCTCCGGCGTGCCGACCATCACCGGCACGGCCACCGAGGATCAGACGCTCACCGCCGACACCTCGGGTATCTCGGACGCCGATGGCCTGGGAAGCTTCAGCTACCAGTGGTTGCGTGATGGCTCGGCGATCAGCGGAGCGACCAGCTCATCCTACACTCTGACCGACACGGATGTGGGTTCGAAGATCACGGTCCAGATCAGCTATACCGATGGCTAATGGTACGACCGAAGGACCGCTGACCTCGGCCCAGACTACCGCCAGTTACCAATGTCAACGACACTCCCTCCGGCGTGCCCACCATCACCGGCACGGCCACCGAGGATCAGACGCTCACCGCCGATACCTCGGGCATCTCGGATGCCGATGGCCTCGGAAGCTTCAGCTACCAGTGGCTGCGCGATGGCGTCGGTGATCAGCGGAGCGACCAGCTCATCCTACACTCTGACCGACACGGATGTGGGTTCGCAGATCTCGGTCCAGGTCAGCTATACCGATGGTAACGGGACAGACCGAAGGCCCGCTGACTTCAGCCCAAACATCCGAGGTCACGAATGTCAACGACACTCCCTCCGGCGTGCCCACCATCACCGGCACCGCCACCGAGGATCAGACGCTCACCGCCGACACCTCGGGCATCTCGGATGCCGATGGCCTCGGAAGCTTCAGCTACCAGTGGCTGCGCGATGGCGTGGCCATCTCCGGAGCTACATCCAGCACCTACACCTTGGGCGACAATGATGTGGGCTCGCAGATCTCGGTGCAGGTCAGTTATACCGATGGCAACGGGACAGACGAAGGGCCGCTGACCAGTACGCAGACAGCGGCAGTTACGAATGTCAACGACACTCCCTCCGGCGTGCCGACCATCTCCGGCACGGCCACCGAGGATCAGACGCTCACCGCCGACACCTCGGGTATCTCGGACGCCGATGGCCTCGGAAGCTTCAGCTACCAGTGGTTGCGTGATGGCGTGGCCATCTGCGGAGCTACAGCTAGCACCTACACTTTGGGCGACACTGATGTGGGCTCGCAGATCTCGGTGCAGGTCAGCTATACCGATGGTAATGGTACGACCGAGTCACTAACTTCGGCCCAAACCGCCGCGGTTACCAATGTCAACGACACTCCCTCCGGCGTGCCCACCATCACCGGCACCGCCACCGAGGATCAGACGCTCACCGCCGATACCTCGGGCATCTCGGATGCCGATGGCCTCGGAAGCTTCAGCTACCAGTGGCTGCGCGATGGCGTGGCCATCTCCGGAGCCACCAGCCAGCACTTACACCTTGGGCGACAACGATGTGGGATCGCAGATCTCGGTGCAGGTCAGTTATACCGATGGCAACGGGACAGACCGAAGGGCCGCTGACTCAGTACCAGACAGCGGCAGTTACGAATGTCAACGACAACTCCCTCCGGCGTGCCCACCATCACCGGCACGGCCACCGAGGATCAGACGCTCACCGCCGACACCTCGGGTATCTCGGATGCCGATGGCCTCGGAAGCTTCAGCTACCAGTGGCTGCGCGATGGCGTGGCCATCACCGGAGCCACCAGCCAGCACCTACACTTTGGGCGACAATGATGTGGGTTCGAAGATCTGCGTCCAGGTCAGCTATACCGATGGCAACGGGACAGACGAAGGCCCGCTGACCATCCGCTCAAACATCCGATGTCACGAATGTCAACGACACTCCCTCCGGCGTGCCCACCATCACCGGCACGGCCACCGAGGATCAGACGCTCACCGCCGATACCTCGGGTATCTCGGACGCCGATGGCCTCGGAAGCTTCAGCTATCAATGGTTGCGCGATGGCTCAGCGATCAGCGGAGCGACGAGCTCATCTTACACTCTGACCAACACGGATGTGGGTTCGAAGATCAGCGTCCAGGTCAGCTACGCAGATGGCAATGGCACGATCGAGTCACTGACTTCGGCCCAAACCACTGCGGTTACGAATGTCAACGACGCACCAGTTGGGTCGGGCTCGCTAACGACTACCATGTTAAACGACAACGATGGCCCGATAAAACTCTTTGGATCCTTGAATATCAGCGATCCGGATAATGGTGAAAACGATCTTACGCTGCGAATCATTTTGAGCAATTCCGATGCCGGAACCCTTTCGGGAGGCGGCTTCTCAGAAACCGGGTCCGGTACCGGGATCTACACAGCATCTGGGCTTACCGTAGCGCAGGCGAATACGGCGCTCGATAACGTGCTATTCACGCCAACCGACAACACGGGTTCGAGCGGCAGTTTCACGTTGGATATCAGTGTCGATGTGAACGATGGGGAGTCAGGATTTCAGCCGGTGCTTTCAGCCACCACGCTCACCATCAATCGAGTGAATGATGTTCCGGTGATTACTGGGAACAATTTGGGCTCGATCGTTGAGGACGTCGATCCAGACGCCGACACTCTGTTGGAAACCTCGGGAATATTGAAGATCGCCGACGCCGATCAGGGGGATGCGAAGTTTCAGGCGGGTTCTGTCGTCGGGACCTATGGCAGCCTCACAATCGATACGCTGGGCAATTGGAGCTATGCGGCAAATAATACCCAAGCAGCAATTCAGCATCTCGATGCCGGCGAAAGCCTCAGTGAGATCCTAACAATCGCAACGGCAGATGGCACTTCTTATGATATAACGATCATAATTAGTGGCGCGGAAGATGCGGCAGTGATCGCAGGCACCACGACCGGTAGCGTGACAGAGGACGGGACGCTAACAACCCATGGAGTCCTGACCATTTCGGATGTCGATACCCATGATAATCCCGTTAGCTTTCCGAACATCTCCAGTACACCGGGAGATAACGGGTACGGTGAGTTCAATCTCGCTGATGGAACTTGGACCTATACGCTGGGAAACGGGCTCGCGACGGTTCAAGAACTGAATACTGGAGAGACGCTGACCGATACCCACACGTTTATCGCGAGCAATGGTTTAGCGCAACAAGTAACCATTAGCATCATTGGTGTGAGCGATGCTCCGAATAACACAGCTATCGATCTCGGTAACGTCGAAGAAAGTGGACTGGTAACGATCTCTCAAGCTGATTTGCTCAACGAAATTTCGGATGGAGACGTTGACGGACTGACAGCCCAAAACCTCGTGCTTGTTAACGGTAACGGAACACTGACCGACAACTTGGATGGAACCTGGACATTCACGCCAGCGACCCACTGGAACGGCAGCGCGAGTTTTGAATTTGAGATCAACGACGGCAGCGTAGTGAAAACAGTAGCCGCTTCGCTGAACGTGATCGCAACCAATCCGCCCGCCGTACACGTTGCCAGTGATTCCAGTGTTAATGAAGCCTCCTCTGTTCCTGGTAACGCTCTTGTTAGTAACACCCTTGCTGATTCTCAAGATCAAACCGGTCAGCCCGATAACTTAAACGAAGCGGAAGATAGCGGTGAGCAACTGTCAGGAAACAACGGAAATTCTCAAGATGAAGACACTGTCGATGTAGGCGGCAACGAAAAATTGCCAACGGCTACGCCCATGGGTGCGGATCAAACATCGATTGATGCAGAATCCAGTTTGGGGCTTTTAGCTATGAACAACAACGCAGCCGAATTGCCACCAATCAACTCCGCTGTGCTGACCCGCGTGATAGCGGGAGCGCCTCATAACCCGGATCCAAATGAAAGCACGCACTATAAGCCAATTCTGCCTAAATCGATCGACCTGCGAAAACTGGATCTCTCCTCCTTCCATTTAATCGATCAAGCGCCAATCACCATAAATTCCCCGATGGACAATCCTTCGTTTATAGGAGGCTTAGAGGCAATGGATCGAGACCTTGAGGAGGCGATGGAAGACAGTAATTCGCGTCACCGACTGGGAACTGAGGCAATGGCGGGGGTTAGCATTAGTCTATCGGCTGGGTTTGTCAGTTGGATGTTAAGGACAGGTACATTACTGGGGAGTTTCTTGTCTGTCGCACCCTTATGGAAGCAGCTCGATCCCCTGCCGATTCTTGGTGCGGTCGGAATCAAAAAGCTTAAAGCTCAAATTGATCGGCCAATAATAGACGGTGAGGAAGATGCAAAGGTGGAACGTCTGTTTAAGAAGGAGACATCCGCATGACCAGAAGGAATTGGCGGTATGCGGCGACTTCTTAAGTCTCCTCTGGTTCGGATAAGTTTTGGCCTGGTGATGCTGACGGTTGCGTTGTTGCTGGTCAGCGATCTGCTTGGTTTGATCCCGAATACACGAATCGCAGAGCTTCGATCCCGCAAAGTAATTGCGGAATCCCTTGCGGTCCAATTGTCGACAGAAATAGTTGTTCGACAATTGCATGCCGTCGAAGAAATCTTGCGATCGGTTGTTGATCGAAACGAAAGCGTGCTTTCGGCGGCTGTAAGAATGGGAGATGGGAAATTATTCGCCGAATACGGGGAACATGATAAATACTGGACACTACGGCCGGGCGGAAAATCAACCCCCACTCAAGTTCAAGTGCCTCTTTATAGTCAAAAGGGACGTTGGGGAACCGTGGAACTACGATTTGAGGCGCTCACCGACCATGGGAAATGGCTCATATTTCGCAATTCCTTCGTCACGGTCGTCGTGTTTATAGCTTTAACTGGTTTTTTTGCCTATCTCTTGCTGCTGAAGCGCACATTGCGTGAGCTCAATCCGGACAAGGTCATTCCGGACCGGGTACGCAAGGCCTTGGATACGCTGGCTGAAGGCCTGTTAATCGTCGACAAGAACGGTTATATCGTCTTCTCGAATATGGCTTTTGCGCGCAAAACGGGGTTAACACCGAGCGATCTGGTCGGCAAGAAGAGTACCGGTCTTGGATGGGAGGACGATTCCGTTGAGAATGACCGGACAGCACTTCCTTGGGTTTATGCGTTAGAGGGCCAAAAATTTTCCGGGGGAAGTAGAATCCGATTGAAAACAGCGCTCAATAAGACCTACACCTTTTCCGTCAATGTATCCCCGATTACCGCCGCTTCAGACGAGATAAAGGGTGCCTTGATCACGCTGGATGATATTACTGAAATTGAAGCTAAGAACGCGGAGTTGCGCCGAGCACTCGACAATCTTAAGAACAGCCAGAACGAGATCAAGCGCCAAAACCGGGAGTTGCAAGAACTCGCCACTCGAGATCCTTTGACGGGCGCTTTGAACCGGCGATCTCTCTTTCAGGGATTTAACGCACTCTACGAGGAAGCGCTCGAAGAGGGTGGCGAACTCAGTTGTATCATGGTCGATATCGATCACTTTAAATCGGTAAATGACCGCTTCGGCCATACCGTTGGCGACAAAGTGATCAAGCTGTTGGCCGATGTTCTTTTAAAGCATTCACGGCGCAACGATCTGGTAGGCCGCTTTGGTGGTGAAGAATTCTGCGTGGTGCTTATGGGGGCCAATATCGATATTGCTTCTGACATCGCCGAACGGATGCGCCAAGCCGTTCAGGCGAGCGAGGCGCACCAGTACGCGCCCTCCTTGAGTATAACTTCGAGTTTTGGAGTCGCCGCTTTGGCTGAGGGAATCCACAGCTACCAGGAATTGCTCGAACAGGCCGATAAAGCGCTCTATGCCGCAAAGGAAGGTGGACGCAATCGAGTGATCAAATGGACTCCCGCTCTGGAAGAAGACACCAGCGTTGGCGAGCGTACGCCTTCATTGGAACAACACAGTTCTGACGATACTGACGTTCAGCCCGATGAGCAAATCGCAGTCATGGAAGGGACACCGCTTTTAATGCAACCTGGCTCGAATCAACCCCCATTTCAGGAGAATAGCCAAGCCCTCAGATCCACTGCGCAGGATATGGTTTCGAAACAGCACCCAATCAAAGAACAAAATAGGGGAATCCCACAAGACAGCCAAGTGCTGGCTGAGGAAGGCTACTTATCCAACAACTTATTGCTTGTGGACCGGATTGGCCAGGCAATCAAACGCGCTCAGCGCTATGGCACTCAGATCGCGGTGATGGTTATCGGCGTTGATGCTCTGCAGCGTGTGAGTGACACGCTCGGCTTCATGGTAAACGTAAAATTTGCCAAAACAATCGTGGCACGACTTAAGCTCGTGCTTCGAGATATGGATACCATAGCCCTATTGGAGGACAGCGAACTTATGTTCAACGTCTCGGTTCTTGGCCGCACCGAAATTGTAGTGATGCTGACAGATCTCAAACAGAGTGAAGTGGTAACGTCGATTTTGCATCGCATTTTTACGGTACATAATGAACCGGTTACGGTGGAAGGCAATGAACTGTTTTTAAAACTGAACGTGGGTGTGAGTTTCTTTCCATTGGATGGAGAAGATCCGGATACGTTGATCGGAAATGCCAGCAGCGCCATGCGGGAGGCCAAGCAAAGCATGGAACGTAACAGCTTTCGCTTCTATTCCGATGACATCAATCAGCGCATCAAAAAGCAGATACAGCTCGAGACGGAGTTATATCATGCGTTGAATCGAGAGGAATTCGTCCTCTATTACCAACCCAAGGTAGATTTGGAAACCGGCGATATCTCGGGTATGGCAGCGCTGTTGAGATGGCAACATCCACAATTGGGACTGCTGCTTCCGAATGAATTTGTTCCCATTGCAGAAAATACTGGATTGATTGAAGCGATTGAGCTCTGGGCGGTGCGCGCAGTCTGTCAGCAAATCCATTTGTGGCGAGAAACAGGGCATGGCATTATTAAACTATCGATAAATCTTTTTCCGGTTGAATTCCGAAACCCGGCGATAAGCGATCGACTTATAAATCTTGTGGGGGAATGCGGCATACCGGCTAGTGCCATTGAACTTGAGATTACCGAAACGGCTGTGATGCAGAATATAGAAACGGCCGCGGATGTCTTGGAAAAACTAACGCAAGCGGGATTCAGCGTTTCTTTGGATAACTTCGGTACCGGTTATTCCTCGATAAGCCATCTCAAGCAGTTCCCTCTCAGCAAGGTCAAAATCGATCGCTCATTCCTTTCAGACTTCACGCAAAAGACCAGCGATGTGGCAATCATCCGCGCGATAATTGCTATGAGCCATAGCTTGGGGCTCCGCGCGGTGGCTAAAGGGGTGGAAACGGAAGAACAGCTGCGCTTACTCCAGGTTCTACTCTGTGATGAGATCCAAGGCTCCCTGATCAGTCAACCGGTCTCGAGCGAGGAAGTTAGCGATCTGCTGTCCCAGCCACTTAACGTCCAGCGGCTAATCATGGGCGATGGTAAGCAGGACGAAGATTTGCCTACATTTCATGATATGGGGTCAACCACAGATATACTCGAGGTTCTGAATGATCTTTCTGAAAAGGCATAAGTTCATTCGTACCTAAAAACGAATACAGATTTTTCCCATATGGGCGCCGCTCGCGAGGTAATCGAGCGCCGCGCGCAACTCGTCGAAGGCGAAGACCCGATCGACCACCGGCCTCAGGCTGTGCTGCGCAATGGCGCGCACCATCGCTTCGAATCCGTCACGGTTGCCCGCTGAAATTCCCTGCAGGCGCACTTGGCGGGTGACGATGGGGCCAAGGCTCATTTCCGCGTTTAATCCGGATAGCACCCCAATTAGGGAAAGAGTGCCGCCTGCGCGCACCGCACGAAGCGACTGAGGCAAGGTGCCAGCACCGCCCACTTCCACCACATGGTCGACGCCTTCGCCACCGGTAATTTCCGCTGCGCGCTTGCCCCACTCCGGCGTGGTGATGTAGTTGATGACTTCGTCTGCGCCTAAGTCGCGTACGCGCTTAAGCTTTTCATCGCGGCTGGATGTCGCAATTACAAAAGCGCCCTGGAGCTTTGCGAACTGCAGCGCGAACAAGGAGACGCCCCCCGTGCCTTGAACGAGCACGGTATCGCCTGCCTTGACGCTGCCTTCGGTGACGATCGCACTCCAGGCGGTGAGCGCCGCGCAGGGTAGGGCGGCCGCTTCTTCATCGCCGAGATGCGGCGGTGCCTTGACCAGCGATTGTTCGTTTAGCGCCATATATTCCGCCATGACACCGTCCAACGGTCCTCCTAATGTACTCGTTACCCGTTCGCGTGTGGGCGGGCCACTGATCCAGCTTTGTTGCACGATCGGGCAGACCCTATCACCTAGTGTGAGGCGACGGGCGCCCTCGCCCACTGCCACCACCTCACCGACACCGTCCGAGATGGGAATAAGCGGCAACGTACCCGTCAGCCGGCCATAGCCCCGCCGCGCTACCACCAGATCCCGATAGTTGAGTGATGCCGCTTTCATCTTCAGCAGCACTTGTCCCGGTCCGGGCGATGGTTCGGGCCTTTCAACCAGTGTGAGATTCTCGATGGACCATTCCTCTTGCAGTTGCATGACTCTCATCGGATACTCCTTCCTGTTGAATTCAAAAGATTGTGCCCAGCGAATTCGGAACGATTTGGAGATTGTCCAAACGGCTATCTAGGTTATCTCTTGAAACTCGGCGCCAAGCTGTTTATCGTAAGGTTTCTCTCAATCACATGATAGCAAAATGCCAACATCATGAACCGTCATAAATTATTTTCCGGTGTCGACGAGGACCTCGAAAACGGGATGACCCCAACGGGAAATATCGTTCGCGATGCGTGGGTGTTTGGCGTCATCCCGGAGACACAAACCTGTGCTGACTGGACTATCCAGGAACTGAACGATCTGTACGACAAAGTCAGCAAAGCATGGGAGCCCTACGGCCATCTCGTCTCGCAACTACCTGAAGAATTACGGCTGCGACATGAACGGATCTATACCGAGGCCATACGCATCGCCCGCGATCATGGATGGAATCCCGAACTCGATGATGAGGACTGACGGTCATTCGCATGGGATATTATATTAACGAAACATTTTTCCGCCCGACTGAACTCTCCCGACAAGAGACGACGCTGCCGGCCAAGCTCTTCAATAGCTGCCGACTGTTACTCGCGCGTAGTTCCGCACATTGCGTCTTCGTTCCGATTCGCAGCATGCAGTTCCAGGGTGTGCTCGAGCGCGGCGAGGTCATCTTCGTCGACAGTCAAGGCGGTTATGCCGTTAAGAATGGAGTAGGGGGGCGCCCGATCGTAGTGGCTTGGCAGTTTCCGCTGCAAAGCCGGGATTCGATCAGTAGACCGATGGTGATGCAGGTTGTGGGTTACCGGCGTGATAGTGAGGCGGTGCATCGGCGTCTGGTTGGAGAATTCGCCCAAGCCGTCGAAATGCTCAAGCATCGCCTACACGGGGGCAATTCGAGCGGGATGCGCACGGCGCGCATCATCTCACTGAGCGGTTGAGCGGCATCACAAATTGCGACTATTCCGTAACCCGGTTTAGAAAAGCGAAATTCGATATCCCCTTGGTTATTCATGGGCGCTAACCTGCTTTGGGCTTGTTGCTCCAATGAATTCGGTCCGATGAGGGATAGCGTTATCACGGCATCGAGTTACTCCTTATCGGGTCAATGACGCAAATACTTGCGGCAGTTTCTCGGGCAACCGATCCACATGATCGAGTATTGTATAGCGATTCTCACCGAAGATGCGCTTGACGTAATTGTCGGCATTCGGGTCGAGTGTCAGACAGTATGTCAATATACCCCGCGTACAGAGCTCCTCAACCGCCTTTTTCGCGTCATGGCGCAGGTATTGGGGATCGCGTTCATCGATATCGGCGGGCTCACCATCGGTGACCAACAATACCAGACGCTTGCTGGCTTGCTGGTTTAATAGATGAGTTCCGGCATGGCGCAATGCGGCGCCCATGCGGGTCGACAACCCGCCTTTCATACCCGCCAGACGCGACTTGGCCTCGTCTTCATAGTGTTGATCGAAGTTCTTAAAGCGATAATACTGCACATCATGACGCCCATCGGAGGCGAAACCGTGAACCGCGAAGGCATCACCGATGGAGTCGATGGCCCAGCGCGCCGAATTTGCGCGCCTATTAATACGCTACTCCACAGGCTTCCATCCCCACTACACAGGCGCTAAGTTCGTCATCTTTTCCAGTAATCGTTTACGGCCGATCTACTTACGTAAAACCACCTGCCCGTGTTGATCCACGCGGTGGAGTTGAAAACCGCGTTTGCTCACATCAAAACCCAATGTCTAAATCTCATCTTTTACGCTAGGCTTATTCATGATTCGTTTCGCTTCGTTTTCTTTGTCGATTGAAAGCTTCATCTTGGCCTATTTGAGGTTGTTTGGGAAGAGGTGGAACATTCAATTAGCTTCTCAATTAGATCGGAATCCATATCCCATAGGTCAATAAATCCCCGACGAGTAATTGGCTGACGTCAATGCGACAGAGTATGCCGGTTATGGTGAGTTGAATATTCAATAGCTTCTTATAATTCTGTATCGTAACCAGGTTATTTTGTCTCAATGCCTATAGTTTTAAGGTTGCCATAAAGTATCTGAGCCATTTGTCGTTAACGTGTCTTGGAGACATTTTCTATATCTACAGACGTTAAACATGAATTTGCGAAGGAATGCATTAATAGCGTTGGCTGTTCTCGTTCTATTGGCGGCAATTGCTATTCCTAGTCGTACCTTAATCAATCATTTAAGTACAAAATACGAACCGGAACGGGAACGCATAAAAAACGTCCGCCAAAATAAAATAGAGTCCTGCCTTTCAAATAGTACTATTAAATGTGAAGGTCCCAACTGTTGGGGTTCTTCCTATCAAAGAACAAACTTTCTAAGTGACGCATCCGATATCAAGGACACTACAACAAGGATAGCGAACATTATTAGCGAAAAGCGAGTTTTCAGCGAAATATATCAGGGAAAATGGTTTGCCGATTGGTGGCAAGGAAGCTATTGGGAGATGGGATATTTTAAGGTTTATGATTCAAAGGAAGAATGTTATGTAGGGTCACTACAGGCTGTAATAGAAGCAGTCACAGACCAGGATATTACGACTTGGAATACAGAAAAGTGTCAGAATGTTATGGAGCTGTTGAATCGTAAGAACCCCGTTCGATGCTTTCCGAGCAGCACGCCGTACAAAGATCGGTGGAATTACCCACTCAAACGTTAGACGTGTTTATAAGTATTGAGGAGGTTCTTACCTCACTTCCCACAAAGTTGCTTCATTCCTCTTTATTAATATAGTGGAAAAACTCTTGCTGAACAAAGCCCTGAAAGTATTTCAGTTGGATTAATAACAATCATAACACAGAGATGTATGGATCTAAAAAAGCGATGGATTGATTTAGTAAAGGATCGGATATGCCGATAACCTAAAAGTATACCCTCCTTTAATTGGGTTTCTTTGGAAGGAGAATTACCATGGAATTATAGGTACGAAAAATAAATCGCAACTGACTTAATCTTTTTATCTCAGCTTACTAAATTACCTAACTCGATGCTTCAAGACAATTGGATTTAGGATGATTAGTACAAGTTTAGCTGAATGTGAATGGATTTTAGATGTTATTAGCTATATCAGCTCGAGTTCGCTATTAATCATACGTAAAAAGGAGTTTGAAATGAAGAGAAAACTGCTAGCAATAGCGATTGCAGTGGCAATGGCAACTGGTTGCGCGACGACAAATGGTCATAAGACAGCCGAAGAATTGCAGGCCGAAGCGGATGCGATGAAAGGTGGCTATGAGGGAACTAAGGTCGTCGCACTCGAGCAAGTCCGCCAACCCATAAATGAACTGTTTGCGTTTGCGGTAAAAGAATATCAAGGTTATGTCGATCGTCTACAGCAATCACCTGGTATTGAAAATGTAGAAGCATATTTGACATCGATAAAAGAAGAGGAAGAAAAAAAGAAAGCGTATGAAGAGTTGGATCCTGAGGTGCGTGCACAATACGATAGTTTTCATAGCGAAAGCAATGAAATGATCATGAACTTCGGGAAAACTATTCTCAAGATAGCTTCTACAGAGGCGTTGCTTAGCCGGCTTGATACCAGCGCACTACTCGCTGATGTTGAATACAAAGATTTAATGGCAACAAAGAACGCTTTGGCCTATACCCAAAAACAGGTTGCTTATATGAAAGATAGTCTTCTGGCAGCCTATGAAAACCACAAGGTATTGTCAGCACTAGCCTCCGCTGAATAGCTTATCAATTAAAGCCCCGAAAGGGGCTTTTATTTTTTAGTGAGGTTCACATGACTAAGAAACTTTTATGGGTACTAATCTTGGGCATGGTATTGACGGGTTGCTCGTCAACCAAGCCAATCAAAATAAATTCGGAAGCGGATATCTCTGCAAATTCGAAGATTAATAAAGTCGATAAAGAAGCGTTATTGCAGAGTGAAAATATCATGTTACCGAACAATTATGATATCAAAGCATTCACACGTGTTCGAATTGCTGCATATGTTGATCGTATTGATTTCGAAAAAGAGGCACTCAATACAAAGATCGATACTGGGATAATTGCCAAGCTTCTTGAGAATGAGTTGGCACGCACTAAACGATTCGAGGTGCTGACTAGAAACTGTGATAGCTGTAATTATGAAGTGGCATATCAGGCAGAAAATACGGTAGATGAAGGGGCGATTGAGGTAGGCAAACGACTCAACCCCGACTTTGTTCTTGAAACGTCTGTTGCACTCGGTTCCGTCGTTAAAAATAAACGCGATCACAATGAGATTGTCTTCCGCAGTTTGATTACAACTAAAATTGTGAATCCGACTACGGGTGAAATTATCCACTCATTTGAGCCAATACGACACAATATGCCGGCTAAGAACTTTTTTGCAGTCGAAGGAAAATACGTGGGTGGTTTCGATTACAGAAAGCACAACGAACTCCAAGAAGCCTACAAAGAAGCGGCGCAAAAAGGTATTCAGGTTTTGGTTAACCGTACCATGGACTATTATCCAGTCGGCGGTCGTGTAACCAACTTCCGTAACGGACGTTTTGCTATAGACGCCGGTATTAATCAAGGTTTTGCAACTAAACAGCCGGTGGTACTGTTTCTCAGTGATGATGGGTTGGATATACCGATCGCCTCTGGCGAAGTTACACCAAAGCAGGACGGTGGTTCAGGTGTGTTGCTGAAGTGGAAGGGAAACTCAGATGCGGCTGATGTAGAGAAGAAGCTAAATGCACTGGGCAAAGACTATCTCCAACGCAACAAGGTCTACGCCGTATCCGTAGGTACACCGGAAAGCTGGGAGCTGTAAAACGATGAGGATAAGTGTCGCACATAATACTTGGCAACTTCTACGGCTTCCGGTTTGTATTAGTCTCCTTACAATATGCACGTTATCGGCAGCCAGTGACCCTATGGATGAAGTCGTTAGCTTGCTAGATTCAGGTGGTGGAACCCGGACGGGTCGGAATGCTCAGAATGGGTATTATGTCGTGACACTTGCCATGTCCAATGCTGATTCAGAGATGGAAGCGTATGAGAAAGCGCGCATCAGTGCGCTGCGTGAGCTCGGTGAGTTCATTAACGGTGTTAGCATTAGCGGTCTCACCAGAATAGTCCAGAAGCACGTCTCCAAGATTGATAGCGGCGATACGGTAGAATTCTCCAACAGGGAATTTCTGAATGTTGTGGAGACAAGTTTCAAAGGACGTCTGTCCGCCGTGAAAGTTCTGAAGAAAGGTCGTTATGATGGCCTGTATTTTGTTGCCATGACCATTTCAGAGGGGGACTTTTCAAACCATGCAAGTGTAGGGAACAGGTTCTCTTCAGAAATGAATCGTTCCGAAAACTATTCCACATCAAAACAAACCATTGCGAAGTTCACTGATACGGGGCCGAAGTCTGTTGAAGCCAAGGGACTGGCCTCAATGAAGGCTGGTGAATCAAAAGCCCGGGAACAGGCATTGCAAGACGCCTTGCGTAATGCTGTTCAACAGGTGCAGGGTGTCATGCTGCAGGGTAAATCGGGTATGTACAATGGCGCATTGAGTATGGCCTTATCCACCAAGACCGAGGGTTACGTTCGTAATTATAAAATTCTGGATGAGGACGTTGAGCGTGGCAGTTATTATGTGCTCATACGTGCCGAGGTTGATTCAGCAAAGCTGCTAAACGACGTAAATTTCTATATCGGCATTCTTGGGCAGCCCGTATTTTCGGTCAACTCTGACACTACTGCTGACACCGACTGGATAACAGATGAACTGGAGAGCCTTGGCTTTGCAATTAACAATGGTAAAACCAAGCCCACCCATGTTTTTACTGTAACACAAAAACAAAAATCCGTGGAAGATCATCGGGGCAGAAAGGGCATAGAGACTCAGCTCTCGCTGCAGCTCAAGGATAATGAAACTGGCGATATTCTGTTGACAGTGACCAATAACCCTCTTAAGTCACGGATCTATGTCAAACCAGAGTCTCGTGCCAGACAGGTATCTGAGGCTGTGGCTTACAGGCGATTGAAAAAGAAATTGGGTAAAGAAGTCATTCAAACCCTTGCTGCACGTGCCAAACGCGGCGTTCTTTATAATCTGGTATTGAAAAATGCCAAGCGTTCTGATCTGGAAATTTTCAAGGATGTGTTTGAAAACGGTACAGGTGGAGTCATCGAGGGATGGGATTGGAACGAGCAAGGCCATGTTCTGACCCTTAAATACCGTTACGCAGGGACCTTGAGTCAGGCAATGGATGAGGGTCTAAGTCGACTCTATTCCACCTATAAGCAGCAAGGAAAAGGCCGCCAGCCACATGCTGAAAAGATTACCAGCAGATATGCGAACTTCAACATAGTCTCTAGATGAGGAAGAACTTTTTCAGCTTGGCGCTGTTGTTCAACTGTACAGACCAATAGCTTAGTTTCAAAGATAATAAAAATGTTGACGCTAAACACGACAAATTTGCGAAAGTGTTTTTGTAAGACTAGTGAGAGTTCATAGAACGACATTCAGTGCTCGATAATAGATACATATTCTACAGGTTCAAAAATTATGCAGAGTATCAATATAAAACTGGCTGCAATCATTGGAGTGTATATGGTGAGTCCCATCGCTTATGCGGGGGATCCACTTGCCGGGATAGCAGAAGAACTTGAAATAACCCCTGAAGCCTTGATGATTGAGAGCGTAGAGCTTTCAGGAGGGCAATGTCAGGATTGGATAAGAAAAAAAGGATGGGAGTCGGGTGAAAATATCAATCATAAGGATGGATCAACCTTCACGGTGCAGATTGGATCAGCGGTTATAAACGCTCCACCGGGTCATCCAAATTATATCAATGCACGTCAGAATGCCTATGTTAAAGCGATGTTAAGGGCGAAAGCGGCCATTGTTCAGAGCATGCAAGAAACTATTGAACGAGAACTGGTTTATAACCGAAAAGAAGGTCAGTTCACCTCGGAGAAGGAGGCTGATAAGAGAAATATGGCGGCTGCTCAAGAGGCTGACACGGCTTGGAGGGGTGCATTAAACAAGTCACTCAAATTGATTAATGCGGAACTCGATCAGAGGTTAGTAGAAAAAGGTATCGACCCTAATCCAAATACTCCCGAGGGAAAAGAAGCGTTAGTGAAAGCGACAAAGGAAATCGTCAATTTAGATGCATTCTCGGATATTATAAGAACTGCAGCTAAGGCCAGGATGAAAGGCGTGCGAAGGATCTTTGTTGCCGAACAAGTGAAGAAGGGAGAGCAGGGCGGAATTTGTGTTGTTGCCCTTGCTTCGCCAAAAACGATGGCAATGGCTGATGCCATCTTTTCGGGTAATTTTTCTCTCGCTCCAACAGGACGTTACGGGAAACCGCTCGATCAGCAGATCCCGAATCACAGGCAACAAGAGGGCCTGAGAACCTTGATGTCGAGTTTTGGAACGGAGATGATTCGAGATGAGAATGGCCAGTTTTATTTGTTGGCTTATGCACAGTCGGCCCCCAGGACTAAGTCAAAAACTTCAATAAATAATGCGGTCACTGAAGCAATGGTGCGTGCCAAGGGTATGATTCGATCATTTGCCCAGGAATACGCAATGGTTAACGAAGCGGTTGAGAAAGCAGAGTCTGCAACTGAACTCGTCAATGAAATTTCAGATTATGAGTACAACGAGGCTTTTGAGAAAAAAATTGAAAGTGTCAGTTTGCCGATCAATATTGCAGGTATTTCACCATATTCAAGATGGGCAGCAAAACACCCGATCACCAAGCAGACTGTAGTCGGAGTTGTCATGATTTTGTCTGCCTCCACCGCAGCAGCGGGTCAAAAACTTAAGGAGGATATGAACAAGGCGGCGACACTAAGAGCAAGAACCGCTCGTCCAAAGACACTGTCAGAGTTTGGATTAGACGCGTATTCGACCCAGCGAGGATACCAGGGGACGGCATCAGGTGGATCAGATGAGGATGATTTTTAAAGCAGTGCTTTGTCTGGTTGTTCTAGCCAGGGGAATCGTTGTTCCTGCATTCGCGGAAAATACGCCAATTCAGGTATACCATTCGGAGATTACACAATTAGATAATCGCCAGGTAGTTTCCGCAGGTGGATATCTTTTTACCAAGGTAATTATATCGAAAAAGTCCAATGGTGGACTGAGTGTTTCTCCCAGTTCCGCTAATCTTTATGGCAAGCGGAACTTTCTTTTGTATTCGCTTTCAGCAGTGCATTGGGATACCGACTTCCCTGAATCGAGTAAATCACTTGTCTGGAAAGCATATAAATCGGTCAGTAAGTCTGAGGGGACTTTAACAGGCAATCTGTCAGTTATTGATCGCTATCAAGACAAGAAAGCCTATTATTTTGTATATGCGATTCGGTCCAGCCAGATACAGCATAGACCTCTTGGCCAATCCGAAATATTAGATAAAATCAGCCAAGCATTACAGGACAAGGATCCACGGTTAAATATTTTTGCTTGCGCTGAACTGACACTAAGGCACCCAGGAGTTTTAAACCTTAAAGACATCGCAATTGCCTTAGTAAGTCGCTATGGTCAGGGATTTCTCTGGTCACTGACAGGAAACAATGTCAGCGATATTTCATTCCTGCTACCGAGATTGGAGGGGACCCAACCGGATATAGCAGCGTTGAGTGAGAATACAAACCCATTTAACAAACTTGGAAAACACCCATACAACCCATCGTATTCCCTGCAGGTGGTTCGTGTACTGATAAAGAATGGCTATGATGAGCTGGCCAATAGAATTCTATCACACTCACTGAAAATTTATAAAAACTTACACGCATCGGATGATTTATACGCTTTGGCCAAAGAACGAAAAGTTTCTATCAACAGTTACTTCAATAGGCGTTTGGTTGGCGGAGCCTTGGAAAATATTGAGATCGAGCTCCTGAATAGCGGTTTATCACTGTCTAAAGAAGCCGTTGTCATTGTGTATAGCTTGGGAGAAGCTCCAGTTAAAGAGGTTAAACATCACGTATACATAGGAGACTTGCCGACATCGCAGGTTGGAATTGATGAATTTTCAAAAAGATACTATCAATTGCAAGGCAAGCTAGAGCATAGCTTGTCCGCTAGTGTATTGAGCGTGATAGGTGAATTGCTGGTCAATCAAGGATATAAGCTAATGGGTTTGGCATTCATTCATCAGTCCCTCATTCTGAACAAAAGTAGCGATACAAGATCGTTGTTTGACCGGATGAAGGTGGGTGAAGAAGTATTTGAAGGATCATCGATCTAACGGGTGCCTAATGTTTACGACATGACGTCAGGTGACTAAATGTTGTGTGA
This sequence comes from uncultured Gammaproteobacteria bacterium, assembly GCA_963731655.1. GTDB lineage: Bacteria > Pseudomonadota > Gammaproteobacteria > JAAEPA01 > JAAEPA01 > CAVSWL01. The sequence continues at coordinate 413,781 of CAVSWL010000030.1, read as the reverse complement.
CCAGCATACGAGCCGGTTAGCTGGTGCAATTCCAACCCTGGCCCTTGAGAGAAAGGAACAGGTAGGCGAAGGTAAGGGTGTGTGCCCACGAGGGGATCCTTTTAACAGAGGAGCAATTGCAGGCGCTTGAGCGGAGTCGTCGTACCCAAGAGGAGCTCGGCGACATTGAAAGTGAGCATCCCAGCTATTTGGGCTCGCAGGACACGTATTATATCGGTCATATCAAGTGGATTGACCGAATTTATCAACAGACCTTTGGCGATACCTATTGCCCTATTGCCCTATGGCGCTGACAAAGCTTTATACTGAGAAGACGGCAATTACGGCAGCCGATAGGCTCAATAGCACAGTATTACCCTTTTTCGAAGACCACGAGCTCCCCCTGGCTGCGCATCCTTACCGATCGCGACAGCGAGTTCTGTGGTCAATCAGAGCGCCATGCCTACCAGCGCTACCTGGCCATGAAGCTATCGATCTCAGCAAGACCAAAGCATACTCACCGTAGGGCGTGAAACCTTGTTGAATTTCAGCTATTTCTGGAATTAACCCACGGTTACTTCCGCAAGACTCCACAAAAGCCCAGGTGGACCCTATATTTACAGGTATTTCATGACAACTTCGCCGGGAGTTTATGCAACTATACGGTTCATTCAATCCGATGGGAGATCTGTTCTCGGGGTATCGAGTTACTCCTTATCGGGTCAATGACGCAAATACTTGCGGCAGTTTCTCGGGCAACCGATCCACATGATCGAGTATTGTATAGCGATTCTCTCCAAAGATGCGTTTGACGTAATTGTCGGCATTCGGGTCGAGTGTCAGACAGTATGTCAATATACCCCGCGTATAGAGCTCCTCAACCGCCTTTTTCGCATCATGACGCAGGTATTGGGGATCGCGCTCATCGATATCGGCGGGTTCACCATCGGTGACCAGCAACACCAGACGCTTGGTGGCTTGCTGGTTTAATAGATGAGTCCCGGCATGGCGCAATGCGGCGCCCATGCGTGTCGACAACCCGCCTTTCATACCCGCCAGACGCGACTTGGCCTCGTCTTCATAGTGTTGATCGAAATCCTTAAAGCGATAATACTGCACATCATGACGCCCATCGGAGGCGAAACCGTGAACCGCGAAGGCATCGCCGATGGAGTCGATAGCCCAACTCAACAACGCGGTGGATTCGCGGGTCAGAGACAAGATCGTTGGCGCCTCTGCATCGTCTTCAAGCGCATCGCCGATTTTTTCATTCGTGGATTCCGACAGATCCAATAACAGCACGATTGCCAAATCGCGAATATGGCGGGTGATGCGGATATTAATCCTCGGATCCGGCATGATGCCACGGCGAATGTCGATCATGGCACGCACCGCGGCGTTCAGATCCAGCTCTTCGCCTTCTTCGTAACCGCGCCGGCGCACGATGCCTTGCGGTTGCAAAGCATCGATTAAATGACGGATGCGTGAAGCAATCGGTTTATATTTAGTTAAGATTTCATCCATGATCTCGGGATCGCCTCGGCCCGGGCGGCGTTCGACCACCATCGTCCAGTCCGGGCGGTAAAGTTGCACGTGGTAATCCCATTCCTGATAATGGAAGGGGTCAGACACCGGTTCCTTGCCTTCCATTTCATTGTAGCTGACCCCTTCGTCTTCGTAGGGAAAAACTTCGTCGGCGCAGACCCAAATTTCCTGTGCGCTATCATCCGCCCCGGGCACGTCGACTTCATTGACCATTTCCATGATGTTGACATAACGCCGAACCTGTTGGTGACTCTCCGGTATATAGTCCACCCCTCGGGCAACGAACAAGTTTTCATCGAAGGCCCAGACGTAACGATTATCATCGCGGTAGGGCAAGGGCCAGTCTTCCAGAATACGCAATGCAGGCAGGGCCGTTTTATCCGCCAACAGGTTGTAAAAACGAATGCCATAAGTCCAAGCAATCTCATTGTTGGATGCCTCCTTGGCGAGCTCAATGCGATAGTCGTTCGCTAACCGGTTAATGAGGGTCTCGGTATCGTTATAGTGTTCGTCCAACAGGGCCTGTGCCAGGCGCATCATCAAGTCCATGGCGGGATGGAGTTCGACACGCGCTTCACCCGATGTCTCATCGGGAGGTGAAAAACTGCAGCCACAATTTTTTCAGCCCCGGGAACTCCTGAATGGCCAGGTGCTCCACGCGCGCGTCTTCGAACAATTCGATCAGTTTCATTTTTGCGGGGCTCAGCTGCTCCGCGGAAAGAGGATTGCGGGTGTAAACCATGTGAGCCGCGCAGTGTGCGGCGGCAGCACGATAGGTTTCGAGCCCGCTGATGCCGCAGTGCACGTCGAAGGCATCGGGCAGGTGCACCTGAAAATCCTCGATAAAGGGCCGCAGCCCCATTCGGCTTTCATAGTCACCGGAAGTCGGGCGCATGAAAAAGGCGCGTCCCCACAGGGCGCGCAGGTAAAAATTCAATTTGCGCTGGTTATCGACAAATAGGGTGCCACGCCGCTCTTTTTGCAGCACCGCCCGAGAGGATTCCGTCTTGAGACTAAAATAAGCCATTTGGCCATCGAGATCGCGCTGGTGGGCCTGTGCGCCCCACAGCGCCCAGCGCCTCAAGCCGCCCAGTGTGAGTTTGGATAGCAGCTCATCGAGATTTTCCATCATCGGCCGCAGACCGCGCGGCGCCTTGCCCGATAACTGATGGATTAGGTTCAGATAACCACGCATCACGTCGATATCGCCAAGCCGCCGCGCCGCTAGCGGCATGTTGCCCATGGTCAGCGTCAGTACCGTACCCGAGGTATGCGAAGACAGTTTCATCAAACCGGTCACAATATCCGGGATGATATCCTCACCGATTTCTTTGGCGACACCCGGCATGTCTTCGACGTAGGTCAAGACCAGGGCCTGACCGCGATTCAGCGTGCACATGGCACGCATGCCTTCCAGATAATTCTGCAGACCGCGTGGCGACATCACCCGCGCGGCTTCGTGATAAGAAGACTCTAGAGCTTCACGATGGGCATGGTCTTTATCGTCGAGACAGCGAACGTATTCCGAAAAATCAATGGACATCGCAGGCGTTCGGCTTAGAAAAAGGTGTTTACCGCAGCATCCAAGGTGTCGCGCATATCCGGATCATCCGTCAATGGGCGTACCAGCGTCATTTGGCAGGCCTGAGTTACACCGATGCCCTTGGACATCAGTTGTCCCGCATACACCAATAATCGAGTGGACATACCCTCATCGAGTCCGTGCCCCTTGAGGTTACGCGAGCGTTGCGCCACCTGAACCAATTTTTTGGCGATATCCGCATCCACACCGCCTTCGTGGGCCACGATTTCGGCCTCGATCACGGCGCTGGGATAATCAAAATCCAGGGCTCCGAAACGCTGCTTGGTGGACTGTTTCAGATCTTTCATCAAGGACTGATAACCCGGGTTATAGGAGATGACGAGTTGGAAATCGGCATGTGCTGGAACTACTTCGCCCTTCTTTTCCAGGGGTAATTGGCGGCGGTGATCAGTCAGTGGATGAATTACCACGGTGGTATCCTGACGTGCTTCAACGATTTCATCGAGATAACAGATGGCTCCAATACGGGTAGCCACGGTGAGAGGACCGTCCTGCCACTTGGTGCCGTTGATATCCAGCAGGTAACGGCCGACCAGATCGGAAGCGGTCATGTCCTCGTTACACGCGATGGTGATGAGAGGCTTGTGCAGCTTCCACGCCATATATTCCACAAAACGAGATTTGCCACATCCCGTGGGTCCTTTCAGCATTACGGGCATACGCGCCGCGTAGGCGGCTTCATACATCTCTACTTCATTGTGAACAGCTCGGTAGTAGGGTTCTTCCCGGACTAGATATTGGTTAGGATCAGTCTCATTCATTTCAATTACCTTGGTGCATCCATAAGCCGTGTCCTCACCGCGTAAGCACAGGGCAAGCGGTTGTCGGGGCATAGCCCCGGCCGCATGAGCACTACCCGTCGAGTGCGTATTGCGGGTTCTGGGAATCACTTTCGGGCTAATTCCGGGGAAGAACTTACGGTATTCGCCGACGGGCGTTGCCTAGATCTGTCGTGGTGAAAAATGGAAAAGCAGGTTACACCCCTACCGCATCGTACGGGAATAGGGAGACTCGCTATGAACCACAAATCAAACCTTGATCGGTCCCCGATAGATCACCATGGCTGTGCCTTGTGACTGGGCATAATTGTCATAGCCAACGAGTCTAACATGGTGGTTGGGATTGGCTTCATGACACTTATCGGCTTCACCTAGAATCGCATCCACATCGGTCTCGCCAAACAGTGGGAGCTTCCACATGTACCAGTAGTGATCGAAGGCGTTTTCTGGTTCCACGTGTTCAATCGCGGGATTCCAACCCTTGGCGACAATGTATTCGACTTGCTTACGAATATTCTCCTTAGTCATCTCCGGCAGGTAGGAAAACGTTTCAAACTTACGGCTATTGGGATCCGATAGGCGCGAGCTGTAATCTTGCATTTCAGTCATTCTAAGTTCCTATAATTCCAACTAAATTGGCATTCAGTGGGTTGTTAAGCGATGCTTGCCTGGGCGCTACAACTGCCCAGGCAAGCGTCTATTTTTAAGATATTTGTTTATTAAATTCTGTTAACTGAATTTTGTTTACTTATGAGCCACATCGAGCTTGTCGACGGTGTCGAACTCGAATTTAATTTCTTTCCAGGTTTCCATGGCGGCAGCCAATTCGGGGCTAGACTTCGCGGCTTCGCGCAGAATGTCGCCGCCGCGTTTTTCGAGCCCATCGATACCATTTCTATTGCGGTCCTCCACACAAGCCTCTAGCGCCACACGGTTGGCCGCCGCGCCCGCGGCGTTGCCCCATGGATGGCCGAGGGTGCCACCACCGAATTGCAGCACCGCATCGTCGCCGAAGATGGCGACCAAGGCCGGCATATGCCACACATGGATACCTCCGGAAGCAACCGCGAACACGCCGGGCATGGAACCCCAATCCTGGTCGAAGAAGATGCCACGGCTGCGGTCTTCTTTGATATACGATTCGCGCAGGAGGTCGATCCAACCCAAGGTAGCCTCGCGGTCGCCTTCAAGCTTGCCTACCACCGTGCCGGTGTGCAGGTGATCGCCACCGGATAAGCGTAGCAGCTTGGCCAACACCCGGAAGTGGATTCCGTGATGCGGGTAGCGGTCGATGACGGCGTGCATGGCACGGTGTATGTGCAGCAGCATGCCGTTATCACGGCACCATTGGGCCAACCCCGTGTTGGCACACCAACCGCCGGTGATGTAGTCGTGCATGATGATGGGAGCGCCCAATTCCTTGGCGTACTCGGCGCGCTTGAACATCTCGTCTGGGGTCGGTGCCGTGCAGTTCAGGTAGTGACCTTTACGCTCGCCGGTTTCTTTCTCCGCCTTATGAATGGCTTCCATGACGAAATCGAAGCGGTGGTTCCAGCGCATGAACGGCTGGGAATTCACGTTCTCATCGTCTTTGGTGAAGTCCAGGCCACCGCGCAGGCACTCATAGACTGCCCGGCCGTAGTTCTTGGCGGACAGGCCCAGCTTAGGCTTGATTGTGCATCCCAACAGGGGGCGGCCGTATTTGTTCATTTTGTCGCGCTCGACTTGGATCCCATTGGGTGGACCGTTGCAGGTCATCACATAGGCGATGGGGAAGCGCACGTCTTCCAAGCGCAAGCCACGGATAGCTTTAAAGCCGAATACATTACCCACCAGAGAGGTAAAGACGTTTACCACAGAGCCTTCCTCAAACAGGTCGATGGGATAGGCTACGAAGGCATAAAAGCGTTCGTCGTCTCCGGGAACATCCTCGATGGCGTAGGCACGACCTTTGTAGTAGTCGAGATCGGTTAACAGGTCGGTCCATACGGTGGTCCAGGTGCCGGTGGAAGATTCGGCGGCCACGGCTGCCGCCGCTTCCTCACGGGGTACACCCGGTTGCGGGGTGATCTTGAAACACGCCAGGATGTCGGTGTCCTTGGGTGTGTAATCAGGCATCCAGTACGTCTCACGGTACTCTTTGACGCCCGCATTGTAGGTTTTAGCCATTTTGATTTTCCTCAAGATTTGAATCAGGCTCGCGGATTTATTTTTATTCACCCGCGCTATGTAAAGTGGCTTAAGAGTAGCCAAGTACGCATTATTATAGTGGATACTAGCATTTTGGATATTTTAAAGTTTTAATAGTATCCATAAATATTTGCTTATGCTTAAGCCATGCATAGAATCAACACCACGCTACGCCAGCTCGATGTATTTCGGGCCGTTGCCCAAAATCTCAGTTTTACCCGCGCCGCCGAGCAACTGCACCTGAGCCAACCGGCGGTATCTATTCAAGTCAAGCAACTCGAAAAAACCATCGGTCTACCGTTATTTGAGCAGTTTGGAAAGTCTGTTTATCTTACGTCGGCCGGCCGTGAGCTGCTCGGCTACGCCAGCGCCGTCATTGAGCTGCTTGAAGATGCCAGTGTTGCCATGGATGAAATCAAGGGTATCCAAAGGGGCAAACTCGACATTTCGGTCGCCACCACCGCGGGCTCGTTTACCACGCGCCTACTCGCCGAGTTTTCCAAGCGTTTCCCGGCCATCACCATTCGACTCGATGTCACCAACCGTAAGGCCTTGCTGCGCCAGCTTGAGAATAACGAACGTGATCTGATCATCATGGGTGAGCCGCCGTCCGAACTTACACTCCAGGCTGAAGCGTTTATGGCTAATCCACTGGTCATGATTGCCCCGCCCGACCACGTGTTGGCTGACCAACAGAAAATCCCAATTGCTCATTTTGCCAGCGAGCAATTCGTCGTTCGCGAACAAGGCTCGGGCACACGATCGGCTATCATGCGATTCTTCGTGCGTCATGGGATTGCATTCCAAACCGGTATGGAAATGAGCAGTAACGAAGCGATCAAACAGGCGGTACAAGCTGGGCTGGGTCTAGGAATCGTTTCACTGCACACCATCGAGCTCGAACTGGCTAGCGGCGCGTTAGTGATGCTCGATGTGGAACACTTTCCCATCCGGCGCCACTGGTATCTCGTTCACCGTGAAGGGAAGCGGCTTTCGCCCGTAGCGGCGCGCTTTCGTGAATTCGTACTAGCGGAGCAATTGGCGACTGTATCCCGATAACGCTATTCCATATGTACCTGGATCGTTCGATGTACTCAATGCTAGCTAAACCAACGCCACGTGAAACGCTTTTACGTAGCTATTACATGAATCCTTCTATAAAATTTATAAAAAAGGCTCCCCTTCGGGGGGAAATAGGATAAAGCTTTGGAGGAGTAAGGCGTGTCTAAAGAACATCCCATTATCGCGTTAACCGGATCTTCTGGCGCTGACAGTATGCCGGTGGAGACTGCATTTCAGCATATATTTTATCGACTTAATATTAAACCCGTGATCATCGACGGCGATAGTTATCATCGATATAACCGGTATGAAATGCGGATAGCTGTGGAGGAAGCGCATAAGAAAGCGGAAACACTCAGCCATTTTGGTCCGGAAGCGAATTTTCTTGATCGGCAGGAAGCACTGTTTCGCCAGTATGCGGAAACAGGTACTGGAGAGCGGCGTTTATATCTGCATACCATAGACGAGGCGGCTCGTTTCAACCAAAAACCAGGCACCTTCACCCCTTGGGAGGACATTCCGGAAGATTCTGATTTGCTTTTTTATCAAGGACTTCATGGTGCCATTGTCACCGACCAAGTTGATGTCGCCCGATACGTGGATCTATTGATCGGTGTCGTTCCCATCGTTAATCTCGAATGGATAAAAAAAATACACCGCGATACAGGAGAAAGGGGCTATACCCACGAGGATGTTACCGATACCATTCTTCGCCGGATGCCCGATTATGTAAATTACATCACCCCGCAATTTTCCCGCACCGATATCGACTTTCAGCATGTTCCAACCGTGGATACATCTAACCCATTCATTGCCAACGACATCCCCAATCAGGATGAAAGTATCGTCGTTATCCGATTCCGTGATCCCGCTAAATTCAACGTGAACTTCAGCTATCTTTTAAAAATGATTAAGGGTTCTTATATGACACGGCGGAACACCATCGCGATGCCTGCGGGTAAGCGGGAGCTGGCGATGGAAATTATTTTTACCCCGATCGTAGAACGAATGATGCGGGAGCGGAAGCTTTTAGCCACTAATTTTTAAGGGCGAGAGGCACAACCCATCATGTCGATTTTGAAAAATCAACCCGCGGACGAAATCTATTTCGACTTATTTAAATATAGGAGGAGATCAATGAAATCAATCACGGCTCGCTCTCGGATACTCGTCGGGTTGAGTTTATTAGCGTGCACGTGGGTTGCCAATGCCGCGTGGACCTTGGATAACGACGCCTCGCATTTGAGCTTTATTTCGATTAAGAAAGACGCGATTGCTGAGGTACATAAATTCAGTCATCTGTCAGGCTCGATCAACTCGGACGGTGCTGTGAAGGTGACCATAGAGCTCGCAAGTGTCGATACAGCCATTGCGATCCGTGACGAACGGATGCGTGAACTGCTTTTTCAAACAGAGTTATTTCCCAAAGCCAGCGTAACCGCAAAGGTTGATCCGACTAAATTCAACCAACTTATGCCGGGGCTATATCAAACAGACTCGATCCAACTGACACTCTCCCTGCACGGGCAAAGTAAAATCATTGACGCGCAAGTGGGGGTTGTCAGGCTGCAAGGAGGAAAGCTATTGGTTAGCACGATTCAACCCATTATCATCGATGCCGCTGACTTTGGCCTTGAAAAGGGGATTGATGCACTGATGAAAATTGCTAAGTTGAACGCCATCAGCTCAGCGGTTCCGGTCACCTTAAATTTTGTCTTTGATGAGACGAACTGAGTGATCGTCGAAGGGACGGACGACCGGATTGTTGAGCGTTTCGGACTCCCGCATACAGAATGCAATCCACTTCGAGGCTGTCGCATGTAATCGATAGGGTTTAGGCGCGCTCCGATACGACACATTCGAACCCATTCCGATGCATTGAGTGGATTTCAGTGACAAGGCTAGCCTTTGCCGCCAGTCGAGTCTCGGAAAGTGCGGGATCGTGGCTTTACGATTCCTCAATAAGGTGAACTGAAAAGCTTCGCGATACACAGCATGAGTTGAGCTGGGGGTGTTAGCAGAGCACCCCCCGGTAAGGATAGAAATACCGGAAGCAGCATTTGTATTTTCTAACCGTGATTTTTTCTGACGATAAAAATGACAGCCTTTCTTTCGTGCGGTCAGAGAAATCGTCATCTCCTAGTGGCGAGATCCACATACCATGCAGGTGTACCGGCAACGCCGCCCAGGCGCCAATAGGAAACGGCGCTTTCACCGCGTAACCTGCCTTGGTCGTGGTCCGTACGCATTCGGCGAAACGCGCAGCACGCTTCCTCCTTACGCGGGTTTTCGCGCGTTGCGAGTGCAACAGTATCCAAAAAATTATTCCATCTCTAGCAGTTTCTAAGACACTAGCTGAAAACTTGGGTTTTGCATGGGGCCACGTTTGATGAGCCACCATAAGCTAAAGAGAAAGATCAGTAGAAGAATCATATAAAAGCTACCAATAAAACTTAAAAAATTAACTGTCTGAGACGTTGGGGTTGGAGTTACAATCTCAGCGGTTTTTACCAGACCGTATACGGTCCAAGGTTGCCGACCCTCTTCGGAAACACACCAACCCGCAATTGTCGCGATAAATCCACTTGGGGTCATTGCCACGCATGTGCGCAAAAACCATCGACTTTGATAAAGACACTGCTTTTTCATGAGAACTGCGCCAATCCCACCAACCAGCAGCATCAATAGAGAAATCCCAATCATCACACGAAAGCTGATATAGACTATTAGTACGTTGGGACGCTCTGCCTTCGGTGTATCCTTTAAGCCTATGACTTTACCATTAAAATCGTCTGTGATAATTAGGCTGGCAAGATGTGGAATCTCCACGCTGTAGCGGTTTTGTTCAGCCTCCTGATCAGGTATGCCAAAAAGAACAAAGGGTGCGCCCTGTTGGGTTTCCCATAGCGCTTCAATGGCGGCGATTTTAAGAGGTTGGTTTTGATATGTATTGACTCCATGCAAGTGTCCCAAGAACATCTGCACAGGTACCATAATCAAGATTACTATTAATGTAAACCGCAAGCTATACTGGGCAAACTCGCGGTATTGCTTTTTAATAAGGAACCAGGCCGAAATACCCAGCACGAAGAATGCCGTTGTCAAAAATGCTGCAGCCAGCATGTGTAAAAATCGGTATGGAAAAGAGGAACTGAAAATCGCGGTCATCCAATCCTGCAGCAAAATCTGACCGTCGGCTAACGCGAATCCACCGGGCGTTTGCATCCACGAATTTCGGGCGGTAATACATGCCGCTGATATCAGTACCCCAAGAACCATCATCAGTGTCGCAACAAAGTGCAGGTGAGTCCCGACACGGCGTTCTCCCCAGATCATGATGCCGAGCGTTCCACCCTCGAAAAACACTACATTCGCGAGTTCAACATGCCGAATTGGTGCTAGAATTGCTGCTGTTTTTACATAGAATTCCCCGAATGTGGTATCTAACTGAAAGGATAAAACGATCCCTGTTATCATTCCGATCATAAAAACAACGGCGAATGGATATAGCCAAAATTGATACTGGACTCGGTAGATCGCTTGTTTCGTTCTTAGCCATTGGAATTCCAGTATGGCGAGATAGAATGCAAGTCCTATAATCAAGCACGGGAAAATGATATGGAAGCTTGCCGTAACGCCGAATTGCAATCGTGATAGAAGTAAAGGATCAATATCCACGGCTTCTTACCTAAATAAATATTAATGATCGAACGAAGATTGAGTCCAACTATCCGCGCATTACTTGGTATCGAAATTGCCTTTGCGTTGGAACGCCCTAAGCGTGAAGTGAGTACGCTGGGTGCTAGCGATAGTACGTTTTAATAGATGGCACTTAGAGCTATACGTAGGACTGCTCCAATTGCGGTTAGACAAACCAACGAGGCAATGTAGAGTCCAGCGAACCACGCCTGCTTATAAAGTACGTTGAGTAGGTTCGTACTGCACTGGATTCGGGATACCTGCATCGCGTTTTCGACGTGTTTAATCGTAAGTGAATAGTCATTGCTCATGATTCTGCTCCTCGCCTAAGCCGCAGCGTCCCCTAGTAGACATAGCGGACAAATTAGCTGTATTTAAATTAAGACTCACACTTTAAGTTGATGCAAAGCTTACAAGTCACTAACCTAGAGATCAGCGTAGTATTCCCTATTCAGCTTGTGAAAAATTCACTTGACTTATTGGCGCACTAGAAAGTTAACTTACGAGAATCGTTATATATGTGAACAATATGTGGAGCACTCGATTGGTGAGTTTCAACTTAGTGTGAAAATTCATATGAAATAGGGGCAAACTATGGCTTTCTATTGGGCTCGCACTAAAAAATGAGAAGAAACTGCTAGGGAGCAAAAGGTGCGTATCGAAGAAAGATATGATCGCTCTTGTGATAGGATCGCTTCGTTGGGATTAAGGGACGCGATCAACGTGAATATCCGCGTCAATCGGCAAGTTCTGAATGCCGATATCATTCGGTTGCAAGTGATCTTCGAGTGCTATGGCCGTGAGCGGCGCGATCGCCGCTAGGTCATGCTTTAGGATCTCGCGCCTAGGCCAGATGGTAGATTGGTTGTAGTGGATTTCAGATGTGAAGCTAGCAAGAGCATTCAGTGGATGTTAAGGCATGTATGAGCAGGCGGTACGTGCAGAGATCGAGTCGATACGTTTCAGCTTGATTGAGCGCCATGAATTGATGCGTACTCAGTATTTCTTGCGATTTCGCCGCAAGATTGCTGGCTTGACATTCAGCGGTGGAGAATACTGGTCGCCAATGAAATACTTAGAATTAAGGCTCGTGGATTTTCACGTTCGGCTGAGCGAAACTGTGACGCTTGATTGCCTCATTTCTCCTTCATAATACAAATATCAGGAACGCCATGAGATATGCGGAGCGACAGGTATCCGGGGCTCATGGGGATGCACGGCTATAGGCCTTCTTGGGGTGAAACTCCCCATGGCCAATCACCCAGCAGAATTTGCCAAACCATAGGCCGAGAATTCCGTCTCATCGAGCTCAGACGTTCGCTCTCCGTTCAGTGTGCGGCCGCTTCCGAACTATACGTCTCTTGACGCACTGCCTGCGGTTGGAAAAATCAGCATCTCCCGGTGACGGCGTCCGCACGCAATGCCTGTGGTCCGGCAACAGCGGGCTGGCATCGGAATGAAACGGCTGCTCGCACCTTTTGCCCGTACCGCTTCGCACATCGGCGTGTCGCACCAAAAAATCTTTCTGCCACTCCAGAAGGTATACTGTGAACAAATACGTGCCCACAGCCACACGTGCCAGGTGATGCTGCACTCATTCAACCATCCAATCGTGGATGTGAGGTGACAACGATTCCCAAGGTCCTTCCGCCCCACCTGAGATGTTGGGGTTCAGAAATTCACCCCACCTACGCGAGCTGCGGGCGAGACTTGGCACAGCTTGGATTCAAATAAAACCTACTATTGCTGTAGTCCACCACCATTCGGCGGAACTCACACAGCGGTTCCGGCTTACGCGGTTTGGATAGAAGTCATCAGTTATGAGATGGTAGTAGAGGTTATCATTTCTAACATTACTGATGGGCGCATTTACGCCCATCATGGAATTACAAGCGTAGGTACTTTTTCATCAGCTACGGTGATGTCCCCCATGCCTTCTGCGGGGCATATTCCGACCAACCATTTTGTCCAGGGTATTAATACTGATATGAGGCCATCGAATCAAACCAGGGGCACCATCTCGGCGCGGGAAAAAATCCAGAAGGACCACTTGTAAATATTGAAGTCGGAATTTCGGGTTTCCATGTTCATCCTTTTCTGCCAACTCTTGTATCCAAAAAGTGGACTTCATTTCCGAGGCATTAGCCTCCTTCGTGATAAAAGGAATGTTGCTAATTCCAGCTTTCTCAAAGGTTGTATCCACTTCTAACTTAGTGGTCCTGACGATGCCAACGCCCTGATTAGCCAACTGCAATAACGTACTTGGATTGACGGGATTGAAACCGGGAAATCCTTCGGCCTTAACATTGCCCGTGAAAGGGTTATCGTTAAAATGTTTATAAGGAGTTAGATAAGGACTATCCAGATCTTGAGATACACCGATAGGCAAACCATTAGCAGCAGGAATTCTCAGCTCACCTTCTAAAACTTCGCTATTACCCAAGGCTAGGACCGAATCACCATGTGGAATCGTTGCTAAACGTGCAACATCAATGTCTGGTCGAGCTTTGTTCGCCATGTGCACCCATAACCCTGGTTCATGGTGAATCGCTAAGCCTGCCTTACCCGCTTTTCCGCTTTCAGGAAAATCAACTGCAGCCACCTGCGATATCGTTTGTTCATAATCCAGTGCGACTAAAAATTGATCCCCATCATCAGGATCACCGGTATCCGTTGGAATACCTCGATTCGGCACTGCATCATCGACAAAGGTAAAATCAAGGTCTTCATGATACTGGTTCAATAGCAAGCGGAATGTCGGACGATTGCCATCTAATGTAAACGGTAGTGCAATCATGTTCCAACCTCTCTCCCGCCCAGGCTCATTTCTCCATGTTCCAGGCAAAAGTTGCAAGGGGCCTAGATGCTCTTTATTGAACTCCTCTTCCTGAACATCACTCAGAGTACGACCCTTCTGCCTCATTGCCTTAACTTTGTTACTGTCTAACATGACATATCTCCTGTTGCTATAGCCATACGGCTTCTGTTGATTAACACCCTAAGACCTATTACCAGAAACTGTTTGCGCTCGGATTAGATACGAGTACACAGGCCCATAGGCAGCGAGATTGCTCTACTATAGGCATACACGCAGAAGCTTCTGAATTATCGTCTGGAACCCCAGAAATCTGGACTCAGACACCAAGGATCGCCTTCTCGGATCTCAATTTCACCTGCTATAGATACTCCTCCGCTTGGTTCGGTAATGTAAATAGGTGTCCACTTGAAAAGCAATCATAATCAATGCCAGATTTCAACCCGTTGATTTTCAAATAGTTATATTTAGGTCTTCTTCCTAACTGGGTCAAAACTGACCCACCCGCTTCCCAGAAATTTGCGTTATCTCTATGATAAATAGAGGATTTTTTATGGGTTCTATCGAACCCAGAGGTGGGTCATTTTTAACCCACGTGGGTTTGTAAGATGGGCTGGGATGATCAGCGTGTCCTGATTTGTTGGGCATTAGTAGGGAATGAGAGAAGAGTGTGAAATGGATGATGGACTACTACAGTTAGATGGTGCTAGTCGTCTTAATGGGCGAGCGCCCTAATCGTTCTCTATCATCTAGAAACGATCGTTGTAGTGTGATGGCTCGATTCGATGCTTTTTTAACAGTTTGCCTAAGCCCCGTCGTTCCTTTTGAGCGATCTGCGCGGCCTGAGTCACGTTGCCTTTGGTACGTGTTAATAACTCGCTAAGGTAGCGCTTTTCAAATTGGTTGATTGCGGAATGTTTTGCTTCATGAAAGGGTGCATCGAGCCTAAAGTTTGCCCGCCGATCTTTGAGTATTCTGCGCTCAGTTGTGTATTGCTCGTTGTTCTTCTTTGTAATCCAGTGCTCTTCGTTCAATAAAAATTGCCGGTGAATAAAATGTTCCAGTTCACGCACATTGCCGGGCCAGTGATAAGAACACATCCACTCGCATACACTTTGATGAAGCCGTTTGTTGGGTTGATGATACTGTCTACCGAATTTCTGCATAAAGTGTTTGGCTAGGCTTTGGATGTCCGGCATCCGCTCCCGCAATGGGGGCAGGCATAATTGAAGGAGCATGAGCCGATACCATAAGTCCTCCCTGAATTGGCCCTTTTTTACTAGCTCGGCTATCGGTGCATTCGCTGCCGCGATGATTCTAATATCAACCTTTCGATACGTTTTACCACCCAACGGCCTAATTTTTTTATCTTCAATAAAGCGCAACAAGGCCACTTGACCTTTAGCCGACAAAGCTTCGATCTCATCTAAGAACAGCGTACCGCCATCAGCATGTGCGATCAGGCCGGATTGGTTTTGCGTGGCTCCGGTGTAAGCGCCTTTTTCATGCCCAAACAATTCATTCTCGATCAAGTTCTCTGGGAGCGCGCCACAGTTGATGGGGATAAAAGGACAATCGTGCCGGGCGCTGAGAGTGTGAATCGCTTTGGCCGCCAACTCTTTGCCGGTACCCGTCTCACCCTCTATCAAGACAGGCACATCGCACTCTGCGGATTTCTCGATTATCGAAAGCGCTTGTCGAAAAATGGGTGACGATCCAATGAGATTGAGCTTGGTCCATTTACTGGTATCAATATTGTTGTACGTACTTCTCCCTAGATCGTTTCTAAATGATGACAACCGATCCAATCGCAAGGCCAGCTCATGTTGCTCACATGGCCAGTGGCAACATTCTTGACAATACAATAATAGGTTCTGCAGCCGATCGGTGACTGGATAAGAAAATACTGCCAAATAAGGCGCCTCGGAGATTTTTTGTAGCATGGTGTCATAAAATGTATGCTGTATAAGTCCATGATCAGCCATTGCTAGGACGGTAATAGGGGAAGAGTGTTTGGGGTCTCCGCCGAACCATAGATGCGGGCTAATTGATCTTACGGGCTTACCCAGCTGTGCCACGGCCTCACACACGGCAGCGGTGTAAGGCTCCAGCCCGAAGGAAATGATATTAATGCAGGCATTTGATTGGTTCAGCATCGACTGCCCCTCTTGATATGCTATTTCTCGGACAAGCTACCACTCGTGTTTCTGGGTTCTTCTCTGACTCGTTCCCAACACCATCGTTTCTATTGTTGCACTGCCATTGGTGATTATAGCTGGGCTGCATTTCTAAAGTATGTGACGTATTACCAGCGAGTAAATCTTGCGCTCCATCTGGTTGCCAATATAAGGGTCAATACCGATGCAAATGGAATAATAGTACGGCGATTAACCATGAATGATAAGGGGGCCAAGATGTACATTGAGAGTCGCGAGGTTCAACCTTATCTCTATTCCATTTTTATATGGGATCTTGTACGAGCAATGCCTGGAACTCAGACCCCGATTGACTGAGACAACGGAACGATGGTTGCAGCTTTTCGCCTCGAAGTGTGTTGGGCAAATGTTGTGCCGCTGAGTAATGCATATAATTAGTGCGATTAAACAATACTGTTAGTGAAACCGCGAAATTGGGTTGCTGTTATCAATAGTACTAATCACGAATTTTCATTGCTATGCCCCCAAAAACTTGTGATCTTGAGGCCAAAAGAAAAAGGGTTGATGCGGATAGGGTAAAGCAAGCTTAGCAACCGATCGGATTCGATTGAAACTATAAAACGATCCTGGCGTGTCCAAAGATTTGGAGTGACTTGCAGGTAGCGAATTCGACGACGCCAATGGCTCCTGGTGTTGGGTCGTCTAAACAGTTTCTGAACGATGATCAATCCAGAACAGGAGCTCAATGGCTGATCCTCGAGACGAAGCAGTGGCAATTCGTGAAACTTGCCGTATACGATTGGTCTGCTAGACTTTCTCGAATGTGGTCTGCTTTGGGGAATCATGGTCTTGGTGACTCGAGGTTCACCGCGAAAGGTAATACGCTTTTTATTCATCGACCCAAAATCTGGATAACTATCGGCTAATTCTGGAATTAATCGCGGTTGCTTGCAGAAACAGCAACAAAAGTCCAAATGAATCCTTTTCTAAAGCGAAACTCGACAACTCTATACGAGACGCAGAGTAAGACGTGATGGATACGAAGCATCGGTTGGAAGTCGCCATGAACTCACTGCAGCTCGAGACAGGGCGCCGCCTCGCGTGGAGTGAGTTCGGTGATCCTCGGGGGCGCGCCGTAGTGTACTGCCACGGCTTTCCGGGGTCGCGTTTGGAGGCCTGTCTGGCTGAGCAGGCTGCGAAGGACTTAGGCATTCGGCTAATTGCTGCCGATCGCCCGGGAGTCGGCGCATCGGATTACCTAGCCCAACGGCGTATTGACGACTGGCCAGCGGACCTGGTGTTATTGGCAGACGAAATAGGTTTGGAGCGATTTCATCTGCTCGGTGTGTCCGGAGGTGGTCCCTATGCGCTTGCTACCGCCCTAGCCATACCGGATCGACTGTATGGTGTATCCATCGTTTGCGGTTTGGGCGAGACGATAAGCAGCGGGGTTTTGGAGGGAATGAATCCCTTGGCCACTCAGTGTATTCGATTCAATCAGCGGTTGCCGGGTGTGGCGCGCTGGACCTTCGCCAATCTGCTCGGACCGCTGATGGGTGCCGTGCCCTCCTTAGTGCTGAAAATCCTGACGGGTTCGGCACCGGTGGCAGATATCGAGGCGCTTGGCCAGCCTGAGCTGCGTAATACGGTGCTGGGGTCGCTGCGTGAGGCGATGCGCCCGGGCACCCAGGGGGTGGTGCAGGAACTGGCGTTGATCAGCCAGCCCTGGGGATTCGATCCGGGGAATATTCGAGTGCCGGTGCAGCTCTGGCATGGCGAAGCCGATATTACGGTGCCGGTGGTTATGGGTAGGCGCCATGCCGCGCGCATCCCCGGGTGCGATGCGCGCTTCTTCCCTGGAGAAGGGCATTTTTCACTGGTGGTACGTTATATGCCCGATATTTTGGAGAGTTTAATTAAGCTGGGTTGAATGCGGAAGCGTTCGACTCAAGATCAACGTAATCAACGACATTTGAATAGGCTAGCTATGTCCTTTGCTGTACTACTGCACGTACTTGCTGCTGTTATCTGGGTGGGCGGCATGTTTTTCGCCTATATGTGTGTGCGACCGGTGGCGGCTCATCTGCTGGAGCCTCCGCTACGCCTGCCTCTGTGGTCAGGGGTGTTCGCGCGTTTCTTTCCGTGGGTCTGGGCGGCTATCGCTGTGATACTGGCCACCGGACTGTGGATGATCTTCGCAAACTTTGGCGGATTTGCTCATGTGGGTTTGCACGTGCACCTCATGTTCGGTTTGGGGCTGATCATGATGAGTATCTTTATGCATGTGTTCTTCGCGCCTTATGCCCGATTGCGGCGAGCGGTAGCCGCCCAGGATTGGCCGGCGGGTGGTAAGGCCTTGGGACAAATACGTCAGCTGGTAGGCATCAATACCATCATCGGCTTGATAGTCATCGCCATCGCCTCGGGTGGGCGTTATGGGTAGCCATGAACCCTGATCAGGTGCTCGAATTCTGGTTCGGTGAGGCCGCGCGCAAGCGCTGGTTTCGTTCCACACCGGTGTTCGATAGCAAAATCCGCGAGCAATTCGAGAACACTTGGCAGGCCGCGCGCGACGGGCGATTGGCCGACTGGGAAAAGACGGCGGCTGGGGCCTTAGCCCTGGTGATTGTACTCGATCAGTTTCCGCTCAATATGTACCGTAATCAAGCGCTCGGCTTTGCAACGGAGGCGGTATCGCGGGAGGTGGCCGCACGTGCCATCGACCACGATTTCGATAGCTTGATGACCGCGGAGCAGAAAGCATTTCTGTACCTGCCTTTCATGCACAGCGAGGATCTGCGTGACCAGGACCGTTCGGTGGCTTTATTCACGGCGGCGGGCCTGGAGGACAATCTAAAATGGGCGCGCCGCCATCGGGAAATTATCGCCCGGTTCGGACGGTTCCCTCACCGCAACGCCATTTTGGATCGTACCAGTACGGCGGATGAGTTGGCTTGGCTCGACTCACCGCAGGCATTCAAGCCCTAAGCGTATGACCGAGCTCATCGTGGTGCAGCCCGGGCGTAAACTGGCTTCATTAGCGGACGTGGAAGGTGATTTTGCCGACTGGATTCTGGCGGGAATGGGTATTCCACGCGCCAACGCGCGAGTGGTGTATCCTCAGGATGGCGACGCATTGCCCATGCTCGATCAAGCAAGTGCCGTGGTAGTGACCGGAGCAGGCGCCATGGTGACGGATGGTGAGGCTTGGATCGGGGACAGCGCCCGCTGGCTGGCCGAGGTTGTGGCGGCGGAATTACCGGTACTGGGCATCTGTTTCGGCCATCAGCTCTTGGCCGAGGCTTTGGGCGGTGAAGTGGCCGATAATCCCCACGGTATCGAGGTGGGTACGGTGCTGACCCGGCTTACGGAAGCGGCCGGCCACGACCCGCTGTTCTCGAAGTGGGAACGAGAGACGGCTGTACAAGCCAGTCATCGCCAGTCCGTGTTGGCACTGCCACCCGCGGCGGTGCGTCTGGCGGCAAGCGAAAAGGATCCTAATCATGCGTTTCGCATTGGCGGGCAAGCCTGGGGGGTACAGTTTCATCCGGAATTTAATCGGCGCATCGCGTGCGCCTATACCGACTATTATCGGTCCGATCTCCCGGAACAAGGTGACGATGCCGATGCGTTGATCGCGGCGATCCGGGAAACGCCCTGCGGACCTGCCTTACTCCGAGCGTTTGCGGCGTTCATCGACACTTAATCCTCAGTTTTCCCAATCCTTTTTATCGGGTGAGCAACCGGGTCCTTCCCAGCCACAGCGATCCCGTTCGATCTTCTCTGGAGGGACGGGTTTCGGCTTGTGCGGCCTGTGCGAGGGGTAGTGTGGGCCGTAGTATGGATCATATGGATGGTATCGATAAACCGGATCGTAATCATAAGGTCTAGGGTACACAGATGGAGGCATAGGTTCGGTCCGGTATCTATCCGAATAAACTCGTCGGGACACCGCCGGAAATTGATAGCGAAGTGTGACTCGGAAGGCGTTGGAGGTCAGTGGCTCGTCGAGCGTTACCGAGATCGGTGTCGGTCCATTCGTATCGGTAGGCCGGCAGAATCGCTAATTGCTCGGTCAGGGGTATGGTGAGCCCCACTTCGCCGTGCCAGGTGAACGCGGTGTCGTCATTATCAAAACCTCCGGAGGTATCCAGACCGGCGACGCCCATGCCCCCGCCCAGATAGGGACGCAGAATCCACTGGTCGAAGTCAAAGTAGGCTCCTCCGGTGAAACGCACGATGTGAACATCGGCATTTACATCGGCCGTGCTGGTACCTTCCACCGTTTGGTAAGCTAGTTCGCCTTCCAAGCGTAGGTTTCCCAGCTTATAACCGCCAAGTGCGCTGAACCCGACGCCGGTATCGAATTTAACGGTGGTCGCGCCGGCTTCATTATCGGGAAACAACAGCGGTGCGAGTGAAAATCCGATATAGGCACCATCATCGGCACCTTCCTGGCCATTTGCGATGCTTGGCATGACCAAAACGGCACTCGTCGCGTAGAGGCCAAACAGCAAACCATAGTCTCGATGTGTCAATCCAGCCATTCCTTTTAGCATGTTCCAAATCTCCAGACCGTATTTGCAGTGAGATAGTCTTACTTTACTTATTCTATCAGAGTGAAGGAGTATTTGGATTTGATACCTGTTGGCGGTCATCGTTCATAGTGGTAGCGAGAATATATAACGATAGGGGTCGGTGAGATGAGCTGGAGTTTCACATTAATTGCCGATGCACATTAAGCTTGCTGGGGGCAATACATCACGTGCCTCGACCTGTCCTGGTGAGAAGTTAAGCTGGATTACATCCAAGCTCCAATGGAGGTAAAGTAGGTGATAGACGGGTGCCATTGTCTCTCCATTTATTGGTCTACACGAAGGTACTAAGCAATGGTACTCATGGGGATTATGTTATGCAGTACACGGCACGGAAATACGCCGCAGAGCTTGGCAGAGTAGCGGGGCAACAACCGCATTGAATGATTTTTCGGTTGTCCCGAACGCGTGCATACCGAATATTTTATTAACTTTTATTAACTTTATATTGTAGCAATAATAGAACACAAGAAGGAGACATTCTTAAATGTTGATTAATGGGGTCCTGATGCAGTATTTCCACTGGTATATCTCTCCCAAACTCAATCTGTGGAATCAAGTAAAGCGCAAAGCGAGGGAATTGGCCGACGCGGGATTTACCGCCGTGTGGTTACCTCCGGCTTATAAGGGAATGGCTGGCCTCAATGACGTAGGCTATGCCGTCTACGATATGTATGACTTGGGGGAATTTGATCAACGCGATTCCGTACGAACCAAGTACGGTTCCCGCCGCCAATATCTAGCGGCGATAAAGGCCCTTCAGAGCGCAGGTATTCAGGTCTATGCCGATGCGGTGTTGAATCACCGGATGGGTGGTGAAGGGGTGGAGAGCGTCAGAGCGACACCCTTTCCGTATAACGATCGCCTGCACCCCAAAGGTGAAATGCGCGAAATCAAAGCGTACACTCATTTCGCTTTCCCTGGACGCAAGGCTAAGTACTCTGACTTTGAGTGGCACTGGTGGCATTTTGATGCCGTCGATTATGACGAAGATACCAAAGAATCTGGCACTCTTTATCTTGTTGAGGGAAAGAATTTTGACGATTACGTGGCATTAGAGAACGGTAACTTTGCCTACTTGCTGGGCTGTGACATTGACTTTCAGAATCAAAAGGTGCGAAGTGAAGTCAACCGCTGGGGAAAATGGTATCTCGACACCACGGGGATTGACGGGTTCCGATTAGACGCCATCAAGCACATTTCCGCGTGGTTTTTCCCGCAATGGATCGATGCTCTTGAACAATATGTGGGCAGAGATCTATTTGTCGTCGGGGATTATTGGTTTAATAATCTCGATATCCTGCAATGGTATGTGGGACTGGTCGGGGGCAGAATGAGCGTCTTCGATGTGCCGCTCCATTATAACTTCCATTACGCCAGCCGCTCGCATGGCAATTACGACATGCGGAAGATCCTCGATGGCTCCATGATAAAGGCTCAGCCCACTCATGCGGTCACCTTCGTAGAAAATCACGATTCCCAACCGCTACAAGCCCTGGAGTCTCCGGTCGACACGTGGTTTAAGCCGCTCGCCTACGCGATCATTTTGCTCCGGAGTCAAGGCTATCCGAGTGTCTTTTACGCAGACTACTATGGGACTCAGTATGAAGACTACGGCAAGGACGGGAATCGCCATTCCGTCACTATTCCTTCTCTGCGCTGGTGGATCGATAAGTTTCTTTATGTTCGCAAACACTTTGCCTACGGTCCCCAGAACGACTACTTTGACCACTACAATACCGTGGGTTGGACTCGACTCGGTAATGCGGAACATCCTAAAGCGATGGCGGTGATCATGAGTGATGGGCCGCCGGGCTATAAGTGGATGGAGGTCGACAGACCCCATGCCAAGTTTACCGATTTCACCGGCAAAGTTGACGAGCCCGTATACACGAATGAGTGGGGCTGGGGTGAATTCCGCAGCCAAGGGGAATCGGTTTCTGTTTGGATTGAAGTATGATTCCATGGCTTATTCCCAATCCGGAGTCGGTGCATCACAAACCTTGTGATCGTCAGTGATGCGGCAAGTCTATTCTCCACCGTGGTTCTGGAGAAAATCGAGCGGCAAATTTGAGACCGGGGCCGATGAAAATACCCGGTGGTAACATTAGTCCTTAACTCGTCAAAGTCTATCCGCAATAGCGCACATTGTCCGTGCCAAGTGCTTTGAAGTCCCTCTAGCTAATAGCCTGTCGTTAGGCTATCAGCGCAGCCAACATGTCGAGTCTAATGTCCTTGCCACCTCAGTGCTGAAATCGTATTCAGTGACAGTTTAACTCCAATACTTCGCTTTTAGGGGACTCGCTAGGTTACAGGCTGTACAGGCTGGATTTAGCTGGATGATGCTTTCAGACTATCTTGGGGACGGGTTCGCAACGTGGTCCGTTGGTTAGCGGTTTTGGCTGCGTTCCCTGGTGACGGCCCGATGCCCAATATCGGTTCGGTAGTACATGTCTTGCCAGTGAATTTTACCTATGGCCGCATACGCTCGTTGTTGGGCATCGCTCACGTTGTCCCCTAAACAGGTGACGCACAGTACGCGACCACCACTGGTGACGAGTTGTCCTGCATGGAGCGATGAGCCGGCGTGAAACACTTTGAGGAGATTGTCATTAGTAGCGTCCGGGTTCGATTCAAGCTGACTCAGGCCCTGAATCACTCGGCCTTTTGAATAAGCTTCCGGATACCCCCCCGAGGCTAACACGATACCTATTGCCGGGCGGGGGTCCCAATTCGCGGAGACGGTATCAAGTCGCCCTGCCAGCGCCGCTTGACAGAGGGTTACCAAATCGGATTGCAGACGCAGCATGATCGGCTGAGCTTCCGGATCGCCGAATCGGCAGTTGAATTCAAGTACTTTAGGTTCGCCTGACGGGCTGATCATCAAGCCGGCATACAGAAAGCCAGTATAGGGTGTGCCCCGTGCTTTCATCCCGTTCACCGTGGGCTCAATGATCTCTCGCATGATGCGGTCGTGCTGCTCGGGGGTGACAACCGGCGCGGGGGAATAGGCGCCCATGCCGCCCGTATTGGGGCCGAGATCTCCATCGTCACGGGCCTTGTGGTCTTGCGAGGTAGCCAGAGGAAGAATATGCTCCCCATCCACCATGCAGATGAAACTTACTTCCTCACCCTGCAGATAATCCTCGATGATAATCTGGCGTCCCGCAGCGCCGAAGCTGTTTTCCACCAACATATTCTGAATGGCGCTGTTAGCTTGATCCGGGGTGTGTGCGATAATGACCCCTTTACCTGCGGCCAGGCCATCCGCCTTGATGACAGCCTTGATGACAGGGCGGTGCCCCCGGGTTTTTATGTAAGCCATCGCTGGTTCGACCTGGGTAAAGCTCTGGTACTGGGCCGAGGGGATGCCGTAATGTTGCAGAAAATTTTTGGCGAAGACTTTTGATCCCTCAAGTTGCGCCGCCGCCTGCGTGGGGCCGAAGATAGCTAAACCCGCTTGCTGAAAGCTATCGACAATACCCATCACCAGCGGTGCTTCAGGCCCGACAAGGCTTAGATCAATGTGCTGCTGACGGGCAAAATCCACCAGTTTGCCGATATCATCCGCGTTTATGGGGACGTTTTCGATGCCGGGCTCACGGGCAGTTCCCCCATTTCCAGGGGCCACATAGACCTTTTCGACATATTCTGACTGGGCCGCTTTCCATGCCAATGCGTGCTCCCGCCCACCGCCGCCGATCACAAGGATTTTCATGAGTTCTGACTGATTTGATGATAACGACGCCTGTTACCAAGCCTTAGTGATTGAAAACGGAATAATTTATTGATCTAGGGGGCTGTAACCGTGCGTGAATGTCTCATCCGGTGGATACACTCTTGGGAGTGCTCAATGCCTAAAATGGCGCATGCCGGTGAATACCATGGCCATCCCAAATTCATTGGCCGCGGCGATGACCTCTTCGTCTCGAACGGATCCTCCCGGCTGAATTACCGCGGTGATGCCGGCCTCGTGGGCGGCATCGATTCCATCACGGAATGGGAAGAATGCGTCAGACGCCATCACGGACCCCGTGACCTCAAGTTGCTCATCCTGCGCTTTGATTGCCGCGATCTTAGCGGAATAGACTCGGCTCATTTGACCGGCTCCCACCCCAATGGTCTGTTGATCCCGGACATAAACAATGGCATTGGATTTGACGAATTTCACGATACGCCAGGCGAACTGGAGATCGCGAAGTTCGTTGTCCGTGGGGGGGCGGTCGCTGACGAGTTTTAAATCTTGCGGTGGGACTAGCGCGATATCCCGCTCCTGCACCAGGAGACCACCATTCACCCGTTTGAAATCCAGGCTTGCATGAGGGGCGTCCCAGGCTCCCGTTTCCATGACACGCACGTTCTTCTTTTGGGTCAATGCGGTTTTTGCTGGCTCACTGATTTGCGGCGCGATGATCACTTCTACAAATTGCCGCTCCACAATGATGGCGGCCGTTTCGCCATCCAGCGGCCGGTTGAAAGCGATAATTCCGCCAAAAGCAGAAGTGGGGTCGGTTGCGAACGCGCGTTCATAGGCACCCAGAAGGGAATCCGCCACCGCGACACCGCAGGGGTTGGCGTGTTTGACGATCACACAAGCCGGAGGCTCGAATTGTTTAACGCATTCCAAGGCGGCGTCCGCATCCGCGATGTTGTTATAGGATAGGGCCTTGCCTTGGAGTTGCCGGGCACCCGCGATGCACACTTCGGGCAATGTGTGCTCGCGATAGAATGCGGCGCTTTGGTGGGGGTTTTCCCCATAGCGCATCGATTGCACTTTCTCGAACTGCAGGCTTAGGGTGCGGGGGAACGGTGAGGTCCCCTCGTCGCGGGTTCGTGAGCCTAAATAATTCGCAATGGCACCGTCGTACCGCGCTGTATGCTCAAAGACTTTGATCGCCAAGTCTAAACGAGTTGCTGGGGAAAGACTGGCGTCATTGGTTTTCATCTCTTGGATGACACGCTGATAGTCGGCGGGATCGACAACCACGGCGACATCGGTATGGTTCTTAGCAGCAGCACGAAGCATGGCTGGCCCGCCGATATCGATGTTTTCGATGGCCTCCTCTAGCGCACAACCCGGCTTGGCGACCGTCGCCTCGAATGGATACAGGTTAACCACCACCAAATCGATGGGTGGTATCTCATGAGCTGTCATAATCTGATCATCGGTACCGCGACGGCCGAGGATCCCTCCGTGGATCTTCGGATGTAAGGTCTTGATTCGCCCGCCCATCATCTCGGGGAACCCGGTGTACTGGGCGACTTCGCGCACCGGAATGCGTTGTTCCAATAACAACTTAGCGGTGCCGCCGGTAGAAAGTATTTCAATGCCTTGGTGGTGCAAATATTCGGCGAGTTCCAGCAGATCCGTTTTATCGGAAACGCTAAGCAGAGCCCGCTGGATAGGGCGGCGGCTAGTTTGTGTCATCGTAATCCTAATGCGCGATCAATAAAGGCGCGCATTATAACGGAAGCTGGCTAGATGGGAAATTCAATCGACGCCAGCTAGCGTGTCCGGTGCAACCGCTTCGTGTAAGCGCTGAACCTAGGTGGATTCCCGCTCCAGGCCATACAGCCTCAATTTTTTACGCAACGTCCCGCGGTTTAGCCCTAAATATTCCGCGGCTTTGCTCTGATTGCCTCGGCAATGGCTCATCACGCATTCCAGCAAGGGGCGTTCTACTTCATCTAAGACCATACGATAAAGATTATCCGGTTTTTGGCCATCTAGCTGCTCAAAATAGAGTTCTAGCGCCACACCCACCGCGCTACTTAGGGGCTGTTGGCGACGCTCCTTACGGGGCATCGATAAGCTCTGATGTTCGATAATTTGTGTATTCATGGCGCTATCGGTTCCTAGAAGAATTGCCAGATCATGCGAAGTTACTCAGTAGTCACTTCTACGCCGTTGATTCGTGGGTAGAAGTCCAACCCACCCGAATACCCTTGAGTAGACCAGACGGTGTGAGTGCATGCTCTGTGTACACCGAAATAATCGCCCTGACGGGAATATGAGTTTTCAATATATTCCGACATGATGTGACGTACCTGCGAAGTTGTGGGTTCTTGTGGTACGTTCCCTGTGTCGAGGTGGTGATCGATACTCCCAAGAATGGCTGAGGTTCCCCCAGCGTGTGCCCTATCATAATGGCATCCGCGAAAGCTGTTGCCAAGACCTTGGAAGCGGAGCGAGCGCATAGGCAATAGAATCAATCAGTTATGGTTCGTGCAAGTTTTATGTCGTAGCCGTAATATAACTTATTGATTATACCGCATTTTATATATTGTTTAGCCCAAACTTTAATATGTTTTACTGAAAGCCGTTCGGGCTCTGAGCTGATACTCCCCCCTAAACGGCCACCGTACGTCTAACGGCGATATTGAGACTATTCGCTGCGCCTATGCTTCACAGCCAAAGTTTAACTGGATTTTCGTTGTCCCTCCACTAGGATCCAGCCCTCCTCACTGAGCACAGCGCGCATCTCGAAGTGGTTGTCGTAGGCGTTCATAACCGACTCCGCCTGTTCGGCGAGGATTCCGCTGAGCACCAGGGTGCCCGCCGGCTTGACCATAGTTGCGATACGCTGGCTTAATTCAATCAAAGTAACGGATAGGATATTGGCAATCAACAGGTCTACTTGTAAGTTGGGTAGCCGATCGGGATGGGTAATCTCCAGACAACCGGCTGTGATGTTGTTCTTTTGCGCGTTCTTATGCGTTGCGAGTAAGGCTTGGGAATCGATATCCACAGCCCAGACATGCTGGGCGCCAAGCTTTAGAGCAGCAATCGACAATACCCCCGATCCGCAGCCATAATCCACGAGCTTCGCGGCTTCCGGGGGGTGGCGTCGAGCCACCGCAGACATAAAGCCGTTGACGGATGTGTACCGGTGCCGAAAGCCAATCCGGGGTCTAAGATGACTACCACGGCGTTTGCCACATCGAATGATTTCCAGCTCGGCACTATCCACAATCGCCGTCCAAAGCGCATGGGTTTGAACCCTGCCTTCCAGGCTTGAGTCCAATCTTTATCTGCGACACGCTTTAATTGGAACGCTCGATCCTCGCCCAGCGCTGCCCGCAAGGCGGTGTGAAGCTCATCGGCATCGGTCGGAGTGGCGAACAGGCCGGTGATGGTTACTCTGGCCCAAAGCGGATGTTCTCCCGGTGCGGGTTCTAACAGCGGTTGGTCTGCGTCATCCTGCAGGGTGATTGCCATTGCCCCGAATTCAACAAGCACTTGTTCAATCGTTTCTAACTCCCCACCAAACGCGCTCAAGATAATCTGATGCATTGCTCTATGGATTGGGTTCTGCGGATAACCGGCTCTATCTATTGAGCTTTTTCTCGAGGTAGTGGATGTCTGTTCCGCCTTCGCAGAACGCCGTATCCGTCATGATTTCACGATGTAGCGGTATATTGGTCTTGATACCATCGATGATGATCTCACTGAGCGCTCCGCACATTCGTGCAACGGCCGTTTCACGGTCATTGCCAAAGGCAATCAGTTTGCCGATCATGGAGTCGTATTGCGGCGGAACGCGATAACCGTTGTAGACATGGGTATCCACCCGTATCCCGGGGCCCCCTGGGCTGTGATAATGCACAATGGTTCCCGGTGAGGGCAGCAGGCTCTCGGGATCTTCGGCATTGATGCGGCATTCGATGGCATGGCCGCGAAAGACAATGTCTTGCTGAGTGTAACTGAGGGGTTCGCCGGCAGCGATTTTCAATTGTTCTTTGACGATGTCGGTGCTGGTGATCAATTCAGTGACCGGGTGTTCGACTTGCAGCCGGGTATTCATCTCCATGAAATAAAATTCACCATCCTCGTAGAGAAACTCAATGGTGCCAGCACCCCGATATCCCAGCTGCTGGCACGCCTTCACCGCCAGTTCTCCCATGTGGTTGCGCTGTTCAGCGGTGATCCCGGGCGCAGGGGCTTCTTCGATGACCTTCTGATGCCGTCGTTGCATTGAGCAATCACGCTCACCCAAATGGATGGTGTTTCCATGTGTATCGGCAAGTACTTGGATTTCGATGTGACGCGGACTATCTAAAAATTTCTCCATATACACGGTGTCGTTGTTAAACGCGGCTCTGGACTCCGTGCGGGTTAGCGCGATGGCATGTAACAGTGCCCCCTCTGAGTGCACCACCCGCATGCCCCGTCCGCCACCACCGCCCGCCGCCTTAATGATCACAGGATAACCAATGCGTTTTGCTAGGAGGATATTGGTGTCAGGATTGTCGTCTAAAGGGCCGTCGGAACCCGTGATACAGGGGATACCTGCTTGCATCATCACCGCTTTAGCGGAGATTTTGTTTCCCATCAGCCGAATGGTTTCGGCTTTGGGGCCGATGAATACGAAGCCACTGGATTCAACGCGCTCAGCAAAGTCGGCATTTTCCGAGAGAAATCCATAACCCGGGTGTATACCGACGGCATCGGTGATTTCCGCAGCGCTGATGATAGCCGGTATATGTAGATAACTGTCGAGCGGCGCTGCGGGTCCGATGCAAACGGATTCATCGGCAAGTTTGACGTGCATAAGGTCCCGGTCGATTTCCGAGTGCACGGCTACCGTTTTAATTCCTAGTTCCCGGCACGCCCGCAAAATACGCAGAGCGATTTCGCCTCGATTGGCGATAACGATTTTGTCCAACATAACAATTTATCAGGCCAACAAGGAGGCGATGCTAACTCTAGTGATGCTTACCATAAAGAGCCCTCCTAGGTAATGTTTCGTGTCGGTTATTATCTTACCTCAGCTGTATCTACCGAATCGCGCCCCCATTACCGTGCCGTCTTCCGCCGATTCCTAAGCTGCAAGAGGCTAAGAAGATTGAAAAACGCTTGAGCAATGGATATCCCCCGGCTCATATCGCAATTTAAAATTCTAGTCGATGATAAACAAAGGTTGGCCGAATTCTACCGGTTGGCCGTTTTCAACCAGGATCGATTTGAGTATTCCCGCGATGTCGGCCTCGATCTGATTGAGCATTTTCATGGCCTCAATAATGCACAGTGTATCGCCAACATTAACCGCTTGCCCGGCTTCAACAAAAGGTTTTGCGCCTGGAGAGGGGGCGCGGTAGAAAGTGCCGACCATGGGTGATGTCACGCGATGACCCGTGAGTTCCGGCTTTTCGGGGTTACTCTCTGCAGGGGGCGCGGCCTGGGCCTGAGGATCGTTCGGTGGGGTATGACTCACCGCATAGGGGGGCATGGGGGTAGGTAAAATGTAGGGAGTGTTATAGACCGGCGATGTCTGCGCACGACTCACGCGCACCGATTCCTCCCCTTCCTTGATTTCGATTTCAACGACGTCGGAATGGTCGAGTAGCTCAATGAGTTTTTTTATCTTGCGTATGTCCATCTGTTCATCTCGATGGGTTTAGGTAATCGTTAATTGCTTCTAGGGCCAGTTCGTAACCTTTAACACCGAGACCGCAAACTACCCCTCTGGCGATATCCGATAAATAGGAATGGTGTCGAAACTTTTCGCGGGCAAAGATATTGGAGATATGAACTTCAATAAATGGAATATCCACGCCCAGTAACGCATCGCGGAGCGCTATGCTGGTGTGGGTATAGGCTCCGGGGTTGAAAATTATGAACTTGACGTGATCTTCTCCAGCCTGATGTACGCGATTAATAAGCTCGTGTTCGGCATTGCTTTGAAATGCTTCCAGGTTATGCCCTAATTGTTTGGCTTTTTGTTGAAGTTTTAGCTGAATCGTTTCGAGCGTATCGCTCCCGTAGAACGTCGGTTCGCGGCTGCCGAGCAGATTGAGATTGGGGCCATTAAGCAGCAGTAGATTCGCCATTATTTATAAACTTGTAGTGATCTAGCCGGAATTTCGCCAAACTGACCAACTAATCGCAATTCGAGGATTTTGCCCAATCCCTCGGGGGTTGTCTAGGAAAAGCATTCGATCTCTTCGTGACTCGTTGCCCTTCTCTATGATAGGCGTGAACCATGCTATCTATGAGCTAAATCTGACCCTTGATGAAGGTAAAGTAATCGACGTACTTTAGGTGTTCGCCGTTAGAGTCAAGCTTAAGCAACTTTATAGCAGTGACTCTAATTTAGCTTCAAGCTGTTCGCGAGGAAATTCCCCGGGTTTGCTAAAGCGGATAATGCCTTGCCGGTCGATCAATACACTGAAGGGCAGGGCGCCATACCGATTGCCATAACGTTCGGCGATTTCAACGGCGTTTTGGTCCCCGATCAG
The DNA here is from genome assembly GCA_963731655.1 of uncultured Gammaproteobacteria bacterium. Lineage (GTDB taxonomy): Bacteria > Pseudomonadota > Gammaproteobacteria > JAAEPA01 > JAAEPA01 > CAVSWL01. The sequence continues at coordinate 383,119 of CAVSWL010000030.1, read as the reverse complement.
TTGGGGATAATCAACACCAAGCTGTTGGGTCAATTTAAGGACCGCTTCACGGTCATCGACGGCCACGCCCACAATTTCGAAACCGCGGTTTGCATAGCGTTTCGAGACTTCCATGAAGGCGGGTATCTCTTCACGGCAGGGCGGGCACCAGGTGGCCCAAAAGTTTAAAAGGATGACCTTGCCATCCCATCGACTGATCGAGACGGGCTTGTTTTCGAGGTCAGGAAGGGTGAACTCAGGGCGTGCGTTCCCTACAGGATCCACCGAATCAACGACGGTGGATTCAAACAGAGGGGTATCTGCTTTAGCGAGGGGTGGAGGGTTCCACATTCGGTAGAGCCCAAAACCGATCGTGGCAGCGGCTAATGCCACCACGAGATACATCAGCTTGTTTCCCACAAGGTATCTGTCCATAAGACTATTATTTCGAAAAATATTGATCTATTCAGCCCGAGCATCGTTGGCCAGAGCCCGGGCGGCGTGTTGACTGAATTGCTCGGCCGGCATATAGCCCACCACACGATAAGCGCGTCGTTCTTGACCATCTGGAGCATGAAATAGAATTGCGGGTGGGCCGAAAAGCCCGAGAGCTTTTAACAACCCCTGATCCTCCGGATCATTTTGTGTGACATCGGATTGTACCAGAATCGATGCGCTTAACGCGGCTTGAACCTTAGGATCGGAAAAAGTATAAGCCTCCATCTCTTTGCAGCTGACACACCAGTCCGCGTACAGATCGAGCACGAGCGGCTTTTGTTGTTGATGAGCTCCGCTTAAAGCATGTTCAAGTCCCTCCACGCCTTTGATGCGCTTGAATTTAAGTGCGTGGTGGGGAATGGGCGTACCCGCGACCATCAATCCCCTTAAGGGTTGAAGCATGCTTTTACTCCCGGACGCGGCGCCGACTAGCAGTAACGCGCCGTATAGCAGCATCACCAATCCCACGCCTTTCCAAAAACGCAACCACCCGGAAGCCCCCGACATGATCGAATCGACGGCTCCCATATAGATGGCTGAAACGATAAGTAATGCACCGCTGGCTACCATAATCGCCTCGATGGGCAGGATACGCTCGAGCAGCCAGATCGCTATGCCCAGCAATAACACCCCGAAGACGGCTTTTGCGGTATCCATCCATGCGCCTGCTTTGGGCAGGATTTTGCCTGCGGAAGTCCCAATGATCAGCAACGGTGTGCCCATACCTAAACTCAGCGTGAACAGCGCAAGGCCGCCTAGCAAGGCATCGCCACTATCGGCGATGTAAATCAATGCGCCGATCAACGGAGCGGTAACGCAGGGCCCGACGATCAGGGCGGACAACAACCCCATGATGGCGACCCCCACCAGTGTCCCTCCTTGTTGCTGATTGCTGATCGTTGCCAGGCGTGTCTGCAGTGCATTCGGCATCTGCAGCTCATAGAAACCGAACATGGATAAAGCCAATAATACGAAAATGGCGGCAAACGCACTCAGTACCCAGGGATTTTGAAACCAGGCTTGGATGTTTTCCCCGGAAAGGCCTACGACCACGCCGGCTAAGGCATATGTGAATGCCACGGCCAAGACATAGACTAACGACAGACTGAACGCTTTGGCTGTGGTGATGCCTTTGCCCTGACCGATAATGATTCCAGATAAAATGGGTATCATCGGGAACACGCATGGGGTGAAGGCCAGCATCAAGCCAAACCCAAAAAAGCTGATGAGGGTTATCCAGGTCGTTCCTGTGGCCAATGTTTCGGCGATGCGGTCCTGTTCGGATTTATAGCTTTCGGACTGTTTTTGAGACGAGCCAGGGCTAAGCGCTGCTGGTAAATGGGCTGATGGTGTTTTAGCTGAATAAAGAGTGTGAGTGGAATCACTTGGCGGTGTCGATGGGTTTTTACTGGCCGATTGTTCAGTGGGAGGCAGTACCAATTTAACGGTCTTATGGATCGGAGGGTAGCAGATCCCCGCTTCGGCACAGCCCTGGTAGCTTGCCTTTAAGCTTACCGGGGTCTCTGATTGACTCTTCCGCGTCAGCGGAAGGTCTATCTCAAAGTCTTGGTCGTAAATGGCTGTATCGCCAAAGAACTCGTCGTGTTTGACTTTACTCTCGGCCCATGAGATCGGGCCGAACGCCACCGTTTTGTGATCATCTAAGTCGAGTTTTATTTTGTCTCGGTAGAGATAATAACCCGCTACGACCTGCCAGCGCGCCGTCAAGGTATGCGGGTTTTTAACCTCGACCTGGAACTGAAACGCCTGATCCGGCTCTAAAAAATCGTCCACTGGGCCGCTGGGTTTGCCCGTCAATTGCGTCAAAAAGTTGAGCGGACTTGCTGAGGGCGAGGCGGTTGATTTGGGCGCCATGGGGGGAAAGCTCAGCGACACGGTGTGGGGTGTGGGGGGGTAACATATGCCGCGGTCCGCACATCCCTGGTAGGTCACGGTCAATTGCAGAGTTGTTCCGGAATCCGGGGCTCTGGACACCGGCAATTCTGCTTGAACCGCGTTGCGGTAGATTTCGACATCGCCGAAGAATTCGTCATGTTTAATCCGGCCTTTGGGTAGTTTTGCAGAATCGAGCCGGTAGCCCGGTGTATCGCTTTGAAAGGCTATTTTGCTGCGGTATAGATAATATCCGTCGGCGATCTTCCACCGCGCGACAATGGTGTTAGTTTCTTTTAGCTGTGTGGTGAGCTGAAAGGCTTCTTCGGGTTTGAGTAATTCTGCGCCGCTATCTACTGCGAGCGCTGGGCTCGCGAATACGGCGCAGAGCACCCAGATTGAAAGGGGTAATATCAGTTTCTTCATATCACAGGCTAGTCGAAATCGTTTGCTTTGCCGCCGGGAGAACGAATCATGCTCTCCGTGTGGGATTGGAGTTGCAATAGTCTCGGGTAGTTCATCAGGGCGGGTATCACGCAGCGTGGTTTCCCGCTTGGGATAACGCTGTTGGGTACGCCCTATCATCATGAACATATGTGTTGCCCAGCTGGCTAGATCAACTCCCCGGGAGAACAGAGGTCATGGCCGGCGATAAGTTTACCCGCGAAGCGTCTGATCGCGAGGGTTAAAGTGTCAGCTAGGTCTGGGAACCCGGTTAAAATCATGATGGCGTTCGGTGGTTTGCGGATAAATGACTGATAACTGAGATTCTGAGTTTAAGCGCTTAACAAAGGGTTGACCAGGGCGTCGTAAATTACGGTGGATCGAACTTGCCATGCCCAAAATTCTTGTGGTGTGTTGATTTTCCGTTGCGCGCCCCCACTATTATTCAATAATCCGCTAATCTACTACCAGCCATAGCCGATGCATCCGTTCTTCCTTATTGCGGCGCTGATTATTACGGTGCCGCTTATTGAGATTTATCTACTGATAAAAATTGGGAGCGTCATCGGTGCGCTCCCCACGATTCTTATGGTTGTGTTGACGGCGGTGCTAGGGGCCGCCTTATTGCGGCAGCAAGGTTTGGCTGCCCTGCAGCGTTTTCAAATCGCGATAGCTAAAGAAGAAGTCCCAGCCACTGAATTACTGGAGGGCGTTATTCTGCTTATTGGGGGCATACTGTTATTAACCCCCGGTTTCTTTACCGATGCCATTGGTTTTTTATGTCTGTTGCCGTTCTCTCGCAAATTTATTTTAGGGGCTATTTGGTCGCGGCTAGGCGTTCGTGTTTCCAGGCATACGAATCATTCTGGCGATCAACGGATGGGACGCGTTATCGAGGGCGAAGTGGTTAAAGATCGCGATCAAACCTCTTGACAATGCGCGTTTCGAGCCTATTATTAGCACTCACTGGAACTGAGTGCTAATAGCATTCATTCAACGAAGAAGATGTGTCCCGGCCGATGGCATTCTGGAAATCTGGCTGGCGTTGCTGCTGGTCCAAGGGAGGGCGGGTACATCAAAAATATCTCAAATCAAGCGAGTGATAAGGAGTTATTCCTATGAAAATTCGGCCCTTGCATGATCGTGTAGTGATCAAGCGTGTAGAGGAGGAACGTACCAGTCCAGGGGGCATAGTTATCCCCGATAGCGCGGCTGAAAAGCCTATAAGAGGAGAAGTGCTTGCCGTGGGCAATGGCAAGATAATGGACAATGGCGAGATTCGGGCGCTCGATGTGAAAGTGGGCGACAAAGTACTGTTTGGAAAATATTCCGGTACTGAAGTCAAGGTGGACAATGAAGACGTCGTGGTCATGCGCGAAGATGACATCATGGCTGTAATTGAAGACTAAACATCGTTCTTATCGTTTGGATCAACGAACCACTACTTGAAGGTATCTGAATATGGCAGCAAAAGAAGTTCGTTTTGGAGATGACGCCCGCCAGCGTATGGTGGCGGGGATGAATATTTTGGCGAACGCCGTCAAAGCCACCCTAGGCCCGAAAGGGCGTAATGTCGTATTGGACAAAGCATTCGGTGCGCCAACGGTGACCAAAGACGGGGTCTCGGTAGCAAAAGAGATCGAGCTTGATGACAAATTTGAGAATATGGGCGCGCAAATGGTCAAAGAGGTCGCGTCCCATACTTCCGATGTAGCCGGTGATGGCACAACGACGGCTACCGTATTGGCGCAGGCTCTATTTCGTGAGGGCATCAAGGCGGTCGCGGCGGGGATGAATCCGATGGATCTGAAGCGCGGTATCGACAAGGCTGTGAGCGCTGCTGTGGACGGGTTGAAGGACATGTCCAAGCCTTGCACGGATAGTAAAGCCATCGCCCAGGTCGGCAGCATCTCTGCAAATGCCGATGAAGTGATCGGGAAGATCATTGCGGATGCGATGGATAAGGTGGGTAAGGAAGGCGTGATTACCGTGGAAGAAGGTTCCGGATTAGAGAATGAACTCGATGTCGTCGAGGGCATGCAGTTCGATCGTGGTTATCTTTCTCCCTACTTTATCAATAATCAGGACAACATGAGTGCGGAGCTGGAAGATCCTTATATCTTATTGCACGATAAAAAGATCTCAAATATTCGCGACATGCTTCCCGTTCTCGAGGCCGTGGCAAAGTCGGGCAAACCGCTGATGATCATCGCCGAAGACGTGGAAGGAGAAGCCTTGGCAACTTTGGTGGTCAATACGATTCGCGGTATCGTCAAGGTGGCGGCTGTTAAGGCTCCAGGCTTTGGTGATCGCCGCAAAGCGATGTTGCAGGATATCGCGGTATTGACGGGGGGCACTGTAATATCCGAAGAAGTAGGCTTGTCCCTTGAGAAAGCCAGCTTGGATGATCTGGGCAGTGCTAAGCGCGTTTCCATCACCAAAGAGAATTCCACCATCGTCGATGGCGCAGGTCGCCATGGGGACATCAAAGCCCGGGTTGAGCAAATCCGCGCTCAGATCGAAGAAACCAGTTCCGATTATGACAAGGAAAAACTTCAGGAACGCATGGCAAAGCTTGCGGGTGGGGTTGCCGTGATCAAAGTGGGCGCGGCCACTGAAGTGGAAATGAAGGAGAAAAAGGCGCGCGTGGAGGATGCATTGCATGCAACCCGAGCCGCTGTCGAAGAAGGCGTGGTTCCCGGAGGTGGTGTGGCATTGCTGCGTGCCCGCGCTAATCTGAAAGAGCTCGAAGGTGCCAATCATGATCAGGATGTAGGCATCAATATCGCTCGCCGGGCGATGGAAGAACCCTTGCGGCAGATTGTGGCCAATGCCGGTGGGGAGTCTTCCGTGGTGTTGGCAAAGGTCGAAGAAGGGACGGGTAATTTCGGTTACAATGCCCAAACTTCGGAATTTGGGGATATGATTGAGATGGGGATTCTCGATCCCACCAAGGTGGCTCGTACCGCATTGCAAAACGCAGCTTCCGTGGCCGGACTGATGATAACCACTCAGGCAATGGTTGCAGAGCTACCCAAGAAAGACGAACCAGCTCATGGTGGTGCCGGTGGCATGGGTGATATGGGCGGCATGGGTGGCATGGGTGGCATGGGTGGTATGATGTAACACCCTTCCGCATTCAGCGTAATACGAAGAAAGCCCCTTATTCCGGGGCTTTCTTTTTGGCATATGATTTGGGCGATCTGTACTTGTGGCAAGGCTTTTAAAGCCTTTGGTCTTGCGACGCGTCGATGGGTTCCCCCGCCAACAGCGATTTAAGGTTCGATAAATGAGCTTTGCCCGTCTGGCGTGCTTCAAGGCTGCCCGGGCCTGCGGCGTTCACGTCTTCCCAGACGACGTGTTCCTGCGGCAGTTCATGCAAGAATCGACTGGGTTCGCAGTCGATCAATTCTCCAAAACGGCTACGGCTGACGGCATAAGTGAAGCTCAGCCGTTGTTGGGCTCGGGTAATGCCCACATAAGCGAGGCGGCGCTCTTCGTCCACCCAAGGCGATTCAAGATTATTGCGATGAGGCAGCAGTTCTTCTTCCATTCCGGCTATCCATACGAAGGGAAATTCGAGCCCTTTAGCGGCGTGCAGGGTCATTAAGTGCACCGCATCGCACGCTTTTTGTTCTTGATGACGGTCAATGATGTCTCTGAGCGAGAAATGAGCCACCAGTTGCTCAAGATTTGGGGGTTCAGCTTCCGTGTGACTCAAGCGCGAGATCCAATCCAGAAATTCATTGACGTTTTCAATGCGTTTTTCAGCCGCTTTACGGTTTTTACTGCTGTCCAATAACCACTCCCGGTAGTGGATTTCTTCGATCACCCGCCGGGTGATATCTGCAGGGGTAAATTCAAGTGCATGTCGTGTCATTTCCTGTAACCAGTCGGTAAACCTCCCTAGTCTTAATCGTGAGTTCTCCGGGAGTTGCTGGGCTAGGCCGAGCTCGCCGGCGGCGCTCATCAGATTGGTTTGTCGCTGCGCGGCATAGTGACCCAGTTTTTCCAACGTGGAAGCGCCGATATGCCGCCTGGGGGTGTTCACAATGCGTAAAAATGCCGGATCATCTTCGGGATTAGCCAATAACCTGAGATAGGCCAGCACATCTTTGACTTCGGCTCGCTCAAAGAAAGAGGTGCCACCGCTCAGTTGATAGGGGATGCTGTGTTCACGCAGTACTTTCTCGATGGGACGTGACTGGTGGTTGCTGCGATAGAGAATGGCATAGTTGCTATAACTATCGCGGTTTTTAAAATGCAGTTTTAGGATCTCACTGGCAAGACGTTGAGCCTCATGTTCGGAACTTTTGCACGCGATAATACGTAGGTGTTCGCCGGTTCCTCGCTCGCTCCAGAGCCGTTTGGCAAACAGATGGCTATTATTCTCGATCAGACCATTGGCGGTTTGCAGTATGCGGTTGCTTGAGCGGTAATTCTGTTCCAATTTAATGACCTTCAGACGCGGGAAGTCCTGGATGAGTAAACCGATGTTTTCCGGGCGCGCTCCTCGCCAGGCGTATACCGTTTGGTCCTCATCTCCCACGACGGTTAGGCCATCCCCTATGCCTATCAATAATTTCATTAAGCTGTATTGACAGGCATTGGTGTCCTGATACTCATCGATCAGTAGGTGGCGTATTTTCGTTTGCCAACGTTCGCATACTTCCGGAAATTGTTGCAATAGATAGGTTGGTTGCGCGATGAGATCATCGAAATCCAGGGCATTGTAAGCGGCTAACTGGCGTTGATAGCGCGCATAAAGCTGCGCGTGACGATAGCTCGTTTCGTCTTCGGCATTTGTCAAAGCGTGCTCAGGGGGGCACAGGGCATTTTTCCAATTGGAGATGCGCCAGTGCAAGTCCGCGATATCGATCTCCTGTGAGGATTTATGGGTGAGTTCACGAAGCAAAGCTTCACTGTCTTGGGCATCAAATATCGAAAATCCGCGCCGGTATCCCAGGTGGTGATAATCACCACGCAATAGTTGTAGCCCAAGGGAATGGAAGGTGGATACCGTTAAGCCTCTAGCCTGCTGACCTTTAATTAGCTGGCCGATTCTCTGTTTCATCTCGCGGGCGGCTTTATTCGTAAAGGTAACGGCAGTGATATGGCGGGCATTCATCGCACAGTCATTGATAAGGTGCGCGATCTTTTGAGTGATGACTCGGGTTTTCCCACTACCAGCCCCGGCGAGCACGAGAAGGGGAGAACCCTTATGGGCGACAGCCTGCCGTTGTGGCGTGTTGAGTGTGGGATCGATGGGCATGAGGATCGCGTATTGTACCGGACGTCAGCTAAATTAAAACCATGGGGTAACCCTGCGCAGGGACAAACTGAATATAAGGTAGTTTCCAGTGTGGTGATCCGCAGTACAACACACGATATACTCAGCTTAACCCAGAAATTGGGGAAAGCCAATGTGCCCAACATGCTGTGGCGATACGTCGAGCGATCGCTTGGTCCAGATCGAAGCGAAGCTAAGTATCACTACCGTTGTGCGTACCGTAAGTCGGCCAGATTAAAAGCCGTTGTAGATCTGACTCGAAATCAGGCGCTGTGTGGGGTTAGTAATGACCGGCTCGGCTAAGTCACGACTTACAATAGCGTAGATCACAATAGAATCGATGAAAGTTCATTTGCCAACAGGAACATTAACGGGTGTCCGCTGGTTGCGCTCGCCAAACTGCGACGATCGTCCTCCCGGGGTCGAGCCAGAGCTCATCGTCATTCACAATATTAGTTTACCGCCGGGTGAATTCGGGGGAAATTGGATTAAAGCCCTGTTTACCAATCAACTCGATCCAGGGATGCATCCCTATTTTACGGAGATCTATCAACTCAAGGTATCGGCGCATCTGCTGATTCAGCGCGACGGTGCATTGACTCAGTTCGTGCCCTTTCACAAGCGGGCCTGGCATGCTGGCGACTCTTGTTACCGCGACAAGAAAAACTGCAATGATTTTTCAATCGGTATCGAATTGGAAGGTACTGACACGGTTGGTTATGAGCCGGTGCAATATCACCGGCTTGTGGAGGTTATCCTTGCACTCGTGGCGGCTTACCCAACGCTCGCCAGGGAGTCAATTACCGGCCATGAGCATATTTCTCCTGGTAGAAAAACCGATCCAGGGCCGGCTTTTGATTGGGGGCTCTTAACGAGCATGCTTCAGCACTGAATGTAAACTTCATCTTAAAGTACCTGGTTTTTAAATAATGTTGCTTGAATAAACCCATTGAGTTTATTGCCCTACACAGGAGGCCTACCGTTCTCGGGTCACCTGCAGCGGTTAAGAAAGAAATAGAATAAACCACGCGATGTCACAACCAACACGAATCGATATTTTGCGGCATGGGGAGCCCGTAGGAGGCTCCCGCTATCGGGGTGATGGCGTCGATGATCCGCTTACGGAAAAGGGATGGGCTCAGATGTGGGCTGCTGTGGCGGGTGAAACAAGCTGGTCAAGAATAATCACCTCCCCTCTACAACGATGCCGTGCTTTTGCGGAAGTGTTTGCTGTCAACCGAGGGCTGCCTCTTGAAGTGGAGCCTCGGATCCGAGAAGTCGGTTTTGGCAGTTGGGAAGGGCGGATGCGGCGTGCGGTGATGGCTGAGGAACTGGACAATTATAAGCGATTTTACGCTGATCCCGTGAATGCACGGCCTGCGGGTGCGGAGTCTTTGCAGGCATTCTATCAGCGGGTGACCGACGCGCTGCAAGCCAGCGTTTCAACCCATCCTGGAAAGGATCTGTTGCTAGTTGCGCATGCGGGAGTCGTGCGTTGCGCGGTCAGTATGGCAGTAAAAGGCGCGTTGCAAGGCCTGTACGGGATCAAGGTTGAATACGCGAATATCACGCGTATCGCCTATTCAAATGAGCATGGATTTCAATTGGTGTTTCATGGCAGAGGGCGGTTGGGCGAGCGCTAACCGGCCGCTGGCGTTATTCTTGATTCGATTCACACCGATGATTTAAAGCCAAGGAAGCGCAGTGTCGGGAGAACTACTGAGCCCGGTTATAAATAATGTAATGCTTCTGTGCTTCGCTATCAGCCAGAGCATTGTGTAACGCCGGGTCAACTGCGCCAGGCTCTCTAGCACGAATTCCAATGCAGAGATTAAGCAAATGAGGCTGACTTGAAATTCGGATTTATAGAGAGCCGGAGCCTGTGCTATGTTATTAAGGAGAGTTAGCCGAACAGTCGCTGTAGCCTAAAGGTTATAGAGGAAAGTCCGGGCTCCACAGGGCAAGGTGCCAGGTAACACCTGGGGGATGCGAGTCCACGGCGAGTGCCACAGAAAGCAAACCGCCACGTTGCTGAATTTCATGAGCCTCAGTGCGCTGAGATTGGGCGGCGAGGTAAGGGTGAAAAGGTGCGGTAAGAGCGCACCGCGTTGGTGGTAACATCAGCGGCAGGGTAAACCCCACCAGGAGCAAGACCAAGTAGGGGGGCAGGTAACCTTTATCGGTTGCCACGTGTGGCCCACACGGCTCCCGGGTAGGTCGCTAGAGGTGTACGGTGACGTACATCCCAGATGAATGGCTGTTCTAGACAGAACCCGGCTTACAGGCTAACTCTCCCATTTTTCTCTGTGCACTTGAATCCGTAATCCACCTTCTTACCTTCGATAGTCTAATAAATCAATCCCATAGATTGCCCCCCGCTCTAACGATTGGAGGGCTTTGTCGGAAATGGGGGCTTGGTTTGCTAAGATACCTCGGTATTTCATCCCTATTTTGACAATCCCCCACTTGAGGGCGTTTGCCTAAGTTGTTGTCTATTAAGAATAAATACTGCCGTTCGGGGGAATTGGTGCTTGACAAACTGTTTCCTCACTATCTATAGTGTAGAGAAGTGGGGAGACGTGGGGAAGCGTGGGGAATAGAACGGGAGGGATTCGGTTTGTTTCGGGGTGTCAGCAATCTCAATATAGATGCCAAAGGGCGAGTTGCTATGCCTGCACGCTACCGTGACCGGTTGATGGAATCGTGTAATGGTCAGCTGATAGTAACGCTTGACCCCGATCGGTGTCTTCTAGTCTACCCATTGCCCGAGTGGGAAATCATCGAGGTTCAACTTATGAAACTGCCCAGCATGAACAAGCAGGCGCGAGGCTTGCAGCGCCTGTTGATGGGGCATGCAACCGAGTGCAGTCTGGATACTCAAGGGCGGTTTCTGTTGTCGCCCCCCTTAAGGAAGATAGCCAGTTTAGACAAGCATGCCGTGTTAATTGGTCAGGGCAATAAGTTTGAGTTGTGGAATGAAACGCAGTGGACCGAACGTTGTAATGCCTGGCTTGAAGAGGAAGCCGCCGCCAAAGAGCTTAACGAGGCTTTGGAATCGCTTACCCTCTAATCCATGGGGATAAATGTTGAATGCTCGCATCAAGCCGTACTGCTGAACGAAGCTCTGGAAGGGCTTCGTATTCTACCAGAGGGTGTTTATATTGATGCGACCTACGGCCGGGGAGGGCACAGCACGGCCATACTGAAAGCATTGGCTGGTAAGGGCCGTTTATTGGCTTTCGATAAAGATCCCGCCGCCATCACGGCAGGAGAACATCGCTTTAGAAACGAATCAAGATTTACCATCGAAAGGCGTTCTTTCGCGTCGATAAAGCAGTCTACGGACTGTCTGCATTTGACCGGGAGAATCAATGGAATATTGCTGGATTTGGGTGTTTCCTCCCCTCAATTGGAAGACTCAAACCGAGGGTTCAGCTTTTTAAAGGACGGTCCTCTCGATATGCGCATGGATCCCACACAAGGTATTTCAGCGGTCGAATGGTTGGCGAGTGCCGACCAAAAAACCATAGCGGAGGTTATCCAAAAGTTTGGAGAAGAACGGTATGCGCGTCGAATCGCCGGGGCGATAGTGAAACGGCGGGTTACCGCACCCATTGTAACTACACGACAGTTGGCAGACCTGATTGTCCAGGCTGTTCCCAATAGGCGTCAATATAAACATCCAGCAACACGAACTTTCCAGGCTATTCGAATGGCGATTAATGACGAGTTGCCAGCCTTGCAATCCGTACTGCAGCAGAGCTTAGCGGTTCTGACCCCTGGAGGGCGATTAGTGGTGATCAGTTTTCATTCGTTGGAAGACCGCCTCGTAAAACGATTTATCCGAAGTCATAGCCAGGAAGCAACGATTCCTCGGGGCCTACCCATTCGTGGTGTTCCTGCGCCTGGACTGCTACGCGCCATCGGCCGAGCCAAGCGCGTTTCGGAGGTTGAATCCCTACGGAATCCGCGCGCTCGAAGCGCTATTCTTCGGGTCGCGGAGCGCATGTGATGTTGAGTCGGAATTTAATGGGGATAGGTGTGTTACTCGTCGCCGTATTGAGTTCGGCGTTAGGCGTCGTGTATAGCACGCATCAGAGCCGGAAACTATTTATCGAATTGCAAGCCGTGCAGGCGCAGCGCGACAAATTGGATATGGAATGGGGGCGGCTTCAGCTCGAACAGAGTACCTGGAGTACCCATGGGCGCATTGAAAAAATTGCCCATGAACGCCTAGACATGCAACTTCCTGAACCTGATTCTGCGGTGATTGTGTGGCCATGAATACGAGCTCCCATTTAACCGTCGGCCGGGGTCGGCGGACCTTTATCCTGATCCTCTGCGTTATGGCAATGACCCTGTTGATCGGTCGTGCTGTACATTTACAGCATTATGAACGGCAATTTCTGCAACGCGAGGGGATTGCACGCTATCAACGAGTGATCTCGACACCCGCGCACCGGGGCATGATTCTAGATCGTAATGGTGAGGTGCTGGCGATCAGCACGCCGGTGGCTTCGGTCTGGGCAAATCCAAGGGAGTTAACCCATTCCGCCGAGCAGCTGAATGCTGTGGCGCAACTATTGGGCCTTGATCGAGTTCGCCTTTCTCGGCGGTTGGCAGCGCACTCAGATAAGGAGTTTGTCTATCTCAAGCGACATATTGATCCGGATCTCGCCAGCCAAATACTGGATGTGGGCGCGGCCGGAATCAATCTGCAGCGCGAGTATCGCCGCTACTATCCCATGGGCGAGGTTAATGCGCAGGTGCTGGGTTTCACCAATATCGACGGCGTAGGGCAAGAAGGGGTGGAACGTGCGTTTAATCCCTGGTTAAGTGGAAAGGCGGGGGAAAAGCTCGTCATCAGAGATCGCCTGAATCGAATCATCCGCGAATTGGAGAAACTTAAGACCTCGAAACCCGGAAAAGATCTCAATTTAAGTTTGGATCAGCGAGTCCAGTATTTGGCGTATCGGGAATTGAAGGCCGCAATTCAAAAGCATGGTGCTCATTCGGGCTCTATTGTGGTGTTGGATCCGCAGACGGGTGAAGTGTTGGCAATGGTGAACCAACCTTCTTTTAATCCCAATAATCGCTTGAGTTTTCATCCAAGGATGATGCGTAATCGCGCCGTGACGGACACGTACGAGCCAGGTTCTACCATAAAACCTTTTGTCGTAGCGGCGGCTATCGCTAATGGCAGCTTCAGTGCGGATAGCCTGGTCAATACTTCGCCGGGTTGGTATATGGTGCGTGGCCATACCATCCAGGACGAGCATGACTATGGGAGAATCAATCTGTCCAATATCTTGGTTAAGTCCAGTAACGTGGGTGCGGCCAAGGTGGCCCTGTCAACACCTCCCGAGCAGGTCTGGGATGTGTTTCACCGGGTTGGCCTGGGGGAAACCACCGGCTCGGGTTTTCCGGGAGAATCCGCGGGTGTATTGACTCACTATACGCGCTGGAGAACTTTAGACCGCGCCATAATGGCCTTCGGCTATGGATTGTCGGTTACGCCTTTGCAGTTGGCGCAGGCCTATGCCGTGTTAGCGACGGACGGATTACGCCCGACGATTCGTTTTACAGTTGCTGATGAGCCGCCGAGAAAGCGCCGGGTTTTGGATGCGGACACGAGCCGGCAAATCCGTTTGATGCTGGAGGGCGTGGTCAGTTCAGAGGGTACTGCCAGATTAGCCGGCGTATCGGGATTCAGGATCGCGGGCAAAACAGGTACGGTACATAAGAGTGACCTGGGCGGGTATGCCAAGGACCGCTATGTTTCGGTATTCGCTGGAATGGCGCCGGCCAGCAAACCGCGCTTGGTGGCCGTCGTTATCATCAATGAACCCAGCGACGGCAAGTATTATGGTGGAACCGTTGCGGCACCTGTGTTTTCCAGAGTGATGCAAGGGGCGTTGCGCCTGTTGGATATCACTCCCGATAACGTGCCTACTTTGCAGGCTCAGACCCGCGATCCTGCCGATTCTGCATGATGCCCGCCCAACAACTGGAGTTTGATTGCACCTTATCGGAGCTGCTCTCGGGATTCGCGACGGTGCCGGTGCAGCACGACGTGGAGATTAGCGCCCTGGTCCAGCACAGCGATCAAGTCCAATGCGGCGATCTATTTGTAGCGCTCGCCGGCGGCCGAACCCATGGGCTCAAACACCTCGATGCGGCGATTCAACGGGGAGCGGTCGCGGTGCTGTGGGAACCTCATTCCAACCAGCCGGGCCCGGATGTGCTGTGTTCGATTCCCCATTTTGCCATACCTCAATTAGGACGGCATGTGGGGGTTCTGGCCGATCGGTTCTATCGATCCCCATCGAGAGATATGACCGTGATAGGGGTCACCGGGACAGATGGCAAAACCTCTGTCAGCCAGTTTTTAGCGCAATGCTTACATTCAGAAGCAACCGCTTGCGGAGTGATCGGCACATTAGGTTATGGGGTGCACGGGGATCTGCATTTAGGTCCCCATACCACACCGCAGGCTATTCAGCTCCAAAGCGAATTGAATCTGATGCGAAGCCGGGGGGCTAAAACTGTGGTCATGGAGGCGTCATCCCACGGTTTAGAACAAGGACGATTGAATGGCACGGCCTTTGATGTGGCGGTGTTGACTCATCTTAATCGGGATCATTTAGACTACCACGGTGATCTTAACTCCTATGCGGCGGCCAAGCGGCGCTTGTTCGAGTTCCCGGGATTGAGCTGGGCTATCCTCAACCTGGATGATGTCTTTGGCCAAAGCTTGGCGGAACGGTTTGCGGGCAAGCCTGAGCTCTTGGGTTATAGTTTGGCTGGGGGCTTTAAAGCATCGGAAATTCCTCAGATACGAACCACGCGTATGGAGCTTGGCGGACAGGGGATGCGCCTCGAAGTCGACACACCTTGGGGGCAGGGTGAATTGCGTAGCGCATTACTGGGACGCTTCAATGCTGAAAATCTGCTGGCGACAGTCGCCGTGCTACTAGCGCTGGGTTTTTCTTTGAAAGATGCTTTGCAGCGCTTGGCTGGAGTGCAGCCTGTCAGGGGAAGAATGGAAAGTTTTGGCGGGGTGGGGCAACCGCTTGTTGTGGTGGATTATGCGCACACGCCCGGGGCGTTGAATCAAGTGCTCAGGGCTTTGCGTAGCCATTGCAAGGGACGCTTGTGGTGTGTGTTCGGTTGCGGTGGTGATCGTGACGCCGGCAAACGACCGCAGATGGCACGGGTCGCCGAGCAGCTGGCGGATCGTTTGATCATTACCGACGATAACCCGCGCCATGAGGCGCCCGAGGCAATCGTTCGCGATATGCTTACGGGGTTGATCGCACCGCAAGCCGTTCAGGTCATCCATGACAGAGGTCGGGCTATTGCTACTGCGATTCAGCAAGCTGGCCGGAACGATGTGGTGTTGGTTGCCGGCAAGGGGCATGAGGAAGTGCAGATCATTGGTGGTCAAACGGTTCCATTCAGCGATCGTCAGCAGGTGGCATCGTGGCTTGGTTGAACTTAGCTACGATTGCCGACATGGTGCAAGGTCGGCTACTGGGAAACGATGCCGAAGTTGAGTCTGTCTCCACCGATACCCGTAGCTTGCCGCAACATTCCTTGTTTATCGCTCTGTATGGGCCGCGATTCGACGGTCATGAGTGTGTGGAACGCGACCCAAGCCTGCCGGTCAACGGGGTACTGGTGTCTCGGGTGCTCGATATCCCGTTTCCCCAGATACTTGTGGATGATACTCAGTTGGCGCTAAGCCGGTTCGCCGAAGCTTGGCGTGAAAAATTAGAAGTACCAGTGATCGGTCTGACGGGCAGCAATGGTAAAACCACGGTCAAGGAAATGATCGCTGCTATTCTCGCCCAGGAAGGTCATGTCTTTGCGACCCAAGGCAATCGGAATAACCATATTGGCGTGCCGTTAACGCTGCTGTCGATGCGTCCGCACCATGACTTCGCTGTAGTGGAGATGGGTGCCAACCACCCGGGAGAAATTGGGGCGCTAACCGATATCGTGCGTCCGCAGGTGGCTTTGATCACCAATGCGGGACCGGCACACTTGGAAGGTTTTCTCTCTCTGGACGGAGTGGCTAAAGCCAAAGCGGAAATCTTTGCGGGATTGACTGACGGGGGCATAGCCATTATCAATGCCGATGACGATTATGCAGAATATTGGCGAGAGCAAGCGCGGGGTTTTCGTATCCTGAGCTTCGGCTTGGACCATCCTGCAGATGTGCGCGCTCAGTGGCACGGAAAGGGCGAACTGAGCCTTCTTACCCCTGAGGGTCATGCCTCGCTCCGGCTGCCATTGGCGGGTCGGCACAATGTTTTGAATGCCTTGGCCGCCACCGCCGTAGCGCTTGCCCTGGGCGTGAGCTTGAATCGGATCAGCGACGGTCTGGCCTCGATGCAACCGGTGGCTGGGCGCCTCGTGGTGAAACCCGGGATCAAGCGTGTGCGGATATTGGATGATAGTTACAACGCCAATCCAGCTTCATTCGGTGCCGCATTAGCGGTATTAGCCGAGTGTTCCGGTGAACGCTGGTTGGTGCTGGGTGACATGGCTGAGCTCGGGGAAAGCGCTGAAACACTACATCGGCAAGCGGGAGAAAAGGCGCGTGACCGGGGTGTGGCCCGATTGTACGCGGTCGGATCATTGTCTCGGGCCACCGTGGCTGCATTTGGCTCCGGAGCGGTCCATTTTGAGAGCACGCAAGCTTTGATCGCGCATTTGAAAAAAGATCTACACACGGGAATCAACGTGCTTGTCAAAGGATCGCGTGCGATGCAGCTGGAGCAAGTAGTGCAAGCATTGCTCGCCCCCGGGGGAAGTAAATCGGACGGGAAGGGAGCGGTAGATGTTGCTTAGCCTATCCGAGTATCTGGCGCAGCATTACAGCCTGTTCGATGTCTTTCATTATATTACGCTGCGGGGGATTCTCGGTGTTCTAACTGCGCTGACGATCTCGTTGGCCGTCGGTCCAGTGATGATACGCCGTCTATCGCATCTTCATGTGAACCAGCATGTACGCGATGATGGCCCGCAAAGCCATTTATCAAAAGCAGGAACACCCACCATGGGAGGGGCACTGATCTTGGTGGCGGTAGCGATCAGCGCCACATTATGGACCGATCTTTCAAACCGTTATTTCTGGGTGATCCTCATCGTTACTTTGTTGTTTGGACTTATTGGTGGACTTGACGACTATTTCAAGTTGCGCTACGGAAACACCAAGGGCTTGTCGGCCAGCAGTAAATTTTTTTGGCAATCGATCGTGGGGCTAGGTGCTGCATTAATACTTTTTTTTACGGCCAACAGAGCGATTGAGACCGAATTAATCGTGCCTTTATTCAAAAGCGTGGCCCTTGATCTAGGGTGGTTTTATATACCCTTGACCTACCTTGTTACCGTGGGTACAAGCAATGCTGTGAATTTGACGGATGGCCTCGATGGCCTGGCGATTTTGCCTACGGTACTCGTTGCGGGTGCGCTAGGAGTCTTCGCCTACGCCAGCGGTCACGTGACATTCGCCCACTACTTGCAGATTCCTTACGTACCAGGGGTAGGTGAGTTGGTAGTGTTTAGCGGCTCTCTGGTTGGGGCCGGATTGGGGTTTTTATGGTTCAATGCCTACCCCGCTCAGGTCTTCATGGGTGATGTGGGAGCCCTGGCATTGGGGGCGGCAATCGGGATGCTGGCGGTGATGGTACGCCAGGAATTGGTACTGCTGATCATGGGGGGGGTGTTTGTCATGGAGACTCTGTCCGTCATCCTTCAGGTCGCTTCCTACAAAATGACCGGGCGGCGCATTTTCCGTATGGCCCCTTTGCACCATCATTTTGAACTCAGAGGATGGCCTGAGCCTCGAGTCATCGTAAGATTTTGGATTATCACCGTCATTCTAGTGCTCGTTGGGCTTGCGACGCTAAAAATACGCTAGACAGATAACAACGGTATTAAACGGACCGCAATTTATGAACGCTGCTCAGTTAATGCGCGATCGGGGGCAAACACGATCTCCATGGAGTTCATGGAATATCGATCTCGGCTTATTAATTGTAGTCACCGCTCTGATTTGTTGGGGCTTGGTTATGGTGGCTTCAGCTTCCGTGAGTATAGCGGAGCGGCAGACCGGTGAACCGCTTTATTATTTTTATCGCCAATTGCTATACACCGGTTTAGGGGTTCTGGGTATGGCGCTTGTGTATCGTGTGCGCCTAGTATTCTGGGAAAACGCGGGTATCGCACTGCTACTTTTAGTGATGCTATTACTCGCCGTCGTATTGGCGCCGGGTATTGGTAAATCTGTGAATGGCGCCCGCCGTTGGCTAGCGCTGGGTGCGTTCAATTTACAGGTGTCGGAACTAGCAAAACTGTTATTGATTATTTATTTCGGGGGTTATTTGGTGCGTCATGGACTACGGATACGGACATCGGTGAGCGAGTTGTTCAAACCGCTCATTGTCCTTTCCATGGTTTGCGTGCTACTGCTGCTAGAGCCCGACTATGGCGCGGCGGTTGTGCTGATCATGACGGTTCTCGGCCTGTTGTTCTTAAGCGGTGTCCGACTATGGTTATTTGGGATGCTAATCTTGGGGGCGGGAATTGTCTTGGCCATATTGGCTACCAGCTCAACGTATCGTATCGAACGAATTACCACTTTTCTAAATCCCTGGGCGGATCCCTACAATAACGGATTCCAACTGACGCAATCTTTAATCGCGATAGGAAACGGCTCCTGGTTCGGCTTGGGCTTGGGGGAAAGCATTCAGAAGATGCTTTATTTACCCGAGGCTCATACCGATTTTTTATTCGCCGTACTGGCTGAAGAGCTCGGCATGGTGGGCGTATTTGCCGTGATTGCCCTATATAGCCTACTGATCTGGCGGTGCTTCGCTATTGGTAATGAAGCCGAGCACCACGGACTGTGTTTTGGCACCTATCTGTGTTATGGCATCGGGATGTGGCTCGGTTTGCAGGCCTTTATTAACATGGGAGTTAATATGGGACTATTGCCCACTAAAGGCCTCACATTGCCTATGATGAGCGCGGGGGGTAGCAGTATGTTAACCGCCTGCATCGCCATAGGAGTGGTGTTCCGGGTGCAACGTGAGACCATCGAGCTTGGGCAGTCGCAGCTCCACTCGCGCAATATAACCCACAAGGTGATGGTATGATGGCCGCAAGCCGACCCGTAATGATTCTGGCGGGAGGCACCGGAGGTCATGTTTATCCCGCATTAGCGGTGGCTCGGTGTCTTTTGAGCCAGCAAGTTCCCGTGGTGTGGATGGGAACGCGAAAGGGGCTAGAAGCTCGAGTGGTACCGCAAGCGGGAATTCCCATTGATTGGCTGTCGGTCAGTGGCTTGCGGGGCAAAGGTCTATTCACCTGGCTGTTAGCGCCGCTACGCTTGAATCTCGCTTTTCTTCAGGCCTTGATTATTTTACTCAAACGCAAACCCCGTTCGGTGCTGGGGATGGGTGGATTTGTGGCCGGTCCTGGTGGACTGATGGCTTATCTGCTTAGCAAGCCCTTGGTGATCCACGAACAGAACGCCCTGTTGGGGCTCACAAACCGGCTTCTGACTCCACTGAGTGATCGTTTGTTAGAAGGCTTTCCAGCGACCTTCGGATCCTCCAAAGCCAGTCATGTGGGTAATCCCGTGCGCCGTGAGATCGCCGATCTGCCTCCGCCCGAGCAACGCTTTGCGCAGCGTTCGGGACGTTTGCGGTTGTTAGTGCTGGGTGGCAGCTTAGGCGCGCGAGCGCTCAACGACATCGTTCCGGAGTCGCTCAGCCGTTTAACTGCGGAGCAGTGCCCGGAGGTTTGGCATCAGGCGGGGCCTAGCCAGATTGAAGCGGCCACTGCTCGGTATCGCGAATTTAATCTGGATATCCGCTTGAATGCCTATATCGAGGATATGGCTTGTGCCTATGCGTGGGCGGATCTGGTGTTATGTCGAGCTGGAGCCATTACTCTCGCCGAGCTTTGTGCGGCTGGGATCGGCGCCCTATTGGTTCCCTATCCTTTTGCGGTCGATGATCATCAAAGCGCTAATGCGCGCTACCTCAACGACGCAGGAGCGGCGATTTGGATCCCGCAGCCGAAGTTGACCGTCGAACGCCTGGTTGGATTATTGCGGCAATTTAACCTTGATCGGGGTCGGCTGCTGGCAATGGCGATGGCGGCGCGAGTTTTGGCCAAGACGGATGCCAGCGAGTCGGTGGCGCGAGTTTGCCTGGAAGTGGCAGCACATTCTCCGGCGGTTCACACTCAAAAGAAACGCCCATGAATAGCCGAGAAGATAGCTTGGGTATGCGCCGTATTAAACGGATTCATTTCGTGGGGATCGGAGGCTCCGGTATGGGAGGGATAGCTGAGGTCTTGGTCAATCTAGGCTATCGAGTCTCAGGCTCTGACTTGAGTGACAATGCGGTCACCCACCGGCTAGCGGCTTTGGGGGTGGATATCAAACGCACACATGAGGCTGCACACATCCGCAATGCCGATGTGGTGGTGGTGTCCAGCGCCATTCCTGAGGCTAATCCGGAAATTACCGCCGCGCGCGCATTGCGGGTACCGATCGTGCCTAGGGCGGAGATGCTCGCGGAATTGATGCGATTTCGTTATGGCATCGCCGTGGCGGGAACGCACGGTAAAACCACCACCACCAGTCTCATAGCGAACTTGTTGGCTATGGGAGGACTGGATCCCACGTTTGTAGTGGGCGGACGGGTCAATAGCACGGCAAGTCATTCGCAGTTGGGAGCCGGCCGATACCTCGTTGCCGAAGCCGATGAAAGCGACGCCTCTTTCCTTTATCTGCAACCCATGATTGCCGTGGTCACCAATATCGATGCCGATCACCTGGGTACTTACGATGGGGATTTTCAACAACTTCGCGCAACCTTTGTTAAATTTTTACACCACCTGCCCTTCTATGGCTTGGCGGTAGTTTGTATTGATGATCCGCATATTAGTGAACTCCTGCCCCAGCTCTCGCGCCCGGTACTAACTTACGGAATAGAGTTGGAGGCGGATGTGCGCGCTTGTGATATCCGTTACTCTGGGACCTGTTCCCAATTCCATGTCACTTTACCTCAGCGTACGGCTGCACTCGAAATTACCCTGAATATACCGGGTCGGCACAATGTGCTGAATGCCCTGGCGGCGATCGCCGTCGCCTTTGAACTGGGAGTGGAAGACCCTGCCATACAGCAGGGCCTAGCGGAATTTCAAGGAATTGCGCGGCGTTTTCAGTGTTATGGGAAAATCAATACTCCCTCGGCCCGGGTCATGCTAGTCGATGATTACGCTCACCACCCTACCGAGATTCGTGCAACCTTACAAGCAGCGCGTACTGTTTGGCCAGAGCAACGCTTGGTGGTGGTGTTTCAACCCCATCGCTATACCCGCACGCGTGATCTATTCGACGAATTCGTTCAGGTGCTCAATCAGGTCGACGTGCTTGTACTGTTGGAAGTTTATGCCGCTGGTGAAACACCCATCGCCAATGCCGATGGGTGCAGCCTGTGCAGCGCATTGAGCGCTCATGGCAAGCTCAATCCAATTTTCGTGGAAAGCTTAGAAGCCTTGCCAAAGGTTTTAGCCGCTCAGTTACAAGATAACGATGTGTTGCTGACGCTCGGTGCTGGAAGTATTGGGGCGATGGCAGCGGAGTTACCCGCAAGACTAGCGGGTAGCGGGCTATGAGGCTCGTTGTTCGTGGGGAGGCCCGGTGGTGAAGCCTAAGAGTGTCACCAATGCTTGGGGCAAAGTGGCCGTGTTAATGGGGGGATGGTCAGCGGAACGGGAAATCTCACTCGCATCGGGCAAGGCGGTGCTTGCGGCACTTCGCGCCCAGAATATCGATGCAGAGGGGGTCGATGTGAAACCCAATGTCATCGAGCAGTTGCGGGGCTATGACTACGACAAGGCCTTCATCGCCTTGCATGGTCGGGGTGGTGAAGACGGAATCATTCAAGCCCTGTTGGAGTTACTCGGTCTGCCCTATACGGGAAGCGGTGTGCTGGCCTCTGCGTTGTGCATGAATAAGGTTATGACCAAGCGGGTTTGGCGGGGAGCTGGATTACCTACACCAGATTTTGTAGTGATGGAACGGGGGTATGATGCCCAAGCCGTGGTGAACCAAGTGGGGCTGCCGCTGATGATAAAACCGGCTGAGGAAGGTTCCAGTCTAGGGATGACTAAGGTTGAGACCATAGAAGACTTTGATGACGCATGGCAGTGCGCAGCGGGTTATCCCGGCGAGGTTATTGCCGAACACTGGATCAATGGCAAGGAATATACGGTAGGGATCTTAGGCGCTGAAGCCTTGCCCGTGATTCGGCTGGATACCCCGAGAACGTTCTTTGATTTCGAAGCGAAATATAGAGCAACGGACACGCAGTATCACTGTCCGTGCGGGTTGCCATCGGCCGATGAGAGTGCGTTGCAGTTACTAGCCAGCGAGGCATTCAAGGTGGTTGGTGCAAGTGGTTGGGGTCGGGTAGATTTAATTGTGGATGCGCAAGGCAACCCTTGGCTGATTGAGATAAACACCATCCCCGGGATGACGGATCACAGTCTAGTGCCGATGGCAGCGGCGGCGGCTGGGATAGATTTCAAGGCGTTGGTGATGCGCATACTAGAAGGTATTGGAGGCTAAGCCTAGTGTTCGAGGATGCGCGAATATGGCGAAATACAACGGGGTGGGGGCACGGGCAAGGCGTAGGCGCCTCCGCGTACCGTTCTCCTGGAAGGATTGGCTGGAAATGTTAGTCGTGATTGTGCTGCTCAGCCTCCTGGTCATGGTCGTCAATAAGATGCGCTCACCAGAGCTATTACCAGTACGTAAAATTCACTCGGTAAGTCGCTTGCAGCATGTCGGCCATGGCGAGTTGCAGCAAGCGGTGCTCTCCAAGATACAGGGCGGTTTTTTTAGTGTGGATCTGCAAGATATCGAGGCGGCTTTAGAAAAACTGCCTTGGGTGGACAAGGCTTCGGTGCGCCGCCAATGGCCAGATACTCTGCTGATCAAAGTGGATGAACAGCAACCCGTCGCGCGTTGGGGTAAGGATGGCTTGGTGAATTTTCGAGGCGAGCTTTTTTACCCACGGGAGCCATTCACGCGGGAGCTTCCCGTGCTATTGGGTCCCGAAGGCCAACAGAAGGAGCTCCTCCAACGGTACAAGCAATTGCAGAAAATGCTGTTTTCGGTGGGGATCAAACTGCGTACCTTGATTCTGGATAAGCGTCGGGCGTGGCACATCATGCTGACCAACGGAATTCCCGTGGAACTCGGACGGAGCGACATGATTAAACGCGTTAAGCGATTTGCCCGCATCTATTCCACAGTGTTGGTGCCAAGAGTTGCGACTATTGCGCGCATCGATCTGCGTTATACCAATGGCTTAGCGGTGGCTTGGAAGTCGGGTGGCCTGCAACAAGACGGCAAAACGGGGAACTGAACCTGAATGGCTATACTTCAATGACTAAAAAGCATGAAAAGGGACTGATCGTCGGACTGGATATCGGGACTTCCAAGGTCGCGGCCATCGTCGGCGAAGCTAACAGCGATGGCGATCTAGAGATTATCGGTATCGGTTCCCATCCCTCGCGGGGGTTAAAGAAGGGGGTGGTGGTGAATATCGAGTCCACCGTGCAATCGATTCAGCGTGCCGTGGAAGAAGCGGAGCTGATGGCGGGTTGCCAGATTCACTCGGTCTATGCGGGTATTGCGGGTAGCCACGTGCGCAGCCTGAATTCGCATGGCATCGTGGCGATCAAAGACCGTGAAGTGCAACCCAGCGATGTGGATCGCGTGATTGACGCGGCGCGCGCGGTGGCGATTCCTGCGGATCAGAAGATTCTGCATATCCTTCCCCAGGAATTCATTGTCGATAAGCAAGAAGGGGTGCGCGAACCGGTGGGGATGTCCGGGGTGCGTTTGGAAGCCAAAGTGCATCTGGTTACAGGAGCCGTGAGTGCTGCGCAGAATATTGTTAAATGTGTGCGGCGCTGTGGACTCGAGGTGGACGATATCATATTGGAGCAGCTGGCCTCCAGCCATTCGATATTGACAGAAGATGAGAAAGAGCTGGGAGTCTGTCTAGTGGATATCGGAGGGGGCACCACGGATATCGCGGTGTTCACTGACGGGGCGATTCGCCACACCGCTGTTATTCCTATAGCAGGTGATCAGGTCACTAATGACATTGCGGTGGCGTTACGTACCCCGAGTCAGTACGCCGAGGAGATTAAAATAAAATATGCCTGTGCATTGCGGCAGCTGGCTAACCCGGACGATACGATCGAGGTGCCCAGCGTTGGAGACCGCCCACCACGCAGACTCTCCCGTCAAACGCTGGCGGAAGTGGTAGAGCCACGGTATGAGGAGTTGCTGGGTTTGGTGCTCGCCGAGTTGAGGCGTAGCGGATTTGAGGAATTGGCGGCGGCCGGTGTGGTGATGACCGGAGGAAGTTCGAAAATGGAAGGGGCGATCGATCTGGCGGAAGAGGTGTTCCACATGCCAGTGAGGCTAGGCATACCGCAATACGTCAAAGGGTTGGCTGATGTTGTGCGCAATCCGATTCATGCCAGTGGAGTTGGGTTAATCCTCTATGGACATCATTGCCGCCAAGGCAGTGGAGGTGAAATCTTGTTGAAGGACAAAGGCTTTCGGTCCATATGGAAACGGATGAGAAGTTGGTTTCAGGGAAATTTCTAAATGACGATTAATGGTGACGCATAGGAGAAAAACTATGTTTGAGCTGATGGATTCATTCAGTCAGAGTGCTGTGATTAAAGTGATCGGTATTGGTGGCGGTGGCGGTAACGCGGTTCAACATATGGTAAGCACCGACATCGATGGTGTCGATTTTATTTGCGCCAATACCGATTCTCAGGCGCTGAGAGGAACGAACGCGAAGACCGTGCTACAGTTGGGTAGTGAAATCACCAAGGGTTTAGGTGCCGGTTCAAATCCTATGGTGGGGCGCGAGGCGGCGCTTGAAGACCGGGATCGGATTCAAGAGGTGATCGAGGGCGCCGACATGTTGTTTATTACCGCTGGCATGGGTGGCGGTACGGGCACTGGCGCGGCTCCGGTGGTTGCTGAAGTGGCGAAAGAGCTGGGTATCTTGACGGTAGCCGTGGTGACGAAACCTTTCCCCTTCGAGGGGGGGCGGCGACGGCAAATTGCCCAAACGGGCATCGAGGAGCTGTCGAAACATGTGGATTCGTTAATAACGATCCCCAATGAGAAGCTCTTATCCGTGCTCGGTAAAGATACCAATTTACTAGCGGCTTTCAGTGCTGCGAACGATGTGTTGCTCGGAGCCGTGCAGGGTATCGCCGAACTCATTACCCGCCCAGGTCTGATTAACGTGGATTTTGCGGATGTGCGTACGGTGATGTCGGAGATGGGAATGGCGATGATGGGATCGGGTTCAGCAAAGGGCAATGATCGTGCCCGCGAAGCGGCTGAAGCGGCCATAGCCAGTCCCTTATTAGAAGACGTCAATATCGCAGGCGCGCGGGGTATCCTAGTTAATATTACCGCGGGGATGGATCTCTCGATCGGTGAGTTCGATGAAGTGGGCAATTCCATCAAATCCTTGGCTTCGGATGACGCCACTGTGGTGGTGGGGACAGTGATCGATCCGGACATGACGGACAATCTCCTGCGCGTCACGTTGGTGGCCACTGGCCTGGGAAGCGTTATGGGGGTGAAGGACAAACCGTCGGTGAAATTGGTGGAAACTGAGCCGGATAGAAACATCAACCTACACAAGGCGGCACAACGGCCTCGGGCAGCCATGTTCGGACACGCTGTCGAGCACCCACGTAAGGAAATTCATGGTGATCTCGATTTGGACTATTTGGATATTCCGGCATTTCTTCGTAAACAAGCGGATTGAACTTCCAGTATGCGTCATTCTTGCCTGTTGTGTTAATGCGACAGATATAGGCAATTTTGGCACAAACTGAGCGTAATGCCAATAGTTAAAGCGTATGTGTCGGCAAATTTTAGAACTTAATAAACTCGGCTTGATAGAGGTCCACTCGTGCTTAAGTTAGGATCCCTGGAATCGTTGAAATACCATCGGAGGTTGTTTTCGAGCCTAATGGCCCATCATTGTAGATTGGGTGTTGGCTATGGGCTCATATTTATTTATCCAGCGGATCCAGCTTAACTGCTTAGCCTCCTGCACGGTCATGTGCGGCTAAGTTCAAACCCATGCGGAGTGGACCTTTTTTTATGGTGGGCTGTGCAATCAATTTTAGCTTTTTGCATCGCTAACGAGAGGACATTATCAGGACATTGTTACTTAGGTTCTTTATCGCGAAGGCTCGGCCCGTTTTGAGAGTCGCAGCAACACAGCCCGGAGATCCGGATCGTTGATTCCAGAGGCTGTCGAAGCCAAAATCCGGGCGTTGGGTATTGACAATGCAAGTTGAGTTCGTCGCGCCATTGGCGTATGAGGTGGCAAAGACACTTTAATTTTGATCCGTTTGAGCTGTTGAAGTAATTCATTGCGAAATTCGCAGTTAAGTTGTTTAAGCAGCTCATGCTGCTGGTAACGTATGGGGATGACCCAGTTAGCGCTGTCGGTAACGATCACCAAAGTCCCGTCAATAATCCCGCCCACCCAACAATGTTCGGCCATAGTGGTTGAAAACCGGGTTCGGAGACTGAGCGTGACCGTATGTAAGAAGTGCGCGTGTTTGAGCAGATCTTTATCGAAATATTCGTTTAATTTTTGCACGGTTTTCAACAAGCTAGGTCTAACCAAAGGGTTTCTGGGGAAGAACGGCGGTTTTCTCTACCCGCTCCCGCTGAGGCCTGTATTGCGTAGCCAATTTTACCATTGACTTGTCGATACGCCTTTCCGAAGCTCATTAATAGGCTATCCATGACGATTCGCTAGCGATCAAAGTATAGCTACTCAATAAGAATTCCCGAGCATGAGCTTATAATATAGTCCGTGATCGGTGGTATCATTTTGTGCTTCCCATGAAGTTATTTACGGTCGAGCAGGATTCGCGTACTGAAGTGAGGCTTCGTTTAGACATTGAAGATAGGCTACGGACTCCTCGGATTTGAGACAGCATAAAAAACAATGTCAAGTTGCCGAGCTCCAAGCATAGTCACCCAGCGGTTTACCCCTATTGCATTCATTGAGAAATTCTACGGTTAGTCCTTTTAACAGCGCTTTTTCAAGGCCGGAACGCGTTATTATTTGCGTCCGCCAAGATTCGAGGAATTGAGTTTTTTACCATGGTTACTGCAGTCGTTAGAAAACTCTTTGGCAGTCGCAATGAACGGCTCGTCAAGGCATATAACAAGACGGTACAACGTATTAATGCCCTGGAGGAGTCGTTCCACAGACTCTCAGACGAAGCATTACGGGCGAAGACAGAGGAGTTCCAGAGAAGAGTCGAACAGGGCGAATCGCTGGACAAACTCCTTCCGGAGGCTTTTGCCACCGTTAGGGAAGCCGGTCGGCGTGTCTTGGGAATGCGGCACTTCGATGTTCAACTCATCGGTGGGATGGTGTTGCATGATGGCAAGATCGCCGAGATGCGTACGGGTGAGGGTAAGACACTGGTGGCAACACTGGCGGTTTATTTAAATGCGCTAAGCGGAAAAGGTGTCCATGTGATTACCGTGAATGACTATCTGGCTCAGCGTGACGCCGGTTGGATGGGCAAAATCTATGCCTTTCTCGGTATGAGGGTGGGGGTCATCGTCGCCGGATTGGACCAAGAACAACGGCGTGCGGCCTATGCTGCGGATATCACTTATGGCACCAATAACGAGTTTGGATTCGACTACCTCCGCGACAATATGGCGTTTGCGGCTGAAGGCCGAGTGCAGCGTGGGCTGAATTTCGCCGTAGTCGATGAGGTGGATTCGATTCTCATTGACGAAGCCCGCACCCCGCTGATTATCTCAGGTCCCACGAACGAGAGTTCCGAGCTCTATATTAAGGTTGATAAATTGATCCCACAGCTGACCCGCCAGGAACAAGAGGACGGGCCAGGGGATTACCATGTGGATGAGAAGGCAAAACAAGTCTACCTGTCCGAGGAGGGGCACCAGAAAGTCGAGGAGTTGCTGGATGCGGCGGGCCTTATCAGCGCGGGAGAGAGTCTCTACGATGTGACCAACATCGGGCTCATGCATCATTTAACGGCGGCTTTGCGGGCCCATGCGTTGTTCCACAAGGATGTAGATTACATCGTTCGTAATCAGGAGATCATCATTGTTGATGAGTTTACCGGTAGAACCATGCCTGGGCGTCGTTGGTCCGAAGGGCTCCATCAAGCCGTGGAAGCAAAAGAAGGTGTATCCATTCAAAGGGAGAATCAGACCTTAGCTTCCATTACGTTCCAGAACTATTTCAGGCTCTACGCTAAGCTGTCGGGAATGACCGGCACAGCCGATACCGAAGCCTATGAATTTCAACAGATCTATAATCTAGAAGTCGTGGTGATCCCCACCCATATGCCCATGATCCGGGAGGATCGCGGGGATTTAGTTTATCTCACCCTGCCGGAAAAATTCCAGGCGATTATCGAAGATATCAAACAGTGTATCGAGCAAGGCCGTCCGATCCTGGTGGGCACCGCTTCGATTGAAACTTCGGAGTATCTCTCCGGAATGCTGAAAAAACTCAAGATCAAGCATCAGGTATTGAATGCAAAACAGCATGCGAAGGAATCCCAAATCATTGCCCAAGCAGGGCGTCCCGGCACACTCACCATAGCCACCAATATGGCGGGGCGGGGTACGGACATTGTTCTTGGAGGGAGTTACGACGCGGAGTTGGCCGAATTGGGTGAATCTCCTGTAGAGGAAAAAGTGCAGGCGCTTAGCGTGGAATGGAAAAAACGGCACGAGCAAGTAGTCGCCGCAGGTGGGCTGCATATTATCGGGACCGAACGTCACGAATCGCGACGCATTGATAACCAATTGCGGGGCCGTTCGGGTCGCCAGGGCGATCCGGGCTCTAGCCGGTTCTATCTCTCATTAGAGGATAACCTCATGCGGATATTTGCCTCCGATCGGGTCAAGGGACTGATGCAGAAGCTTGGTATGGAAGAAGGAGAATCCATCGAACATCCATGGGTCACCAAAGCCATTGAAAATGCACAGCGTAAGGTGGAAGCCCACAACTTCGATATCCGGAAACATTTGCTCGAATATGATGATGTGGCCAACGATCAACGTAAAGTGATCTACCAGCAACGCAATGAGCTGATGGAGGCGGAGGACATTTCGAGTAGCATTGAAGCCATACGTGGAGATGTGGTGAACGGTGTAATTACCGAGTTTGTCCCTGTCGGCAGCATAGAGGAACAATGGGAGGTCGATAAGTTGGGCAAAGCCATCGAACAGGAGTTCGGCTTGTCGCTGGATATTAACAGATGGCTCGAAGAGGATGAACACTTACACGAGGAAACCTTGCGGGCACGCATTCTTGAGGAGATCGTTCGCGTTTTTAAAGAAAAAGAACAAAAAATTAGTAGTGAAATAATGCGGCGGTTTGAAAAGGACGTGATGCTGCAGATACTCGACAACCACTGGAAGGACCATTTAGCCGCGATGGATTATCTTCGCCAGGGGATCGGCCTGCGCGGCTATGCCCAAAAAGATCCCAAGCAGGAGTACAAACGAGAAGCCTTTAAGATGTTTCAGCAATTGCTGGATCGCATCAAGCACGACGTGATCTGCCTCTTGGCTAAGGTACAGGTCCATTCAGAACAAGAACTCGAGGCTATGGAGGAAGAAAGCCGCCAACCACACCACATGCAATACGAACATGAAGAGGCGCACAGTGCGTTGAATGCGGATTCAGAACAGCCCATTGAGAAGGAGCAACCCTTCAGGCGTCAGGGACGCAAGATCGGCCGTAATGAGCCCTGCTATTGTGGTTCAGGAAAAAAATACAAGCATTGTCACGGGAAATTATCCTGATGAGCCCTTTGTTTCAGTGGGTGGTCGCAAACCGTTTTTGATCTCTCACCACGACAGAACTGGGTATTTCTGTCAGGCGATGATACAGACACGAATTTCTCTAAGCATAAACAAATGCCATGGCTGTTGGACTTTTTCCCCCTGATTCACTTCACCCGATCGCCGGTATACGGGTGGCTAGTGTAGCCGCCGGTATTCGATATCAGGCACGTGAAGATCTCGTGTTGTTTGAGCTCGCTCCCGGCAGTCAGACCTCGGCCGTGTTTACCCAAAACGCATTTCGGGCTGCTCCGGTCATGGTTGCGCAAAGGCATCTCGAGCATGGCGGCGCGCGTTATCTATTGGTCAACTCGGGTAATGCCAATGCGGGTACCGGTGAAATCGGGATGCAAGATACCTTGGATTGCTGTCAGAGTGTCGCCGAATTGGGACATTGCGATATTGATGAGGTTCTGCCTTTTTCTACAGGTGTGATCGGTGAACGTCTGCCAGCGGAGAGGATCACCCAAGCTATACCCTATTTGTTGGCGGCATTGAACGCGGATGGTTGGCTAGGGGCGGGGCAGGCTATTATGACTACAGATACCGTGATAAAAGGTATCTCTAGAAAACTTAGCCTGGGGGACCGTACCGCTCATATCACCGGTATCGCGAAGGGTGCGGGGATGATACGACCCGATTTGGCCACCATGCTCGCTTTCGTAGCCACGGATATACGGATTCCAGCAGTGCTGCTAGAAGATCTACTGCGCGAAGCAGTGGCGCTCTCATTTAATGCCATTACTGTCGATGGTGATACGTCCACCAATGACGCCTGTGTCTTGGTGAGCACGGGGCAATCGGATGCCGTGATCGAACATAATCGGGGCGGTGACTATGAGCAGTTTTTTAAAGCGATCCTCGATGTGATGACTTATTTGGCTCAAGCTATTGTGCGCGATGGCGAGGGTGCGACCAAATTCGTTACGATCACCGTGCAAGGCGCCCTTAGCCAGCAGGAGGCTCGCAGTGTGGCCTACACCCTGGCACACTCACCACTGGTCAAAACCGCATGGTATGCTGGAGATCCTAACTGGGGGCGTCTAGTGGCGGCGCTGGGACGTGCGGGAATCGATCAATTAAACATCAACGATGTAGAACTGAAGCTGAACGATGTGATGGTTTTCCAGCGGGGCGCACGGGCTGCCAGCTACCAGGAAACGCAAGCTAAAGCCGTAATGGCGGAGCCAGAGTTTAGCGTGCGCATTGATCTTCACCGTGGTGATCAAGAAGCTTGCATATGGACCACCGATCTTTCCCATGACTATGTGCGAATTAATGCCGACTATCGGTCCTAGCTGCTTCTGAGCAATGGATAGCCAGGCGCTGCATGTGGTAGCTGCGGCGATAGTCAATCAACAACACGTGTTGATCACCCGCCGCCCGATGACTGTGCATCAGGGAGGAAAGTGGGAATTTCCCGGGGGTAAAGTCGAACGGGGCGAGCTTCCGATCGAAGCACTCAAACGGGAATTGCATGAAGAACTGGGAATACTTCCCCTGGCTTACGAACCGCTGATTAAGATCCGGCACCGTTACCCGGAGCTTGACGTATTACTTGATGTCTGGCGTGTAACTCAATTTCAAGGAATGCCTCAAGGGCGGGAAGGCCAGCCATTTAAGTGGCTCGCGTGTGATGTCTTGCACGAAGTTGAATTTCCCAAGGCCAATCTTCCCATAATAAGCGCCTTGCAACTCCCACAACTTTATTTAGTTACTCCCGAGCCGGGGGACGATTGGCCGTTGTTTCTATCCGGTCTACGCCAGGCTATTCAAGTTCATTCCTTAAGCCTGATTCGGTTTAGGGCTACCTCGCTTGCCCCTGCGGTCTATCTCCAGTGCGCCGAGGATATCGTGAGCTTAGGGCATCGTCACGCTACGCGTGTACTGATCGATGGTGCCCCTGAATGGGTTGATCGTTTGGGAGCCGATGGGCTGCATTTGAATAGTCGTTCACTCAACACGTTGAGTGAACGACCGTTGTCATCCCAACATCTGCTCGGCGTCTCCTGTCACGATTACAATGAGATCGAGCGGGCAAACCAGTTGGGAGCGGATTTTGCGCTGATCTCGCCAGTCAAGGCAACGCAAAGCCATTTTGGTGTATCCGGCCTAGGTTGGACGGCCTTTGAGGGCTTGTGTGATCGGGCGAGAATGCCAGTTTACGCTCTAGGGGGTATGAAACCACAGGATGTTCCTAGAGCCCAGAGTTGTGGCGGACAGGGTATTGCCGCCATTCGCTCCCTTTGGCCTCGAAGCGGGGTTTGAGCCATAGCGGACGGTGACGCTGTGGATACAATAATGGTAACTACGATTTAGCCTTTGTGGCTGGTGAATCCGCATTCTATAGGGCACAACACGCTAGCTCGAATTCGATGTCCTGGCTTGTTTGGGCCGCATGCGATTCAACCGAGGGTAATTCTAAAAACCGCACCGCAAACCGATGTTTCCCCGCGCTGATTTCAGGATAAACGGGTGAATTGCTAGGCAACGCAATACGAACGAGCTGATAGGGGTAGAGCGGATTGACTTCAAGGTTTTGTTGATAGAAACCTTGTGCTGCGCATAGCTTAGCTGGAATCACGCTATCTTTGATGAGTTGTAGAATGAGCCTTACCGATTGGTGGATGTGTTGAAAAGGCTCGATCCAAAGTCCCAACGTGCGGTGTCGGATGGCAACGGGTTGGGACAGCCAGTAATGATAAGCGGGTAGATCAAATTCGCAGGTTCCCCCAGGGATGGATAAGCGTTGACGTATACTATTGCTGAATTCGTTGCTTCTGAGCTGGTCTCCCGGTTGGCCGGTTAAATCGTGTAACTCGTTAACGTGAGCGCGATGCTGGTCGATAATGCGTTGCAGATGAGCTCGATCTACTCCCGGAATATGGCTTAGGCCCTCCATATTTTTAATCTGGCGTTCGAGTTCCTTCATGAGTTCACTCTTAAGATCACCACGGGCCGCCAAGTCGGCGAGTTCCAATAGGGTAACCAATGCGCAATGGGTATCCCACACCGTTTCGCCATGAATATAATGAGCAAATCGTTGGATGAGCCGATCAATACGGAGAAACATCCGTACACGTTCATTCAGCGGTTGCTCAAATACGATTTTTTGAGTCACCCGAAGATCCTGAAAATTGTACGTAGGTTGCGATTCGTATTTATGATGCTTTGCCCGCAAGTTCAAGCAAGCGGTAATGAAGCCGTTTAACTGCCAGATCGAGTTGGGCGAGATCAGCCCCGTTGTGGATGACATCTGTGGCAATAGCCAAGCGTGCCGCCCTATTGGCTTGGGTCAGCAGTACCGCCTGAGCGTGTTGTTCGGAGCAGGCGTCGCGTTGCATCACGCGTTTAATTTGCTCTGCTTCATCACAATCCACGACGATAATCCGATCGAATAGATCACTCATGCCTGTCTCTACCAGCAGGGGTACTACCGCGAGGCCATAGGGTGCAGAAATCCCGGCTAACCGTTCGGCGATTTCCTTATGCACTCCTGGATGCAGAATAGCTTCCAAATCCTTCTTTGCCTTCGGGTCGTGGAACACGATTTCTCGCAATTGGCGACGGTCCAGCTCCCCGCTTTGATGTAAGACCGTTTCACCGAAACGTTGTACGATACTAGCGAGTGCCGGGGATCCTGGCAAGACCAACTCGCGGGTAATCACATCGGCATCGATGAGGGGTACATTAAATCGTTTAAAGCGATCGGCCACCGTGGTTTTCCCGCTTCCTATCCCTCCTGTAAGTCCCACATTGAGCATGTTCTATTATCAAGCAGATATTCGTATTGACTCACAGTGACTACAGTGAATCGTTGCAGCGTAATAGTCGTTCAAGGGTTTTTAATTTATAGCATATTCAAGATAAGTGTTAGTGATCTCATTTCCCCACAACAGCGCGATCCAGCCCGCAACCGCAAGATAGGGTCCGAATGGGAGAGGGCAATTTTTATCCTGCCCTTTGAATAATACCAAACCGATTCCCACAATTGCCCCGGCTAAAGAGGAAAGCAATATAATCAGCGGTAATCTCTGCCACCCCAGCCAGGCTCCGAATACCGACAGGAGCTTGAAATCGCCATAGCCCATGCCCTCTTTGCCGGTGAGAAGTTTAAACAGCTGGTAAATTGTCCACAAACTGAGGTAACCGAGCACCGCGCCGAGCACACTGGATGGAAGATCGGTAAACGTGTGCGCCATATTAATTAATAAACCAAGCCATAGGAAAGGCAAGGTAATGGCGTCGGGCAAGAGCTTCGTTTGCAAATCAATGATGCTCAGAGCGAGAATCGCCCATGTTAGCAATAAGCCTGCGGCGGTTTGCCAACTGTAGCCGAAATGCCAGGCTACCGTAAACGAGAGCACTGCCGTGAGAAGCTCAATCAGGGGATATTGTAATGAAATCGGTGCGCCACACGAGGCGCAGCGGCCACGTAGTACAAGGTAACTTATTACGGGAATATTCTCGGCGGCCCTTATGAGGTGTCCACAACTCCGGCAGCTCGACCGTGGGAAAACGAGATTGTAGGGTTCGTCTTGTTTAGGAGTTGCGGTATCAGCGTTTGCCAACCACTCTTCACATTCAGATCGCCATTGCTGCCATAACATTATTGGCAAACGATAGATGACAACATTTAAAAAACTGCCAATAATCAGTCCGAAGAGGACAACCGTAACGAAAAAACTTGACGGATAGCTTTCAAATAAGCTTTCAATCCCCATGCTTAAATTGGGCCTTGATCAATAATACTAAACGACTGAGCCGAGCTTGAAGATCGGCAGGTACATGGCTACGACGAGCCCTCCCACCAAGACGCCCAGCACGGCCATGATCAGCGGTTCCAGTAAGCTGCTTAGACCATCGACCAAGTTATCTACCTCTTCTTCAAAGAAATCGGCGACTTTGCCCAACATATCGTCTAAAGAACCGGACTCTTCGCCAATAGCCACCATCTGCACCACCATATTCGGGAATATCCCGGTCTCTTGCATGGTCTGCTGCAATTGCGTGCCGGTAGCGGCGGCGTCTTTCATTTTTAGGGTGGCCTCCTTGTAAAGTTCATTACCCGTCGCTCCAGCAACCGAATCCATTGCTTCTACCAGGGGAACGCCTGCGGCGAACATTGTCGATAGTGTGCGCGCGAATCGAGCAATTGCCGATTTCTTTAAAATATCGCCCACAACCGGTATTTTCAACGCGAAGAGATCCACCGCGCGGTGGAACTTAGGCGAACGCCGGTTCGCCTGAAAAAAAGCATAAACGGCCACCCCAATGCCGCCGAAAATTGCCCACCACCAATTTTGAAAAAGTTCGGAAATCTTAATGACAAACATCGTGAATGCCGGTAGATCAGCCCCATAGCCCTGGAAAAGCTCCTGAAATTGAGGCACAACAAAGATCAAGAGAATCGCGGTAACGATGAAAGCTACGATAAGCACTGCGGTGGGATAAAACAAGGCCTTTTTGATTTTGCCCTTGAGTGCTTCGGTCTTTTCCTTGTAGGTGGCAATCTTATCCAACAGTGTATCGAGGGCACCGGACTGCTCTCCGGCGCCGACAAGATTACAAAATAAAGGGTCAAAATGCGCCGGATGTTTTTGCATAGCTTCCGATAAGCTGGTACCACTCTCAACATCGGCTTTTATGCTCATGATCAACTCCTGCATGGAAGGATTGTCATGGCCTCGCCCAATGATATCGAAAGATTGAACCAGAGGAACGCCCGCCGCCATCATCGTGGCGAGTTGGCGCGCGAACACCGAGATATCTTTCCCCGTAATTTTCTTCCTTCCGCTAAATAATGACTTCGGTTTCTTACGCACCTTCAGGGGAAAAATGCCTCTGCGCCGAAGTTCGGCCTTGAGTAGCATCTCATTAGAAGCCTGCAATTCGCCCTTTACCCGGCCGCCCTTTTTATCCTTGCCTTCCCAAACGAAGGTGACGAGCGTGGTTGCTTGAGTCGCCATAACTTAGTCCTTGGTTACACGATTGATTTCTTCGAGACTGGTAATTCCAGCACGGGCCTTTTGCAGGCCTGAAGCCCGCAAATCAGGGATGCCCTCGCTTTGGGCTTGTTCCGCAAGTTGCATCGAATTACCGCCTTCCATGATGATTCGGCCCATCGTCTCTGAAACGGGCATGACTTGATAGATGCCGACTCTCCCCTTATAGCCGTTGTTGCAATGATCGCAGCCGAGTGCCTTATATAACTGAAGCTCTGCCAACTCGGATTCTTCAAAGCCCTCCCTAAGAAGCGCCTCTTTGGGCACTTCATCCGCTATCTTGCATTTTTCACACAACCGGCGGGCTAGACGTTGCGCGATGATCAAGTTCACTGCCGAAGCGATGTTATATGGCGGTACCCCCATGTTTGCGAGGCGGGTGAGGGTTTGCGGTGCATCATTGGTATGCAAGGTGGACAATACCAGATGGCCCGTCTGTGCGGCCTTGATGGCGATTTCAGCGGTTTCTAGATCACGTATCTCTCCAACCATAATCACATCGGGATCTTGGCGCAGGAAAGCGCGCAGAGCCGAGGCGAAGGTCAATCCAGCTTTGGGATGGACGTTGACCTGGTTGACGCCTGGCATATTGATTTCGGCTGGATCTTCTGCCGTGGAAATGTTTCGATCTAGGGTATTCAGGATATTGAGTCCAGTATACAACGAGACCGTTTTACCGCTCCCTGTAGGGCCGGTGACCAAGATCATTCCATAAGGCTTGGAGAGCGCATTGAGGTAGAGTTGCTTTTGCTCTGCTTCATAACCCAGTGCGTCGATACCCAACGTCGCACTGCTAGGATCCAGGATTCGCAGTACGATTTTTTCACCGAATAAGGTGGGACAGCTATTAACCCGGAAATCAATCGCGCGATTTTTTGAGAGTTGCATCTTAATCCGACCATCCTGGGGTACACGTCGTTCGGCGATGTCCAACCGGGACATCACTTTAAGGCGCGCCGAAATGCGTGGTGCGAGATTGACCGGTGGATTGGCCACTTCTTGCAGCACGCCATCCAGTCGGAGACGTACGCGAAAGAATTTTTCATAGGGCTCGAAATGGATGTCCGAGGCCTTCTTGTTGATGGCATCCAGTAAGATCTTATTAACAAAGCGTACGATAGGGGTTTCATCGGCCTCTGAAGCACTAGCGTCCGGAGCGTTATTTTCAGCTTCCGTGTCGAATTCGATGGCATCAAACTCATCGTTGATGTCTTCAAAGGTCTTATCGTTCTCCTGGAGTACGGCTTCCAGTATCCGGGAGAGTTTATCCTCCTCGGCAAAAATGGGTTCGGTGGGCATCCCTGTCCTGGCGGTGATTTCATCCAAAGCCACCATGCTTATAGGGTCTGATATGGCTACAAATAACCGATTCCCACGTTTAAAAATAGGCAAAACTTGGCGCTTACGCAGCAATTCTTCAATTTTTTTGTCAATGATATCTTTGGGAATGTCTCCCCGGTCCAGCGCATTGAGGTCGAAGACAGGGATACCAAACTCACTCGAAGCCGCCATAGCAAAATCAGCGGGACTGACCAGGTTCTGCTTGATTAGATGCTTCGCCATCGAGACATGCTGCCGCTGGGTCTCTTCCTGGGCGGCTGCTGCATCCACGTCACTAAGAAGGCCGTCGTTGACTAGTCTTAAAGCCAGTCCGCTGAGCTTAATCTTAGGTGCTGGGGAGGCCATTAAGATTTTCTTTTAGGTCGGTCTGAGGTAAATTACATTAGGGGTTTTGTGCATGAAACTGCAGCGTAATCCGCCGTCTGTATGCTCCTGGAACTTTGCCGTTCAGAAATTGCGCATTCAATCCCGAACCATGCCATAGGTACCTTGAACTAGCCTAGTTCTGCAACGATACATGGTGTAATTGGATGCAATGAGTGGAGATAGGGGGAGTCGTGTTAGCCTCGTATGTGCAGACTTATTAGCTGATCTTGGCTGATTTAAAAGGCTTTATCACGCAATTGCGGCGCTCTTCTAAGCTCCGTGAAAATTGGGGATTTAGGCGAACGAAAATTTCAAATCTCCCAAGTTCTACACAGCTTCGATATGAGCCATGAAATCTAAAAAGCTGATGCGCTTTATTTGCCCAAAGACTCGGAGGCAATAAATGAGCTATGCTTGAAAAACTGAAGCGATTAATTAAACAGAGCAATATAGAACGGTTCCAATTAGCGTACTAATGACTGATATGCCCGCCGATATCTTTCGGCGGTTTGGTTGACGATTTCAGGTGGAAGTTGAGGCCCAGGTGCGCTCTTATCCCATTGCAGAGTTTGCAGATAGTCGCGTACGGCCTGCTTATCAAAACTTGGTGGGTTACGGTTGGGAGCATAGGATTCGATCGGCCAGAAGCGGGAAGAGTCCGGTGTGAGCACTTCATCGATCAAGACTAATCTTCCCTCGTCATCCAGTCCAAATTCGAATTTGGTATCCGCGATGATAATCCCTCGGGTATAAGCATAGGCGGCGGCCTGCCGATAGATTTCAAGGCTGACATTCTGTATTTGTGTAGCTAAGGGCCTACCCAATAGCTTAACCAGTTGGGGCATGTCGATGTTGATGTCGTGTTCGCCTGGTGCGGCCTTGGTGGAGGGTGTAAATAGCGGAGTTGGCAGTTGGTCTGCCTGCCTCAAGCCCCGCGGCAAGTGGAAACCGAAGAGCTCACCATGGCGCTGATATTCCTGCCAAGCGGATCCACTGAGATAGCCTCGGACAATGGCTTCCACCGGTAGAGGCTTTAGTTTTCGTACGATGACCGAACGCTCCCTTATTGAATGTCGCAAGGCTGCATCCTCAAGTATAAATTCCAAGCTTAGACTGATTAGATGGTTTGGGATTAAGTGTTTGAATCTTTCGAACCAAAAGTTGGAGATTGCCGTGAGGAGAGCGCCTTTACCCGGAATAGGGGTGGGCAGCACCACATCGAAAGCCGAGATTCGGTCGCTGGTGACAATTAACAGGCTTTGTTGATCCAGATCATAAATATCGCGCACCTTTCCGCGGTGATGTAGCTTCAAGCCTGGAATATTGGATTCGAAGAGTGTATTAGGCATCAGTCTTAGCCCTATAGAGCGTGCAACATTTTTTATGGCAGATCAGCGAGGGATTCAATGATGGTCAGTGGCGTCTCGGGCCGATAAGTCGTTGATCGGTGGATTTCCACGGATATTGAGAGCGGATAAAACATGCAATTTTATACTGGATTTACTCGCTATCGCAGACTGGCAAGAGGCGCTGGGTTTAGAGAGAATATATAGTTTATTATTTAATGGGATTAATGGATATGTCACAACAGTCGATGGAGCCTATAGTGGGGGTGGTTATGGGCAGCGCAAGCGATTGGAGGGTGATGGAATATACAGTAAAGCAGCTTCAGGCATTCGATATTCCATTTGAATCCAGAGTGATTTCCGCCCATCGTACCCCCGATGTGCTTTATGAGTATGGGCACTCCGCCGCATCCAGGGGACTAAAGTGTATTATTGCCGGTGCCGGAGGAGCCGCTCATTTACCTGGCATGCTAGCGGCTATAACGACGCTCCCGGTGTTAGCTGTTCCGGTTCCTTCCAGATATCTCAACGGCCAGGACTCGTTACTTTCGATCGTGCAGATGCCAAAAGGAGTTCCTGTGGCTACTTTTGCCATAGGTGAGGCCGGTGCCGTGAATGCCGGTTTATTTGCCGTCGCCTTACTGGCTATCGAAACCCCGGCTCTAACGGCAAGACTACGTGAGTTTCGACAAAACCAGCACGATGACGTATTGCGCATGACCCTCCCATCTCAAACATGATTTTACCCGGTGCAACCCTGGGTATGTTGGGGGGCGGCCAGTTAGGCCGGATGTTTACTATGGCCGCACATACGATGGGGTATCACGTGGTGGTGCTTGATCCGGATCCTGATAGTCCCGCCGGTCGGATTGCCGATCAACATCTGCATGCGTCCTACACCGATGCCTGGGCTTTGGACCAGCTCGCAAATCTCTGTGCTGTGGTTACCACGGAGTTCGAAAACGTTCCTGCCGAGACGCTCCTTCGGTTGGAGGCGGGGTGTCTGGTGCGCCCATCCGCTCGCGCCCTTGAATTGACCCAAGAGCGTATAAAAGAAAAGCGCTTTATCAATCAACTCGGTCTACCCACAGCCCCATTTCGCGCCGTGCACAACCTGCAGCAACTCCACACCGCCTGTGAGGCACTCACTCCGCCTTATATTTTAAAACGTTCCTCGCTCGGCTACGATGGTA
Source organism: uncultured Gammaproteobacteria bacterium (assembly GCA_963731655.1). Lineage (GTDB taxonomy): Bacteria > Pseudomonadota > Gammaproteobacteria > JAAEPA01 > JAAEPA01 > CAVSWL01. Next base: position 342,752 of record CAVSWL010000030.1, on the reverse strand, counting down.
AGGGACAAATTATGGTCAGCGATCCGGATGAGGCCGCACAAGCCTTCCATGCGCTCGGTAATATGGCTTGTGTATTGGAAGAACACGTCGATCTGCTAGGGGAGATCTCCGTAATTCTAGGACGATCCCCAAACGGACGCGTTGTCAGTTTCCCCGTAGTGGAGAATGAACATTACAATGCCATCTTGCACATGAGTGTGGTGCCGGCACGGGTGGACACCACACTTACGAGCGTGGCCCTAGAGTCGGCTGCCACACTTGCGCAGGCTTTGGATTATTGCGGGGTGATGGCCGTAGAGTTTTTCCTTACCACAGGGGGGCAGTTGCTGATCAATGAAGTTGCCCCCCGGCCGCATAATAGCGGTCACTATACCTTGGATGCATGCGTTACCTCCCAGTTCGAGCAGCAGGTTCGGATGATCTGTGACTTGCCCGCGGGTGAGACGACGCAATTGTCCCCGGTGGTCATGGTCAATCTGTTAGGTGAATTGTGGGAGAATGGCGCTCCCCATTGGAACGTATTATTGAATCATCCCAATGCAAAATTGCATCTTTATGGCAAATTTGAGGCTCGGACCGGACGAAAAATGGGGCATTATTGTTGCCTCGCTAAGGATTTGAAACAGGCGCTTAGAGAAGCGAAAAGCATATATGCCCGATTGGCTTAAGCAGCGGTTTATACTTGAGTTCACAGCCGGTTTCCCAATCCTAATACGCTTGATAATTTATAATTAGTTATATACAACATAGGCAACCTGCAGAGTGTATTCTTCGCAGGCGTTCCAGGGGGAGCTGTATTGTTTCCTAGAAAACTCCAGGATTAATGTCCCCACGCAAACCGGTCAAGTGGCAATCTAACGTAGTTTCGCTCCATGGCAGTTGATTGAGGTATCTTTCATCATCATAAGATAAGGCAAGAGGAAGCGTTATGGTGCGTTGTGGTCAACCTGCCCCAGGATTCACTCTGCTCGATTCAGACATGAAGAAAGTATCGCTTTCCGCGTTTAGAGGCCATAAAAACGTGGTGCTGTATTTTTATCCTAAAGACGGTGCCTCAGGTTGTACCCGAGAAGCGATCGATTTCACCGACATGAACGAAGAGTTCGATACATTGAATACGGTCGTTCTGGGTGTTAACAAAGAAAACTGCATGGCCCATGCTGCTTTTAGGGATAAACACGGTTTAACGGTGCAGCTGCTATCGGATCCAGACGGTGAAGTGTGTGAAAGCTACGGCGTCTGGCAAACGATGGGAAAAAACGAGAATAAAAATCAAGGCATCGTCCGTTCAACTTTTATCATCGACCGCAAGGGCATAGTGCGACATGCGTTGTATGGTGTGAAAGCCAACGGGCATGCGGTAAGGGTTCTGGAATTGGTCAATCAAATGGAGTGATCGCCACAATCCCGTTGCGCACTCGTAATAGTGTGTTTCCTGAGTACTTGAGATCGCATGGGCTGAGCGATTGCTCAGCCACACAATCAAAGCTTAGATTTAGTGATAAAACCAATAACCTGCCACGAAGGCTGTCACAATGCCCGCCACATCTGCTAACAAGCTGCACGTAAGCGCATGACGGACGCGACGTACACCGATGCTTCCGCAATAGACGGCGAGTACATAAAACGTGGTTTCGGTGCTGCCTTGGGCAATAGTGGCCAGTTTAGCCGGGAAAGAATCCACTCCATAGGTATGCATCGTCTCCAACATCATGGCTCGTGCGCCGCTGCCGCTCAAGGGTTTCATCAAGGCGGTAGGCAGGGCCGGTATAAAATCCGTATTGACTCCCATCTGAGTACAAAGCCATTGGATTCCCGTTAATGCGGTCTCCAGCGCGCCGCTGGTTCTGAAAACTCCAATGGCTACGAGCATCCCGATCAGATAGGGAATAATCCTTAAGGCGACTTCAAAGCCTTGCGTGGCGCCTTCAATAAACGTCTCATAAACGTTTATTTTTCGATAAACCCCTGCGCTTAGGAATACCATGATGAGGCTAAACAATAGAAGGTTTCCAACCAAGCTGGATTGTTCCATGAGGACCTTGGCAGGAAGCGTAGCTAAGTGGCTGATTAATCCAGCCATCAAGAGGGCGAATCCACCAAAATAGGCGAGGACTATCGGATCTAAAACTTTTAGACGCTGCACCCAGGCGACCGCCATCACCCCGACAAGGGTGGAGGCGCTGGTGGCGAGTAAAATTGGGATGAATACCGACGCCGGATCCGTGGCACCCTGCTGGGCTCGGTATAGAAAAATGGTTACTGGCAGCAGGGTGACGGAAGATGTATTCAATACCAAGAATAGGATCTGTGCGTTACTCGCGGTGGTCGGGCACGGATTAAGCGATTGCAGATCCTGCATAGCCTTGAGTCCTAAAGGGGTTGCCGCATTGTCCAGTCCGAGCATATTCGCGGCGAGATTCATGGTGACCGATCCGAGAGCCGGATGCCCAGCAGGAATTTCGGGCATGAGGCGCGTAAATAAGGGGGTGAGCAACCGGGATAATAGATTAATTAATCCCGCTTTGTCTGCGATTGCAAAAAGGCCTAGCCACAATGCCATAACCCCGATCAGGCCTATCGCGATATTCACCCCGAGGGCGGCCATATCGAAGATGGATCGCACAAGGAGGGAAAAAATCTCCCCGCGACCGTTTATCAACCACTGATACACTCCCGCAATAGAGGCCAGAACGAAGAATCCAAACCATATTGGGTTAAGCACCGGAAGACGATGTTGACGAAGGGTTTACCCAGAGACGCCCGATTAATGCGTCCCTATAAGATAGGGCTCCAGTGGAAAGACTTTGGCTTCGTAAGTTCTTTCCACCATCTAGGCAGAAACCACCGCGGCTGGCAGCGGAGACTTATTTTTAACCGGGGTGGCGTGGATGGTTGTCATTTAGATTGGCCGGGCACAGCACTTCACGCATCGTGTCAATGAGCATTAACAATTGATCATTACGAATTCTGTAAAAAACCCGGTTGGCTTCCTTACGTGAAGTGAGAATATGTTTGTTTTTGAGCTGGTCTAAATGTTGAGATATATTACTTTGACTAGTCCCGGTCTTCTCTACGATTTCTCCCACGGAAAGCTCGTTATTCCCGAGGGTGCAGATTATCTTCCAGCGCAGGGGATGGGCCATGGCTTTAAGCGCGTTAGCGGTTAAAAGCGCGCCTTCTTCTGAAGTGGGTGAGTTAGTATGTGAGTTTATTAGTTTGTTCATTTAACTATCTCCGTGCCAGGGCTGATAAATTAGTATATTAGCAGATATATCTGGTTAATTGTCACACTAACCTAATGAATCCGGAGTTTGTTTATCGGCCGCCTTTATCCAGTCGGCGATCTCGTGAGTCCCTCACTAATGATCCACAGTATTGTGACGGGCTAGACACGTGCCGGGGTGTTCGAGCGCAAACCTTCAAGGATCATCATCGGCACCGCGATAGTCGGTCATATCTCTCGCGATACAAATGATATCAGTCACCTCATTTTGGGCATTTTTCATCGCCGTGCGGGAAAACAGGATCGGGATACGCCGGTGGTCTTTGGCAATAAAGCGTGCCTCGATGTTGCTAATGACCCCAGTACGGATAAGCGCTTCCAACCAAACTCCCATAAAGGCCTTGGCCTGTTCTTGCTCATCTTCTTCAAACACATCGCCAATCGACATCCCTAAAAGATCAGCTGCACTGTAGTCGAGCATGGCGCATGCTGCAGGATTGACGGATTTAATGATGCCTTGAGGCGTCAATACCAACAGCGCTTCCCCCATAGTATCAATGATATTTTGCAGATATTTTTGAGCTTGGCGAAGTTCTTTGGTACGTGTGGCGACTTCTTTCTCCAGCCGTTGATTCAGTGTGCGCTCTTTATCAATAAGCCGGAAGTAGGTGCTAATTTTATTGATAAGCTGGTTGTCATCGATAGGCTTGAGCAGATAGTCGACCGCACCGACTTCATACCCTTTTTGTTGGAACTCTTCGGTTTTGAAGGCGGCAGTGAGAAAAATGATGGGAATATTGCGGGTCTTCGCCCGAATCTTCAGCATCGATGCCGTTTGAAAACCATCCATATCCGGCATCTGAATGTCCAGAATGATGAGGTCAATATTGGGTTGTTGGCGGGCAATATTCAGAGCCTCGTGCCCAGAGCTGGCTTCAACGATCTCCACGTCCATGAATTTTTCTATCAATACTCGTAGTGCGAATAGATTATTAGGTAGGTCGTCTACGATGAGGAGCTTGAATCCGGAATAACGTTTCATGAGAACTTAGTTTTGATCAACATCCGCTTCGGGAACGATTAGATAGTGTTTTAACGTGGCTAGCAAACCCAGGGGATCTACCGGCTTTTCGATCAACTCATTTGCTCCACTATCGAGGCATCGTTGGCGAATATGGGGGGCGGTGTTAGCCGTTAGGCAGATGATCGGTAGTTGTTTGAAGTGCGGGGTTTGGCGGATTCGGTTAATGATTTGGAAGCCATCGTTATCCGGCAGCATGATGTCCATTAGAATGAGTTCGAACTCGACATTGTCTTCTAAGGTGTCAAGCGTTTCCTGAGCATCCCCGGCGGCAGTGACTTCAATTTTCCAGGCTTCAAGCAAAGGTGTCAGCGCCAGAAGGTTACGCAGGTCATCGTCCACCAGCAGCACCTTTTTGCCATTGAAATCGGCTGTGGGTAAGGCTTCATGTCGGTTGCTGGAGATCGCCGGTTCCTTCTCCGTCCGATCCACCGTGAGCGCTTTGGACGATGAGGCCAGTGATGCAGGTAATAACAGCGCGAAGGTGGATCCTTGACCCTCCTGACTACCCAGTTCAATGAGTCCGCCTAAAAGATGCGCCAGTTCACGGCTGATCGCCAAGCCCAGACCTGTTCCACCGTAGCGGCGTCGGGTGGAGCTATCCGCCTGCTCAAATACCTCAAAAATGATCCTATGTTTGTTTGCAGGGATTCCGACACCGGTATCTCGTACACTGATGCGTATTGGATAGCTATTGGCGTTGTTGGCTGCGTTTTTTTCAAGCTTTAGTACGACTCCGCCCCGTTCGGTAAACTTGACGGCATTAGAAAGAAAATTCTTGAGTATTTGGCTTAGCTTAGCTTCATCGGTGCGGATCTCATGAGGCGTGTTGGAGTCGATTTCAAGTTTTAACCAAAGTTTCTTGAGTTGGAATTGTGGTTCAAAAAGATCTTTTAATCCTTCCAATAATCCGGCCAAATTGACTTGTGTGATCTCAAGCGTGGTTTTTCTAGCCTCAAGACGTGCTAGATCGAGGAGCTCGCCAATCATCTCCATGAGATCTATCCCAGCTTCGTAGATCACTTGAGCTTGCTTACTCTGCGCTGCGGGAAGGCTACCGTCGGCTAGAAGTTTCGACAATAGTAAAATGGAATTCAATGGGGTGCGTAACTCATGGCTGACATTAGCTAGGAATTTTGATTTATAACGGTTGGTTTCTTCTAGCTCCTGGGCATGAGCTCTCAGCGCCGCGTTGTTGCTCGCGTGATCCCGGGATAGCCGAGAGAGTTGTGATCCCAATGCCTGCAGTTCTTGTGGACCATTCCAGGAGAAGGTCACGGATTTGGATTGATTCAGCACTTGGCTGAGGCCGGTTATGAGCTCTTGCCCAAAGCGTTCTGCCCTGACGGCAAACCAGCGCGCACACATCAGGATGATAGCGAATAATCCTAGAAGAATAAGCAGCACCCTTATTTCCAATTCACGCCGAATATAGGCGATAGGCGAGGGATCCACTTCACGGCCGACCCAAAGGGGCCCTGAGCGTTCGGTCGCGAAGAGGGGCACCCAGATGACTTTCTTGCCTTGAGGCCCCTCCCAGAGGGCAAGCTTATTTTCTGCAAAGATCTGCTTAAGCCCCGGGAAATCGCTGAAAGCCGAAGGTTTTGCTTGGGAGTTTTTTCCTGGTTTTAACCTCTCCGACTCTAAGTAACTACCGTTGTCTAGCACCCAATAGGTTTGATCATAGACTCTGGCTATCCCGCCAACATCAATCGTTATGATGACGGCGCCTAATGCCGGACCGGCAGCATCGTTAGATTGATCGGTGGGGGCGGGTGGGTAGATGGGGCTGATAAGATGTAATGTCATATACCGGTCGGAAGCTGATTTCCCGGCATTAGGATTAATGTTGATAGGACTGGTCAGCACGCCCCCTGACTTAAGTCGCAATGTGGCTTGTAACTGCTGTGGTTCGAGTAAATTCGTAGCATCGCTTATGGGGGTGAACGCTCGCACATCACGGCTGCGTACCAATTGAAATTGCTCATGGTTGTGATTGTCAAGGAAGACAATTTGACTGATATCCTGTTGGTCTCCCGTTAACTGATTGATCCAGTCTGTATAGCGATTTCTCGCCGCTTCAAGTTCCTCGGAATTGTCCTTCTGGGACGAACTTAGAATGAAACCGGGCTCGGGGAGTTTGGCTAATAGCCGAACCATTTCCACTCGGCTGGCCAGATGTTGGTCTAGATCCCTGAAATCCGCCCTCAGGTTCTGCAGATAGGCCTTGTGATAAAACCATTCTAAACGGCCCATAACCAAGGGCAGATTGATTGCCAATGCGGTGAAGACCGGAACGAAGCCAAACAGAAAAAGTAGCAGCAATATTTGGCTTCTCAGCTTCATATCCAGGTTCTTTATTTAGGGAATAATCGTCAAAATCATGGCCATACAGCCCAACAATGATGCCCATGAGCGAGTTTCTGCTGCGCATAACACAAGCTGTACGCAACGCATTCGACACCACAAGGCACTGCCGCGCAATTCCGTTCTCGGAGGCTAATCATCAACCAGTAGGCAATGCCGGTTTCGATGCCCAAGCGGAGACTTGATCTCACTCGGATCCCATGAGTAGACCTACCGTCGTACCCTGGAAAACACTATCTCCTCATGATTGATTGGATTAACACGCTGCAGCTGAGCCAAGAAGGAAGAATTATGGCATTATGATAAAGCAAGTTGGCTCTCAGGTAACGACGGCTGGATGCGATATCCAGCTAGACTGGCTACCTAGTGAGATTGACCAACTGGTTTGAATAACATTGTATCCACTCGGTTTGATACACCCAATACGGTACGGTATCTTTTGCTAAGCGATTGAATTTTTACCGAAACGTTTAAGGTTGGTCGTTTCATGGGATTGACAGAATTCCTACGGGCTTGAGATTTCTGCAGGGATTTAGCTACATAGGGCGAGGTGGGCTGCTGAGTAATCGTTGCGGGTGTAGTTAGAGCGGGTGCATATTCTAGGTATTTTGTAACTGCGGGGAGTCATGATCTATGAGCGTAAACACACTAACAACACAACCATTCGATGACCAGAAACCCGGAACATCGGGACTTCGTAAGAAGGTCAATGTTTTTCAACAGAACAACTACTTGGAGAATTTCGTCCAATCCATCTTTGATAGCTTGGATGAGTTGCAGGGCAGTACTCTCGTTTTGGGCGGAGACGGCCGATATTATAATCGAGAGGCTATTCAGATCATATTGCGCATGGCGGCGGCCAATGGCGTGGGCCGGGTCTTGGTGGGACAGGGGGGATTGCTGTCTACACCCGCAGCATCCTGTGTGATACGCCGTCACGAGTCTTATGGTGGCATCATCCTCTCGGCTAGCCATAATCCCGGTGGGCCGGATGCCGATTTTGGCATCAAGTTTAATGCCGCTAACGGTGGGCCGGCCCCGGAAATGCTTACCGATCGTTTCTACGCGCAATCGCAAAAGATCTCAGAATACAAGATCCTCGATCACGCCCCGGTAAACCTCGATCGCCCCGGTGAATCTCGGCTTGCCGGCATGGCGGTGGAAGTTTTCGATCCAGTCGCCGATTACGCTGCTCTCATGGAGGCGTTATTCGATTTCGATCGGATTCACCAAATGTTTAACTCTGGCCAGTTTCATCTGCGCTTTGATGCCATGAATGCAGTGACAGGTCCCTATGCCACCCAACTTTTAGAAACGAGGCTGGGTGCGGAACCTGGCACCGTGGTGAATGCCCAGCCACTGGAAGACTTTGGTGGACTGCATCCGGATCCGAATCTGACCTATGCTAAGGATCTAGTGTCTCTTCTTTTTGGCCCACAAGCCCCCGATTTTGGCGCGGCCGCGGATGGAGACGGGGACCGCAACATGATTCTCGGGCGTCGCTTTTTCGTAACCCCGAGTGATAGCCTCGCTGTGCTGGCGGCGAATGCGCATCATATACCCGGTTACAAACAGGGGGTCGTGGGAGTTGCCCGATCGATGCCTACAAGCCAAGCGGTGGATCGGGTGGCGGAAGCTATCGGTGTGCCGTGTTATGAAACCCCAACGGGTTGGAAGTTCTTCGGAAATCTATTGGACGATCGGCGAATCACCCTCTGCGGAGAGGAAAGCTTTGGCACGGGCTCCGATCATGTGCGAGAGAAAGACGGGCTTTGGGCCGTCTTATTTTGGCTCAACTTGATCGCATTAAAGCGCCAATCCGTGGAGGGGATCGTAACAGACCACTGGCGGCATTTTGGTCGCAATTATTATTCGCGGCATGACTACGAGGAAATTTCCGCGGATGCTGCAGGGGCTCTTATGGAAAGATTACGTAGTCAATTGGGTAAACTCGGCGGCAAGCCGTTTGGTAATTACACGGTAGCTTTTAGCGATGATTTTGCCTACACCGATCCGGTCGATGGCAGCGTGAGTGAGCGGCAAGGCATACGCATTGGTTTCGTTGATGGCTCCCGCGTCGTTTTTCGATTGTCGGGTACGGGCACCGCCGGCGCAACCTTACGGGTCTATGTGGAACGTTTTGAACCCAACCCGGAGAAGCAGGGGGAGGATTCCCAGCAAGCCCTAGCGGAGTTGATTGCGATTGCGGGTGAAATTGGTCAGATTGAGCACTACACGGGCCGCACCCGCCCATCGGTGATAACCTAGCTAGTGATTTTTGTCGTGCTTTAGGTAGTCTCTGGAAGCCAGGGAGGGCGTCTGAGCCGAAGTAAGCAGGGGGTGTTTGTCTGAGGTCAGGCGTTGCCAAATCTTCCCAGACTGAGAAAGAATGGCAACCACCGCAACAGCAGCAACAGAGCTAAGCCTAAGTTAAGGTACATAATGTATCGATACCGTTGTTTTTCCTCGCCTGCCAAATCAACTTGCATTACCCGGGACATCACTGCGTCAAGCAACAAACCCATAAAGACCATGGGAACGAGAGAGGGTAGGATTATCGTGGAGATAATTGCGATACCTTCGTAGACCGCCTGTGTTCCCGATTTTGGAACGAATAAAATCAGGACTAGAGCGATTAGCGCCAACATAATACGCAGAGGCTGCAAGGTTTTTAAGAACGTTAATGGGGTGTTTTTCATTTTAAATCGCTTAACTATTATTCTCGTACTCTGGTGTCCCGTCCCACATGGGATCGGAATATGACGCCATTATGATTAGATTTACGTGTTCAGAAGCCGGATGATTCCCCTGGTTTAGGCAATGGATTGGCAGCGTATGCAGTTAAATAGGCTACCGTTGAGATCGTAATGATATGTGCCTAATTGTCTTCGCCTATAAACAGCGCGATGATTTCCCCCTCATCTTGGCCGCCAACCGGGATGAGTATTATTGGCGCCCAAGCACTCCCTTGGCTTTTTGGAAGGATGCCCCCCATATTCTTGCGGGCCGCGACTTGTTAAAAGGGGGCACCTGGCTGGGAGTGGCGCGCGACGGCCATTTTGCCGCGGTTACCAATTACCGAGATGCGGCTTTCCAGCTTCCGGAGTCCAGATCCCGCGGATTGCTCGTATCGGAGTATTTGCGTCGCTTGGATTCTGCTCCATTGTACCTGAAATCACTGCAATCCGAAGCACACGAATATTCGGGATTTAATCTATTGGCGGGTGATCATCAAGATTTGTACTATTTTTCTAATCACCAGAAAGAAGTGCTGCAACTTGAGCCTGGGGTCTATGCGCTCAGCAATCGATTATTGAACACGCCTTGGCCCAAGGTGGAGCGCGTGAAACAGTTGTTCATGGCTGAGATGAACCAGCACACTCCTCGGCTTGACTCCATATTTGAAATCTTGACCGATCAATACCAGCCTGCGGATGAATGCTTGCCGGATACCGGAGTAGGGTTGGAATGGGAGCGAATACTGGCGCCCATTTTTATTTCCAGTAGCGAGTATGGAACTCGTTCATCTACAGTTTTAATGTTTTCCAAAAGGCAATCCGTCAGCATGTTCGAAAGATCGTATGGAAGTGGACCGGGCCAACCGACAACAACTCAGTATGAATTTGCAATGAGTGAAACCTGAGTGAAGGGGAACTCACCGTGCCTTACTTGAGTGCTGTGTCACGCATCGCTTTTACACCGTTTCGGTTGGATCGACTACCGGATTAGACACTGATTATGCCAAAACTCGACGCGATCAAGATCAATGGAGTTGCTTCGGTTGCTGAACAAAGCAAGTGCCGCCGGTGTACCAACTCAAAGTGTTGCACCTATATCACCCAACCGATCGATACGCCACGTAAAAAAACCGATTTCGAATATTTGCTCTGGCTGGTTTCACATGAGCAGGTCAAGGTTTATAAAGATGCCTCGGAATGGTTCCTATTAGTCGAAACGCCGTGCACCCACTTACGGCCGAATGGAGAATGTGGCATTTATGAATATCGCCCCGATATATGCCGCAGTCATTCCAATGATTACTGTGAATTCGATGCACCCGCAGAGGAAGGTTTTCACTTCTATTTCCCTGACTATGCAACGTTGCTGGCCTATTGCAAACAACGGTTTAAAAAATGGACCTTGGGTTAAGCGCACCTTTGGAGAAAGGCGTGCTTGCAATCACTCGTCATAACAAGCCGAGCGTTCATGCGTAAGGCAGCCGATTCAGGACTGCGGCATGATCTGATTGAAATGGTCAATCGCTTTGAATTCACCACTGTCTATTTCATGGCCATGGGAGTCGGGGCGTTTAATCGTCAAGAGATGGGCTATGCCGCTGGCACCGGCGGCGCGTAACACGGCGAGGTTATCATCTATGAGTAGGGTGGCAGCCGGATCATGGGGTTCATATTGGCTCAACAAGCTCCAAAATCGTTCACTTTCTTTGGGCTCTCCCAATTCGTGAGAGATGATGATTCGATCAAAATGCTGGGCTAGGTTCGTTGTTGCTAACTTGATGTTGACGCTTTTTTGATGGGCGTTGGTGACGAGCACAAGGCGTTTTCCGTGAGTTCGCAACCCGGCTAAAAATTCTAATACATGGGGATGCACACAGATCAGGTGTGCGAGCTGCGCTTTAAGCCCAGCGATATCGAGCTGTAATTCTGCGGCCCAATAATCAACGCAATACCATTGGAGCGTGCCTTTTACCGCGCGATAGCGTTCATAGATCTCCTGCTTGGCCTGTGCTTGGTCGCATCCATTTTTTTGGGAATAACATTGAGGTACCACTTCCAGCCAGAAATAATTATCGAAATGCAGGTCTAACAAGGTGCCGTCCATGTCTAAAAAAACGCTGGTAATAGGGCTCCAGTCAATCATAGTCAGTGTGTGAGTTAGACAGGCGGTAAGAGTAAGGGAGTTTTACTGGATTTAGCGCGTTACCACCAGTGCACCAGCGGCATCTCTCAGAGCTTTGTCTCTTTAGGCTGTTTAGAGAGTCGGTAAGCCAGCAAATTTTCTCGTTTTAGGCGCCCAGCCGGCTCAAATGGGTAGTTTTCTGGTAGTTGCCGAAAAGTAACTTCTGAGATTAGCAACTCATTCTCCCTAGCGGCTTTTTGCAAATGCCCAGCGATGTCGAGCACCGGGCTATAGGCTACGCCGCGTTCGCGATCGACTAATGCCGTTCCCGAGTGTAGGCCAATACGGACTCGGAATGGCAATGACAGCAGGTTATCCTCCTGGTTAAAGCGATCTAAACGCTCGAGGATTGCTTGTGCCGCACTGACGGCTTGAATGATGGAATCAAAGAAGCACATGAGTTCGTCGCCGTTACTATTCAGAACGTGACCATCATGTCCTATTACCACGTTTCCCAAAAAGATGCGAAAGCGTTCGAATGACACTACGATGGGCTCAGGGGCACTCTCGCCGACCTTCATACCATAGGAATCCACCACGTCGATATCGAGAAAACTTCCAACCACGGAAAACTTCTCCAGGATTTCTTGTTCCCAGTGGTATTTCTCCTCCAGTCGATGTTGCAGCGATAGATTTCCTGAATGAGACGAGATAACGGGCTGTCGCCATGCGGGTTGACTTCCGGGGACATGGAGATGTAAGCGCAGTAACACCAAATCGGCTAGACCGATTTCATCACCACTTGAGAGAATCTGTTTGTCGGTTACGGAAACACCGTTTACCAATGTAGGATTAACCCGGCTAAGATGCCTAAGAATCAGCCTTTGCCCATCCCAAACCAGTTCTGCGTGGCGGCGTGAAACGGCGGGCTCGACGACCTGAATATCACATTCTGAGCTGCGCCCGATCAAGGTATTAGGTTGCCGAATCGGAAAACACTGCCCCTCTAAATTTCGAATACCCCGCAAAAGCTTAAGATGACCATACAACGAAATAATCGAACGGGCCTCTGTGGTTTTGTCTTTGCCTGCAAGCTGGCTATTGGGGTTGTGCTCATCAGGAGTCATGATGCAGGATGGGTTCTCCGAGGAAGCAGTAGGTTTATTAGGTCCAGGATAATTGATATTTGTCTAACAGCAATTGTGAAAAACTCATCAGTCGTTGCCAAAATAATCCTGAGAAGTCCGCCTGCTAAGGGGCATCGGACGATATCAGTCCCTCGTTTTTTTAATCTATAGCATAGATTCAGCTTAGCTATCAATTGGGAATTTAGACCCGCTCAATCGGCGATAGGAGGCTGACAAGTAGGGGAAGTGAGTTACATCAATTCGAAACTGCCGAATTTGAAGCAAGAGTGAGTTTGTTCCCCTCAGAATAAAGGATGGGATAGAAATTATTTTCTGAGGCTTTTCAGAGGCAGTTTTTTAACATAACGGCGCTATTAATTTTCGCGGACCTAAGTTTTTGGCGAGTTTAGCTCTACCCAGGAGCTCGTCGTACTTAGGCGGTCTTCAGGGGGGAGGGGAAACTTAAAATTTTTTTGGTTTACTGCCAATCTTCTCGGGTCGGCCCTCGGTGAGCTACGGCCACCGGGGCCGACCTCTTCTCATTGATTAATAAATTTCCTATCCGAGTGCGCGGGCAGGACTCGACATCTGATCATTTCTCGTGGTTTGGGCCTGGATTCCAAGACTCTCAAACAAGACTTTATCCCGTTCTGTGGATGGGTTGGGTGTGGTGAGTAATTTTTCACCATAAAAGACGGAATTAGCTCCTGCAAAGAAGCATAGCGCCTGGGCTTCGCTACTCATGGTTTCTCTGCCAGCCGAAAGACGTACATAGGAATTCGGCATGAGTATTCGGGCAACGGCAACGGTGCGTATAAATTCTATAAGATCAAGTTTCTCCGTCCCATACAAGGGGGTACCCTCTACTTGAACCAGCATATTGATCGGCACGGATTCCGGAGGATTAGGTAGATTAGCCAGCTGCTGCAATAGGCCGACTCTATCCTGCCACGATTCACCCATGCCTAGAATGCCACCACAGCACAGATGAATCCCAGCATCACTCACATGCTGTAGGGTGTCTAGCCGGTCTTGATACTCGCGAGTTGAAATAATGTTGTGGTAAAACTCAGGTGAGGTGTCTAAGTTATGGTTGTAATAATCCAAGCCTGCACGCTTCAAACGCTGCGCCTGTTGGGCTGAAAGCATCCCCAAAGTTACGCAGGTTTCCATTCCTTCGTGTTTAACGGCCTTGATCATATCGATGACTTTTTCCAAGTTTTTGTCGGTGGGATTGCGCCAGGCTGCGCCCATGCAAAAACGGGTTGCGCCCTCGTCTTTTGCTGCTTGCGCATGGTTGAGTACTTCCTCTACGGATAGCAATCGCTCAATGTTGATTTCGGCATGATGGCGGGCGCTTTGCGGGCAATAAGCGCAGTCTTCGGGGCATGCACCGGTCTTAATGGACAGCAGAGTGCTGATTTGGACGGTGTTGGGATCATGATGCGCGCGATGTACGCTATGAGCCTGAAAAAGCAGGTCGTTAAACGGTAAATGATACAGATCGGATATCTCTTCATTCGTCCAGTGATGGCGAGCGGGGTTGTTTTTCGTTGTCATGGAGCTTTGCCTATGCGTTCTAGTTGGTATCGATTGGAATCAGAAAAAAGCTTTTCGCAGTAGAGCCTCGATGGTAGTCTATCCAGCGGAATGGCGCTGTCAATCTTTTGCGGGGCGAATGCTTTACAATTGGTTAAAAAACATACAATCCTTCCTTTATCCATCGACCTGTTTGCTGTGTATGGCTCCCGGTTTGGGAGAGCTCGATCTCTGTGAGGATTGCGCTTTCGCTCTGCCTAAAATTCTTAATGCCTGTGAACGCTGCGCGTTACCGTTGCCATCGATGGGAATGACTCTGTGTGGACATTGTCAGCACACGCCGCCTCACTACGATGTTGCTTTAGCACCCTTACGGTACACCTTTCCGGTGAACCGATTGATACAGCGATTTAAATTCCATGGGCAATTATCCACGGGTAGGTCGTTAGCTCATCTGATGGCCGATTGCGTAGCGCAACAGGGGCTGGAACTTCCGGAAGTACTGCTTCCAGTACCCTTACATCACCAAAAATTACAGGCTCGGGGTTTTAATCAATCGCTGGAGCTAGCCCGATATCTCAGTCTACGTTTCAATATCCCCATTGACTCCCACAGTGTGATCAGAGTAAAGCCCACCCAGCCACAGATGGAGCTTCCCCTTAAGGCTAGAAAAAAGAATATACGGGGCGCGTTTGAAGTGCGTCAAGCCCTCTCAATGCGGCATGTCGCCGTGGTGGATGATGTGGTGACGACGGGATCCACCGTGAATGAACTCGCGCGTATACTGCGTCAGGCGGGTGTGCAGCGGATTCAAATTTGGAGCTGTGCCCGTACGGCCTAATTGGTCCTTGCCTGATGAACCTCATTGATGCGGTCTAACAACATCGTATCGGCCTATTCGTGTAATCTAACGCATCAATGTTAGGTCATGACGGGGCTGAGTAGAGTAACGATACCCGTTAACGTTTTTGTGCATTATATGAGCTTTGATGGCTTGAGAATTACTCCTATTCAATTCCTCGATCACTAGTCGGTGTGATGGTGTTATCTGGGGTAGTTGCTAGTCCGAAGTTCTATTAACAGGAGTGCGTTACTTTGTATCAGCTTGCTGAAAAACGCCTATCACAACTTATCAATTCAAATCAGCAGAAGTTACTTAAAGGCGGTTTAATTGGTCTCGAAAAAGAAGCGTTGCGGGTTGGCGCCGATGGGAGTATCGCGCAGACGCCTCATCCGGCGACTCTCGGCTCTGCCTTGACTCATCCTTGGATCACCACCGATTTTTCCGAAGCGCTTATTGAACTGATCACACCGCCATCGGCTACGCTGCACGAGCCGCTACGTTTCTTGTGTCATGTTCACTCTCATGTGTATAACCATCTTGGCGAGGAGTTGCTGTGGGGAGCCAGTATGCCCTGCATCGTGTCTGCCGAAAAGGGCATTCCCATTGCCCAGTATGGAAGCTCGAATGCGGGATTCATGAAACACGTGTATCGGCGTGGGCTGGCATACCGTTATGGACGGGTGATGCAAGTCATCGCCGGTGTTCATTTCAACTATTCCGTCAATGAAGCGTTATGGCCGGTGTTACAGGCGATAGAGGCAAACACCTGGTCACATCAGGAGTTCGTTTCTGCAGGCTATTTCTCCATGATCCGCAATCTGCAGCGTTTTGGCTGGTTGATTCCCTACCTGTTCGGGGCATCACCGGCGGTTTGCATGTCGTACTTAGGCGGGAAGCCGACTGATATGGAGGCATTCGATGACAGTACATATTACTATCCCTATGCCACCTCATTGCGCATGGGCGATATCGGTTATCAAAACAAGAAAGGAATCGAGGCGGGTTTCAAGGCTTGTTACCATGATCTAAAAAGCTATATCGTCAGTCTCACCCACGCCATTGAAACCCCTTGCTCTAAGTACCAGGCGATTGGTGTCGTTGTTGATGGGGAATACCGCCAGCTCAATGCCAATATATTGCAAATCGAAAATGAATATTACACGACCGTGCGGCCCAAACAGGTGCCAATCAACAACGAAAAGCCCACTCTGGCATTGAGGCACAGAGGGGTGCAATACGTGGAACTACGCTCTCTAGACGTCAATGCCTACGATCCTTTAGGCATCAATGAACAACAACTGCGCTTTCTGGAGGCTTTCATGACGTTCTGTTTATTTCAAAACAGTCCATCGATTAGTTCCTACGAAAGCTGGGAAATTGATCGAAACCTAAGTGTAACAGCGCGCAAAGGTCGGGATCCTTCACTGATCCTACAGCGTCAAGGTCGAGGTATTCCTCTTAAAGTCTGGGCGGCTGAGCTATGCGATGCAATGCAAGGGTTTTGTGAGAGCTTGGATACGGATGAAATTGGCTCGCCCTACGGCGATGCATTACAACGACAACGAGAATCTATCGCGGATGCCGAGTGCACGCCCTCTTCGCGAATGCTTGCGGAGATGCGCGAAACCAAAGAGAGCTTTCACGATTTCGCAAAACGGCTGTCTATAAAGCATGGTCGCTATTTTAAACAGATTAAGTTACCCGAAGACGAAGCAAGATTTTTTGCTGAAACGGCGCGGAGGTCGACACAAAAGCGGCGAGCGATGGAACTCGCGGATAAGATCTCTTTTGAACAATATCTTGCCAATTATTTTGCCCAATCCTAATGGCATGTGGAGTCGCTGGTACTGTGATTCTCCCTACCCCTGAACCGTCTATCGAGTAATGCTTGAAACACCATGGCGGTTCATCCCTGGCTTGTTGAGGATTGCAGTGTAGTAACGCAACCGGTTCAGCTATCCGCCCACACGGGGACGAAACGCCAGGATTTTTTCATGGCGTTTTCCTGAACTCGATAATCGGGAAATTTCTGCGCCACAAGGGCCCAGTATCGTCTAGAGTGATTCATCTGACGGGTATGACACAACTCATGCACCAGAAGATATTCAACCTGTCTAGGGGGTAGGAACAGCAGCTTGTCATTCAAGCTGATCACCTGCGATGAAGAGCAACTTCCCCAGCGGGTTTTGTGGCTTCGGATAGTGGCTTTTGCATAGGGGAGGTTTAGATTTCTGCTGGTTTGCTGCAACCAAGGCGCTAAGTGCTTCCGGGCTTTGGTCCGTAACCAGCCCTTCAGGCGCTCTACCCGAGCCGAGCTGTCATCCACAGGACCGCTGAGAATAATCGATGAATCCGTCTCGATGAGTTGGATGCGCTGGTTTGCTGAGTTGCGATAGCCAATGGAGTAGGTCTGGTTGATGGCCAGCAATTGAATCCGTGTTGGCCACAGCGAGAAATAGTCGTCTGGTAGATCTAGGGCTTGCTGATGCAATCGTCTCTGGACCCGGTTCAGCCAGGCTTGCTTGGATTCAATAAGCATTGGAAGCCTGTGTTGATCGTAGTTTTCGGGTACGACGATTTCGAGTCCTTTTTTTATGGAAAAGCTCAGGCGAACGTGTTTCGCTTTTAGACTTATCCTTACGGTGTAATTCTGTTGTACATTTGAATCGAATAATTGCTTGTTTCGGGTCTGTTTTTTAGGCATTGGTACCTCGAACTTGTTTTGGTCCCCAACCACCGGTACTATTGAGCATAGTTAATGCCAACGAAGACCTGCAATTCTCCTTTTTCTCCGAATCCCGTAAGCGCAGCTAATTCTGCTTTGCTGCGCAAGACGATTGGCCACTGCATGCTAGTGGACCGGCCAGACTTTCATCGGCGTTTGCGCGCATTCAACCCCCCTGGTTCAGAGACCTCTAACTCTGGGACGCAGGAAAGACGCCTTGCACGACTTATTCGCGATATCGAGGCCTCTGCTGCCCGCTTGAGTCGACGCCGAGAAGGGCTTCCCAGGCCCAAATTCCAGGCCGATCTACCGATCACTTGTAACAAGAGCGAGATTGCGCGCTTGATAGAGGCTCATCAGGTGGTCATCGTAAGCGGGGAAACCGGTTCAGGGAAGACCACTCAATTGCCGAAGATTTGTCTTGAATTGGGTCGCGGGGTGGCTGGTTTGATCGGGCACACGCAACCCCGGCGGATCGCGGCCAAAAGTGTGGCGGCGCGTATTGCCGCTGAGCTTGACTCCATGCTCGGTAATGAGGTGGGATATAAAGTTCGGTTCAACGAACGTGTAACTCCGGAGACCTATGTCAAGTTGATGACGGATGGGGTCTTGCTTACGGAGATTCAGCATGACCGCCTGCTGCTGCAGTACGATACGGTGATCATCGACGAAGCCCATGAGCGCAGTTTAAACATTGATTTTTTGCTGGGATATCTGCGGTGGATCCTACCGCGACGCCCGGATTTAAAGCTTATCATCACCTCGGCCACCATCGATCCACACAGTTTCGCTCAGTATTTTTCCGGGGCGCCGGTGATCGAAGTCTCGGGTCGCGGCTACCCTGTGGAGATCCGTTATCGGCCCTTAAATTGCGAGGAGAGCGACGAGGAACGCGATCTGCAGCAAGCCATAGTCGATGGGGTTGATGAGCTCAGTCGACTGGGGCCTGGGGATATCCTGGTTTTTCTACCTGGCGAACGTCAGATCCGCGAGACCGCTGAGAGTTTGCGCAAACAACTTACCCATGGGGTGCAGATTCTGCCCCTCTATGCTCGCTTATCCGCGGCGGAGCAAGAGCGTGTGTTTCAGCCACATGGGAACCGGCGTATCGTGCTGGCGACGAACGTGGCGGAAACTTCATTGACCGTTCCAGGGATTCACTATGTGATTGATACCGGCACCGCGCGGATCAGTCGCTACAGCTTACGCAGCAAGGTTCAGCGTTTGCCCATCGAACCCATCTCCCAGGCTTCGGCGCGGCAACGCGCCGGACGTTGTGGCCGTATCGCACCTGGAACTTGCATTCGGCTCTATTCGGAAACGGATTTTGAGGAACGCTCGCTGTTCGCAGATCCCGAAATCCTACGCACGAATCTGGCGTTGGTCATTCTGCAGCTCGACTATTTGAGTTTGGGACCCGTGGATTCGTTTCCGTTTATGGACCCACCCGAGCAGCGCTTGATCAATGATGGTTATCGATTGCTCGAGGAACTTGGCGCTATCGAATCCCGAGGTGTCCTCACGGAGATAGGGCAGAAGCTGGCTCGGCTGCCTCTCGATCCCCGTTTTGGACGAATGCTGCTCGCAGCAGGGGAACTCAATTGTCTGCGCGAAACTTTAATTATCGTCAGTGCGTTGGCTACCCAGGACCCGCGTGAACGGCCTATGGAGCAGCGTGAAGCCACGGATGAAAAACATCAGCGATTCAACGACAGTCGGTCGGATTTTCTCGGTTTCATAAAACTCTGGGAATACTTGCATAAACGTCAGAAGCAGCTATCGAAAACTAAATTTCGCAAACTTTGCAGGCAGGAATTTATATCGGTCACCCGGTTTCTGGAATGGCAGGGCGTACACGGCCAATTACAACGCATGGTGTGCGGTTTCGGCTTGAAACTCAATCAACAGGCAGCGGATTACACTGCGATTCATCGCGCCTTGATCTTCGGCCTGCCGAGTCATGTCGGCTATAAAGAGCAGGATAATTCGTTCTGCGCCACGCGAAATCGCCGATTTTGGATTTTTCCCGGTTCCGCGCTCTACGCCCAGACCCCCAAATGGGTGATGGCCGCAGAGCTTGCTGAGACTACACGCTTATATGCGCGCACCGTGGCGAAAATCGAGCCTCAATGGGTGGTTGATGCGACGCCTCATCTGCTCAAACGTGAACACTTCGCGCCTTATTGGCAGCCGCGGAAGGCCCAGGTATCCGGCTACGAACGAATCAGCCTCTATGGCTTGGTACTCATTCCACGACGGCGAATACACTATGGCGCAATTGCTCCCGCCGAATCGAGGGAGATTTTTATTCGTGAAGCATTGATCGCAGGGCGGTATCCAACAACGAGCGCTAGTTTCTTGCAACATAATCGTCGGCTGGTTGCTGAGATCTGCCAACTTGAAGCTAAGCTACGCCGGCGCGATATCCTCATCAGCGAGGAAACGCTCTATGAGTTTTACAACCAGCGGATTCCGCCTCACATCCACAGCGGGCACGGGTTTGAACACTGGCTGAAAACGACTGGCCAGGAATCCCTGCTCTATCTGACAAAATCGCAGCTTATGGTGCATGACGCAGGCGCCTCGAGTATCCAAAACTATCCCGAACGCGTGGAAATCGCCGGCACTGCACTGTTGCTCGGTTATCACTTTGAACCCGGTGCGGAACAGGACGGTGTGACCTTGACCCTACCACTAGCTCTGCTAAATCGAATCGATCCTCAACTCGGTGAATGGCTGGTGCCCGGGTTGTTGCCAGATAAAATCATTAGTTTAATCAAGGGTCTCCCTAAGGCATTGAGGCGTAACTTTATTCCAGCGCCAGATTTTGCCCAGGCATGCGTTGAGGCGATGGTCCCTTATAGATTGCCACTGGCAAAAAGTTTGAGTGCCGAATTGTACCGTATGACCGGTGTCCGGGTTTCTGAGACGGACTGGTCCTTCGATTCGTTAGCCGATCATCTGAAGATGCGTTACAAGATTGTGGATGCTGATGAGCGAGTATTAGCAGTGGGGCGTGATCTCCCGAGTTTGCAACGCGAATTGGCGGCACAGGCTTCCATGAGTTTTCGATCCGCTTCGATGGGGTGTAGAGAACGCGAGGGCATTACAGATTGGAGTTTTGGGAGCCTAGAAGAACCCGTCAGTATCGAATGCGAGGGGATACAGACATCCGCTTATCCTGCGCTCATCGATCAGGGGGAAAGTGTTTCTCTGCGTTTGCTCGAATCGCCGCAAAAAGCGTATCAGCAGAATCTTAGGGGGGTATTACGACTCTATCAGCTTAAACTTCGAGATCAGCTTAAGTCTCTCCATAAGCAACTCAAGGGTATTCCCGCTCTCTGTCTACATTTCCAGTTCCTTGGGGGATATGAGGCATTAAAGGCGGAACTCACCGAAGCGGTGTTGACCGAGTTATTCCTTGCCAACGGTTCTCTGCCTACAAACCCCACAGAGTTTGAAAAACGGCTACATTCTGGAAAGTCGCAACTCGTACCCTCTTTAGACGATCTTTGCCGCTTGTTGGAAACTATACTCGAAGCCCACCACGCGGTGCAGCGGCAGTTGAGCGGTTTGCTGCCGCGTTTAACTTTAGATACTACTCGCGGTATTAAAGACCATCTGGGTCGGCTGGTGTATCCTGGTTTTATCAGCAATACACCTCGCCAGTGGTTGACGCAGTATCCGCGCTATCTGCAAGCGGTAAATATCCGGCTGGATAAGCTTGACAATAGCCCCGAAAGGGACGCCTTGCTATGTAAACAGATTGATCCCTACTGTAAGAGATTGGTAACTCACTTGGACACTCAACCCACCAGTACCTCATCGCAAGAATTGATCGGTTATCGCTGGATGCTGGAGGAGTTTCGTGTGTCCCTCTTCGCTCAAAACTTGGGCACCTGTATGCCGGTTTCCAGTAAACGGCTCGAAACTCAGTGGCGGAGGGTTATTGACGGAAACTCATGAAAGACGGGATTCGTTTCATCCTCAATCTCTAAATACCTTCCTTCGCAAGGCCTTCTACTCATCAGATTTCATTGGCTTCGATTTGGGTGTTTTTACCATAGAGACGATCTGACTCCTCCGTGGTTGATCTATGAACTGAGGGCGTTCCTTGATCTCAAGCCCTTGCTCTTTCATCAGTTCATGTTCTCGTGCGGCGATAAGTTTGAAGCATTGACGAATATCTTCGATCGTTTTTTCTGTTAGTGGATGACGCATGCCTCGCGTGGGTGTGGTTTCTTTAACGATGCTGCTGAGCACCTTTCTCATTACCCGTAAGATGCGCTGTTCTTGCGAACGATTTTGGGGATTCATCGGCTAAGCTCCGAATTGATTGCCGTGCCATCTCGCGGAATTATAGCCTAAAAGCTTTGTGCTTAGCTCTGTTATTTTGGAGGTCCTATTAAGCTCCGAGTACACTCAATTCCCGCAAGGGCTCGGATCGAGACTCGACTTGGCTGGCCAACGCGTACAATGCCGCTTGCAAGGCCTCTTCGATTACTGGGTGATAAAAGGGCATTTTTAGTAGATCGAAAACCGTAAGTTCCTGCTGAATAGACCACGCGAGTAAATGTCCCAGGTTCTCTCCGCGAGGGGCGATCATTGCGGCACCTAGCAGCTTCCCGTCGGACTTTTGCGCATAGAGCCGTATCACACCGTGATTTTTCCCCATAATTAATGCTCGTCCCACGGGGCCCAGACGCATTTCTCCAATCGCTACATCATCTCGATTTTCGAGTTCAGACCACAATGCGCCAACCGTAACAATATTCGGGTCACAAAAAGTTATGGCGAGGGGCGTCTTACGTCTGAACGGCAATATTTCATCGTGCGAGGCATTATAACCTGCAATTCTGCCTTCATCGCCGGCTTCGTGGAGAATTGGGCGGTCACCGGTGGTATCTCCAGCGATGAAAATCGGTAGATTTCCGATCTGCATGGTGTTGGGGTTGAACGCGGGCATCCCTCGATGATCGAGAGGAATACCAAGTTTCTCCAGTCCCAAGGTGTCAAGCTGTGGGATACGCCCAATACTCACTAATACCTTGTCGACCACAACGCTTTGGGTTGTGGTACTGACCTTCAGTTGTTCCCCGGCGTTTTCTAGATTCGCCGGTTCGCCTAACCAGAGTGGGAATTCCTTACCGATAAGTTCGATGGCGGTACGGTTAACAACGGGATCCCTGAGACCAGAAAGATAGGGGAGCTGATCGATGCCTGTGACCTGTAAGCCGTAGCGTCGAAGTGCTTGCCCCAGCTCTAGGCCAATGACACCCATGCCAATAACGGCGACACTATCGGGCAGTTTTTCTTGTTCGAAAAAATCGTCGGTTGTGAGTATTCGGTTGCCGAATTTTTTCCATGTTGCCGGAATTATGGGGCGTGAACCGGTCGCTATGATGATTTTATTTGCATTAATGAGCAGATCGCCTACTTGAATCACATTGGGTTGTATCAACTGAGCATAACCTTCTATTAGCTCATCCCCTAATTCATCCGTACTGTTACCCAGCACCCGATCTACAAAGATATCCCTGAGGTCGCGCACATGCTCCAGCGCCTCTTGATGATTGAAGGAAAGGCTTCCATGGCCTTCGATACCTATCCGATCGAAGACCTCGCGGCGATGGTAGTCTTCGGCAACCTGGATAAATGCCTTCGACGGCATGCATCCAACTCTGGCGCAGGTGGTACCGAGCAGTCCGCCATTGATCAACACGAACGATTTGTCGGTTCTTTTCACTTGAGAAAGTGCGTTTAATCCAGATGTACCGGCGCCAACGATGGCGATATCAACGTTTCTCTGCATAGGAGGATCCAATGTTTGAAAGAGGGGGTTAACTAAAAGCGTTTTAAAACGACGAAACGCACAAACTTGACTGGCTATGATTACCCAAACCCGAAAGGTCTTCAGCCAAATTCTGGATTAATAATGATAGCTATGCCGGGTGCATATGTAACTACCCGTTCTGTTGTGGCACGCGTTTTTGCGGGATAGCTGCTCGATATTCGAAGTTCATCGCTGCAGTGTTATGCATGATAGGATCAGATTACAGCCAGCCATTCATTACTTGATCTGCTATTTTGCCAGGCTTAGCCTCGATACAATATACAGCGATAGTTATAGGATGGTCGGTCTGGTTATATTCAATAGGGTATTCGAACTATGGCAAATAAAGCCGCCTTTTCAATGGGTCAAATTATTCAGCATAAATTATTTCAGTATCGCGGCGTAATTTATGATGTGGATGCTGTTTATCAAGGCACTGAGGAGTGGTATGAGCGAGTCGCAAAATCACGACCGCCGAAAGATCAACCGTGGTATCATGTTCTGGTGGATGGACAAGGGACGGAGACCTATGTGGCAGAACGTAATTTAGCTCCGGATAGTTCGCAGGCTCCTGTCGATCACCCTTTACTGAGCCAGTTTTTCTGCGGGTATCATGCAGGAGTCTATAAACTGAGGCGGGTTAGTAACTGAATCTACTAGATACTATTAAAGCGTAGGACTTCGGCTGCGTTAGTTTAGTAATGAGTAAAACGATAATGAATGATTCGCAGCCGAATAATTAAACAGGCAAATAGCATACTTAGAATTCCGATTATTTAATAATTTTTATTGGGGCTAAATACGAGGCCAAGTTATCCGAGCCACCACCTTTGCCCCTCGCTTATATTGACGGCGCTCTAAGGTGGGAATCTCAGTCATACCATATCTTTTAGACCTTTTAATGGCATCATTTTGATAGCTTTTCGAGCTGGCTTGGCTTGAAATACAGTTTCTTCGCCTGTGAAGGGATTGATCCCTTTTCGGGCCTTGGTTGCAGGTTTCTTGATGACTTTGATCTTGAATAGTCCGGGTAAGTTAAACATGCCTGCCCCCCTTGGTTTGATGTTTTTCTCAATTAGGCCGGTCAACGAATCAATGACAGCATTGACATCTCTGCGGGTTAATCCAGTTTCTTCGGCGATATGATTCAGAATTTCAGATTTTGTCGGTGGTTTTTTTACGCTATCAGCTACCTTTTGCTTCACAGTCATGCGGCTCTCCTATAACGTGTGTAATGTTGGTGTCAGTAAAGCGCGGTAAGATAGCACGACATTTAAATTCAGGCGAGAAAATGTCGGGAAATATACGGTAATCTCCTCAAAATAACCGCTAAAAGTCCTTTTTTACGGATATATCCAGCTATGCTTATGGATTAACCGGTTTGTTCTTTTGCGAACTGAGAGGCAAGACGCGCGCCGCAAAGCGGTTCAATACAACGTCATTCTATAAACAGTGGCATTGCCGATATGACTATTTCTGCTGAAATCTACGCAGGGTCCTCGGCTACGGGGGCTATGTGAGCCCGCCCCCTTTTCTCGAGTCGGCCGAAAAAAAATATTAATCCGCAAAAAACTGTTGCCTGAAGGATATGGTTTGCTCTGTGCCGCCTTCAGGTACAACTTTCATAGTAATATCAAATATCTCTTTGTTAGAGACAGGAAATTCAGCAATATAATATATTGCACCTCCGTCGGTAATCTCACGAAGGTATAGATGTGTAATCTGATTCGAGAGGTTTACCGCCGTTGCGTCGATTTTCGCTTTTACGGGAAGGGCCGCGAGTCCCATGTTTTTTTTCAACACGGTTACCGTAAGTAATGCGCGGTTTTTACTCCGCTTGATCCCATAGAGTTTGGCAATATTGGGATCGAAGAAATCTGTGGTTACCGCATTGTAATGAATTACCGCATCGCCTATATCCTTATATTGATCGGCAACGACTTTCCCTGTGATGGTAAGTAATGCGGCTAGGATTACCCAGGCATACGCTGGGGGATTAATTTTCATGGCTATCTCCTGATCGAGCGCAAACTACTGTTCTATTGATTTGTTATCGGTATCTTACAAGTAAGTTTTCATGATCCACTGTTCCCCGAGATGAAAACGGTGGACCGAGGTTAAATTTGAATGTCTCACTCACTGGCCTTCTTCTTAACTATAAGCAAAAATACGGTTCCTGGTCGGGCTAAATGTTATCATCAACCCTAACTTGTTAGTGGGTATTTTGGGCTGGCTTTCCATCTGATGTCAATTCTATCCATAGTGGATTCGGTTATTAATCGTGCACAAAATCATCTCCTGTGTATCGTGTAGCTTCCCCGGAAATTCCAGAGTAGCTGCGGCCGAGAATACTCCTCGCCTTAAATAAAGTCTTCTGTCAAGTCTCAGATTGATCTGGGAGGGCTGAGGTGAAATGGCAAGCTGCTCCCTCTAAAAATAATAACACACCCTATTGCCGGTTCGTGCACTTGGCAGCATTTGTCTCGTGCGGTATTCCGAAGATCGGATTTGTGAGGGTTTGATGGTTGACGGATCTTCGCCCTCTACCAACATTAAGGGTACAAAGACCTTAAAACGATCAATAAAACATTGAGACCGATGATAACAACTAGCGGCGACAGGTCGATCATGCCCGTTTTGGGCATGATGCTTCTGACGGGTCGCAAAAGGGGTTCGTTCAGGCTGTGTAGTATTGATGCCATTGGATTTCCATAGTGCTGCGTGCCAGGTGAAACCCAGCTTATCACCGCCTGGATGATCAGGGAGAAAATGAAAATATAGATCACTAGTTCGATTATCTGAACCGCGGCTATCACGATCATGATAGGCAGGTTAAATGTCGCTCCACTAAGCATGGCTAACAACCCGATTTCCAGCAACTTCACTCCCAGCATGAGCACGATTGATGCCGTATCAATGGGACCAATACTCGGTATTGCCCGCCGTAGCGGAATCAGTATAGGGTTGGTGGCTGAGACCAAAAATTGGGAAAGCGGATTGTAGAAGTCGGCCTTAACCCAGGCTAAAAGAAAGCGCAAGACGACAATCAACAAATAGAGCATAAAGAGGGTATGAATCAGAAAGACCGAAACATTTGTGGCGACATTTCCCATAGTTATTCCTTTCCCCATTCATCCGCTATTTCTTTGGAACGAGTGGCGGCTTCAGCTAATGCATTTTCAATCAGTGAATGAAACTCTTTCTTCTCAAGGTAAGCGATTGCTCGTTCGGTAGTGCCTCCTTTAGAGGTTACGTGCGCCCGTAATGTGGCCACATTATCTTCGCTCTCCAGCGCTAACTTGGCCGTACCGAAGGCGGTTTGGAGAATCAGTAAGCGTGCAGCTTCCGCAGAAATCCCTAATTTTAATCCGGCGGATTCCATGGCCTCCATGATCAATAGAAAATAAGCTGGGCCACTGCCAGAAAGGGCGGTGACCGCATCGAGCTGTACTTCGTCATCAATCCATAATGTCAATCCCACGGCTCGCAGCACGGTTTCCGCAATATCTCGCTGTTCCAGGGAAACCCGCTTATTAGCATAGAGACCGGTTGCGGCACTTCCGACGAGAGCTGGCGTATTAGGCATGCAGCGTACTAAGGCAAACTCGCTATCCAACCACCGCAAAATGTCATTGCTCCGTACCCCAGCAACGATCGACATGATCAATACATTACGCTTGCTAAGCGGTTTGGCCAGTTCCTGAGCCACTATTTTCAGTGCATGGGGTTTTACCGCAAACAAAACCACATCGGAGACGCTAACATTCAACTGATTATTTTCAGTAACGAATACCCGTGGATACTGTTGGCGAATTATTTCAAGTTGTCTCGTGTCAGGGTCGGATACCCTGATATGTTCTGCGGTCCAGTTGCCGGCAATCAAACCGCCGATCAGACTGCGGGCCATATTGCCGGCACCGATAAATGAGATAGTGTGGTTTCTCATAGGATGATTGTTCTAAGTGTGTAAACCAATCCGGTTGATATTGAACTGATGGATTATTGTTGAAGACGCTAAGTGGGCCTAGGTCCAAAGATAGCGGTACCGATACGAACGATGGTAGCACCTTCGGCAATCGCTGAATCCATATCTCCGCTCATTCCCATTGAAAGCGTATCCAGATAGGCATCCTGAAGATTGAGCATTTCAAAGGCGTGGCGAACGGTAGCGAAATTCTGCCGTTGTAACCGAATATCGGGGGTAAGGAGCGGGATGGCCATTAGACCCCGCAGGCGTACGTTGGGGAGTTGCTTCACCTGTTGAGCGAGTTCGCTTAATTCTTTCAAGGTTATTCCAGACTTGTTTGGCTCATCGCTTACATTGATCTGCAAACAAATATTTAAAGGGGCTAGTGTGGGCGGGCGTTGTTCGTTTAATCGAGCGGCTATTTTATAACGATCTACGCTGTGGGCCCAACTGAAAAACTGGGCGATCTTTGGAGTTTTATTGGCTTGAATCGTGCCGATGAAATGCCATTCAAGCTCCTGGTCGGCCAGTAGGTTGATTTTTTTTTCAGCTTCCTGAATATAGCTCTCTCCAAAGCAGCGTTGCCCACAACGAACAGCCTCGGTAATGCAATCAACCGTTTGCCCCTTAGTGACCGCTAACACGGATACACTGCCGGGGCTTCGCCCAAAGCGCATCTCTGCCGCTGTAATCGCTGATCGAACGTATTCCAGTCGGTTGCTGATAGTTGCCATATTGCGCCGAAGTTCCATTCGGTTCGATGGGAGTATTGACTATTATAGGTTGCTAAGTTGTTCTTAAGTCGACTGATTCTAATGAGCTGTCCAGAGCTAGACTAGCGCGGAAAGGGAGTGCTCAACCTTTAATCGTGCTATCCAGCAGTCTTGTCTCAAAGCGTACTTCCGCGTATTGAAACGCGGCTAGGCATTTTCTAATGTAGCGAGTTCAATATGCGACCCATCATCCACTCACTAGGATATTTCATAGAGTTTAGCGTAGTGGTTGAGGTGGCTTCGGTGCATCGAAATTAAACTAACGGCGTTGGTAGAAGGAATTCCATGGATATCTCGCAATTACTTGCTTTTAGCGTCAAAAACGGTGCATCCGACTTGCATCTTTCCGCTGGCGTTCCACCTATGATCCGAGTTGATGGCGATGTGCGACGCATCAACGTTCCCGCCATGGAGCATAAGGACGTTCATGGACTGGTCTATGATATCATGAACGACAAGCAGCGTAAGGAATACGAAGAAAACCTCGAGACGGACTTTTCATTCGAGATTCCCGGTTTAGCGCGTTTTCGTGTTAACGCCTTCATGCAAAATCGGGGTGCAGGGGCTGTATTTCGCACAATTCCCACCAAGATTCTGACCCTCGAAGAGTTAAATTGTCCGAAGATATTTGAAAGCATCTCTTCCTATCCACGTGGTGTTGTATTGGTTACCGGACCGACGGGATCCGGTAAGTCTACCACGCTGGCCGCGATGATTAATTATAAAAACGAAACCGACTATGGCCATATTTTGACCATAGAGGATCCCATCGAATTCGTTCATGAAAGCAAGAAGTGCCTCGTTAACCAACGAGAAGTTCACCGGGATACCTTAGGATTTACCGCAGCGCTGCGTTCAGCATTGCGTGAGGACCCGGATACGATACTGGTCGGAGAATTAAGGGATCTTGAGACCATTCGCCTGGCGCTTACCGCGGCCGAAACGGGGCATCTCGTGTTCGGTACCCTTCACACCAGCTCTGCAGCGAAGACGATTGACCGTATCATCGATGTATTTCCTGCCGCGGAAAAGGACATGGTGCGGTCGATGCTCTCCGAATCCTTGCGTGCCGTCATCTCCCAGACTTTGTGTAAAAAAATCGGTGGAGGCCGCGTGGCGGCCCACGAAATCATGATCGGCACACCCGCGATACGAAATCTCATTCGCGAGGACAAGGTGGCACAAATGTATTCTGCGATTCAGACGGGGCAAGGCGTAGGCATGCAAACGCTGGATCAAAACCTAAAAGAAATTAGAGAAAAGGGTTTGATCAGCAAAGAGGAGGCTCGCAGAAAAGCACAGATCAAAGAAAATTTCTGATTGCGCATAAAGCCAACGTCCAAACCGCTAACCATTACGTTTTTAAAAGAAAATTTACGTATGAATAGCAATTCAGCAGCACGGTTTGGGCTGTAACGTGCTTGTTAGTGGGAGTCACTCCTAATCGGATAGTTTGAGCGGAGAAGAAGCATGGATCGGGATAAAGCCATAAGTTTTATACACGACTTATTACGAACGTTGGTCGGCAAGAACGGCTCTGACCTATTTATTACCGTGGGAACGCCGCCATCGATCAAAGTGGATGGGAAAATGACTCCGGTTACTAATCAGCCGCTGTCCTCCTCTCACACTCAAGTGTTGGTGCGTTCAATCATGAATGACCGCCAAGCGGCGGAGTTCGAAGGAACCCAGGAGTGCAATTTCGCTATTAGCTTACCCGGGGTATCGCGATTTCGGGTCAGTGCCTTTATCCAACGCGGCAGCTCGGCAATGGTGATACGCGTTATTCAGGGCAATATTCCGAATTTTGAACAGCTTAACCTGCCGCCCATCCTGAAAGAGATCTCGATGACTAAACGGGGCCTGGTGATCTTCGTAGGGGGCACGGGATCAGGCAAGTCGACATCGCTGGCCGCCATGGTGGGGTACCGCAATGCGAATAGTTTCGGTCATATCATCACGATTGAGGATCCCATCGAATATGTTCATACGCATAAAAACTGCGTCGTGACTCAACGAGAAGTGGGTGTAGATACCGAATCCTATGCGGTAGCCCTAAAAAATACCCTTCGACAGGCTCCCGACGTGATTTTGCTTGGTGAAATCCGTGATCGCGAAGCCATGGATCACGCCATCGTATTTGCTGAAACCGGCCACTTATGCTTGTCCACGTTGCATGCCAACAGCACTAACCAAGCACTGGACCGAATCATCAATTTTTTCCCCGAAGAGCGCCGTACTCAGTTGTTGATGGACCTTTCACTCAATCTTAAGGCGGTAATCTCTCAGCGCCTCTTACCGCGTGTGGGCAGCAAAGGTCGCGTACCGGCGGTGGAAATCATGATTAACACGCCTCTCATGTCGGATCTAATATTTAAGGGCAAAGTGCACGAGATGAAGGAGTTGATCTCCAAATCCAATGAAGTTGGCATGCATACCTTTGATCAACATCTGTTTAAGCTTTATGAAGCGGATCTGATCTCCTATGAAGACGCTCTACGCCATGCTGATTCTGTTAACGATTTGCGCCTGCGTATCAAACTAGAGGGTAAGGCGTCCAAGAAAAAGAATCCATTGAACGACTTGGATCATCTCAGTATGGAAGACAAGCCTGAAGAATCCGGATTGGTCCAAAGGATTTAACGTACGGTACAAGCGATGAATATTGCCCCTTATCTGAAGCTGATGGCAGATCGAAACGCTTCCGATCTGTTTTTTACCACTGGCGCTCCGGTCAGCATAAAAATTGAGGGCGATACCAAACCCGTTGGACGCAGCCTCCTCGAACCTGGGATGACTAAGACCGTTGCTTATAGCATTATGGACGCTAATCAGATTAAGGAATTCGAGACGGCAAAAGAGATGAATCTTGGATTGTCTGTTGCTGAAGTCGGCCGATTCAGGGTCAACATATACATGCAACGAGGCGAAGTGTCCATGGTGATTCGTTTCATTAAGGCGCAGATTCCCAAGCTGGATGCGCTCAGTTTGCCACCGGTGATCAAGGAACTGGTGATGAATAAAAACGGGCTCATTTTGGTGGTCGGCTCCACCGGGTCTGGAAAATCCACTACTTTGGCGTCGATGATCGATTCTCGTAATGAGCGCAGTTCGGGGCATATTCTGACCATAGAGGATCCCATCGAGTATATCTTTACCCATAAAAAATCCATAATCGGTCAACGCGAGGTGGGCTTGGATACGCTGAGCTATGAAAATGCGTTACGAGAAGCGATGCGTGAATCGCCGGATATGATTATGATCGGTGAGGTTCGTGATCGATTAACCATGGAGGCCGCAATAAATTACGCCGATACCGGACATTTATGTCTGACAACCCTGCACGCCGTAAACGCTAACCAAGCCTTGGATCGTGTCATCAATTTTTTTCCTCCAGACGGCAAACAGCAAATATTGATGGATCTGTCGCTCAATCTTCGCGGTATCATCTCCCAGCGGCTCGTATTGGGGGGGGATGGTAAACGCGTACCTGCCGTCGAGGTATTAATCAATACGTCGTATATCGGTGAATTGATCAGAAAGGGCCAGCTGAGTGATATCAAGGAAGCGATGGAGAAAGGTTCGGTCAGCGGAATGCAGACCTTCGATCAGTCGCTCTTTGATCTCTACAAAAGTGGGCGCATTGGCTTGCAGGATGCCCTCGGAAATGCAGATTCCAGAGGGAATCTGGAATGGCGGATCAATTTCGGCGGAGGTGAAAAAGGTTTCGAAAAACCAGAAGACGCTTTACAGTTTCCAAGCGAGATGTCCGACGCTCAGAATGTCGGTGAACGACCTAATGGAGAGACCTTTCCGAACGGTTTGAAGAATAACGCGTTAGGCCGAGGGACGGTCGCCAATGGGGCGGGGTCACTGGATGATCTTCTTCCAGTAGACACCGCCGTGGGGGAGAAAGCCCAACGATCTCAGAAGGAAGTCGACTCTAAATACGAAGGCACCTTAGAGGCTGGGGAGAAATTCCATGAAGATCTTGCCGAACTGCGTGCTTTGTTTGGCGAGGATGATATGGCGGACGAGCCGGGTGAGAACTCCCCGGCCTCTTGGTCGCGCTAACGGAATCAAATTCAATCTAGAATATTTCTGTTGCATTAAACACGGGTCCGTCGACACAAACTCGTTTCATCCGCGGGCCCTGTTCTGTATTCAGCCTCACTACACAACCCGCGCAGCCGCCAACCCCGCAGGCCATATATTCTTCTAACGAGACCTGACAAGGAACTCGAAATTCACGGGCCAGATCCGTCGCGGCACGCAACATCGGTAGGGGGCCGCACGCAAAAATCTCTATGCTTTCCCGTTGTTCCTCATTTTGGTGGCTAAGCCACTGCCTCGCCAGTTCCGTCACGTGCCCCGGGTAACATCCCGCATAGCCCTGAAGGCTGGCGAGCCGGGAGGGAATGCCCCAATCCTCTAGTAAGGACATCGCCGAGTTGCATTCCTGCGGTATTGAGGGCACCACGGTTTGCGATTGTCGAGCCCGGAATGGAAATGGGATTTCAGATCCCATGAATACCAGAGGTATCCAATGTTTGTTGTGGCGCACCTGATCTGCTAGGAATATCATCGGTGGTATGCCCACTCCGCCACCGATTAACACAGTCAATGGATGTTCCTTGTGTAGTGAAAAAGGCTTCCCAATAGGGCCCATGGTACTTAGCGATTCGCCCCGCCTTCGATTAGCAAGAAAATGGGTGCCCTGGCCTATACGTTTGAACAACAACTCGATCCAGCCTTCATCAATCGATACGCGCATGATGGAAAGGGGGCGGCGCATGGGTAATAAAGGGTCGCATCGAAGGTGCACAAAGTTGCCCGGCAGGGCATGAGCGGCGCATCGAGGCGCATACAAGCGTAGAATAAACTGATCGCCTGGACAGGTCTGACAATCGAGTATTTTAGCCTCTTCTACGAAAATATTTGCGGGGCTTGGAGTTGACAAGGTGAGTCGACCTGCTGGTGATTCAATCCGTGCGACTAATTTGATACGCTACGCTTACCCGTTCACTTCTTCAGCTGAATAGACAATCTTTCCTGCCAACAACGTATACGTGACTTTACCCGTAAATTGCCATCCGGTAAAAGGTGTATTTTTGCCGGTGCTGAGAAGGTCTTCTGGCCTGAGTAACCAGACCACATCGGGATGGTAGATGCAAATATCTGCGACTTTCCCGACGCCTAAGGTTCCTGCATCCAGCTGTAGAACGGAGGCAGGTTTATGGGTGAGCAGGGCTATGACTTCATTAAGATTCAGGTGGCCTTCCACTACCAGACGTAAACTTAGCGGCAATAGCGTTTCTAGTGCTGAGATTCCGGGTTGAGTTGCCGGAAACGGTGCTTGTTTAGCGTCAAGTTCATGGGGTTGGTGATCTGAACAGATTGCTGACATAATCCCAGCTGAGAGACTCTTCCGTAAGGCTTCGAGATCCTCTGTTGTACGCAGAGGGGGGATGGTGTAGCACAGGGCATTGAAATCACAGATATCCCTTTCCGTTAAAAATAACTGGTGGGCGCAAACATCCGCACTGACCGGCAGACCTTCCTTTCGGGCGTTGGCAATCATAGCTGCGGCGCGAGCGGTAGATAGACGGCAAAAGTGTACGCGCGCTTCGGTTTCCTCTACTAGAGCCAGCTGCTGGCCAAGAGCCGCGGTTTCGGCTGCCGTTGGAATTCCAGGTAGCCCAAGCCGCGTTGCGACTCTGCCCTCGTGAGCGCAGCCATTATTCGCGAGCACGTGGTCAATTGGGTGTAAAAAAACGGTGAGCTGTTGACTGGCGGCATATTCCAGTGCGCGCCTCAACACCAGTGAACTGCTAATTGGTTTGAGTGCGTTCGTAACACCGATACAGCCGCCTCGTTTTAATGCGGCCATTTCACTAAGTGTTTCTCCCTCCAATCCGGCTGTCAGGGCTCCTAGCGTATAGACTCGGCAGAAGCCTGCGGCCTCGGAACGCTGTTGAACGAACTTGATTCCTGCCGGCGAATCAGCGACAGGTTCGGTATCCGGGGGACAACATAGGGTGGTAATTCCTCCGGCGGCAGCCGCACGCGTTTCTGATGCGATGGTCGCCTTATATTCTTGTCCTGGCTCTCTTAGATGGGCTGCGAGATCGACTAGACCCGGGATCACAATTTGGTCCGTGACATCTAATACCCGCTCCCGCGTAAAGCCAGCCGGTTGTTGACCGATGCCGGCTATTCGCCCTCCTTCAATATACAAGTCCAGAATTTCGTCAATATGATTGGCCGGGTCGAGAATTCGGCCATTGAGGATTTGTAGGCCCATAGCTTAGTTGTTGGCCGCGGAACCGATTGCCATTGACATGATAGCCATGCGTACGGCTATGCCGTAAGTGACTTGCTGCAGAATGACCGAACGTTTGCCATCGGCCACTTCGGAAGCCATTTCCACGCCTCGATTTATTGGGCCCGGATGCATCACAATGGCATCGGGTTTAACCACTGTGAGTCGTTCTTCTGTCAATCCATAGAGTTGGTAATACTCGTGCTCGCTGGGTAAGAAGGCCCCTTTCATGCGTTCTCTCTGTAGCCTTAAGGTAATAATCACGTCCGCGTCTCGCAAACCTTTCTCTAGATCGTAGAATACCCGTACACCCAGGTCTTCTACTTCGGCAGGTATTAATGTGCGGGGGGCAACCACACGGATTTCTCCGGTGCCGAGCGTGTTTAAGGCGTGAATCTGGGAACGTGCGACCCGAGAATGAAGGATATCGCCTACTATCGCTACGCATAGCCTGTCAAAACTTTCCATATGTCGTCGGATCGTGAATACATCGAGCATAGCTTGCGTTGGGTGTTCGTGGCGTCCATCACCGGCATTGATAACGCTGATATGCGGTGCCACGTGACTGGCGATGAATTGGGCTGCACCGCTCTCCGCATGTCTCACAATAAACATATCGGTGTGCATGGCTTCTAAGTTTCGCAGGGTATCCCGCAAACTTTCGCCTTTCACCGTGGAAGTGGTGATAATGCTAAGATTTAATACATCAGCGGATAGCCTTTTAGCGGCCAACTCGAATGTGGTGCGGGTCCGGGTGCTGGCTTCAAAGAACAGATTGACTATGGTCTTACCGCGCAGCAATGGCACCTTTTTTACCGCCTGATTTTTGACCCCCGCGAATGATTCTGCCATATCGAGAATTTCTACTAGCAAAGCGCGTGGTAAGCCCTCGATGCTGAGAAAATGTTTCAATCGCCCCTGTTCTGTTAGCTGTATCTGCGCAGGCAAGGGTCCAGGAGAGGATTTGTACAAACTATCGACTATCATTGTCGGCGCTTTTGAGCGGCTAATGTCTACTTATCGACGAGCTTGAGTTTTAGTGGATGCGGGCCACAGAGTTTTACATGTTGACGTCCTTGTAGATTAAGCTTTAAGCCAGTGACCGCCGCTTGAATAGGGAGTTCCCGGCCCTCCCTTTCGACCAAAACCGCCAGGATTACCGAAGCTGGTCGGCCATAATCGAAAATTTCATTCAGTGCGGCGCGAACGGTCCGACCGGTGTAAAGCACGTCGTCGACGAGAATGATATGTCTATCGTTGATGCGTAAGGGGAGTGTAGAGGGTCGAACTTTTGGGTTGATCCCAATGCGACTGAAATCATCTCGATAAAACGAAATGTCTAGTAATCCCAGTGGTTCTTTTAGGCCGAGCTTGTGATGCAATTGTTCGGCTATCCAAGCGCCACCCGTATGGATCCCGACCATCAGGGGAGCCTCAATATCTTGTGCCTCAATTAAACTGGCCAACACGCTGTGCATGTTAATGAGGATTGCTGATACATCCTGGATCATTACACTACTCCATAGGATGTGGCCCAACTCGGGTCATCCACGATTCGAGAACGATGGCGGCGGCCAAACTGTCAATTTGACCTTTGGTAATTTTCTTGGCCCGACCGGACTGTCGCAAAGTTTTTAGTCGCTGATAGGCTTCGGTGGAACTATAGGATTCATCCCAGGTATAGACAGGCAAACTAAATTTTTGCTGGAGCAGAACGCAAAAGCATCGGATCAGCTGCTCAATTTTTGTGTTGCGTGTATCCTTCAAACGAGGCAGGCCAACTATCAAGGCGTGTGGCTGCCAAGTATCGATTAGATCCTCTATTGCTAGCCAGTAGGGTTTACAGTTAGCCATTTGCAGAGCGCGCAGTGGGGTTGCGGTGCCAGTGATTGTTTGGCCTACAGCGACCCCCATTCGCCGCTCTCCGTAATCAAAGCTTAATAGTGTCAAATCGGGTTGTCCTTTTTTAGGCGTTCTTTTCTGATTGCGGCAATTACCCCATGCTCCTTAATGCTTCGGTCGCTATACTCGGCAGTAGTGCTAGTAATACTGAATACTAATGCACTCATCAATTGGTAGCATTCAAGCATGGCCGGCCTCACCGGCTAATAGGTTTAGATCTATCCCCAATTTTGTGGCGGCAGCTTTCCAGCGTTGTTCTGCTGGTATGTCAAAGAGGATTTCAGCATCCTGAGGCACTGTGAGCCACGCATTATCTGCAATTTCATCTTCCAGTTGTCCCGGCCCCCAGCCGGCATATCCCAAAGAAACGAGCGATTTTTGGGGGCCATTCCCAGCCGCAATCGCGGCTAAGATGTCCCGTGACGTGGTTAAGCCTAGGTGGTGATTGACTTTAAGCGTGGATTCCCAAAGCCCCAATGGCGTATGCAGCACAAAACCATGTTCTATGTGCACTGGACCCCCAGAAAATACGGGGGTTACTTCGGTTACAACGGTGTTAATTCCCAAGTGTTTGAACAGATCGTGCAAATGCAGGTTCAGCGGACGGTTGACTACAATACCAAGCGCGCCTTCTTTATTATGTTCACAAATCAAAGTCACTGTCTGAGAAAAGTTGGGATCAGCGAGAGTGGGCATCGCAATCAAAAAATGATTAGTAAAATTAGCCGCGATCATGATGGTTACCCGTATCCATTCAAAGCATCAGCCAATCAATGAGGGTGTGCGTGGCGTACTTAGCCGCCAATTTGCCTGGAGGACGTTTCCACGGCCTGTTGTGGATACTTTCCTTCTATTGCTTATGACGCCCAGAATTTACCTGAAATTCATAATTTGACAATAGCGCTGAGTATATCACTACTGGGTTTTCAGTCTATCTCCTCCCTGAAATACCCAGGTGCGGGTGATCATAAGTTGATCATAAGCATTTCGCATCTCGGCCGGAAATGGCTTAAATGGGGTAGCACGCTTGATGCTTTCCAGTGCGGCGGCGTCCAGCATTGGTTCGCCTGATGATGAACCGATTTGAATCGTTTCCAGGCTGCCGTCTTGATTAATTAGCACGTGCAATATGGTTGAGCCGCTGAGATTGTGAGATCGTGCTTTTTCGGGGTAGATTTGATTACCGATTCTTTCAACTTTCTCAACCCAAGTTTTGACGAAAGCCGCTTCAGGTGCGGACTTTGCGCTTAAGCTATCCAAATAATGGGTTCGTGGGGGCTTGGTGTATTGCCTTTGAGATTGGGAAATTTCTGCGGTTAGTTTAGCAATCGTAAGATTGCGGTGTGCTTGAATAATGCGCTGCGTAATGGTGGTTTTAACTGGGTGGAGGTATGAGGTGTTGGCGGGCATTTGATCAATAAAGAAATCATTTGAGGTCACTGGCGGGTTTTCCTCGTCTGCGGGCTCGACGGTCGGGTATTCGGCGGGAGTGGGGGTGGACTCCCCGGGTGTCCGAGTCAACGGGCCAGCCGATGGAGTTTTTCCAATAGTTTGTGTATCTGCGGTCCCACTGGCTTGTTGATTGGCCTGAGCGATCCGTACGACCTTATTAGAAGTTTCTACAGGTTTGGCCTGGACAAGTACCACATCTAATGATGAGGATTTGGGTTTCGATGAGCTTGGGTTACTGAATCCAAGCCCGAATAACACCAGCGTGTGCACGACCACGGCTAGCAGTAGGCTTATACTTAGATGCAACTCAAAAGTAAGCAGTTTTTTCATCAACCTATGCAGATGTTATTGGATGGATCTCCTCTCACAATACAGCGGGTTAAGTTCTTGCTCTACAGACAAAGCTGTAGTGTGTTCGCTGCAAGTGTGTACAACGCTATAGCTTTCCCAGCATTTCAGTGTTGAGCCGTAGTCCGGTATGGACGCTCTTTATACTATTCGTTTTGGCTTGTTCTCGATGCGAAGGACAATGGCGTCCAAAATTTGTCCACTAATGTTAAGATTGTAAATTGCGTCAAGTTCTCTAATGCAGGTGGGGCTTGTGACATTAATTTCTGTCAGAAAATTACCGATTACGTCAAGTCCGGCAAAGACGATACCTTTCTCGCGCAAGACCGGTCCAACCTGCTGGCAAATCCAGTGGTCATGTGTGCTGAGTTCGACGCCTTTTCCTGTTCCGCCAACTGCAAGGTTAGCTCGGGCTTCTCCCGCTGCTGGTATCCGAGCTAATGCATAAGGAATTGGATTGCCATCAATCATTAGAATACGTCGATCACCGAAAACATATTCGGGGATGAAGCGCTGTGCTAGCGCCATTCGGGTTTCGTGTTGGGTCAACGTTTCCAGGATAACGTTCGAATTTAGGTCTCCCTCACGAATGCGAAAAATGGATTCCCCGCCCATTCCATCTAGGGGTTTGATCACAACATCCCTTTCACGGTCTAAAAATTCCTTAAACCTAAACAGGCGTCGTGCGACGAGTGTCGATGTGCAGCATTGGGGAAACCAGGCTGTGTAGAGCTTTTCATTAATATCACGCAGGGCAATTGGGTCGTTTACAACGAGTGGTCCTTCTGATCCAGCCAGCTGAAGTATATAAGTTGTATAAATGTACTCCATATTGAATGGTGGATCTTTTCTCATGAGGATGACATCCAATGAGCCAAGACGTTGATCCGTACTCCGTTCCAGGGAGTACCATTGTCGCGGATTATCGCTAACCTCTAGCTTGCCCATTCTCGCCCAAGCCGAACCGTCTACGACATAAAGGTCAGTTTGTTCCATGTAATAAAGAGACCAGCCTCTTGCTTGAGCTTCTATCAGCATGGCAAAAGTGCTGTCTTTCTTGATATTGATGGATTGAATTGGATCCATCACGACGCCGAGTGAAAGACTCATACCTAAATTTTTCTTAGTTGTGTACGCTTAAGAAATGAGTTCAGCGATAACTGTTCTTATGGCAGATTTCGCAGTAGCCGGCCGTTGAACCGAATGTAAAGATTTAGATGTTTACGATTATCACTTTCAAAGCCGTTATTAGGGAAGTGGAAACTCAATAGTTTCTAACTTGTTGATGTGTAAAGTATCCATAGCGATAGATTTGCACTTCAATAGCTTGGAAGTGTTGCTTCCAAAAAGCTGATGGCGAAGACATTTGCCAGTGATAAACATAGTATTATGCGTTCACATACCTAGTTACATAGGCCAACCAAGTTGATCAGTAAGGATGTTGATAAAACTTTCGCAAATGTTTCTTTTGTTATACATACGTCTTCGGTATTTTGAAATAGGTGTAGGTAATTGAAGTTTAGTAACTTCTTACGAGTTTCCTATCAAGTCTGGTTCAGTTCTACTCTATTCTGAAGTCGTTATCTCTGATTCCCATAGCTGGAATAATACGACATTAAAACTCGCCCAAATTCTCGAATACTCCCGTGTAAAATGCGTTTTTGCTAAAAGCATCTTACCTACCAGCCATTCGTCCATTGGATTTATTCGATACTATTCTAGACGAATTTGTCTCCAATTATCGCTTTGTTTTTCGCCTGCCTTAGATGTTTCAAGGCAGCTTCTCTAAGGTGTGAAAAAATTCGACCATTAGTGCATTTTGTTTCTCAAGTGGCGTGGTTCCCAGGAAAGGATTGCGGCGAATTGTGGAGGTCATGGATCCAGTCGACACCGGCAGAACGACCGCCTGCATCGGGGGAATTTACATTGGGGTGTCATGATATCGAGTTAAGTGTAAGTTTGTCAGACGGTTAGATCGGGATATTGGGGGGGTTTATCGGAAGTCGCATTCCTTGAGTTAGGCTTCATCATACTATTGGGTATGTAATCTTTGTCTATGTTGTCAATAATTATTCAACTGGAACCGACAACTCCATCTGCTTTTATTGGAATTTAGTTGATTGATTTAATCTATTCATTGATAGATAAATAACTGATGGGTTAAGTCAAGGTGTGTCTGTAAGTCTATATTAACTACGGGTAAATGGTGGGCTGTGAGCGATACAACTTCAGAACTTGATATCTTTTCAGGTCTCAAGGTTATGGTCATTGACGATAGTAAGACCATACGTAGAACGGCTGAGACATTATTAAAAAAACAGGGTTGTGATGTAATTACGGCTAATGATGGATTTGAAGCCCTTGCAAAAATTGTTGAGCACAAACCCGATTTTATATTTGTCGATATTATGATGCCGCGACTAGATGGATATCAGACATGCGCACTTATTAAGCACAATCATAGCTTTAAGAATACGCCAGTTATTATGCTGTCAAGTAAAGATAGTATATTTGACAAAGCGCGCGGACGTATAGTGGGGTCAGAGCAATATCTGACCAAACCCTTTAGTAAGGATGATCTGTTGGGAGCTATAAAAAAATATGCTCAAAAATAGTGTATTGAAATAACAGCT
This sequence comes from uncultured Gammaproteobacteria bacterium, assembly GCA_963731655.1. GTDB lineage: Bacteria > Pseudomonadota > Gammaproteobacteria > JAAEPA01 > JAAEPA01 > CAVSWL01. The sequence goes on along the minus strand of CAVSWL010000030.1, from coordinate 301,753 downwards.
AACGAGTATGACTTATGATGCTGAATTGCTGTGGCTGTATATAGCCATCTCTAGATTTTAAGGCGTGGAATGCTGGGAATAAATTATGGCTCGCATATTAATTGTAGATGATTCACCCACTGAAATTCATATTCTGAAATCTATGTTGGTTAAATGTGGTTATGACGTACTGGTAGCTCAAAGTGGTGAAGAAGGTATTCAGGCTGCAAAATTGCAAAATCCTGACTTGATTCTAATGGATGTTGTGATGCCTGGTATTAATGGATTTCAAGCTACTCGAGAACTTTCGAAGGCAACAGAAACAGCGCATATTCCCGTTATTATCGTAACTACGAAGGACCAGCAAACCGATCGAGTATGGGCAACTAGGCAGGGCGCAAAAGATTACATTGTTAAGCCTGTTAAGGAGCAGGAGCTTCTGAGTAAATTGAAGGTATATTTGTCTTCCTAGTGGAATTACAAATGCCTGAAAAATCTAAACATACACCATTTGAGATTCTCCTTAGCCTGGAGCAAGCAAGCAACAGTCTTTTAAAAGGGCTATCGGCCGATCAGGAACTCGATGAAGAATGGTCAGGTATCGGATTCGAGCTTAGACGAACCAGTTTGCTTGCACCAATGACGCATGTGTCTGAAGTATTTACGCCGCAAGTTATAACCACAGTGCCGGGGGTTAAACCTTGGGTTCTAGGCATATCTAACGTGCGAGGTAAATTGTTACCTGTATTTGACCTTCAAGGACTTATATATGGGAAAAATGCATCTGCTGATATACGCCAACAACGAATCATGGTAGTGAATCATGCGGCGGTAGCTTCAGGTTTATTGGTAGACGCGGTATTAGGTATTAAGCATTTCAGGGTTGATGATCGTTATTTGAATATTGAGCAGTTGGATTCGGAATTAAAGCCCTTTGTGAATCAAGCCTACCGTGAAGCCGATAAGCAATATGCTGTTTTCGAAGTGGCGAAGCTCATTGAGAGCGAGAAGTTTCTAGATGTAGCGGTTTAAGCTTAAAGAAAGAATTTATTTTCCTGATAGCTTGCGGCGTTTCTAATATATATACCATTGTTATGTCCAATGATCCCAATTGAAAAGTTCACTTGAGATTGACGTGTGTTTGAAACGGGGTGGAACGAATAAACGGATTATTTTAGCGAGCGCAATAAACGGTGTCATTAGAATTGAGAATTGGGAGATGTAAGGCATGAAGGTACCAAGCTTAGCAAATATATTCAACAGCGGGAATGTGTTTAACTACGCATTGGTACTCCTATTAGTCGTTATTACATTGGTTGGTGGCCTTGGTATTTTTTATGTGGGTATCCAGAGCAGTAAGAATGAGCAATACCGGTCAATTATTGCAGAACAACAGTTGCTTACGCAGCGTTTGGCGGCCGATTTGGTGAAGGCGGCTGCAGGGGAGCAGCCGGCTTTTGAGCAGCTCAGGCATTATCGGGACACTTTTGGCCGCCTTACACAGCAGCTTGTAAAGGGTGATGCATCAGTGAGTTTAGTGTCTGCATCGAAGTTGATACAGGATCAAGTTAGATTGGTGGCTGAAAACTGGAAGGACTATAAAGCAAATATCAATGTTATTCTGAATGGCCAACGCTCAATTGCTACTGCGCAAAAAGGCGTCAATGTTGTGAATAGATCCATGCCACAATTGGTTGCAATTCTGGACCAAGTGGCTGATGGCTTGATCAAACAGAATAAGGAAGTACAGCAACTTTATGGTGTGGCACAACAATTAGCGATTGCTCACCGTATTGATAAAAACCTTAATCAGTTTTTTCTAGGGAATGAGGCTGCTAATACGTCGAGTGGGATTGGTGAAGATGTGACGCTTTTAGGAAGGGTCTTAGAGGGTTTGGTCAATGGTGATGCAGAGTTGAAAATTAGCAAGATTAATAGCTTGCAATTGCGCGACAAATTAAATGACGGTTTACCCTTATATCGAACGATTAACGATTCAGTAAATTCAATTTTAGCTATTGTGCCTGAACTGCTTGAGATCAAGCAAGCAGCTCGCAAGACCGAGGCGTACAGCGCCCAGTTGCTCACCGCTTGCTCGCAACTAGCGGCTAGCATTGAGAAACAAGGTGTATGGTTGAAAAATACAACGTTACTGGTCGCCATCGTAGCGGCTGGAGTTGCTGTTTTTCTACTTTTACTGTTGGGGTATCGAATGAATCAGAATGCACGGAGGCGGTTAGAAGCAACAGCAGAAACTAATCGACGAAATCAGCGTGCAATTCTCCGTCTTCTGGATGAAATGACAAATCTTGCGGAAGGCGATCTAACCGTCCATGCAACCGTAACAGAAGACATAACTGGAGCGATTGCGGACTCAGTTAATTACTCAATAGATGCTTTGCGCAAGCTGGTGACGACGATCAACCAGACCGCAGTTCAGGTGTCATCTGCGGCACAATCAACCCAAGTTACCGCGCAGCATTTAGCCGATGCCAGCGTGCATCAGGCGGACGAGATAGCAACGGCAACAACCGCCATTCGCGATATTGCCGATTCAATTGAACAAGTTTCGAAAAACTCAAGTATATCAGCCAAGGTTGCACAAAAGGCCGTTCAGATTTCCCATAAAGGTACTCAGGCTGTAAGCCGAACTATCGATGGAATGGGTACGATTCGCGAACAAATTCAAGAAACATCGAAACGTATAAAACGGCTTGGAGAAAGTTCCCAAGAAATAGGTGATATCGTTAGTTTGATTAATGAAATCGCAGATCAAACCAATATCTTGGCATTGAATGCTGCAATACAGGCTTCTACTGCTGGTGAGGCAGGTCGGGGTTTTGCTGTTGTGGCTGATGAGGTCCAACGACTTGCGGAACGAGCAGGAAATGCAACCAAGCAGATTGAAGCTTTGGTAAAAGCTATTCAAACCGATACCAATGAAGCAGTAATTTCCATGGAACAGAGCACTGCGAATGTGGTTACGGGGGCAAAGCTCTCCGAGCATGCAGGTGAAGCTTTGACTGAGATTGAGTCCGTGTCAAATCAACTGGCATTGTTGATTAAATCAATTTCTCAGGCTGCTCGCCAACAATCATCCGCAGCAGCTAATATTACCAACAACATGAACGTTATTCAGAAGATCACTATGCAAACTTCGGAAAGGACTACGGAAACAGCGAATTCTGTTAAGCATCTAACAGGTCTTTCTGCTCAACTGCGGCAGTCAGTGGCCGGATTTAAGCTGCCTGAGACGGGTGAAAATAACCGCCTGTTTGCAACGGATAATTAGGGATCTAGAAGTCTCCTATATTACGGTATGTACTATGGTCGTGAATGAAGTATAGCGTGAACAATGGTGTCGGAATGAAAGCGCATCAAGCAGAAGAAAATAACTCCCTCGCCTGGGTTAGAGGAGAACTAGATGGGGTCCTCAACCAGGCTCGAAGAGACCTTGAAGCCTATATTGAGGAGGATCAAGATCCCGCTCTGCTAAACAAAATACAAGAATCTCTGCTAGTGATCAGCGGCACCCTTGAAATGCTCGAGTTATTTAGTGCGGCCACGTTAACACAGGAAATTAATGAACTTGTGTTAGCTTTGATTGACGGTAGAGCGGAACATGAAAGTTCTACCTATGAAGTCCTTATGTGCGCGATATTATACCTAGCCGACTACTTAGAACAATTACAGGCTGGATTCAGGGATGTTCCCGTTATGCTGTTACCGTTGCTGAACGATCTTAGAACAGCGCATAACGCCGCTCCTCTAACAGATAGGGCGTTATTTGCGCCTGATTTGGAGCGTGCTATTCCACTTTCGATTCAGCGCCCTGCTACGTCGGAAAGTCAGGACATACGATTCTTAGCTAAGCGGGCAAGACACGTGTTTGAGTGTGGATTGCTGGGTTGGTTTCGGGGAAAAGATGCTGGGGACAGTTTAAATAAACTACAAAGTGTTACGAGCCTCTTATATGGGGCTTCAAAAAAAGATGCTTCTCAACGGCTTTGGTGGATTAGCAGTGCATTAGTAGAAGCGCTCGCAATTGGCGGTTTGACATCTAGTGTCGCAGTAAAATCCTTGCTAGGAAAAATTGATCGCCAAATCAAACGGCTTGTCGATCAAGGTGAGCAGTTATTTGCAGAAAGTATTCCTGACGATCTGAATTATGACATTCTTTACTATATAGCGATCGCAGAAGCTAAAGGGGAACGCGTACTTGCGGTAAAGAATGCCTTCAGCCTAAGAAATCTGCTTCCAGATGAATTGGAGCTTGAAGCATTGCGCAGACGTGTTTCTGCGCCTAGCGCGAAACTGATGCATACGGTAACTCAGGCTATTCATGAAGATCTAGCTGAGGTCAAAGATAGCCTCGAGATTATTGTTAGCAATGATGTTGAGGATCCGCAGCGCCTGGATATGTTAGTGCGTAAATTGCAGCAAATATCGGATACCTTGGGAATGCTCGGAATGCATCAATTACGTGAATTGGTGTTGGATGAAGCTAATGAAATTAGTGGAATTGTTAAAGGTAACATCAATTCCAGAGACAATGCTCTTATGAAAATGGCGGGCGTTATGCTGAGTGTAGAATCCGCTATTGATAATCTTGCTTCTTCATATACGCACGATGTTGCGGATAAAATTCAAAATGAGAATTTACAGCGAACGGAATCAAACGAGGCTGAAGCCGAAACTCAGTTGGCTCCAGCAGAATACCGCAGGTTGCTTGGAACAATATCAGCGGAAGCATTGAGCGAGATGTCCAAGACGAAAGAGTCGATATTGGGATACATTGCAACACCGAAAGATACCGAGCAATTGGCTAATGTTCCTGACTATATAATTAACATAAGAGGTGCATTGGAACTGGCCAAAGTGGAGCAGGCACCACTATTATTGGAATCAATTAAGAGCTATGTGACAACGGAAATTCTCGGCAAACATTTAATACCTAGTAATCACGATCTTGATATACTGGCGGACGCGATTACTAGCGTGGAATGTTTTCTTGAAGCATTAGGGGCCGGAAAAAAAGATCCTTTTTCTATATTAGATACTGGTTATGAAAGCATCGCTAAGCTTGGATATCCGGTAGCAACTGAAACGCCAGAGGTTTCCGCAAATCAGCCGATTATTGCTAATTCAGGTACCCTATCTGGAGATGCACAACTGGCCGAAGAAATTGATTGGGATAATGTTTCTGTGCACGAACCTGAGCATGAAACAGTAGTCCCTTTGGCCGCATCACAGCCTCTCACCGAACTTCCTAAAAATGATGATATCGATGAAGACATTCTGGAGGTATTTCTGGAAGAGGCTGAGGAAGAATTATCGAATATCAAACAACAAATATTGGCGTGGCAAAGTGACGCTGAAAATACTGAAGCGATCACTACACTAAGACGCTCTTTTCACACCTTAAAAGGCAGCGGTCGAATAATTGGAGCCAATGTTATTGGCGACTTTGCCTGGTCATTCGAAAATATGCTCAACCGCATGATCGATGGCAGTATCCCTATTAGTGATGGGATATTAGTATCATTAAGGGAATCTGTTGTAATACTGCCGCAGTTGATAGCTCAGTTAAATGGGCAAGATATTTCTGGATTAGACTGCTCGACCCTTATTAAAAAAGTTGACGCTATCAGCCGCGGTGAATCGATATCCGAAGCTTCGAAAGGTTCACAGGGGCAAAAGAATTTGGAGACGCTGGCTGAGCCAGATAACATTAACAATGATGCCCTACAAGCGAGTGTGGATGAACTAGATGAAAACCTGATTCAATCTACTAAAACTAGTGCTCCACGTGATAAGGATCAATTAAATTTGGATTCAAATGACGCGAATGATCAGTTGCAGAGTAACAATAAAGAAAAGGATAACGAAGAAGCGATTCGTGGGGTGAATGATTCCTCACTGGCACCATAGACAGCCATGGCATCACACGATCATTCCAATCGTAGTGCTCTAGATGCGCTAACCAAGAATGCTCAAGATTGCGCTCAGTCTGAGACTATGCAGAATCCTAGTAAGGTAGAACCGACAATTAAGTCCTCAGTTCGTCCGCGCATTGAGCCAGAACTTCTAAGCATTTTTAGTGATGAGGTCAGACAACATCTCGGTACACTGGATCGCTTGCTAAACGAAAGTGGAATAGAGAATAGAAATCTACCCGTTAGCCCGGAATTAAACCTTGCCTTACATACTTTGACCGGCTGTGCACGAACTGCTGACGTTCCTGAAATTGCTGAACTCTGCGAGCCATTAGAGCATTATGTGAGAGTAAGAAAAAACCTTGAAAAAGCTATACCCGTTGACGTATTGCAACTGTTTACAAAAGCAAGCAGTACGATTGCGCAGGTGCTAGAAATATTACAGGATAACAAACAATCTATTCCTGACAATAGTCCATTGCGCACTGAGCTTGCGCAGCTCTTGAAACATGAACCAGGTGATGGGAATAATGAAGTACCAACTTCCGGTATTACAACATCGATAGATGATTTACGGGCTATGCACGCTGGGAATGGTTTAATGCTGTGCAATGAGCCAAGAGAAGTTGCCGAGCCACAAGGTGATTCCGTGGAACGTACTGCCGACACCTTGGATCAACAGGAACGGGAGTTAATAGAGATATTCCTAGAAGAAGCGACAGATCTGCTGGATGATGTCGACAACACACTTCAAGCCTGGAATAGTGATCCGCAGGATAAAATTGCAATAGAACAACTTCAACGCCAACTTCATACCTTAAAAGGAGCGGCTCGGATGGCGAGCTATTCCAATATCGGAGATTTAAGTCATGCGCTTGAGTCTGTGATTATTGCGGTAGTTGATGCTCACGTAGTGCCATCCTCAGATTTATTTGACGTTGTATATGAAGTGGCTGATCGTTTACACGGCATGCTTGAGGACGCGCGTAATTCGCGCCTCAGTGATGCCGCTCCACAACTAATCGATGCATTAGAGAAACTCAAAACAAAATCTTCTGTTGAGCTGGATGTCGATAGGCAGGATCAGATCGAGTGCATAGAGCCTAGCAATAGTTCGGGTATAACTGAAATGCTTACGGCAGATATGCCTAATGAGCAAGACCGGGAACTTATAGATATTTTTGTGGCTGAAGCTAGCGAGCTTCTGGATGACATGGACAATTCCCTACAAGCGTGGAGCAATGATCCACAGGGACTTGAGATGGTACAAGGGCTTCAACGCCATCTTCACACGCTTAAAGGGGGGGCCAGGATGGCGGGATACACTAGCATTGGAGATTTAAGCCATTCGTTGGAGTCACTAATCCTAGCGGTACTTGAGGCTGGATTAGAACCAAATACCGATTTGTTTGAGCTGGTCCAACAATCTTTAGATCGGTTGCATAGCATGCATCATAATGTGGCAAAAGCTGAACCAGTATATCCTGCAAGTGATTTACTCAAAGCTTTAAACGAGTTTATAGTGGATAAACCAGTGGCTTTAAGCCAAAGTGAGTTAAAATCCTCTCGCCCTCTCACGGATATTGAAGCCCATTCTGCTGTTCCTAGTGACTCTAATAATTCTACACAGCTACTTCCGGATGGCATTGACACTATACAGAACATACCTGAATCCCTCCAATCGGGAAACCAAGCTTTAAACCCATCGGAGAGAAAATCAGGTATTAATATCAAGCCTTTGGAAAGCGCCTCAACGCAGGAATTAATTCGTGTACGCTCGGAACTAATAGATGTTCTTGTGAACAATGCGGGTGAAGTCAATATCTACCACGCGCGTTTCGGCCAGCAGATTTCTGCCTTCAGTTACAACCTCGGTGAACTAGAACAGACTGTGGCGCGGTTGCGTAATCAATTGCGTGACTTGGAAATGGAAACAGAGGCTCAAATACTGTTTCGCTACGAGCAAGAAAAGAAAGACCTTGAAGAGGAATTTGATCCTTTAGAATTAGATCGATACTCAACTATACAACAGCTATCACGGGCGCTTAGTGAAAGTGTGAGTGATCTGGTGAGTATCCAGGAAATTCTGGTAAATCTGGTACGAGATTCGGAAATGCTCTTAATGCAGCAATCCCGTGTCAGCACCAATTTGCAAGAAGGATTAATGCGTTCACGCATGGTTAAGTTTGGTAGCTTGGCGCCTCGGTTAAGTAGAATCGCCAGGCAAACCGCAAGAGAACTGGGTAAGAAAGTTAAATTACACTTAATTGGTGAAACCAATGAATTAGATCGTTCGGTTTTGGATCGGATGGTCGCACCACTTGAGCATATGCTTCGAAATTCAATTTCCCACGGAATTGATCTTCCTGAAAATCGCATTAAATATAATAAACCAGAAGTAGGGACTGTGAGAGTCAGCGTTGCGAGAGATGGATCTGAAGTTGTTATACAGGTTGAAGATGATGGGATGGGAGTTGATTTGAAGGCGGTTCGTGAAACGGCGCATAGACAGGGATTGCTTGGTCCTGAGGACGAACTTTCCGACCATCAAATTATCCAGTTTATATTGGAACCCGGTTTTAGCACCGCGCGGGAAATTACCCAGATTTCTGGCCGTGGTGTGGGTATGGATGTGGTCAATAACGAGATAAGGCAGTTGGGTGGAGTACTCAGTATCGATTCAGAACAAGGTAAAGGGACAGTATTTACCATTCGACTTCCGTTTACTCTCGCGATTAGCCAAGCGTTACTCGTGCAGTCAGGTGAAGATCAGTACGCTGTCCCATTAACAAGCATCGAAGGTATTGTTCGCCTAAGCGCGGCTGAACTTAAAGAAATATACGCGATGCAGAACCCGATATACGAATATGTGGATAATGTTTACAAACTCAAACATCTAGGGGCCCTGTTGGGTATGTCGCGTCCGGTGCTTAATGATCAGAACACCATGATGCCAGTATTATTGGTTAAATCGGGAGAACATCGTGTAGCCCTTCAGACAGAAGGTTTGGCCGGCAGTCGTGAGATCGTAGTAAAGCCTGTTGGCCCGCAGATCAGTAAAGTAAGAGGCGTATCTGGGGCCACGATTCTAGGGGATGGGCGTGTCGTATTGATTCTAGATGTCGCCGGATTAATCCGCTTGGCAGCCACCGTTCAGTCAATGGCTAGTACAGAAGAGCTTGAGCCTCCAGTTGTTGAGGAGCAGATGACAACGGTGATGGTGGTAGATGACTCGATCACAATTCGAAAGGTGACTTCCCGTATGTTGGAGCGCAACAACTACGCCGTGATAACGGCTAAGGATGGCGTAGATGCCTTGAGTCAGCTGCAAGAATTGAAGCCCGATCTATTCTTACTGGATATCGAGATGCCACGAATGGATGGTTATGAATTGGCTACTCACATTCGCAACAATGATCGCCTAAAGGAGATCCCGATCATTATGATAACCTCCCGTACGGGTGAGAAGCATCGGCAGCGTGCGTTGGGTATTGGAGTTAATAAATACCTAGGAAAACCCTACCAAGAAACTGATTTATTAGAAAATATCATAGAGGTGTTAGGTCACTAACTAATTCTAGTGGCCATCAACTCGGATCTCATTGGCTGTGAGTGTCGACCGATAAGTGGTTTGAGCTTACTTCCCATACCGGCGGTGGGATCTTTTTCAGAGGTGGTGCCTGCTGCTTCTAGGCTGCAAATTGCCTATGACAGGGAAGCCTCAATGACAAAGATAATTTCACTTTCGTTCCAGCGCTTTGGATTGCCTTTTCTCACACATAATATATTAGGTAGTTAAAATGGAGCTAAACGAAACGGTAATCAGTAGTCTGTTATTGCCCATGAAAGGGTTTCATATACTTTTGCCTCAATCTATGGTCGTTGAAATTACTCAGAGACCAGAGTTGGCGTCGGTTGACGCGAGTTCGGCTGAGTGGTTTCAAGGAGTGTTTTCTTGGCGGTCCGAGCAGGTGCCCTTGATCACATTTGAGACTCTATGTGACAAGCTGGAGAATCGCCTGCATAAAGCGATGAGAGTGGCTATCATTCATGCGCTCTACGGCTTAGCTGATTTGGTTTTTTATGCCGTTGAGTTACAGGCGATTCCTCATCACTTAATAGTACATCCTGATTCTCTACAAATAGTGCCAGAGAGTGAGAATGACAACATTTATATCGCTTCTCAAGCATTGTTCGGAGGGCATAAGGCTGTTATACCAAATTGTGAACAAATTGAGCGTGTGCTCCATAATCGCTTGGAAGATAGCCCGCAAGCGCATCAAAAAATAGTAGGATAGTTTCACCTATAATTCTTTCAGAAATTGGGAATTAGGGGGCAAGTAGATATTATCTATTGAGCAACCGTCGTCTGTTTGTCTACCCCGTTGATCTCCACGATCGCGATCTGCCGGGAAACCCGCTATCTTCACTAACGCCAGGGTCATCAGGGGATAATCTGAGCGCTTCTCCTTGGACTTGTCCAAAGCCGTATTGGCATTCACTCGCTTGCCTCCCGCGAAGCACGTGTGGGTCAAATCATAGATAGTGATGACCTCCACAAAGCCAAACAGCGACCGTTCTCGCGCGTATAAAAAGGTTTCCAACTCCTGCTTGTGTGTTCCACTTCACTCCTTATTGTCTCCGGTGATAGGATAGATAAATAGCTAGAACTAGCAGGCGTTTATGAAAGACTTCAGACTCACACTCAATAAAGATAGTCAGATGTGCATTTCCTTGGCCTCGCGACCTGGCAATTTCGGCACTCGACTGCAAAATTTTCTGTATGCGGAGCTAAACCTTAATTATTTCTATAAATCCTTCAGCACGAAGGATCTGCAGAGTGCAGTGGCCGGTATCCGTGCCCTTGGTATTCGCGGTTGCGCTATTTCCATGCCCTTCAAAGCAGGGGTGATGGCCTATCTAGATCACATCGAGCCATCCGCCGCCCGCATCGATGCCGTCAATACCATCGTGAATGAGGGTGGCGTGTTAACCGGGCTGAATACCGATTACATCGCTATTCAGCGAATTTTTGCCGACAGAACAATTCCCCTGGACGCCCGCATCGGCCTGTACGGCAGTGGCGGCATGGCCAAAGCGATTGTCTCGGCACTGGATGATTCCGGTTATCGTCAGGTGACGATTGTGGCCCGCAACGAAAAAACCGGCCCTACGCTGGCCAATAAATACGGTTATCGCTGGCGACCGCAGTGCGAGAGCGGTGACGCCTTCGATGTATTGGTCAACGCTTCTCCGGTCGGCATGGCCCCGCAGCACGATGCTTGTCCCTGGCCCGAAGCGCTGATTCGGGCGGCGGGCTACGTTGTCGATTCCGTAGCCATCCCCGTTCAGACCCGGCTCATCCAGACTGCCTCGCGATTCGGTCAAAAAACGGTGACGGGTTTCGAGATCATCGTGATCCAATCCCTCGAACAATTCAAGCTCTACACGGGAGTGACTCCAGACGATGCTACCGTGCAAGCCGCCAAGGAGTATATGCTGAGTTTTGATTCATAAGGCGAGCTGCATTTTCAGTTTCGGCATTCGTACGGTCGATGAATTTTTAGTAACACCAGCGCAAATTGCTCCTGGGGAGCTGGAATCCATAATGTGCGTTTGGTTCCCGTGCTCACTCCCTGCAGGTGGCCTATAACCTTCCTAAGCTTTTCTATGCATCGCAACCGATGAGACCCGGCTACGAACGAGCAGGACACCGGGCGATGCCGTTTCGTTTTGCGGTCGGGATGGTTTCTCGTACCTTCCACTGCTGCCCGGCGCTTGATGTTGGGGGCGGGCTAGCCTACGAGTTTCTGATCGGTCTTGGTTAGTCCCCGGAGCGCTTGCAGTGCGCCTTCGTAGTCGAAGGTATCGATTCGGTAGGCAAAGTCGGTATACCCACTGCCCAGCTGCGAGCGTAGTAGATCGGCGGATTCCCGCGCCAAGCTGCCAGCCCGCGTATTGTCTTCAGCCAATAGTTCCTCCAACTCAGAGAGCACCTGGTTTAGGCGCTCCGGTTCGACCGTTCTGTCGCTAGCGTCGGTTCGGTCGGTTTCCTCGGGCAGCGACAGAATCGCAGTTACAACACGGGTCAGCGCCTCATTGCACTGCTGGGCGAGTTCGGTGCACGCCTCCGGCAGTGCGCTTCCGTGCAGCGCGGAGTCAAGTTGCGCCGCCAATTCCCAAACACGGATAACGCCGAGTGTGCCGGCTACGCCTTTCAGACCATGGGTGAGCCGCTGTGCCTCTTGCGGATTGCCCTCGGCGAGCCGTTCGCACACGCGCTTCATGTCCTCGCCATGGGAACTCGCAAACATGCGTAGAAGTCTCCGGTACTTGGTTGTATCGCCTCTGACGGCGCTCAGCCCCCGTGATGCATCTAGCCCCGGGATGGGCGGCAGCGGCATTGAGCTTGGGGTAGCGCCTGCGCTGAGCCCGCACCTCGCATCGGGCATTGGCGGCAGGGAATTGTCTTTTACCGCCGGATCATCCTGTTGGGAGTTCGGGCGCGATAGCCACTGCAGCAGCTTGGCGTAGAGCGTAGCCGGAACCACGGGTTTGGCGACGAAGTCATTCATGCCTGCCGTGAGGCAGGCGCTGCGATCCTCGTCGAAGGCATTGGCGGTCATGGCTAGAATCGGCAAGTGGGCAAGGGCGGGCTCGGCTCGAACCTCCCGGGTTGCCTCCAGGCCGTCCATCTCCGGCATCTGCATATCCATCAGCACGAGGTCGTAGCTATTCATGCGAAGCTTTTCGAGGGCTATGCGACCGGTCTCCGCGGTGTCCACGGACAGACCGACTGCGTGCAGCAGTTCGAGTGCTACTTCCCGGTTTACTGGGTTGTCCTCCGCCAGCAGGATGCGGGCACCGCTCTGCATACAGCGCAGCATGCCTTCGAGGTCTCCGAACAACTCCTTGGGTTCGGCGGATATTGGGCCATGGCCGCGCTGAAGTCGCACGGTGAACCAGAAAGTGCTTCCTTGGCCCGGGGTGCTATCGGCACCTGCATCGCCGCCCATTAGGCGTGCCAGGCGGCGGGTGATGGCTAACCCCAGTCCCGTACCCCCGTACTTACGAGTGGTCGATACATCGGCCTGTGTGAAGGCTTCGAACAGCGTGAATAGTTTATCCTCGGCAATACCGATCCCCGTGTCCTGGACCTCGAAACGCACCAACAATCCTTCATCGGTATCTTCCAATAGCTTGGCGCGAAGCCAAATGGTGCCGCGTTCGGTGAACTTGATCGCGTTCCCGGCGAAGTTAAGCATGGCTTGGCGCAGTCGGGTTAAGTCTCCGCGCAGCCACCGGGGAACGTCACCGCCATCCACTTCGATGGTCAAGCCCTTTGCTCTTGCCTGTTCGGCAACCAATGACTGGGTGTGATCCAGCACGGCCTCCATCGAGAAGTCGGAGTGTTCGAGCTCCATGCGACCGGCCTCTATCTTCGACAGATCCAAGATGTCGTTAATGACGGAGAGCAAGTGCGCAGCCGCCGTGGAGATCTTGTGGAGGCGTTCGTTCTGCTCCGGGCTCAGGTTATCCCGGCGCAGCAGATAAGTCAGCCCAATGATCGCGTTCATAGGTGTGCGGATCTCATGGCTCATGTTCGCCAAGAAGGCGCTCTTGGCCTGGCTGGCGGCGTCCGCCGCAATGCGCGCCTTCTCCAACTCCGCCGTGCGGCTCGCCACCAGTTCTTCCAGGTGATGACGGTGCCGGTCTAGTTCTGTGGCCAAGTGTTTCTTCTCTGTGATGTCTTCCTTGACCGCCACGTAGTGCGTATTGCGCCCGTCCGGTCCGTATAGCGGGGAGATGATAGCGAACTCGACGTATTCGCTGCCGTCCTTGCGCCGGTTGATGAATTCGCCCTTCCAGCTGTTGCCTTGGGTAAGGGCATCCCACATTACCTCAAAGGTTTGCGACGGCGTCTTGCCGGAATGCAGAATACGCGGGTTCTGGCCGATCACTTCGTCCTGGGTGTATCCGGTGGCGCGGGTGAATGCTTTGTTCACGTATTCGATCGTGCAATTCGGGTCAGTGATCACGATGCTCTCCGGGCTCTGCTCAACGGCCTGGGCCAGCTTTCGAAGCCGATCTTCCACTTGCTTGCGCGCGGTAACGTCCACGCAAAATCCGATCGTGGCAGGACGCCCATCATAGGTGGCGATCCGACCCTGCACTTCGAGTTCGATGCGGCGGCCATCACGGCGCAGACCGCCAAAGCTATACTTTAAGTCTCCGCCTGTACCCTCAAACCTGCGGCGTATATTTTCCATTACCACATCGCGATCTTCCGGGCAGACCAGTTCAACTATCTGTTTTTGATCAACGATGGCCTGCGGCGAGTCATAGCCAAAGATATCGCCAAATCGGGGATTAACATAACGAAAGTGCTGGTCCTGGATGATGTAGATACCGGCCAGGGACTGTTCCACCACTGCGCGAAAGCGTTCCTCGCTTTCGCGCAGTTCACGTTCCGCCTGCTTGCGTTCGGTAATGTCGCGCGATACACCGAACAGGCCGATGAGGCGACCGCTGGCATCGTGCAGCGGTCCCTTCGTGCTCAGAAATATCCTGCGTCCTGACGAGGTGTCCAGTTCCTCTTCCAGGCATTGGTTATGACCAGCGGCGAGCACACCGCGATCATGCGCCTGCAACATCTCGGCTTGTTCTGCCGGGAATAGCATCCGGTCGTCGTGTCCTAGCACTTCGCCGGCCACTTTGCCGGTGATGCGGCTGGCGGCGCGGTTGACCAGGGTGTAACGGCCTTGCAAGTCTTTGGCGAAGATCGCGTCATCCGAGCAGTCGGCGATCTCCTGCAATTGCCGGGCGCTCTCCGCGATCGCGAGTTGCTGGCGCTGGCGCAGCATGGCGACTCCGACACCGAGAATGAAGAGTGCGAGCGCTGCCGCCAGCGCAATCCAGGCGGCAGCTTTTACGGCGTCGTGGTAGAGTTCGTCTCGGTCGACTTTGGCGATCAGGAACCAGTCCGTGTCGGGTATGGCGCGTGCGACACCGACGACGGGCACACCGCGATAGTCGTTGCCGTTCAGCACGCGGTTCGGACCCGTCGCGCCGCTCGCTGCCTGAGCGGCCGGCAGGTTTTCGCGGGTCAACGGTATGCGCAACCTTACTGCCGAGTTCGGCGAATGGCGCAACTCGTTCAGGAACAAAATGTGGTCGCCTTCGCGCCGGAAAAGCAGGGTCTCACCGCTCGCGCTCGGCACAGGCCAGCTTTGCAATGTCGAGTAGAGCCAGTCTTCCGGATCAGCGTGCAGAACGACGTTCAGCGGCGGCCCGAGACCATTGTCAAGCGGGACAATGAAATCCAGCCTTATTTTTCCGTTCAATCCGAGATAGGGGCCGACACGGTGTAGGCTGCGCTCGTGAGTTGCCCTTTCCATAACCGCTAGCAGCGTAGGGGCCGGCTCGTGCGGGCTCTCGGCCGTGCCCCACAAGGGTTGGCCATCGGAATTGAACAGGGTTACCGCGTAAAAGATGTCGGCGTGGACAAAATGCTCGCCGAGCTCCCGCAACGCCTCGCTCCCTGCGGTTTCATCGTCGCTGTGCCACATGCCGAATCGCCGTTGGAAAGCACCGCTCATCCTGAAGAGCTCCGCGTTATGTTGGCGTTCGACCAGCCAGTCGGAAATCTGTTGCGCCTTGAGATCGGCAATCGTCTGCAGCCGTGCAATTTCTTTGTCCTGAGTGTCCAGCACGGAATGCGTGATTCCGGCGGTTGCGAGCACGACGATGCCGATCGTCAGCAGCGCCGCGGGCAAGCCGGATTCATTGCCGTGAAACCTGGGGCGTTGAGTAACCGCGCCCGGTACCCGACGCTTCAACAAGGTGTAGAGCAGCAGCGAGGAGACGGCCACGAATAGCCAGCCTTTGAGCGTACTGGCCAGCACGATTTGGCCGGGATCGCCAAGGGCAACTTGCAGGATCTTGTCGGAGAGCAGTATCCACATACTGGCAAACCCGGCATAGCTTAGGACGACAGTAAGCGTGTTGTCGCGTGCGAGCGGTTGCGGGACGGACTGCGCTGGGGAGATATCGATGTGCATCGGTGGCATTCCCGCTCAGCGTGTCGACTGGGTATCGCTTGATGCGAGTTCGATCACCGCGGTCAGGGTGTCGTCGTTGCCCTGGTAGGTCGCAGGGTCGAAACCACCGGCTTGTGCCTGCGGACGTTCCCTGGCTGACTGACCATCGGTGCAAACCGTGACCTCGAAACCCTGCGAATCGAGCAGGTCCTTGATGATTGCGATGATCCCTTCATCATCGGACAGCAGGATACGGGTTAGTCCGTTCATGCAACTACTCCATGGGTGGATGGCAATACCGCCGGGCGATATCGCAGAACGCCCCGAAGTTTGCCAGAAACGCATCTCCGTATAGGGCCGGACGAATTCCATGCTGCAAGCAAGGCACACTGGAGCAATATCGGCGGGTCTGCCCAAAAGATTAACATCGCATGCCTTGACCTTATCTCATGACCTTGTCATATCCAACCCCTAGGCGCAGGAGGATTTCCTTGACCGCGGCCCGTGCCGGGTGGTCAGAGCTGTCGGCTATCATGGCTGCCTGGGCTAATAGACACGACGTGTGGTTTGCAGCGGAGCAGCACCCATGAAGGCGAAGCCAATGGATAATCTATGTAGAACTAAACCTGAATTTCTTCGATAAATTATTTACTCCGCAGGTTCTTCTGAATGCAGTGGTGGGTATTCGCATTCTAGGCACGTGCGGCGGCGCCATTTCCATACCTTCCTTAACGAATGCAAACTGTGCCGTGTAGCTATTTCAAATTTTTTTTGCGATAATGAGTAGTAGCGGTCACTGACATCGTTGATTGTTATCGCGAAACCATTTGCTACCGTTCAAATAGAGTTTATTATCCTGAATGGAGAGTTTGAATGATGTCTGACTTGGCCCAGTGTTTTCCTCCCAGCTACCAAATGTGGTGTCTCCTCGGAAAACACCCGGACCTGTAGTCAATGTGAGGATGCCTACCTCGGGCTTGGTTCCGGTCGCTTGCCATCCCTACTGGCTTTGCCGCCAAAGGCGCCACTGGCTCCACCTCCGAAGCCACCGCTGGAGTTTGAACGGTAATACGTATCGTCACTGCATAGCCAGATATGATCTTCCTCATGGTATCCAGAACCCGTGTAGTAATACACGATGTAGCGGCCACACATGTAGTCGAACCAGGGTGGACTGCCATCGGCGTTGGAGTCTGTATTCGACTGTTGCGTAACTTGAGGCTTGCTAAATGTGAGGGTATTGCTTATCTGAGAGTGTAGAACCGCAATCAACAGAACCGAGTAACCTGAAGTGCGTCCGCTGGATCTGGGCTGTGTTGGATGACGCGCCCGGGACTAACGCCTTTACTGATTTCCCAGGATCTCATTGTAGATTCGGGCCACTGCTGCGGTCATGGAATGATCAGAGAAATATTCTTGCTGCCGCTGGTAAGCATTATTTCTCAGATTGGCCCAGTTCTTAGGGTTGCGCATTATCTTTTCTAAGGAAGCGGTCAAGGAATCGATGCTACTCGGTTGGCAGAGATAGCCGTCAACACCGTCTCTAATCACTTCTTTGCTGCCAGCGATTTCGGTAGTAATTACCGGCAGTCCTGCGGCCATTGCCTCCAAAATGGCGATGGGTAGACCTTCGCCTCCAATGCTTGGTAATACAAAAAAATCGAGCTGCTTCAACTCGGCAGGAATGTCTTTCGTAAATCCTACCCAATCAACTGAGTTTTCAATGCCCAGTTGTTTTACGAGTTGAAGAATCTCTCTGCGGTATTCTTCGGTCATAAAATCGCCGATAGCCCGAAGTTTAAACCGGAAATTCTTAGACTTAAGTCGCTCCATAGCCTTAAGTAAGTACTCAAGCCCCTTTCTTGGACGAAATAAGGCGACGATTCCAAAAACCCATTCGATGTTAGGTTCCGCCCTATCTAATAATGGACCAAATGAAGGGATTCCATTTAATACAACGGTTATGTTTTTGTCGCTTATCCCAACGCTATTAGCATACTGTTTCATTCCTTCAGAACATGGAATAACTCGGTCTACTCCAATCAAACTGATTCGCTCTATCGTCGCGGAAACTAAATTTTTAATAGGATTGGGTGAATCGTAGAGGGTTGGACAATGGATATGATGTACCATGGGAATATTCTCGATTTTGGCGGCAATCCTTGCGAGCGGTGCGGTACGGGGCATATGGGAATGAACAAGTTTATACCCTCCTGATCTAATCACCTCTCTGAGCAGCTTGACAGGAGTAATATCGCCACGATAACGCATGGGCAATGGATAGATAGGGGATAATTTAGATCGGTATACTTTGGGAAAAAGATCGGGTTTAAGGCAGGCAAAACCGACGTCATAACCGTATTCAGGTAAGGTAAATCCAAGAATATCTTGTACCCTTTCTCCACCCGAATAATGTTCACCATTAATTACGTGAAGGATGCGAGTATGATGTGTGTTACTTGAATTCATTGAATAGCGTTAATTAAATAGTGGTAATGTTTATAGAAACAGTACCAGATTATACTTTATTTTATGGCTGTATCCAGATTCTCTAAGTTGCAGTTATTCCAAATACTGAGTTTTTGACGATGTGCTTTTGTCTATGATATATCGAAATTAGTTAATGCAATATCAATTTATATGGCAATACTATTATCGCTCTATGCGCGCTTATATTTTTAGTTTAAAAATATAAAGCTTTATCATAGGTGTTCGGGATAATTAAGGCCCATTTTCTAATAGGTTGTGAATGCGCGTTAGAGAGGTTTCTCTATGTTTATAGTTTGGATCGAAGATTTCATTTGAAAAGAGTTTTATCTTTTGCAAAAGATTATAAAAATGTTCTCTCGAAGAACTGAGCAGGAACCGAATAAACTCAGATGACAGATCTACAGTGACTTTTAAAATCCTTTGAAAGGATATGGCGAGTTTCTGATCTTGGTCTAAGTATCCGCTACCTAGATTAAATATTGTGTGTGAGGCGAGCTGAGCTGCCAGAGATGAAAGCAAAAGGCTTTCGATGATATTGTTATCGTTCGAGGTGATTTGATTGGCATTGAGGGAGTTTTTGCAGCCTTTAAAAATGAGCTCTATTTGCCATCTGATCCGATATAAGGGATAGATAATAAAGGCGTCTACCTTCAAATTAGTCATATACCAGTGATAGCTTCTTTCGACTGGATTCCAAAAGCCGATGACTCGACACGTCAACCGCCTGCCGTCATGGCACTTTTCGGCTTTGACCTCAATAATGTTTGCTCTTTTCCTTTTGAACTTTATCGACAAGAGCGATTTTCCAAGATGTTTTTTCGATAAGCCCTGGACAACCTCTTTGATAGAGAGGCTTGCGTTTGATTTCAGCCGGCACAGATAGAAACCGCCAACCTGTTGAATTGAAAACAAAAGCCCGTAGTCCCAATAACCTAGGTCGAAGATCACTAAGACACCCTTCAATGACGAAAGCTCAGGAAAACAGGTGCGGTCATGCCTTGATGTCGGAGTTAACTTAAACCAGTTCATCACCCCCGTGAACAAATCAATGCTCGCATGCCATTTGATTCCCGCGGCCGTTCTCGTGCCCGGGAAGGCCGACTTAGCACCATCCCAAAGACTGATTGAACTGGAATCCACAAGCCATATCCCACAGACTCCTAACTGAGATAATAGGTGGGTACCGATTAATGCGGAGGTACTCAATTGAGTCATTAGCTCGGCCACCACCGCCTTTAAATAATTCTTCAGCCGTTGCCTTGAGAGCCTTTCCCAAAACGCGCTTCGGCTGATGTCCTCATTGACCTGCTCCTTCATATGTCGGCGTATCGCTTCGAGTGAAAAGGTCTTTGAGTCTCCTAAGTGACAAAATACCAAACTCACTACAAACTCTAGGGGACTTATATTCGTTCTTGTGTCTTGGCTGGGAACCACTTTTTCAAAGCATTGCTTGAGAAGCTCTAGAGGGCTAACTTTCACTGATGGCGAATACCTTTCTCTTGGATCATTTTTGCTTGTGACTCAGATTATTTTTGCTTGTGACTCAGCATATTAAATCATAGAGGTAGGGCTTTCACTATCATCAAACGAATATCCTACTGTAATATAAAGAAAAATATCCCGATCACCTATGAAAGCTTTATTGAGTCAAAACCTAACTACGAGTTAGTAATATTTATTAAATCCTGCTGTTTCATTTTGTCAAGTTTTAATACCAATCTTACATGTATCGATGCCAATCGAAAGTCAATAATTTTTTATAATATTAGTTGTGCAGGTTATGTAAAAGCGAAGAAACAAATTAGCCCAACTTATAAATTATCCAGAAGATTCCATAGTTATTGTTGAGAGTGAATCACACTAAGAACGTCATTACTTTTGTAAAATAGTATTCAATCAATAAAGTAAGAGAAATTCAGCTAAACTCTTTGAGAAACCTATTCCAGGTGGCTCACAACGTATTAAAAGACGCGTTGCAATGAAATTCTAAATTTTTGATCACCTCCGCTTTATCTTTATCCGCTTCGTTTGCAGCAGAGTAGGATATATCCCAGCCACCTGGCGGTTATAAGACATCATAATAGCCTACTATGGGAAGGCATCGGTGATAAGGATGTTCCTATGCCCAGCCTAACCTGTAAGTCAACTATTGACAACAAGTAGGACTTTACGCGGCGATTCTAATGTGAAGCTCAGAATAATGGAGAAGCGCTACAGCTTGGTCGGCTTTGGCACCATGCTGGTCGGTAAATTGGTGATGTCATGGGGACTCTCGCCCTAAAATCCACCGCCTAAGCCCACCATCGGAGCGGTTCTACGAAAAAAGAACGGCAAGCAATACAAGTACTATAGGCGTAAGACTGCAAGGTTGTGGAAAGCTTTCAACCCTCCATTTGAGTAGAGGACCATGGTTTAGTTTTTAATGGCTCTCCAACTCAGAATTTTTTCTACAAGTACGGCTGACTAAGAACAATTTACCTAGGTAAGATGGCTTAAAGAATGTATGAGGATTTAGATGACTCTAGGGCAGTTACTTTTTCCAGAGGAATCGCCTCATTACCCTATCTTAACGAGTTCCTGGGAATTCGCAACGTGGCGTTGTATTCGCCGTTTTTGTGGAAACCGTCCAGCGTAGTATTGGGGTGGGGTCGTAAACCCAATACCCATAAAGCCTTCAGGTGCGCAAAACGACATGGATTACCTTTTTATAGGTTGGAAGATGGTTTTGTGCGCTCGGTTGGGCTCGGGAAGCAAGGGTATCCCAGTATTTCGCTGGTCGTGGATCCGGTGGGTATCTACTACGATTACCATACTCCATCAGCCCTTGAGCAATTCTTAAATGGGGGCGATGATCGCTTCACGGGAGAGATTCTGGAGACCGCTCAACAGGCGATGGCGTTGATCGTCGAGCACAATATCTCTAAATATAACGGTGGACCTGACGCCGCCCCCGAGCATTTTCAGTCTGGTAAAACGAATGTGCTGCTCGTGGATCAGGTGGCCGGAGATTCGTCACTTATCTATGGGATGCCCGAAGGATTCAATCTATCACAGATGATCACCGCGGCTAAGGACGAAAATCCGCATGCACAGCTCTATGTTAAGTTGCATCCAGAGACTATTGCCGGATTCCGCGCCGGATGCTTTGACGCGTTAAAAAACGAATTCTCGATCCGTTTCATCACCGACGATTTCAATCCATTGTCCGTACTAAAGTGCATGGATAGGGTATACGTGGGCACCTCTCTAATGGGATTCGAAGCCTTATTGTTGGGTAAATCCGTGGTCTGTTTTGGTATGCCGTTCTATGCGGGTTGGGGTTTGACCGATGACCGTATGTATTGCTCGCGCCGGAGTCGTAAACGTTCCGTTCTAGAAGTCTTTGCCGCCGCCTACCTATTGTACAGCCGTTATGTCAATCCGCAGACCGGCCAGCGTTGCAGCATACTTGATGCCTTGCGATTTCTGATTCGGGAGATTGAGAACGATAGGCGCAACCACTCCGATTTTTTTTGCTTCGGCATTCGTCATTGGAAACGCTATAACGTGTTGCCTTACCTGAAGTCGACGCGAAATCGCGTAGTCTTTGTCAGCAATCCGAAACAAGCTAAGCGTAAAGGATTAAATAAAAATAGCCAAATTGTCTTATGGGGAGCGCGTTCACCCCAAGGGCTCGATGAACTTGTGCGCGTCACTGGTAGACCAACTTGGCGAATGGAGGACGGTTTCCTCCGTTCCGTGGGCCTGGGTTCAGACCTCGTGCGGCCCTTATCTTTAGTGCTTGATTCAGAGGGCATTTACTTTGATTCCTCCAAACCAAGTCAGTTAGAACGGTTGTTGAGCACGTTAGTGCTCACTCCTCAGCTGCAGGAGCGAGCAGCGCGCATACGGGAAAAAATTGTGCGTATGCGGCTAACCAAGTACAACACTGAACCACATTTGGCGCTCGATTTAAGCGCGCCCAAGGGTAAGCGGCGTATTTTAGTCCCAGGTCAAGTGGAGACTGATGCCTCAATCAAGCTCGGATGCCCTGAAATTTCTACGAATATTGCATTGCTAGAGTCTGTGCGCGCCGTAAATCCCGATGCGTTTATTATCTACAAACCGCACCCGGACGTGGTCAGTGGCAACCGAAAAGGTATGGTTAGCCGCTTTGCTGCAGCAGCTTTATGCGACTGGGTGGTGGACTCGGTCAACATTCCCGATTGCCTTGAATGTGTGGAAGAGGTGCATACTATGACTTCGCTGGTGGGGTTCGAAGCCTTGCTGCGGGGCCTCAAAGTCGTTGTCTATGGCACACCATTTTATGCTGGTTGGGGATTGAGCGAAGACCGAATCCCAATACCCCGGCGTACTCGTAAATTGACGCTGGACGAGCTCGTGGCCGGAACACTGTTGCTCTATCCTCGGTATTATGATTGGCAAGCAGGCTGCTGGACTAATTGCGAAGGGGCCATCGATAGGCTTATTTCGGTGCGTGAAATCGCCAGGCAAGCGCGGGGTATGGCACGTCTGCAGCCATCTTATGTGGAGCGCCAAATCCGTAAATTAGGCTTGCTCTTCAAAGGGATCGCATATGCCCGGTAACGTATTATTGTTACAAGGTCCGATGGGACCTTTTTTTCGGCATTTTGCTATGGATCTGGAGCGTCAGGGGTTTATGGTCCATAAGATCAATCTCAACGGTGGCGATGCATTTTTTTATCGTCGACGAGGTGCAATCCCATTTACGGGCTCTTTGGATGAGTGGCCGGATTTCCTCGAAAACATGCTTGCGAAGCTCGCGATTGATCGGATCTATCTATTTGGTGATGGTCGAGTCTATCATTTCATCGCCCGCGATCTCGCCAGACGCAGAGGTGTGCGCGTCTTTGTATTCGAGGAAGGATATTTGCGCCCAGACTACATTACATTGGAAGAAGAGGGCGTCAATGGATTCTCGAGGATCAATAGGGACCCGGGATGGTATCGGGACACCCCAACTCAGGTAGAGCCTGCTACTGTGCGCATCGGTCATACGTTTGCATGGGTGGCTGTGCGGGCGATACTTTATTACTTGGCTTGTCGTATATCGAGACGGTATCCTAATTACATCCATCATCGGCCCTTGAAAATCTGGAGTGAGGGAAGCAAATGGTTATTGTCGGGGGTACGCCGATTGTGGTTCGGGTTTACCGAACGAAAATTGCTCAAGCATTTGGGTGGAGAGCTGGCCGGGCGATTTTTCCTGGTTCCTTTGCAGGTCCATTGCGATATGCAACTCATCCACCATTCACCTTATAATGGTGTACAAGAGTTTATTGAGCAATTGATTGATTCTTTTGTGAGGCTGGCTCAGGAAGATGCAGTGTTGGTCTTCAAACATCATCCAATGGACCGTGGGTATCGGGACTACGCCCGTATTATTCGCCAACTTGCCTACCGACATGGCATTGAAAAACGTGTACTCTATATCCATGATCTACCCTTACCCATACTATTTAAATGTGCCCGGGGCACCGTTGTTATCAACTCTACAGTAGGTTTATCCTCTATATTTCATGGTGTTCCAGTGAAAGTGATGGGAGATGCAATTTACAACATGCCAGGATTGGCCAGTCAGTTGCCCTTAGAGGCATTCTGGCGCACACCGGATACGCCGGATCAGGCTCTTTACAACCGCTTTCGTGCATACCTTCTAGCTAATACCCAAATCAATGGGAATTTCTACAAGCGATTACCCACGACAGCAAACACATTGGGTGTGATCTGGCCCCAGGGCTGGCGTGAACGAACCTCCACGAACGTTGTAAAGCCGTTATTGTTCGAGCTACAGCATCATTTCTTCGAAGGGCTTCCGAAAGGGTAACAGATGAAACTATGCGATTTTGAAGTTGGCTTGGGGTCACCGTTGTTCTTGATCGCGGGGCCCTGTGTGATTGAGAGCGAATCGCTCGCCCTGGAGACCGCGGCAAAGTTACAAAAGATTGCGCAACGTTTAGAGATACCGCTCATCTACAAGTCATCGTTCGATAAAGCGAATCGCTCGTCTGCAGCTAGCTATCGGGGGCCAGGCCTTGAAGAGGGACTGCGTATTCTTCAGCGGGTTCGTGAGGAAATTGGTGTGCCCGTGTTGACTGATGTGCACGAAGATACTCCGATTGATGAAGTAGCCGAGGTCGTGGATGTCGTTCAGACCCCCGCCTTTCTCTGTCGCCAGACGAATTTCATTCAGAACGTAGCTGCAGCGGGTAAGCCAATAAATATTAAAAAGGGGCAATTTTTGGCGCCCTGGGACATGATAAACGTGGTGGAAAAAGCTCGCGAAGTGGGTAACCAGCAGATTATGGTTTGTGACCGCGGTGTTAGCTTTGGCTACAACAACTTGGTCTCGGACATGCGCGCCCTCGCGGTGATGCGCCAGACGGGTTGCCCCGTCGTTTATGATGCTACTCACTCTGTGCAGCTACCTGGTGGCCAAGGTAAAAGTTCGGGTGGTCAACGCGAGATGGTGCCGGTATTGGCGCGAGCAGCGGTGGCGGCGGGTATCGCGGGGTTATTTATGGAAACTCATCCGGACCCAGATAGGGCACTAAGCGATGGGCCGAATTCTTGGCCTCTTGATCGAATGGCGGAACTATTGGCTCTGCTAGTTGAAGTTGATCGCACTGTAAAATCTCGTCCGTTAGCCGAACACAGTTTCTAATACTTCAATTGGTCAATCAGAATCCGGTATAGAATCCAAAGCGAAACTGTAGCCAGAGAACCTGGGTTTTTCGCTTGTCTTGTTCGCTAATTTGGATTGGGGGTACATAGACTAGGTTTATTCCCGTCTTATCGGTGCCAAGTGTTAGTGAAGGTAATATTGCTGGAATGGTTCCCCGATCTTTGCGGTTTACGATGCCAAGGAAGAGCCCAACATGGGTGTACCTGTTGAGCGAGCCACGAAGACCTCCTCCCGTATACCATGACAGGTTTTTATCACTGTCTTCCATAACTCCAGCGGTTAGGAACTGCCCCAAGCGACCGTATTCGATTCCAAGTCCGGGGTTAAATTCGTTAAAGTCTCCTTTCGCCGTGTGATGACTGCAGCATCCTAGAGCAATAGCTGAGTGGGCTGCGTTAGCTTGATTGGGGCTAATTGAGAAGAGAGCGATTGCGAGTAAAGCGAAGAGACCTATTGAGCGTTCCATTGCACATTATCCCTATAAGGCTGACGATAGTCGGCGTTATAAGACCACTCATCGGTCTAGTTTGCAATAGACAGCACCAGAGGAGTGTGTGTGCGTTCACGCTCGTGACTATAAACCGAGCGCAGTTGGCGGCGGGGCTAGGGGGGATGTTGCTTGCTAACGTATTTTGGACGTTCTAGCGGGAAGGGTGTGCAGGATATTCTTGTTGAGTGTAGTTCACTGCGCTTGGTTTAATACTAATTGATATTGACGAAATGTTTATGAGCGGGCGAGATCCATTCCAGGATCATAAAATATATAGCAATCGCGGCCATAGGTTTTGGCTGCGTAAACCGCGCGATCCGCAGCATGAACGATACTTTCTGTATTTTCGAAATCTAAGCTTTCTCCGTGGATGGCGACTCCGACTGATATGGAAATTTTGATTTTAATTCCTAGACTGGCTTCATGTCTTGTTGTTCTGAAGGCGTTCACGATGCGTTCGCAAGTTAAGCGCGCGCCCTCTAGGCCAATGCCCGGGAGTACGATTACAAACTCTTCCCCCCCATAACGTGCAACAGTATCAGTTTCACGTGTGTTTGCAATTAAAAGCTTGGCAGTGGCTTTTAATATTTGATCGCCTGCCGCGTGACCATAGGTATCATTTACCCGCTTAAAATGGTCAATATCTAGAAATGCGATTGTCAAGGGCCAGCCTTGTCTCCTGGCGCTGGTTATTTCTTGGTTTAGTAGATGGTCTAGGTAAGTGCGATTGTAAAGCCCTGTTAAGCCATCACGCCTAGTTTTTTCCTCAAGTTCTAGGGTTCTCGATTCAAGAGAGGCTGTTGCGTTGTATAAAACTTCGGTTTCATGCATGACTTTTAGATTACGCAGCATGAGAAGTTCTTTGGACTGCTCAATAGTATGTTCAATCAAGTCTGTGTCACCAATATCGATTTCGAATAGCGCAGCGGTTGCTTTCATTTCATCTGCTACGTTGTTAAGGATTAAGCTGAGTGTTTCGGGGCTAAATCCGAGCAACTGATGAGCTAGGTTCGCTGTATCTTGGGAAGACTTTTCGCAGTCATCTGACCATAGTATATTGGCCATGACGCTGGATACCGCTGCGCATTTAACAAAGGGTGCATACTCTGAATCTGGATTTGAGTAAATAGGGACATGGCTGCCTGCGACCGCGTACAGCAGTCGATCGGAAAGATTCCACCTCTGGAGTAGCCAAGCCCCGACAGCTGCATGGTCTGAATTTAGAGCTTCAAGTTCTATGGAACGGACGAACTGATGGTTGACCTGTTTATTCCCGATCTCTTGATAGAGTTCGGGAATTGCTTTATCGAGCGCGAGCATGCCGATATCTTGCAATAAACCGGCAAGAAATAATTCTTCTTTAGCTCCCAGCCGAAGCTGGATGCCAAGCAGCCGAGAACAAATAGCCATGGCTAATGATCGTTGCCAGAAGAACTTATAGTCCATGCCATTAGGCATGCTAGCACGTAACGTGCTGACCAAAGAGAAACTCAGTGCTAATGTCAATGTTCCATCCAACCCAAACAGAATAATCGCTTGTCGAAGATTCTCAGCTTTTCGCTGCCGAGCGTAGAGTGCGGAATTGGCCATTCGTAGAATCTTAGCCGCTAACGCTGGATCAAGGCTTACTGTCTCCGCTACCGAACAAATGTTGGCGGTGGGATCTTCTGCCAGTTCTATGATCCGCGCTGCAACTTTTGGTGGGCTGGGTAGATTAATGCACTGCATTAAACGATTTCGGAGCTTATCATTACTTAGGAAGGAGGTGCATGTACGGTCGCTCATGTTTTGCTCGTCTTTGATCTACTCGAAGCAGGGTATTTTACGGTATGGTAAGTAGAGCTAAGTTAAACCGCGCTATCGGGAACCCAATCCAATATCTCAATATCATCCGAAATCGCCGCTTTGCTTAGTGACGATAGTTGCGGCAACAAATTAGGATGCATACGGTTTGGTTTTTGATTTGTTACAATTATTTGTTGGAGTCAGATAAAGGTGGAGCGGTAGCGGATTAATGAATGATCTGTGACTTTCCCTAAAAGATGAGTTGTAGATCGCGCAGCTTCCCTCGCATCTCCTAGAATACATTGAAATCAATACCTAAATACCAATCGATCGAATAAAAATGATGTTGGTGCCGATCGACCCGACTATCGGAAAATAACAAGCTTTTTCGGCAGTAAATCAGGTATCATTCTGTCGCTACATCGTACAATCCGTACCTAAAATCGTAGCGGATGGCTAATTTTAAGCCGTTGGCTCTCTCCCCAACAGAGTACTCAACAAACCCAATAGATTATGTAATGCTCAGCATTAGCGGCCGCTGGTTATGGTTCGTGAGTGTTCTCGCTAATTTAGTTTTCAATCAGCGGGAGAAGCGCCATGGCAGATCCATTTCGGGCGATCACCTTGAATCCAAACCAAGTGATCACGGCAACACAGGTCGATCACTTACCGATGATCGCAAGCTATGCACGGCGTTTGGGTCTGGTCGAGATTGTCAACCGGTTGGTGCCGGTGGAAATGGATGTTGGGCCTGGCGAGATCGTGTTAGGCTTAGTGCTCGATACCCTCTCGGGAAGATCGCCTTTGTATCATCTGGAGGCCACCTCCGAAGCCTATGACCAAGCGATGCTTTTTGGGCAAGAGATGCCGGCCGGCTACTTCAATGACGACAACGTGGGTCGGATAGCGGAATGTACGCTCCGCGATGCTTTAAATCGCATTTAATTTATCTGTGGGGTCGAACACGCTGTTGGAGCTTTGAGCCGTGAAGAGCAAAGTCGCGGCCACCTAACATTCAAATTTTCTCCACGCGGTTTTGGTAGTATTCGCCCCGTTTTCTTACTACCATTAGGTATGTAGCGGGTTTTATGAATTCCGGTTTGGTGTTGATCACCAAGCAAACTGAGTGGTGTAGCCGCCCTCGATGATCGGGAAGTGAAGTGGATTGAGCTGACTATTTCGACCTGTTATACACGCTTGGCGCGGCCCGCACGGTGTGATATAGGCGGCACGCGTGGAGTGGGCTCAAGGACAGCGGCGTGTTCACTGGACTATCTACGCATGCCTCCTCCCCGTGGTTTCTACGAGCTAAATAGCCTATCCCAAAGGGATAGGCTGAGTGTCTAGGCTGATGTGTTAACTTAAATTTTACAAAACCTATTAATCGATCGAAGTAGAGAAATGGATAAGAAATTGCTTGACATCCTTGTGTGTCCGGTGACTAAGGGTCCTTTGATTTATGATAAGAACAACCAAGAGCTGATTTCCAAGTCAGCCCGGCTAGCCTATCCCATCCGTGATGGTATCCCTGTCATGCTTGAGGCGGAAGCTCGAAGGTTGACTCAAGATGAATATGAAAAGCTTAAATCAAATAATAATTAAGCCTGAACTTAACCGTTATCTGCGAGCCGTGAACTTAGCGATCTACCCATGGAGAGCATCACGTATTTCTCCGAATGAAAACTTATTATTGTTCTAAAAGATAACGACCAACCCATTAGCGTCCCCGCCCCAAGCACAGGGGAGATAGGTGAAAAGATTCGCAGTCAGAAGTCATGTTGAAATTTAAGGTCGCCATCCCCGCACGCTATGGCTCAAGCCGATTGCCAGGAAAGCCACTGCGTTTACTTGCGGGGAAACCCATGTTGCATTATGTTGTTTCGCATGCATTGGAAAGCGGTGCACAGGAGGTGGTGGTTGCTACCGATGACGAACGTATCACAGAGGCCGTCAAAGAATTTGGGGTACGGGTGTGCATGACGTCGCCCAAGCATGCTTCGGGCAGTGACCGGTTGGCAGAAGCCGGCGCACTCTTAGGCTGGGATGCTGGCACCGTGCTCGTTAATCTGCAAGGTGACGAACCCGTGATGCCGGCTGCTAATATCCGTCAAGTAGCCGAGAACCTCTATCGTCATACCGAAGCCAGTGTGACAACCCTCTGTGTTCCCATTGATCGTTGGGATGAATTCAATAATCCCAACGTTGTCAAGGTCGTTAGGAATAAAAAAGACTTCGCGCTTTATTTTAGTCGCGCGCCGATTCCGGTCGAGCGGGACGATGCCTCCGGCCTTAAAAACTCCATACCGCAAGGTTGCCACCGCCATATCGGACTGTATGCTTACCGCTATGGTTACCTTAAGACTTATGCCCAAACGCCCTCCTGCTTGCTCGAAACCCTCGAGCGATTAGAGCAATTACGCGCCCTATGGCATGGACATTCCATTCATGTGGCCGAGGCTTTGCAACCGCCCGGGCCTGGCGTTGATACCTTAGATGATCTGGCAGAGGTTGAAAAGCTCTTAACCATAGGTGATGACACCATCTGAGTGTGTATATTTTCCACCTCGGGCTTCTTATTTCGGTGGTAATTGCGCAGTAATCTATAAATAAATCTTATTTATTGCTATAATTTTAAAAAATAGGCAATGCTCGTTGCCTTAGGATAAATAGATACTGAAACCAGTGCTCATTCCGGAGGTGCGTCTCATAGCTGGAGTCCTCTGTCTTAGTGTGTAGAAACTCCATCTTTAACCCAATTCCACATTCACCGAATCTGCCGATCTCAAATCCAATAGAAAACTGATTAATTATTGCTCAGATTAATAAAAACATAATACTGGCAGGTGCCCGGGAAGGTTGCACAAACGTTTTCCACAGGTTTACCAACAAATTCTGTGGATGATATAAATTCCTCAAGAACTCGCTAAACAGCGTTATCCCGACGCCGCAAAGTAATCGGATGGATTGCAAAGGTAGTCGAAGGCTGCCTGAGACGAGTTCATAGGTAGCTGGGTAGCTTAGAACTGATGTACAGAGTAATTAACATCCATAATTAATCTAAGGTAAGACCTCTATGGATCCAACATGTCTTGATCCCGTACACCAACATTTAGCCTCTAAAATCGTCGGCCAACAGGCATTGATCGACAGCATAATGATCTGTTTGCTCACCGAAGGACATGTCCTGGTAGAAGGTATGCCGGGACTGGCGAAAACCACCGCAATTAAAACCTTGGCGCAGGCGATCCAAGGAGATTACCATCGAATACAGTTCACCCCGGATCTGCTACCCTCGGACTTGATCGGTACGGATATCTACCGCCATGAAAAGGGTGAGTTTGAATTCCGGGCGGGCCCATTGTTTCACAATATTTTATTGGCGGATGAAATCAACCGTGCGCCAGCTAAGGTTCAGTCGGCGTTGCTTGAAGCTATGGCCGAGAGGCAGATTACGGTGGGTCAGTGCACCTACCCCTTACCGCAACTCTTCATGGTGCTCGCCACCCAGAATCCTATTGAGCAGGAAGGAACCTATCATCTACCCGAAGCGCAACTGGACCGGTTTCTGATGCATGCCTGGGTGGACTATCCCGATCGGACCGAAGAACTTGCCATTCTAAAACTGGATGCCGAACATCAGCTCAATCCCCCCAAAGCGCCTTCCGCACGACTTTCACAGGAAGATCTGTTCGCGGCCCGTACCGCCGTGGCCAAGGTCTATCTCGATACGAAATTGAATCATTACATCGTGGATCTCGTGCAGGCCAGCAGGAATCCCAAAGCCTATGATGATAGTTTGGCCCGATGGTGTCGTTTCGGAGCATCGCCTCGGGCGACCATCGCGTTGGCGCGTTGTGCCAGGGCCCGCGCTTGGTTAAATGGTGATGAATACGTGGCTCCCCATCACGTACAGGCGGTGGCCCACGGCATCCTGCGCCACCGCATTCTCCTGACTTTCGAGGGAGAAGCGGAGGGGATCACCACCGATGATTTTATTAACCGCTTATTGGAAGTTGTGGCCATTCCGTAGCGGGTGTGGCGACGGCTTCCCTTACTGCTTCCCTTTCTTCAGCTAGCTCCTCATCTCCAAAAACTTCTATTCGCTGAGTTAGGCTCGCGGAGACTAAACTCCCATGACGATGCATCCACGGCTCGATGATCTTGTAGAACTGCGTCACCAGGCTCGCACGCTGGGGTTGGCTTCTCACCATTTAGTTAACTCTGCCTTTAGCGGTCTTTACGCCTCCGTGTTTCGTGGGGCTGGCCTCGATTTCGAGGAGGTTCGCGAATACAGGGAGGGTGATGATATTCGCAACATGGATTGGCATGTGACGGCCCGTACCGATGTACCTCATCTGAAGGTGTTCCAGGAAGAGCGGGAACGCAGCGTGATTATTTGCGTGGATGGGGGGCCTCACATGAGTTTTGGCACTCGGGGCACCTTCAAAGCCATTCAAGCCGCGAGGGCGGCGGCGTTGCTGGGGTGGGCCGCGAATCAACTCAACGATCGTGTCGGGGGATTAATTTTTGGCGACCCGATTAAACGCCTGCAATATTTCCGGCCGCACCGCGGTCGGCGCGCGCTGTGGCGTATGTTGAGTGTGCTGACTCAGCCTGGGAAAACCGGAGAAACGCTGGGGGACCCTCTTCTAGAAGCCCTGAAGAAGGTAAATTTAGGGGCACAAACAGGAGCGTTGATTTTCGTCATTGCGGCCATGGATAGGGAGCTTGATACACTGGAACGAACCTTCGGTAGTCTGCGGCAACGCCATGCCGTGGTTTTATTACCGGTGGATGACCCGGCCGATATGGAAATGCCCTCCATGGGGCGGGTCGTGTTTTCAGGCCCGGAAGGGCGATTGCTGGAGGTGAATACGGATGATGAAGAGGGGCAAGAACTGTATCGTACCGATTGGCAGAGACGGCGCCGCAAACTGCATGATCTGGCAAATCGGATGGGTTTCACGATGATTGCTTTACGCACGGATGAGGACGTCCATCGGTCTTTAATGCGGGGATTGCAGCGACGGGTAAAAATGCGAGTACTGCGCTAATGGACACGTCGATGCAATTTCTTCGAGATATCCACGGCTTAGATCCTATTGGCTGGTGGCCACCGGCAATCGGCTGGTGGCTGGTTGCGGTATTGGCGATTGCCTTAGCCACCGCGGGTGTTTGGTTGTGGCGCACGGCACCTTATCAGTTTGAGGGCTGGAGATGGGATGCCCGCCAGCGTTTAAAGCGCCTGCGGCGTCAAGTCGAAACTGAGCAGCCCAAAGCGATTGCTGGCGAGTTATCCGAATTATTACGCCGCATTGCCATCGCCCGCTGTGGACGCCATATGTGTGCCGGTATAACGGGACCGGCCTGGCTCGACTGGTTAGCAGAGAATGATCCGGCAGGATATGACTGGCGGAAGCGGGGACAAGTACTGCTGAAATTACCCTATGCCCCTCCGGAACCTCTGGAGAGTAAAGAAACACTGATTGAGCTTATTGACGCGGCTCTAGCCTGGGTGATCAAAAAGGATAATTCTGTCCTTGGCGGCTCATCTTCGGGGTCACACGCATGGGAGTCGCACGCGGACACTTCATCACTGCGGAGTGGTACGGCCAGCGATGTTTAGTTTCTATTGGCCATGGTTCGCGATCCTGCTGGTTGTCCCCTTCCTGGTGGGATTTTTTTGGCTGCGTTCAAAAAAGGATCTTGAAAAACCGGTCGAGGGCTATCAGGCAACGCTAATGCATCCCTCGTTGAGCCATCTGACCCAGGCGTTTAACTTTCGTCGCCGTCTCGCTTCACGCACGGGGCGACTGCATTTAACGCTGATGTTAATGCTTTGGGCCGCATTGGTCTTAGCGATGATGCGACCTCAGTGGTTAGAACCTCATCAAGAAGTTAAAACCCAAGGTTATGACCTCATGCTAGCCGTCGACGCGTCGCGTTCCATGGGGGCTCTGGATTTTTCAGTCAATGGGCAAGAAGTTCCCCGGATGGCGGTGATTAAAGGCGTGTTAGGGCGTTTTATTCAATCACGCGAGGGCGATCGTTTGGGGTTGATCGTGTTTGGCGATCAGGCGTACGTGCTTAGCCCTTTGACCCAGGATGTACAGGCGGTGCGTAGCCTGTTAAACACCGTGGTTCCCAGTATCGTCGGAGATGCTACGGCGATGGGGGATGCCATCGGCTTGGCGGTCAAGAAATTGCGTGGGCGGCCTCAAGGCTCTCGTGTCTTAATATTGGTTACTGATGGTGAAAGCACGGCGGGTAGCCTACCGCCGACGGTAGCCGCACGGCTGGCTGCGGTCGAAGGAATTCGCATTTACACCATTGGCGTGGGCAGCAAGGGGCTGGTTCCCTTTTATGAAAATGGCCAACGGCGGATGGTGCGCATGGAGCTTGATGAAGATCTGTTAAAGAACATAGCCCGTCATACCGGTGGGGCTTATTTTCGAGCGACCGATGCCGATGCTCTGGAAAAGATCTATCAGCAGATCGATAGCCTGGAAAAAACTGAAGCGGAAACCCGCAGTGCGTTGATTCCAAAACCCTTGTTTCACTGGCCCTTGGGCTTGGCGCTCATTATTTTACTACTGCTCGGCTTGTTCCCCGAAGGCAAATGGCGGCACTTTAATATTGGGGAGGACCATGGCTGAGACACTGACCGCATTTCATTTTGGTGAGCCGGTTTGGCTGTGGGCCTTGCTAGTGCCCCTACCGATTGCGATATGGTTGTGGGCGACGGCTAGCACCACGGATAATTCACGGATTCAACGCTATGCAGATGCCCATCTGTTACCCCATCTACTGGGTACTGAACATTTCCATCCGCTGGGAAAGTGGCGCCGCTATGGATATTGGCTATTATTGTGGTCGTTGCTCGTGCTAGCCATGGCGAGCCCGCGCTGGAGTTTCACAGATGTGCAATTGTTTCGCCCTAGTAGCAATCTCGTGGTTTTGCTCGATATTTCCCGTTCCATGGATGTAACGGACGAGCAGCCGTCTCGTCTCGCGCGTGCTCGCCAAGAGTTAGAGGATCTGATTAATGAAAGTCAGGCGCTGCGTATCGGAGTGATTGCGTTTGCTTCAGTGGCCCATGTAGTGTCCCCTCTGACCGAAGACACCCAAAGTATTCTGCGGATCCTACCTGCATTATCCACCAATCTAGTCCACTTTCAGGGCAGCCGTTTGTCCGAAGCGTTAGAGCGTGCCGGGCAGTTGCTCGCCGGCCAACCTGAAGATAGTTCGAATTCCATATTGTTGATCTCCGACGGTGATTTTGCGGAAGAAGGATTAGCGGCACGAATTAAACAGCTTGCATCCAAAGGCGTGCGCGTGCATGCGTTGGGTGTAGGCACCACGCAAGGCGGATGGGTCCCTGGGCAAGGCCAAGATTCCGGGATGATGGGATACAACATGCCCGTACTTTCACGCTTGAACGAATCGCTGCTACGCTCGCTCGCAACGGCTGGCAGGGGTAGCTATCAGCATGCCAGTTTTCGTGATACGGATACGAACACTCTGTTGAGTGAAGTGAACAAAAACTCCACGATGCATGCCATGGGCGACCGCGAGACTCGGGTTTGGCACGAGCGTTTCTACTGGCTGGTTGGTCTCGCTATACTTCTGTTGATACCTCAGTATCGGAGAATTTGGTTTGCTCGGCGCTAGAGATCATAGGAAACGGATGCGATGTTGAGATTGTTGTCTATAGAGCGATGCCGCTTTGAGCGGTTGAGATTCCCGCTGACCATCGGCGCCAGTGTTTGCTTGGTAGTGTTGTTAAGCGCAACATCGTTGCGCATCCAGGCAGCCTGGTTCAAAAGGTCGGATCAAGTTGCGTTAGAAGCCTTCGATCAAGGTGATTTCGATGCGGCGGCAAAGCACTTTAGTGACGATTACCGCCGCGGCGTTGCCTTGTATCGTACCGGCAAGTATGGGCAAGCCGCTGACGCCTTCGCAAAGGTTAATCGATCCGAGGTTCATTTAGACGCCCTCTATAACCTTGGTAACGCCCAGTTCATGGAAGGGAAATACACGGATGCGATCGAATCCTATGAAAAGGTGTTGAGCAAACGTCCCGCTGATGAGGATGCTCGGCATAATATGGAGCTGGCTCGGGCGATGTTGGCGACACAGAAGGAAGAACCGGAAAAGCCAAAAGAAAAGGATCAGGCACGCAAACAGAAAGAAACGCAACAAACTCAGCAGCAACAACAGGACGAGCAAGAGCAACAGAAACAAGAGCAGCAGAAGCAAGAGCAGCAGAAGCAAGAGCAACAGAAGCAAGAGCAACAGAAGCAAGAGCAACAGAAGCAAGAGCAACAGAAGCAAGAGCAACAGAAGCAAGATCAACAGAAGCAAGATCAGCAGAAGCAAGATCAGCAGAAGCAAGAGCAACAGAAGCAAGATCAGCAGAAGCAAGATCAGCAGAAGCAAGATCAGCAGAAGCAAGATCAGCAGAAGCAAGATCAGCAGAAGCAAGATCAGCAGAAGCAAGATCAGCAGAAGCAAGATCAGCAGAAGCAAGATCAGCAGAAGCAAGATCAGCAGAAGCAAGGGCAACAGGAGCAGCAGCAACAGCAGAGCAGCAGCCAGGGACAATCATCTGGCGAACAACAAAAACAATCCGACGAATCCTCTGGCAAAGAATCAAGCGAGGAGAGAGGGAAGGCTTCGGATAAACAGAGCAACCAAGCTTCTGAAAAGGCCTCCAGTGAGGAAAATGAGGGTCAGTCGAAGGAGGAACCGGATAAGTCCTCAAAAGGAGTCTCTCGGGGGAAATTCGACAAACCATCAGAGGAGCAGTCAGCCGATAAGGACAAAGAGGAGAGATCAAAAGGAGGAGATATGGAAAAATCGGCCGAAGAGGCGAAGCGAGAGTCTAAAGACCAGAGCGAAGGGGAGTCACGAGAGGGAGCCGAACGTGAAGCACAAAGCGATACCCGCACTGAAACGGGTGCGGCTAAGGAACAACAGGAGAAGCAGGGTCGGGAAGATGAATCCTCCGCACAAGAATCAAAGTTTGGCCAGAAAGATCAAGCGGAGAAGGGTACAGACCAGCAAGAAGAGAACCAAAACCAATTTGGGCAACGACAGGCGCAGTCTGATGAGCGGTCGAAGGATGAGGGAGACGCCGAAGACTTAAAGGAAAAGGCGGGCGATAAGTCGAAATCTGATCAAACTCAAGATGAGGGACGAGAACGTCAATCGAAGGCTAAGGATTCTGGTGCCGATGAGTCCGATAATCAACCTTCAGGACAGAAGGACAGGTCGGGGGAAGGTCATTTTTCAACTTTCGAAGGTTCGAGCCAGGCCGTCGAACAGTTCGACCAACTTAAACGCTCTCAACAACAAGAAGAGCAAGGCGCAGAGGACGCCGCTTCCAAAGCGCGTGGTCAACCCGAGGTTTCGGCCACGATGGCCTTATTGGAGCAGTGGCTGGATCGGATCGAGGGTGATCCGGCCATCTTGATGAAGAATCAGTTTATACTGGATGAGCGCAGATCAATGAATCGTTGGGGCGGACAGTTCTTTGAAACCCGGCCGTGGTGATCCAGAAGGAGCTTGAGAGTCTATGAGCAGCAGCAAATCAAATAGCCGAAGCACGCAGCCAATGTGCATTATCTGTATTATGTTGAGTCTTGTGTCCGGCTGGGTGCAGGCGGCGGTTCGCTTGGCTTCCGATCGAGTGATCAGTTCTGCTGCGATACCCAACGCAGCATGGAGGTCGGTAGATTCAGCCCGTCGGTTTTTTGGTGTTAATGGTGGATTGCAAATTATTCCGACTGCGGATTATGCTTCCGGAGTGCCCGTTAATTGGTCGGCGTTTCCCTCGAACATCCCACGTGAACAGTGGTACCAGAATGTCAGGAAGGCATCTGCACCTCCGCGCATTGAAGTGCAAATGAGTGAAACCGCCCCTTATGTTCAGCAAACAATTCTTTACACATTCCGCGTAATCAGTGATACGAATCTCAAGACACTTGAGTTCGAGCTGCCATCGGATGAGGAATTTATATTCGAGCAGGTTTCAGGCCCCATCACTGGAACACGGGAACTCAATGGGGTGCGTGAGATTGTCAATGAATATGTTTATGCCTTGATCCCGCTTAAGGCCGGGACGTTCCCTATTCCTCCTATTCGAGTTAGAGGAAGTTATACAGAAGCGTTTCCAAGCAACGCCTGGCAAACGCAAAGTACACAAGCTAACACATTTAGCATTAGCTCGCCCGGTACTCAGGTACTACGAGTAAAGCGAGCCGATTCCTCGGTTCGTCCCTGGTTGCCGTTGCATAAATTGACAATGGAGACCAAATTAGAAGGGTCTCGGGAGTGGATCTCTAAAGGTGAAAAATCGTTGACCTTGTCAGTCACCCTGACGGCCGAAGGTGCTGGGGGATCCAGCTTACCGTCGCTCGAATCAAAGTTGCGTGCACCCGGTTTAAGGGTATACCGTGAGGCTTCGAGTACACAAAGCGAGCTAACCGCAGACAAAACCCAGTTAATCGGCCGGCGATCGGAAACCTATACCTTGGTGAATGCGATGGGTGCAGGCCTGAGTCTTCCGTCCGTCCGTATTCCATGGTGGAATGTGGAATTGGCTAAGCGAGAGGAGGTCGTGTTGCCGATCAGGCCTTTGATTCGTGAAAATCGCGCGTGGAAATACGGTCGATGGACCCGTAGCGAAATTATCAGCCCGTAAAATTGCATGTAGGCGCGTTTCTGATCACGATTATCGGCGCAAGCCTAAGCATGTGGTTCTGGTTGTGGAGTCGAGGCAGGCCGATTGGGATAAAACTTAGGCGTTTATTTCGGGCTGGGTATCAATTGCGGCACTCGATTTTCCAACTTTGGAGTTCGCTTTCGAATCACTTTCAATATCCACGCCGCTACTGGCGACAGATCCGATGCGGTCTGATCCGATCGATTCCTCTATCGGTGCGTCTTTGGCATTGCATTCGATGCATTCAGAAAGAAGGCGATCCCTCCAAATGGTGCCGAATGTTTAAATTTCTAGCCTGCGAGCATTTGAATATTTCGTCACACGCCACTTTGCCGAAAATAACCGACGAGCTACTGATGGCTCATCCTCTGAGAACGCAGTCCGAGGCGACCTTGCGTCAATTGCTTCAGGAATTAGCGGATACGCTATACGGTGACGGAAGGAATCACTCCCTGGATTTTCCCTCCTGGAAAAAAGCGCTGATACAGCAATTTAATCCCTTCTGGCGGGGGCGGCGCAATCTCCTCTCTGCCGAAACCGGAGCGGTAGGCTTGCCGGCGCTTAATCCGCAAGCTCCTCAAGGTCTAGGCAAAGAAGTTCGTTCAATTCCTCCCGCATGACATTTTTTATTAGGAGCCAATTGTAATGCGCTCTTGCTGAAATGCAGGCGCTATGCTTCTACGCCTGCACCGGTCCGGAGGTTAACTGAGCTCCATTTTAGAGCCACCATGACAGCGCGGGGAAGCGGGCACTTTCCCGCCCTTTTCCGCCCACTCGTCCGGTGTTAGCGTGTGTAAGGCCAGAGCATGGATAGGTCCCGCCAATTCTTGAGCCAGCGTTTCATTTAATAGCCGGTGACGAGCGATCAAAGGCTTGTCGATAAACTGTTCGGATACGACGGTAACCTTGAAATGGGATTCCGATCCCGGCGGCACACTGTGCATGTGGCTTTCGTTGAGAACTTCCAAATAGAGAGGGGCCAATTGCTTGTTGATTCTCTGTTCTATGATTTGCTGCACTGTCATAATCGCTCCTATCGTTTCCGTAAATCACCATCTCGGTAATGCACATCCACCCAACAACGGGGTAACTCTTCGCCTGAAGGGAAGCATACCTTAGTCTTACTGAAATTATCGGCTT
Organism: uncultured Gammaproteobacteria bacterium; assembly: GCA_963731655.1. Lineage (GTDB taxonomy): Bacteria > Pseudomonadota > Gammaproteobacteria > JAAEPA01 > JAAEPA01 > CAVSWL01. Next base: position 262,461 of record CAVSWL010000030.1, on the reverse strand, counting down.
CCGGCATTTCTTCGCCTACGTTGAATCGGCCTGTAAACGAGGGTTGCATGGGATCAAACAACTCGTCAAAATTCAGCACTTCAACTAAGTGATTCGTATTGATCTCTTTTAAGAACATGGGATGTCTCTCCTCGCTTGATTCTGTTGTTATTTGGGTGCCAAAATCATGTTTAAATACACAGAAATATGAATCCCTTTCTTGAACTTAGTATAGATCATTTAAGTAAAAGAATCGCTGCGTCGTTCTCTCCAGCGGCTTTAACTCATTCATGTTGAGCCATCTCACGCAACTCCGCTAAACTATTCGTTATCTAGTCTTGTGCAAGATGGAGGTGGATACCCTCCGTTGCACAAAGGTGATCAGGCTGCTGTTCGGCCAGCGCGATGCCATAGCGGCTTTCAGCGATACTGGATCCGATAACACTGAAGAGAGTGACAGCTGAATCGATTGCTTTTTGCAGTACCTGTTGTTCGTCCTTGCGGAAGGCGCTATGTGTGAAATTGAAGTAGAGAGATTCATCCGCTTGATGTTTTTTTGTAAAGAGCCTAGGTAAGCGATGCGACGCGACCGAGTTAGTTAAGAGCAAGCTTGAGTAAAGCAATGAAAAAAGGCACACCGACTACGACCTATCTTAAAGATTACACTCCACCGTCTTATCTAGTGGATCATGTTGTGCTGCATTTTAAGCTTTCCGAGCAACTCACTGAAGTGCATTCGAAGTTGACGCTGAGGCGTAATCCAGCCAGTGCCGAAACGCATCACGGGTTGGTGCTCAATGGCGAACAAATGGAGTTGATATCGGTAAAGCTCGATAACAAGCCGTTGAACCCTGAACAATATCATCTGGATGCTGAATCCTTGACCATTGACGACGTGCCGGAACGATTCCAGATTGAGATCGTTACCGGAATTCGGCCGGCGGAAAATACCACGCTCGAAGGCCTGTATCTGTCGAGCGGTAATTTTTGCACCCAATGCGAAGCCGAGGGTTTTCGTAGAATAACGTACTTTCTCGATCGCCCGGATGTCATGGCCAGCTTTACCACTACCCTTCAAGCGGACAAGACGAAGCACCCGGTCTTGCTTTCCAACGGTAACCTCGTCGATAGCGGCGAGTTGAGTGACAATAGGCACTTTGCCCGTTGGCATGATCCTTTTCCTAAACCCTGTTATTTATTTGCGTTGGTAGCGGGAAATCTAGTCTGTAAAGAGGATTACTATCAAACATGCTCGGGTCGTAAGGTCCTACTGCAAATCTATGTGCAACCACATAATAGCGATCGATGCACCCATGCTATGGTTTCACTGAAAAAAGCCATGCGCTGGGATGAAGAGACCTTCGGTCTTGAGTACGATCTTTCCCGTTATATGATCGTCGCGGTTGATGATTTCAATATGGGGGCAATGGAAAATAAAGGCTTGAACGTATTTAATTCGAAGTACGTGCTGGCAAAACCCGATACCGCTACCGATGAAGATTATGCTGGAATTGAGGGCGTTATCGCTCACGAATATTTTCATAATTGGACAGGGAACCGTGTAACCTGCCGAGACTGGTTTCAGTTGAGTCTCAAAGAAGGCTTGACCGTATTTCGCGACCAGGAATTTACTGCGGACATGAATTCGCGGCCGGTCAAACGGATTTACGATGTACGGTTGTTGAGGGTTCACCAGTTCCCCGAAGATTCGGGGCCCATGGCGCACCCAGTACGTCCCCAATCCTATATGGAGATCAATAATTTCTACACGGCTACGGTATATGAAAAAGGGGCTGAAGTGGTGCGTATGTACCAAACGCTGCTTGGACGCGAGGGGTTTCGCAAAGGAATGGATCTCTATTTTAAGCGTCACGATGGCCAGGCGGTGACCACAGATGACTTCGCTGCCGCCATGGCGGATGCCAATCAGGTTGACTTAACTCAGTTCAAACGCTGGTATGATCAGGCGGGGACCCCAGAACTTGTCATAACCGGTCACTGGGAAGAAAGCGCGCGGAGTTACATTTTGGAGGTGGCTCAGCGCTGCAATCCTTCCCCTGGTCAAGCCGTTAAAGCGCCGCTTCATATTCCCCTAAAGCTCGGCTTGTTAGCGTCCGACGGTCGTGAGATTCCACTTCAACTTGAAGGTGAGTCTGCTTCTTTAAGTGTTAGTCGAGTGCTCGAAGTGCGCGCGGAGCGCGACTGTTTTAAGTTTCTCAATGTACCAGAACAACCCGTCGTGTCGCTGCTTCGTGAATTTTCCGCGCCGGTGAACCTGCGTTATGAGGCGTCTCAAGAGGAGCTTGCATTCCTGATGGCTAATGATGGCGATTCTTTTAACCGGTGGGAAGCGAGTCAGAAATACGCCATCATCATGCTCAAGACCTTAATCGAATGTTTTCAGACTTCTCGAGAGTTATGCATTCCGGAGCATTTTGTGCGTCCCTTTAACGATATCCTTACTCATCCGCGGCTGGATAAGGCGCTTATCGCTGAGATATTGACCTTGCCCCCTGAGACCTATCTTTCAGAATTAGCCGATGTGATCGATGTGGAGGCGATTCATGCTGCGAGGGAGGCCTTACGGTATTCACTCGCGGTGAATCTTGAATCAGAATTACTCCAAGCCTATCAAGCGAATACCCAATCGGGTGCCTATACTTATAATGCCATGGAGGCAGGGCGCCGACGATTAAAAAATCGCTGTCTGGCTTATGTAACCGTACTCGATCGACCTCGATACATAGCGCTGGCCATGGAACAATTTCGCAAAACGAATAATATGACGGACAGTATTGGTGCCTTGGGGGCTTTGATCGATTGTAATTGCTCTGAACGTGAAGAGGCTTTGAGTGCTTTTCACAACCGCTGGCAGCACGATACGCTGGTTATGGATAAGTGGTTTGCTCTCCAGGCCACGTCTAGCGCAAGAGACACCTTACACCGAGTAAAACAATTAACGGAGCACCCACTATTTTCGCTTCGCAATCCTAATAAGGTCCGGGCATTGATCGGTAGTTTTGCTCGGGGTAATCCAATTAATTTCCATCGCTTAGATGGGGACGGCTATGGATTCGTAACCGATTATGTATTGCGTATCGATCCTTTAAATCCGCAGGTCGCTGCTGCGCTGATCAAAGTTTTCAGCCGTTGGAAAAAATACGCCGAACCTCGACGGACGCTGATGCAAGCACAACTTAAGCGCGTAGTTGAAACTCAGAGGATCTCGCGGGACGTTTATGAGATCGCATCCAAAAGTCTCATTTAACGCGTCACAATCAGCTGGGGGTTACAATCTTGGAGTTTTGTTGGGTTTTAGATGCAAATGAGGCGGTGCGATTCGCTGCGCCAGATTAAAAACCCTCTGTCGAAGTAAACAGTCCGACCCTCAGGTCTTTCGCGAAGTAGATTATTCGCTCATCGACCGACATCGTGCCATCGGCGATGCCCATTACCAGTTTTCGGGTGATAAGACGTTTGATATCAATATGATAAGTTACTTTCTTCGCACTTGGAAGGACCTGCCCAGTAAATTTGACTTCACCTACCCCCAACGCTCGCCCACGTCCTTCATAACCTAACCAGGCAGGGAAAAAGCCGACCAGTTGCCACATGGCATCCAGCCCTAAGCAACCCGGCATCACCGGATCACCGGGAAAGTGACAAGCAAAGAACCACAGGTCAGGGTGGATGTCCAGTTCTGCGAGGATCTCTCCTCGGTTATAAGTGCCGCCGGTGCTGCTAATCAGAGTGATGCGGTCCATCATCAACATATTGGGTACCGGTAGTTGCGCGTTACCGGGGCCAAACATGTCACCATATCCACATCTCAGTAGTTCTTGGTGATCGAAGGAGTGCGGTTTGTTCATTCGGGTGTATTGATGGATTTCAAGGAGCAAGATTTGAGTTGGACACCGATTCTATAGAACCTGTACGTACGTTCTTAAACCAGGATATTTCAGGAGCTAGTGTAACCGTTCTCATATGACTTGAGGCGATTATCTTTCAGGAATAATCAGTAAGATATTTTATTGTAACAGGATTTCTAGGAGTTTTGATGGATAGGTACGGTCGTGCGAGATCATTTCATGCGGCTATCGTGGACATAGGTGTCTGCGGCTACAACCCGTTTGAAATTGAAATGGCATTACTACTGAGCCACCGACATTTACTTGCACGAGTGATTTAATCTTTTGAATACATTATTCGTGCGATGAATACGATACGCCTCAGTGAGCTTGGTCGAGTTCAAACTCTTCAAACGGCCTGTCATCCCGTGGACTCATTTGAGTCCAATCCCGATCATCAACGAGCTTGAGATGAATCTTCATCTGGAAAGAATAGCAAATAGTTACTCACTCTTCGTTAACTGATGGTGGGCGGCGATAGGTAGAGTAGCGCGGATCCATTGGATAGGGTACGACTCCGACCGGGAATCCGTAAGGTCCACTCCATCCATAAGGAGGGGGAGGCGCAACCGCTCTCGGATGTGGCCAAGTTTGAGGCTGATCCCAAGGTGGTTGTGGAGGATAGTTTGCCGGCCTTTGAACCGGAGAGGCAGAGCGCGGTGCAGGGTAATTTGTTTGGGGTGGTTTAGGTGCCGGCTTCGCTACGGTCGGTTCAACTTTGGGTGTAACGGCACTTGAGATTGGGTTGACTCCAGGGACAGTGAGGAGTTGGTCCGATTTAATGCTAGGGGCGGAGCTACTGCCTTGTGCTCCGCTCGCCGAAGGGGTTATGTCTGGCTTAGTTGCGGTTTCACCCCGCGGCGCTTGAGTAGCGGTCGCCGGGATATCGGAGTTGTCCGATTCATTGCTTAGAAAACTGTCTGGTGATTGCACGGCTTGATTGGGATTTGTTCGTGAGTGTAGGGCGTTAGCCTGACTCTCTGAAATAGGGGCCGCAGAGCGTTGATCACGCGTCATTTCGGATCTACTGAAAGGCACTGGAGTCGTACGTAGTGGTGTGGATTCTTGAGTCGTAATGCCTGGATCGGTGGTTTGTGTGTTCTGTTGTGGCGTAGATGAAAGACCTTCGGTAAACTGCTGGCCAGCCTTTGAGTTTGTAGTGACTTCGGTGGAATGGGAGGCGCTGGGAGATTCTTTGCCGTTTTGCTCTTGAACCTCTTTTGCAGCTGAATGACCTAATGAAGTGCGCGCAGTGCTTAGCTTTTCTTGAGATTTTGGAGTGTCCTGTTTCAATACATGTTTTTCAGAAAATCCAGCTGAACCTTGGGTCTCTACTACTGTTGCATTGGGGTTAGAAGTGTCAGTATATATCCCTAGAAAATAGTAGCCTGCGACCCCAATTACTACGACTAAAGCAAAGCTTAACCAAACACCGGTTTTTTTCCAGAATCCGGTATTTGTTGTTCTAGGTTGCAATTCTGTATTGAATTTTGCAGGAGCTGTATCTTGATGTTTGGGCGCTGTAGAGTCTACGGATTTCGTTGTGCGTGCTCCCCGAGAGTTTGGTTTGATTGCCGCTCTTGGGTTTGTACTTCTTGCGGTTGAGAGCTGTTTTTTCGGCATCGCCTTTTTTCTAGGGGCTACCTTCTTTTTGGGAGGCACTTTTTTCTTAGGCACCGATTTTTTTTGTACGCTCATGCCCTCCATGGCCGCTTGATTCGCAGTGGGGGGCTTGTCCGCGTGAGTTGTTTCCCCTCCAATACCCTTTGAAGAAGGGTTATCCTCTGCGGATGTCGGTTTAGTTGCCTCTGGGGTCTCGTGCTCGGCCATGGGGTGTACCTCTATTTTTTATAAACACCGACAGTTTGATTTTTTACCTTAGCTTCGAATAAAGATGCAAATAGAGCTAGGCTCAAAAGATCGACTATAGGGAGAACTTAAGGAAATGGATAGCTCTCCTATAGAGCATAGCATAGGCAAAGTTAAATAAGCCGCGCGCTGGATAGTTCGCGTCTCATTTAACCTAGACTTGGGGGTTGGAGCAATTCCATTTACACTTCGTGGAAGTCATTGCACGCGAATAGGCGGTAATCCGAGTTGAGACTCGCAATTTCTCAGACTGGGTGCTGCTTACCCAGGCGGACTCTACGCGCTTAATGGTTTGGTTCTCCGCCGGCTGAGCGGCGCGTTGCATGGGGGCTTTTCTAAACGTTGGCGGTGCAACACAATGCTCAAGTGTGGCAACTCGATGAAACGGAATTACTATGTAGGAACATCTTAGGTCATACCTTGTGTTATATAGGGAAATAAAGCGCCTGGAAAAAAGTAGTTCGAGCATTCACTAAAGTTTATTATTATATAAGGATTAAATTGCGTCATCTTGCCTATTTTGCCTCTATAGACTACCCAATTGATCAAGGTTTAGTTACAGTGTCATCCATTTGAAAAGACATATCAAAACAATGTGTAGGGATTTTGTTAATGCCAGCTAAAATTATAGATGGTAAGGTAATCGCCGCCACAATTCGAGCGGAAGTGAAACAAGAAGTGGGAGACCTCAGAAGAAGTGGGATTACACCTTGTCTAGCTGCTGTATTAGTAGGTAATAATCCGGCCTCGAAAGCCTATGTCTCCAATAAACGCAAGGTCTGTGAAGAGATCGGTATTGAATCGGTTCTCCACGCGCCAGATGCGGACATCTCAGAAGAGAAATTGTTAGAACTGATCAACGAACTCAATCATAATTCCCAGATCCATGGCATTTTAGTGCAGCTGCCCTTACCAAGACATATCAATGAGCTCAAAGTGATCGAAGCCATGTCTCCATCAAAAGATGTAGACGGTTTCCATCCTGTCAACCTAGGTAAATTAGTTCTGGGACTAGCTACCTTCAAGTCTTGTACTCCGGCGGGTATTCATGAACTTATCGTCCGCACCGGTTATAGCACGGTGGGCAAGCATGTAGTAATCATTGGTCGAAGCAATATCGTCGGAAAACCGATGATGAACATCCTGATTCAGAAGGCGAATGATGCGAATGCCACTGTAACGTTGTGTCATAGTCGTTCTGAGAACTTAGAGGTGATTACGCGGAGCGCGGATATTTTGATTTCCGCTATTGGTAAACCGAGATTCGTGACAGCAGAGATGATTCAACCGGGAGCGCTTATTATAGATGTGGGGATCAATCGGGTCGATGATCCGGCGTCTTCTAAGGGTTATCGACTGGTAGGTGATGTGGATTTTGATGCAGCAAGAAAGGTCGCTTCGGCGATCACGCCTGTGCCTGGCGGGGTGGGTCCTATGACAGTTGCCATGCTAATGGTCAATACGATAAAAGCAGCGAGAATGAGATTACAAAGCTAATTTTGGCCATCATGAACGGTAATCGGTCACAGAGAGGCCCGTTGATGAGCGATATCCATATGGGAAACTGCCGGTTTAAAAGTACTTTGATTCCTTTGTAGCAATCTATCTAACCTAAGGCGAAATAGACTATGTATCCAACCGAGTTAAAGAGGCAAATTCTTTACAAGAAAATAAATATCCGAGGTTTTCATTGGGCTGTTGCACTCGTGATGAGTGTTGTTCTAGTCTCAGTTATGGGGTGTCAAGGCCTGTCCAGTTCTTCCCCTACACCTTCGCCTTCAAGCTCCGCTGGCAAGGTTGGAATGCCTATCGAGCCAAAAGATCCAGGGTATCGGATTGGACCAGAAGATATGCTTCATATCTCTGTGTGGAAGGAAGCGGAACTCGATCAGGAAGTGCTCGTACGCCCTGATGGCGGTATTTCATTTCCTCTAGCGGGGAATATGCAAGCTGCTGGTAAAACTACTCAAGAATTAATGGCGGAAATGACACGCCGAATTCAACGCTATATACCCGATGCCGTGGTTACGGTGACAGTGACCAAAGTTTCGGGATATAGCATTTTTGTGATAGGTAAGGTAAGCAAGCCGGGTCAGTTCACGCTTGGACGTTATATCGATGTGCTGCAAGCATTGACGCTGGCAGGTGGGGTAACACCATTTGCCTCGGAAAGCAATATAACGATATTACGGCGCCAGAGTGGGAAAGAGATAAGGTTTCCTTTCGATTACTCATCAGTGAAAAAAGGCAAGAATTTGGATGAAAATATCCTCTTGCAAAGTGGCGATGTTGTGGTAGTGCCCTGAAAGGCACGTCGCTCGTGGAAAAGGAGAATGGATTTTCTCGAGCATGAAAGGAGCCTCCAACCCAAAGGGCGTGGTTAGCAGCTTCGCCCTGTGAGTTCATTGGCAAATTATAATCACTCGCCTGACTTATAGTAGATAGGGTGATAGGTAGCAACTAACCCTGTCATATACAGCACGGTAACACCGGTGATTGCTCTCGCCTAGACGTTGTAGTGACGAGGGCCGTTTGGCGCTACAATCACCGGTATGACAGCTCGGCTAGTAAGAAAAATAGTACGCTATTAAGCTACCGCATGAAGTTCCAGTCACGTACTGGCGTTTCATAAAGGGATGGACCCGTGATAAATCCACCCGTAACATTGAAATGAGCCTATGGGTTCGATGGTTTATCGGCGAGTTGCTTTCGCGTGAAGAAAACGCCATCTCGAACAAAGCCCGCAATAATCGTATCTCTTGCTATGATTGCCCGTTGATTCTCGTCCCGTTGCACGATCCATTCCTGTGGTAAGCCATCGATTACATGAATAGGTGCTAAACGCCCGTCAGCAAACTTTGATAAGTGAATTTCGCCAGTTAGCGTATCCTGAAATGCTGGCGTATAACCCGACATCGCGCAGTTTAAGCTAATTCCCTGTGTATTCTGATAGGTGAGATTCTGTTGGTTTAATTGATCCTTGGTCATCGCAGAGTCCATTTCTTAGCTGTATCTTCTCGATTACTACACGCTAGGAAGCAAAGGCTTTAGCCATGTGTTTACAATAACTTAGATGCCCCTCTTTCTATGGAGTCGCCAGGAGGACACCTAGTTTGTGGAAGAAAATTACATGAGCCTCTTGATCTAAGACTCACTGCAGCGGAAATTGGTTGTGTTTGTTTTAGATGCTGTAACATTTTATAACACTCAAAATTTACTACTTAAATACGATTCGGGCTGCCTTTCGGTTTCGTTCTAAACAAGCTTCGCTGACTCGACCTGCAGTTTCTTAGCTAGACTAGGGTTTACGTAGCTTTAGAGAGAAACAACATATCATAGAGACCCTCCGAAGGGATTCTGCCAACTTGTACCCATTTCCATAAGCCATTACGGATCCTCTAGACCCTGTAGATAGGGGTTGGGCGCAAGTTGAGGAAATTTGGGAAACATCACAACTCTCTTCGCAGAAGCACGAGAAGAGGCTGCGATTCAGTAAATATTTCTAATTGAGAGTAAACGAAAGAAATGAGTCTTCTTGTGCATACGCTGGGCTACACAAGCGAGCTAAGGTCACGGCGCATGAGGCCACTGGAGATTGAGGGCCCGACGGCATCCCCAAGGCCGTGCTCAAAAACCGATTGAGCCCGTAATCATCGTAGGCAAACCGAGTCGAACTCGCCGTGATTAGGTGCTTAACAGCTTTTGATCTAAATCAAGAAGCGTGTTTTACGGGCTCTGGATCAGGCAGTGTCACGTTAAGCTCTAGGATTTCACACTGCCCTTCGCGCTCAACCTGCACCTTAACCTGATCCTCCATTATAGGTACATATTTAGCGATTACCTCAAGGATTTCTCGTTTGAGCTTGGGTAAATAGTCGGGGCCGGAACGATTCGCCCGTTCGTGGGCGATAACAATTTGCAGCCGCTCTTTTGCCGTTTGAGCCGTATTGGTGCTTTTCGCGCGGAAATAATCTAGCAAACCCATAGTTTGTTATCCAAACAGACGTTTCAAGAAGGGCTTTTTAGCCGCAATAAAGCGATGTGGACGATCCTCACCTAGAAATCGGCCGACAATGTCTCTATAGGCTTGTCCGGCATCACTAAGTTCATCCAGGATCACCGGCACACCTGCATTGGAGGATTGCAGCACTGACTTGGATTCCGGGATTACCCCAAGTAATGGTATTGATAGGATATCTTGAATATCATTCACACTGAGCATATCGCCTTTGATTACTCGCTGTGGGCTGTAACGAGTCACCAGTAAGTGCTCTTTAACTGGCTCTTCGCCCCTTTCGGCGCGGCGGGTTTTACTTTGCAAGATGCCCAGGATTCGATCGGAATCCCGTACAGAAGAAATCTCCGGATTGGTTACGATGAAGGCCTCATCGGCCAAGTATAGCGCCATGAGTGCTCCATGTTCGATGCCGGCTGGCGAGTCGCATACAATGTAATCAAAGTCCATATCCGCAAGCGCCATCAGAACACGCTCTACCCCTTCTATTTTTAGAGCCGTTTTGTCCCGAGTTTGTGAAGCTGGAAGTATGTACAGATTTTCAGTGCGCTTGTCTTTAATTAGCGCCTGATTCAGCCTCGCTTCTTCATTGATCACATTGACGAAGTCATAGACTACGCGCCGTTCGCAGCCCATCACCAGATCAAGATTGCGTAGACCCACATCGAAATCAATAACGGCCGTTTTATGGCCTTTCAAGGCGAGCCCGGTAGCGATAGCAGCACTGGTTGTGGTTTTACCCACCCCCCCTTTACCTGAGGTAGATACAATGATTTTGGTCAAGATTGATTCTCCAGATCCCGTAAACTATATGCCTAAAAGTGTTTAAAGCGGTGCAATCATTAGCCGCTGATTCTCTAGCCATACCTGAGCCGGTTTGCCTTTGATTTCTGGCGCCAAGTCCTCACTAATCTGGTAATGCCCGGCGATGGAAATTAACTCAGCCTCTAAACGTTGACAAAATATTCGCGCCGTCTCGTCCCCGTTAATGCCTGCTAGAGCCCGCCCACGTAAAGGGCCATAGACGTGAATGCAGCCATCAGCTAATAACTCAGAACCTGCACCGACGGGTGCTACCACAACGAGATCGCCGTTTGCCGCAAGTAGCTGCTGCCCAGAACGAACTGGACGAACGACAAGCTTTGATGTGCGAGGCTGTATATGTGCAGGCTCAGGCAAGGGGATATCGATCGCTGTATTCGCCAGGTTGACCTCTGAGGATTGGATTTGGGGTGAGAGTTGTGATTGATTCTTTTGGAGTAATGCTAACCCCGCGTCACTAGCAGCTCGGTTTTGAATTCTATTGCCATTTCTTACGCCCACTGGCACCAGACCATGTCCCGTCAGTAGTTCTCTAAGCTCGGGAAACGACGGGCATTCGTTCGGCTCTGTCAGGGCTTGAAGGTCGATAATGACCGGCATATTCCGAAATACCCCAGGGGCTTGCTCTACTTTTATGGCGAGTTCCTGCGCAATGCGTTCAATATGCGGATCGTATATTCTCAATACGCTCAATATAGACATTTCGCCTTTTAGCTCGAAAGCTTCGGCCGGTTCGTGTGCGAGGACGGTCATAACGGTATCGGTGTGCGCATCGGTGACAACCAAAATATATTTTTTGGATCTTTAGTCGTTTTCAGTTGAAAAAGATATTATAGCGACGATTGTGTTTATGTGGATGTCAATTTAAAGTGAGTTTAGATTGCATAGGCTCACACTCTATGTGCTACGCGATGAGTGGACACAAACTCGCATGCATTCATTGCAGCGATCGCACTATCGCTTTTGTCCTGCGCCGCCTCTTTATTAATAGTTAGTCCCAATTCAAGGCGCCACCTGTTTGATACTCAGTGACTCTCGTTTCAAAAAAATTCTTTTCTTTATTTAGATCAAGCACCTCAGACATCCAGGGAAATGGATTCGTAGCGCCTGGATATTGTTCCGATAAGCCGATTTGGGTACAACGCCGATTGGCTATAAATTTAAGATAGTCCTCGAACATAGGCGCATTCAGACCGAGAATTCCCTTTGGCATCGTATCATAAGCGTACTGAACTTCCAGCTGAACAGCGTCGTGAATCATCTGACTTAGTTCCCGCTTAAAATCGTCAGTCCACAGCAGGGGGTTTTCGAGTTTGATCTGATTAATGACATCGATTCCAAAATTCATATGCATGGATTCATCGCGCAGAATATACTGAAACTGCTCTGCGGTGCCAGTCATTTTATTCCGGCGCCCCATCGAGAGGATTTGCACGAAACCAACGTAAAAGAATATCCCTTCGAAGATGACATAAAAGGCGACTAACTCACGCAGAAGCTTTTGGTCAGTCTCATCCGTACCGGTGTGGAAATTAGGGTCACTAAGGTACTGGGTGTGAGATAGGGCCCACTCCGCCTTGCGGGCAACGGCAGGCACTTCACGGTACATGTTGAAAATCTCACCTTCATCCAATCCAAGTGATTCTACCGCGTACTGGTAAGCATGAGTATGCAAGGCTTCTTCAAAAGCTTGGCGCAGCAGATATTGGCGGCATTCAGGATTGGTAATATGACGGTAAACCGCGAGCACAAGATTATTCGCTACGAGAGAGTCCGCCGTAGCGAAAAAACCGAGATTACGCTTGACGATGATGCGTTCTTCTGCACTCAGTCCGTGCGGATCTTTCCATAATGCGATGTCCGCGTTCATGTTAATTTCTTGAGGCATCCAATGGTTGGCGCAAGCATCCAAGTATTTCTGCCAGGCCCAGGTGTATTTAAAAGGCACCAACTGGTTTAAGTCGGCGCGGCAGTTGATGATTTTTTTATCATCCACTTGGATGCGCGCCGCCCCCATCTCAATCGCTTCTAAGCCCAAGTATCCGCGATTTCCGGCAGCGGCAGATAAACTATGCACAGCTTGTCTCACGCTAGGTGGTTGGTTTGTCGTTATTTCATCCATAGGCCGATCGCGTATTCCCAGATCAGACTGGCTAATGATGTCGGCAGATTGTCTACCATGCGAAGCCAAGTGAGGCGTCGTCGTGGATTGGGCAAAATTGGCGAGTGGATCGTCCCAATTTAACATTTGCATTGCCTCCTATCGGCGGTGTTCCATCCATCAATTGCTGACGGAGCACCTAGGGATTAACTCGGTTATCGCGTTGAATGAGTGCGGTGTAGCTCGACGAAGCTATTAGCCCATTTTGGGTTTTGCCGGGCCATTAAGTAAAGTATGTAAAGGGTCGTAGTCATTTCCCTTTTTTTGTTGGGCTTGCTCCTCCATCTGCTGTTGGCAGCGTCTCGATTCGCGAATTCGCGATTGACGTAAGTGTGATTGCAAACAGGTAAACAGTAGTTTTTTCATTGGCAAGCCTCGCAGTCGGGGTCAACAATCGAGCAGGCTTTGGGAGCTTCGCTGGATTCACTGTCGGTAGCGTCATGGATTTGCACGGCGTTGAGCTTGCTATTACGGCTATCGGCCAGGGTGCTCTTTTCAACATGAGTTGCACCCATAGAACGTAGATAATACGTCGTCTTAAGACCGCTCACCCAGGCTAACTTGTAGAGATTATCCAGTTTCTTACCCGAGGGTTCGGCCATATAGAGGTTGAGCGACTGCGCTTGGTCAATCCATTTTTGGCGTCTAGAAGCCGCTTCTACTAGCCATCGTGGATCTATTTCAAAGGCGGTAGCGTACAATTGTTTTAGATCGGCTGGAACGCGGTCAATCGACTGTACACTACCGTCAAAATATTTAAGATCGTTAACCATGACTTCATCCCACAAACCACGCTCTTTTAGGTCTTGAACCAGATGAGGATTCACGACCGTGAACTCACCGGACAAGTTCGACTTTACAAACAGGTTTCGATAAGTGGGTTCGATGCTCTGGGTAATCCCGCAGATATTCGAAATCGTCGCGGTTGGCGCAATGGCCATGGTGTTGGAATTGCGCATGCCAACGTGTTCAACCCGTTCACGTAAGTCATCCCAAGGCATCGTGGTGGATCGGTCCATATGGAGGTAGTCGCCGCGACCTTCCTCTAAGCGTTGGATGGAGTCAATGGGCAATATGCCTTGACTCCATAAAGAGCCCTTAAAGCTGGGGTAGACGCCTCGCTCCCCTGCCAGCTGCGTAGACGCTAGAATCGCGTAGTAACTGATGGCTTCCATTGACTGGTCGGCGAAGTCCACAGCCTGTTCACTGGCGTAAGGGATTCGCTGCAGATAGAGTGCATCCTGAAATCCCATCACCCCCAATCCAACCGGTCTGTGGCGCAGGTTGGATTGGCGTGCCTTGGCTACGCTGTAGTAGTTGTAGTCAATGACATTATCGAGCATCCGTAAAGCGGTGAGAACGGTCTGCTCTAGCTTGGAAAGCATCAATCCCTGCTGATTGACATGTTGAGCTAAATTTATCGACCCTAAATTGCATACTGCGATTTCATCGTCTGAGGTATTCAGGGTGATTTCGGTGCACAGATTCGAGGAGTGCACCACGCCTCTGTGATATTGAGGGGAGCGCAGATTGCAGGGATCCTTGAATGCAATCCAGGGGTGGCCTGTTTCAAATAACATCCCCAACATCTTACGCCAGAGTTCGATCGCTTTAATCTGCTTGAAATTCTTGATTTCGCCGTTTGCCGCTTTTGCCTCGTATTCGAGATAACGTTGTTCAAAAGCTTGGCCATAAAGCTCATGTAAATCGGCGGTTTCGTCCGGCGAGAACAGGGTCCAGGGCTGCTCTTCGCTTACCCGTTTCATGAAAAGATCCGGAATCCAGTTCGCGGTATTCATGTCGTGGGTGCGACGGCGGTCGTCGCCCGTGTTTTTACGGAGTTCGAGAAATTCCTCAATATCTAGATGCCAGGTTTCGAGATAAGCGCACATTGCACCCTTACGCTTACCGCCCTGATTGACCGCGACCGCCGTGTCGTTAGCTACTTTAAGGAAGGGAACGACGCCTTGCGACTTGCCATTTGTCCCTTTGATATGCGAGCCCATGGCGCGCACTCGAGTCCAGTCGTTACCTAGACCTCCGGCGAACTTCGACAACATCGCGTCATCTTTGATGGATTCGAAGATGCCATGGAGATCATCCGGCACCGAGGTAAGATAACATGAGGATAACTGGGGGCGTAGTGTGCCGGAATTGAACAACGTGGGGGTCGAACTCATAAAATCGAATGTGGACAGCAAATTGTAGAATTCGATGCTGCGCGCCTCACGTTCGATCTCATTCACGGCTAGCCCCATGGCGATCCGCATAAAAAAAGCCTGGGGCAGTTCGAAGCGGGTGCCATGGGAATGGATGAAATACCGATCGTAAAGTGTCTGTAAGCCAAGATAGGTGAATTGATGGTCCCGCTGCGGGGCGAGAGCTTTGCCGAGTTTTTCCAAGTCGTACTCGTCTGCTAATCTGGGATCCAGTAATTCCACTTCGACCGCATGCTTGATATATCGAATAAAATACTCAGGGTATTGGTCGGACATCTCACCAAAGGTAGCCTCCTGGGGATGACCGGTGATAAACGTGAGGGCTTCTCGTCGCAGATTGTCAAGCAGCAAGCGAGCGGCTACATAGGTGTAGTTGGGTTCCTTTTCAATGAGTGTGCGTGCACTCATCGTCATCGCTGCACCGACTTCCTGTTCCGGAACTCCGTCGTAAAGATTGCGCAAGGTTTCGTCAATAATTGGTTGGGGATTGACATCCTCCGTGCCCATACAGGCTTCAGCCACCACACGAGCCAACCGCTGTAAATCCAGAAGTTTTGCGTGTCCATCGAGCGTGGTGATCCGAATTGCTGGGGGTTCTGCTCCATCGCCCTCGTTGCCCCGGTGAGCTTGCTCTTGGCTGCGGATTCTGTTGTGTTCCTCCCGGTAAAGCACATAAGCTCGAGCGATTTTATGATGTCCCTCCCGCATCAACGCCAGCTCTACTTGGTCTTGGATATCCTCAATGTGAAAAGTGCCACCACCGGGACGACTGCGCTTAAGCGCATATTCCACTTTTACCGTCAGCTTATCGACCGTTTCATGGATGCGTTTAGATGCGGCGGCGCTTCCTCCTTCCACAGCCAAAAAGGCTTTGGTCATGGCAATATGGATCTTTT
Source organism: uncultured Gammaproteobacteria bacterium (assembly GCA_963731655.1). Lineage (GTDB taxonomy): Bacteria > Pseudomonadota > Gammaproteobacteria > JAAEPA01 > JAAEPA01 > CAVSWL01. The sequence goes on along the minus strand of CAVSWL010000030.1, from coordinate 246,592 downwards.
CTCGGTTGAAGCTGGTGAGCTTGCCGTTGCGGCGTATGACGCGATACTGGCCGGGAGCTGTTGCGCTAATTTCTGGGGCAATCGGCAGCGAATCGATAGTTTCTCGCGCGCTTTGAGTTATTTCGGCGAGGCGGGCGGCATCGTTTTGCATTTGAATGTCCTCGGATGGCAGATGGATGATTTCGACAGAAATGGCAACTTTTGATTAACCAACGTTTAATTGATCAACTCTTTAAGCAATGTTGTGCATAACTTAAGCTCAGCCGCCTTGCCGTGTTGAAAGGGGAACGCCAAATAAGCCCAGTAATAGGAACCTCTATTCATTGGAACACTATAAAATGTGTTTTGATCTTAAGTCAAGCACAATATAATGTGTATAGGCTCCAGATAAACTGATGAAAAACTGGGGATAAACTGGGGAAAATGGTGGATCGATTTTGGGATTTAGCCCAGGGTTATAGGGTTTGCGGGATGTGGATAACATCGCGCCATAGATGGCAGAAAAAAATTTTGGGATATTTGAAGAATGGCTTGCCGGGGAACTGTTACGGTGCAATTCGACTAATATATAAGTAATTAATAATATTGCATGAGGTGAAATCATGTTCTATCTGCTAACGAGTTTGGCTACCGCAACTTTTTTTGGAATTGCGATGAGTTCGCTCTATGGGAGTGAACACCTGATCGATCACTCCTGGGTAGTTCAGAGCACCTGGGCGATCATTGTGAGCGGTATCAGTATGGTTGCGGTGAAACCGATGGGTTGTTGGGTCTATCGTACACTGGGTCAGTGCGGAAAATGGCAGGGTCGATTCTGCATCTAGCGCATGGAAGTCTGCTCATTTGAATTAATAGCGATGGTTAAAGTGGTCTGCAAGACAAGCTGCAATAGTGTTCAATAGAGGTGAAAAAGAGCAAAACTGCTTAGCGACCACGGGAAGAGGGAGAGGGTAGTTCCGCCAGCTCTTTGCCGTAACTCCAAGTTTGCATCACACGATAGAACACCGGAACGATCACCAAACTGACCAGAGTAGAAAAACTCAATCCCCATACGATCACCACGGCCAGCGGTTGCAGTATCTCCGAGCCTTCGCCGATTCCCATAGCCAGCGGTATCATGCCAAGCACGGTGGTCAGAGAGGTCATTAGAATAGGGCGCAGCCTGTGGTGAACTGCGAGAACGATGGCATCGCCGAGTTCACGGCCTAGTTCGCGTTCGATTTCGATCTGTTCGACCAGTACGATGGCATTGTTAACCACGATGCCCGCCAGCATAATCATCCCAAGCCACACCGGCATAGAGAGCGGAAGTTCATGGAAATTTAAACCGGCGGCAATGCCGATGAGTGCGAAAGGAATACTTAGCAGTATGATCAAGGGATTCCTTAGCGACTCGTATTGAACGGCCATAACCACAAATACCAAAAAAATGGCGAGTAAAAGTAACAACGAGCCGAGGCGTTGCCCTTCTTTCAGCGCCTTGACCGCACCGTCATCGTACAGTGAGTAACCGCTTGGGAGCTCCAGTGTCGATAATTTCTGGTAGATCTTATCCATCTCACTCACCAACGAGTAACCCGGTTGGATCACTGCGGAGATTTCTACAGCACGAGCCTGTTGATCATGTATGATACTTGCTGAAGCAGGTCGCAGTTTTACGTTTGCTAATTCGTGTAACCGGATAGGCTGATCATTTCGCAAAGCCGCGATAAGGTTTCCTAGAGACCCTACCGTGGAAAAATCTTGAGTAGGCAGTTTTAGGCGAATGTCATATTGCCGATCTCCTTCGGCATAGTGGCTAGCCACCACGCCTTCCAAGGCGACGCGTAGCGCTTGGCCGATCTGTTCCACGGTGACGCCCAGATTCGCGGCTCGGGTGCGATCGATTGTCACTTCGAGTTCCTCTTCAGCGTCCTCGTAGGTGTGTTTTACGTTTCTTAAACCCGGCAGTTTACCTATACGGTCAACGACGTTTTGACCTAGGCGGGCGAGTTCTGCTAGATCGGGGCCGGAAATGCGCAGGCTGACTGCTTCTTCTCCACGTCCTAATCTCAGGCCTTGAATACGGCTCTGATTCTGTACTCGTATTTTAAACCCGGGCAATTCTAGACGGTCCAATTGCTCCCTGAGATTCTGTACCCATTGCTCAGTCGTCATGCGTCGTTGTGATGGATTCACCAATTGCACGCTGATGAGACTGCGGTTGCCGGATATTCGTTGGGTTCGTCCGGAGACAACTCCGCCTGCCTGGGTATATACGGTTTCAACTTCGGGCTGTGTTTCTAGGATCGCTTCAATTCGGCGTACTGTTGCGTCCATTTCATTCAATTGCATGCCTGAATAGCCGTAGATTTTGATCAAAGCCTGACCATTGTCAATATCGGGTAGGAACACTTCTTCGCGTTGCATGAAGGTATGCACCGCCCAGCCCAATGCGGGGACGAGCACGAGCAGCGGGAGCCAGGGCCGCCGTACCATGAATCGGGTAAGCCACGTAAAAGCTTTTTGTAATCGATGAACGCCTTTATCTACCGTTTGGCGGAAGCGACTTGGGCTTGTGGTAGGCACCCGTGCCGCCAATGCCGGCACCAATGTGAGCGCCACCACCATGGCGGCCGCAATGGCCGCCGAGATGGTAAAAATCAGCTCACGAAACAGCAGGCCAATCAATCCGCTGATGAATAAAAAGGGTAGGACTGCCGCGAGGTTAGTGGTGGTGGAAGCGATGATCGGGCTGTTGACTTCAGCGGTAGCGGCTATTGCAGTATCGAGCCCCGAGCCCCCTTGACATTGGTGCCGATAGATATTTTCGAGCATGACGATGGTGCTGTCGACCAAGATGCCGATGCCCAACGCGAGCCCGCCTAAGGTCATGATGTTGAGCGTTAATCCGCACAAGTTCATGAGTAAAAAGGTCACCAGGATAGCAAGCGGGATCGCAGTGCAGATGATCAACGTACGCCGTAAGTCGCCTAAAAATAGGTATACCACCGCCATGGCGAGAATTCCGCCGCTAATTGCGGCGTAAACGGCGTTACGCAGTGCATGGCGAATAAAGACCGCCTGGTCGTTGACTCGGCTAACGACGATATCCTTTGGAATCAGCCGATGGGCAGCCATCCAGTCAATATGCTGAGAGACGGCGTCAACCACAGCGACCGTATTCGCCTGAGGTTGCTTCTGTATGGAAAGCTTAACTCCGGGTTTGCCGTTGACTCGGATTCGGAGCTGTTCGGTGCCATGGGTGTCACGAATCTTGGCTATGTCACCGAGCCGAAGATTGACTCCGCTTCCAACTTCTGCTTGTGTGAGTGGCAACGAGGATAAATCCGATACCCGCTGGAATCGCCCCCGTACATATACCGTCAGTTCACGATGGCTGAAGTTTAACTCGCCACCGCTAGTGTCTTGGTTTTGAGCACCCAGAAGGTCGATGATTTCTTGTAGGCTCAACCCATTCCTTGCCAAACGCTCTTGATCCAATTCGATGGCGATCTCACGTGACAACCCGCCGCCGACTTCCACCGACGCGACACCGGAAAGGTTGATCAACGATTTGGCAAAGGTGTAATCCACCCATTCCTGCAAAGCGGTCGGATCGCGCACGGATGAACTGACGACCAGTTCAATCACGGCGGTTTGCGAGGGATCCAGTTTGTTAATCATGGGCGGGTCGATGGTGTTCGGTAGCGACTGTTTAGCTTGATCTAAGCGCGTGCTGGCATCCCGTAATGCCGTGTCGATGTCGGTGCCATAAGGAAATCCCAGATCCACCGTGGTACGCCCTTCAACGGTAGCAGATTCAATCGCCACGGCGCCTTCTGTGGCGGCCAGTTGTTCTTCCAATGGGCGCGTCACCTGGTCTTCCATGAGGGGAGCGGGAACCCCGTTATCTTGAACCTGCACCCGGATATTGGGATAGATGATGTGGGGTAGCAGATCGACATTCAGTTGGCTTAAGGTGACTAATCCGGCGGCGACGATCGCTAATGCCAGCATGATGACGGCGATGGGGCGTCGGATCGACCAGGCCGCAACACCACCGCCGCGGAAATCGTTTATCCATACCTTATTTCGGGGTGCTCAGTCGTGGGTGATGGTTTTTGCCAATCTATTGAGGGACGACTCGCACCGCTTGTTCATCTTGCGTATTCAGCATCCCGGTTAGGACCACGTGATCCCCCGCATCAAGTCCTTTCGGGATTTCAACTTTGTCACCCAGCAGAAGGCCGGTGACAACGGACACGCGCCGTGCAGTCTTCTGATCGTCAATGCGATAAACGAACGGCCCCTGCTGGTCGTGGTGCAGTGAGGCAAAGGGAATGCTCAGGCCCCTATGTTTCGGTGTGAAAAACGTGATGCGTGCGAGCTGTCCAGGTCGGGCACCTGGCGGAATGGAATCTAATGAGACTTCTACCCGAGCTTTGCGGGTTTGTGGGTCGATCACGGGAGATATCCGTTGGATCTTGCCGCTGAAGTTTTGATCTCCCAGCGCATCGATATGGATGTTGACGGCCTGATTCGCTTGAAGCTCTGGCAACTGGAGTTCGGAAACATAAAGCTCAACGTTTAATACGGAAGGATCGATCAGGGTAAGAATAGGGGTGCGCGCTGCCAGTTGGTCTCCAGGGTTGTTCCAACGTTCACTGATCAGTCCGGAGAAAGGCGCTTTGATGGTGCTGCGGGCTAGAAGGACGCGCTGTAGGTCGAGTTCGGTGCGCGCCAGCTCCAGTGCGGTGCGCGCTTGGGCCACTTCATTTTCGGAAGTCGCGTTGCGCGCCTGCAATTGTTTCATGCGCAACAAATCCACTTCGGCTTGGCGTTGTTTTACGATCGCTTTGTTTAGCTCGGCGCGAATGACTTCGCCGTCCAATTTAACCAGCTCCACGCCTTTATCGACCCAGTCCCCTTCCCGGTAAGGCATGTCGATGATTTGCCCGGCCTCCAGATTGAAGATCTGAATCTGATGCGGCGCCACCAGTGAGCCGACGAGCATGTGGTTCACGCTCAACGGCGTGTATTCCACTGTGACCGCGGTGACCGGTGTTGCCGGGGGCGGGAGAGCGCTGTTAGCGTCCATATTCGCAGCGGGTTTGTTACAAGCAAGCAAAGCACAGCAGCATAGATTGAGAAGAAATGGAAGTCTAAACGGTGTTGTCATACCTAATTTCTATCCCTGTTGAATTCGTTCGCCTGCCATGCCATGGCAGCTGATTTCGAGAGCGTGCTACCATACATCCTCATGACAATACTACTTCCCCTTGCCCGGCGCATGGCCCGTATTGAACCCTTTCACGCGATGGACGTGCTGGCTCAGGCTCGGTTATTAGAGTGCCAAGGTCGCTCGATTGTTCACATGGAGATAGGAGAGCCGGATTTTTCAACTCCCGAGCCGGTTGTTGAGGCCGGTATCAAAGCCTTGCGTGACGGACTCACGCACTATACCCCCGCGGTGGGACTTACGGCATTGCGCGAGGCGATCGCCGGTTATTACTCTGAACGCTATGGCGTTGAGGTTTCACCCGAACGGATTATCATCACGCCGGGTGCTTCGGGAGCCTTGCAATTGATCATGGGTGTATTGGTCGGTCCGGGCGATGGGGTATTGATGGCGGATCCGGGATATCCTTGCAATCGGCATTTCGTGCGTCAATACGAAGGTCAATCCGTGGAGATACCCACAAGTGCTGAAGTGGGTTATCAATTGAACTGCGGGTTATTGAGCACCCACTGGCGTGAGCATTGTATTGGCGTCATCCTGGCTTCGCCGTCGAATCCGACAGGCACCTTGATCTCCCAACAAGATCTCCGCGCGATGGCGGATTTTACCCGGGCGAAAAGGGCCGTCATGATCGTCGATGAGATTTATCATGGTCTGGTCTACGAGACCACGGCTCCCACCGCATTGACTTTGGGTGACCATGTTTTCGTCATCAATAGTTTTTCGAAATATTTCGGCATGACGGGTTGGCGATTGGGTTGGGTGGTGGCTCCCGAGGCCTATATTCGTGAACTCGATAAACTCGCGCAGAATATATTTCTGGCCGCGGCAACCCCCTCCCAACATGCGGCACTCGCCGCGTTTAAACCGAGGACCTTAGAAATACTCGATCAACGCCGTGAAATCTTCAGGCAACGCCGGGATTTTTTACTACCCGCGCTGCGCGATCTAGGATTTCGCATACCGATTACTCCGCAGGGGGCGTTCTATCTGTATGCCAACTGCGAGCAGTTTACCGACGACAGCACGCGTTGGACGCAACACCTATTAACCAAAGCCGGGGTTGCGCTCACCCCAGGGATCGATTTTGGCCATCATCAAGCGGCAAAGCATGTGCGCTTTGCGTATACCACGTCCGTTGAGAATCTTGAGCGGGGTGTGGAACGATTGCGTCGCTATCTGAGCCTATAAATCCGGTGTTTCTAGGTGCGAGGCTGTGGCTTGCAAACGTTCCACCCACAGGGCTGTTGCACCGGCAACCGCTACGGGCATGGCCAGAAAATTAAGCACCGGAATAGTCGTCATCAGCAGCACGGCGCTGCCAAATCCTAATCCCAGCGACTTTTGTTGTTTCAACACCCAACGTTCCTCGCGAAATTCTAAGCGGTGATTAGCCATAGGATAGTCGCAATATTCCAACGCCAACATCCAAGCGCCAAAAATAAACCAGACAAAAGGAGCGAGCAGGTTTAAGCCGGGTATCATTAAAAGTATCAACAGGGGGATGGTACAAATTATCAGGTATCCTAAGTTTTTTAAATTCGCTGATAAGTGTCTTGGGAAGTTCTGTGATCAGCTGCGACCAAGCTTGATCACTGGCGGGTTGATTCCCGCTTAGGTGGATTTCCAGTTTTTCGGCAAGCAGTGAGTTAAAGGGCGCACCAATGAGATTGGCAATCGGTGTGAATAGATAAAATACGAAGAGCATGGCCGTCAACGCAAACACGGGCCACAAGAGCCATTTCAACCACGCAAGCCATTCCGGAAGAAAGCTGAGTAACCATTCGGTGAGCTGAGTAAACTCATTGATGCCGTAAGCAATCAATCCGGCAAACAACACCAGATTGACGAGTAGCGGGATGATGACAAAGCGGCGAATCCGCGGTGTTCGGATGAGCTTAAAACCTCTGAGAACATAGCCCGCGCCTCGGGTAAATTCCGCGATCATGAAGTGTTGTTCGCTATGATGCTGTTGGCTACTGAATTGCGAGACTGATGGGTTATCACTAGTGCATTACATGATCTGCTGATCGGGTTGCTTGCTCTCAGGCGTTCCGAGAATGGCGTTGCGTGCGAGAAGCGCGCTGCCATACGCGGCATCGGTATATTGGGCGGGGATGCATTCCACTTTGAGAAACCGCTGCCGGATTTGGGTCCAAGCTAAGTTTTTTGCTCCGCCCCCGACACTAAGAACACGGCGGGGATAGGGTGCGCCTAATGTTTGTAATTTTCTGGTAACCCATGCGTTCAATGTTGGCAATGCCCTCCAGTAGTCCCTGGAAAAAGCGCAGGGGATCTTGAGGTCGGGGTGTAAGCCGAGGCGGCATTGCCGGATCGGCTATTGGAAACCGCTCACCCGGGGCGGGCAGTGGATAGTAATCCAGACCCGTGGGTCGATCGGGACGCAGTCGGGGCGTCATGGCGTCCAACTCTGCCTGGCTAAAAAACTGCCTCAACACCGCCCCTCCGCTGTTTGAGGCTCCGCCCACCAGCCAGTAGTCTCCCAAACGATGGCTGTACACTCCGTGTTCGGGTGAAAACAGGGGAAATGTGGCGATAATTTTCAATACGAGCGTACTCCCCAGCGAGGTGACCGCATCGCCGGGATGGCGAGCCCCAGCGGCCACCAGACCGGCGATGCTGTCGGTTGTGCCGCTTACCATGCGGATGTGCCGAGCTAAGCCGAGCCTATCGGCGATTTGGGGATCGATCAGGCCCACAACCTGGCCAGCTGGACAGACATCCGGTAGCCAATGCCTGTTTACCTTGAGTGAATCCAGCCACTCAGGCCAGCAACGGTGCTGCGGATCATAACCCAGTTTCAGTGCGTTATTTTCGTCGGTGACGCCGTATTTACCCATCAATCGGCCGAGGATCCAGTCCGCTTGATGGAGACATCGACGGGATCCGGTGGGGTTTTGCTTTTGTAGCCAGAGTAGCTTGGCTAAACTGGAAGTCGGCCCATGCGCACCACAGTCAGACGGTGCATGGGAGGCTAGGAGCTTTGCCTCGTTGTGGGCGCGAGCGTCGTTGTACATGAGCGCAGGCCCAATGGGATTGTGACAATCGTCGGTCAGTAGCACACTACCGGAGGTGCCATCGATGGCCATGGCGGTGAGCTCAGGGGCGAAGGGTTGCTGCGTGATTTGTTTGAGCAATTGCTCCACTGCCCGCCACCATAATTTGGGCGATTGTTCAACACGGACGCCATCGACGCTGGGGGCGGGAAGTCCAAGCGCGCAAGTGGATATAATCTGGCCGAGCGTGTCGATAACACAGACCCTGACCCCCGATGTACCCAGATCGATCCCGATGAAAAGGCGCGGATCGCGTTTGACAGCGTCTGTGAAGTTCAAGGTAAGTGGATGTCTGCAGGGGCTTGCCAGCCCGACTGGCAGAATTGTGCGACCACGGTGGTATAGATGCCGCCGCGCACGTTGAATTGTGCCTTGACCCGCATGAACCGAGGTTCGATAGCCTTTACCAGATCATCGAGTATTTGGTTGGTAACGGCTTCGTGAAACGCGCCTTTCTCTCTAAAAGACCAGACATAAAGCTTGAGCGATTTGAGTTCCACGCACAGCCGATCAGGGACATATTCGAGCAATAATTCGGCAAAATCCGGTTGCCCGGTCTTGGGACATAGGCACGTGAATTCTGGAATCCGAATGCGGATGGTGTAGTCCCGGTTTATCTCCGGGTTTTCAAAGTGTTGTAAATCCTGAGTGGGTTGGGTGGGCATTGCGTGTTGACTAAAAGTAGGCTGGGATTTGTGGCTTGGCGGTACCTGTCTAAAATTAAATTATAACACCTAACTGAACTGCCTCTGTAGCGTCTCAATCTAGCAGGGCAACTCGGGTGGGATCGCAAAGTGATAAGATTACAGTCCTTATAGGGCTGGGGTGTCAGGCCTATCCGATATTTTTAGGGATTGGATTCTTTCCTGAAAACCGCTTGAGTACCTGTTCAATTTGCAGCGCCTTACAAGGAAAGTATGGCCATTTGTACTATTGGATTAGTACTCAACGTAATGGGTGGTCTAATAGAGCTGTTCCGCGTTGCACGTGAGCGTTTCCTGTGATTAATTATATGCGTATGATTTGCGTTCGATAAATGTATAACTGAGAAAAAGGGCGATCGTGATTAAGGTTGGTATAGTGGGTGGTACAGGTTATACCGGAGTGGAATTGTTGCGTCTGTTGGCGGGTCATCCTGAAGTTGACATCGCGACGATTACCTCGCGTTCCGAAGTAGGGAAACGGGTTGATGTGCTTTTCCCTAATCTGCGAGGGGTTCTGGATCTTCGTTTCTCCGAGCCCCAGCTGGACGCGCTAGGCGAATGCAATGTGGTGTTTTTTGCGACCCCCAATGGCACCGCCATGCAGTTGGTGCCTGAAATCCTGGCGGCCGGAGTTAAGGTTATCGATTTAGCGGCGGACTTTCGGCTCAAGGATCCGGCGATTTGGCAACGGTGGTATGGAATGCCCCATACCTGCGCAGAGTTACTGTCTGAAGCGGTCTACGGACTGCCTGAATTAAACCGCACCGCTATCCAAGGTGCCCGGCTAGTGGCTAACCCCGGGTGTTATCCAACCGCGATAGTGTTAGGCTTCTTGCCCTTAATTGAATCGGGCAATATCGATCTAAGCGATTTGATCGCCGATGCTAAGTCGGGTGTTAGTGGAGCAGGTCGGGCCGCAAAAGTGGATACGCTTCTATGTGAAGCCGGAGAAAGTTTCAAAGCCTATGGTGTCGCGGGTCACAGGCATTTCCCAGAAATCAGCCAAGCTCTCAAACAGATCGCTCAGACCGAAATTGGGCTAAGCTTTGTGCCCCATTTAGTGCCCATGATTCGCGGTATTCATGCGACGCTCTACGCCAACGCGCTGAACGAAGACGTTGATTGGCAGGCTTTATTCGCCAATCGCTACGCTGCTGAACCCTTCGTTGATGTGCTGCCATCGGGCACCCATCCAGAAACCCGTAGTGTGCGGGGTAGTAATACCTGCCGCCTGGCCATACACCAACCCTTCTCGGGGCGCAAGATAATTGTTCTTTCTGTAATCGACAATCTGGTAAAGGGTGCGGCGGGTCAGGCGATACAAAATATGAATCTGATGTGTAACTTCGATGAGACTATGGGCTTGGGGACGACGGCGCTGGTTCCCTAACGGAAATCCTTATCCTAAAAGGATTTCCGTTTACAAAGGAGTCAAGTTTTTGCGCCTTTCCCGCTCGAGTGGACCATTCAATTGGGCTATGAATAAATACACTAGGCAACAGTTACGGTCGCTCAATCCTTCTTTCGGATAACACTGGATAGCGGGGATTTCCCGGAATAAAGCCGAGGCTATTCGCGCAGTTCCCGGGGTAAACTGAACATCACTGCTTCGCGAATTCCATTTTGCTCGGTCGTCTTAGTGGCTCCCGCTTGCGCTAACCAACCGACGACTCGTTGAACCAAGAGTTCCGGAGCAGAGGCACCAGCCGTTACCCCCACCGTGTGTTTGTTTTCTAGCCAGGCTGCTTGAATTTCTTCCGGACCGTCGATTAAATAGGACGCCACTCCATTTTTCGCCGCGATCTCCTGTAGCCGGTTTGAATTTGAACTGGTGGGCGAACCGACGACCAATATGAGATCGCAGTGATCGACTAGCCGTTTCACGGCGTCCTGGCGGTTCTGAGTAGCGTAGCAAATATCACTCTTGCGTGGCCCAATAATCTTCGGAAAACGCTGGCGAAGTGCCTCGATAACCTCATGTGTATCGTCGATGGACAGGGTTGTTTGGGTGACGATCGCTAACCTTTCCGGGTCCTTAACTTCCAAGCGGTTTACGTCTTCAGGATTCTCCACGAGATAGATCGCGCCGCCCATCGAGCCATCATATTGGCCCATAGTCCCCTCAACCTCGGGATGACCTGCATGACCGATAAGAATGGTTTCACGGCCATCTCGACAGTAGCGGGAAACCTCCAGATGAACCTTCGTCACCAAGGGGCAAGTGGCATCAAAGACTTTGAGCTCGCGTGCATCGGCTTCACCTCGAACCGCTTGAGAGACCCCATGGGCGCTAAAAATCACGGTGGCGTTATTAGGGATCTCCTCAAGTTCGTCCACAAAGATCGCCCCCTTGGCCTTCAGATCATCTACGACGTATTTGTTGTGCACGACTTCGTGACGTACATAGATCGGGGCTCCGAAGAGCTGCAGGGCACGTTCCACAATATCGATTGCCCGGTCCACACCCGCGCAAAAACCACGGGGATTTGCCAGTAATACATTCATCGCGTTAAACCGCATCAGTGAACGAGTTTAGGGATTTCGTCGGTGGTTTAGTCTAGGTGTTCTGCATCGTGGCAAAGCGGTAGATCTCAGCTGTAACTGACGGGATTCACCTTTCTGGAGCTACGGTTGCAAACTAATACCAACTCTATTTTTTTACGACGCTCTGGTGGGATTTCTCATTAAAAATCAGGCCCTGTAGTACCAATAGCGTTGCTCCAACGCTGATCGCTGAATCGGCGATGTTAAAGGTCGGCCAATAATAGCCTTGGTAGTACCATTGGATAAAGTCGATGACATAGCCATACATTAAGCGATCGATGAGATTGCCCAACGCCCCACCCAACACCAGAGTGAGTCCGATGGCCGCTGGTTTCTCATGCTCATCTAAGCGCTTCAACCAGATGAGCAACAGGACACAAATCGAAGCGGTCAGCAGACTAAAGAACCAACGCTGCCAACCACCGGCCTCGCTCAAGAAACTGAACGCGGCCCCCGAATTGTACACCAGGGTAAAATTAAATGAAGGCATTACGGACACAGGAACATGTAGTTCCAGAGAGCGGTCAGCTATCCATTTGGTGATCTGGTCGAGTATAACGACTAGGCCAGAGATCCATAGCCAGTTAAGCATAGCGCCGATTCTCGCCAGGCCCGGTTACATTCGACACGCAGCGGCCGCAGATCTCGGGATGATCGGGATGGCTGCCGACGTCTTCCCGGTGGTGCCAGCAGCGTATACATTTAGGATGTTCGCTAACGGTGACTTTGATTCCCAGTTCACCACTCTCTAGGGCAGTTAGCGCGATATCTGTCGGCCGCAGCTCAAAGGGGTGCAGCCGGGCGTAGGAGGTGATCAACACAAAGCGCAATTCGTCACCCAGAAGATCGAGTAAATCTTTGGTCGCTTCGTTGCAATACAAATCCACCTCGGCATCCAATGAGGAGCCAATCCGACCCTGTATGCGCAATTTCTCCAGTTCCTTGCTTACCGTATCCCGCACTTCGATGATATTCTTCCAAAACCTGAATCCCATTTGCTTTTCAATCTCATCCCGAGATTGAAAAGTGGGTGTCAGCTCATACCATTCGCTAAGAAAAACAGATTCCGCTTCCCGCTTACCCGGAAGATGTTGCCAAATCTCCTCCGCCGTAAAGCTCAGTATCGGCGCCATCCAACGCACCATCGCCTCGATGATGTGGTACATGGCGGTTTGCGCGGATCGCCGTCCTAGACTATCGGTTGGCATGGTGTATTGGCGGTCCTTGATGATATCGAGATACCAACTGCCCATGCCTACCGTACAGAAATTATGCAGCTTCTGATAGATCGAATGAAACTGATAATTTTCGTAGTCAATCTCGATCTGAGATTGTAATTGTTGAGCCTCGGAGATGGCCCATCGGTCCAGGGCTAGCATCTCGAAACCGACTTGGTGTTGCTGCGGGTCAAAGCCATACAAGTTCGCTAACAAGAAACGAGCGGTGTTGCGTATCCTCCGATAGGCATCGGCGATGCGTTTGAGAATCTCATCGGAAACCGCCATCTCACCGCGGTAGTCGGTGGCGGCGACCCATAATCGCAGCACGTCGGCGCCGAGGCTATTGACGATTTTTTGAGGTGCTATCACATTGCCACGAGATTTAGACATTTTCTGTCCATGAGCGTCCACCGTGAATCCGTGGGTCAGCACTTCGTTGTAAGGCGCTTCGCCTCGCATGGCAACCGAGGTCAGTAACGAGGACTGAAACCAGCCGCGGTGCTGATCCGAGCCTTCCAGATATAAATTTGCCGGTACCCTGAGCCCTTCACGCTTGCTCAACACACAAGCATGGGTCACTCCCGAGTCGAACCATACGTCGAGGATATCCGTGACTTTTTGATAATCCTCGGCTTGGTCGCCCAATAATTCCTCAGGATCGAACGCATACCAAGCTTCGATGCCTTCTTGTTCCACGCGTTGCGCAACCTGCTCGATGAGTTGCGGTGTTCTTGGATGGAGCTCGCCGTTGCGCCGACTCGTGAACACGGCGATTGGCACGCCCCAGGCGCGTTGCCGGGAAATGCACCAATCGGGACGGTTCTTGACCATACCCGTAATCCTGGCTTGGCCCCAATCCGGTTTCCAGCTCACCGTTTCGATCGCCGCGAGAGCAGCGGTACGTAAGCCAGCCTGGTCCATACCGATAAACCACTGTGGCGTCGCACGGAAAATGATCGGTGTTTTATGTCGCCAGCAGTGCGGATAGCTATGGCGTATGATTTGTTTAAACAGGAGCGCGCCTCGCTGTTCCAGAACTTCAATCACATGGTCGTTGGCTTGAAAAACCGATTCACCGGCAAATAATTCGGTATCGGCCAAGAACCGCCCATCGCCGCCCACCGGATTGTCCACGGGCAACTGGTAATGCAGGCCCACCACGTAATCCTCTTGGCCATGACCTGGGGCGGTGTGTACCGCGCCGGTGCCGGCTTCCAGGGTTACGTGTTCCCCCAAAATGACAGGCACCCTGCGCTGATAAAAGGGGTGTTGAAGATCGGTGTGTTCCAATACTTGACCTCGGCAACGGCCGAGTACCTCGCAGTCGTGCCATCCGTAGCGTTCACAGACGCTAGCCATCAGGGCTTCCGCTACCACCAAGCGTTCCCCGGGTGCCTGAATCAGTACATATTCGAACTCGGGATGCAAGGCAACCGCCTGGTTCGCCGGCAGCGTCCATGGAGTCGTAGTCCAGATTGGCACGGACACCGGGCCTTGGCCTTGTCTTTGCAATTGCCACTGAGCGAGAAATGTAGCTTCGTCGACGACGCCAAATCTCACGTCGATGGCAGGCGAAATTTTGTCTTCATATTCCACTTCGGCTTCGGCCAATGCCGACCCGCAATCCACGCACCAGTAAACCGGTCTTGAACCCTGATGTAGATGACCTTTTTCTATGATTTTCCGAAGCGAGCGCAGAATATTCGCTTCGAATAGAAAATCCATGGTTTGATAGGGTTGCTCCCAATCGCCGAGCACGCCTAAGCGTTTGAAATCACGCCGCTGTCCCTCGATCTGCCGTGCGGCATACTCTCGGCAAGCTTGACGGAATGTTTTGTGATCTACTTTGTCACCGGCTCGCCCCAGCTTTCTTTCGACCTGCAATTCAATGGGTAGCCCATGACAATCCCAGCCGGGAATATATGGCGCGTCAAATCCGCTGAGTAATTTACTTTTGACAATGATGTCTTTAAGTATTTTGTTGACTGCGTGACCGATATGGATGTCCCCATTAGCGTATGGCGGACCATCGTGCAAGATAAATTTTGGTCGGCCTGTGGCTCGGCTCTGTATTTTTTGATAGAGCTTGGACTCATTCCAAGTTTTAAGCAATTCAGGTTCCCGCACGGCGAGATTTCCCCGCATCGGGAACTTCGTCTTCGGGAGATTAAGGGTCGATTTGTAATCGGTCACGATAGTGTGGTTTATCTAATGGCAAATGATCTAAGAGCGAGTCAGTTACAGGCGCTTTATCGAGTCAATTGGCATCTGCGCAGAAAAAGTCGCGTGCAAAAATGACATCCGCATCTATTTGATGGATTAGGGCGTCAATCGATTGGAAATGGCGTTCCTCCCTCAGCTTATGAATTAAATCCACATGCACATACCGACCGTAAATATCACCACTGAAATCCAGCAGGTGAACCTCCAATCGATTGTCTGTACCGCCCACGGTGGGGCGCGTGCCGATATTGACCACGCCGTTCAGGGGGGGGGTATCCAGCCCATAAACCCTGGCGGCGAAAACACCGCTAACCGGTGATACCTGGCGCCCCAACCTTAGGTTGGCCGTCGGGTAGCCCAGCCGGCGGCCCAGTCGATCGCCGCCGACCACTCGACCACTGATTCGGTACGGACGCCCCAACAATTTGGCCGCTTCGGTCATGTCGCCGCACTGTAGCGCCCGACGGATTAAGGTGCTGCTGGCTCTCTGCCCATCGATGGTGAACGAATCCATTCTGGCGACTTCAAATCCGTACTGTCGCCCCGCCTGTTGCAACACTCCAAAATGGCCTTCACGATCTTTGCCAAAACGAAAATCGTCCCCCACCACTAGGTAACGTATACCCAAGCCATTGACCAAGATATGTTCGATAAACCGCTCGGCCGGCATATTGGCCAATGACTGGTTAAAATGCAAACACAGCAGCCGATCGATCGGAAATTGCTGCATCACCACGACTTTTTCGCGCAATCGAGTAAGACGCGCCGGCGCTTGCGGGCCAGCAAAGAATTCCCGTGGAAGCGGTTCGAATATAATAACCTGGGAAGCCAACCGCAGTTCTGCAGCCTTTCTGGCAACCTGTTTAAGCACCGCTTGATGGCCCAGATGGACGCCATCGAAATTGCCGATTGTAGCGACACAACCCCGGTGTCGGGGCAATAAATTACTAAAGCCTCGGATCAGTTCCATGAAACTACCGAACGAGATCTTCGCCGCTTGACGAAAGTTGAGTGTCGAAGTGCGAAAGTATTCCTGCCCATTATAGCTGACAAAGTTACGCTCGCGAAAACCAAAGTTTTCATCCGAATAGAAATTGTCGAGGTCTTACACCCTGTACAAGCAAACTACCGATATATACTGTGGACCCAAGGGAAATGAGCCCTACTAACATGATGCTTCGCATCGCAGCGCTCCACTGATTCCAAATGGCCAAAGACGGCATCGTCATCAACAAGCTTAAAGTTAACAGGCCGCCTGCGAGCGAAACCTGACGTATGAGTTTGGCCCAGCCCGCTTGCGGCTGGTATACGCCTTCCCGGCAAAGCTGCCAGTAAAGTAGTCCGGCGTTGACGAATGCTGAAGTGGCCGTAGCGAGGGCCAGTCCGGCATGTGGGCCCGCAAATTCATAATAGATCCAAGGTAATACGTACAAGAGATTGCATCCTATATTCGTTGCTATTGCAATCATACCAATCCGCACGGGGGTTTTGGTATCCTGACGGGAATAAAAAGCCGGTGTAAGCACCTTAATGAACACAAAACCAGGCAATCCACAGGCGTACGCCATGAGACTCAATACGGCCATCTGCGTATCCGCATAACTGAACGCCCGATATTGAATCAGAGTGATCAATATCGGGCCAGATAGCATGATCAATCCGAGTGTAGCCGGAATGATTACGAGCAGGGAGAGCCTCAAAGCCCAGTCCAAGGTTTGGGTAAATTGTTCAGAGGAGTGCGCCGCGTGTTGGCTGGACAGTCGCGGTAGTATCACCGTCGAGATGGTGATTCCGAAAAGCGCTAGGGGTAATTCCACGAAACGGTCGGAATAATAGAGCCAGGAAATGCTACCGCTCGACAAGAGTGAGGCGATCAAGGTATCAAGCAATAAATTGATCTGCATGACCGAGGAGCCGAATATCGTCGGCAGCATAAGGCGCAGGATCCGCCGGACACCTTTGTGGGTACGGCAGAAGCGGGGACGGGGCAGCAAATGCAGTCGGTGCAAAAACGGTAGTTGGAAGAGCAATTGAGCTATGCCGGCGAGGAGTACGCCCCAGGCGAGCGCCGTAACGGGAGTCTGCATGCGCGGCGCCAGCCAGAGCGCGGTGCCAATCATCGACAGGTTAAGGAGTACTGGAGTGAATGCCGGCACCGCGAAATAGCCCATCGCATTGAGAATGCCTCCGGCCATGGCGGTCAACGAAATGAACAGTAGGTAAGGAAAAGTGATTCTCAGCATGTCCACTGTCAAACCGAAGCGGGAGTCATCGCCGATAAAACCGGGAGCGAAGAGGCTGGCGATTTGGGGAGCCGCCAAGACTCCCAAACCGGTGATCAGTATCAAAGCCATCCCCAGACTGCCTGCCACATGATCAATCAGGTCTTTTAATTCCGATTGTTCACGCCGCATTTTGATCTCTGAAAACACCGGTACGAAAGCTTGGGAAAATGCGCCTTCCGCAAATAAGCGGCGCAGCAGATTGGGGATGCGAAACGCCACAAAAAATGCATCCGTAGTGCCGCTGGCGCCGAGCGAGATGGCAATGACCATGTCCCTCAAGTAGCCTAACACCCGGGAAATAAAGGTCATCCCACCGACGGTTGCGGTCGATCTAAGCAGCTTGCTCAAAACAATGGAATCTTTAGTTGATGTCTACAAACGAAGGGTAGAGGTTGGGTTTGTCGAAGCGGTTTCGGGGCGGATTAGCATCATTTGAGCTCGGCGCACAGTGATCTATTGGAACTGCCAGTTTCGGTAAACACCTGTCCGGGAAAGAACCGGTACAACGATTCCCGAAACTTAAATTGGAAGGTTTGACTTTCTTGATTAAACATCACATAGTAACCGCCCTATTTAACCGCACGATTTCCAAAGGAGGATACTCTTGGCCAATACTGCTTCAGCCCGTAAACGCGCGCATCAGGCCGAGCATCGACGCCAGCATAATGCCAGTCTACGTTCACGCTTGCGGACCTACATTAAATCTGTGATTAAGGCGATCGAAAAAGGTGACAAAGACGGTGCTCAAGCGGCGTATAAGGCCGCGGTACCGATAATCGATTCCAGCGTGAATAAGCAACTGTTGCATAAAAATAAAGCGGCGCGGCACAAGAGCCGCTTGAATGCGCACATAAAGGCCATGTAGCCCAGACCCGACCTGCAAAGAAGATCTTGTTTCAAGCCTAACTAAGAAGTTGCCTTTTACCCGGGCGGAACGGACCGATCGAAACAGCCCTCAGGTTAACACCAAATTATCCCGATGGATCAATTCCGGCTCATCGACGTAGCCGAGTATGGCTTCGATCTCATGGCTGGGTCGACCTTGGATTTTCCTCGCCTCGTTAGCATCATAGTTGACGAGGCCGCAACCGACTTCACGGCCGCTAGGATCCACGCATACCACCATATCGCCGCGCATAAACATGCCTTCCACACGGACTACACCCACCGGCAACAGGCTACGACCGGATTCTAGGATAACGCGTGTTGCCCCGGCATCTAGAGTCAGCGAGCCGCGGACTCGGAGTTGATTCGCGATCCATTGCTTGCGGGCCGCCAGCGGCGGTTCGTTGGGCAATAGCAAAGTTCCGAGTGAATGGCCTTGCGCGATCGACTCGAGGATACGTGGCTCCCGGCCCGATACGATCAGCGTGGCAGCACCGGAGCGTGCCGCACGGCGCGCGGCGCTAACTTTGGTGATCATCCCTCCACGACCTAGTTCACCGGCGCTGGGGCCAGCGGCTCGGTCCAAAGCGGGATCAGTCGCTTGCGCGGACTCAATCAGTTGGGCGTTGTCCTGGTGAGGATTACGATCATACAGGCCAGCTTGATTGGTCAGAATGACCAATAATTGAGCTTCCACCAGATTGGCGACCAAAGCTGCTAATGAGTCGTTATCACCGAAACGGATTTCCTCTGTGGCTACGGTATCGTTTTCATTGATCACAGGGACCACCCCCCAATCCAGCAGGGTTCGCAAGGTGGAGCGTGCATTGATATACCGCCGCCTATCCTGTAGGTCTTCATGGGTTAGAAGTACTTGGGCTGTGTGCAAACCATGGCGCTGAAAATGGGATTCATAAGCTTGGATGAGCCCCATTTGACCGGTTGCCGCAGCGGCCTGTAGCGCATGCAGAGCACGCGGGCGTTTTTGGAGCCCCAACCTGACCATCCCTTCCGCTACCGCTCCCGACGAAACCAAGACGATCCTCTTTCCAGACGCGCGCAGCTGCGCCATTTGCGAAGCCCAATCGCTAATGGCGTTTTGATTGAGCCCCTGACCGTCATCGGTAATCAGTGCGCTACCGATTTTGACTACCCATCGGGCACTATGACCGATTTGCTGTCGTGTGGGCATCATCGTAGGGGTGGACATTGGATCGGAGGAAGTCAATGATTTTTAATATAAGTTCCCGGGTTCCTTCGGCGGTGCTCGCCGATAGCATGAACACCGGTGCCTCCCAGCCAAGGCGTTCCACCAGCCGCTGACAGTGTGCTCGCCGTTGTTCGGCTGGGAGTAAATCGACTTTATTGCATACCAGCCAGCGGTCACGTGAAGCCAGCTCAGCGCTGTAGTTGGCGAGTTCCTGGCTAATGGTTAACACATCATCCGCAGGGTCGTGGGCATCCATGGGTGCTATATCGACAAGATGCAACAGTAACTTTGTGCGTGCAAGATGCTTCAAAAACTGAATGCCTAGGCCCATTCCAGCGGAAGCACCTTCGATTAAGCCAGGAATGTCGGCCATTACAAAACTCTCGCCTGCAGCGACTTGGACGACGCCCAGATTGGGATGTAGCGTTGTAAACGGATAGTCGGCCACTCTGGGCTTGGCGGCAGAGAGGGTGCTGATCAACGTGGATTTTCCGGCATTGGGCATGCCTAGAAGGCCGACATCCGCTAATAGTTTTAACTCCAAATGTAAGCTGCGTTTTTCCCCAGACGTTCCGGAGGTGGATTGTCTGGGAGCCCGGTTGGTGGAGCTCTTAAAACGCGTGTTGCCCAGGCCATGGTATCCCCCCTTGGCAACGAGCAAGCGTTGATTGGGTTTTACTAGATCTCCGATGAGTTCCCCGGTTTCAATGTCTTTGACTACTGTACCTACGGGAACACGGACCACAATCGTCTCACCTTGTTTCCCGGTGCGGTTCTTTCCCATCCCGTTCTGACCGCGTTCGGCGGCGAACCATCGCGTGTGCCGAAAATCCACTAAGGTGTTCAGCCCCTCCGCCGCTTGCAAATAAACGCTGCCGCCGTCTCCGCCGTCACCGCCATCGGGGCCCCCCAGCGGAATGTATTTCTCTCTACGGAAGCTCACACACCCATTGCCGCCGTCACCGCCTTCAACCTGAATGGTGGCTTCATCGATAAATTTCATAGTCTTTCAGACCGGCGGCGGGTTGTGTAGATCAATACTATTTTTTCAATTCACTACCAAGCAAATGCAAAAAAGCCCCAAAGTCGGGGCTTTCAAATCCTCGGCCTAAGCTGAGGCTTGGATCAGGTGGGTTGTATGCTGACAAACTTACGGTTCAACGGTCCTCCCGTGTGGAATACCACATGGCCATCCACTTTGGCAAAGAGCGTAAAATCGTTGCCACAACCGACGTTCATCCCCGGATGAAACCGGGTTCCGCGTTGGCGCACGATAATGCTTCCTGCATTTACACGTTCACCCCCAAAACGTTTTACACCTAAACGCTTTGAGTGTGAATCACGGCCATTGCGAGTGCTACCTCCGGCTTTTTTATGCGCCATTATTATGTCCTCCTTCAGCGATCGCCGTGATGACGACATCGGTATAAGCCTGACGATGCCCTTTATGTCTGTGATAGTTTTTGCGGCGCCGAAACTTTATGATATGGATTTTTTTGCCGCGACCCTGTGTTTTCACTGTACCCGTAACTTTACAATCTTCAATATAGGGATTGCCGAGGGCTAAACTCGTGCCGTCACAAACGAGCAGGACCCGGTCAAAATCGACGCTCGCGCCTTCACTCCCGCCGAGTTTCTCTACACGTATGACGTCGCCGGGCGCGACACGATATTGCTTCCCTCCGGTAGCGATCACGGCATACATTTAACTTCTCCCGATATTGGAAAAAGGGTGGATTCTAATGATTGAAAGCGTTTAGGTCAAACAATACAGTGGATAGCTTGACGTGTAAGCGGCGCATCCCTAGCATGCGCGGATATGACAATCATTTTAAGTTTATATTGGAATGGACCTGAAGGATATTCATTTGCTCGTTGCGGATGACCTGGAGCAGGTCAACGATCTCATTCAACGGAGCTTGCGTTCGGAAGTCGTTCTGATCAATCAGCTCGGTCACTACATCATTAACAGTGGTGGCAAGCGACTCAGACCGATATTGGTGTTGCTGGTAGCGCGCGCCTGCAGGTATCTGGGGGATGAACATATACGCTTAGCCGCGATAATAGAATTTATACATACAGCCACTTTGTTGCATGATGATGTAGTGGATGCCTCTGAGCTGCGTCGTGGACAGGAAACCGCCAATGCTTTATGGGGCAATGAGGCCAGCGTATTGGTGGGCGATTTTCTCTATTCTCGCGCTTTTGAGATGATGGTTGATCTCGACAGAATGCGAGTTATGGAAATCCTTTCGCACGCCACCAATACCATCGCGGAGGGCGAAGTGATGCAACTGCTCAACTGTCACGACTCCAGCACCACTGAATTGCGTTATATGGATGTGATTCGTTCCAAAACCGCCAAGCTGTTCGAGGCGGCGAGTCAATTGGGTGCGGTAATTGGGGGTATGGATGCCCAGTCGGAGTCTGAGTTGGCTGAGTATGGTATGTGCCTTGGGACTGCCTTTCAGTTGATTGATGATGCGCTAGACTATCGCGCAAATGCCTTAGAAATTGGGAAAAACATCGGCGATGATCTAGCCGAGGGGAAGCCTACATTGCCGTTAATCTATGCTTTGAATAGTGGTGATGCGGAACAAGCCGGATTAATCCGAGAAGCAATTGAAAATGGTGGACTGGAAAACTTAGGGTCTGTACTTGAAGCCATTGATTCTACGGGGGCCATTACATATACTGAAAACGTTGCCCGCCGAGAAGCCGATAAAGCGATTTCCATGATTGGCAATTTACCTGAATCGGCTTATAAATGCGCATTAATTGGACTCGCTCAGTTCTCAGTTAACCGCACTTATTGATTATACCTCGCAGCGCGTGGGCCAGCGGAGTGTAGCTCAGCCTGGTAGAGCACTGCCTTCGGGAGGCAGGGGCCGGAGGTTCAAATCCTCTCACTCCGACCAAGCTATTCATCAATAAACCAGTTTGTATCCGGTAGACGCTACGGGCTGCTGCCTTAGCTTTATAATGACTTCAAAGCGCAGACCAAACGGCACCGAATTTGTCTTTATCTTTTATGTCTGCCGAAGTGTGCTTTATTTCCGACACACAGATATAGTGGAATTGATTATAGGTACTTTTGCGTGTGCAGGTGTTTTCCAGCTCTACCTCGGTTTCTTGATAAATTTGTTTCGCATGATTCACTAGTTTAATCACGAGTCGATCGCCTTCTTGAAACAAATTGGGGTAGGTTATCACAGACGGCGGCTGGTTTAAGGCTTCGACACCCAAGAGCATAAGCACATCCGTTGACTGGGTCTTTCGATGATTTTGTGCACTTTTGAACGTTGCAGAGGCCGGTAGAACGTCCGGCGCGAGCACTTGAAGGCCGATCTCGAGACCCAGGTTGTTATAGTATCGCATCCAACGGATGACACCGACCTGATATCGGTAACGCTCTTTGTGCGGGTTGCGTAAAACTAATAGCTCGCCTACTCGGGCTTTAGATTCCGCTGATTCGCGCCATAGCAGACGGCATCCTCCGACACTTTGATTCACCATGTCCCAGGTTTGCCAACGCTTCGCCGGTAATCTTTCGCCCGAGTCGATGGTTTGTTTCTCGCCGTTGATCGGTTGTCCGGTAACCAAATTACCCTTGGCGATCATATCCCACGTGTGAGAAGAACTCGATTGTTCCTCGGCGTGGATAAACAGAGCATTTTCATGCTTACTCGTTTGCTTAGGATACAACTGTAGGCTGAAATCCTGTGGTGACTGCACATCTGATGAGCGTTCACTATCAATGTTATGCTGACTCTCCTTAAAAGCCGTGTGAATATTTGCAAGACCAATCGATACCAAAATTTTGGAAGATTTAAGCGTCCGATTAAAACGACGCTTGGGATTGGTGGTCAACGAGCTGAGTAATCGTCGGGTCAGATCGCGGCTCAGCGTTGGCAGACTAACGATAGTCTCAACCTGGTCTGGCTGTTTTCCTTGAATCATGGCTACCAGATTGTCCACTAGCGTACTTAGGTCGAAGTAGCGATTCGCTGAAGATAGGGCCAGCTCCGCCTTAGTCGTATAGTCAGGAGGGGCGTCCAGATTGGTGTTGATGTAATGAATATTCCCTTTGTAGTCCAGAACTGGGTTATCCGATATTGTGCAATCAGCGCTCGCCCGTTCAAAAAAAGCTGTCAGCTTTTCCACTTCACCCTGCTGAAGTGTTTGGGGCTGCGCCATTGCCAATAGATTAATTTGTTTATAGACATCCAGGATTGATGATTTTTCGAGGAAATGCTGTTCACTGTCTTCCGTTAAACGGTGGAGCAGTCCGTGCTCTTCTGAGAGTTGGAAGAGTTGATTAATGTCTCGCCAATTACCTTCAGGAATCGGCGCGTAAACTCGGGCCGCCAAAGAGAGTTGCTCTCCTGAATAGCGCATGGCGCGCTGAATACTCAGAGTGACATATTTGTCGTTAAGTCTAGTTGTTCCGGTAGTGGTATCTCGTAGGACAATCTTGTATCCAATCACCAATTCTGACAGGAGGGCTTGGCAAAATGGAAAAATCTGCTGCGTTTTTGGGGGTAAGGGCAAATTGTGTGCGACCAGATGTTTATATAGGTTGCTCAGAATGATTCTGGCCGTGGGACGCATGGCTTCCATTATTTCAAGCCGAAGCTTAGGCGCACAGATCTTACGATTCACTAAGGTAAGGCCATTGTAAAACTGCCGGGTGGCTTCACCCATATTGACGAGCGGTAATTGTTTGATCCATTGCCGGATCTTGCGCGGTTGGATTGGAAAATCGTCACTGGGGTTATCTTGATCTGGGAGATTTATGTAGAGATCGCGTTCCATAATATGACACATCTGTGTTTGCTGTTGTCGGTAATCTCAGTGAAAACTACATTTGATTAAAGTCTATTCGTCGCAGGCTGGCAATTACCCGGCTCGTAAAAATCTATAGATCGCCTATTTAACTGACTGTCCGGTAGAACATTCACTGACTTTGGCGTAAAACCAGTCGTTCGGAATGGGCGAATATTCATGAATTGGGTTTAAACAAGTACAGCGATATTTGCTATATGCTGTTATGAAGTTTCCTTTTGGATGCAATTAATTGATTATGGATTAAGCTGTTATGACCCTCGGGAATAGGTTGCGGATTCTTCTAATACTAGCGATATTCAATGTTCCCAATCCCGTGGCGGCGGAGACATTGGTATTCATCCAGGGCTATCTTGGGAGCGCTGAGAATTGGCACGATAGTGGAGTTACTGCATCACTTGAAGCAGCGGGATGGGCTGACGGTGGCCGGCTGTTTCTAACCCCCCGAGGTGTGCGGGCCAGTCCGGGGAAAAACAGGGCTCTAAAAACGTTTTTTACTCTGGATTTACCAACCCAGGCGCCTTTACTGATCCAATCACGCTCTCTCGAGCAATTTCTCGTTTATTTACGAAAATGGTATCCGGATAATTCGTTGGTCTTGGTTGGGCATTCGGCAGGAGGAGTATTGGGGCGGCTATATATGGTGCAGCATCCGGATTCTGGTGTAGCGGCGCTGATCACCATAGCCAGCCCGCATCGGGGGACGGAAAGCGCGGAAGTCGGTCTATTGGCCGGGCAGAGTCCTCTCGCTTGGCTGGGCCCCATGATGGGTATCGATACTCTCAATCGGTCTCAGGGCTTATACCATGATCTAATGCGTGAACAACCCAATAATTTGCTGGGATGGTTAAACTATCAACCACACCCCCCCGCCACCTATATCTCTATCGTACATGATGGAGGTAACGAGATGCTCGGGCTTGGGGAGTTAATTGTCCCGGCGTGGAGTCAGGATATGACTCAGGTTCCGGCACTGCGGGGCCGCGCGCAAACGATTAGGAGACAAGGTGGGCACGCATTGAATTCCGACGACGGTAGAACCCTGGTACAACTGCTAAATAGGTTATTTCACCGTACTTGAGAGGTGCTTTGGATAATAAGTCCGGGGCAGAGTTGTTATGCAAGATTCCGATACACACATTGAGCTCGTGGATCGAATTCCAACGGTTCACGAATATTTGTCGCTGCGGAACGCTGTCGGTTGGCATCCGCTGCCTGCTGCCTCGGTAGAACACGGATTAGCCCATACTCTTTACGCAGTCTGTGTGATTCAGGCTGGTCAGGTGTTGGGGTGCGGCCGGGTGACCGGTGACGGGGGCATCTATTTCTATATCCAGGATCTTCTGGTCAAGCCCCAATTTCAGGGGCAGGGGTTGGCCACGCGGATAATGCAAAGGCTGATGAACTATGTGGAGAGCAATGCTCAACAGGGTGCTTTCATTGGGCTCATGTCGGCTCCTGGTCTAGAGAAGTTTTATGGGCGTTATGGATTCAGACTCTTTCCCAGGGAGAGCCCGGCCATGCTTATTTGGAAATGAACTCGTAACGACTTAGCCACTACATTACTGCGGTGCTGTATCTGTAGAGATGACTTTATAACTGGAATTGCTCGTAGGGAGCTGAGCTGTCTCTGGCTCACAGCTTAGTAAATTTATCTACAGTCTTTACGCTAATAGTCGGAAATGAATGCAGTTTCTACCGTCTCGACGACAATTCCATTGACAAAATTACCCTGACAATAAAGGCCTAAGAATGACGGAACAAGCTATTGAGAATTTTAAATATGTTCAATTTACATATACCATTCAAGATGATTCCGGCATACTGCTAGAGCAAATGGATGTACCCATCAGCTATGTCCATGGTGCAGAAAGTGGGCTCATCGAAAAACTGGAGCGTGAGCTAGAGGGACATAAGGTGGGAGATAGAGTATCTATTACTTTGACTCCAGAAGAAGGTTTTGGTCCGCATCGCCCAGAATTGACTTATACTGACGCCATTGACAACGTACCCGAACAGTTCCGTTGGGTAGGCGCGGAAGTGGAGATGCAAAATGACCGGGGAGAAGTCAAAACGTTCAGAGTCTCGGAGATTAAAAGCGGTAAACTGACGGTGGACGGTAATCATCCCCTCGCAGGTAGGAATCTGATATTCACAGTTGAAGTGCGTAGCATTCGAGGTGCAACGCCTGAAGAAATCCAGCACAGTGGATCGGGAGGAGGGATACTGCATTGAATGCCAAACCCCGCTTGAATTCTATTGGCCCTGGCTGAATTGTTTACTGGACATTGGAGCATTAGAAGATGAGTTGCTAAGGTAGTCATTTAGGGACAGAACTACTCTGGGCTTAATGCCTCATCAAAAAACAGATGCGCTCAGTTCGTTAATCGCTTGCAGCATCTCTGCGTCGTCCGTCAATGCTTGAGAGATCGAGCTGTTGCAGGCCGTCACCGGATCAATACCCGAAACCATGAGCTTTGCGGCATGAACTAGTAAGCGCGTGCTGGCCCCTTCATCCAATCCATTTCCCTTTAAATTGCGCGTCATGTGGGCGAATTTAACCAATTGGCGCGCATTATCCGGGGCTATACCGGTTTCATTCTCAATAATTTTCTGTTCCAATCCTGCGTTAGGATAGTGGAATTCCAAGGCTACGAAGCGTTGCCGGGTACTTTGTTTTAGGTCTTTCAATACACTCTGATAACCTGGGTTGTATGAAATTGCCATGCAAAATTCTTCCGACGCCGCCAAGAGTTCTCCCAGTTTTTCCATCGGCAGTACTCGGCGGTCATCGCATAGGGGATGGATGACCACCGTAGTGTCTTTGCGGGCCTCTACGATCTCGTCTAGATAACAAATACTTCCGCTGCGCACGGCGCGTGCCAGCGGGCCATCGACCCATACCGTTTCACCTGCCGTAATGAGATAACGGCCGACGAGATCGGAAGCCGTCAAATCGTCATGACAAGAAACGGTGATCAGTGGACGTTTGAGCCGCCAACTCATGTATTCCATAAACCGAGTTTTCCCACATCCCGTGGGGCCTTTGAGCAAGACCGGCAATTGGTTGTGATAAGCCGCTTCAAATACGCCGATTTCATGACCGACAGATTCATAGTAAGGCTCTTTTTCTACGAAGTACTCTTCCGGTTTTAGGGTACGTGCTCTCATGGGCAAAAAGGCTCCTCTAACAATAAATCATTTTAAATTACTGTCACCGGGATTATTACGCAAGCCGTATCTGGTGGCTACTTAAGGTAGGGCTTCACCGGCCATGAATGCTATCGGGTTATCAGTCCACCCAAAACGGGCTATTAACACTTCGAGCATAGGCAAGGATAATTTTACATAGGACGTACCTATTGAGAGATATGAAATTTCAATAAGTTAAGAACGGATTTGTGGTAGATATGTGAGCAATTTTTAAGTATTGTTTTGTTTGCTCCATTCAATAAATTTATCTCAAACAATTTATCGTTTCGATCAACCGAATAAGGTCTTTTACGCCACAACTCGTCTTGATGTCTCTGGTGATGGCGGGTGTCTATAGGCGGTTAGAAATATTCCGATTCGTGACGGAGGGGTCAATGACGGAGGCTATTGCAACCAACCAGACCATTTTGGTGGTCGGTGCAGGGATCAGTGGAATTACTGCAGCCCTGGAAGCGGCCGAGACGGGTAAGGATGTCTTTCTTATCGAAAAACGTCCTTTTATCGGCGGTCGTATTACCCAACTTTACAAGTATTTCCCCAAATTGTGTTTTCCTACCTGTGGGCTGGAAATCAATCAGCGTCGGATTAAAGCGAATCCGGGAGTGACTGTCCTCACGTTAGCCGAAGTGGTAGAGGTCAGCGGTGCGCAAGGTAATTACCAGGTGAAGGTGAAACTCAGCCCGCGCTACATCAATGAAAACTGTACGGCTTGCGGCAGCTGTGCGGAAGCTGTCGAAGCTGAGTTCGATAACGAATTTAACTACAACATGGACAAACGCAAAGGTGCCTATCTTCCCTATAATATGGCTTATCCGCAACGCTATGTATTAGACGAGCGCATTATCGGCACACCCGACGCCGACAAGGCCAAGGCCGCCTGTAAACATGATGCCATTGACCTTGATATGCGCGAGGAAATACTCGATCTCAAGGTGGGCGCCATTATTTGGGCTACAGGTTGGCAGCCCTATGATGCCGATAAGATCCAGCCTTATGGCCATGATCGCTTCGCCAATGTGGTGAGTAGCGTGGAATTCGAACGTATGCTCGATCCGTTTGGGCCAACGGACGGCAAGCTCGTGCGTCCCTCCGACGGTAAGGCGGCGAAGAACATCGCCTTTATTCAGTGCGCGGGTTCGCGCGACCGCAACCACCTGCGGCACTGTTCACGCATATGCTGCATGGCCACTCTCAAGCAAAGCACCTATGTGCGGCAATCGTACGGCGATGAGGCGAATGTAACCGTCTACTACATTGATATCCGCGCCATAGACCGCTTTGAGGATTTTTATAAAAAGGTGCAGGATGACAACAATGTAAAATTTATCAAATCCAAAGTAGCCAACATCACCGAAGATAAAGCGAGCGGTAATCCGATTTGTCATGGGGTCGACACCGAAGGCTATCATCGTTACAGCAACCCCCACGATTTGGTGGTGCTGGCCATTGGAATGCAGCCCAGCGTAAGCAGAGATGCTCTGCCGGTTAAGGCGATAATCAATCGTGATGGTTTTATCGAGCTGGATGAAGCTAATGGCGGTGTTTTCGCTGCGGGTTGCTCTACGGACGCCTTGGATGTGAATCGCTCAGTGCAAAGTGCAACGGCTGCTGCGTTGCGAGCCATTCAGGTTGTCAATCGAGTTGCCAGGGCGGAGGGTTAAAGCATGGCGGACGTGAAAAAAATTGGTGCCTATATCTGCAGAGGCTGCGGATTGGGGGAGAGACTGGACAGCAATCAGCTTGAGCAGATTGCCACCCGCGAAGGTAAGGCAAACTTCACTAGACAACATGACTTTCTGTGCAGCTCCGATGGCGTAGCCATGATCCAGAAAGACATTGACGGGAGCGAGGCTACTCATATTGTGATCGCTGCCTGTTCGCGTCGCGCGAAGACCGAAGCCTTCAATTTCAAAAATGTCGCCATGTCCCGTGCCAATTTGCGCGAGGGTGTCATTTGGGTTCGGCCAGATACTGAAGAGGCTAGGGAAACCACCCAAGAGATGGCTGACGACTACGTGCGCATGGCCTGTGCGGAAATCAAGCACATGACGTTGCCAGAATCCAGCGACGAACAAGTGCTGAACAAACACATTCTCGTGGTGGGTGGCGGTTTGACGGGATTAACGGCTGCGCTTGAGGCTTCCAAAGCAGGTTACCCGGTAACGGTGGTCGAGAAAACGGGCGAATTGGGTGGAGCGGTGGCCAAGCTCTATAAGCGGATCCCGACCAGGGCTCCTTATACCGATCCAGAGGATCCCGGAATCGACGAGCTCATCGCCTTGGTGCGGGCCGATCCAAACATCACGGTTTACCTTAATTCCACCCTGACGCGTACCAACGGAGCACCCGGCCGGTTTTCCGCGGATATCACCACTGAAAGTGGTAACACCACGACCGAAACTTTTGGGGCCATCATTCAAGCCAGCGGTTTTAAACCCTATGACGCGAATAATCTGCCCGAGTTTGCCTATGGGAAATCGCCGGATGTAGTGACCCAAGCGGAACTCGAGGCCTTGGCAATCACCGCCGACGGAGGTCTCATCAAACGTCCCTCCGACGGTCGGGAAGTCCATAACGTGGTGTTTGTGCAATGTGCGGGACAACGCAGTGATAAGCCGGGGCATCTGCCTTATTGCTCCGGATTTTGTTGCAATGCCAGTATCAAGCAAGCCATGTATTTCAAGGATGCGAATCCGAGTATCGATACCACGATACTTTTCTCCGACCTGCGCACACCCGGTTCAGGAGGAGAGGATTTTTATCGAAGCGGTCAGGACAAAGGGATTATTTTTACCAAGGGCGAGGTTATGGGAGTCACCCCGGAGAAGGGTGCGTTGAGCGTGAAGTTTAAGGATTTGATCCTAAACGAAGAGATCGCTCTCCCGACTGACCTAGTGGTATTAGCCACGGGTCTGGTGGCGAATTCCGGGATTGATCCAGACGCTGTCACCAAAGAGGCTGAAGCGGCCGAAGCTAAAAAAGAAGGCCAAGAAGTGGCCGCAACGAGCAGGGCGAGCCTGGATGTCGCCACGGTCACTCGGGTGCCCATCGAATCTATTCTAAACTTGGATTATCGGCAAGGAACCGATCTGCCTCAGCTTGTCCACGGATTCGCCGATTCGCATTTCATCTGTTTCCCCTATGAGACGCGCCGTACGGGTATCTACACCGCTGGCCCGGTACGACGGCCCATGGATACCTTGCAGGCCCGCGAGGATGCGACGGGTGCGGCCCTAAAAGCTATCCAGGCCGTGGAGAATGCAGGCAAAGGCCGAGCCGCGCACCCACGCTCCGGTGACCTGAGCTTTCCTGCGTTCCGCAAAGAAGGTTGCACACAATGTAAGCGTTGCACCGTGGAATGTCCGTTCGGGGCGATCAACGAGGATGAAAAAAGTTATCCTCTGTTTAATGAGTCCCGCTGCCGGCGATGCGGTACGTGCATGGGCGCTTGTCCGGTGCGTGTTATTTCCTTTGAAAACTACTCGGTGGATACTGTCGGTCAGCAAATCAAAAATGTGGATATTCCCGATGAGTTCTCGGAAAAACCTCGTATTCTGGTACTGGCGTGCGAAAATGACGCCTATCCCGCGCTGGATATGGCGGCCATGAATCGGATTGAGTGCAGCCCTTTTAGCCGCGTCATTCCGGTGCGATGTCTCGGATCGGTCAATACCATCTGGATAACCGATGCGCTGAATAGCGGTTACGACGGGGTGGTATTGATGGGTTGCCAAAAAGGTGTGGACTACCAGTGCCACTTCGTCAAGGGATCGGAGATGGCTCACTATCGGATGAGCAAGATCGACGATACCTTGATCCAGCTTAATCTAGAAACGGAGCGCGTCGCGACATATGAAGTGGCCATTACCGATATCCGCCGTGCCCCCAAGCTCATTAACGAAATGGCGGCAACCATTGAAAAGATTGGCATGAGCCCATTCAAATTCTAGGAGAAGTCGTGCGATGAGTGAAAACGTCAACGTGGCTATGATTGAGAAGTATCGTAACAGCTTTCTCAACGAGGTGGCAGACAACGTGGAAGAGGGCGAATGGGTTAAGATGTGTATGCAATGCGGGGTGTGTTCCGGCTCATGTCCCCTAGGGCCCTATTGGGATCATCCGCCACAGGAGATCTTCATGATGATCCGCGCCAATAAGCGCGAGGAAGTGCTGAGTTCCAGTTCCATGTGGATGTGCACCTCCTGTTATAACTGCATTGTGCGCTGTCCGCGCGAAATACCCATTACCCACATTATGCACGGTCTGGCGCATTACGCCAAGCGACTGGGACTGGCGCCAAAGAATCAACCTACTTATCAATTTTCCGAGGCTTTTTGGAAGAACCTCGTTAAAAAGGGCCGTGTGAACGAGCTCATGTTGGGACTCAATCTCTATTTTATGGATGGTTATGTCGAAGGCGTGAAGGTCGCTTATAAGATGAAGATGATCGGCTACAATATGCTTCGAACTAAGCGCATGAATCCGTTTGAAATCATGGGTGGTCATGGTATCAAAGACGTGAAGGGGTTTCATGCCATATTGAGCAAGGCCCAAGAGTTAGAGGATGCTCGTGTCGCCCAACAGAGCAGTAAGGCTTAGGAGGAAACGCTATGGCAACCAAAGAATATTCGTTTTATCCCGGCTGTTCCTCACAGAAGGGAGCTTCGGCCTCGAATTACCTGGTCTCTGTGGAGTCCATGTGTGAATCCTTGGACATCAAGCTTAATCCCATCCCAGATTGGAACTGCTGCAGCGCCTCGATCGGCTATTGTGGTGGAGGGGAACTACCGCGCCTGGCTTTGTCCGCCCGCAATCTCGCTCTATCGGAGCAGCATAATCCTGGCCAGGATGTCGTCGCCAGTTGCGCCGCCTGCTGGCTTGCCACCCGCGAAGCTGCCGAACGATTGGAGCAGGATAACCAACTGATGGCTGAAACTAATCAGGCCTTGGCCGAAGCCGGTCTGACATTTAAAAATGAAAACAAGATCCGGCACATGGTCGAAGTCCTCATTGAGGATATCGGCTACGAAGAGCTCGGTAAACATGTGGTGAAACCCCTCGAGGGCATGAAGATCGCCGGATACGTCGGTTGTCAGACCAACCGTCCGTTCGGTATCGAAGGCGAATCCTTTGAGAACCCCAAATATCTCGATAAGCTGGTGGAAACCTTGGGTGGCGAATCGCTCGAAAACTACGATAAAAAAGTTTCCTGCTGCGGAGGTGCCTTAGCATTTTCAGAACCCGAAAAAAGTCAGGCCTTGATCAAGGATATCATTGAATCAGCCTACGATGCCGGAGCCGAGATGATCGTAACTCCCTGTCCCGTGTGCCAGATGAATGTGGAAGTCTATCAAGATCAGATCAACGAAAAATACGGCACGAAGTTTCATATGCCGGTTACCTATTACAGCACGCTAATGTCGGTAGCTTACGGGAAGAATGCAAAACAGGCTGGTCTGGATGGACAAATTATTCGAGCCAAGCGCTTAGAGGAAATATCCCAGAAATAAGTTGACTTTCGTAACACTAGACAGGCCCCAATTCCTGATCCCAAACGGAATGAATCAGTGTCTGAATGAATGCTGCGGTTGATCGGGTTCCGAATTTTTTTGATAGGGATTCGTGGTGGGCCGAACATTTTGTCGAAGAGCCTGCTTCGCTTTGAACCTACTTAAGACAAGCGGTTGCAAATTATCGATGCTGAATTCCCCCTAATTTTTGATGGCGAAATAAAACGCCACTATAATATTCATGTGATGTGTGTTTTCCGCAAACATCATCATAACTTCATCTATTATGTTTCATTTGATATAAACCGACCAAATTAGAGGCTAAGTGCATGAAACAACAACCAATCAAGCTATTGACTTATGCTCTCATGGGGGCGTTCTTTGGGTTGTTAATCGGGTGTGCATCAACTGACAAAATTGATGCGCTATCGCAACAGTTGCAGACTGTTGAAGCCACGGCTAACGAAGCAAATACTAAAGCAGAGAAGGCGCAGTCTGATGCTGCGGAAGCACTAACGGCCGTGGAAGAATCTAAAACTGCGGCAGAAGAGGCTCAGGCTTGCTGTCAGGCAAACACTGAAAAAATGAATCGTATGTTTGATACGATCCAGCAGAAGTAATAAGCGGCTTCATTGAATAACCAGTCCCACGTCGGTTTCGGAACAAGTTATGCGAAACGAGTGGGATTGGCGCCTTTTGTATTATATTGATTTTATTATAGATTTAGGTACGCATTAAAGCTTTAAGCAGAAACTGTAGTTTCGGCTGTAACCATCTGTTCGCTTAAACGCTATTTGAGATTAACGAAGCTCAACGGGAATTGTAGTGTCAGATTATTATTGATCAATAGCCGAGACCGCTGGATCGACCAAGACTTCTCGGTCGGCAATCCGCAACCGAACAGACTCCGGAATACCTCGCGGATCGGATGCGATCTGCATTACGCGGCGCCAGTCCACAGAAAACCCCATTTGATTTCCGGAAGCTCTAACCAGTTGCTTAATGAGTGGCGTGAAATCGCGAGATTGTTCTATTGCGGAATCCGCTTCATCTAAAAGAGGGTAGGCTTGCAGAAACAATTCATCCTTCAACCAACCCAGTTTGTAGAGCTGGTTAACGATCCGTACCTGAGTATTCAATGGAACATTGTGGTAGAGAAACTCGATATCCTCAGGATAAAGGCGCAAACATCCATGGGTGGCTTGCATACCAATACCGCTGGGTTTATTGGTACCATGGATTAAATAGCCAGAAAAACCTAGCCTGAGAGCAAATTGTCCTAATGGGTTCTCTTCGCCTGGAGGGACAACCTTCTCTAGCAGCTCTCCACGTTCCTCATGTTCCCGCCTTACAGACAAGGGGGGATACCATACTGGATCCTTAACTTTTTTGACGACTTCGGTAATACCCAGGGGCGTTCGCCAATTACCTCGACCAATACTGATGGGGTAGGTTATCACCTTGGCCTGTTCGCCAGCTTCGGGTTTCGGGAAGTAGTAGAGGCGCATTTCCGCTACATTGATCACGATGCCCTTGCGCGGCGCGTTAGGCAAGATATATTGTGTAGGTAGTACAACCGTCGTGTCCTCTCCAGGAAGCCAGGGATCCACTGAGGGATTGGCGATTTGAATCTCACGAAATCCAAGGTTATTGCGCCGTGCAACGCTTACCAACGTATCCTCATATACGGTGCGAATCTCCGATATTTCGCCAATGACAGCATCGTTCGCTTGGGGTAAATCAAAGGTCGCTGCGGTAGCAACGCAAGCTGCACACAAGCAAAGGCCAGCCGTTATGCAACGCAGTAGGGGATGGTAAAATAGAGAACTCATCGATAGTGGTGAATAAATCCTTAAATTCATTCTAGGAAAATCAGTGGACAAGTTCGACAGTGGGATGATTGCGGGCATGTATAGAACGATTAGTGGCTGAGGATTCAGGAAAATTCAATGACCCTCGTCGCTCCAAGCTGTATTGATTCGCTTGTCCCATGCCATTATTCAAGATTATCAGTGGAGGCCAGACCGGAGTCGATCGAGGTGCGCTGGATGCCGCTATGCTCGCCAAATTCCCTTCCGGCGGATGGTGTCCAAAGGGCCGCCGGGCGGAAGATGGATACATTGCTGATCGATACCCACTTCGGGAGACGTCGCGTGGTACCTACAGACAGCGCACCCTGCGTAATGTACTCGATAGCGATGGGACTTTAATTCTCTATTTCGGAGAGTTAGGAGGTGGTACAGCACTCACACTTGCCTTTTGTATCCGGCATTCTAAACCCTATGCGCTCATTCATGCGAATGTAACCTCTATAACGCAAAGCGAGGAGTTAGTGCAAAACTTCGTTATGAGTTCCGGTATCAGGGTGTTGAATATCGCGGGTCCAAGGACAAGCGAGGAACCTTTGGCATATCACTACGCATTTAAGGTTATAACCCGATTTTTACAAAACTATCGAATGGCTTCTTGCCCCAAATAGCGCAATAGCCGAATGCCAGTGAACGTATGGTGCCTCGTCACTGGGTTTAGCGGTGGAGCAGACTTGCTCAAATCAAGATGTAGACTCAGCACGGGTAAAAACGATTTGGTATCAAGAACAGTTTACTGTACATCGTGTATGAGGATCCGCTAAAATTAAATTCTTTGTTGCGCTGCAACTTAGGCGCAAAAGTCGAGGACACGATTCTATAACCACAACGAGGTGAAACCATGAAAAAAAATAAACTAGCCACAATACTGGCATTGAATTGCTCGCTGCTCGGTGCATTGCTTACGGTTAACGCCACAGCTGCCGATCCCGAAGCCTTAGCCCAACAGAGTGGATGTTTAGCCTGTCATAGTGTTGATACGAAAATTGTCGGCCCTGCCTACAAAGATGTTGCCGCTAAATATAAAGGCGATGACAAGGCTGCCGAGATGTTGGCTGAGAAAGTACTCAAAGGTGGTGGCGGTGTTTGGGGCGACATTCCGATGCCTCCGAATGCCACCGTCTCCAAAGAAGACGCCGAAACGCTAGTCCATTGGATTCTACAGTTATAGACTGTTTGAGCCGAAGTAAACCGGTCTATCCCGGAGTGGGATGGACCGGTCGCTCACCTGGCAGCCGATCACCGCTACAGAAATTTTGAATTGCTTGCAGAAAATGATCAGCGTAGCGAGCGAGTTTATGGGTGCCGACACCTGAAATCTGGCTGAATTGCAGTTGGTTTTGCGGTTTGCATTCCACCATTTCCATTAACGTCGAATCATGAAAAATGACATAGGGCGGCACGCCGTACTGTTCTGCGAGCCGCATTCGGCACGCTCGTAGCGCTTCCCACAACTGGCGGTCCGTTGGGCTTAAACCGCGGCTGGCCGGGGAGTGTTTCACTTCATGGGAGCGTTGCGGTTTTTGTTCCCTGCGTAATTCCAAGCGCTGTTCCCCCCGTAATATGGGGCGGCTTTTCGGGGTCAGATGCAGCCCACCATGGCTGTGCATATCAACGCTTAGGAAATCTCGTGCAACAAGTTGACGAAATATCGTACGCCATTCCTTTGCGCTTAATTCCTTTCCGATGCCAAAGGTGGTAAGCCGATCATGCCCTAAATGCTTGATCCGTGGTTCATCTTTGCCAAGTAAAACGTCGATAATATAGTTCACACCGAAACGTTGTCCGGTTCGGTAGACACAGGAGAGCGCTTTTTGTGCCGCTTGAGTACCATCCCAGGTTTCGGGCGGCGCTAGACAGGTATCGCAGTTCCCGCAACCCTGGTCGATGCTTTCACCGAAATAACCGAGCACTGCTTGACGACGGCAAGTCGTGATCTCGCATAGGCCCAGCATGGCTTCGAGTCGCTGGCGTTCTATGCGCTTATGGAAGTCATCGGCCGTGGATGAATCCAGCATTTGTCTTAGCGTGATGACATCCTGTAGGCCGTAAGCCAACCAGGCATTGGCGGCTAAACCGTCACGGCCGGCGCGGCCTGTTTCTTGATAATAAGCCTCTATGCTCTTAGGTAAATCCAGATGAGCGACGAAGCGTACATTCGGTTTATTGATCCCCATGCCGAAAGCGATGGTAGCCACCATCACAATACCTTCTTCGTTTAGAAATCTACCCTGATGCTGCTGACGCTGTTCCTTGCTTAAACCGGCGTGATAGGGCAGCGCCTTCCAACCTTTGCTGACCAACCAAGCCGCGGTGTCATCGACTCTTTTGCGTGATAGGCAATACACAATCCCTGCGTCGCCGTGATGGGTTTGGTCGATGAAGCGTAGCAATTGTTCACGCGCGTTATTTTTTTGCACGATATGATAGCGGATATTCGGGCGGTCAAAACCTGTAATATGGCATTTAGCCTGTTGTAGCTGTAAGCGCTGAACGATGTCATTTCGAGTCAATTCATCTGCGGTGGCTGTCAATGCGATGCGAGGAACTTGCGGATAGCGCTGATGCAGAACGCTAAGCTGCAGATATTCCGGGCGAAAATCATGGCCCCATTGGGAAACGCAATGCGCTTCATCGATCGCAAACAGAGCTATGCGAGCCGTTTCTAGGAGCTCAAGAGTGCGTGGCGTCATGAGGCGTTCTGGTGCGATATAGAGGAGATCAAGCTTACCGTCTCGTACGGTTTGCTCCACCTGCTGCGCCATCTCGGGCGTGAGTGTGGAATTCAGAAAGGCGGCTCGCACACCCAATTGATGCAGAGCATTGACCTGATCCTGCATCAAGGCAATTAGAGGCGAAACGACCACCGCCACCCCCGCTCGCACCAATGCGGGTATCTGGTAACACAGGGATTTTCCCCCGCCGGTGGGCATCAATACCAATGCGTCATTACCCGCAATAAGTTGTGTAATAATTTCCTCTTGATGCGGACGGAAATGGGAATAGCCGAAAACAGTGCGTAATTGTTCTAGTGCCAAGTGACTCATAGCGGTACATTCTGCCTAAGCTCGAAACGTCTGTCACGAACTAAGCTCAACCTTAATCCCGTTGTCCCACGAGTCCACGTCAGTGAGCCCATTCTTTCCAGGGATAATTTCTTCGGGCAGTGGGGTCTCGGACACCGTATGCGGAATATTCCAGGTGGCGCAGTGGCTACCCCTGCTTGGGTTGAAATAGATAGGGTGGAAGCGAGCTCAGGGTTGGCGTGTTGCTATCCTCTCGATAGGCAGAATGCAACAGGTGCGTAAATCGAGAGGATCTCTTCCAGGCAATAGTCACCGAAGTTCGACAGATTGCTAATAATCTGTCTCCACGCTGACTGTTGGGGCCGTCCCTTATCGTGCTTAACGCCGCAGTCGAGCAACGACTCTCCGAGTCGTTAAGCTGAATTGGTTATCACTGAAAACTCCATTAGCCTGGAGTTGCATTAACCGGGTTGAGCCATTTAGCTTGTTAGCCAGAGCGGTTTCGAAATTAGCGAAATCGGAAAAAACGAGCATGGTTCTATTTTGAGCGATGGTGTACACGCCGGGACGCGTTAAGTCCGGTATGATCGTTGGATTGACATTTGAACTTAAAAGATCCGTCGCCGCACCATTTCGAAATACGTGGTGCAGATTACCTAAAGAACTCGCGCTCAGGTTAAGCACCAGGTTAATTGGGGATAGGCTGGTAAAGGGTGTGGTCACACCACCGTTTTTCCAACGGACAGCCAGCGTCGCGGGAAGATCTAGAACATTGACCACCGTTTGAGCTTGAAAATCCTTAGGCGCTTCTCCAAAAGGGGTGACAAATCCGCGGATTGTCACTAAATCGTTCAGGGTGAGATGTTGTAGAGACAAATTACCCGTTGCGATCTCATAGCGATCTGGATCGCTGTCCTCTGCACTGCCGGTGCCTTGAAAATCGAAGATGTCAATGCGTCGGCCGTCAATGGATTGCAGATCAACAATCAAGGGGGTGCTCTGCACTACTTTAGCGAAAAGATGAGTCCACAGCAGACGTACATGACCCTGTGTTGCATCGAGCTGTAGGTTGTCAGCCATGGTATCGGCCAATGTACCGATTGCAGTGATGTATTGACCCACGGAAATGGCATCCTTGTCTAAAGGTTCGTCGAAGCCTGCTTGTTGGGTGACGTGGGTGGTGCGTCCAAGCATGATTTTTACCTCATCATCGAACACGACGCTATTGTTACTGCGCACCACGGTGGCGCCACGTAGCGTCAATAAGTCTCCACTCCGAGCGACTACATGACCGGTTACGATGTCCTTATCGCCCCAAGGAACACTGGAACCGGCATACACTTCTGCCGCTTCAAATCTGGGCTCGTTAGAACTTTGGGTATTCAATTGACCGTTTACGACGATGGCCGTAGAGGGGACCATCTGTGATAACTGTTCGAGCCCTTGTTCCCCGGTGTAGGTTTCCCCATCTAGTTCGTATACCGTGTCATCCAAGGTAGTTACCCATAGCGCGCCGAAGTGACCTGTGATGCGATGGTAGGGCCGTACGTGGACTGAAAATTGATTGTTATCCGTACTAACGGACCGAAGCAAACCCCGCAGGCGATGGGATTTAGGAGCTGTCAATAGAGGATCCGCGATTAACACTGGCTCAACAGTCACGACGGCGGGCGTTTGGGATAGGTCGATGCTGTGGGTTGATTCCAGATCAAAATCAAGCGTGATATGAGCGGGAACACCCGGAACGATGGTGAAACGATTACCGCTGCTCAGCTGCACCTCCATTTCCTCCTGTCCCAAAGGATCGCCCTCTTCATTTACTGCTACGGCGTCGAGCGGTTTCCCGGTCGCATCTTGAACCACGATTTTAGCGTTGCTGTAATCCAGCTCCAGGGTCGCACTAACATATTCGCCTGCGGGCACCGTAGCCGCCGTTAAAAATTCTGTGACGTCTGTATACTGAGCAAAGTCCACAGTGGTGGTCAAAGGAAGAGTCTCTATCTCAGTACCATCCTTACGCGTGAGCCTCAACGACATCACAGCCACCGAATACGTCAGAAAATCGCCCTCCGCATCGGTAAGTCCGATGACGATCTCTCCTTGTGCTCCCTCTGTGGTGCCTCCACTCTCGGAGTCGCAGCCGACAAGCGCAAGAGTTGTGGTTAAGATGACTAGTATTGTGAATAGACTGAATAGCCAATGAATACTGATTTGCTTAAAAATTTCTTGGGCATTAGTGTTCATTTCACATGGTTCTCTATGACCACTTCCATAACGCTGGCTCTCAAAATCTAATCTTTGACAACGCTTGTCTAGCGGAACAACTCAGGCAGTTAGCGCATGATCAATTTGTTTGAGAAGGGCGGTACGTCGTGGGTAAGTGGATGGCGGTATTGGCGTGCACGTTCTAGTTGGTATAGCTAGTTCACGAAATAGGGTACAGTTACACGATTCTGTGGATTGAGCTGAACCTCTATCGTGCCGTCGATCTCAGTAATCGCGGTTTCTGATGTCGCAGTGGTTTGTAAGGTATAGTAGCTTCTGTTTTTTGACACGACAGTATTGTCTTGGGAAGCGAGCAATTCGTTTACCGAGACTACCACGGACTCAAGTTGGCTGCTGCTTTTTAATAGGGTATAAGTTCCGCCTGTTTGAAGCGCCAAACTGGCGATCGTTTCATCGTCAATATCGTCTCCGAGCCCGATAGCAATAATGGGTAGCTTGTAATTTTGCGCTATCGCAATCACGGAATTAAACGTGTGGATCTTCGAGGCATCGTCTGTGCCATCGGTAAGAATGATGACGGCGCGATTGGTATTTGCGCCTTGATAGTTGTAGGTTTCATCCAATGCCCTAGCGAGAGAATCGTAAATAAAGGTTGCTCCACCTTCCCGATCTCTTAGGGTGTCCAATTTCGCCTCGTCAATGGTATTTGAAAACCCATCCGTATAGGGCTCAAATTCACTGGGAATCTTTATCTCATCGTTGGTGTCCGGATTGTTATTAGCAAATGCGATGAGTTGAATTTCTGACCCTTGACCCAGGCTTGCGAAAAGTTTCTTGACCGCTTCGATTCGTAAATCATAAGGATCATTCCGCTCCATGCTTCCCGTCTGGTCCAAGAGAAACGTAGCAGAATATTTACCTGGAATGACGGACTGATCTATTGTTATAGGGCTGCCAATCAGTGATGAAGAAGTTTTCAACGAAGCATCGGTGGGCTTGACTTCAAAATCGTCGTTGGTCAATGAAGTCACCATGGCCCCCTTTGTATCGGCGACCGCCAGATCAATTTCAATAGTCTTGCTTTTGATGTCGGTATCATCGACAACCCTAACGTCTAATACCGTGACTGAGGGTTCTGCTTCCGGGATCGTATCGGATTCTCCGCCACCTCCGCCGGAACTACAGCTCACTAAAGCTACAGACAATATGAAACTAAGCACTACGCTTTCCATAGTAACTTTCCCTAATACAAACATACTGAGTACTCGATCGATGTGCTTTTAATCGTCAGCGAGGGGCGGGATTCGTTGGCTATATTTCCTGCTTAAAGAGAACTGAATGAAATCAAATTGGGGAAGATTCCAGCATTGCCCCTTAACAACATAAGATTAATGTACCTGCACGGTACAACCCAGTCGGTAGCTTGTATCAGAATACCATGACGATCAATGGGCAATCGCTAGCCGGGTGAGTCGAGGCGATGGATTGCCTGATCTCGAGCTGATAACTAAGTGGGACAGTGAGAGAGACAGGGAGAACGGTAAAAACTTTTTATAAGACCAGTTATACGCAACTTCCCAAGGATGTTGGATTTCAAGGCGTCTGTTGAAGTGACGTGAGCCCTCGTTAATAAGGGTGCGAAGTCAGCTGTTGCGGAGCCACAATTGATCTCCGGACTCGACCCTAGAAAAATCGTGAGCGCCTTCCCGATGTCGTAATGGCTAATGATTCAGCGTTTTTTTAATCAGAACATAATGTTTCAATCTTAAGATCGCCGATCCATTGATATCCAGCGGTCCTGATCACCAGCCTAAAATTCGCGCGAACATGAGCGGAGCAACGATGCTGGCATCGGACTCGATGATGAATTTGGGTGTGTCGACGTCGAGTTTGCCCCAAGTGATTTTCTCGGTCGGGATCGCGCCTGAATAAGAACCGTAGCTTGTAGTGGAGTCACTGATCTGGCAAAAATAGCTCCAGTAGGGACAGGCTCTCCCGAGGTCCTGCTGCAGCATCGGTACGGCGCATATGGGAAAGTCACCGGCGATACCCCCGCCGATCTGGAAAAAGCCGACTTTAGAAGAAGGTTGATTAGAAGAAATTTGATTAGAAGAGAGCTGATCTGTTGGCGCGGACCGTTGTTGTTGAACTGAGGCGGATACACCTTGACCCGTAGTGGTGCGCAGGTACCAATCGGCGAGTTGAGCCATATACTCGAGTCCACTCCGGATAACCCGAAAGCTACGCAAAT
Source organism: uncultured Gammaproteobacteria bacterium (assembly GCA_963731655.1). Classification (GTDB taxonomy): domain Bacteria; phylum Pseudomonadota; class Gammaproteobacteria; order JAAEPA01; family JAAEPA01; genus CAVSWL01. The sequence goes on along the minus strand of CAVSWL010000030.1, from coordinate 204,284 downwards.
CCCCCCTCAGTACATTGGCAACAAAAATATTACCCAGCGTCGAGTCTTCCCAACCCGGCACAAACAGTGGGAGATCCCTCTCGGAGGCAGCGATGAGCCACGAGTGAGCGGGATCGATCTGATAACTCTCTTTGACAAGATCTTCCCGAATGAGCTCATAGAAAAATTCATGGGGTAATTTCGATTGCTGGGCTTGATCGGCATCACGCCAGAGCTCCAGTATGGCGCGTTCGATTGCGCGGAAAGCCTGTTCTTCCGGAATACAGGTATCGGTCACCCGGTTCAGTCCTTGTAATTGCAATTCGCGTTCCTGTTGCGGCGTGAGATTTCTCCAATTGGGAATACGCTGATAGTGTTGGTGAGCGACCAAATTAAATAGATCTTCTTCTAAGTTGGCGCCTGTACAGCAGATCGCGTGCACTTTATCCTGGCGGATCATCTCAGCCAAAGAGAGTCCAAGTTCGGCGGTACTCATTGCGCCGGCCAGTGTCAGCAGCATCTGACCCCCATCTTCTAAGTGACTAACATAACTGTCAGCCGCCTCGGATAAGGTTGCTGCGTTGAAATGTTGGTAGTGTGTTTGGATAAACTCGCTGACATTCATCTTATTGTATTCATCTACGGTAGAGTCAAAAGAACACGCGGTGATTGAAATCCGCCCATGGGCACAGCTTGATCGAGCCTAGTTTTTTCGTAATGAGCGTTAACGGCCGGGCCGAGGGTACCTGCTCTGAGAAGTGAGCTATCCCGAGGGGCGCGAGCTCAGCTTGAACTGAAGCGGCTAAAGAATAGGAGATCTTGGCCAGTTTTACTAGATAAAAGCCGCTTTTGATATGGATAAGCCAGATTATATCCACCGGAAATTACATCCGTGCCGCTAACCCGCTAGCGATTTCGTCGTGGAGGCTTCCATTTGGAATGCAGCCGCTAACAAGGTCTGAGTATAGGGTTCGCGCGGATCATTGAAGATCCGCTGCGCGGAACCGTGTTCGATGACTTGGCCGTTGCGCAACACGATGAGCTCATCGCTGAGTGCGCGCACGACTTTGAGGTCGTGACTGATAAACAGGTAGGCCAATTGATACTTGGCTTGCAACGCGCGTAGTAGATCCACGATCTGGGCTTGAACCGATCGGTCGAGCGCCGAGGTGGGTTCATCCAACACCACGAAGCGGGGTTTCAATACCATGGCTCGGGCGATGGCAATACGTTGTCGTTGGCCGCCCGAGAATTCATGAGGGTAACGGTTCCGATGATCGGGATCCAGTCCAACGTCCTCCAACGCCTGAACGATCATGGCCTCCCGTTGGCTCGGACTGATCCCTAAGCGGTGAACCTTGAGGCCCTCCTCGATAATCTGGCCCACGGATAGACGAGGACTGAGGCTGCCGAATGGATCCTGAAACACGATCTGCATTTCGCGGCGCAAAGGGCGTACCTGGTGGGACCGCAGTCCTTGAATCTCCTGACCCATAAACTGTATCGGCCCCACGCTTTTTTCCAGGCGCAGCAAGGCTAAACCCAGGGTGGTCTTGCCCGAACCACTTTCACCCACCACGCCCACGGTGTGTCCCGCACGCACAGCAAGCGAAACCCCATCCACGGCTTTGATGTGATCCACCGTGCGTCTCAATACTCCGGCTTTCACGGGAAACCAGACCTTGAGGTTTTCGGTACGCATAATCACGGGTGCATCGATCGGTGCGGCGATGGGGTTACCCTGCGGTTCCGCGCTGAGCAATAGCTGGGTGTAGGGATGTTGGGGACGGCTGAACAACGCATCAACCGGACCGTGCTCCACGACGCAACCGGCTTGCATGACGTACACCCGATCCGCTAGATGACGCACGATGCCCAAATCATGGGTAATCACCAGCATGGCCATGCCCAGGCGCTTTTGCACGGACTTCAAAAGTTCGAGGATCTGCGCCTGAATGGTCACATCCAGCGCCGTGGTGGGTTCGTCGGCGATGAGCAACTCAGGTTCATTGGCCAGCGCCATGGCGATCATCACCCGTTGGCGTTGACCGCCGGAGAGTTGATGTGGGAAGGATTGCAGGCGCTGATGAGGATCGGTGATGCCCACGAGTTCCAGGAGCTCTATCGTGTGTTGTCGCGCGGTCAGACCTCTCATCCCGCGATGCAACCAGAGGGCTTCGCCGATCTGCCGCTCGATCGTATGCAAGGGATTGAGCGAGGTCATGGGTTCTTGAAAAATCATGCTGACCCGCTTGCCGCGGATCGATCGCAATTGCGACGGCGAGGCGCCCATCAATTCCATCCCATCCAGGCGGATCCGCCCCCGCGGGTGACGAGCCGATGGATAGGGCAAGAGTTGGGGAATGGACAGCGCGGTAACCGATTTGCCCGAGCCGCTTTCTCCGACCAGGGCGACGGTTTCACGCCGTTCAATGGTCAGCGACAGATCGTGTACGGCGCGCACTTCGCGCTCGCCCTTGCCGAACGAGACATCCAAATGTTCGATTTCGAGCAATGGGCGCGCGCTCATTGATCCGGCGAAAACTTGCGTGGATCGAACGCATCTCTGGCGGCTTCGCCAATAAAGATCAACAGGCTCAACATGATCGCCAGCACGCAAAAGGCCGCCATTCCCAACCAAGGCGCTTGCAGATTCGCTTTGCCCTGGGCGAGGAGTTCGCCCAACGAGGGGGAGCCAGGCGGCAGGCCAAAGCCGAGAAAATCCAGTGAAGTCAACGTCGTAATCGAACCATTCAGGATAAAGGGCAAAAAGGTCAAGGTGGCCACCATCGCGTTGGGAAGGATGTGCCGGAACATGATGGTGAAATGTCCCACGCCGAGCGCGCGCGCCGCACGGATGTATTCGAAGTTTCGTGCCCGCAGGAATTCCGCACGCACCACCCCGACCAGAGCCATCCAACTGAACAGCAGCATCAGCCCAAGCAACCACCAAAAATTAGGTTCCACTATGCTGGCCAGAATAATGAGTAAAAACAACACGGGTAAACCCGACCAAATCTCAATGAATCGTTGGAAGAGCAGATCGGTCCAGCCACCGAAGTAACCCTGCAGAGCACCCGCCGCGACACCGATGAGGGAACTCAATAGGGTTAGAGTCAAGCCGAATAGCACCGAAATCCGAAAACCATAAATCAACCGGGCGGTGACATCCCGGCCTTGGTCGTCGGTGCCCAGCCAGTTTTCCGCGGATGGAGGCGCGGGCGCGGGTACAGGCAAGTCGTAGTTGATCGTCTCGTAGCTATAGGGAATCAAGGGCCAGAGCATCCAGCCCTTTTGTTGGATTAGCTGTTTTACGTAGGGGTCGCGGTAGTCCGTTTCGGTCTCAAACTCGCCGCCGAAGACGGTCTCAGGATAGGCCGTGAAAATCGGAAAATACAGCTCGCCGTCATAAACCAGCAGAAGGGGTTTATCGTTGGCGATGAGCTCGGCGAACAGCGTGATGCCGAACAAGATCAAAAAGATCCATAACGCATAGTAGCCTCGCCTATTGCGGCGAAAATTACGCCATCGGCGCTGGTTGACGGGAGTGAGCTGAATTTTTCGCAAGGCCCTAGTTCCGCCCCTGCCGCGACTTGTTTTAAGCTCACGCTATGCGACGGTGCTTTAACCCTGTTCCAAAAGCTGGCGCAAATCGATTAGAGACGCATTGGCCCGTGCCAAATAGGAGGCCATCACCAGCGAATGATTGGCCACGAAGGCAAAACCCCGGCCGTTGAGAATCATGGGGCTCCACACGGTGGCCTGCGTGGCTTCCAGTTCTCGTCGTATTTGCCTTAGGCTGACCAGTGCATTTTTCTTTTGCAGTACAGGAGCGAAATCGATTTCAACGGCTTTTAAAAAACCGATCAGAGCCCAACTCGTGCCACGAGCCTCGTAAAATACATCATCGATTTTAAGCCAAGGGGTTTTAACCTTCAGTTCTTCAGGTTTCTCGGTGGACTGGCGCGCCCCCCGATCCCCCGCCAGATCGACATTCAGACGAGGTTGGCCGACGCTGGCACTCAAGCGTTGGGATAACGAGCCTAGACGTTTTTCAACGATCCTGAACCAATCGCGAAGATTGTCCGCGCGCGCGTAAAACTGGGCGTCCTGGGCATTGGCGTCCGTTAGACGGTCGCGATAGCGTTTGAGGGCTTTAATCCCGGTTCGGTATTCTTTTTCCGTGGGTGGAAATAACCAGGAGTCATTGGAAAAGTTAAACTGAGGTTCGGCGATGATAAGGTCTTTATCCTCCACCGATTGAGATTGGGATCGGCTGATATCGTTGCGCAGCGCCCGCGCTAGATCGCGTATCTGGACCAACACGCCGAATTCCCAGTTGGTGATGTTGTCCAGAAAAATTCCCGGTGGCAACACGTCGTTACTGATATAACCTCCGGGTTTATCCAGCAGGGTTTCCGCAGCGGTGATTAAGGCACTGGTGGTCACGTAGCCCGTGATCTTCTGCCCCGGTTCATCGGCCGTTTCGCTCGGCAGCTCCAGCGGGTCAGGTTCAATGCTCCAATAGAACCCAAGAAGAACGATAATCAGAGTCAGCGTGATCAGTAACAGTCCCGACGTCCAGGCTAGGCCCTTGGCCCGCCAGGTGCCGATGCGATATAAATTAATCAACTGCGATGCGCGCTGTTTTATTTCCAAGGCAAATCCGTCCTGAGTTTATGCTTCATGTAGGTTGAATGAATGGGTATTAGAGTTCACACTGTTTCCGGGAATAGAGCCGCGGGCGTTTGATTGAGCTCTCGTTTTGTTGTCGGTGACAAATGTCTGACATCCCCGTCTCTGCGTTGGTTCCAGGGCCAGGTTGGAGACGGGGAACTCAAGCAACGCCACCACACCGAGCACCGGGCGGCCGTCTCTGCGGGATGCACCGATCGCACACTATACTATACAGTTTAACAGAGAATCTATTCACTCACCGAGGTGCAGCTAAGAATGAAATGGATCAAACGCTTACTCTGGGCTATCGCGGTTTTTGTGGTGGTGTTGATTGCCGCCGCCGTGGTGTTGGTGGTCGCAGTAGACCCCAACGATTACAAAGAATTAATCGTCAAACAAGTCGATCAAGCCACGGGGCGCCAACTCGATCTCGAGGGGGACCTCAAGCTTTCCCTATTTCCCTGGCTGGGACTGCGCCTAGGGAGCGCGCAATTGAGTAATGCCCAGGGTTTCGGCGATGCTCCCTTTGCCCGCATTGAGGAGGCGCAGCTTCGAGTTGCTATTCTGCCCCTCTTTAAAGGTGAAGTCCGTGCGGATACCTTGCGCCTTCATGGCCTGCGGCTCAACCTGAGTAAAAACGCGCAAGGGGTCACCAACTGGGATGATTTGCTGAGCCGGCAACAAGCCGAACCTCCTCCTGCTGAATCTGAAGCGGGGCAAGCCAATATCCCTTCGGCCTTAGCGATCGGTGGCATCGAGATCAAGGACGCCGCGTTGCGTTGGCAGGATGCGCAAAGTGGCACCGAGCTGATGGTTTCGCCATTCAACCTCTATACGGACGCCATTTCCCTGGGCGAACCGTTCGATCTGCAGATGGATTTGTACTTTAAAAACAAGGCGCCTGCGATGGGGGTTAAACTGGATTTGGATGGATCGATCACCTTGGACCCAGCCAACCAGCGATATCGGATCAAAGGGTTAACCACCACTGTCGAAGCGCAAGGAGAGAGCTTGCCCGGGAAAGAATTAACCGCCAATCTGCAAACGGATATCGATGCGGATCTACAAGCCCAGACTCTGCGGGTCGCTCCGCTCAGCCTCGAGGCATTAACCCTAAAATTGTCGGCTAAGCTGGATGTCAGTCAATTGCTCGGGAATCCCAAGGTGATCGGACAGCTTAAAAGTGAGCCCTTCAGCCCTCAGGAAGTATTGACCGCCTTGGATCAGGCGTTGCCGCCGAGCGCCGATCCCAACGTGCTCGATCGGGCAAGCCTTGACCTCGGCTTCAGCGCTACGTCAACCCAGGCCGAACTGACCCGGCTCGCCATTTTGCTCGACGACACCCAACTCACGGGTTCGGGGAAAGTGAAATCCTTCGAGAAGCCCGAGATTAGCTTTTCGCTTGCCGTCAACCAGCTCGATGTGGACCGCTACCTGCCACCGGCGCCGCAGACCCCGGCGCAACCCGCCAATCCCCCGCCCTCCCAGCCCACCGATGATCGCCTACCCCTGCCACTAGAGCCCTTGCGCGCGTTGAATGTAAAGGGTGATCTAACGGTGACGAAGCTCAAAGCAGCCAACCTGCGCTTAGCCGATTTAAAGGCTTCCTTGACGGCAAAAAATGGATTGCTGGAACTCAAACCCGTGACAACCTCGCTCTATAAAGGCCAAATCAACACGGCGGTGAAGTTGGATGCGCGCAAGAACACACCGGCGTTTGGTTTCAATGCCCAGCTCAAGAACGTGGCAATCGGGGATCTGATGTACGATCTGCAGAAGAAAGCCGCCTATCTGGCCGGTACGGGCGACGTGGCATTTGATCTCAATACCCGCGGTGACCGGATCTCGACCCTCAAAAAGCAATTGAATGGAAAGGCCAATCTAGCCGTCACCAAAGGAGCCCTAAGAGATCCGGAACTGGCGAGTAAGGTCGAACGCGTGGTGGCGTATCTCAAAGGCCGCAATCCCGCCCCCAGTGGTCAAGAAATTCTTTTCGACTCGCTGCAGGGCAGCGCAGTGATCACCAACGGCGTGGCGCGCAACAATGACCTAGCCCTCGTGACATCGCTCATCCTTGCCAAAGGCAAGGGCGATGTGGATGTAGGCAAGGACACCATTGACTACGAGCTCGGCGTGGCGCTGGCTGGCTCCGGCCAGCCGGATAAAAAGCGCCTTTTTGTCCCCATCACCGTGAAAGGGCCATTCACCGATCTTAAATACGGTCTCGATCTAGGCAAGGTCGCCAAACAGCAATTCAAAGAGAAAGCCGATAAGGAGAAACAAAAGCTGGAAGAAAAACTGGATCGTAAAATTGAGAAGGGAAAAGAAGATCTCCAGAAAAAATTGGAAAAACAGCTCCAGGATAAGTTTAAGCTGTTCTGATCAAGGTCACGTCTTGAACGGTCTGAACAGGCATGCCTGAGGCCAAGCAAGATTTCAGCGCACGGCTTATTGCCTGGCACGAGGCGCACGGCCGCAAAGACTTACCCTGGCAACGGCAGGTTAGCGCGTATCGCGTCTGGGTCTCGGAGATCATGCTGCAGCAGACCCAAGTCTCGACGGTGATTCCTTATTTTGAGCGCTTCATGCAGCGATTTCCTAGTATACAAGCGCTGGCCGAAGCTTCGCTGGACGAAGTTCTACAGACCTGGTCCGGTCTGGGTTACTATGCCCGTGCGCGGAATCTGCACAAAGCCGCCCAATTGATTCAACGGCAGCATCAAGGCTGTTTCCCTCAAGCGTTGGAGCAGGCGCAGGCGTTGCCCGGTATCGGCCGGTCCACTGCCGGCGCGATTTTGGCACTCGTTTATCATCAGCCCCACCCCATTCTGGATGGTAACGTCAAACGGGTCCTTACCCGCCATCGGCTCATCCAAGGCTGGCCCGGACTGGCTAAAGTAGCCGCGCGCCTGTGGCAGATAGCCCAAGCACTCATGCCGGCCCAGAGTGTGGCTATCTATACGCAAGCGTTCATGGATCTCGGCGCGCTCATTTGCACCCGGCGCCGACCTGCTTGTGGTGAATGCCCGGTAATGGGTGATTGCAAGGCGAGCCGCGCGGGAGTACAGGAGCAGTTACCCACTCCGAAACCCCGCCGGCCACTGACCGTGCGGCAGATCACCATGCTCATCGCCAGCAATCGGCAGGGCGAGGTGTTGTTGCAACGGCGTCCGCCCATGGGGCTGTGGGGAGGATTGCTGAGCTTCCCGGAATTCGAAAATACCGCCGAAGCTCAGCAATGGTGCGCGCTCAAGTTCGGAACCCAAGAAGTTGATTTCCTACCTTGGACCCCGTTGATGCATCAATTCAGTCACTTCCGTTTGCACATTCATCCGCTGCGAATTGTCATCGAAAACCCTTCAAAAGGTGTGATGGAAGCCGATGGCGAGGTCTGGTATAACGTACATTCGCTTCAGGGAGGCCTGGCTGCGCCGGTTAAGAAATTAATTCAACGATTGTCATCCGCAGAGGAATCAAAAAATTATGGCTCGAATGCTAAAGTGCATGAAATTGGGGAGAGAAGCTGAAGGTTTGGATCTTCCGCCTTATCCCGGTGATTTAGGCAAGCGCATCTACGAGAATATCTCCAAGGAAGCCTGGCAACAGTGGCTTCGGCATCAAACCATACTGATCAACGAGTACCGCCTAACTCCCGTGGACCCCAAAGCCCGCAAATTTCTGGAAGGAGAAATGGAGAAATTCTTATTTGGCGAAGGCGCGGTGGTGCCGAAAGAATTCGTGCCCCAAGATAAAAAATAGCGCCGGCATTGTCCCCCCATTCGTGGGCTAGGCTAACACCGAAACTTAAAAGGAGCCCTGTAGCTCGCAAGAATGTTCAACAAGTGACTTGACTCGAATAAAGCGAGCCGCTTTAATAGCCCCCTTGCTTGTTCGATATTTAGAATGAACTAGAAAAGCTTCGAAAAAAGACAACCCCTTTCCTGTCTGCAGTCGCTGCAGCGCGTTTATGGCTCCCAACAAGGCCAGGTAGCTCAGTCGGTAGAGCAGAGGACTGAAAATCCTCGTGTCGGCAGTTCGATTCTGTCCCTGGCCACCAATAAAAACAAAGGGTTACATAAAGCACCGTGTAATTCTTTATTACTTGTAAGCACATTGTAAGCAGTTGAAAGGAAATTACGATTTAACCCGCCTTTAAGACTTCAATGACGCATCGCGGCGTTTTTTCGATTAGCATAGTAGCGCCTTAACCCTTCCAGCGTGCGTTGACGCCCTTCCGGTGTCTTCGGGCCAGTGCTTAACCCGCCATGGTATTTACATCTCCCATTAGCTAATGCCTTAGCCTGGCAGGGTTTACCGTCATATTTTCGTCTTGCACCGCACCGAGGCAGATCCTTGCGTCGTGGTTTTTCCGTCATACGATACGTCTTAGTTTTAGGCTCATACCAAATCCGCATCGGACCCCATATCGCGCGCTCGTAGTCCTTAAGTCTAAGGGGTTTACCATCCCTACCGGGGGCTTCCTCTAACACATCCAAAGCTAGCATTAAGCATTCATTCTGGTCTTTTTCGATAGCCAGATTCATATAATTCCTCATCTTTTAGAATTCGTTTGGCTTCTTCTGAAAGGCTGTCATCTAACCCTGTTACACTCTGAGCCTCGGTAAAGAGTTCTTTCAGTTCGGGGTCTCTCGATTGCATCGTTCTATTCGAATACCTATCCGCAATATACGCACAATTCCCATAATCGGTTACCTAGTCAGTAGCCTGTGGACGCTTACGCGATTAATTCCAAGTTTCCTGGCTATCTCGGCTTTTGTATATCCTTTCCTCAGTAAACGGAAAATGTGTTGTTTTTTAGCTTGAGTCTGCAACCGTTCCTTGGCTAGATATTCGTCCCTTGTAAGCCTGGTATCTTGTTCAGCAAGCAGTCGCTGCTGGGTTTCGATGAGATCATAGAGAATTCTGTTTATCACCCTACTTTGTCACCTTTGGCAATGAACAAACTCAGAAATTATTTAATCCTGAGTAGTCTATACTTATCACATAACCCCCAATTCCTTCCGCCCTATACCGCATTGAGATGCGAGCAGTATTAGGGGTATAGAACGATTCCAGATCACTAACCAGATCAAGCGATAACGTGGAAGTCTTTCGGCACTTTTCTAGTCAAAAAAGGGTGTTGATACTTCCTCACCGTCGGAATGTCGGTGTATTGTTGGCAGGCTGCAGAAGTGCAAATATCCGTATCGAAATAATTACCCACTGCTCCAAACAAAGCAAATTAAAGATACGTACAAGACTTTGGGCAAGCACCCGCTATGCACAAACAGGAATTTGTACCTCAAATTGTGATAATTAACATCTGCCCGTATAAAGTGATTGTCAGAATTGATCGTGCTTGAACGTCTCAGAATGGCCACAAACTGCCAGTCGCAGGTTATGATCTGAGCGGCAGCTTTCGCTCTTCGTGTGTTAACGCCGCAATTCACCGGAGGCGAGCTTAAGCGAGGCTTCCGAGTGAAATTGCATTGTTAGCTGAAATCAGTATCAATAACTACTCGGGTTCTGGCATTTTCTTGGATAGGAGATCGATAAAATCTTGTGAAATATCTCGATTACCTAAAGTGCGTGATTGCTTTATGATCTCCCATGCTTTCTCATAATTGCCCTCTAAGTAGAGAGAGCGTGGCCAATCACGATAAGCGTTATCATAGTGGGGATCTAATATAAGAGCTTCTTTATATAGCGAGTTAGTCTTCCGAAATAATTCTTTAGACTTCAATTTATCGGCCTCGGTATAAGCCTTTTTTGAATAGGCTCTGGCTGTGTCTGTCAGTAACCGTGGTTTTTCTTCAACATTATCTATAACAGATAAGGCCTTATCATAATGGCTTATAGCTTCATCCGTTTTTCCTTGATCAAATAGCAATGCACTAAAACCCCAATGAACAAAGTAGTTATCTTGATTCAATAACCAGGCTTGGTTAAATCTCCGCATAGCAGTTGTGTAATCACCTACTTCATATTTTCTCCATGCTTCTCCTGCGAATTCCATACTTGCTTTTTCGAGTGAGCCTGAATTTTGTATAGCCGTTTCAATGAAGAATTTATCTGCTTTCTTTTGGTCCGTTGTTTTTTCTATAGAGGGATATCCATACATGGGTATTAAATTTATCGGAGGAGTATCAGTAATCGATTCATGTGAAGTAGCACAAGCTGACATAATAAGTGCAATAACGATGTATTTTAAAAAATGTGTGATATTCATAAGTAATCCAGAGTATATTTAAAGCTAACGCTAAGTTAAGCGGCCGCCGGACGGCCTAAAAAAACGCGCTGGCGGATCGTTTACGCGACTACCTCGAAGCGACGCCGCGCTTTCGCGGTCCGCTTCAACGGATTGTTGCACACCGGTACTCCTTATATAGGAAATTTTGATGCCGGTACGGCCTCGATGGAGAAGAAGTCGGCCGCAATTCGGACAACGAGGCGCTTTATGCTCGATCTCCGGTGCTGCTTTTTCCGCCTCCGTACCCAATGCGGTACGCATCATCGCCCGCTTGTTCTGTGCCCCGGCGTATACAGTCCATAGTACCGAACAGGGTGTTGACCCTTGATAGGCACATGCCACAAAAGCCGAGTCAGGAAATGATCGGTTGATATTGCCATCGTCTTATTTGATCCCTCATGGTGATCTCGATAGCGAAAACATATCTCTGATGCATCGGCGCGCTGTAACTGACTGTCCTTAATCGGGCCCCCTCGTACATAACGTGATAGGTAGACCGCGACCCCTTCTCCGTGCCGATAGGCACCTTGAATCCGCACATTCCAGGATTTTCTCGCTACCCGACGCAGAGTCTTTCGCCAATCCAGCTCTGTCCAGCCCGGTGGGAGCCTGATGGCTCCCCGTTCATAAGCTTGATTGAGCCAACTCAACCACTTGCCTCGAAATTTCGCCTTCAGGACGCCGACCGGCAACAGAAAATCCTTCTTCACCGTCCGATACGCTGCCCCACACAAGCCACCCCCCGTGACCAATACGTGGAGGTGAGGATGAAAGATCAGCGTTCTGCCCCAGGTGTGCAGCGAGGACAATAGGCCCACTTCCGCCCCAAGATAACGTTCATCCTTCAACAATTGACGCAAGGTCTCCGAGGAAGCCTTGAACAGCCGGTCGGCACTCCAACTTCGGTTGTAGTGCCACAGGGGGTTGAGTTCATGGGGCAGTGTGAAAACCACATGGTAATGATCACAGGGCAGCAAACGCGCTTTGATCTTCTCCAGCCATTCATAGCTTTGGAATCGGTGGCAACGTGGACAACTACGGTGGCGACAGGAATGAGGTTGCCGCTCAATATGATCCCCGTTGGGACATGCCCACTCCTCATAGCCGAGCACCTCACTCTGACAATCCATGATCGCTTGCGCTGCCTTGTATTGGTCCATGCTTAGACCATGTCGTCTTGTGTAGCTTGCAAACTCCGATCGAAATATCTCTTGTAGTGTCGCTTCCATGGGCTCTTCCTTCGTCTCCTTCCCTGAATAACACGCCGATGTCGAGTTAATCCTCGGGGCTTGCCCTTCCTTTTATTTGTGCAACAGTGTATTAGACAGAACGTTCTATTCTGATAATATATAGAATCCGTATAGTACCGGAAAACTACGTCTACAATATACTAATCTTAATTTTTAAACCGAAGAATTAAATAAACTTAAACAACTGAAAGTGTATAAATGTACACATTGAATATAAAGACTAAATCACATCTCCAATCAAACTATCTTTAAACAATAACAAGTAACCTTTGTCTATGGATAAACATTGCAGATGGCTGTATAGAATGGATGAGATGGCAAGATCTTTGATTAGGAGTGTATAAATATATTAAAAGATGGTTAAAAAATAGAGAGCGTTTGAGAGAGGATTTAAGGATGGTTCGATTGAGGCGATCGCACAGATTAGGTGCAGTAGTTCAGACGATATTTGACATTTATTAGTTGGGAGTGGATTGAACTCCTGCTGTTGTCCGATTGGCGTTTATCTGTTGATATAAACACAATCTGCCTACTCAATACTCAATACTTCAATACCCATTTCATCTTCGAATTCATAAAAACACTCGTCAAAAGTCTTTCTTATTATGCTAAGGTTGGATTTTCCTCGAAACGCAAGCTCTAGATCAGAGGTATCAAAAGGTTCATAATAAAAAACCTTGGCACTCGTATTTAGCAAAGGTAACCAAATATGAGTGTCTAGCACATTGTATGATATCCCGACAATTGCTATTTTCTTCGCATTTGAAACTAGTTCATTGTACCTATCTATTTGATGATCTAGTATATCTTGCCCAATGTATGCTTTCTTTGTCTTGTCATAATAAGACATCACGGGTACATAGTTCCCTGATTCGATATAATCACGATATTCCCTAGGGTACAATGCTATTATAGGATCTGCATTGTATTCCGATTCTTTGTTCATAATTTCCCCACTATATTCAACCATTTTTCGAAGGAATCTGGTGTCTATCAACAAAGAACAGAAACCATGGGGGAAGCAAATTTCTATTTTATTTTCTTTTTTTTTTCCCACATGAAGTAATCATAATAAACCGGTACCTTATTATGCAACAAAGAATGTGTCAGCAGATTTTCGTAATTCAGGGTTATGATAGCTCCTTTCCAGTAACCGTATCCATGGTTAATCATTTTTCTTAAATGCGTAGCCAAATAAAAATAGTTGCTAGTTGCTGCTGGTAGAAATTGGTAAAAGTATTTAGACATCGATATTGTATATTTTGACAATGCAAGGTAATTGTCGTCGAAATGATTTCTCAATTGACCCCAGCCCTCTTCGAAGCGTTTACCATCAAAAAAGTCTTCGAAAGTATCCCAAAGAACTGTATCAAACTCTTTCAGTTTAGAATACAAATTATTACCGAGGGGCAATATATCCAGGTCATTTGTTGGGCTCGAAAAATCGCTAGCATTATAATCATAAAGGAATACGTGCGGTTGGTATCCATCATACTCTAACCGCGAAGAACCATAACTTGCTCCCGCCCCAAATAATATTACGTTATCCATTTTTCGTTCTCATCTTTCTAGTGGGCATACAGCGCAGATGCGCTGAACTTGTTTGTTCTATCTATTTTTAAACTGAGCTTAGTCCAACATTCAGAAATTGCAAATGAACTAATGATCACTCCTCCCCCAATTGGGAGGTATGGAATACCTCAACACTCCCAATCCAACAATCTACTAACCTAAAGCCCTACACCATAGGGCCTTTTTTCTATGCTGAGACTCCCCATAACACTCTCATATTCCATTGGATTGGGAGTGTCCCTATACCAAAACCATCCCCAATTCAAGAAAACCTCTCTCAAACGATCTGAGAAAGTCTCAGCATACGTTTTGACGTATACCAATATTCCCAATTTAAAAATCAGTTTGCCCTGGGGCAAACTGATTCAATGAATCGGAAAAGTAGTAAATACAACATGGATAACAAATTGGGACCCGAAAAAGCTTATCGCCATTTTTGCTCTTTAACAACGCAGGCTGGGGGAGTCGCTCGCTGTTGGCAGAGGTCGCAACATTATGGTAGTGTGCAAAATAGCACTCATCATGGAAAGCCAACTAAACAGGGACGATGGAAGAGGCGGTTCAATCGGCATCTCCCGCCGCACAGGCGGGCCACTGCGTACACTACGAGCGGCGGCGGCCTGAAGAAACGGTCCTCTATCCACTGGTACAAGAACACGCTGAGAGCTTTTTCGCCCAGGTCGAGGCTGAGACCGGGGTAGGCCTGCCCGATTTTGTCAAAGAAGAGTTCGAGGCCTTCCTCGAATGCGGCATTCTGGCCCATGGCTTCCTGCGCGTTCGCTGCGCCGAGTGCGTCCATGAAAAGCTCGTGGCCTTCTCCTGTAAGCGGCGCGGATTTTGCTCCGCCTGTGGCGCCCGGCGCATGACAGAGGCAGCCACCCACCTGGTCGATCATGTCATCCCGCAGGTGCCGGTGCGCCAGTGGGTGTTGTCGTTTCCCATCCCGCTACGCGTGCTGCTTGCCGCCCATCCGCAGCTGCTCTCACCGGTTTTACAGATCACTCACCGCGCTATTTCCACCTTTCTGATTAAGCAAGCGGGATTGAAGCGTGCGCAGGACGCCACCGGCGCCGTTACTCTGATACAGCGTTTTGGGTTCGCTGCCAATCTCAATATTCATCTCCATTGTCTCGTCCTTGATGGGGTCTATCACACCACCGAAGGCGCAACAGTATTCCAGTCGGTACGCGCGCCTAGCGCCGAACAGCTGCACATTCTACTCCATCAGATCATCAAACGTGTCATGAAGTTATTGACGCGTCGTGGCTATCTCATTGAAGAGCAGGGGATGGTCTACCTGGCTGAAACCGATTCGAGTACCGCCATGACGCCCCTGCAATCGGCCGCTTGCACCTATCGC
Organism: uncultured Gammaproteobacteria bacterium; assembly: GCA_963731655.1. Taxonomy (GTDB): domain Bacteria; phylum Pseudomonadota; class Gammaproteobacteria; order JAAEPA01; family JAAEPA01; genus CAVSWL01. Next base: position 189,196 of record CAVSWL010000030.1, on the reverse strand, counting down.
ATCGCCTTCGGACCCCGAGCAGGCCAGAAAGTGCTCAGCTTGCAGTCGATTCCCAGCGCTGAGACGCAGCACACGAAACAACGCTGCGCCAATGAACAGGGATTCAGCCTCCACGCCGAGGTACGCTGTGCCATGAATCAACGTAAAAAACTCGAGCAACTGTGCCGCTACATCACTCGCCCCGCCATCGCCAATGAACGGCTCAAACTCAATAGCACCGGCGATGTCGTGCTGCGACTCAAGAGCCCGTATCAGGACGGCACCACCCACATCGTGATGTCACCGCTGGAGTTCATGCAACGCCTGGCCGCTTTAGTCCCACGACCCAGGCTCAATCTTATTCGCTTTCATGGCGTGCTCGCGCCGAACGCCAAGATCCGTTCCCTGATCACGCCGGGCAGGCCGGTCATTGATAAGGACTCCGCTGTAGATCCGGACAGGGCATCTCCTCACTGGACTGCTGGGCGCATGAGCTGGGCTCGATTACTCAAACGAGTATTCGATATCGACATCGAACACTGCCCGCACTGTGGCGGTACCCTGAAAATCATCGCTGCCATCGAAGACCCGGCGGTGATTACCAAAATCCTAGCGCATCTCGGCCTGCCCACCAGAGCACCGCCTCGAATTCCAGCTCGGCCTCTCGAGCGTTTCGAAACACTCTGATCCCGCCCGACACAACAATACATTCCGGTTCAGTTCCAGAGCCCGCAATCCCCTATTGTTGCTGCTTGCGCAACACCCCAAAATTCTTCACTTTGATTGGCAAACACTCCCCCTTCCAAGGCTACAAACCCTCGATTTCAGAACACTGCCTCCCAGTGATTAACAACTCCGGGGCCTTTCAGTACCTTGCAGTTTCTAAAAAAGGGTGTTTATTTGTCTTATTCACAAAACTGCGCCCGCAGATCATCCCAAACAGACCGGCCAGCGTACCCGATGATCTTGACGAGGCCTCCCATCAGCCGGCTTCTGCCCACATGAGCTGGGCCCGGCTGCTCAAACGCGTATTCGATATCGACATTGAGCATTGCCCTTACTGTGGTGGCACCCTGAAGATCATTGCCGCGATTGAAGATCCCGCGGTGATTACCAAAATTCTCGCTCATCTGGGTTTACCCACCCGGGCACCGCCCCGAACCCCTGCTCGGTCTCTCGGCCTCTTCGCAACGCCCTGATTCCATACTAACTCCCCCTATCTATCTGGTTCAGTTCCCGAGCCGGCAATCCCTTTTACCCTGTGCCTGCTCGAGCCTTCAAAATTGTTCACAAAGGCTAGCATACCTCACGCTTCGAGGGAGAAAAAATCCGGTTTCAGACCAATAACCCCCATGATTGACAGCGCCGCGAACTTTCACTACTTTGCCGTTTCATACAAAATGCCTTAATAGTTCCTATACACCCGGCCTTCTTCAACTTGAGCAGTTCACCATGTTGCTCAGGTGCGGCCCGGCTGATCTCGTAGCAAGTGGTAATGCCCACTTGCCCCGCTTCGAGCGCATCTTGAACGTCCTGGCTACACTTTGACGGTGAGAGATACTTGGTGATGCTCGATTCAGAGAGCTTCAAATGCTGCGCGAGGTCCTTGTTGGACCAGTCCTCATTCAGCCGCAGTAACTCCTCGCAGGCGCGCCACTTCTCTGCGTCGGTCAGATCGGCCCAGTGCAAGTTCTCAGTGAGTTGGAAAATGCGAAGTTGCGATTCAGATAGCCAACTGCCAGTTCATCACTTGGGGATGCAACCAGCTCGCTAATATCTAGTCTTTACGTAATAGCCGGTTCTTCCAGAGCAAGGGTATCCCTGCTTGGTCTTGTGCGCGTTCAGGCGTGAGTTATGCGTCGATCGCGTGAAGTGCTTGCCACAAACAGGGCATTGATACACGTGCTTCGGCCCCCCGCTTGATCGCCTCGCCCGAGTCCTGCCGGTGCGGGCTCTCGGTACAGAGGATCGGCGTTGCGGCATCGTAAGGCTGGTTGACGTCATTTGTCGCGCACTGAGGCGTACCGGTCCTTCCGGTATGAAATCAATGGAGAAGCGCGGAGTAAAGGCTTGCTGCGTTACCGTCGCAGAAATGATCCGGTCGGTGCGGAAGCAGCGGATTTGTCCAGCCGGGAGTTTTACTCCGTAGAGCAGCAGGTTGCCTTCACTCGTCGTGCGCAGCGAATACGGTTCAATGACATAGGTTGAACGTTGCCCGTTTTGCTTGCGGTAATCCAGTTCTACGCACAGGCGGTTCACCGCCGCGAACCGCACGCGTTCCAACGTGCTCGTGTAAGGGCTTCCTGCTTCCAACGTGATGGTCGTAGCTTCGCCTTCTGATTGCGACGGAATCGCGCCCAGTTGTCCGATAGATTCGGGATCTTCAAGCCAGGAAAAGAACGCGGGCAGTTCACCCCAATATGAATCGAACGGCGGAAGTGCCTGCAACTGGTGCCTGAGTTGGTCATCCCACCCCGTCGCACAGATGTCCTTGTGCGGTTCCAGATCGGCGAGAACTGGGAACGTAATGCTCTTAAACTCGCACTTCTTCGTCACGACGGATTTCACGTCACCTGCGACTTCGCGTGATTCCGGGCGGCGGAAGAAGTTGATCACGTCGTAAAGATCGCGCGGGCGCGTTCGCTCCTTGAGCGCCCGAATCTTCTCACCGGAGACCTCTGCATAAGAATAGGCCTGGATGCTTATCCCGTCATCGGGACAGTCGCTGTAGTCGTGCCTCACCGGTATCATGACCGGCTCGTCCACCACAACCTCATCAGCTGAGAGGTCAAGTTTGATGCGCGGCATCGAGTGTTTCCCGGAATACGTCGCCGGGCCTTTGTAATAGACGCGTCCCTGGCAAGATTCGACGCCTCGTGGGTTCGTGTATATCTCGAACTTCATCCTGTCGGCTGGAATCTCGATACCGCTCTGCTCATATACCCACTCGGCAATCTCCGTGAAAGTTTCTCGGAGAAAGTCTTCATTGATGTGCGATGCATCACGCAGCGTGAAATCCAAATCCTCCGAGAAACGGTATGTTTCAAAGTAACATTTCTTGAGGCAGGTCCCTCCCTTGAACACCCACGCATCTTCAAGGGCTGCGTGTTGGTTGATGCCAGCCAGTAGCCAACCGAGCACGTAATCTTTCTCGATGACATGCGTTCGCAGGTTGGACTGCGTTGCCAGTTCAATGATTTCGTGCTTGGGTATCACGCGGTTGGCTCCCTTACCAAGGAGAGGATAGACGGGATGAATAGCCGCCAGCGCGTTATCAGCTTGTCGCCTTTGAGCGCTGGGTCGAGCTGGGCATTGCCTTTGCTCAGTCGCGATTTACAGGCTGGCACGAGCAGATGATCCTCTCCCAGCTGGCTCTCAGCCAGGAAGCCCAGCCGCTTGAACACGGCCGCATTTCCAAGGCGTTCAGCATACTCGACGAGTTTCTCAGGATCGCAGTGATCGCTTTGGGTGTAGTTCCTGAAACAGTCAATGACGTGCTCCACCCCACCACCGCTCCAGGGATTGGAAAGCATGTCCACGATTGTTCTCGTGGGGTCGGACACCGACAGTTTCTTTTCCTTTTTCCATACGGTCTTGGTGCCGAAGTTCTGCTCGCGCGAAATGTGCGTCACCACGAATGGAACGTTGTGGATGACCTGATGACGATTGGCGACGGGGCGTGTGGAAAAGACACAGATGTCCCGGAAAATCTGCTCCGTCAGGTCCCAATACTCGGCAGCCGACCAGCCACCGACATACGCAGGGCCGAACAGGTCGGGAATGATGATCCACGCATCTTCCAGCGCCCGCTCCTTGCTGATCGACTCTACAGGGACCGGAACGTAGACCCCCCGTTTGATTCGGCTTAGCCAGCCCTGCTGGCACCAGCGAGCGAGCGTCTTTGCCGCGTCTCGCCGCCGTTCGGTTCCCAGAATCCGGGCGGCCTCTTGTACGGTGAATACGTCTCCGCCCTCGCGCAGCAACTTGCCCAAGCGTTCTCGCGTCCGTGAGCGACCATTACCTCCATTACCCGGCATACGACATCCGGCCTCTTGAAATTCATCATAAATGTGAACTATGAACGTTGAAATATACCATGCCCTGCACTAAAAGTACACTCGCAATCGCTTAGTTCACTTTTTTAGGGGCAACATCCGTTTGGATGTACTGGACACAACAAAGGGGCAGAGGTTCTCCCCAGATGCCCCGAAGTCCTTTCCAGCAAGCCCGTTGCGGCAGTTCTTGAGCGCGCGACCCTCTTTGTGAATAGATGGAGACTCCTTCACGACGGGTCATTTCAAAACCTTTCTCTTGGATGTCTGGGCACGTCGCCGTCCGGGCGAACGATTGCTTCCGGGCTCCGCTTCGCTGCGGTCCTTCGGACGGCGTTGCCCCCTCTCGCCCTCTCGTGTGATCAAAGGGGGGTGAATCCCCCGTGGCGTCAAGGATCCCGCTACATCACCCGCCCCGCCATCGCCAACGAACGGCTCAAACTCAATAGCGCCGGCGATGTCGTACTGCGACTCAAGAGCCCATACCAGGACGGCACCACCCACATCGTGATGTCGGCGCTGGAGTTCATGCAACGCCTGGCCGCTTTAGTCCCGCGTCCCAGACTCAACCTGATTCACTTCCATGGTGTGCTCGCGCCGAACGCCAAACTACGGCCGCAGATCATCTCGGGCAAACCGCTCAGCGAAGAACAACAGGGGACAGACCACGTTTCTTCTGGTCTAATAGCGCTTTAATTCAATCTTGCATTTTCACGCCTGCCTCGTCGACCGAGACTCAAACTTGCCAACGTGCCCGTCCACGTTATTCAGCGTGGAAACAATCGAGGGGCGTGTTTCTTCGCTGATGATGATTTTCAATTTTACCTCGATCACCTTGGGAAGGCATGCAAAGCGCACAAAATAGACCTCCATGCCTATGTTTTGATGACCAATCATGTTCACCTTTTGTTGACGCCCAGAGCATGGCGACGGACCTTCTTGGCTGATGAAACAGTTGGGTCAACGTTATGTGCAATACGTCAATCGCACCTACCGCCGTTCGGGGACTCTCTGGGAGGGGCGATTCCGATCATGTTTGGTTGGCGAGGAGGATTACTTGCTCGGATGCCACCGCTACATCGAGTTGAACCCCGTGCGGGCAGGGATGACGGACCACCCCGGTGAGTATCCTTGGTCCAGCTATGGTCATAACGCGCAGGGCGAGATAACCTCGTTCATCCAGCCCCATTTTCTCTATCAGCAACTTGGCGGAGACGCAGAATCCCGGCGCCAGGCGTATCGCGAATTATTTCGTTATGAACTCGATCCCGGGTGGGTCGACGAGATCCGTAAAGCGACTAATGGCGGATTTGTTCTGGGGTCGGAGCGCTTTCAGAAAGAAGTCGGGGCAATGCTCGGACGGCGAACCTGGCGGGGAATTCCCGGTCGCCCGGCTAGAGCAGATGAATGAAGGGCAGTGCTAATCATGGTCTGGCTCCCATTACTGGTACTGGTATTCCAATGGGAAGGTCCACCGAAATCCGCCAATGACTATCCGAAATATCAGCAGGGCCAAGATGACCAAATAGACGTAAATAGCATTTCTGAGGGCACCATGCATTTGGCCAAGTGCAGATAAGTAATGGCTATCGATTCTATAAACGATCCACAATGCGCCGGGAAATCCAATCAGCCAATTCAATGCCGCAAACGTTATCTGACTATGGAGCCATGCCCTGCGTCGACCACGATGCCTAAAGAATACGACTACCGTCTCGTGGAGCGCAGTAACCCACGTCTTATCTGCACCCACTACTCACTTCCAAAATACTGTTATTCGGGGTTGGCTGCTCCCACGGATTGTACGTATGAAACCCAGGCGGTTCGTTAAGATCCAACGTGAGCTTGAATCAATTGAGTGGCTGGGCGTTATAGCGGGCAAGAGATGCGGAGCTATCGAAGGTGATCGTGGTTACAACATCCGGCAATTGATCGTCATTTAATGGCGCGCCCGACATATCGGCTATTTGCTCCCCGTTCGCGAACGGCTGGTTCTGGTTTCACCGTCGCTGAAGGGCTATGTGCCCGCCGAAACGCCGGCATTTTTTGGCGATCTGATCGACGCGCTGAAGGCACAGGATTATGCGCGCGCCAATGAAGTCATGCTGGCGTCCCCGATCATGGCAGTACCATCTACCATCTGATTCTCAGACGCTGGTTCGCACGATGGTAGAAGACAGCAGCAAGCTGTGGACATTTCCTTATTCACTGGTTGAACAGGTTTCGCCACCGGCGTTTGAGCGCCTCGACGATGTACAGAGACCGACCCTGGTTCTTGTCGGCGAGAATGATCTCGCTGCGGTTCGTGCGCTGGGTGCTTTGCTCTTGGAAAAAATTCCACAGGCACAACTTGTTGCCATCGCCGGCGGCGGGCACTTGCTCAACCTGACCTCACCAAAAGATTTCCGTGAAAGCGTAAACCAGTTTATTGAATTGCCGAAAGATTGACGGACGTGCCTGCGAAAAGAAGTCAGCGCGCAATGACGAAGTAATAGAGCGCTTGCCTTACTTGCTGCCGCCTCGAGTCATCAAGGATAGTTGCCAAACAGGTCGGTCGTTGGCCAGTCCGTGATGCCATTGACTGCCGTAACCAGTCCACCGAATAGTGCATTGGTAAAAGCCGAATCGCGAGCTGTATTGGTGATGACCGCGATGATGACTCCGGTTGGGAGGCGCGCCAGGTAGCTGCTTGTGCCGGGCATGCCGCCCGAATGATTCCAGCCGGTCACGGTGCCGTTGCCGTTGAGTCCCAGAAACCAGGACACACCCAATGGCGTCGTTCCCTGTGGTGTCCCGACAGTTTTCATGATTGCAAAGCTTTGTGGCGAAAGAATTTCAGGATAGGCCGGGTTGCCATCGACCGCTGCCGCGAGTTTGGCCAGATCTACAGCTGAAATTACCCAGGCCGAACTGGCATCAAAGCCGAGCAGATTGAGACCACCATAGGCAGGCTCGGTGACCACTGTCGTGCCGTCAAACACCGATTTCCAGATGTTGTTGGTAAACGATTCGTACTCCACTTCATCGGGCAATCGCTGCGAACGGGTAATGCCGCCTAGTCGTGCGCGCGTCACGCCTGCCGGCTGTAATACAAATTGCTGAACGTAGTCCTCATAGGCAAAGCCGGTGCTTTGCTCGATCACCCGGGCGAGCACGATAAAACCGATATTGGTATAAGCAAAGCTTGTCCCCGGATCGAAGGCAAGTCCCTGCGTGGCAATCCAGCGCGTCAAGGCCTGTGGGTCGGGTGGCAGGGCCACGCCCATCGCCTGCGCCACTTCGAGCGAGCGGAACAGCGGATCGGTCGGGTAGCCATACAGATTCCAGCCACCGGTGTGATGCATCAAATGCCACACCTCGATTTGCCCGATTCTCGGGTCGGCGCCGCTGGCCGGGAGATAGGAAGCAAGAATGTCAAAAGCTTTGGCATGGATATCGATCAAACCGTCCTCGGCCGCTTTGAGTGTCGCGATGCCAGTGATTGGTTTGGACACGCTGGCAACGCGAAACAAATGATCTGGTCTCATTGGTATTGTTCCGGCCAGATCGGCGGTGCCATAGCCTTTGGCAAATACCAGCTGGTCATTGCGCACGACCGCGACCGCAATCCCGGGTGGTGAATAGGTCGACATCACTCCATTCATTGCTGAATCGATGCGCTCGACACCTGTGCCCTGGATCGGCGGCGGCGAGGAACCGCCACCACTGCCCGAATTGCAGGCGATGGCCGATAGCGACAGAAGTACAATGGTGGCGATACGCAAGCTGATTGTGCTCATAACCAATAAAGACCGGTGCAGATATTGCCGTAAGCTAATTTAGCGGTTTAATTTAATAGTGAGTCACGTTCACTGTTAGATCAAGGTGTGCTGCCCTTATGCAAACGACCGCCCTGTTCGTCAATGCGGAGCAACCAACGGTTTTCCAGAAGCTCTTAGAGCCCGTAGAGGCCTTTGTCAAAGAACAAAACCACCGACTTCCCCAGCCGCCCAATCAAAAGTACGAGTATGAGGATTTTTTTCGGCTGTTGATTTACTACTTCGTGAGCGGCACGGCGAGTCTAAAACTGCTTATTAAGACGCGGCTGAACGCCGGTCTTCTGACCCCCGCATTGGGGTTGCGTCCGGTACCCTACAGCACCTGTCAGGACGCGTTCGAACGCTTTTCCCCGCGCCTGTTTCAGGCGGTGTTCCAGCATCTGTTGTCCAGCGTCTCGTTCAAGGCGGTTCCCGGACTGGCGGCCTTGGGCACCTTGTATTGCATTGATGGCTCGCTCTTTCCCGTCATCAGCTCCATGCTGTGGGCCGAATACACCACGAAACATCAGGCGCTGAAACTGCATCTGTGTTTTGAACTCAACCGGATGATCCCGGTCGATTTCTGGGTGGGTAGTGGCCACTCCAGCGAGCGTGATGCTTTACGCACCTTGCTTGCCGCGGGCGTGACCTATATCGCCGACCGCGATTACATGTCTTTTCAGCTAGGCCATGAGGTGTGTCAAGCGCAAGCCCACTTTATCTTACGAACCAAGACCAACCTGGTGCTTACGGTGGTGGACAGTTTGCCGGTTTCGCAGCAACAGGGGACAGACCACGTTTCTTCTGGTCTAATAGCGCTTTAATTCAACGTCAGTTCGACGTAACTTACACAAGGATTGGCAGCTGATCGGCCGAGGTAACGCGAAGGTTGAGGGAGGGCTTTTTGTCCTGATAGGTGTAGGCGATAAGACCGGCGATCAAGTTGACCATGAAATTGAAAACACTTCGATGGCGGGTATGCTCGATCTGAGAGATATTCTTAAGTTGATCGTTGACCGTCTCGATGAGCGCGCGTTTGCGTGTGAGCAGCTTGTCCATTAAGGGTATAAGTTTGTTTTTCATGGTTTTTTTCAGCTTGGTGATGATCTGCACCCCGCGGCCAAACAACAACTCGAAGAGTTTCTGGGAGATGTACCCTTTATCGCCAAACAGTTTACCGAACAGGTCACGCGTCATATCCGGCACCGGCGTGCGGTCATCGACGTTGGCTGGGGTTAGCTTGACCGACAACAGCTCGCCTTCGTCGTTGATGATCAGATGCAACTTGAAGCCATAAAACCAGCCCACCGAGTTCTTGCCCCATTGAGCCTCCTCCGCAAACAACTGGGGCGAATGGGCCCGTTTGGGATGACAGACGATGATCGGCGTCGAGTCGATAAAGCTAATACCGCTGACGCGCCCTTGACGGCTATGAAGATAGCTGCACAGGGGAATGAGCGCCGACGGCATTAACTCCACGAAGCGGTTATAGCTGACTAAATCTGGAAAGGCCCGGTGCAGATGTTTCATGACATAGTCCATATAAAAATGCTTGAAAGTCCGATAGTTCGAACTATGAAAGGCTATGATAATCGTCATCACTTCGCTCAGCGACAGACTCGAGTCTCTGCACCGCTTGACCTCGCCGGCCTGAAGGAGTTGTTCCTTCCACAGCGGTTCAAACTCGGCGTTGAAATCATCGACATCACAAAAGACCTGGTCTAAATCGATCATCACACCCGCCTCCCCATTCGTGACACACTGAACCTATTAGTTTATCGCCTAGGATAATCGGTGTGGAGCACCCTTCTTACGTCGAACTCACGTTAATTCAATCTTGCATTTTCACGCCTGCCTCGTCGACCGAGACTCAAACTTGCCAACGTGCCCGTCCACGTTATTCAGCGTGGAAACAATCGAGGGGCGTGTTTCTTCGCTGATGATGATTTTCAATTTTACCTCGATCACCTTGGGAAGGCATGCAAAGCGCACAAAATAGACCTCCATGCCTATGTTTTGATGACCAATCATGTTCACCTTTTGTTGACGCCCGAGCATGGCGACGGACCTTCTTGGCCGATGAAACAGTTGGGTCAACGTTATGTGCAATACGTCAATCGCACCTACCGCCGTTCGGGGACTCTCTGGGAGGGGCGATTCCGATCATGTTTGGTTGGCGAGGAGAATTACTTGCTCGGATGCCACCGCTACATCGAGTTGAACCCCGTGCGGGCAGGGATGACGGACCACCCCGGTGAGTATCCTTGGTCCAGCTATGGTCATAACGCGCAGGGCGAGATAACCTCGTTCATCCAGCCCCATTTTCTCTATCAGCAACTTGGCGGAGACGCGGAATCCCGGCGCCGGGCGTATCGCGAATTATTTCGTTATGAACTCGATCCCGGGTGGGTCGACGAGATCCGTAAAGCGACTAATGGCGGATTTGTTCTGGGGTCGGAGCGCTTTCAGAAAGAAGTCGGGACAATGCTCGGACGGCGAACCTGGCGGGGAATTCCCGGTCGCCCGGCTAGAGCAGATGAATGAAGGGCGGCGCTAATCGTGGTCTGGCCCCCATTACTGTGATGGCTTTTCGCATCAGAGCACCTTACCCATGCGAAGTAGGGGTACAGCCGTTCCCCCGCGCTCATCCATGATGGCTTCGATCACCTGATAGTCACAGGCGCGGTACAACGGCTCGCCAGCCAAGGTAGCCATGAGATCGATCCGACTGAATCCTTCTGCCTTGGCGGCATTTTCGCACAGTGCGAGGATCATTCGGCCTACGCCCCGGCGTACGTAGTTCGGGTGGGTGTACATCGCACGCACCCGCGCTGCATCCGTTGACGGATTGAGCAGAACCGCGTTGCGTCCCGGCGTCTGATCGCCGCCATACAGCGTCGCGCGACGGCTCCAGCCTCCGCACCCGGCAAGCGTACCATTCAATTCGACAATGAAATAGGTGCCGTCTTCAATAAGCTGGGTGTCCAACCCCATGATCGTTCGGCTTGACGCAATCTGGTGTTTATCCAGAAAAGGTTTTTGCAATTGCGAAATTGCCGCTTCCATCAAGACACTCAATGCACCAAGATCATCGATGCGGGCCAGTCTGTGGGTTAGCGTTGGGTTAGGCATCGTATCTCCCATTGTGCAGTGGCGGGGACTCGTATTGAATCTCCGGAAACATTGCTTGTTTAATCAGAAAAATTTTTGTCTTTCTCCAATCTGCTCAGCCTACCGAACATGAAAAAAGTTTATTCCATTCTATCGGTGGCTCTCGATCATAACCATAATTGGCTTACTCGATTTTTTATCTTGGCATGGGTGATGATAAATGCCTGAAGCGATCTCTAATGCGTGTGCATTTCTGGGACAGCATCTGCTTTAACATCGACACGAAACGTTTACGGTTTTTGGGGATGGTTAGCGTTTGGATATGCGCCATATCGGGTGCTATCCAGAGTTGTTTCGGTTCATGCGCGGCTTGATACAACCGCCACGCATGATGCTCCGGAACGATTGGGTCTCGACCCCCTTGAATTATGATCAGGGGAATCGGGCTAAGTTTTCCAATAGACTTTAGGGGACTGTAGCGATCGGAAATCAGCCATGAAAATGGCCACTGAAAGGGCCAAGTCAACCAGAATTCAGCGAGTTTTTCTCGGGCGATATCCCGATAACTCGAAAAGGTGCTGTCGATGATCAATCCCTTGATAAGGTGCCGATGTGGGCTATGAGCGGCTGCATGAATCGCAATGGCACCTCCTAGGCTCTGACCGAAAATCACTAAAGCATTACGATCCACTCCGCCCTGGCTTATCAAATAATCGATTGCCGTTTCCACGTCCGCATGGGCTGCTTCGATGTCTGCCCGGCCCGCGGAGCGGCCGTAGCCACGGTAGTCCAATAAAAAAACATTGAAGCCGTAGGCGGGCAACCAGAAAACGCTCTTGATATGTGTGCTCATATTCTCAGCGTTACCGTGCAGGAAAAGGATCGTTCCGAGCGTTTTAGTCTGCGCTGGAAGGTACCAAGCATGTAACCGTTGTCCGTCTGCAGCGCTTAAATAGATGTCCTCGTACTCCAACCCCAATTGTGACGGCTTGATAAATTCGATTTTGCTCGGTTGGAAAAACAGATTCGTGCATGCGGTCAAAAATATCCCGAGTAGGGCAACGACTAGCAATTGGCAGAATCGGATCGGTGCGTGCCGGCTCATTAGCGTGGTACTGACCCTCATTTTCTCGGTGTCTCTTCTTGTTATGGTTCAATGATTAAGGTTCAAGTGTCATTTGGGGTGACCGGAGCTCTTCAGCTACGCTAAGCCCCGCCGTACCCGCATCGTTCTCTTGATCGCATCCTGGAATGCCGCTATCAACGCGGCAGTGGAGACACCAATCATCAATGCGCCGTTGATAGCTTGTAGGGGCGCAACGAGCTTATGGTTGTCCGACATCACAATGTCGCCATAACCCAGCCTGGCGAGGTTGACCGCTGAGTGGTAGAAAGCAACGCTGAACTGATGGAACTCCCCCAGAATTACAAACAACATGGCCCAGATCGCCACCTGAGCAAGATTGCCTATGTAATAGCATCACGCTATTGACAACGGCTACGCTGGATCCAAACGAGAGGCGGTTTGAGCACATTGTCGACGAAGCCGGCCGCCACAAGATATAGGGTGTAGAAGATATTAGCTGTGGTGGAGGCATCGCCTAACCACCATAGATAGGTGATCGCAGGCAACGAAACAATTGCCGCCGGAAGCTGCACGATGCCAAGCATTGCCACAATGAGCGCCAACAGGCCAGCCGCCGGAACACCGGCCACAATAAAACCAATACCGAGTAGCAAAGCCTGGATAAATGCCACGCCGATGACGCCAATAGCGACCGAACGGATAGCCGCCGTAGCCAGGTTGTGCAATTGTGCGCCTTTTTCCGGTCCCGCCAGGCGGGAAAAGATTCGCTGCATCACCAGGTTGCCGGATTCACCGGGCTGTCTGGGGTCTACCATCGTATTTATGGAGAGAGAATTAAATTAATTGGTTATTGTTGAGCTGTGGATAATGTGGGTAACAGGGAAGTTATCGAGCGCCTCGAATCTTCGAATAGCAGCTATACGTATGATATAAGTGGGGTTAATGGCCGCTGGGGAATGCCATTTTGGACCCATAACACCACGCGCCGATCTGCTTACCGAAACAAACTCAAGGGCAGGTTTAAACAACGTCTGAAGCGCACAATACAATCCCCATATATTAATGAGTAAGTCGCCTGCTGTGGGGTGGCTTAATCCAACTGACATTGATACGTCATGCGCCGCACGACGTATCAATGCTTAGATGTTATGGATTACGCACTATCGGCTTCGCATTCATTCTCTTATGAAGAACACGAACGATTTCAATTCCTGAAGAAAATTTAATTCTATAAAAAATTAAATGGCTTGAAACGGGAAATTTTCTGTAGCCTAACTTGATATAGTCACACTTTGTTCCCAAATCAGGAGATTTGGCTAGCAAATGGAAGGTATCATCGAATTGTCGCAAATAAATTCTGCGCTGCTCTTTCCCCCACTCGCGTTGAGTATACGAAGCAATGGATTTTAAATCGGCTTTTGCTTTCCGGGTAAGCGAAAATGTCGCCATTAACCCAGCTCATCATCCAACTCATTCATAAAGCTTTCATAGCTGTATTCAGCCGAACCGCTTTGCTCACCCTCTTCAAGCAGGTTTCTAAGCACAGCGAGCTTATGTTCGTTTTCTTCAAGCAATCTAAGCCCAGCACGCACAACTTCACTAGCAGAAGCATATCGGCCTTCGGCTATTTGCTGGGCTATGAATCCATCAAAGTGCTCTCCAAGTGTCATGCTGGTATTTTTAGGCATGCCAATACCCTCAGTATTAAATATTGGTATTTAATGGTATATATCGATAACAATGCAGTCAACCCGATACTGTATGCTACGCTATGTTTTGTGCATGGCCTTCGGCCAGTTTTGCACGGATCTCCACTTCGCACGAAGCGTAGGTTACTGCGGCGTTATCCTGAAGGGAAGATGATGACCGATCTTGCGATAGTTCTAGATCAACAGCAGATCATGGATGTATCGACCCTGGCTCGCGAGATATGGACGGAGCACTACGTGGCGATCATTGGGAAGAGGCAGGTCGACTTCATGCTAGACAAATTCCAAAGCCAAAATGCGATTGCGGCCCAGATTGCCCGCGGATATGAGTACTACATTGTATCGAATGAGGGAAAGAGTGTGGGCTATATGGCCATCATTCCAAATATCGCCAAGGACGCGCTCATGATCAGCAAGATCTACGTAACGAAATCCGCGCGCGGCCAGGGGTTCGGGCGAATGATGCTGGAATTTGTGGAAGATGTCTGTAGGAAACGCTGCATTAAGACCCTATGGTTAACGGTCAATAAAAACAATGCCCATTCGATAGCGTGGTATGTCCGAATGGGGTTCCAGAACGTGGGACCGACGATTCAAGATATAGGGGGCGGTTTCGTAATGGACGACTATCATATGCAGAAGACAATCGTTCAACGAGGTCTCGGAGACGACGAGCTCCCGCACGCTGCTCACGATTGACCATAGGTTTCATTAACACGATATGCCAAAGATTATCGAGATAGATACTTGGGAGAGTTTATCAGCGAAGATCGGACGCTGCGAAAACGGTTGTCCAAAAGTTTACCGCGGCGTGCCGAATTATGATAAGCATAAGTTGATTCCGAAGATTGGGCGCCGGGGTGCGCGAAAGGATCCGGAGGATGGTTCGGAGCTCCCGCATTCCGATACAGAAGAAAAAAAGTTTCTCGACTTCTTTCGCAGAGCGGCACGACCGTATCTAACCCATCAGCCACAGACCGATTTTGAATGGCTTGCCATAGCACAGCACCATGGAGCAGCAACCCGATTACTCGATTGGACACAAAGTCCGCTCGTCGCTGCTTACTTCGCGTTCGAGAAAGCCGGAACAGAGGGCCAACCAGCTATTTACGTACTGGACCTGCCGCCTCAAGTAACTGATAGTGACAATCCATTTGCGCTGACCGTAGTCCGTGCTTATTACCCACCGTATATATCATCCCGAATTCAAGCACAAAACAGTGTTTTCACAGTCCATCCTTGTCCCGGTACTGAGTACGATCCTCAGGACCTAACCGTATGGCTATTTCCGAAAGGCAAAGCCTGTTGGGATATTAAGCGATTAGTGGATAGATGCGGTTTTAACCGCTCTTCGCTATTTCCCGATATCGGTGGGCTTGCTGAATACGCAACCTGGTGCTACAAATGGGGGCGGTTATTGCCATGAGACCTAATGAGTGATCCTACATTCAAATTGAATCCGCTAAATATCAGAAAAATCCGTGCATAAAATTATCGCCGTCTTTCTGGTATTACTATCCGCTTTGACCCTCTCCTCTCCGGTCAATGCCGAGACTGTCGTGGTACCGATCAAGTTGGACTATCAGTTGATGCGGCAATTGATGCGCAATCAGCTGTTTAATACCCCGGATGGCAGTGCTGAAGTCCTGCGCGATCCAAGCGGGTGCAACAAAATCTTTCTTACCAATCCCAAGCTGAGCGAACACCAGCAAAAACTGGAAATCAAAACCTACCTCAAAGCGAGTATCGGAACCGCTGTCTTCGGGGGCTGCACGAATCTCTTCAACTGGGAAGGTAATGCCAGGTTCCTCGCTGAACCGGTCATTCTACCGGGTGCCAGAGCGGTTAAACTGAAAATCCTCTCAATCCAGCTTTATAACCTGCAAGGCGAGTTGGTGAACTCAGGACGGTTATGGGAGTTGGCTAACGCTCAACTGCAATCGCTGTTGAGCCGTTATGTTATCGATCTCAATCCCTCACTGGATGAATTAAACAAGCTGCTGCCGTCTATTCTTGAGCGGCGCTCGGCGGAACAGCTCAACAAGATCACCCACAGTCTCCACTTGGCGGGGATCACTATCGAGACAGAGGGCATCAGTGTAGATCTCAGTATGCAGATCGACAGATTACCGCCGAGCGATCAACCGGAGGCGGTATTCTCAGAGGAAGAGATGCAACAACTGGAAGTTAAATGGCAAATGATGGACGCCATGCTCACCCTCGCCGTCAAGCACTATGCAGCGGCTACGCACTTGCAAGTACTGCGTGAGGCGCTGTTGGATATCCTCCTGGATGCTCGCTATCGACTACGGGATGCCCTGGCGATGCCCGTCAGCCAGGTGGACGATCCGGTGCGGCACTGGTTTATCGAGAGTTGGCAGAGGTTGGGGCCGGTGTTGCGCCAGATCAGTGCGGAAACCCCTGCCCAGGATTCCATGTCGCTGATCAGTCTACTGACCGCGGCCAATGTGTTGGAGGCTTTGGACAAACTGGGGCCGTCAATCGGGCTGGATATTTCCGCCGACGGCCTCAGACGCATGGGACGGATGCTTATCAACCAACCCGGAATCGATCCCCTATATTACGACAAAGCTGTAGACCCGGAGTTACGCAAACTGTTCAACTTGCCTTCTTCACCGGAGCAGGGCGAACCCTCGGGATTCAATTTATATCTTTGGCCGATCGGCAAAGCCCGAGCCGCCATTGCGTCGGAACGACTCAATCTGTGGGTGCCGAGAAAAGCTGAACTGCCAGAATATCTACCGTTGATTCGGGAGATGCTGATGGCGAGCGCGCGTGCGAAAGCTAAAGAGGAATCACTGCCTGCCGCCAATAGCAAGCTGTATCAGGACTTGATAATGACGGCCGCCTGGCAGGAGAGTTGTTGGCGACAGTTCGTGATCGAAAAAGCTAAGGTCGTGCCGCTGCGTTCAAAATCGGGGGATGCCGGCTTGGTGCAGATCAATGAGCGGGTGTGGCGTGGTCTCTATGATATCCAGAAACTACGCTGGGACATCAGCTACAACGCCGAGGCAGGGGCCGAGATTCTGCTGAAGTACCTGGTAGACTATGCCTTGAAGAAGGGTGAGCACAAGTACAGAGGCGGGACGGACAACCTAGCGAGAGCGGCTTATTCTGCCTACAACGGCGGGCCCAGCCAGATCTCCCGATATCGTAACCCCAAAGCGGCCTCATCAGCGAAAAAAATCGATGCGGCATTCTGGGAAAAATACCGGCTGGTCAAACAGGGAAACGAGTATCAAGTTGCGGAATGCCTAGGAGTAGAAGCAGCCAGCATCACGTCTGTTGCAGCAAAGTCTCCAGCTAAAAGGGGGAAAGATAACGCGCTTACTCGAAGCCCCGCGTCGACCCCCCAACCCAGCAAAGGAACCGAGCTTCTGGCAGCAAGGTCTACGTCACCGGCAAAACAACCGATTCCGTCGCAGAGCACTCCTCAGACTACTCGATCCACCAGGAATCCTGCAACATCCCAGCAACAACCCTCGTCAATCAAGGTTCTTCTCGGGAAAAACTGGATTTTGGCGCAGCCGAAAGGGCACTTCACTCTGCAACTAGCGGTGTTCAGTACTACCGGTGCGGCGCGAAAATATATAACGGACACGCCGCTGTGGGACATTATTGCCCTGGCGCCATTGGGAAAGGACAATCGGGGTCAGTATGTGGTACTTAGCGGAAGCTATCCAACCCGCGCGGAAGCGGATAAGGCGAAAGCGCGTTACCCGAAACTCAAACCCTGGGTCCGCCAATTCCTAGACATCCGCGCCGCTTTGCAATAGAACTTGGCATCTTCAAGTTCAAGAGTGGGTTGAACTCCGTAAAGATGAACTTACAGGAGATTGGGGACTTACCGTATCCGAGCAACGGCCATGCAAACCATCGGCGATAGTTAAAATGAATCATCTCTGATTACATATGTACATTGGATTTAAAAACAGTAAACGTGGTATTTGCGATGGTTCTGTCCTGAATACTCTCAGAAATAAGAGCCGATGTGCAACACAAAACGGATTAAGCCGCACTCGACCCAATATTTCCTACCCACACTATCTAATGTATCGAAGATTGATCAATGAATCGGTATCACTATCCCTGTCGAACAATAAGGACGGAAGTAGCTAGAACTCTTCATCGTCCATGCCGCTGAAATCTCCGCCGCCATCCCAAGGGTCGCCGTGATCTTGGAGATCGGCGGTTGCTTCCTCCGCGGGAGCGGTTTCCGCAGGGGCGGGTTCTGCTTCGGGAGTTGCCGCCTCGGCAGTATTATCGTCGAACATACCCATCACGGCATTCGTCAGCAACATACCGCCTGCCACACCGGCCGCAGTCTGTAATGCGCTGGAAAGGAAACTCCCCTGACGCGCATTCTGAAACGCTCCCGGGTTCGCCGCCGTGCCCGGCCGCCGTGCGAGGGTGTTGTTAGCAGCACCGGCGCCGAACAGACCTCCCAGAAACCCGCCGCCGCCCGCCGGCTGCTTGGCCAGTTCCTGTTCAAGCTCCTGTACCCGCTGATTCAGGTTATTAAGCGCATGCTCCTGCACGAGAATGGCCTGTGTCATATAGTAAGGTGCACTTGGTTGTGCAGTGACTGCATTGTTGATGAGCCCCTCAGCGTCGGCATCGCGGGGACCAGTCTGGTCTTCAGCCTGTTTTAATTTGCTGAAAAGGTCAACGATCATGTGTTGCGCTTGTTGTTTCATGATGACTCCGTAATTAGTACTTCTTGTCAAACCTATCCCCGATTGCATCGGGTTGCTCGGTAACCGGTATATTATTCATCACCGCTCATAAAACCCAGTAGCTGCAATAGACTGGTGAATAGGTTGAAGATAGCGACATACAAGGTTACCGTAGCCATAATGTAATTGGTTTCACCGCCGTGGATGATTTCGCTGGTTTGATATAGGATCAAGCCACTCATTAACAGCACGAACATGGCTGAAACCGCCAACGCGAGGCTGGGAATGGAGAAGAAAAAGGCGCCGAGGCCGGCCAGAAAGGCGACCAGAATGCCGACCATAAGAAAGCCGCCCATAAAGCTGAAATCTTTCTGCGAAGTCATGGCGTAGCTAGCCAAACCGACGAAGATCAAACCGGTGCCGCCGAGAGCCAGCATGACCAGTTGAGCACCGTTGGCAAAATGGGTCAGATAAGCGTTGATGATCGGCCCCAGGGTGAGCCCCATGAAACCGGTGAGGGCGAATACGGATACTAAGTCCCCAGGGGCTGTTGCGCAGCGCGCTGGTGATAAATAATAAGCCGAAGTAACCGCCCAGGGTAATCAACAGGCCTGGGTGCGGCATGTTCAGAACCATGGCTATGCCGGCCGTCGTGGCGCTGAACAGCAATGTCATGGCGAGCAGAACGAAGGTGTTGCGTAATACTTTGTTGGTGGCCAATACGGATTGGGCCGTGCTGGCGACGCTACGTTGATAAACAGCCATAGTGCTTTAACCTCTTTGTTGGGTTGTGACGCTGACCTTCGTTCTGCAACCCCTATGCCATGAGATCGGACCAGGGCGGAACAAGCGAGGACATCGGCTCGCAAATCGTATCGGCTTATTATTAATGGATTTTTTGAGCCCAGCATGGCGAGCTCTTCATCCGGTATCACCGTGCCATACCGCCACATGTGCCAGATAGACACATCGCTTTGTCCCTGCAAATCGATGCGGCAGGGCAATATTATAAGCATTGTACTGGCTGTTGTGAGCTCATCTCGGTATCTACTTCAGGGATTAGTGGTCACCCCTCGCGTTCTGGCCATGAGAGGGTCATCTCGCGGCATGATTCTGGCTGATCGGAAACTAATGACCGTTCCCTTCGGTAACTCTCCTCGATATTCATACTGAGCTATCCAATCAACCTGAAAACTCGCCTGGCGAAAATCTGATGAAATTCACCCGCTTCAGTTCGAGTATCGATTTGCGCGGAGCGCTCGTGCTCTCTGTCGTGGTGCCACTTTCCATAGCGCTTGGCTTTGCCAGCTATCAGCGTTTGCAGTCTCTAGAAGACTGGATCGAGAAACTCCTGCAGGAAGACGTTGAACTGATCGCCCGCACGCTGCAGCTCCCACTCAGCGGTGCACTGCAGCGCTACGACCGGCAGGCGCTCGGCGATGCCTTAAAAACGGTATACCAGCTCAACCGAGAATTCGGCATTTATATCTATGACGATACCGGACGCGCCCTCACGGCAGTTAACGAAATCGTTCCCGAACCGCTGCCGCGGGACGTCTTGCGCTCGGTACTAAACGGCAAGCACCGGGGAGAATACGGCGATCTCGCCGGCAATGAGGTCTACTCTTATTTTGTTCCTTTGACAGATGAGAGCACCGTAATCGGCGTGCTGCGGGTGACCCGTATGGTGAGCGACTTTCACAGCTATTTCTACCGAGTGCGGCTGCAGACACTGCTGTGGTGGATGGCCGCCGTCGCGATCATGACCGCGCTGGTGCTGTCCGGTCATCACCTCGCTATCGGGAAACCGCTGGGCCGGCTGGTGTCGAGCATCGCCGCGGTCACCGCCGGAGACCGCAGCCACCGCGCCCCGACTCAGGGCCCGAGTGAGATCATGGACTTGGGCATGGCCCTCAATCGCATGCTCGACAGCATCGACGGCGCGGAACGGGAAATCGAACGCCGTCACCATATCCAGACGGATTTGGAGCGGCGCTTACGGCACAGCGAGAACATGGCGGCTCTGGGCCGTCTAGCCGCGGGCGTCTCTCACGAGCTGGGAACGCCGCTGAGTATCGTCGATGGCAAGGCGCAGCGGCTGATGAGGCGCGACGATTGCTCGCCGGCAGCGACACAGTCCTTGGGCGAAATCCGCCAGGAAGTGCGCCGTATGGAGCAAATCGTCCGTCAGCTGCTCGACTTCGGCCGCAATCAGGGTGATCAGCGCCGGAAGATGGCGGCGGATCGGCTTGCGGAGATGGCACAGGCCGCGGTACAGGAGCGTTTCACCGAGTCCGGCACCGCACTGACGATTTCCGGACAGAAACCGGCGCCAACGTTGCAAGTCAATCCGATGCGGGCGGAGCAGGCGTTGGTGAATCTGTTGCGAAACGCCCGGCAGGCCAATCCCGGCGGCCATGTAAAGCTGAGCTGGTTCGCTACCTTAGACGGCGTCGGCTTCCGGGTCGAGGACGGCGGCCCCGGGATACCCGATGCTCTCAGACAGAAAATTTTCGAGCCCTTCTATAGCACCAAAGCCGTGGGCCAAGGCAGTGGATTAGGGCTGGCGATAGTCGAAAGCGTTGCCCGGGAGCACGGCGGCACCATAGAAGTCTGCGACAGCTCATTGGGTGGGGCGGGCTTTCTGTTGCGGCTGCCTCTGGGCACGCGGGACAACGATGTATAAACGGAGGATAGCGATGACGATGACTGAGCCCGAGAAAATATTGATCGTCGAAGACGATGTCAGTTTCTGCGCCTTACTGGTGGATGAAGTCGAAGACGCCGGATATCGGGTTCGCAGTGCCCATACCGTGGAAGAGGCCCATGCGACGCTGGCCGAGTGGTCGCCGGATCTGGTGCTCTGCGATCTGCGGTTGCCCGGCGCGGATGGTTTGACGTTTCTGCATCTGACCCGGGAACGGGCGCTGCCACCGGCCTTTATTCTGATCACCGCGTTCGGTACGGTGCCGCAGGCGGTCGAAGCGCTCAAAGCCGGCGCCGATGATTTTCTGACCAAACCGTTGGATCTCGATCACCTGCGGCTGCGGCTTGCGCGTACGTTAGAGAACCGGCGGCTGCGCCAGGAGATCGGCCGTTTCCACGAACAATTCGGCCGTGCAGATTTCCGCGGTATGGTGGGACGCAGCGACGTCATGCGTGTGCTATTCGAACAAATCCAACGGGTGGCGCAGGCCGCCGGTCCGGTGCTGATCACCGGCGAGAGCGGCACCGGCAAGGAGCTGGTTGCTCGGGCCATCCATGAGGAAAGCACCCGCGCCCGCAAGGCGTTCATCGCCGTAAACTGTGCCGGCGTGCCCGGAGGATCTGCTGGAAAGCGAATTCTTCGGCCACCTGGCGGGGGCATTCACCGGCGCCGCCCGCGCCCGCAAGGGTTTATTCGCCGAAGCCGACGGCGGTACGCTGTTTCTGGACGAGATCGGGGAGATGCCGGTCAATCTGCAGGCCAAGTTGCTGCGGGTGCTGCAGGACGGCAAGATGCGCCCGGTCGGCAGCGACAAAGAGCAGCCTGTGGATCTACGCGTCGTAGCCGCAACTAACCGCGACCTGGAGCAGGCGGTCGCCAGTGGAGAATTTCGCACCGATCTCTATTATCGGTTGGAGACTTTCGTGCTGCAAGTGCCGGCTTTGCGCGAACGGGGTAACGATTACGAACTGCTGGCCGGCCGCTTTATCGCCCAGTTTGCCGCCCAAGCCGGCCGGCCGGATCTAACGCTGTCGGAAAGCGCCCTGAAGCTCATCAAGCGGTATTCTTTTCCGGGTAACGTACGTGAGCTGCAAAACGCCATGGAGCGGGCCGTCACTTTCTGTACCGGCAATGTCATAGAACCCGAGCATCTGCCTGCGCGACTGCGCGAGCGCGGTGACGCACAAACCGCCACCGAAAAACCGGCCAACCTACCCATACCGTTGCTGCAGAGTGCCGACGGACTGATCACGCTAGCGGAGCTGGAGGAACGCTATATCGATTATGTGCTGAAACAGGTCGGTGGTAACAAACGCCGCGCCGCAGCCCTATTGGGCATCGGCCGCCGTACTCTGTACCGGCGTCTCGGCGAGGAAGAGTCCTCGAGGTCGGAGTGAATCCGATTCGAATCGCTTCGAATACCGCCACCAGCACTATGATGGTTGGACCATTGTTCCAACAGTTGCTTTGGTTAGCCCTCGCGCCAACAGTTCATACACTTACAGGCAGCGGTTTAGCAGATAAATAATCTCCGCCGCAATTTCGATCCTGTTACGAAGTCGGTGAGACTGCACGCTGTCAAAGGAGCACTCTTTCTCTGTAATAAAGACCTGTCCATATTTCGGATGCAAAATTCCGATAATCGGTTACAGTAACATTTCATTGTCAGATGCAGGAAACCATGCTCCCCCCGGAACCGGAAATGTATCAGGCCCTCTTACGCTAGGATTCCTCTTATGAGGGCATCTTTTTCGTCGGCGTTAAAACCACGGGGATTTTCTGCCGGCCTAGGCGGTAGTTGTCAACAAAGATGACGCATTTTTTTAAGCCGCTTTGTGTGTATTGATATCCTCCTTTTGAGTTGATTTAGCTGGATTGAGGTAGACGATGTTTTCAGGATGCCCATCACGTATGGGCCCAGACCAACGTTCAGGGTGTTGTGCCTTTGCCGCCTCGTAGAGGATCGTTCGTTGTGCCAGAATGGCGCTATCCTCACCGCGATGGCGTTGGCCCGGGGTGACGAATTTCAAGCCACTATGGCGGTGGATTTCATTGTACCAATGCTCAAACCCCGCCACCCACTCACGCGCCTCGCCGACGGTATCGAAGGGCTTGTCGGGAAAGCCGGGATGATATTTCAATGTTTTGAACAAGGCCTCGGAATAGGGGTTGTCGTTGCTCACCGAGGGGCGGCTCAGCGAGGGCATGACCCCAAGTCGTTGTAACGTCGCTAGCAGGGTGGCGCCTTTCATGGGTGCGCCGTTGTCCGAGTGCAGTACGAGGGACTGCCCGGCAATCCCTTCGCGCAGATACGCCTTTTGAAAAACCGTGGCGGCGTGCTCCGACGATTCGGTTTCGAGTACCTCCCAGCCGACGATCTTGCGACTGTAGACGTCCATGATCAGGTAGAGGTAGAAGAACATCCCCTTGACGGTCGTGGCCAGATAGGTGATGTCCCAGCTCCAGAGCTGATTGGGCGCGGTGGCCTTCAAGGGCGTCGGACGACGCTGTTTCGGGGCCTTGGCCTTGCCACGGTGGGCCAGCTGATCGGCCTCACGCAACACCCGGTAGAAGCTCGATTCCGAGGCGATGTAGAGGCCGCGGTCGGCCAGCGCCGGCACGATCTGACTGGGCGGCATCGGGGCAAACGCTTCGCTATTGGCAACGGCCACTATACGCTGGCGTTCGTGCTCGGAGAGCTTATTGGCCGGCTCGCGCCCTTGCGCGGCCTGCTGGCGAGCATCGGCCTTCACCCCCCCTGCTCACGCCAGCGTTGAAGCGTACGCGGCGAGATCCCCAGCACGGCGCAGGCCGGCGCTGATCGTGCGCCAGCCGCACAGGCCTCATCGATCCAGGTCACCCCCCTTTGACGCGGCACGAAGTCTATTTTCCGTCCGCGGGCTCCGCCAAAGCCTTGTCTTTACGACGCAACTCGTCCTGCAGCGGCTTGATCTCTTTGGCCTGTTGACGCCGCTTTTCACGATCCACGCCAACCCCAGCCGAGGCATTGGCCTGCTGGCAGGTTTTACGCCAGGCCCGGATCTGCTCCGGGTACAGCCCCTTACGGCGACAGTACGCACTGCATGGAAGGGGAAGAAATCTTCCGCAATCCCCGCACCGATAAACGCTGGAGCGGTGACATGGTAATCCGGCAACGCATGTGGAAGCGGGTCCTGCTACGGGCCGATGTGCGCTATCGCTATCCTTATCAGATGCGCCACACCTACGCCTCGATGATGCTACAGGCCGGGGAATCGGTGACGTGGCTTGCCCAGCAAATGGGGCATACGGACTGGACGTTCGCGGCGCGTACCTACAGCCGCTGGGTTTCAATCGATGCGCCGGAGGCTGGAAGTCTGGCGGCTCAGAAGTGGGGCTGAGAAATGCGGACCAAAAAACGGACCAACCCCACCCCAGAACACCCCAAAAATGGTCACTCAACGTACGCTAAATGCTTGATATAATGGCGGAGAGGGAGGGATTCGAACCCTCGGTACGCTATTAACGTACACACACTTTCCAGGCGTGCTCCTTCGACCGCTCGGACACCTCTCCTCAGAAGGGGTAGAAGAGTAACCCAGAAGCCGTTTGGCTGCAATTCTCTAGTTTGATGATCCGCCCCGAGCGAACGGATGCACCCCATGAGTTTCTGCTCTGATGGTGGTTCAGCTCGTTTCCCTCAGTGTGTACATGGGATCGTGTCTGTCACTTTAGTAGAGATCTGGCCCGATTGATCAAAAATTTGGAGACTCATGCTGAAATTCCCTCTCGAAATGGGCCTTTCTCGCAATGGGCCTTTCTCGCAATGAATCTCTAGTGCCGAAGGGTGACTCGACCTGAAGACGCCAATCTAGGTCTTCGTCGAGGCGATTTGTATTCTCATCTTTCTCATCTAGTGCCTATTCGCTTGATAATGCGTTCTGGGCTATCATGCTCAGCCCATTTATTTCTCATTTCTCATTTTACATTAGAGCGTATTTTGCTCCTTTGGCTTAGAGTGGCCGTCCGGGAAAGAGCTGTGGGCCACGATCTCAGCGACCGCGTTCCATTCCTCCCCGAGCCGGTGAATCTCGTCAACGGGAAAAGGGTGTGAGCACGGTTCGTGATATCAAGCGGTTTGCGTCGATCAGTGTCGAACGCTTGCGTAGAATGCACCGTACCTGGTTCAGTCCCCGTCTGGACTCCGTATTGGCGACTGACGATGCTACTTTCCTCGCGCTTTTCGATCCCGTGGCGGCTGGTTTCGATAGTAGCGCCGAAGTACCCTCCCGATTGACCGCGCTATTGGATCACTTCCAGGCGAGAACGCTGTCCGATCTTCCTCCAATCCCGGAGCATATGACGGAGGTGGCCTTCATGCCCCAAGCTGAGCTCATCGATCGAGCGCGGCGTATCGTTGCGCACCGTTTCGAGTTGGCAGAGGAGCCAGAAGTGAGCTTTGGGGAACGAATTGACTGGAACTTTGACCCTACGGCCGATCTGCGTCGTCGCTGGTGTCGGGAACTGCATCGACACCGCTGGGTCGCCATTCTTGCGGAAGCTTATCAGCAGACGGCGGATGAATCGTTTGCTGCCGCATTTTCCAGGCTCATAGCCGATTGGATTCGCAGCAACCCGCCTCCCCCGAGCGGATTTCTCATTTATCGCAACGCAGGGTGACAGGGGCTTGCCTCCCCAGGAAACGTCTCGACTTATGCCATACGGCGGCTTGGCGGTTATGCGCAGCGGTTGGTCGAGCGAGGCCCATTACCTGATCATGGATGCCGCTCCATTCGGTGGAGTCCACGGTCATGAGGACCGACTGAGTATCGAGGTTAGCGTCTTTGGTCGGCCTGTCATCGTCGATCCTGGAACCTATACTTACAACGCCAGCGATTCTTTTCGCAGCTATTTTACGGGTTCCCACGCGCACAACTCAGTTCTGGTGGACGGACTCGGACAGGTACGTCGGTGGCAGCCGGCCCACATGACACCGCACGCGGGTATACGTCCGGCGATCGGCTGGATCTCGAACGATCAAGTCGATTTCGTACAAGCATGCGACGATGAAGGCTACGGCAAGTATCAATTCCAGCGCCCGAATCGACCCGAAATTGAGCGGACGGTGCGGCACCAACGCAGTGTGTTGTTCGTCAAACCTTGTTATTGGGTGATCGTGGACACGATGCACGCCGAAGGCTTCCATGAATATCAGCGATACTTCCAGGCAGCCGCGGGAATCGACGTGGAACTGATGGAGCACGGTACGAGGTTCATGGGCCCCAATGATATCGGTATGCTGCTGATGAGTCCCGTCAGCGACCCTGCGGAGTTGACCACCGTGCGGGGATGTGAGGATCCGATCGGCGGCTGGATTTCCGACGGGACGCGCAATCATAAACAACCGGCGACACAGTTGCGCCAGATGGCCAAGGTTTCCGGCAGCACGAGCTTGGTGACGCTGATCTACCCGATTCGTAGTCGTCAAACCGAAGTAAGATTTACCCGCGTCGCGTTGACCGATGGCAGCGGTTTGGGGCTATGTGTGGAGGGGATTGATGGCGAGGATCGGCTCGTGTTCAGGAACGACAACGATCCAAAGCCGGAAGGCGAGGACAGAGCCTGTGTCTACATGGCGGGTTTCCGCAAACGAAACGGCCGCACGAGCACCTTGTTTGAAATCGATGCTCAGCCCATGAAAGCGTTAGACCCTACATAACCACGATAGGGGTTGTATTCTGGTGATGTTGGAGGCGAAAGTATGGGATTAAAACAGTTCCCTTATCTCATAGAAAACGCATCGTCGGTGCGGTTTGATTTAGTGCGATGTGCTCTCCTTAAAAATCCATCCCAGGCGGGAATCACCGCATTATAATCTCCAAAGTGTAACCCCCGTACTTGCGCATATTGATTACACCAACATCGAAAATCAGATATTGACCCTTGATACCCATTAGGATCCCGGAAAACTCCGGATTCTTATCGAGATTCAAGGACTGGATCTTTTTCGGATATTCCAGCACGGGGTATTCAATGTTGACCGGTAGGGCTTCGTCAATCAGCTCGGGCTGCGGGGCATCGATTTTGCCAAATACTGAGATCAATGCGTCTTTAGCCTGCGTCAGTAAGTGATCGCGCTGTGCAACAAGATCCACGGGCAGGCTGTCGTTTTTGATCATCTTGCGCCAGTCCGTCTTGTCCGCTACATAGGACTTCATGGCCTGCTCTACGAGGCCTGAGTGATAACGATTTTTAACTTTGAGTATGGGGAGTGCTTGACTGGCACCCTGATCGATCCAACGCGTGGGTATCTGCGATTGGCGGGTAATACCGACCTTGAGGCCCGAGGAGTTGGCAAGATAGACGATATGGGGTTGCATGCAATGCGCGTCGGCCCATTCCGGTTCACGACAGGTTCCTTCGTGGTAGTGGCATTGTTCTGGCTTGACGATGCAGAGATCGCAGCGCGCCAGGGATCGAAAACAGGGATAGCAATAGCCCTGGTTAAAGCTCTTGGCGGTGGTACGGCCACAGGCGATGCACCGAATGACACCGGTGTAGTGTACGGACAATGCCTTACCGATCAGCGGGTTCATCGGCAAGCGCTCCTCACCGATGGGAAGGCTATACGCAACCGGTTGCTTTAGCTCGCCAGTCATTTTCTCGATCGTGCCGGCCGGCATCATAATAAGTCTCTGTAATACCTAAAAAATGCGTTGTGCAGCAAGCGCCCCATTTGACGTATTAGTTCCGCGGCTTCCATAAAGCCAAGCATGTTAACTATGCGTATGTAAAATAAGCGTATAACAAGCTCTATTCGATTTCCTTTTTCGAGACTGTGGATTGCTGCCCTCTCGGCGGTACATGTAGTTATTATCGTCGCCAAACCCAGTGTGGGAAGAGGATAAATGACAAATCATTTCCCCCGATCGCCACCGGGGGTGTATAAGGGAGAGGGGAAATGTGCCACCTTATCGCCGAGCTCGGATATTTTCGCCGGACCTTCTTTTTTAACTTGGTCGATCCTAATAACGGAGTGCATGGGAATAAAAATTCGAGTTACTAATTCAAATTCGGATTTCAGACGTTCCTCGCTAGGATCGACGACGACGCTGGAACGTTCTCCGAAAATGAGTTCTTCGACAACAACAAAGCCATATAATTCGGCTTGATAAACCTGACGTGCAAAGATCTCGTAAACTTTGCCTTGGTTAATAAAAATAATTTTATAGATACTTTTGCTCACAGCGATATACACTTATCGGGGTCGAAATCGTTCACCTCTTTGTAGCCAAAATAACCTCGTGGATTACATACTACACGGATACCATGGGCTATATAATCGAAACTCTCATGTACATGTCCATGGACCCATAAATCAATGTCTTGCTGGTGCTGATCCATGAGTGTCTTGAGATCGTTACAATACGCATATTGAATATTACCGTATGAATGGTCGTACCAACTTTGCATCAATGGTGCGTGGTGGGTAACGACCACGGTTTTACCGGTAAAAGGTGAATTTAATTCCTGTTCCAGCCAAGCCTTGGACTGGGCATTCACGTGGACTAAGTCAGCAGGCTGCAGCGGTCGTGCGCCCTTGCTGATAAAGCGGAAGTCATTCATTTTCAGCAACATCTCGTCCATTATTTGCGTGTCCGCTTGCTTATAATCCGTCCACAGGGTACAGCCTAGAAATCGGACGCCTTTGATATCAACACGTTGATTTTCAAGAAAATGGACATCGCCTTCGTGAGTGCACTGGGTTAATTGATGTGTAAATCGATCCAGATCTTCTCCCCAATACTCGTGATTCCCGGCGATGTAAACTATCGGACAGCTAAAACGTCTTAACCATTGTAATCCCGTCTTACCAACGTCGATATCACCTGCTGCGACCAACACATCAATATTTTCGACCGAGAAATCCAGGGGGCCGAATTCGAGATGCAGGTCGGACACGATTTTGAGGTTCAATGGGATGCCTTAAGTTCGTAATTGCACTGCCGTTTGCAGCGAAGCCGGAATACGTGCGCATTCAATGAGATGAAGCACTACTCTCCTTTGCGGAAGCACGTCGCTCGTTTGTCTAAAAGGCGCATCTTAAGCTGCACAATTTTGCACGAATTGATGACAATCACGATAGGGATTCAGCTTAACCGTTGGAAAACTCCGATTGACTATTCTTCATTTCCCGCCGGATACGTCAGTATTTGCGCGGGTCCAACCGCTCTAGGGAGCAGACGGCTCTGTGAAGAATTGATTCACGAACAAGACATGCTAAAGTATCCATTTTTTAAATACAATGGACTGAGCATACCATAACGAGACTGACAAGTAGGCTCATTGCGGAAGGGAAACGCTGTAGAGTTTAATTCGCTCGCATGGATCCATAAATAAATCAACCCGCTAACAAGGGGAAGCTTATAATGACCGGAACTCAACTCCAAAGCGTATCTCCCCAGGAGGCGTGGCAGATAATGCACGATAATCCACGCACCCTATTGGTCGACATACGTTCTTCCATGGAATTTCTATTTGTCGGTCATCCCCGCGGTGCTGTGCATATTCCATGGATTGATGAGCCGGAATGGGTCGTTAACCCCCACTTCGCCACTGAAATCCGTAAGCTTTTATTGGGTGGCGTCGCCTGTGATGCTGAAGAAGGATGCGCACCTATCATCCTGATTTGCCGTAGCGGTAAGCGTTCCAAAGAAGCGGGTGAATTATTGATTAGCAACGGCATTAAGAACGTGTTTCATATAGATGAAGGCTTTGAAGGTGAGTTGGATGAAAATCACCAGCGCAGTACGGTAGGGGGTTGGCGTTTCCATAACTTGCCCTGGGAACAGTGCTGAGAGAATTCCGTCGTTTGATTATGCCTATTTGCAAACCGAATTATTATGATCTAGGTGAAGGGATATCCTGTATCGATAGCGGATATTATCGGCCAGGGCTTGCTGCTAGCTATCTTATGATTCAAGGAGAGCAGGCGGCTTTTATTGATACCGGAACCTATCACAGTGTGCCCACGCTGCTGGAGTTGCTCAAGCTCAAAGGGATTAAACAGGAAAATGTCGCTTATGTGATGCCGACTCATGCACATTTAGACCATGCGGGAGGTGCTGGGGAGCTGATACGGCGTTTACCCAATGCCACGTTAATCGCCCACTCCACGGGCCGCCAGGCACTTAATCGATCCAGAAAAACTCACTGCCGGAGCCCTTGCTGTTTATGGTCAGGCTGAATTTACCAAGGGTTTTGGCCGGCTCGTTCCTGTACCAGAACATCGGGTAATCGTGATCGAAGACGGTTTCTCGCTAGACTTCAATGGTCGCCCGTTAGTGTTTCTAGATACCCCTGGTCACGCACGACATCATTATAGTGTTTTCGATGAGTTCAGTGAGGGATTTTTCACCGGCGATACCTTTGGACTTTCATATCCGGAGCTGGATTGTGGATCGACTCCTCTGATCTTTCCTTCAACGACTCCAGTGCAATTCGACCCGGAGGCTTGGCATTACACTATCGACCGCTATTTGCAATTCAACCCAGCCCGCGTTTTTCTGACACATTTTGGCATGATAACGCAGATTCCCAAGCTGGCAGACGCTCTGCGCCGTGGTATCGACGCGTTTGTGACGTTGGCTAAAAGCGTTCAACGTCCCGTAACCGATCGTCACCAGCATCTCTTGAAGGGCATGACGGAATATTTAGTTACCGAAGCTAGGCGATTGAATCCTAATGTGTCCGCAGAATTTTGTCGTGCGCTTTATGCTTTTGACCTTGAGTTGAACACTCAAGGTCTTGAGGTATGGCTAGATCGGCAGAAACAAGGTTCGTGAAACATAAAATGAATCTAGTGCAATATCATCTTAGAACCCGGGCTAAGAGCGCGTGATGTGAGTAAGCTGATTGTACGTTCTGATGTTCATAACGTAGCCACAGAGTCAAAGAGAGTAGAAAAACCACTAGTTTTCATTGAACTGCACTTGCGCAGCCTGCTGCCATCGTTTTGCATCAAATCCTTTCAATGTATGCAGGCGGCTCTTCAGCGTCTTAACTTCCTCTTCAATCAGGTGTTCCGCCCCAGCGATCACCAGTTCATTATATTTTCTGACAATGGCATTATAGGCCGCTAGATTTTCTCTGCGAAAGCGTTTCGCGGCGCTGAGGCAGGCTTTTTCGGTTTTATAATGTGACTTTCTGAAACTTCGATTAGTGGGCTTTCCTGTCCTTAGATTTCTGATGGAAATGCTAATCACCGATACCGATGTTCCTCTTCTGTAATCCACTTCTTCCCGGTCATATATGCCATGCCACCCCGTACTGCTATTGGATGATCGGACATTAATCGGGATCTCCGACAGCAATATTGCCTTGGGGAAGCCAAGCTCCCTATACAGTTCGTTCCTTGCCTGGAGACATTTCTTCAATGCGTTCTCATCTGTGAATCCAAAAAATGGTTGGTACTCGCGCTTGTTGACCGAATATTTAACCTGATAGCCATTGACTGACTCGCTCTCTATCCGTGATACATTTAAAAACTTATTCATTCTTAGGTCTGTAAAGCTTATTTTATCGTTTACGTCAGAAACACGTCTGGATACTAAACCAACTTGATAGGGTAGCTCACCTCTAAACCCCCGCTACTTACAGTAGGCTAGTTGAATCGTGGTGGTAGTATAGTTTGAATTATCGTCGCCAGGGCAAAGCCGCGCAATTACAAGCATCGTTCCGACGGCAAACATTATCTAACGCCATGGCATAATGCAATATTATAAGGAAATTGACCAACACCTTGTCCACTTAATCTGGAGTTTATAGGGAGTAGACACCATTTTGACCCCATGCCGAATAGAATTAACTTAGATCTCATCAACAGAGTATAACCTCGGCTGTTACCAACAGAGTAGACACGTAGCAATCAGCTTCCCCCATTGGAAATACCATGGGTAGTGGCTTTACCACGAGCGAAGGAACCCTTGGAGATCTAAACGAACTTTCCCTGGCCCTGAATTATTCCCTAAATTCAGTAGCCAAATTGCTTGGGAATTTCACATCGGATGTTTATTGGTCCTAGAGTGGCATTGTGGCGCTTTCCGCAATACGCATCAATGGTTGATGTTAAAGGTATTGCTGGAAAATGCCACGCTTTGCAGTCGACTAGAAGACTAGCTATTCTAAGGGGCATTCCTTAATGACTATCTTATTGACTCGCTCCCTTAGAATCGTCCTTGTCGGATGGCTTCTTGCTTTCGTTTGGCTTTGTGGTCTTTTCTACATCTTCCAGTAGCGCATCACGACCTAAAGCCAGCGCGTTGGCCTCATAGCTTGGAATGATAAAGATCCAATTCTGAAAGCGTTGTTGGAGCTGTGCCGCTTCCTGTTTGGGACTGACTCTGGAGTTCTTTGTAGAATGTTCTTTGACCCCTTCCGGATTATAGTCGGCGGCCAGCTGAGGTCCTGGGAATGGGCATTGACCTGATCGATCGATTCTACGTCGAGTTGTGAGTACTTTTCTCGATTACGGGTTTTTGCTTCGACCAACTCCAGCTTAGCGAGTGCTATCAACGTCTTGCGCAGTTGGCCTAAATCCGCTGGATAACCGGACTTTTCCGCAACCCTCCACCTGCCGTCTTTTAATTCGACGGGTTACACCCATGCAAGTGAATGTCATCGATCACACGCTTTAAACGCTCCGCACGCATGGCCCTCTGCAAGCCACGCACCTCGGCGATAAATTTCAAAAACCCTAACACAGTATGGTTGGTGAGCACGAGCCCTCTGCGTGCATCCACAATAATGCCCGATCCCAGGCTTTGAGGCTGACGCTGCGGGGTATCGGGAAGATCAAAAAAATGGCGAAAAAAAGGATCACTGAGCAATGGATTGTTTTGCCGGCGTAGTTTAGAACGTGTGGCGATATTGACTACGTCTGGGATAATTTTCTCCAGCATCGGTGCCAGCGTCGTCTGCCCGAATGGCAGGGTAGCTTGCGACGGCGCAGCGGGAAAAAACACAAGAATGCCCAGGAGTACCAGGCTGGTCATTGGCGTAGGGATAAACAAATGTCGGTACACGAGATCCGCCCCAATGGGTTAACGGGTCAATAACTATGCACCCCGATCTTAGAATAATCTGCTGCAAGGGTGTGGCGTGGATGTATCTTGCTTTGCAAGATACATAGGGGCAAAGATATTGAATTCAAGGTTTCCCAGAGTATACCGCTCGATAGGGTCTCTATGCAGCAGACTTATGACGGTTCGATAGTTAAAGAATAGAGACTTAGATAGTGCTCTCGGTGCGCTCTAGTAAAACTCCGTGGCCTCACCGTTAAGCATCCTGTCCGCACCTCCGATGCCCTCTCAACCTAGCCGGCCAAGTAGAGTTTGTGTAGGGTGTTCTCACCTCATTATGACAGTTACCTACGTAGCGAGGAGAAAGTCCCTGCGCCCCGCCGTGTAGGGCACAGGTAATAGCTGGACAGAGGGGTCCAGAGGAGGGGTGACACGGCGTAGAATTCGAAGATCTAACCTCTTAGAGGTATGACGTTTAGCCGTGCGGAGGTTGATAACTGCAGATCGCGATTAAGGTCGATGAACGTTCTGCTCACCCATTGGTTCGGCTAATCTGCAATCCGCAGCGAAACCTCTCTAGAGATGAAAAAGCGTCTAACCTTTACTAGTGTAACCAATCAATGACGTCGATACTGTAAAAAGTTGTGACGAGCGGCCTTCTTGTACATGGTCGATTGGTATGCGCTAACTTTGCCCCTTTGTAATTAGAGTTATCGCTGTAATCAATGGGAGGGTTCGAATGTAGATCGTTTAGAGGGAGCGTGCCGGGTCTCAACATCGGCTGTATGTTGATGAGGATTTATATGACTGTGTTCTATGGCTAATCTCGTTCGGAATCGCTTTGGCACGTTAACTTTTTGGCCGGTCGGCTAGTGCAAAAAGTAGACACTCAAGGCCGCAAAGCCGCTCATCACCAAGGCTAAAATTGAGATTGCGTACACAGGTCCGAGCGCTGGTCGATTCGATTCTAATGTTTCATTCAGTAACTTCATGGTCACGGTTTCGGCTATTTGTTGGGCCACTTTCCCCGCCGATTGAGTCGCCACTTTTTCCGCAACGCCTTGCGCCATTTGCCGCGCTATTTCACTCGCGTGCTGCTCAGCTGTAGCTTGAGCTAGATTGTTGATTTCCAGCTGAGTCGCTGAATCCAGTGACTGCGTTGTGAAGTAATCCGCTTTTAATTCTAGTAGCTGTTGCTGAAGTATTTTGCGGATTCGGTGATCCAATTCCTGGCTGTGCTGAGTGTACACATCATCCGTGACTTCTTGGGTGAGAGTGGAAATCCTCTCTTCTATCTGTTGCTGTAAGGCGTCGGACGATTCCTGCGTAAGCGTGTGACGGATTGTTTCTTGTAGCTTTTGAGAGATTTGTTGCGTTGCGCTCTGTATCTCAGATTGTAAATCCTGTTGTAATCGAGCTAACTGCGTTGCCGCTTGTTGGACTATCTGCGTCTGGACCTCGTTCTGAACCAACTCGGCGATGTTCTCCCGACGCATGGTTTCAACCTCTGCCTCGTGTGATTTGGACCCTGAAACCTCGGTTTGTGCGTCTTGTAAATTTATGTGCGCGCTTACATCTTCCAAGACGGCTGCAAGCTCATCTGATTTGGATGGTTTGGGCAAGATGCTGATAGCCCCGTGTGCTTTTACCTCCTGCATGTAATCATCCCCTTCCTTTGAGGTGCTCATTACGACTGGAATCATTTTTGTTGCGGGGTTGTCTTTGATAGCTTTAGCTGCTGCGAGTCCGTCTAGCCCGGGCATCATATGGTCCATAAACACCACATCTGGACGCTGTTCCCGCAAGTACTCTAAAGCGGCTTCTCCGGATTCAACCATATCCACTGACAAACCAGCCTGCTGCAACATTTTGCTCAGTGAAAACCGTGCCGACTTGGAGTCATCTACCACTAAAGCGTGTTTTATTGCCATATACGCTCCCGCCCGTTGTGATCCAATTTTATTTGCTGAGTATTCAGTTGAAATTTGAAGCTTACTCAAGCTCGGGCAGTTTAATGGCCCATACAAGAGAATAACTCGTAGTTCGTCGTAAACGGCAGATTTAAGGTTGCCATTGGAAGAAAGTTGAAGTGTCGCTCAGCAAACTGGTGCATTTTTTACGGATGACGTGTGCTCAAGATAGCAAATACAAGTCGCGCTTTAGCTTGCAATTCACATTCACCCATCACGAGTTTTGCTTGATGTGTCTTTGTACGGAATACCCAGCAGCTACCCTAACGAGCCTTGCAAACACACTGCACGATTTCTTTTCGGCGAGTCTTGCACGTTGCTGTGGCCCTTGTTTAAACTTGGAGCTATTTCTATTTTAACAATTGCTGGTGTCCCAACGATCGTTAAATCAGACGAATATGCGCTTACGAATAAGTGCGATTACTATGCATACGGTCTCTGTTTTATATCCCATTATTACATTGATTTTGAAGGGTAAATATGGGGATTGAACAAGAATCTTGATATACTTGCCCGCGTTGTTAATAGTTTCTTTGGTTATCGCGTCTAATGTTTATCGTGATCAATTCTGACGTTTTTTTCTAATTTGGGGTGCTGCATCGTGTTTTCTACTAACCGTGTTATCGGCATAAGGAAGCCATTGAGCAGAAAAGTTAACTGCACCAACGAAGTGCAAGCTCTATCAGCCATGCGAAATGAATCCTTAGGCGTCGACCTATTCAAATCAATTTCTCATGGGTGATAGGTAGACAGCCCATCGTAATCCGACGATTGGATTTGCATCGCAACGAGTTTAAGTCGATTTAGCTTTTGAAAATGGACCAGAGTGGAGCAAGGCTAGTGTACTTTATAATATAATCGAAGAGTTCCACCCAGTAAGGTGGCAGCATGCGGGGATAGGTTTACTCCAGCTAGTGAAAAGTTGAGGAGTTTTGGACAGTGAGTAGAGGCAACACCAAACGCAGCCATGAAGAACAGGAAAAATTTAAGCGGGGTAATACCGAAAGACGCGGATGGCAACCCCTACCTTCGTTGCCATTCGTCGACAGTTCGGGATCAATAGTGACCCAGGATAGACGCCGTTTACCTGATCGTCGAATTAGCGATTTTCTCGAGCGCTCGATCCGACGCAAGTCGAAGTGATTCTCAAGCTAGCTTAATGCAAAGGTGTCCTAATCACGATAATCACAAGTCGTCATGGTTATTGACTATGAGCTTTGACTATATGCGTTGAGTGGCTAGTTATGCATTGGAAAACGTATTAGCCGCATTATCACCAGCGTAGTCCGCTGCAAAACTCTCGGTTAGTTCTGCTTCCTCGAGTCGTTGCGCATTGATTAAGGTATCCAAGGCGTATTGTTGCCGTTGTAGATGTTTTTTCACTTTTCTTTGTTGTTTGGCACGCTGCCGATACGCCTCAGAATTGAATATCGCTGAAAATGGCTCTTCCACCTGATTCTCTTCGATAAACCGACGAGCGCTTCGCCCCATCGTTTTACGAAGGTTGGGATCCATGAGTTTTATCATCGCCGACGTTAAGCTTTCAACGTCTTTTCCTTGCACCCGGTACCCAGTGATACCCTCTTCCATTAATTCTTGCGGGCCGCCTTTGTTGGAAACGATCACAGGTAATCCTGACGCTTGGGCTTCGAGTGGGGAGTAACCCCACGTGTCCGTTGTACTGGGGAAGACCTTGACGTCGGCAGAAGCATATGCCTGGGTGAGTGCTTGACCTTCCAGAAATCCAGTATAGATAACCGGAAATCCATCCAGTTGTTGTTTTAGTTCGCTAAGATAGGGACCGTCGCCCACGATGATTAAAGAGGCCTGCGGATAATTCTGGTAGAGTTTTTTGTAGGCTTCCGCCAGCGTTCGTAAATCTTTTTCCACACTGACCCGCCCTACATAGACGTACTTTATTCTCTGGTCCTCGTCCTCTAGGCCGTAGTTTTTCCAGTAACCTGGCTTCCGGTTGCGCGGATGATAGTGCTGGGGGTCGACCCAACGATCTAATAACAAAAGCTTACGGTTTCGAAGCCCCCGTTGGTGCAACAGTTCAGCAATGCACCGTGACGGCACTACTACTTCGTCTAGCGCATGATAGAAGAGAATCATGTAGCGCCAAGTTAAGGCTTCGAGACTCTTATCTTGTGTATAATTCTCTACGTATTCCGGGAAACTGGTGTGATAGGTCGCCGCAGTGCGAAGTTGTAATATCTTTGCCGTTAATAATCCCGCTAGCCCCAATGTGCCTGGGGTGCTGATATGCATCTTGGTAAAGCCAGTTTCTTGCACATACTTAATAAATTCCAACAGTGGCATAAAGCGGATTTGCAAGCCATCGTACTCTGGGAAATCCAGGTTTTTGATGGAGAAAAATATTTTTAAACGGCCTTCTTCAATGAGTTGTTGAGCGATCGGGTTATTGGTCAAACGCCATTTTTCCGATTCATCTAGACAGGTCACCACGGTGAAATCGGTATTCCTCTGTTTGGCTTCTTGGAGCATTTTCTTTACGGTATTCGCCACTCCATTGATTTCGAAAAAGGTGTCTGTTACTAGCACTAATTTTTCAGGCTGATCAAGATCGAAGGCTTGTTGAAC
The DNA here is from genome assembly GCA_963731655.1 of uncultured Gammaproteobacteria bacterium. Taxonomy (GTDB): domain Bacteria; phylum Pseudomonadota; class Gammaproteobacteria; order JAAEPA01; family JAAEPA01; genus CAVSWL01. The sequence continues at coordinate 151,424 of CAVSWL010000030.1, read as the reverse complement.
GTCCCTGACGAGATAACTATCCGATGTTTGCTGAAAGTACGAAACAAAATAGGGTAGGCTGACAAATAGATTTGATGTTACCAAGGCTACGATTTCTTTAATCGTTTTAATGAAACCAAATGTATTCGCTCGTTCAATGCGGTTTATGTAGAACGAAAAGATATGATTGATCAATTGACTGATAATCATAAAAATCTTGTCATCGATTTCTGGCCGGTTTGTAATTTCCTTTTGAAATTTCTTATCGAGCATCAATTCAAGCGCTAGCTGGCCGAGGATCGTTTCGAATTTTTGTTCAATAGCGAAAAATTGGGTGAACTTGGCTAGTAATTGCTTCTCCATATAAAATAATTTTAGTCGTAATTTATTAACTAATGATATCGACTCGGAATTGAATGCAAACTGCAGGAGCGTGTTTAAGGGGCCATCCATATGGATTTTTTTTACATCCGTTTTATTTTGTCCCTCAAATTGGTGGTCATACATGAGCTTCACTATCGCGTGAGCCAATGTTATCGGTCCACCATGGGCTCCTTGTGGTGCCGTTTCTCTTTGACGTATCGCGTGTATTAGGTCGTTAACCTTGGTGCCCTCCAGAGGTTTTCCATGAGTTGGAAAGCCGGTATAGGTTTCTCCAGGGTTAAGGCCCGAGTGATCGTCTGAACCCCCTACTATTGCTTTCATCCAAGGTGTGTCGCCCCAAGGTGTCATATTGTGCTTATTCGCAAGGCGATCGATGATTACCGGGTTTAACGATTTGATAAGATGTACGGTTGTTTCGTTCACATGCCGGGTACGCGTGCCATTTCGCACTTCGAGGCAGTGGCACAATAAGATCAGCTTTTCAATATGATTTAGCGACAATGCCCCCTCTCTACCGTAAGGCCGATTTTGAGTGCTCATGAGCGGATGTGTCACAAAATATTCCAATTGATTCTTCGTAGGATCTTGCCATGCCGCTACCATCTCTTGGCGAACATAGGCAATCATTTCATAGATATTGCCTCGCAACCGCATTACTTCTTGGAACATGGCTTCGGTCATATTGAGCACCGTAACGTGCACATTACAGCCGTCTTCTGGAAACGTGGTTGTTATTTCCGAACTTATAAAAGCATCGGGTAGCCCTTTATTTAATATTTCCAGTACACCATCAATGGTATTGTGGTCAGTTAATGTCACCAAGGTCATACCCTTGTTTTTTAAGTTCCAATAGGTTTGGACTGGATCAGAATAAGATTCCGGAATCTTAAAGGTTTGCGCCGTGTAGTAATCGGTGGCGTTTGAAGCATAAGAATGGAGATGTAGGTCGACCTTAGCTATAACTGGATTTGTTGTCCGAATCGGATTAGTTGCTGACATCGCCTCTCCTTCTAGATGGCTCTAAATATAGATAGCTCAGGATGTGAATACAGGATCCGTTTCAAGCGGTGAGTAAAAATTTTTGGGATAATTCCATCGTTGAATAACGTGAAAAAAAAGCTTGCCGGGAATGATTAATGTCAAACGCAACATTAGATGAAAGGATAGTTACAGGAATCTCTTAAATCAGTAATACAAGGGTTTGTGGTTTGCAACGAAAAACGCCATTGTATTTGATCATTTGTTTTTGGGAGCATTTGTGAATGTAATTAAGAAAATAACCTTTACAGGATTTCGACGATGATTACTGTTTTGTGAATCGAATAGACCCCAAGTGTTTCAACGATAATTACTCAACATTATTTCACTTAATGTTTACAGCTTAATGACAAATGGAGATATTTTTGCAATGAGTCGGATAACTACCGACAAACTGGTTTACTGAAGTCCTATTCATAGGGCACAATTTGAGCCTGAATACTTAACAGCTGTGTGCAATGGATTCAGAAGCATGGGTGTTTGTTTATAAGAAAGGCGATATAAGAAGCTGAAGCCGATTTTCCACGAAGACTAAACCATATAGTTAATAGTGCCAGATTGGGGTGTCAGAGGTGTAGCTATACGCGTTGTTTAGCTGCATTCGACGAAGCGGCATGACGCAGTAGAGGCTGTCCCATTCGTAGCAGACTTCCCGGGCGAATTCGCTCGTACAGTTGCAATTCGCGGGTGCAAAACACAATGATGGTAGACCCATGGTGAAAATACCCCAGCTCCATCCCCTTTTTAAACGATGCCTCACAGCCTATTCGATTCGAACCCCGGTATTTAAGATTGAGGCGAACGTTCAAGAAGTTGAGGTGGATGCTGGCGACTAAAATCGCGGCTACCGGGACTAAGGTGATCGCTTGTCCCAATAAAGGAATCTCCAATGGGATGATTACCCGCTCATTTTTACAATAGAGCCGTTCAATGCGTTGCAGAGCGCTTGGGTTCACATTCCAAACGTCTCCAGAGATGTAGTTAATTTCTCGGATCTGGCAATCGCACGGCGCATGAAAGCGATGGTACATGCTCGACTTGAGTCTTAGAGTCACGTATCTGCCGTTTCGATAGCGTTCCACCAGTTGTGGATTGCTGAGCAAATCTTCTAGAGTGTAGGGAAATCCCTTGGCCTGAATCAGTTCTGTTTGTCGAATGCTACCCATCGCGCCAACAATGGCATCGCAAGGGCTGACTACAATTGAAGGGTGGGTATCAATCGGTCGTGCCTGATCTTTGAGTTCGCGGATGAAGCAGTCGTGGAGACTGTGAAAAGTTGTTTTCTTGGCTTCTTCCAGATGCAGATCGTCAGCGAAGAACCGCCATATGGCGATGCAGAGTCGGGCGATGAGCGGGTGTTCTAACCGACTGAACCAACCGAAAAACAAAGTCAGCGCTCGGCGCGGAATTCGGTTCGTCAACCAAAAGTTAAACACCCCCTTGTGAAAAACCTGCTGCAGTATCGATATCTTCATTAGTTAGGTCGTTTAGGTGATAGCGAGGCTATGCATTTAGTAAACATTGTACTCATAATTGGGCTGGTCACACTGATTGTGCTGCTACCCCGACTACAATCTCGAATCTTGCTCTCCAAAGCGAAGCACCGGTCGCTCAGTGGGCATGCGCGGCTCGCTAAAAGCTTCGCTAAGCTCGTGCCCTACTATGAATTTGGTGAGCCGCAGTTTTTTACATCGGATCATGCTCCAGAATCCGTTGCCCATAAACGCAAGCATGGGTTTACGCGCTTAGCTTTGCACTTTAAGGAGCGCAATCCCCAGTCGATCCGAATCGGAGCTCGTCTCGCTGCAGGCATTTCCGATGTCCAGTTTGTCAGTCGTTATCGCGTGCCTTTTCAATACAGCCAGTATATTCGAATGCACCTTAAACTCGATTGTCTTGTGACCGAATCGTCCGGCGTGAGACTCAAGGACCTTGATCGAAACGAATTATACGATCTGACAGGATCTTATGGCGTGAATGTATTTGGCAACGACTTTTATAAGGAATGTATTGAGGCCGGTATGCAAAAAGTCAAAAAACTAGGGCCAGTTCTGGGACCTTATCATCCACTAATTGAGGAAAATGTACAGAAATTAACTGGGTTGTCCGGACTTGATGAGGTCTCGTTTCATATGTCTGGAACAGAAGCCGTTATGCAAGCCGTACGCCTCGCACGCTATCACACCGGACGCTCCCACCTCGTTCGGTTCTGTGGCGCCTACCATGGCTGGTGGGATGGAGTTCAGCCCGGTGTGGGTAATCCCAGAAAAGTTAACGATGTCTATACGCTTAAAGAATTGGATGAATACACCTTGAGGGTGCTGGATAGCCGCCGCGATATTGCCTGTGTCCTAGTCAACCCACTTCAAGCATTGCACCCCAACGCGAGTGCTCCGGCGGACGGCATGCTGGTTAATAGCGAACGTGCGGCTCGGATGGACTACGACGCCTATCGCACCTGGCTTGCCAAGCTTAGAAGAGTGTGTACCGAACGAAACATCGTGCTGATTCTCGATGAAGTCTTTGTGGGTTTCCGGATTGCTTACCGTGGGGCTCAGGAATACTTTAACGTGCGTGCTGATTTGGTGACCTACGGAAAAACACTTGGGGGCGGTCTTCCTATTGGCGTGGTGTGCGGGAAGAGCGCGTTAATGAAGCGTTTTCGGCAGGACCGACCGATGGATATTTGTTTTGCACGTGGCACATTTAATTCGCATCCCTGCGTGATGGGTTCAATGAATGAATTTTTGCATCGCACCGAACTGCCAGAGATGCAAAGACTCTACGAGAATTTGGATTCTACTTGGAATTTGCGGGCACAGCGGATGAACCAACGGCTGGTCGAAGCCGAAGTGCCCATTCGTGTAGCCAATTTGTCCTCCATCTTCACCGTGGTTTACACACAACCCTCGCGTTATAATTGGATGCTGCAGTTCTACTTGCGTGCAGCAGGATTGATGCTTGGGTGGGTGGGTACTGGCCGGCTGATCTTCAGCCTGAACTACTCGGAACGTGATTTTGACGAAGTGACCCACCGTTTAGTTTCCGCCGCTCGAAGCATGAAGGAAGACGGTTGGTGGTGGCAGCATCAGCATACCACCAACCAAACCATCAAGCGCCAGGTGCTAATGGAAATGCTGAAGAGTCGTTTCAGCCGTTAGTCGTGGGCGCTATGCATTCTAGATCTTTGGGTCCGGTAAACCATTGCGGACAATGAGCTGGCTAACCCAAATCAAATTAATGATGTCCTCCCTGAAGGATAGGATCGTAGAGTTCACCCCGCAGAACGTACCACGGTGACTTATAGTAAAGGCTGATATCATGCAGCGGATCGGTTAGGATCTTCGTAAACCAGACCAATCCGGTCTGAATACCGGATTTGAAGAACAATTGGAATGTTCGAAATAGGACAGCACCCACCCCAATAACGATCCACACCATAGAGAGATTGTAGAAATACCCATGCTTGCTATTCGTCTGTTCGAATAGACCTATGAATGTCGGGTCAATGTAGAGAATCAGCGGTGAAACACCCCAAATTGACAAAAGAATAATTTTACGGAATAAATTATAGCCCACCTTGATTGATTCTTTATACTCGTGCGTGGCTTGATTGGCGTCATCATACCCTTTGGGTTCAAAGTAAAAATGGCCAATCTGTCGAGATACCATGGCTAGAATCCAACCAATCATTGCTGCTGCGATTGGTGTATAAAAAACCGATGCATACGCGGCTAAAAAACAGCCTGCGCTAAAGAGGTGAAGTGACTGATTGATTCGGCTGTGATGATAGTAGCGATGGTCGTCCCAACGTTGTTCTGTTAATTCTTCCCAAAAACCTATCGTCATTTCGGTTTTCTCCCACAAGTAGAAGTTAGTAGCTAATAACGCGATAAAATTACTCAATAAAAACTAAAAGATGACTAAATAAAAATTGAAACATACCTCATTTAAGCTCTACGAGTCGAGTGTTATTCTGGACTGAGTGCAAGAAGCCTGGTGGTAGTGGTTGTTTTAAGTTGGCAGGGCGTATGCCTGCTAAGCTATCCTATGTGCAATACGGATAGGTGCGATCAACTGAAGAGATTGCACGAACATGGATTCTGCGTCAGATTGTCCCGCGAAGAGTACATTTTCCAAATTAAACAATAAGTTCTAAAATAAAAGAACTGCAATGATAGTCTCCATTACTCTTATATCGGCATTATTGCTGAGTACTGAGCGTATTTGTTACGCCTGGATTTGGTTACGTCCGGACTCCTTTCGGTTGCTCTGCAGCAGCCCGGCAATGGCGTCTCTAGGTGAACCGGTCGATGTGCTTCAAAATCTATTCTTGTTTTTTAAACTGGTTCAGGTCTCGGTATTTGTCGGTTGGTGCGCGGTTTTGGGCGATGGCGAGTTTCCGCTGCCTGGTGGAGACCTCTGGCCTATTGCATGCGGAGCCCTGCTCATGGTGGCGGGTCAGGCCCTAAACCTTAGCGTATTTTATCGCTTGGGAAAGATTGGCGTTTTTTACGGAAATAAGCTGGGGTATTCCATACCGTGGTGCAGTAAATTCCCATTTTCCACTATTAGCCACCCGCAATATTTAGGCACGTTAGCTTCAATTTGGGGATTTTTTCTCGTAATGCGTTATCCTCATAGTGATTGGATTATCTTACCAATGATTGAATCGGTGCTTTATGCGTGGGGCGCCTATGTTGAACGTTAATCCCTCAGCATAACGTAGCTTCCGATCCTTAGTCGAACTCAAATTCCGTTGGTGATCGCCTTGATGAAGCCGTGCTTTGCATGCCACAAAAAAACTACCGAGCTACAATACAAGCTTTTGTATCAAAAAGCATGATCGGGTTGGGTCTCGGGATGTATCGCTCGTGTAAAGTCCGTAGGGAATCGGTAAATTTGAAAATCAAGCTACGGTCGAATGATACCGAACCCATAAGTCAAACAGTTTGCTCAGCGTCCAACGGAGTGCTAGCAACTTAAACATGGCGGGAGATCCCAGGGGGAAGTCTCGTTAGATCTTTGTGTCCATTTTTGGCAATTCGCTTCAATCAAACGTTTAAATCTACCCCTATTAATATCCTTCCCAAGCTTTCCTTAAACGCCCCAACGAGCATGTCGAGTACCGCTAGACCTCTAGCGGGTATAAGATGTTCCTTTCCGCTAACCATCGTGCAAACCTAAGGATTTTAGCTTTAAGGGAGTAAGTTGGAGGGAGCTGACCGAGGTAGCGGCCATATTCGATGCGCAAGGCTGTCTGTTCTTCCTTGGTGAGTTCTTCCCAGGATCTCTGTTTTTTCACTTGCATATCAGCTCTCCTGATGGATTGATGATGGATTCCCCGGGTCGGTCTCAATCGCACCACTGATGAGCCCCCCTTATTCGTCACGGTGCATCGCGTACTGTGTTGCATTTATCGCCTGTCAATGTTCTGCGTTTTATGGGCCGCTAAACCGCCACCGTTGATCGTATTCATATCAAGATAGCAACCAAATATGACAGTGTGTTGTAAAAACTGTTACAGCTAGGCTTCGCCGAATCATAAAATCGGGGTCAGGTCTCGCATTGTAACATCAGAATGAATGATCTACACTGCGGGTATGGCGAGACCACTGCGTATCGAATTTGCGGGTGCCCTGTACCATATTACATCCCGAGGTGACAGGCAGGAGGCGATTTACGAGGACGATGGGGATCGGGAGGCGTTCTTGGGCGTATTGGCGGAGGTCGTAGAACGCTACAACTGGATTTGCCACGCTTACTGCCTCATGACGAATCACTACCATCTGGTGATCGAGACCGTGGAGGGGAACCTGTCACGGGGGATGCGTCAACTGAATGGTGTTTACACCCAGGCATCGAACCGGCGCCATCGTCGCGTTGGGCATTTGTTTCAGGGTCGGTTCAAGGGCATCCTGGTGGACAAGGACGCCTACCTGTTGGAACTGAGCCGGTATGTCGTGCTGAATCCGGTTCGGGCGGGAATGGTCGAGTCGCCGGAACAGTGGCCCTGGAGCAGTTACCGGGCGATGATGGGAGAGGTTGTAACGCCGACCTGGTTGGCGGTAGACGGTCTGTTGAGTCAATTTGGAAAAGATCGGAAAGAGGCCCGTCGATATTTTCGGAGCTTTGTTCGCGATGGCATTGGACAAGGCCTCTGGGAAGGACTGCGCCATCAAATCTTCCTGGGAGACGACACCTTCGTGGAGAAAATGCAGTCCAGGGCGGAGGTGAAGGGCGATACCTTAGCGATTCCTCGGGTACAGCGCCGACCTCCACCACCATCTCTTGCAGAGATCGCGGCGCATCATGGCGAGCGCAATGCCGCCATCGCAGTAGCTTATAACACTGGCGCCTACAGTTACCGGCAAATTGCCGAACATTTTGGACTTCACCCGGCGACAGTCGGGCGTATCGTACGAGGAGCAATGTTACGATGCGAGAACTGATAATCTTCTAGCCGACTCCTCAAACTAAGGGTATCGTTGGAAGTGAAAACCGAAAACGAACGCTGCGAAAGAGGAGACGACGAATGAAACTATACGGTGGAATTGACTTACATTCCGACAATTGCGTGGTAACGCTATTGGATGAAAACGATCGGTTAATCTAGGAACGCTGCTTGCCGAATGAGCTCGATGTTATCTTGGTTGAACTGCTGCCTACCAAGAGGCTCTGGTCGGGTTGGTGGTGGAATCGACGTTCAACGGGTACTGGTTAGCTCGCGTAGGATGAGGTGAGGAACGCACCGCATCGATCAAGACTAAAAGCGCCTAACCATGCCATCACCTGCCGCTTTTCCGTTGCGCTCGTTCCTCGCTTCACTTCAAAGCGGCAGGTGATGGCAACGTTATTTGTGTTTGAGTGCCTCTAAAATGGTGTATTTCAACGTACCAAAGTGTCGTCACTGTTAAAGCATGAAAACATTCGAAATCGATCCAAAACTTAAAGAAGACACTATTGAGATAGGATGTATTAACCCGATTGTTGCATAAATTCGTGGTTGTGGACGTTAATCGCCGAGGGCCTTGAGTATTCCAAGGGAATGCAACAACTCGTTTTCCAGTTTTTTATTAGCATTCATAGACAGGATCAATTTGCCGGCGGGACGAATAATGCGCCCGGCGCGTTGAATAAGGGTTCGGCGTAGTGTTTCGATTTCGCGAAAACACCAAAGTGCGGCACGTTTGGCGGTGGTTCCACGGGCACGAGGAGTCAACTGAATCTGTAATTCGCGAGTGAGATTGTGCGCGAGAATGCCGGCGAACAGATACAGTTGATTCCCGACACGCGTGGTCACGGGGACGTAATCCATCTGGCAATGCGACTTGAGTTCAGCAAAGATACCCTCTTGTGATCCACGGCCCTCGTGGAAGGCAACGACCTTGCGCGCCGTGGTGTGTTTGTTGGTCACGATGACCTTGAATTCGTAGCCATACTCGATGGGCTTGAACAGATCGAGCTGAAGCGGCGCTTTGTCCTGGCAGCGGACCTGTTTGCGGATAAAGATAAAGCGGTAGGGCGTGCTCCAAGACTTGGGTTTCCAGCGGGTCTCGAAGAAGCTGAGCTCGCTGTTCAAACGACGCCATCGTTTCCTGCCCTCAATGAGGCCTTTGAGCTCAGTGAAACGCTCGAAGGGAACCGAAAGGGTGAATTCGACTCGCGATTGATCCAGCTGCTCCGCGAGGGTCTCATTGAAAAACGCGCTATCAATACGGGTCTCGATTTTGATCCGCGGCAACACCGAGCGCACGCTGTGTAGACAGTGGCCGATGAAGGCATCGGCCCCATTGGAGTCGTGGACATTACCGGGGCGATGGTGAACATCGAGGACTGGGTCGGTCTGCGCAACAGTACAAAACAGAGGGTAGTAGCTACGCGCGCCCTTCTTTTTCTTGTTGAAACCCACCGCCGTTCCTTCGGCGTGGCGTCCTGTGCTCAACACCGAACCGTCGAAGTCCAGCGTCACCCGCGAAAGCCCCTCGGCCGATAAGCGTTCAATGACCAGGTTTTTCGATTCACTGCGCACTTTCTCGACGCTGAGCTCATCGGCGCTGGCGAGCGAGCGACTGAGGGTGGACACATCGGGCAAACGCTTCAGGCCAAGCACTCGCTTGACCATCGCGTCATCGCGATAGTAGTCCACATCTCGCAACCGGCGGTGGCCAATGATCAGAGGCACGACCAACAGCATCATGATCACGTGATGGCTGTAAATCGCGCTCACCTTCAGGTGACGAAAACAGCTCCACAGTCGATCTTTGATACCGCTCAGGGAGAAAAACTGTTGCAAGAGGATCAGGCCCGAGTACGACGTCAGGTGCTGCGCTTCGAATCGAACAGCCAAAGCGGTCCTGGCTTTACCTCGAACCTCTGCCTTGCTAGGTTTCACGTCAGTGGTCTCCGTTTTGATTGGTCTGTCGTTTGGGTTAACGTTCATTGTACCAATCCGGAGACCACTTATTAGATTGGCTGCGCGCTTGTCTTACCCGTAGCCCATTGTGCTTCCGGGTATCTCAAGGCTATTTTCCTGTGTGGCTTAACCTCACCGCGAGTGAACTTAAGCCACATGCCGTTTTATGCTCAATATACCGTTATTTATAGAGCGAAAACGCTCCCGGGCAGATAATTTATGCAACTGGCAGGTTAATGGTCAGGTACTACTTCTGTTGAATAACTCATTGGTCCCTTGGTTTATTATTTTGCCGATTACTAGCGAAATTGAGCTCTATAAATTACCTGGAACAGAAAGATCGATACTTGAAAGATATATCGATATTTTGTCAGCGTTCATTGTCGAGCATTTCAATGTTGATAAGCTGAATGTCGCAACTATTGGTAATGTCGTTAACCAAATGCATATTCATATTGTGGGGCGACACGAAAATGACTATTGTTGGCCGGATGTAGTTTGGGGGCGAAGCGAGAAAGAGCTTTACCAAGAGCCGGAAGTGCAGAATATTTTGGATCTTACATCCAAAGAATTGGGCGAATCGTTTATACATAGTAATTCTTTGTAAATATGGTCATAGAAAAATTGATAATCACAGCTAACGAATAAGGATAGATCGTGGTTCGCTGCGCTCTCACGATCTATCCTTATTCGTTAGGCATTCAGTGCGTCGATGAACTCCTTAGGTGAGACTCCGGCTTGCTTGAGAAGGCCAATTAATGTTCCGATCTTCAGCTCGCGATGATTGGGTACAACGCAGCCGGAGGAACCGCGGCGCATCATGATGTGGCTGCCGCGCTGGCGCACAATCATGAATCCCAGACGCTCCAATGCGCGGACAACTTCTGCCCCTGAAACGACCGGCAGCTTAACCATGCTCGGATACTTGGATGGACGTTAGCAGGGGGCGTCCGGCAACGGAGAGCGGAAACTCTTCCAAATAAAGCTCGGTTGCCTCACGCAGATTTTGGAGGGCTTCCTCGACGGTATCACCTTGCGTAGTAGTACCCGTCTCGGGATTGAAGGCAACATAGCCCCCCTCAGGGGCTGGGGTTAATACTGCTGAAAGTTCCATATATTTCTCCTTTGAGGAAGGCGAGATTCCAATGCCTAACCCGTCATGGTGTGGTATCCCAGAACAATTACTTATGACTTAGCCTTTGACAGCATGTGATATAGTCTCATTTACCATTAAAGCTAAATAATATTTCATTATAGCATTTATTGCATAAAATCATCGGGTTGCAGAGTCAATCATTAGCCGGCTCTTTACGAAGAGCAATAATTCCCATTAAGCGTTTTCTAAACGCTTTTGCATAAATTCGGAGCATGAAGTACGTGGAAACCTGGAAAATATAGGGAGAGACAGCTCTTGTCGTATTGTGGCTAAACCTCACTATAACGAGGTTTAGCCACAAGGGCCTTGGTGATCGTTCACTCTATATTTATAGACTTGAAGTCACGTATCCAGCGGCTGTTTTTGCAACAATCGGGTTTACTCATACCGACATTGAATCTTTAAGTTTAAAGGAGCGTTAGAAAATCTAAGTATAGTTGTATTCAGGTGTCTCGATTATACGCACTGGCTTTTTATTTCCTTTAACGACCTCTTGAAATTGCTCCACAGTTTCAGGCGAAAAATACTGCTCTCCTGTTTCTTTGCATACGCTAGCGGGAACATGCTCGATAATATCAAATTTTTCTTGATGCTCGATAGAATATGTAATCTGGGTCTCAACCATTGTCTCTTTCATAACCAATCATTTCTTGGTTTCATTTTTCGGACTCTATCTTCGATCCATAGCTCTGGATCCGGTTGATACAATGTAACCTCAGAATCGCGATGTGGGTGCATTAGGTAAGTGATTTGCTAGATGATTTGTGCTGCTTCGCATGCTAAATCGACTCAGTTGAGACCTAAACAAGCCCACCAACAAAATAGTAAATATCGCTAGTACGAACCATTCCATCACGAGTCCTTCAATTCATCTATCTTTCGAAATGCTGTTTCCTCAAATTACAATTGCAGTAATTATTGCAACTGCAATACCATAAAAGGTTGAAAGCAATACAATTGCCTAGACATAATTTTGGGATCACCAAGTTGTAGAGGATTCCTACAGCAATCTCTTGTTTCCTCTATTTGGTGCAATACGTGGTGATGACTAGGCCAAGAAATTTCCTGCTCGTGGGCATACTACCTGCTTGCAGCAGAGATGCGGGGTCATATCAGAGATGCGCAAGATGCGGGGTCAGTTCTCGCATCATAACATTCGTTCGCGAGTACGTTGAATAATTCGGACCCGCCATCGAAGTGTTTTCAATTTCATGGTCAACTTAATCGCCGGTTTTATCACCTACATCTATCAGGGCAAAAAGCCTTCCCTCAACTTTCGCGTTACCCCGGTCAATCAGCTGCCAATCCTTGTGTAAGTTACGTCGAACTGACGTTAAATCCAAGGCGCTACACGCCACGGCACCCAATCAACTCTACAGCTGGCATATTACCTACCGAGCACGATCAAGAGCGTGTTATTTTATCTGTATCTGTTCATGGACATCTATAGCCGCAAGATCGTCGGTTGGCAGGTCTATGAACACGAAAGCAGCGAATGGGCCGCCGAGATACTGCAGGACATTGTGCAGCGCGAAGGCATTGATCGCCATCGGCTCACGTTGCACTCGGATAACGGCGGCCCGATGAAAGGAGCGACGATGCTGGCGACCTTGCAGGCGCTGGGCATTAGGCCCTCGTTCTCACGCCCCGTGGTGAGTAACGATAACCCATACTCAGAGTCCTTATTCAAGACACTGAAGTACCGCCCGGAGTATCCCGCTCGGCCTTTCGCCGACCTCACTGAGTCACGTCAATGGGTAGCTGGATTTGTCGATGGGTATAACCTCCAACATTACCACAGCGCGATTCAGTTCGTGACGCCCGCACAACGGCATGCGGGCTTGGACGGTGCGTAGATTCTGACGCGTCGAAAGGCGGTCTATGCGGCGGTCTAAGCGCGACATCCGGAACGTTGGCGTGGTGAAACACGAAAGTGGGGGCCTGTGCGCGTGGTCTATTTTAACCCCGACAAAGCACTCGACGGCCAAAGCCGTGACCCTTTGAAAAAAGCCGCATGAGTTATTCCATCGAGGCGACAGATACCGTAACAATTACCGAGAGTTCATAGCACAAAAGGTCAGGGTTGGCGATTTTGGTTGTGGCCGCAGGTCTCACTAGGCAATACAAGTAGTTTTGCCAGGACAGCGTGCGACTGCTTAGTAGAGAAGCGGTGCTCAACTAGACCGATGGCGATGGGATGTTTCTCCTCTAAAAAATTACCCCGCACAAGCGCAGCGATAAAGCCGATATTCGTAGCTGATATTGGTTCAGAACTGCCTTTTAGGCAGACATTTAAAGAAATTCCCACCAATGACCGATAAGTTATCTGAACAGGGCCCAGATAATGGACGCCTCAATCGCTGAATGTTTAAGGAATATTTTCACGTCTACTTCGTATACAGTAAAAGTGTTCGATTTTCGACCGCATCACCCGGGGATGCAGACAAAGGATAGCTCAATCAATGTTCCTCACGTTGCGACAAACGGTCTTTTTGATACTTTGGCTTCCGCAACTTATGCTCGGATCATGTTGGTCAGCGCCACTCTTAGGGGAGGCTAACCCCTATCGAGTCCTCGTGTTGAATTCGTACCATAAGGGGATGAAGTGGGAGGACCGCATTACAGAGGGTCTTATCGCGGAGCTCAAGCAAAGTAACCTCAATATCGAAATATTAATTGAATATATGGATACCAAAAGGCATGCGAAAGAGCGTCTTTTTCCGCATTTGGCAAGTTTGTATGCTGAAAAATACTCATCACTCCCTGACCTGATAGTGCTTGCCGACGATAATGCCTTAGATTTTGTTCTTACTTACCGAGACACCTTGTTTCCCAACGTTCCTGTTGTCTTCAGCGGTATTAACGATGAGGAAAAAGCCTATCGATCTCATGCCTTGGGTTTTACCGGATTAACAGAAGACGTTGCAATGCAACGCAATCTCAAACTTATGCTGCAGCTTCATCCAAGGGCAAAGCGTGTTGTAGCCATTGCCGACTCCGTACCCTCTGCAGTGTTTCACTTAAAAAGTTACTACAAGGCGGCATCAGCGTTCCCTAAAGACATAGAGTTTAGTGCTCTTACCAACTGGACATTCGGTGAATTAAAGGAAGCGCTCGCAACGTTGCCGTCGGATGCCATCCTCTTGTATCTCTCGATTTACCGTGACCGCGAGGGGGTATCCACATTTGCTTCCGGAGGGCATTTTTTCCTCATGCAACACACCTCTTTGCCGGTCTACACGCTTTGGGAGGATGGGCTAGGCAGCGGAATGATTGGAGGGTTAGTGGTGGATGGTAGGTTGCAGGGCAAGCTGGCGGCAAAAATGGTGGTGCGTATCCTCAATGGCGAATCTGTGCATACGATACCGATCCAGCGGTATCAGGGGTTTCGTCCCATGTTCGATTATCGAGCGTTGCAGGCTCATAACATTTCACTTGCAAAACTCCCTAAGCAGAGCCTTATCCTGTATGAACCCCAATCGTTTTACTACAAGTATTTTGCCTATGTATGGATGACCATTGGTTTCCTGCTGCTTCAGTCCGGTGTGATAATCGTGTTACTTTACTTGGTGAATAGCTCGCGGCAACGCGAACGGCAAACCATGCTACGTGCCAACGCGGAACTCGAAAGCCGTGTTGAAGCACGTACGCAGGAACTGCAGCAGCGTACCATAGAACTCGAGCGGATCAATAATGACCTAGATCAGTTTACGTATGTGGCCTCGCATGACCTCCAGGAACCAGTTCGTAATCTAGTGTCATATAGTACCCTGTTAGAGGAAGACTTGGGCGAGTCGGTATCGAAGCCAGTCGCAGAAGATCTGTTCTATATCACCAGCTCCGCGACACGCATGCAGAAGCTTGTCCAGGATCTTTTAGCCCTCTCGCGAGCCGGTCGCAACGCTGTGAATGTGGAGCCCGTGGCGCTTGATGATTGCGTCGACCTCGCCTTAGAGGCTTTACGCATTCGTATGGATGAAACGCGGGCAGAGGTACAACGTGAACCGCTGCCCAATGTCATTGGTGATCGCACTCTGTTAACTCAGTTGTACCAAAATCTTCTCGGCAATGCATTGAAGTTTACCAGCGAGAAACGGCCGGTTATTCGATTGACGGTTGAACGCCAGGGCGCTGATTATATACTCGGCGTACATGATAACGGCATCGGTCTTGAGGCAGAATACGCGGAGCTGATTTTCAAGCCATTCAAGCGTCTGCATGGGTTGGCCGAGTACGAGGGTACGGGTATCGGACTCTCCATCTGCCAGAAAGCGGTGGAGCGTCATGGCGGCCGTATTTGGGTTGAATCCCGGTCAGGTCAAGGGGCTCATTTTTTCTTTACCTTAGCACTGTCGGCGGTAGAGCCAGAACACGCGCCTGCGCGCGAGGACATATGACGTCTGCAGGCCGCTATCTAGAAACTACTATCGTATTGTTATGTAGAGGGCAATTTAACGGAATAACGTCGGCCGCAACGAGTACTAGTCCGTAGCAAAATTTAGCGTGACATACGGATTGTCTCGGCTGGGGAAGTCACGAGGGATATCTAGTTGCGATGCAAGCGCTACGCCGACCCTAAACAGGCATCGCGACCTGATTTTGCTGTTACATCTCAACCTATCCAAACTGGATGGCTGCCAGATTTTACTGGTTCCATCTTGTGAGAATGCTCTGCGCATATGAGGAATAATTTATGGAAGACAGGCAGCCATTGAAAATCTTGGCCGTGGAAGATAACCCTGCCGACTTCGGCGTGCTGCGCCGCCGCTTAAATCAAGTAAAGGGACTGCAATGCGAGCTTATCCACTGCAGCTCCGCACCGGCAGCCCAGGACGTTCTTGCCAATCAGGAAATAGACTGTCTTTTCCTCGACTATCACCTTGGTGCCAAGAGTGGGCTTGACCTGCTGACGGATATTCGTAATTCAGGAAATGATTTACCGGTTATCGCATTGACGGGGCAGGGCAACGAAACGATTGCCGTAGAGGCCATGAAACGGGGGGCTCAGGATTATTTAGTGAAAGATGAAGTTACCCCTGAATCCCTATACCGCTCCATACGTCATGCCATCGAAACAGTGGCCTTGAACCATAAGCTTGCCGAGATACAAGAAGAAATTAGTCAATTTGCGTCGGTCGCAGCTCATGATCTCAAGGTCCCTTTGCGACGCGTAATCCAATTATGCCAATTGATTCAAAACAAATGTAAACATAAGTTCAGTCAAGACGAAGCGAAACTCTTTGATTCCGTTATACACAACACCCAACTTATGAACCAGCTCATCGAGGCCCTTCTCGACTATACGCGGGTTGGACGGTCGGAAACCCCGCTTAAACCCGTAGAACTCTCTCAGGTGCTAACCACTGTCCTCACGAATCTCGATGTGGTTATCGTTGAAAACCAAGCGCAGGTAACTGTAGGGGTGATGCCGCGGGTTCTTGGTGATGAAACGGCGTTAGCGCAATTATTTCAGAATCTGATCGCCAATGCGCTGAAGTTTCGCAGTGATCAACCTCCAGTTGTCACCATCGCAAGCGAATGCGATGGTGATATGTGGCATCTCACGGTCTCGGACAACGGTATTGGTATTGATTCTCAGTATTACGAGACGATATTCGCACCTTTTAACCGCTTGCATAGTTCCAGAGAATTTGAAGGCTCAGGTATCGGGCTTGCCACCTGCCAGCGAATCGTACAGCAACATCATGGCCGCATTTGGGCAGAGTCAGCACTCGGGGCGGGGAGCACCTTCCATGTCACTTTACCCATGCCGGGCACCGCGGAACTGATGCCGTGATGCCGTTTACACATAGGAAACTTTCAGTAAAGTCAATACTCTGTCGTAGAAAACGTTCCACTTATTCCCCCTTGCAATTCTTAAGCTATAGATTAAGGTGTTTTATCGTCATTTTGTGGACGCTCAAATTCTTTAACAGGAAAATGGTTTTACTCAAGATTTACAAGGGAGTGCTAAGTAAAGGCATCTATATTCAGTTTTCATGCAAATCGAGGGCTGACAAGGGTAATTGCCTCCGAGAGGCTAGGAACATAAAATTATCGGGTCAAGGAAATATAACGTGCAAAAACAGCGGAATTTACAACTCTTGCTGTCTTATGAGGCTTGTTTAGTGATAAAGGGTGCAGTGTGTTAGGCGGTAACGTATGGATGAACATTATCCTGCGGTTATAATCCGTATTAGCCATCTTATCGATGTTCTCGATTTCATCTTACAAACCGGAGATTGGACATGGAATGTTTATTTAATGGGTTCGTCGAAACTCAACACAGAATGCTTTCGGGGAATTTCCCTCCCCAAATTTCTGTATTCAGTGTTTTGGGGATTCGGTTTGGGCAGAATCTCATTTCACCTACAGAAATTATATCTCCGTTTATAGAAGCTGAGCAGGAAATCACGATCTTCAAAGGCGAACACTATCAAGTCAAAACCGCTAAGAGTAAATACGGTGAATGGGTATCGGAGTCAGCCACGCTGCTGGCGGTAGAACCAGAACACGTGTCCACGCGGGAGGACACATCGTGTCTGCAGCTTCCTATTTAAGGACAGCCATCGTATTGTTGGCAGAGGACAACCCAGCGGAACAACGGCTGGCGCAACGGGCGCTTGCCCGTGGCAAAATTTCGTGTGACCTACGAATCGTATCAGATGGGGAAGAAGCGATGGATTACCTGCTGCGGCGTAAGCGCTATGCCGATCCGAAAATATCCCCACGACCTGATCTTATGCTATTAGATCTCAATATGCCCAAACTCGATGGTCGTCAGGTTCTACAACAGATGAAATCAGATCCGCTACTGGCAATCATTCCGGTGGTCGTGCTCACGACCTCACAACAGGAACAGGATGTTTTGCACAGTTATCAGTTGGGTTGCAATTCATTTATTGCAAAGCCAGTGGATGTTCATGTGTTTATCGACACGATGATTAGCTTAGGACTCTATTGGTTCCATCTTGTGATCATGCCGCCGCGTATATCGGGATGATGGATGGGGTAGTGCTCCAAAATTGTGTATGGTTAAAAACCAACCATGTGGGTAGCCTATTTATACCCGCGCAGAAAGCCTCAGGATGCCGCATTCAATAATAGGCGGCCGCCGCGGCCTGTCATCTATTTGAGCTCAGTCACGATCCGCTTGAAAGTGAACGGGAACGCTCCGGCATCCCCCGGTTTACAGTCGACCGATGGGAGGTCGAGGGGATTGTGAACCGAAGGGTCATAGACGCCGTCCTGGATATCGTTCTCCTCCACGTCTTGTTGACAAGTGACACCAGACCCAGTATTGAAGTTGAGCCGGCACCAGCTGGATCAACAGGTCGAACTTCCGATCTATTAACCGGATCAGCGAACCCAGATAGACTCCGATGAAAGCCCGGGCGGCGGTACCGAAGGGCAGCAACTCATTCATCGGGCCATTGCATTTTCATGAGCAGCCAGGCGGTAAACACCGATATCAGAAAAGAAATCATCAGGGGTACCGTGACCCACAAGGGCAAGCCGAGCAGTAAGTGAAAATCCCGAGGCATATACCACGTGATGCTAAGTGCAAGCAGAACAATAAAGATCAGAACAACGGTTCTGACGGAAAAAGACATACGATCAGGTCTTAGGATTTGAATCGATCGTGCAGACTCAGGTAATCCTGCAAGCCGAGGATTTCTTTGATCTCGTCAAAACCCACCATCTTCTCCTCCAATGCCCGGGTATGGCCATCGCGTTTGAACACCTCCGCCATCTCGCGCATCGCATATGCGCTCAACAGCACCGATTCAATCGGCGCCACCACAAACTTGAATCCCATTTCTTCCAGTTCCTGTGCCGACAATATGGGGGTCTTGCCGAAGATTAGCATGTTGACCAGTTTCGGATACTCCACCCGTCGGCAAATGGTTTCCAGTTCCTCGATTCCCAGCGGCGCCTCGATGAAGGCCACGTCTGCGCCGGCATCGCAGTAACGGTTGACTCGGTCGATGGCTTCATCCAGGTTATGGGTGCCGCGGGCGTCGGTGCGGGCGATGAACACAAAATCCGGATCGTTACGTGCTGCTACCGCTGCCTTGAATTTACTGACCATCTCCGCGGCTTCGATCACCTGGTTACCGCCGAAATGCCCACAGCGTTTGGGAAAGGCTTGGTCTTCGAGAATGATCCCGGCGGCCCCCGATCCTTCGAACTCCTCCACGCACCGCATCACATTGTGCAGGTCGCCATGTCCCGTGTCGGCATCGGCGATCAGGGGTACGCTCAGGCGATGGGTCATCCGTCGTGAGGCGTCTACCATTTCCATGAGGCCGAGAAAATTCAGATCGGGATACCCGTTCAGACTGGCGCTGGTACCGAAGCCTCCCATGAACACCGTTTCGAACCCGGCCTGCTCGATCATGACCGCCGTCAACACATCATGGGCGCCGAGGGAGCGGATGATTCCCGGTTGGCTGATTAATTCACGTAGTTGTCGGGTAGGGCTGATTGTTTTTGTCATGAGATTCCTCCGAGCAAGCCATTAGCTCGTGTTTAGAGAGTGCAGCGTTTAGCGTTTCACCTTAAAAATATAACGCAAATTTATTCATAAAGAGAGTATTAATAGGGTGGATGCCAACGGCAACATTCTGCTTGGCGTGGATTGGACGTGTTTTATTTGATTCGCTATGATTCGAGCTAGAAAACGGTGCACAGTGCCCAATGGCTACGGCTTCAACCATGCGATTCATCAGTAGTTGAGTATTTGCAGGAAGTGGGTTTGTTGACCAATTCGATTGCTGCTGAATAAGTATTTATCCTCTAGTGCCGCTTGCTTACAATAGCGGCATGTCCGGTCTGATTCTCTACTCCACTCTCGGTTGCCACCTGTGTGAACTCGCAATGGCTGAAATTCACCCTGTGATTGACAGCAGTCAATGGCGGATTCGCGAAGTGGATATTGCCGATGATCCCGATTTAATGGAACGCTACGGTGACCGCATTCCAGTGCTGTTTGATCCCGTTACTGAAAAAGCGCTGTTTTGGCCCTTTGATCGACACGGTGTAAAGGAATTTTTAGCCGGTTGATACATGTCTACGGCTGACAACCCTTCCATCATGGGGATAGATAGATGCGGTTTAAATTTTTATAGCGTAAAGAGAATCGCATGATTTACGACATCATTCATTTTGAAGCCTTGGGTCCCGAAGCGCGGCATCTCGAAGACGAAATCCGTAAAGCCCAAAAGAACGGCAAGCTACCTCCCGACCACCGTTATCTCGTCACTGCATCCCGTCTTCAGGATCTGCTAAAGGCAGAGCCAGATATGACCTTGCCGGATATCATCAGCGTTAAAACTCATTCCTCGATCCCCGATGCTTATCTTCAAGGCACGAAAAAGAGCATTTTGACCCGCAGCGCCGGATACGATCATCTGGAACATTTGGTCAAGCGGGCGAACATCGCCTCCCTGCGGGAATATTGCGTGGATGCCGTTGCGCAAACGGCCATTAAGTTTCTCTACGCCGCGGCCGGGGAACTCAACCAATACACCCTGAATACTCAGACTTTCGAGCGCGAGAACACTGTCGGCCTTCATGGAACTCGACGAGCATCGAGTGGTGACCGTCTACGGGGTGGGCAAGATCGGCAGGCGCATTTACGATCTGGCGGAGGCCAACGGTCTGAAAGCGCAGGGGGTGGACATCCGTGAAGCTGAACTTTCCCGCCTCTACGGTGGTACGATCAATTTCGTGACGAGAGAGGAAGCGATCCGCAGCAGCGACATCCTCATCAACGCCATGAACCTTAGCAGAAACCCGGCGAGCCGGTTTTTTAATGTGGGTTATTTTTCCAAAGAATACCTATCGCAAGCGCCCAAAAATATCATCTTTATCAACCTCACCCGAGGCGAAATTGCGCCGGAAGCGGTGCTTCTTGATTTATATTGTGCGGGGCGGCTCATTGGTCTTGGCCTGGATGTCTTTAGCGACGAGTCGCTGTTTGCCGAATTGCTGAAGGAGGGGGGGGAAGTAACAGAAGATTTGTCCGCCGCCCGGCAACTGGTGCGGATGAGTCTGCAACGCTCGGCCAATATCTACGTGCAGCCGCATCAGGGTTTCAATTCCGATGTGGCGGCCCGGACCAAGGCGGTTGAAGCCATCAAACACGTGATCGACTGGTACAATAATTCAGGCCGATGCTTTGCCGAACAACTGCCGTATTATTGATCGCATAACGAGTAATTTGGTCAGCACGGCTCTTTCAGTTGGTAGAGGAATACTATCCGGCATTTGTATCGCAACTGGCCTAGCAAGGCACGGAACGGCCAACGTGCGTTCAACTGGAGTTTGAAGACTACCTCAAATGCGGGCGTCTGGAACAGGGCCTTTTGCGGGTACGCTGTGACACCCTGCCATGACGAACACCTCTTGGCCTTTAACAGCAAAAGCCATGCCTTCTGCCCTAGCTGCGGGGCAAGACGGTGCGTCAATGAGTTCGGCAGCCGTTCAAATCGCTTATCGTCTATAACCACTAACCTCGTAGCAAATGCCGAGAAAATGCCGTTGGATTGATTCCGAGATGGCGCTGAACGCGGACTGTGATGACCAGATTGCGAAACACGGTGGCCGAAGCAGTAGCAACTGCTACGCCCAATAGTCCAAATGTCGGGACTAGGGCGACCAGCAAAGCCACATCGAAAACTAAAGTCGCCAGCTGTATTAAGGCCATTTCATTCTGGTAGTTCGTCATCTGCATCAACAACCCGTTCGGCCCAGAGACGACATGCACGAATTGACCAAAGAGGAGAACCTGTAGAATGGTTGCGCCTTGTTCACTGAATGCCTCACCAAAGAGGGCAAGCGTCTGACTTGGCCATATGAACAGCACGGCAACGATGGGCACGGTCGTTATCATCGCGATCAACACGGTTAGGGATACTACCCGCTGTAGTTTCTGCATTTGCCCGTTAACATAAAGCGGTGTGTACATATGAGCTGTTGATTGATTCGAGATTTGCAGCCCGAAGCTGACCAGGTTAGCGAATCGAGCCGCTACAGAGTAGATACCCGATGCTGCCGTGCCGATAAAAGATCCAACGACTAAAATGTCCATTTGGTTCAGGATCTGGGCAAAGCCCGAACCCAACATCATTGTCGAAGCTACGGACAACCATGTACGAGTTTGATATGCAGCCTTTTCTTTGACCGAGCCCGAGTCGATAGCCTTACGCAGGAAAAAGTACTGGCAACCCAAGGTAATTAACAGGGCTAGAAACGAAGCGCTAATCGCCGTTACTGCGGTAGGCTTCGGCGTCAGCAGTACACTTAAAGAGATAAATATAATGACGGCAAGAGGGAAGATTACGTTGTGGGTACCAAGAGCCGGAAGCAGACGATCCGCCCCGCGTAACATACCGACATGCAGTTCCGATAGCGCGTAGAAGGGGAGTAAAGGTAGTGCCAAGACAAGCACATGCATTACCTCAACATCAATCTGTCCCAGATTGCGAATCAGCAGAATTACGGCGAATGCGGTGATGCCAGTTAGGGCCGATGCCAGCATTACCATCTGCCGGGCACGCTGAATAAATCCTTTCAGCAAGGCTATCTCTTCCCGGCTGCGGTAGTCGGCAACAAAGCGAATCGCCGCCAGCCCAAAACCTAAACGCCCAACGATGGAGAGCGTAAGAAAAGTTGCCCACACAAACGTGTAGATACCAAACTGCTCCAGGCCGAGCATACGTGCTAAGACAAGCTGCTGCAGCAGGCTCGCCAATACGCTCATAACCTTGACCACTGAGGATATGCTTAGGTTGCGCGTGACTTCGGCACGCAATTGGTCTGCGCTTAGCCTTGTGAGCAGGCTTCGCGCCGTAGATACGAGATGATTCAATCCGGAATAATCCTTTGATGGTCACAGTCATGATCTATCGTTGCTGTAACGAGCATTTACAAAACCCAGGAGTCTCACCCCATCCCTTGCCAAGCGCAACCGCTGGCTTCCAACCGAGAGCCTTCTTCAGCTTCACCAGTGGAAACTGGGTTTTAAGTTGTCGCTGCGGTATCAGGCGCTGGAGAATGGATTGAAAGCTCGTGCTGGGGCTCTCGGCGTAACCCGGGTGGGCAAACCGAGTTGGCCGAGCGGCCTGGCAACGGCCGGATAGGCAGCAGCCGCGCTAGAGATAACAATAGAGGACAGACCACGTTTTCTGCGATGTTCAGATTAAAACGTGGTCTGTCCCTTGTTGCATACCTTCGATGGCCTCCTGATGTTTCATTGGCTTGAGAAGTGAATCATCCGGTTGATAGTGGTGGGTATGATCTACTCCATTCCTGCTGATATTAACGTTTCGAGAGCATAGATAGAGCGATGCCTTTCAGTGCATCAATTTACTTATGAGTCTACCCCTTTTATTCGGCTTGCGAGTCTGGTTGCGGGAAAGACGGAAACCTTCCTGTTGAAAAGACCGAAAGTTTCCATATTGATTGCAACGGCCGAAGGCAGAATTGACTGAAAGTAATACCAATAACTCTTTAAAATCCCTCAATAATCAATTTTAGGTTTCGCAAATGTTTGATCTATGTTAAACGAAGAAAGACGGAAATTTCCATGTTTAAAAACAGAAAGTTTCCAGCTACTCAATGTTAGGCGCTTTGAAATCGCACATTCACGGAGCTATGAGATGAAGAATATTTCGAGAATATTTTATTTTTGCGCGCTGCTGTTAATTGTCAGTGGGTGCGCAGGAACAGGGGGAGGACTAGGTTCAATCTCAAAGACCAATCTACTCATGCCGGGCATGAACCCTAACGATGTCAAAGCAATTCTGGTGAACATCTCAGTCACAGTTCGTAGCTGACAAGTGGTTGTGGAAATATTCTTGCATGAATATGGAAAGGCTTTGTTCCTTACTACTTGGTATTCAGCAAAGATGATTCAAAGCTTAAGGAGTGGTATGCAAACGAGGCTGAATACCTACGCCAGCAACAACTTTGGCTTCAAGCAATGCCTCCCACTCAGAGACACGAGATACAACTTAATGTCCGGTAGTAAAGCTCCTAACAACCGCATGGAGTTCGCGCCTGCTCGCGCAGGCGCCGGACCTCGCTGTTGCTCGGCCGCTCATGCGGAACGTTGGGCCTCAAAATAGCCATGAAGACCGACACGCACTGGGGGGCCATACGGCGCATCGTGGCGCTTCTCGCCGAGCAACGATATGCAGAGGTCGCTCACCTTTGTGATGGTTCGCGCGTAAGCGCCGAAGACATGAAGGCTGCGGTAGCTACGTATGGGCGCACGATCGTTCCCCTTCCCGAGGAAGCCGAATCGCTCGTCGACTCAGTTCGGATTCAGAATGCGCCGGATCCAACGTGGTCCGTCGTTGTGCCGCTATTCACGCGTGAAGAAGGCCGCACTGACCTTTCCTTGGAACTGACGGTCACAGAATCGCAGCCGGGTTCCGTCGCTGTTTACGTGGATGACATTCACGTCTTATGAAGCTCAATCGCCCAACAAAGCCATGCACGCGACGTGCGAAGACGCACGCGCATGATGGCTGGCGTTGGGCGTCAGCAGAATGACTTCTATGCGAATACTAATAATTCTTCAATTCTGTTTGTGGGCCATAGCTATGGTTGCTTTCCTACTATTCAGGTCAATCGCTTCCGGACGAACTTTATCAATACAAAAAATCGCTCATCCTGGGAGAAATGGGCGAACCCTCCCCAATATATCAAACCACCCTTTAGCTAAGCCTCCTAACCCGGCGTAGCCGGAACCAAATGTACTATAATTAACATTGCCCTCACCCACAGGGGTACATTTGAAATGCCATGATGCATTTCATATTTTACATTCACCCGTTATTGAATCGGGTACACGTAACTAGTATCGGTTAAGTTTGATGCAGCGTTTATAGAAACCCCTCTCCAAATGTATTGATTTTGGGGAAAGGGGTTTTTTGTGCTCTAAAAACAAATTCTTAGTCATTTTGCACAAGATTTCAGACGTAAGGTACTAATAAGTACTTTGGCTCTTCAATCCAACTATTTCGAGGCAAATTTTCTGCAAGGCATTTCTATTTGATTTCCTGCCTTGGTTTAGTGGCAGTATCTTTCCGTTGGCGGTCCCATTATTTCTACGGCTTTAACAGTGGGGTTCAAGCAGCTACTTTATTCTTGTTCTCGGTCTCACTTACCAGAGTATCTTTTTACGCCCAACAAGTCATCCAAGCGGACCGCCCTAATCGGGCGGCCCCTTTAATTCCGGCGTTATAAGGATTAACCTCTATGCTTGACTGCCTGATTGATCTTGTTAATGATCCAAACAGAGTAAAAGCCATCACCTCCTTTGTAGACTTTTTTCTCAAACTTGTTTTAGGCATCATCGGGCTCTACCTTGCTCACAGTATTGGGCGTCATATAGCGCTTAGAATATCTGAGAAACGTCTGAAAGCCTACTCCGCCCTCTGGGCGGTCACAAAGGATGCAAGCCCAACACGGCTAATCGATAACGGTGAGGGCCCGTTAACATCTGAGCAACGCAAAGCTCTTCACGACAAGCTGCAGAATTGGTACTATGAATCTGGAAACGGGATGATTTTAGCAGAAAGTACAAGACTATGTTCCTGACAGTGAAAGACAATCTTATCTTCAACAGTTAGTGATCTCAAACCTGGAAGCTTTAGCACTGAAGTGCAGAATGCGAACGAAAATGAGGTGGACACTATTCGTGGAGAGCGATCAATTCGTCAGCTGTCATTGCTTCGTACGCGTATAAAGTCCGATTCCCGTGTCTTCGGTATTCCTTATAGTAGGAGAACTTAAAGAAAGTGATAAGGAGTTCCTTAGACATTGTGGGGAAAAACTTTGGAAAAAGCCGTGGAGTAGAATCCTATGATTGAACCTTATAACCTTGCTCTTGCAGCCGACAGCTAGTCGCTGCGGCTAAAGAGCCCGTTATGCACCATCAGGTGCCTTCGGTAATGGCATCCAGTGTGTCGGAGGCAAAATGCCCCTGTCACCATTCCAGTTAATCCAGATACCACCGTTAATATCATCAGCTATGCGTTCGTAGTACGCTATAAATCGCCCATATATCCGGCAATAAACAAAAACACTTTCACCATAAGGCGGTGGCATCTTTCTTGTTTCTATCCAGTGCATAACAATTATGCGCTCGTTCGGACGTTCCGCTGCGCTCCACGCCGCACAGCTTTGGCGTTCGGTGTTTAGATCATGAAACCTATCCGAAAATATAGAAGGAAAAAATCAACTTATCTGAGTAATTAATTTATGAACTTGAAAATTTTAATTTAACAGGCGAAGAAAGCAGCATTATCGAGAGAATCCATGGTTTAAGGAAGGTTTTCCGTGATTTTGACCAGTCTGATATCAGATTTGTTTACACGGTATCGGCATATTCTATTTGATCCCTAAAGCTCTCGAAATTCTAACAGATAACCCATTCACTGAAACCGATCATTATCCTGGAGATCTTTTTTAAAGCATGCATTTCGATACTGAATGAATTTTGGAACAATAACCCAGATGATAAAGAAAGAATGAAGCAGGTTGTTAAATCTGCAGAAGCTAATTTTATTGAACAAGGCGATAATTCCGATCGTCAATTACGAAAAGACCTTGATTTGGCAATCACCAAATTCATTTGACACCGAACAACTGGCTGCACGGGATTCGGGCCAAAAAAGCAGCCCTCTCCCGTGAGCCAGAGCGTTAGGCACAAAACAATAATGAGGGTAATGAAATGAATTACTTGAGAATGTTGCTGATTTTATCAGTTTGTTGGGCTTCATCTGTATTTGCTGAAAACATAACGCAGTGTGACAGACTTGCCTCAAATCCAAATGACCCAAGGAAAATAGCTGATGGTGTGGATTGGGATAAGCTAGACTCAATTAAATCTATACCTATATGTATAAAGTCCCTTGAAAATCAGCCGGATTATGGAAGGCTGCTTTATCTTTTAGGAAGGCTCTATGCTAAGAGCGAAGACTATTCTCTCTCTCGCAAGTATTATTCCTTGGCATGCGAAAAAGGCTATGCAATGGGATGTAGCGGCTTAGCGATTATGTATAGAGATGGGTATGGTGTTGAAAAAGATGGTGGTAAGGCAATCCAATGGTTTAAAGATGCCTATGACAAAGGCTATCCAAGGGCCTATTATGAAATAGGGGTAATATATAGGGATGGAATGGGCGTAGATAAAGATTCCGGTAAAGCCAAGTATTGGTTCGATAAGGCCATCGACAGAGACGTGCCTATAGCAATTGCTGCTCTAGGAAACTTGTATGAAACAGGAAGTGGTGTCAAAAGAGACGAAGAGAAGGCGGTAAAATATTACGAGAGAGCAGCGAAGCTAGGAGAAACTTACGCCACTAACAATTTGTGTATCTGTTACCAAAAAGGAATTGGAGTTATTCCAGATAAAAATAAGGCTATGTATTGGTGTCGCAAGGCATCTTTGCAAGGAAATGCGTCTGCAGAGGAAGCATATATCAGGCTCAAAAAAGGATTCCTAACTGTAGAGGAAGAGAGAGAAAGTAAAGAACAAAGAATAACAGAACAACCAAAAGACACAGAAACGCAATATGATGCGTGTAGTCATGTATATGTCGGCAAGACCTTTGAGGCGAAAGGGGGGGGATTTGGACTCACCCAACGTTATGAAGTTGTAGGGTATTCGTCGCAAACCGGGAAAGCAACTATTACCCAGCCGCAAGATAGGAGTTTTCGCCAATAATCTCCTGTTATAGCGTGCCAAATTAGCAGCGCCTAAGAGCGCGGGGTCAGGTCCCGCATTGTACTTCCAAAAGGAGATGTGCATGACGACGTATTATCTATGGCTTCTAACTCAATGCGAATTGGTTTTCTTGAGTATTCACCAGACAACGGACATGCAGAGTTAACGGATTCACTAGCCGAACTCGGTACAAGAGTTGAAGAATATAGAGATGCTCAGCTCAGAGAAACAATGAAGTGGTAAGGTAAGCAATAAGATAGAACAAGCAGCTGCAACGGATCCGCAAAGGCTAGCGTCTTTGCGGTCCGGTGAGCTAAGCATTATTCGTCTCGAGCGCTTCTGTAGCGACGTAGAGACAGGGGGAACTATAAATTTGTACTTAACTTATAGTTCGCTTACAATTGGGAGTGAACTATAAATTTTCAGATTATTTATAGATTTCTTATACAAAGATGGCTAGGTAGAAGTGAAGATTCCCGAATGCCCCCCCTCTCTCGAGAACCTTCTTGATCCTGAAGCCGCCACCGATGAACAGAGAGACAGGCTCAATCGAGTCATCAGGCTTCTTCCAACCGAAGCCGGAAAAGATCGGGGAAGTGAGTATCTTCACTGGGAAAGACTGAAATACAAGCCGTTACCGGAGGGCGTTGAGAGCCATGAAGACTGGTGGACAATCACAAAATTCCGCCGAATGAGCCTGTACCGCCAGCTACCCTTGCTGGCCAAAGATGGCAAACCGTTTCAATACTGGATGCCGGATCCATCCCAGCAACGGTTGCATCTCGTAGACCAACAGGCAGGTGGCCAAATAGAAATTTCCGAACAGGTCACTAACCCGAATAGCCGGGATAGATACCTCGTCAATTCACTTATAGAGGAGGCAATCACATCGAGCCAGCTTGAAGGGGCGTCAACAACCCACAAGGTCGCAAAGGCGATGCTCCGCGAGGGACGGAAACCTCGGGACAAAAGCGAGCAGATGATTTTCAACAACTATAGGGCCATGTCATTCATTCGTGAGGAGGCAGCTTCTTCCCTTATGCCTGAATTGATATTTGAACTTCACCGAATTGTTACAGCAGACACTCTGCATGATTCTTCGGCAGAAGGGCGGCTTAGAAAGCCTGGTGAGGAGATTGCTGTCTACGACTCCAGAGACAACACCCTTCTTCATTCCCCCCCTCCAGCTGAGGAGTTGAATGAGCGGCTTAAGACTCTGTGCGAATTCGCGAATCGATCCAGTCACACAGAAGAGTTTCTACATCCCGTAGTTCGGTCAATAATTCTCCACTTTATGATTGGGTACGACCACCCTTTTGTAGACGGAAATGGTCGAACTGCCCGTGCTCTATTTTATTGGTCAATGGCCCATCACGGTTACTGGCTGATGGAATACGTCTCTATTTCTACGATTCTAAAGTCAGGGCCATCAAAGTACGCTCGGGCCCATCTGTTTACAGAAACAGATGCAAATGATATGACCTATTTTATTGACTTCAACTTGTTAGTCATCCTACGGGCCATAAAGAAACTACAGAAGTATTTATCCGTAAAAGCTGATGAAATTAAGCGCGTTGAAGAAGTGCTTGGGGCATCAATGTTCTCGAAGTCCATGAACCATAGGGAAATTGCGCTCATTTCTCACGCGATCCGAAATCCTGGAGACATATATACAATTGAAAGCCACAAGACTTCGCACTGTATAACGTACCCGACGGCTCGGTCAGACTTGTTACATCTTGCAGAACTGGGCCTACTGGAAAAGCGAAAGATCAAGAGGGCGTTCGTGTTTAAGGCCATTGATAACGTTGAGGCTCGTCTTGCGGAACTCAAGGCTCAAACATAGTGTGGAGACGCATAACAATGGGGGACGGGGTCACTCATTAGCCGACTCTTTGCAAGTAGCAATAACCTCCCTTAAGCGTTTTATAAACGCTTTTAAGTAAACCATCTGCAACGGGAACCGTGACAGGGTGATGAAGCTCGAAGGCGAGGAGTTCCTGCGCCGGTTTCTGCTGCATGTCCTGCCCAAGGGTCTGATGCGCATTCGCCATTACGGCTTCCTGGCCAATTGCTGCCGCAGGGCGAAGCTTGCGCAGATCCGCACCGCGCTCGCGAACAGGACCCAGCAAACGGCCTGCGCCGAAACCGAGGACCCAACCTCCGGCGCTTTCGACGGCTATCCCTGTCCCCAGTGCGGCATCGGACAAAGTGCGCGTCATCGAAAAATCGGGGTCAAAAAATCGGGGTCAGGTCTCGCATTGTAACATCAGAATGAATGATCTACACTGCGGGTATGGCGAGACCACTGCGGATTGAATTTGCCGGTGCCCTGTACCATATTACATCCCGAGGTGACAGGCGGGAGGCGATTTACGAGGACGATGGGGATCGGGAGGCGTTCTAAAACAATAGGAGACAGACCACGTTTTCTGACACGATGTTCAGATTAAAACGTGGTCTGTCCCTTGTTGCGTCTTCCTTAGATGTTAGGCGTTGTTCGCGTATCCTGCTGAAAAAAATCGGCGGAACAGCCCAATCACAAACATCAACAAAAAAACAAAAGGAGAATGAACATGAGCAAAATAATCGTAACCGAATTCGTCTCACTCGACGGCGTTATTGAGGCCCCAGGCGGAGGCGAGGACTTTAAACACGCAGGTTGGACGTTCAAGATCAGCCGCGGGAAGGATGGCGACCAATTCAAGCTAGACGAGACCCGCGACTCCGAGGCTCTGCTGTTGGGACGAGTGACATATGAAGGCTTTGCCGCAGCCTGGCCGTCGCTGAAGGGCGATTTCGCTGATAAGTTAAACAGCATGCCCAAGTTCGTCGTCTCCTCGACACTCAAGGAGCCCGAATGGAACAATTCGACGGTGCTCAAGGGTGACGTGGTGGTGGAGGTCCAGAAGCTAAGGCAGAGGCTGGATGGGAACATCGTCGTCCACGGCAGCGCCCAACTCGTGCAGACGCTTGTCGAACACGACCTCGTTGACGAGTTGCGGCTGATGGTCTTCCCTGTCATCCTTGGGACGGGCAAGCGCCTCTTCGGCAACATGAGTGACAAAAAGTCCCTTCGGCTAGTTAGCTCGAAGACGGTTGGCGACGGCGTCGTCATCCTCATCTATGAGCTAGCACGGGATAAGTAAGCACGCCTTCCCTGAGGCGGCGACCACGAATCCGCAACGCCTAACACCGTGCTGGAGCCAACGCCGACTGCCCCTTGAGTTTATGGACGGTTTGAGTTATACAACGATTATCGAGTTTGCGGAGCCGCTCGCCCGTCGGCGTGGCTCAGCTTTGGATCGTTAGGCGCATTTCGAGCGGGCGACGATCACATGACGCAACAAGACACAAGGTCTGAGTTCGATGCACGACTGCTTCGACCCAAGAGATCATGCAGCGGCAGCGCGTGGGCTTTCGTCGTCCTGCCCCACGAAGCAAGTGCAAAACTCCCGAGGCGTGGTCGCACAACTGTATCGGGAATGATTAATGGGCACAGTTTCAACGCCTTACTTGAGCCGGATGGCCAAAAGAGCCACTGGCTGAGAATTGACGAAAATCTGATTCGAACTTCTGGCTCTAGAATCGGAGACAATGCCCACTTCGAAATTATGGCCGTGGAGGAGGAGCCTGAGCCGGAGGTCCCCGAGGATCTGGCCCAAGCGCTTGAGGCTGCTCCGCTGTCCCAGGCTACGTGGGACGCAACAACGACAATCGCCCGCCTCGATTGGATTCACTGGATCGTTTCGGCCAAACAGGCGAAGACCCGCGTGAAGCGCATCAACGATGCATGTGACATGCTCGCCTCCGGCAAAAAGAGAGTCTGCTGTTTTGATCCATCGGGTTACTACAGCAAGGTTTTCAGTGCGCCGCAGGCTGATGAGTAGGCACGTCCAGTCACAAATGCAAGATGTGCCTGACAAATCGCTGCAGGTGACGTTTGACCCGCTACCCATTTTTGTTACCGCAAAAACGGTCATCGCCTCAAACGCACCTGAGCACAGGCGTTGAACTAAACCGCATCCCTGCGGTAGCTTTTTCCGATATTCCGTTCTCGTAGATCGGTTTCGTCCACACTCTTTAAGGACCGCTGTTAGTCTTTAACAGAGGAGAAGGACGATGACCCCATTACGACAACAGATGATCGATGCCATGCAACTGCGTGGCTTTTCGGTTCGCACGCACAAGAGCTATCTGGCCGCCGTTTATGACCTGGCCCGGTATACCCATCGAGCGCCTGATCAACTCGGCATTGATGAGATTCAGGCCTACTTTCTGTATCTCGTCAAGGAGCGAAACCTGTCCGGCGCCAGCTGCCGCCTGTATCTGAATGCCCTCCGATTTTTGTATTTGCAAGTGTTGGATTGGCCGTCATTCGATGTATCGATTCATGTCCCAAAGCGCGCGCAACGTATCCCGGAGCTGCTCACCCGCCGCGAGGTGGCTCGCATCCTGAGCGCCTGTGCTAACCCAAAACATCGGATCATGCTGATGACCTGCTACGGTTGTGGTTTGCGGGTTCGGTAGTTGTCAACAAAGCTGCTTAAAAAAATGCGTCATCTTTGTTGACAACTACCGTGTATTGAGTAGCCGTTCGCCTCACTTTTTTGTATCAGACCGGTGTGGACAGTAAAGTGTTAGTTTTGCTTAGCCGTGTCGCTGGAAGCGAGTGGTCCGCCAAGGCTTCTATGAAACTCTTCGAACGCTTTGCGCTGAGCTTCGAAAGCGGTCTGGCGCTCTTCATACCTCTTTTGCATCTGTTTCGCGATCTCCTTGCGTTGAGCCCGCACAGCATCCAAGTACGTCTTGCGTTCTTTGTCGAAGGCTTCTCGCTGCACGCTGAAACGTTCTGCGAAATAAGGGGGGACAAGCGCGGGTGTCGGCGCGTAAGCGTACGTAAATTCCTGCGTAGCTAATCTCGCGTTACGCTGGGCATCCATGAAGGCTTGCTGCTGTTCCATGGCTGAGCGCATCTGCTTCTCGATCTCTTCGCGCTGAACTTCCATGGCCTTATGTTGCGCCTCCGCCCAATTGCTCTGCATGCCGTATGGCGTGACAAGCTGTGGTGGAATGGCATTTTGTTGTTGGGCTATCGCTTCGCGTTGCGCTTTCATGAAGGCCTGTTGTTGCTCGTACATCTTTTGCCTATATTCTGCAATCGCCTTTTGCTGAGCTTCTGCGGCTTGTAAGTATATTTTTTGTTGAGCCTCGAAGGCCTTCTGTTGAGCCGTTATGAGTTCCTGATTGGGTACGGGAGCAAGCGGATATGGGGCTTCGCTGGCTTGAAGCGACCCGCTGGCAGCGGCGGCCATGGCGGCGGAAAGTATCAATGTGCGAACTCTATTCATGATTAAGCGTCCTCTCGGATTGTGGTTAGTCTAGAAGATATTGAATATAATAATAGACTAATATGCTTATAAACAAACTCTCTCGAATGGGGTAATAGATGCCTTTTGGGTATCAATTTTAGGCTTGTTTAATCGGACTTGCAGTGACAATGAGCCAGGTAAGGATGAGGGCAGTGTCCCCAAAAAGTGTGATCACTCGATTCAATACACCCCGCGTATACTCAGGGCATCCAAACTGCCGCACAACAGCGTTAGTAATCGGCGTCCGCTACGACAGGGAATTTTCTATAAGGGGGGTCAAAATAAACTGACACGGGGTTTCCCTGTGGTTGGATTGTGATCCACCAGAACCGGGCAATCATAAACGGCTTGGATATTTTCTGCGGTAATGACTTGCTCCGGCATGCCGATTGTGTGGACCTCACCGTTGTT
Organism: uncultured Gammaproteobacteria bacterium; assembly: GCA_963731655.1. Classification (GTDB taxonomy): domain Bacteria; phylum Pseudomonadota; class Gammaproteobacteria; order JAAEPA01; family JAAEPA01; genus CAVSWL01. The sequence continues at coordinate 117,924 of CAVSWL010000030.1, read as the reverse complement.
GAGCATCATGATTCGGTGGCAGTATTGTGCGGCGAGATCGATATCATGGGAAACCAGCACTACACTCAATCCTTTGTCTTTGCTCAGAGACTCGATCAGCTGGAAGATCTCCCGCTTGAATTTTAGGTCCAGAAAAGAAGTCGGCTCATCGAGCAAAATGACATCGGGTTCTTGCGCTAGAGCCCGGGCGATGAGCACCCGCTGCCTTTCGCCCCCGGAAAGCTCGTGAATCGATCTATCGGCTAGCTCCAGACAACATGTGGCGCGCATTGCCTCGTAGGCTACCGCCATATCCTTTGGTCCTTCGAATTGCAAGGTCTTTAAATGGGGGAAACGCCCCATGAGCACCACTTCCGTGACCGAGAAGGAAAACTGAAAATGAAATTCCTGCGCTACCAAAGCCACGGTGCGGGCAAGTTGGGCACGATTGATTTTCTGCAACGGTTTCCCGTGCACTAACAACTCGCCGGCTTGGGGCCGAAGTATTCCATCCATCACCTTAAGCAGCGTGCTTTTGCCCGAACCATTGCGGCCCAATATGCCGAGGATTTCCCCAGGCTTTACCTGCAGATTGGTGTTGTTGAGCACCGGCGTTGGCCCATACCCGCAACAGATTCCAATCAATCTCAGGACCGGCTCCATTGGCTGCCTTTTTTCTTGAGCAGATAAATGAAAAAGGGAGCGCCGAGGAACGCGGTGATCACGCCAACCGGCAGCTCACTAGGTGAGATCAAGGTTCTGGCGAGCGTGTCGGCGGCAATCAAAAAGCAGGCTCCTCCCAGGGAGGCCACTGGAATCAATAACCGGTGGTCGGAACCGAAGGCCATCCTGGCCAAGTGGGGCACGATGAGTCCGACAAAGCCGATAAGCCCCGAAAAGGCGACCACGGTTCCTATGAGCACGGAGACCACAACCAGCACGATTCTTTTGGTGCGCTCAACGTCGACGCCTAATTGCAGGGCGGTTTCCTCGCCGGCGGTAAGCAGATTCAAATGGCCGGCGAATCCATAAACAACCACGCTGGCGAGGAGCAGTACTGGCGCGATCAACCCTAAATTCGCGTAGCTGGTTTGGGAAAGATCACCATACAGCCAGAACAGCATGGAATGCAGCTTAGCATCAGTCGCTACCGAAATGAAAAATAAAATAATGGCCGTGAAGAACGCATTGATGATTACGCCGGTCAGCAAGATGGTGGACGATTCCATTCCCATCCCTCTTGTCCCTATCGCCAAGAGCAGGAGAAGGGTGAGCAACGCGCCGGCGAAGGACATCGCGGGCACGCCAAGACCGAAGCCGAAGCCCAGGATAATGCCCAGAATGGCGCCGAATGCTGAACCACTGGAGACGCCTAGGATAAAGGGATCGGCGAGCGGGTTACGCAGCAGGGCTTGAAATACTACCCCACCCAGGCAAAGCGCGTAACCTACGAGTCCGGCCAGAAGTATTCTCGGCAATCTGATTTGGAGCAGAATCAGTTTTGAGGAATCCGTAACGCCGCTGTGTCCCGTAACGAGAGCAAGGAGTTGGCGCGCGGAGATGTCCGCCGTTCCCATCAACATGGAAGCGCTCCCCACGACGACACACAGGAAACCCATCACCAGTGTTAGGCCGGCCACTTTGGATCGGGTCAAGGGCCTCTGCAGAACGCCACCCTCAGTCATGCTCCCAATCCACTTCCGGATGGATATAGCGGGCTAGGATTTTCAATCCCTGAATAATCCGGGGTGAAGGGCGGTCGGTGAGGTCTGAGTCCACCAAATAGACCCGCTTGTGTCTTGCGGCGGGAATCACCGGCCACTTGAGCCACTGCCGTTTGGCTTCCTCGAAATCGCCACCGCGCTGCATCGAAGAAATAATAATCACGTCCGGTTTTCTGCGCACAACTTCTTCCAAGCTGATTCTGGGGTAGGTGACCGGTTCGGTTTCGGTCATATTACGGCCGCCGGCCAGACGAATCAGATCGTGGGTGAATGTCTTCTGGTTCACGCTGATGATTGGTTTTGAATTAACCTGAAGAAAAACCAACGGCCTGTGCAAAGCAGTGGTTTTAGCGACGATCCGATCGATTTCCATGGACATTTCATGGGCCAGAGCTGACGCCTTATCCGCAACGCCGCACAACTGGCCGATGGTGACTACGGTGTCTACAACCTGCCGGACGGCTTTGGGATTGACAATAAACACGGGCAGGCCGGCCTGCTCTAAAAGCTCCACCACTGCCGGTTGGTTGCCATCTTTCGTGCCTATCACTAAATCCGGAGCGAGGCTGATAATCTTCTCTGCATTCAGATCAACATAGCTGCCCACCTTAGGCTTGTTCCTGGCTTCTGGCGGAAAGTAGCTGAATTGAGTGACGCCAACCACCCGGTCACCCAGCCCCAAAAAGTACACGATCTCGGTGAGGCTAGGCGCCAGGGTAACGATTTTTCTCGGCTCATGCTTGAGCGAAACCTCCCGGCCCATCGCGTCCACAATGCCGGCAACGGCGGGTGATGTCATCCATCCGATACTGAGCAGGACTAGTGCAACACCGAGGCTGATTCTTCGCCACGGCTCGATCACAGACCTTCGTGTGTTTAAAGTCTTCAATCCCAAATCTTCAATCTCAAATCTCAAATCTTCCCCAAATCGCAAATCTTCAATAATTGAACTGTATCCCGGCCAGGAAATGCCGCTCCGGCGATGGATAATAGGCGGGTTCGACGGGTGCCGTACCGAGCACGCCATAGGCCGCATAGCTTTCGTCGAGAACGTTATTCACGTCCATAAAAGCGGTCCATTGGCGCCAGCGATAGCTGAGCTTCGTATTCACCACGGTATAGCTATCTTGATCGGAAAACGCGTTGGCGAAATCACTTTCGAGTAATCGCTCGCCCACGTAAACGCCGTTGATTGCGACGGTAAGGCGCTTCAGGGGATGCCATGCGGCATCTAGGGAGAATTGATGCGTAGGTACATCGGGTATTTCATTGCCGGAAAATTGCCCGCTTCTGATTTCGGTAGCCCGGTAGGTGTAGGTTCCGTTTAAGCTGATCTTGGTGGAATCGAAGCCAAAGCCAATCTCGATACCATCCCGCCGTGTTTTGGCATCCATGTTCTCGTTGGCGAATGTCGCTGGATTGAAGAAAATCTCATCTTGGGTATCGATGCGAAAGAAATTCAGATTTACGAACAGGTTCGGATTTAGATAGTGACGAACGCCAATCTCAAGATCATCGGATGTTTGCGGATGTAAATTAGCGTTGATGGTATTCGTATAAAAACTAAAAAGTTCGTCCATTACGGGATATCGGAAGCCTTCGGAAAAGCTGACGTAGACGTAGGACTCCTTGTAAAACTTATAATTGATGCCCGCGGTAAGCAGATTTTCATCGTAATCGGTATCGTCTGAGGTACCGGACGCTGTCGACGAGAACTCATATTTCACCTTATCGTGTCGGTAGCCTGCTGAGAGTGCGAGCTGGCTTATGGGATAAAATTCGTTGTGAAGATAGAAGCCTTGATTTTTCTTCTTTAACTCAAATCGACCGACGTCAAGGGTACCGAAAAATAGTGACTGGTTCTTGATGTCCTCATCTGAAGTGTAATAATCAAAGCCGAGGGTCAGATGATTTTCAAACCCGCCGACGGGTTCTTCAATGACGAATTGCGGCGAAACCGCGGTGGTGTCAATCTGCGTGTCGCCTTCAAATTGCCCTCCGGAGAAGGATGCGAAAAACGATTGGTCTCTATTGCGGTAGGAAAACGGAACCTTGAAGCTACTGTTCCGCAATAAAAACAGTTCCGGATTCAGTTGCGCGTAATAGTCTTCGGTCTCCGTGAAATCCAGAGGATGGGTGCTCGCCGTCCGGCGTATCCCAGCGTCCAGTTCGCTTTGCCTTAACGCACCCGGCAGGTGCGTATTATCTTTATGATAGCCCGCGCTGAACTCCAGATTTGCAATGTCCGCAATGGGATGAGCCAGGTTTAGGCCGATGTCACGGGGATCGGTCTTGCTGTTGTCGCGATAGTCGTCGGACTCTAAATAGCTAGCTGAAACAGCATAAGCAAGTTCCTTGGCCATACCGTTGGCGGCGGCGCTGATGCCCACGGTGCTGTAGCTGCCCGCCGTCGCTTTCACTTCGGCACTAAACCGGTCTTCTCCCGCTTTGGTGATGATATTGATCACGCTGTCGGTGGCGTTATCCCCATACAATACGCTTCCCCGGCTGCCTCTGATGATTTCAATGCGCGCGATCCTATCGAGGGAGATCAGCATCCAATCCGAGCCGCTCAGGTCTGGATTATTAACGCGCCTCCCATCTACTAATACCAGTGAGTTCAGTGCGGCGCCTTCGCCAAAGCCACTTCTGTCCACCCGATAGCTTCGCCGATTTCCGGTGATGTCATAAACGTGCAAACCGGCTTGTTGCTCGAGGATACTCGGAATGTCTTTAGCCGTTGAGCTGGCGATATCCTGTGCCGTGATCACCGAGAGATTCGCCGGCACCGATTCGATGTTTTCGGCGTACCGGCTTGCGGTTACCACGGTCTCTTGCAGGAGCAGCGGCGCAGCATCTTCGGTGATTAATGGTCTTACATTTTCCGCCTGAGCTGAAGACATCATCGCACACGTGCCTACGACCGAGTGCCAAATAAAACCCGTATTTTTCATCCTTCGACTCCTGAATGTTTAGTTTTCCCAGCGGGTTGGCGTCGTGGCAACGGCGAGTCAAAAAACAAGAGCCTTCGCTAGATGAGGTGCACTCGCGGGTATCCAGCGAGCTACTGGGATATTCAGGAGGTAAAATCGATGATGACGGAAGTTCCCCTGAAGTTAGCGCCCGCTTGCACGAATGCGCTCACAGAGAAGAAGCTCCCTAACTCAAGGTTTAGGCGTCGCCCTCCGCAACACGCACAGATAGTTCTTCAGGCCGGTCTCCGGGCTTGTGATTGGGTTCGTCACCCAAGACGGACCGCCTTCCCACTCATCGCGCGTTCTTCAAAGCTATTCTGGTGTTTTTATAACTACGCGATTAAGCAGTGGCACTCTGGTCCGCCCCATATCACCTACCGTTGCGGGGGCAGCGTTGGACTTCGACCAACTTCCCGATTCAGCCATTACGCATTGCGTATTACGGTTTGCGTAACGGACACCTGAAGTTGGCTACAAAATATCCATTCGACTGGCAATTGTCAATGGTGATTCAAACTTGGGAGTTACCAGCGTCTCTCCACAACATTGGCTCACGCTCGGCGGAAAGACGCGAGAAATTTTGAGATACGCCGAATTTGAGCTGTAATCGTTTCCCGATCTTCCAGGGAAGAGGCATTCCGCGTCCCATTTTTTTGGCAATAACCGAGCGATTCTCGACGTGTTGATAAATAGATTAAAAAAGGGTTAAAGTGCGCGGTTATCAGAGGAATAGCCCGATCCAAACCAAAGCGAGCCTCTCTGTGAGTCCCCATATACCAGCTCTATGACTCCAACGGCTTCTTAATTGGCATTGAGAACTAGAAATGAACGATAACTCTAAGGAAGAAGCCTTATTGGACGAGCATTGGCGTTATGCTCAAGCCGTCAGCGTTGCCAGAATCGGAGTATGGGACTGGAACCTGAAAACCAACGAGTTCTATCTGGATGCCAGTCTGAAGCAGATTCTAGGTTATCGCGATGAGGAGATAGCAAACGACGTCAGTGAATGGATAACTTACGTTCATCCCGATGACCGCGCCCCAGCGGCCGATGCTTTGCAGACTCATCTTGATGGTTTGACCGATGAGTATCTCTGTGAACATCGTATGCTCCATAAATCAGGTGACGTGATTTGGATCCAAGCACGCGGCCGAGCGATTTGCAACGCCGAGGGTGAAGCGGTCCGCGTGATCGGCTTCGATATCGATATCACCGAGTACAAACGCAAGGAAGAGCTGCTCAACAAAGAAAGAAAAGAACTCATTTCGATCTTTGACGGTATTGATGAGATTATCTATGTCTCTGACGCTAAAACATATGAATTACTGTATGTCAACGCCCGGGCGCGAGCTGTGTTCGGGGCGGATATAGCTAATAAACCCTGTTATGAAGCGCTCCATGGCCTTAAGAAACCTTGTGTATTCTGTTGCAACCCGTTGCCTTATGTGGGGGAACACCTAGACCATACCGAAGTGCGTGAGCAGAAGAACCGGCGCAATCACCGCTGGTATCGCTGCATCAGTAAATCCATTCGCTGGCCCGATCAACGAAATGTGCGGTTCGAGCTGGCTTTGGACATCCATGATCGCAAGCAGGCAGAGCAAGCACTAAGTAGTCGCTTGCGTTATGAGGAAGGACTAGCCCGGTGTTCGAAAGCGCTTGTTTGCGATACCCGGGACGCACTCGAACAAGCTTTGTCACATTTATTGGAGTGCGCGGATGTCGACAGAGTCTATGTATTCGAAAATTATCGAGATTCCCAACATCGCCTTTGCACTCGCCAGATTGAAGAGGTTTGCGCGTATGGTGTTATGCCGCAGATCGATAATCCAGTGGTGCAGGGCGTTCCTTATGCGGCGGGATTCAAGCGCTGGGAAACCGAATTGTCGCAAGGGCGTGCCATTCAGGGGAGGGTGGCCGATTTCCCATCGAGTGAGCGCGAGGTTTTGGAACCTCAGGATATTCTTTCAATCCTGGTGTTGCCTATCACGGTAAAGGCGAACTGGTATGGATTTGTCGGTTTCGACGATACTCATTGGGTAAAAGCCTGGAGTCGCGAGGATATACGATTGCTGCAGACAGCGGCTGAAATGATCGGTACCTATATCGAGCGTAAAGCGGCGAGGGCTAGAATGCAGAAGAGTGAGGAACGCTATCACGATCTCTATCACTTCGCGCCTGATATGTATTTCACGGTTCTCCCTGATGGAATTCTGAAATCGGTCAACCGGTGTGGGGCAGAGTCGTTGGGCTACACTGAGGAGGAATTGACGGGGCGGAAGCTGTGGGATGTGATTCACCCTGAGGACCGGAAATGGGTGCGAGCACAATTTGCGAATATTTTCTCTGAATCGATCCGCCAAAGTCAGTTCGATTTTCGAAAGGTGCAAAGGGACGGCTCGATCATCTGGGTGCATGAGCGTGCGAGACTCATTCTCGATCACGCCGGTCGGCCTAAAGAACTATTGCTTGTGTGCCTGGATATCACGTTGCGCAAACAGATGGAGGAGACTATCCGCCACCAGGCCCACCACGATTTACTCACCCAGTTGCCGAATCGGGCCTTGTTCAATGATCACCTCAACCTTGCCCTGGCACAGGCCCGACATCACCGGCGTAAATTGGCCGTCATGTTCCTGGATTTGGATCAGTTCAAAATTATTAACGATAGCTTGGGTCACCACATCGGGGATTGCTTGCTGCAACGGGTGGCTCGGCTCTTAGGCGGCTGTTTGCGTGAAGGTGATACGGTCGCTCGCCAGGGTGGGGACGAGTACACCGTGCTGCTTTCGCAGATCACTTACCACAAGGACGCCGCCACGGTCGCGCAAAAGATTCACGCGATGTTAAACCAACCCCTTAATATTGAGGGGCATCGGCTCCAGATAACCACGAGCATTGGCATCAGTATCTTTCCCGATGATGGCACCGAGGCTGAAACGCTTATGAAGAATGCCGATCTTGCGATGTATCATGCTAAAGGCTTGGGCAAAGGCACCTACAGCTTCTTCGATCCTGAAATCAGTCGTCAGATCCGCTTGCGCATGGACTTGGAAAGCGCCATAGTTCAGGGTCTCCGGCACAAGGAGTTTGAGCTGTTCTACCAACCCCAGATCAAACTCAGCACGGGCGCGATAACCGGAATGGAAGTTCTCTTACGGTGGCGTCATCCCGACCTTGGACTGCTATTACCTGAGCAATTTATTCCGATCGCCGAAGAGACCGGTTCCATGATTCCGCTCGGCGAATGGGTGTTACGCGAGGCTTGTCTACAAAACAACCAGTGGCAACAAGAAGGCTATTCCCCTCTACGCGTAATCGTGAATCTTTCCCCCTCGCAATTCCAATGCCCCGAACTAGAAACGACTATCAGGGGACTTTTGAGTGAATCCGGTTTGATGCCCCATTTCCTCGGTCTGGAAATAACGGAAACGGTTGCCATGCAGAATATCGACAACAGTATTTCGACGATCCGGCGATTGAATGAATTGGGAATTCAGTGCTACCTAGATGATTTTGGCACGGGGTATTCCTCGCTGAGTTATCTTAAAAAGCTACCGGTGGCTAAGCTTAAAATCGACAAGTCCTTTGTACAGGAGCTGACGAACGACCATCGCGATGCAGCGATTGTTAAAACCATTATAGCGATGGCGCATAGCTTGGATGTTGAGACCGTTGCCGAAGGCGTGGAGACGGAGGCGCAGTTGAGCTTTTTGCGCTTAAAGCATTGTGAAGAGATGCAAGGTTATTTGATCAGCCCGCCATTACCTGCCGACCAGTTTAAAGCCAGATTTTTAGCCAACAGCAAGCCTTTGTTGATCTAAGCGGTCTTTAGATTGACTTCATGAAGTGCGATCGAGGCTGTTGCTTATGCTGCGAATGGCTTCAAGGCGATCTTTTAGGCGAAGGTGAAGAATCTGAGCTGGAGGCTACGCTTTATGTGGGTCTCTCGGCTCTCTTTTCGTTTCCATTACCAACATCTGCAGCGCATTCCAAAGCAAAGTGACGGCGGGCGCGAAGAACTGGCCTCGTAGAATCTGTACGAATGCTAAACTTAAGAGAACCAGGAAGCCCAAACTTCTGAGGTCCACGCCGCCGAAAGATAAAACTTGAAGCTGCTGATCAATTGAGGATGCCTGTCCGAAAATGAGATCAGCAAGCGGTGTGACCGGCGGGTTGGTTGTTAGGTCAAATAGATTTTCCGCTCTGGCGTAATCGGCTAAGCGGTCCATGCCTAATGAATGACCGATCAACAGGCTGGCTGTAGAGGGGTTAACATTCGCAAGTTGGACCCCATCGAGAGATGCGAATTTCTGCTGCAACAAAGTGAAATAATCGATATCGCCGCGTCGATCAGGGATACGCAGTCTCACCCGTCCACGGATATGATGGCAGATCTGGGCGGCGGTCAGAGAGGTCTTCTGAGCAGACTTGGAGGGGATTTTAGACATAGTGCGCCTTTGGCATTGAATCGAATGTAAAGAATGGACCTAATTAGATTTCTAGGAAACAGGTTTAAAACCCTTAGCCTTCACGATACGGCGTTATATATCGGTTCGAAATGCCCATTCCCATAGGCCAACAAGGAGGCTCGTTTGTTAGAGCACACCCGGGTTGAGAACGCTGTGTTTCGGGTCAAAGCCGTACACACGGCGGTCAGAGGCAGAGCAAGGCTCGAGGTGCCGAGCTTGTATCGGGACGCGCAGATCAAGTACCGCTTGGAACACAAGCTTGTCGCGGTGGCGGGTATCCGCTCGGTCGAAGCCAATACACGCACCGGACGGGTACTCGTTCTTTTCGATGTGCGGATTCAGACCCCCGCTACGCTTGCCACAACTATCGAATCCGAATTGGCAGGTTGCTCTGCGAAGCCGGTCGTGAAGAATCCTAACCCACGGCCACTTTCCAGGCGTTATTCATGGGTTCGAGAATTGTTGGCCATTGTACACCGTCTCCGTAAATTCAACATACAGCAAGCACAGGGCGATGCCCATCGATTGGATTTGGCGCAGACGCACCAGCAGGTCCAAGCTTGGCACACCCAGTTAGACACCGAGATTTTGACCGCCTTGGAAACCAATGCTTGTTCAGGCCTGAGTTCGGCCGAGGCGGCGGCAAGACGGATTCGTTACGGGGCCAATCAGTTACCCGCCATAGCGGGCCGCTCGAATTTAAGCATTCTGATTCATCAGTTTATTTCTTTCCCGGTTGCCATGTTAGGTGCTGCCGCCGTGATTTCCCTAATGACCGGCGGTTTAGCGGATGCGGCGGTGATTGTGAGCGTGGTGATGATCAATGCCCTAATTGGCTACATCACCGAACAGCATTCCGAAAAGACGATTCTAGAGCTTACCCGAACGGCCCCCCGATTTACTCAGGTGATGCGTGATGGCCTCACTCAGGAAATTTGCATCGAAGCGGTGGTACCCGGCGATCTTTTATTATTCTCTCCGGGAAGCTATGTGGCCGCGGACGTGCGGCTGTTCCATACGCAGCGGTTAACCTTGGACGAATCCTCACTGACCGGCGAGAGCATGCCCGTCGTTAAACGAGCCCGTGAACCCTGCGATGCGGATGCGCCTCTGGGTGAGTGGAAAAACATGGCCTTCATGGGAACGATGGTCACCGGTGGTAGCGGCCAAGGGATTGTGGTTGCCACCGCCGAAACCACGCAGCTCGGACAGATCCAGGCGATGACCAGTGCGGCCAAGCCAACCGAAACGGCCATGCAACGGCAGCTCGAACGATTGGGAACCCAGCTTGGGATTCTCAGCGGTGCAATCTGCCTTGGCATATTCGGCATGGGTCTGTTGCGCGGCCAGGGCTGGTTGCAGATGCTTAAATCCTCGGTCTCGCTGGCAGTCTCCGCTATACCCGAGGGGTTGCCAGCGGTGGCCACGACGACACTGGCGCTCGGCATCCGCAATATGCGCCAGCATAATGTGGCTATCCGCCGGCTGGATGCGGTCGAGACCCTCGGTTCCGTGCAGATCTTCGCCATGGATAAAACAGGGACCCTGACCATGAATCGAATGACCGCAGTGACCCTGTTTACAGGGGAACACCGTCTCGAGATCAACGAGGGTCTTTTCCGGCATGCCGATTCCGGGCATGTAATCACACCGCTGGAATTCACGGAGCTCAAGCGGTTACTCCAGGTCGTCGTATTATGTAGCGAAACCGAGCTTAATGATCCCCGGTCCAATCATTTAAACGGTTCCCCAACTGAAAACGCGCTGGTGGAGCTGGCAATCCTAGCCGGGTTGAACGCGCATACCCTTCGTCGGGATTACCCGCGTGTGGAAATCCGCCACCGCGCCGAGGATCGCCCCTATATGCTCACGCTGCACACCTCGGCGGACAATACACCCTTTGTGGCGGTCAAAGGCAGCCCTAGCTGCGTACTTTCGTTGTGCAACCGCGAGTTGATCGGGGGCGAGCTCTGTATTCTGCAGGAGGATCGGCGCCGCCGTATCCTTGAACAGAATGAACGCTTAGCGGGAGAAGCGTTGCGCGTATTGGGGATGGCCTACACCGACAGTCACTTAAAGGACGGCGAACCTGAAAATCTGGTCTGGTTGGGTATGGTCGGCCTTACCGATCCCCTGCGCGCCGGTATGGAGACGCTCATTCAGCAATACCATCAGGCGGGCATCCGTACGGTGATGATTACGGGTGACCAGAGCGCTACCGCTTACGCTGTGGGCCGTAAATTGGACCTGAGCGCAGGAAAACCGCTTAAGCTACTTGAATCTCCACGGCTCGAAACACTCGACGAAACAGCACTCTCGGCGTTGGTGGAAGGGCTGCACGTGTTCGCACGGGTTAGTCCCAAACATAAATTGCAGATCGTGCGGGCTTTACAAAAGGCAGGCAGGGTGGTGGCGATGACCGGTGACGGCATTAACGATGGTCCCGCCCTCAAGGCTGCCAATATCGGCGTCGCCATGGGCGCGAGCGGCACGGATGCGGCGCGCTCGGTGGCCGATGTGGTACTGGAGGACGATAACCTGCAGACCATGATTACGGCCATCGAGCAGGGCCGTACCATCCACGGCAATATCCGTAAGACCGTGCATTTTCTGCTGGCGACAAACTTGACCGAGATCGAAGTCATGTTCATCGGTATTGCGCTGGGTCTAGGCGAGCTATTGAATCCCATGCAATTGCTGTGGATCAACCTGATCAGCGATATCTTTCCCGGTCTCGCCTTGTCCGTCGAACCCGAAGGAACCAGACATCATGAGGCAATTCCCCCGGGATCCCGATGAACCGATTATACGCATGCAGGATCTGCGGCGGATGGGAACGGAATCCACCGTCATGACGTTGAGCACTCTCGCGGGTTATGCCTATGCCCGGATGAAATACGGGGCAGGCCCCAGGGCCAATACGGTGGCTTTTTCCACCCTGACGATTGGGGAATTGCTGCATGCCTACAGTTGCCGTTCTCCCACCTCGACCTTGTTTAGCCGCGCCGAGCAGATCCCGAACCGCTATCTGGATCTCGCCGTCGGTGGGTCGGTGGTCGCTCAGCTCTTGACCCTTGCGGTGCCTAAGTTGCGTCAGTTGCTGGGAAATTCCCCTTTGTCATTCGCGGATTTGCTGGTAGTAGGCATCGGCGCCATTGCGCCATTGTTGTTCAATGAACTGCTAAAAAAAACCGTAACGCAATCGACGGCCGATGACAACAAAGCTTCCACCGTTCCGGTTGAGCCCGCGGAGGACAGGCTATGAATGCCGATTATATCTTCACATCCGATTCCGTCACCGCCGGTCATCCGGATAAACTCTGCGATAAGATCAGCGATGCCATTGTCGATAAATTTCTCGTGCAGGATCCGTTTTCCAAAGTCATTGCCGAATGCGTCAGTGCCAATGGGATCGTGTTTATCTCCTGCCGTTTTGCCTCTCAAGCCACGGTGGATTTCGTCGATGTGGCGCGTAAGGTCATCGCGGCCGTGGGTTATACACCCCAAACCTCATTCAATGCACAAGATTGCACGATCCTCACCAGTATTCAGGATCTGCATCACGGTGATTATGCCCCCTTGGACGAGCGCTTCCTCGATAACGGTGAGTTGAACCGGGTCGTCGCCCTAAATCAAGTCAACGCCTTTGGATATGCCTGCGAGCAGACTCCCGCGCTGATGCCGATGCCGATCTGGCTGGCGCATCGGTTGACCCGGCAATTAGCTCAGTCGCGGCAAGCGCTTCCTTATCTCGCGCCGGATGCGCAGGCTCAGGTCAGTGTGGAATACACCAACCGACACCCGAGCCGTATTCATACACTCACGTTACTGGTCAGCCATCCTGAATTCGGTTTACCCGGAAAGAAGCAATTGAGAGACGAACTCTATGGACGGATCGTCGAACCCGTTTTCGCCGACGAAGCCATCAAGCCGGATGCCGGAACGCAGTTCATCGTCAACCCGTACGGCCCGATCATCGATGGCGGTCCTATGCTGCACTCCGGCCTCACGGGGCGTAAAACTGGCATTGACACCTATGGCGAATATGCGCGGCACAGTGGGGCCGCCCTGAGTGGCAAAGACCCGATGCGGATCGATCGTGTAGGAGCCTATGCGGCCCGCTACGCTGCTAAAAACATTGTCGCTTCAGGGTTGGCGAGCGAATGCGAGATTCAATTGAGTTATTCCATCGGCCTGCCCGGTCCCGTCAGCATCCGGGTGGATACTTTCGGCACCGGCAAGCGGAAAGACGAAGAAATCGTCGGATTGCTTAAACAGACGTTCGATTTCCGCTTAGGCGCGATCGTGCGTGATCTTAATCTGCGTCATTTGCCGCAGGAGTTTCAGGGGCATGTCTATGGAGAATTGGCCGCCTTTGGGCATATGGGCCGGGAGGACTTGGATTTACCCTGGGAGCGCACCGATAAAGCTGAAAACTTGTGAACTCCCAAAAGCCGTCCGTAACCTTACCCGCGACTGACGGCGTTGTCGTTCCCATAGGTTTCCGTCATAGCTGGAGAAGGGTCGTAACCTTTACGCTTCGCTACGAGGGCTATCTGGTTTAGCTCCCATCGGATCTCTCCCTTCCGCAGATGAACCGGCGGATTCTTCGGTCTCGGTCATCGTCTCATTCAGCTCGGCGCGGCTCTCTTCCAGCTCTGCCCGAACTTCCGCCACCAAGTCCTCGATCATCTCATTTACTTCGGCGATCTTTTCCCGGCCCCGTTCGTAAAGCACTAGCCCGGCCTTGATCGCGGCTCGTGCCGCCGGTCTCGCGAATGTCGAGAGCGCGGTCAATACCAGCGGCGTTAGCAGAGAGATCCCCACGCCGGTCGCAAAGCCCTTTAGCTTATCGTTGGAAGTGAATGGGTTCGGCATTGTCTTAGATTTTAGATTTTCAATTAGCGATTTTGACCATCATGGTTCTTCAATCTCTCCAGTGTCTCCCTACGCATTTCTTTTGACAACTTATCGGATGGGGCTATATGCTCAACCGATCCGCTGCCTCCGACGGTCATTTAATGCCGGAGGTAATATTGTTTACATGGATCCTATGATCTTATCACTTTGGGTATTCTTTAAACCTTCGACCACCCATAGTCTACCAGGATATGGGCGAGTAGCGTATTACACCGATGGCCGCCGTTTCGATTTCCAATCAGCTACCCATGGGTTTTTCCGCCAGCGATCTCGCGTTACTTAAAAAGGCCCACCGCCACCTCGAACATCCCAGCCTGGCGGCGCGCCTTACCAACGTTGTTGGCACGCCCATGGAGATCGCTTTTAAACTGCTCCCAAAGAGTTGGTACCAGAGTCTGCATGGAATGACCGAGCGCAGCGTCATGAAAGCCTTGGAAGTGGCGGTGGGGAGCTTGAAGAGGCGGGGACAGATCCCGCCGAGAAACCGCTTTCATAAACTGCTCGGCATCTTTTCCGGCGGCGTGAGTGGCTGGTTTGGCCTGCCGGCTTTGCTGGTGGAAATCCCCATTACTACAACGATCATGCTGAGATCCATTGCCGAGATCGCCCGGAGCCAGGGTGAGGACATCGAACAGCTGGAGACCCGGTTGGCCTGCCTGGAGGTCTTCGCCTTAGGCGCCCGATCCGAAGAGGACGATGCCGCCGAAACGGGCTACTACGGCATACGCGTTGCCTTGTCTCTCGCCGTGCGCAATGCCCAACGCTATCTTCTTGAGCATGGATTCAAAGGCGAGGCGGCGCCCTTGGTAGTGAAGCTTGTGACGACCCTATCGAGTCGGTTCTCGATTGCTTTATCCGAAAAAGCGGCGGTTCAAGCGGTTCCGCTGATCGGTGCGGCCGGGGGTGCGGCAATCAATACGGTTTTCATTCAGCATTTCCAGTACATGGCTTGGGGCCATTTCACCGTACGGCGCCTGGAAAAATTATATGGTCCGGAATTAGTCCGTGCGGAATACGAGCGGCTGAGTCAGTATGAGCGCCGGTGAGACCAAATAAGAGAGCTAAGAAAAAGCCCTACTGTTGAAAGTAAGCAGCGCTTAGCGTCAGAGCTGTCCATAACATGGCGAGTAAAAATTTCTGGGTTGGTTTACGCGACGCAATTTTGTATCCACGCGTCAGCGACGCCGAATTGTCGACAAAAATTAGTGAGATCAAACGGCGATTACCGCCCCCCGTATTCTGGCTACTGGGCAAGGCCCAATCAGGAAAAAGCTCAATCGTACGCACTATAACGGGTGCCCCAGAGATCGAGATCGGTAACGGATTCCAAGCCTGTACTCAGACGGCACGATTCTATGATTTTCCCAATCCTGAACAGTCACTGATCCGTTTTCTGGACACCCGCGGGTTGGGTGAAGCCAGTTATGATGCTGCCGAGGATATGGCATGGTGTCAGCAGCATACCCATTTGCTGATTGCGGTGTTCAAGGCGCTGGATCAAGCCCAAGAAGAGGTGGTCAACGCGATCCGTCAAATCCATCAGGCTCAACCGCAGTGGCCGATCATCGTCGCCCAAACCGCGCTTCACGAGGCTTATCCCAATCCTGGGTCGAACCATATTGAACCATACCCCTATGCCGTCTCTCCATTATCCGTCGAAGTACCAAGCGATTTATCGCGAGCCTTGCTGCAACAGCGCCAGTGGTTAGCCGGGATTGATGTCCAATTCGTTCCGGTCGATTTTACACAGCCCGAAGACGGTTATAGACCGATTGACTACGGCTTGGAAAGCCTATGGCAAGCCATTGAAACGGCTCTACCGTTGGGGTTACCGGGGCTGTTGAGACAGGGCGGGCACTTCCAAACGCTGCGGGATTCCTACGCAGCACAAGCGCATCCGCATATCGTAGCTTACGCCATGACAGCCGGTCTATTAGGCACGATACCCCCTCCCGCCGATGTCCCTTTGCTCCTGGCCGCCCAGGCGAAAATGTTTCACAGCATCGCGGCAATCTATAATCAGAAGCTAAGCTATCAGGTCCTAACCGAGTTCGCCGGCCATTTGGGCTTAAGTCGGGGCTTGAATGTTATCGGGACATGGGGCGTTCGGGAACTGGCTAAACTCATCCCGAGTTATGGCCAAACAGTGGGCGCGGCGGCTTCAGCAGTTTATACAGCAGCGATCACCTACGCCCTCGGCAAAACCCTCGGCACTTATTTTAGCAGGATAGAGCGGGGAGCGTTGTTGGACAAAGCGCTCCTTCAGCGAGTCTATGAAGACGAAATCAAAACAGCACATCGGTTATTCCAAGAGCGTTTCCGCATTGGCAGAAGACCTGCTCTGTTAGCGGAAAAAAGCCTCAAGTAAATTCTACTAAGATGGTAGGACGAATCCACACTCCACTGATTGTGCTCGCCGGTTTACTACTCCCAGGTTTGGTTTTGCTCCCAATGGGTGGAATCTGGTTATGGGAACATCATTGGCTGGCCTACTTTGGTGGAGTATCGCTGCTCTGGGTGATTTTAATGGTTGCGTTTATCGAGTGGCGCAGCCACGTACACCCGGGTGCAGATGCTCCCGACGGTGCTTCCGTAAGCGTCGAGGCGGACGATCACTGGCCGCCTTCTGCCGTCTCCGGCCTGGCAGGAAGTCACTTCGTTGGCCGAACGGGTCACCCTCAAAGACTATCCACTGGATAACTACAATCGGCTATTGCAGTTGGGGCAACAGACGGTTGAATTGGTGGCTCGGCATTATTTCCCCGAATCGGCCAAGCCCCATCTGGAAATCGATCTGCGCTCACTGCTGCGAATCGTCGAACTCGTAAGCCGCGATCTACGCGAGGAGTTAAGCGCGAAGTTTCCCGCCAGCCATCTCATCAAGATCGGTTGGATCCCCAAGGCTCATCGAACGTATAAACTCAGCCAGAAAGCCTGGCAGGGATATCGAATCAGTTCAATGATCATCAATCCGATCCATGCCCTTTCCCAAGAGCTCCGCAGCCAGATCATTCAGAAGAAAATCGTGGCGCCAATGATCGAAGAACTCCACGGCTGGTTACTGAACTGGTACGTTAAAAAAGTGGGCTTTTATGCGATCGCGCTATATGCCGGTACGCTCACGATTAACGATCCCACCCGCAAGCAGACCCGCTACAGCCGAGTAGATCTCGAAACAATCGCACAACAAGCCCAGCCCACCTTGGCGGAACCCTTGCGGATATTGGTGGCCGGTCAATTGAAGGCGGGGAAATCAAGTTTAATCAATGCGTTGTTCGGTCAGTTACGAGCCGCTACCGATGTTTTAACCTGTACTACCGAAATCAAAGCCTATCGATTGCAGCGCGACGGGATAGATCTGGCGCTGGTGCTCGACACTCCAGGTTATGCCGAGCAAGCGCAGGGTCAGTGGGCCAGGGCGTGGCGGAATGAGCTATTGCGGGTCGATTTCATTCTATTGGTCGTATCCGCTCTGCAGGCGGCACGGCACGCGGATTATCAGCAGCTAAGGGCGATCCGCGAGCTCTATCAGTCTCAGCCGAGTCGCCGGCTGCCCCCCGTGATCCTTGTATTAAGCCATATCGATCAACTGCGTCCGGTTCGGGAATGGTCTCCTCCGTACAATGTCGACCAGCCGCAGCGTCCAAAGGAGCGGAGCATCCGGGGTGCGATGGAGGCAGTGGCCAAAGAATTGGATGTGCCGCTGGATGACGTGATACCGGTGAGCCTGAAAGCCGCAAACCGCTACAACGTCGAAGAAGGGCTCTTTACGGCTATCATGGCGCGCCTGAATGAAGCGGAACGCGCGAAATATCTGCGCTGTATAGAGGAAATACGGGTGGGTGAAAAATGGTCTTATCTATGGGAACAGGCGCGTTGTACGGGGCGGATCGTTGCGCAGTTTGGTAAGCGTATCGCTGATCTATGAGAACTCACGACTCGGTGGGGAACAAGACAGCGCCTTAATGACGCCGTCCGTAGTAACTCCTATAAGTGTTCGTGGTGAGTCTAACCCGTTCCTTCAAGCCAGTGCTATCAACGTCACACCGCACAGCAGTGTTGCGCCGGCTAGCAGGTGGCTCCCGAGTCCAGGTTCCTTGAACACATAGGCACCATACAATATGCCGAACAATAGGCTGGTGCGCTTGACCGCGATCATATAGGCCACTTCAACTCGCTGCAGGGCGATAAAGTGGGTGATCAGCATCAAGCTCAGCAACATCGCCGCGCTCAGCATTGGTAGGGGCTTGCGGCAGAGGCGTTGGATGGCTTGCGGTTTATCCAAGCGGAGTAATGGGACCAATGCCAGGCCCACTAACAGGAAATAGCAGGGGCCAAAGAGCGCTGGGGCCATGTACTGCATCGCTCCTTTCCCGCCGACCGATGTGATACTGTAAAGCATCGCGACGACCAGCATCATGAGTGATCCCGGATTGCGGAAGATATGGGTGAGCGGTGACAACCAACTCCGCCAAGCTGAGAGGGAGGCTTGCTTGAAGTTCAACAACCAAGCCCCCGCGACCACGAGCAAGATTCCCAGCAAACCGAGTGCGGAGAGCGACTCGCCCAGCAACACAAAGCCCGTCACGGTGACAAAGACAGGGGTAAAAGCTAGATAGGGTAGGGTTTGTGAGAGGGGATAGTCACGGATTGCTCGGTTATAGAGTAGAGCGGCCAGAATTTCCAATGGTACGATACCGCCCACCCAAAGCCAGAATTCGAAAGGTAACTCCGGAATCGGCTGTATAAACAACATTGGAGCCACCAATATGCCAGGCAATGTCAAACGGACAAAAGCCAGCTCCCGAGCGGAATAGTCCGAGAGTTTCGCTTTGATCAAGGCATCCGCCGAGGCCAGGCTGAAAGCGCATAACAGGGTTAGCGCAAGCCAATCCACGGCGGTTCAGTCTCTTCGGCTCATGTGTCTTTAGCCGGCGCTTGACGTATTCGCTTACCCTTAGGCAGTTGGAGCTTGATTTCAATCCAGCGGCCGCGGTGGCTAAATGCCTCCCATGCCCACTTGACCCATCCTAACAGGGAAAACGCCAACCACAGGGCCCAGGATAGCATTAGCAAGCGGTAGACCAGTAGTGGTACAGAATAAACCGTGGCCACCGGCAGGATGGCGTCGCTCCTGTCCTGATACCAGTTGAGTCGGTCCGCGGTGGAGCCATTGCCACCGATCTGCATTTCTGGCAAACCCAGCAGTCCCTGCTGCACGGCCCAGAAAAGTGTTATCAAAGTCAACAGAGAGAGCAGTATGAGCGTCACTTGCAGCAGGTTGAAACTGCCTGAAATTTTCTGTGGATCGATACGTCGGCGGTAACCAAACGCAAATAGGGTTCCAGCTACCAGCAGGCTAGACCAAATGGAGACTTGACTGAGACCGATGCCCAACAGCAGCCACGAGAGGACACCCAACGGTGAGTAATCACGCAATCGGCCAAGTATCAACGCTACTAATAGAATCACTAAGACCTCGCCCCAGAACAATATCGCCGGACCCAGTTTAGGACCACGCGTGAAGAGTATCCAGCGATCCCGCGCCAGCTGCACGTGGATTTCAGCATTCACGCTCTGCAAGCCCAAGTCCACCGTCGGTGTCTGCCATTTCCAATGAACGCCTTCATCTTGCCGCCATTCCAATTGATAGCGCTGCTCACCGGGATGCACGGGAAGTGAGATGGTTTCTCCCTCTTGGCGAATGGGTTGAGTACGATTGTCGATTTTCACGCTCTGCAACTCGGCTCCCGTAGGCAAGCGGATCTCGTGACGGCCTCCCTGGCTGCTGCGCAGCTGCAACTCCAAGTTGGCATCGGTAGCTCGTTGTCCCGGACGCAACGTCAAAGAACTCTGGTCGATGGTGCGGGTGTGCCCGCCGACACCTTGCGGACGTGACAGATTTAGGGTGACCGATTCCCCGGCCCAGGGCATCCACGTGGGCAGCCAGCGGTTCTGGTCCTGGTGATGGATCGGGGCGATTCCTTCGATTTGGGCATGCCAGAGTGGTCCTACATCTACGCGCCAGAGCTCCATCCACTGGGCGGTTCGTGGTGCGGTGAGTTGGATCCGGTCACTGACCGGCAGCCGGGAGAGCCAATGGATCTCCCGAACGCGTGGCCCCATGCTGAGTAAAACGATGCCGTCTTTAATTTTAATTTGGTCGGTGATTACGGATTCGTGCGGCAACAAGGGAATGTGCATCGCGATGGGCACGTCGGCCGGTGAGAGTCGTTTAACCCAGGTCTCCACCGACCATTCCAGATCCAACCGCAGGGTACGTTCCACCTGTACGAAGGGTGGCAGCACCTCGGGGGCAAAACTCTCCTGTTGAACTTCGGCGTTCTTAGATGGGTTTTGCTGGCGGGTAAGATTGAGTTGGTGGTCCGGCACCTGGTTTTCATGCAGCCCTTCAACAACCCAATCGGTGGAAAGGATATCCACTCGATGGGGTCGGAGGGGCAGAGGTAACTGCAGTTGCTGGCGATTGGGCAGTCGGGCCGAAATCAGGACCTCCTGCTGTCCTGGTTCAACCTGCATCCACAACAAGCCTTGCTTATCCCTGGATAGAGAAGCCGGTTGGTTATTCAACAGTACCCGGACGGGGATTTGTTGTTGGGAATCAATGGGTAGTGGAATCGCGGTCTTTTCCAATGCATGAATCCACAACCGGGCGCTCAGGGAATTGTCCGTTAGTTCAAGCTGCATGCGCTGGATATCGGCGCACTGGGGCAAGCAATCTGGTGGTTGGGTCAAGCGCTGTTCAAGCTGCCTGAGCAGTGCCTCGGACGGGTAGTCTGCGACGGCCTGATCAGGTGCCGTTAAGATCGAGCACCCCAACAATAGGGCTACGGTGGAGCCCGCCCCCTTTATCGACCAACGAAGTCCGCGCCAGTCGGCAAAACGCCAGGCGAGCAACAGCAACAACAGTATCCGCAGACTATTGAACAGCAAATTAAGGGTGGGGCCGGCCAGTGTGAATCCGAATCGTTGTTGGGACGTAACCGGCCCATTCCAGTTAAGTGGTATGCGCTGCCACTGCCAACTAGGCAGTCCAGGCCCGGTTTGAATCACGGCTTTAGGATCTACGGCCCAGCGTTTTGGTCTAGGTGAACTAGCCTTTGGTGATTCGGAAGCACCGATAGCCGAGAGCTCGTCTTTTAGGGTGCTTTGAATCTTTGCTTGAAATGATCGTTCAGCAACCGGGGCGGTTTCGGGCATGCCCCTGTTCTGGCTCTGATCGGCTGCCCGCTGAACCAGTCCGGGTCGAGCCAACTGTGGATAGAGGCCGGTGCGGGCCTGATCCACCATGAAGGGTAAGGCGATCACGACGAGAAAAGCCAGCCCGGCGGTTCGCGCAAAGCTGGCGATGTTACGGTACTTTCCCTCTGGCAAAGCTCGATGCAGGGCGGTAGCTGCCAGCAGATAGAGCCAAATATGCCGTGGAGAACCTGGCTCATGCCAGATCAATCCCAGCGTGATCAGCACCGGAACAGCCCAACGCCAACCCCAAAGTTTGCCCACAGCAGCGGCGATGACAAAGACCAGAAAAAGATCATAGAGTGTCCATTGATTTAGCCAGGAATGTCGCTCTGAGTCCACTCCGGATGCCGCCAGCAGACGCCAGCCGGGCGGTAGATGCAATACCGCACTCGTTTGTTGGAAAGTTCGTTGCCAGCCAGAGGCGGGCAAGTCTCCGGCCAAGTCGTCGATGCGAGCTTCCGCCAGCAAATCGATGGTTCCATGGCGTATCTCGACACCTAGGCGGTTATCCGGCTTCAATTGAGTAATGAACTGGGGCTCGCCATTGAGTGTGACGCGGCCGAGGGTGAGTTCCGGATCCACCGAGAGCCGCCATGCGGACGTCACCGTACCCTTGATACTATCGCGCAAGGTCGCACCATGGCCATCGAAGTCGAGCCAGAGATCGCGTTGTAGCCGTAGCTTGTCCGGTTCGGGCTGAGGATCGCCACGGCGAAGAACCTTCATGCGGAGCGCGTCACCGGCCTGTAGCCGGTAAGCTGGCAGAGAACGCCAAGCAGGCGGTAGACGGGTCTGTAGCGGATCGACCTGTTTGGCTCCTTCGATCTCCACCAAGCGCAGGGCGGGTTGCGCCTCGAAGCTCCAGATTTCCTCGCTTGGCCAAGGCGCTGGTTGTGTACTGAACTCAAGCTGGGTTAAATAGTCTGGGTGCAATGCATGAATTTCTAGATCCCACCGCCCGGAGCGCAGTTGAACCCGCAGTTGGCCTTCAGGTTCTAAGCGTGCTGGCAACGAGCTGTTGATTTCCAAAGGTACAAAGCCTTTCAGCAGCGGTTGACCTAAAATCACCTCACGCTGTTTGCCGGAGACTTGCAGTTTCAGCAGGGTTATCACGCGCATGGGGTGGTTGTCGATCACCCGGCGGAATACTTCCAAATTCAACCGATCTTCCGGCGTGCGACTGGCTCTATCCGCGTGCTCTTTTAACCACAGCTGGCCGTTCCTGAGCTCGGGATGATCTCGCTTTATACCATCCACCCGCAACGAGAGCAGGCCCGTGTCGGTAGGGACGGGCAGCGACTCCGGAAGGTGTTCCCAGGTGAACTGACCTTCAATCCGGTGCTTGCCCGGCCGGAGTTGGATCTGAGGTGTGCCACTCTTCGCGATGATCGCCACAGGCTTCTCATCGACGCTGGCTTCCATGGGCCAGTATTGATCGCTGCCGGGCAGGCTCACTTGGGACTCCCGGTAGACCGCTACCGATTGGGTGAAATGGCCTCCCTTGGATGTCAAATCGAGTTCTAATTCCGACGGCCAGATACAACGTCGCTGGGTGCTGTTGTACAGCATGGGGCAATTCCTCTGCTGATGTGGCCAGAGAACCCAGTCAATCCAAGGTTTGAGTAGGGTGGGAATAGCCTCAGTCGGCAGTGGACTGGCGCCGATCGGGTTGGCGCCCAATAACAAGAAAACAACAAGACTCAACACTAACGATTTGGAAAATAGTGAGATGGATGGCGTCATCAGGCAATCCTTAGAATGAGATCTAAAAAAACTAAATAGGTTAGTGGCTAAGTTGTGCAGCTCAGTGCCGTAGCGATAAATCAGGAAGTGCGTGCATCACACGTGGAGAATCTCGTTGGGTACGTTCCGCTTTCCGTCATTTTTATATCAGAATACCTCCATGGATCAATCAAGTTGATCCATGGAGATCGAAAGCGGTGCCTTAGTGGCGCTCATTTAGGGTGAGTCGACGCGCGTACGATTGCGTCGATTTCATTCTCGTGAGTAGTTTCTTGGGTTTGGTCAACCCATTCCACCGTGGTGCTCAAACGCGCTCCCTCCGCATTGACTACCGGTGTAATGATCAGTGCAAATGTGCGTCCGCCCAGTTTTATTGTGGCCATGTGGGTTCCGCTTAACTGCTCCAACAGGTTGCGTTGCAGTTGTGGATCTTTGTGGAAATAGTCGATATTGGTGCCGATCAGCTTATTAGGGTCGAAATTCGGCCAGTCTTGACGGATGTCAACGGCAGCCTCGCAAAAGGTATTATGCAACGCTTTATTGTGATAGATGATATAGTTATCTTGGTCGACAATCATGATATTGCTTGTCGCGTTGTCCAACCCCGTTTGGACACTCAGGTTGTGTTCCGCTGCGCGTTTGGAATTCAGTTGATCGGTATACAGCCGTGCCTGAACCGAATGCAAGGTGAGTAGCAACTCACCGAATTCGTCTTGATTTTCTATTGCAATCCGTCTGCGGTAGTTCCCTTCGACGATAGCTTGGAGCTGAGTTCGCGTCTCTCGCAATGGATTTTGAATCTTACGCGTCAGCCACACTCCGATCAGTCCCGCAAAGATGATTCCAATGAAGGAAAGCCCGAGTGCCTGGCGTTCGGGCACAGCGACTACATCGATAGAGCCAATGGCGGACATTTCCGGCACTGATTGGTCGTAGGGAGTTTTCAGCTCCTGCTGGTTTAGAGTGCTGTAATTCGTAGGATCCTCTAGCTTGGGAAGGACTGAGCGCGCGGTGCTAAGCGCTTGCAGACTTTGGATAGCGGGGGCGTTATGCGCCTGTTCTAAACTCTGTAACTGTTTTGAGAGACGGTGTATTTGATTATCGGCTTGTTTCAGGCCAATTAGCGCCATGACTACCGCGAGAATGAAAAACAAGGCGATGGTTCTAAGGGCCCCAGGGATCGTATGGCTGATGAGAGCATCGTTAATTTGAGCGTAAAATCTGGAAAACCACGGCTTTGCGGGTTTACCCGCCAACGAGCGGGTATAGGCGATTTCTGCTGCTGCGATCTGCTTCGGTGTTGGCTTACGGGACATTGCGAGGTAGCCAATGACCGAGCCGTTTTCCCACAATGGGGAGATGTAGGTTTCTGCCCAGTAAAAGTCACCATTCTTGCTACGGATCTTTGTTAGTCCAGTCCATGGACGTTTAGCCTTTGTGGATTCTAACGGGTCATCGAGGACCGGCAGCGGCATATCGGAGTGGTACACAAAGTTGTGTGACGCACCGATTAACTCCGATTCGGTAAAACCGCTGAGCTGTATAAAATCACGGTTGACATAAACGATACGACCTTTGCAATCGGTTTGCGAAATGATCAACTGATCTTCGCGGATAAGGTGCTTGATCTCAGCCGTGCGTGGCTTGGTAGACATGGGGTGCACTCCCTCATTGACTTGTCCCCTTTTGGGGATTCGTCGCTCCTCTAAGAAATTTAGCGCTCAGCACCCATTGGATACTGAATAGGATGGTTTATCGGGTACTTTATCGGCGGAGGGAGAAATAGCTTAAGTGATGATACACCAATCGATGCACAGGCTTCTGATGGCCGTTGTCCCGCGTGCCCTAGGGAGGGAAGTTGTTTTATATCGACTTCAGATAAAGGGTGCGTTCTGAACAAATCGGATAAGCGACGCAGACTTTGACTATTTATTGGTGGTTACGCGTAGCTGAATCGGTAGACGATTGCATTACACATAGCGATATACAGAATGACCTCAACACCAATCTTGTCTTGGCATGAGAATTTATAGATGCGCAGCGCTTACTTTGGAAGTCGGAGAATGATTTATAAGATACAATAAGCAGAGCATTCAGAGGCCTAATGCAATAAGCCCATAGTACCAGCTGGCTATGATTGTCGGGTAATTCTTGGGCCAAATATCGAACACAATTGTTTTAAAATAAGTTTATAAATCTATTTTTACCACCCACCGCCCTTTGAGGAGAAAACATAGTGGCAGCAAAACCTGAATTACTCGAACGTCTTAATGAGGCACTTACCCGCGAACTGCGTGCTGAAGCGATGTATGCACACTACGCGGCATATGTTAAGGGTATCAATAGGCTACATTTAAAGCCCTATTTCGAGAGTGAAGCAACCGAATCCTTCACCCATGCCCGAATGGTACGAAACGCGCTGGTACAGCTCGGCGGGATTGCGAGTACCGAACGGCATCCACAGCCAATCGAGCATACGACGGATTACCATATCATGCTAAATGAAGCTTTAAGCACAGAACGGCAATCAGCCAAAATCTATCAAGATATCTTGCCGTTGTTACAGGAAGTTGAAAATGCGGAGCTCTATGATGCCATTGAACAAATTCTATTTGCCGAAGAGCGCAGCATGGAAGAACTGATGCGGCTCATCTAGTAACAAATAGCAACTTAAATGTGGGGCGATTCGTAATGCTGGGGATAGTGGTAAGGATTAGCTAGCTTTAATCAAAACCACTTGATTATTTGCTTATACCATGCCTGTTTAACGGGGAACGCTTTATTAGGTCTGACTAGTAGTACTGAAACGTTATCTTTACCCCCATTCTCGTTTGCTCGAAGTATCAGTTGATCGGCTGTCTCGTCAAGGTTGTTCCCATAGGTCGTGATGATAGAGTGAATGTCATCGTCATTAACCATGTCGCACAATCCGTCTGAACATAAGAGATAGATGTCGCCAGGGAAAACTTTGTCCTCATGTATATCAACTGCAACTGTTGTTTCTATACCCAAGGCGCGTGTTACCAAATTTTTATTTAGGGATTCTTTTGCCTCTTCTGGACTATAGAATCCACGATCCACGAGTTCCTGTAACAAGGTATGATCTACCGTGATCTGTTCTAATTTGGCGCCGCGAAAGCGGTACATTCGTGAATCACCCACGTGAGCAACAGTAATTTGGTTATTATAAAAAACACCCATTACCACTGTGGTGCCCATGCCCTGGTATTGAGGCTGGCTTTGCGAGGTTTTATAGATAACCTCATTGGCATTAATAATGGACTGTCGCGCAGCGAGGCTTTCGCGAGAGTAGCCAGTTTCTGTATCCACTTCACCGCATTTCAGCGAAGGAATCATTGATTTTAAGCTGTCGACAATGGTGTGAACGGCGATGGCACTGGCGACTTCACCACCTTTGTATCCTCCCATACCGTCAGCGAGTACGATCAAACCGATTTGAGTGTCATAGTCTAGATGATCTTCATTGTGCGAACGTACGCGGCCGGTGTCCGATCGCCCTGCAACATCCAGTATACCTTTCAGGTTCATTTGGCCTCCTCACGATGTAGGTGCCATGAACTATGGCTCAGGCTAATGCTAATGCTTGTTATATTAGAAGATCCTGATAGATGGTGTTGATCGAGGGGGTGGTACATCAACGGAAAGTCGGTTAGCTTTTCATCTAAGACAATTGGGTGGAGTGGAGCGCTTAGCGTCTTAGAACAAGCTTGTTTTTGAGCACGCATTTGCGATTGATTGCTCGTATTAAAGTAGATTTCAACGACTCCCCCGATAAATGACGACCGAATATGCTGGTCCGATCCTGCCACTAGGCGAGTGCCACAAATCCGACTAATTTGAGTAGTGAAAAGCTTCATAATAAAAGCGGGATTGGGGTTTGCGAAACTGAGCAAAGGTATTTACGGGGTTCGTGAGTATCCCTCCAATGAATCGCGATGCGGTGGAATCCCCGTGACTTAGCTGAGTTATGCAATCCCACAACGGCAAGTTAGGATTATACATGGGTAGAAACGGGAGGATTCCAATCTTCACTACTCGTGCCATTTTCTCCGATTTCCTTAGCTGACTACTCATGCAATATTCCACACCGCTATACTTTAACGACTATCGTATTCAAAGCCTTAAAACTTCAGCACCCAGTAAAATCTACCCAAAAGTGGTTTCTTTATCATATCTTAAGTGTCAATTTTGTGCTCAATTTCAAATAATAGAAACTGTAGTAATGTCCAAAATGCGTTGAATCTAATTGATCATAGGAACAGTTGATAAGTTAAACCTTATTCTACGTGTACCATAAGGCTTTGGTCGGGAAGTAGCACATGGTTGTCAGGTAGTTCATTCCATTGTTGAAGGTCCGATACCTGAACGCGAAAACGCTTAGCGATGCGGGAAAGCGTATCGCCTTGCTTAACCAAATAGCGTATGGCTCTAATGTTTGATGCCGAAATTGGCCTGGGAATGGTGCTTGTCCGGGATTCCCGAGTTGGCAATGGACTCTGCCGTAAAATAACAAGCTTGTCACCCTTCTTGAGAGTATCCCTTGCTGAAATTCTATTCCACATGGCGATATCCTTGACTGTAACAGAAAATCGACGCGATATACTGAATAAGCTTTCACCGGCTTTTACGATATGATGAATGCGGTACATCCTATCCATATTTGCGTCCAAGCTATCGAATATATTTGTGGTGGCATGGGAATTCTTAACAAGGGTGCTCATTGGTTGGGGAACGAGTAAATGTGTATTCGCTATTATTCGATGGGTGTGTAGCTTGTTGGCTTGCTGCAGGATGGTTACCGTGGTTTGAAATTGGTGAGCAATCGAGGAGAGGTTATCACCTTCCCTTATAGGGTACCTAAGCCAAATTTTTCTTTGGTTGTTGGAGAGCTTAGCCAATTTTTGTTTAAATTGTGCTTGCTTTCCTATGGGTAGAACTAAACGGTGCGGTCCAGAGGGGTTGCTAGCCCAGCGCTTAAACCCGGAATTGAATAAATAGAGTTCATCTAACTCCACATCTGCGAGTCTAGACGCTAAACCAAAGTTAATTTGAGTTTTTGTCTCCAACTGCGTAAAGACAGGCTTGTTTGCTAATTGTGGAAGTGTGACCCCATATTTCTGCGGGTTTGCAATGATCGATTTGAGAGCTAGCAGCTTAGGTACATAGTGGCGAGTTTCCTTGGGTAGCCGAAGGTCCCAAAAATCGGTGGGCTGATCCTGGTGGCTATTTTGACTAATTGCCGTTATGACTCGTTTAGGGCCTGCATTATAAGCGGCAAGTGTTAACAGCCAATTCCCCTCGAAAAGCCGATTTAAATCAGCCAAGTAATTCAGGGCGGCGTGGGTGGATGCACAAATATCCAGCCTTCCGTCATACCACCAGTTTTGTTCAAGTTCATACAAGTGTCCCGTTTCCGGCGTGAACTGCCACAGCCCAACAGCGCCACGCCGAGAATGGGCAGTGGGTTTGTATGCACTCTCAACAGCGGGCAAAAGGGCTAACTCAGCGGGCAAACCTCGGCTTTCTATTTCTTCCAGTACGAAGTATAAAAAGAATTTTGCACGAGATGTTATCCGCTGAATATACTTAGGGTGTTGTCGGTACCATGTTAGGTAAGATTGTACTTCTGGCTGATTGAGATGAGATGGAATGGTGAGGCCATAGCGCAATCGTTGCCAGAGATCACCGCTGTCACTGGGACTGGTAACGGTGCCATTGTTTACAATCTCGTAATCTTTAATATCATTATCTTCAGTACTCTGATTCGCATCCTCTTCGCGTTTGAATGTATTTGTAGTTTCCGAATGAGGGATGCTTGGGTGAAAAGCCTCGTTCGTGCTTGAACTGGCTGGTTGAGGACGATTGGTTTTAACGGACGATTGTGGGGAAAGTCGGGTTGGAAACGGCTCCTCGATGACTTGTTCCTGGGTTTTTGCCTGGGCTTGAGTCAGCGGTAGAGGTTTGATGGCACAAGCGCTGAGCATACACGGTATCACGAGTTGTAGCCAGCGTAATTGATTGAAAAAACAAAGGTTTCTCATGGATGTTAGGGTAGCATCAGCGAGTTTGATGGCATAGGCTGCCGAGCTTCCGCCTAGCCAGAATAAATCCGCCACTTATCACTTGTGAATAATGACAATTGGGCAGAAGAGTTACTGCGTAATTTCGGATCGCATAGAATAACCCAGAATTAGAACGAATTGGTCGTTGAATTGCTTAGAAAGGTTGTTCTACTCCTACCGAGCTGATAATTGCGACGTTATTACCGATTCGAAATATTCGGTTACTATCATGTAGATCGCGTATTATTATTGGTCTTTTCGCTGCACTCGGATCCTCCTCGACGAGATGTTTGGAACTCTCATAGCTTCTCACACTGGACGCCGTCTTTCTAAAGACTGCGTCGCTCCGATTCGCTATGCAGAACGTTCTGAAAGACGGCGATCCTTTATCGGCAAGTGCACCGAGTGCCATCCGTGGCAAATCTGCTCGTATACTGTATCGCTCCCTGGCAAATTCGTCGCGCTAATTGATCCCTTATATTTAAACTTGTTGTGAGGCCTTTAAAAAAAACTTCTAAGCGCGATATGATGAGACTCGATGAAGATTCGCTACTCTTGTGACTTAACACACGCGCAAATATCGACCGGTCTGCGCACATGGTATGCGTCTAAGGTTGGTGATATTTTACTGGACGATATCCAAATCCAGCTGGACGCTTGGTTACCACAGATTTTTGGTTTCTATGCGTTGCAGATTGGTTACTTAGGCCATAAGACTGACTTATTGATAAACAGCCGAATCAAAAGGCGTATCACGCTCGATTTTATTCAGGAAAACAACGTTAACCTCTTAGCCAATCCGGATAATTTACCGTTCCAAGAAGATAGTCTTGATCTTGTTTTACTGATGCATACTTTGGATTTCGCTGAAGACCCGCACCGAATCTTGCGTGAAATAGATAGAACTCTCATTCCAGAAGGGCATTTAATTATTATTGGGTTCAATCCTGCGAGTGTTTACGGCGTCTGGAAACTCATGCAGTGGCGGAAGAACCGAGTTCCTTGGTGCGGTCGATTTTATACGTCTGCACGCCTTAGAGACTGGTTATCACTATTAGGCTTTGATGTGTTGGCCAGTAGTACTCAAGGATTTCGACCTCCGGTTCAGCACACAGGTTTGCAGCAGCGAATGGTCATTTTAGAAAAAGCTGGGGCTCGGCTAGTGCCGTATCTCGGAGGTATCCATGTGATACTGGCGCAAAAGAAAGTCGTCAGTTTAACGCCAGTGAGATCACGCTGGATTCCACGTCGAAGTCTGCTTGCTGGTAATCTTACCGAACCCTCAACGCGGAAGATGGAGCGTGGATAAGGTGGTTAGAATCTATACAGATGGGGCGTGTAGAGGTAATCCTGGCCCAGGTGGCTGGGGAGCGTTATTGTTCTACGGTGGGTGTGAGAAGATACTAAAAGGGAGTCAGTTAAACACCACGAACAACCGTATGGAAATGATGGCAGCTATCGTTGCCTTGGAAGCCCTCAAGCGCCGTTGCGATGTGATTTTAACGACGGACTCCAAGTACTTGCGGGATGGAGTTAAATTATGGCTACCTAAATGGAAAAAACGAAACTGGCTGACTGCAGCCCGGGAGCCAGTAAAGAATGAAGACCTCTGGCGTCGGCTAGATCATGTGGTCGCTCAGCACCGCATCGATTGGCGATGGGTCAAAGGGCATAGTGGGCACCTGGAGAATGAACGAGTCGATCGATTGGCCAACGAGGCTATTGATGAATTGTTAGATTAGATATGAGTGAGCTCGGAAGCCAGTAATAAAACACTATGAGACAAGTCGTATTAGATACAGAGACAACAGGGTTAGATCCTTTACAAGGGCATCGCATTATTGAACTGGGGTGTGTTGAGTTAATTAATCGGCGTATCACTGGCAGGACCTACCATCAATACATCTGTCCGGAGAAGACCATTGATCCTGCTGCCGTGGAGGTGCACGGTATTACTAATGAGTTCTTGGCCGACAAACCTGTTTTTAGGAATATTATGGATGAGTTTGTCGAGTTCATAGAGGGAGCAGAATTAGTGATCCATAATGCACCCTTTGATGTAGCATTTATCAACGCTGAATTTCAGAGGGTTAACTCGAATAGTACTCCACTGAGAGAACGGTGCTCCGTATTAGATACTTTGGAACTAGCTAGAAGACTGCATCCGGGACAGAAGAACAGTCTGGATGCGTTGTGCAAACGCTACGACATCGACAATTCTGGCCGCGATTTGCACGGCGCCTTGCTCGATGCCCGCATCTTGGTTGATGTGTATCTTGCAATGACAGGCGGACAGGTGAGTTTGTCATTAATGAGTCATTCTGATTCCCAAGATAAGGATTTGAATAATATCGTGCCTTTGCCCGCGACGCGAAGAGCAGTGCGCGTTATTCGCGCTAGCGCTGAAGAGAAACAAGATCATCAATCATGGCTGGTAGAAATTGACAAGGTTTGCGGGGGCAATTGTGTGTGGTTAAAGCGGACGTGAAAAGAGAATTTAAAACTCTATCAGGTTGGTTTCTGAGTGTATATATTAACCACAATTTCTAACATACCAATCATTCGTCCGATATTGAGTGCTGTCGCTGTTGGCCATTTAGCCGTACTATGATTTGTCATTACATCTTGTTCTTGTACGAAATAGACTCACTGTCTTTTCCTAATTTATAGGGATAGAGATCAATTCTAACGATGACGTGATAGTTGCCTTGCGGTCATATTACGGGTACGATCACGATCAATTGTGTTTTAAAATCCGTTGTTTTTCCCGTTGCCAATCTCGTTGTTTTTCCGTGGCGCGCTTGTCGTGCTGTTTCTTCCCTTTAGCCAGTCCAATTTCTAGTTTAACTCGACCTTTGTTCCAGTAAAGTGTCAGGGGAACAAGTGCATAGCCTTTGCGTTCTACTGCGCCGATTAATTTTCCTAGTTCGCCTTGGTGCAATAGCAGTTTGCGATTGCGCGTCGTATCGGGAGTGATGTGTGTGGACACAGTAGGTAGCGGGGAAATGTGGCTTCCAAACAGCCAAGCTTCCGCCTCTTTGATCAGTACATAGCTTTCTTTCAGTTGCACGCGTTTATCGCGCAGACTTTTTACCTCCCAACCTTGAAGTACCAGGCCGGCTTCCAAACGCTCTTCTATAAAATAGTCGTGTTTGGCTTTTTTGTTGATTGCAATGATGTTTTGATTATTTTTGTTAGTTTTAGCTGCCATTTGGAAATTTACTGCGGTCGAGCATAGAAAATATAAGAAAATAGATCTACGACTGATCCGTTACCTATCGATCGTAGATCAATGGTACGGCTCGTCCAAAAACCTCAACAAATTGAATCTCTCCGATGATACATTGATTCTTGGTAAGGGCATTCGGTATTTCATCTGAGATAATAGAGATTCTTAATGCAGGTGTATCTTGATTGTATCAAGTTAGAGGGTATTCCTTTTCAGGTCTCTAAAGTAGTGTTAGGGTATTCTGGATATTAAGGCGCTTCAAACATCGAAGTAGTGAATTCAAATTTATGGCAGCTGTTGGTTTAGGTCATTTTGCATATGTTAATACTAACTTTGCTGCGGTAAGCGGAGGATACCGCTGGAATTAATATGTGGTGTGGCATTTGATGCCTGAATTATTTTTAAACGTAGTTCTATTGGTAATGTCACGTCTAATCTCGAGGGCATTTTGTGCGAAGCCGTCATTTTATACCTTGAACTAGCCACGGCTAGGTCGATGAAAATTTTCGGTCTTTAACTGCATTACATCATGGTGTGTAGAAGGCTCTTGAAATTGGTTTGGTAAACTGGGTTCACTATCTTACGATGCTGAATAATGGTTTCGTATCCGCGGGTGTGGCAGGTCATCGAGCCTCTAAATAGTATTGGGATACTTTGGTGCGACCCAAGGCAATAAAAACGAGACTCACTCCCCTGAGCTGACCTATACGCCTCGCTTATAAGAATATGCTCAGAGCTGCTAGCTGCTTAAACTAATGCACATGTACATGTCTGATTGCGTTATTCGCCAAATGTCCATGTGGGATATTATCAATCACTATTGCTTTGGTTATGGTCAGTATCGCTCGTAGTGCCATAGTGCCTTATTCTTCGCAAGAAATGTATGCATTAGTCAGTGACATTGAGGCATATCCATCGTTTTTGCCTTGGTGCCGTGCGGCGCGAATTCTCCATCGCGATGGGGATGAGGTTAAAGCTACAATTCATGTATCTAAGCGAGGGATAAATCTTGCATTTACTACCCGTAATCTCATGCAACAAAATAAGATGATAGAACTGCGCCTAATGGAGGGTCCATTTCACCGTTTACAGGGTTTTTGGCACTTTGATTCTTTCCGGGAGCTTGCTTGTAAGGTATCGTTGGATATGGAATTTGAAATCTCCAACCGCATCCTCCGAGTGACAATATCTCCAATATTCCATCAAATCACCAACTCATTGGTCGATGCGTTTGTAAGAAGAGCGGGAGAGGTCTATGGGAAACGCTGATCAGGTCACTGTAGAGGTTGCTTATGCGCGGCCTGATGAGCAGGTTGTTATCGAATTGCAGATGAATCGGCCGGCAACGTTGCAGCAAGCCATTATGGATTCGGGTATTTTGCAGCGCTTTCCAGAAATTGACCTTGCTCACAATCGAGTGGGTATCTATGGCAAACTCAAACCATTAAATGTACCCCTGCATCAGGGTGATAGGGTCGAAATATATCGACCGCTGATTGCTGATCCAAAAGAGGTGCGCAGAAAGCGCGCGCGCAGACAAGACACTACACAAAAATTGGTTTAGACAGAATTAGACTTTAAGAGTGAATTTATTTGCATGGCTTGACTTGGCCAATTTTGTCTGATCGGGTTGTTAGGCACCATTGTCTGATTTGCCTGCGTAGTGAGTTGAGCCCGGTTGGTCAATCCTTTCAACCTTGCCGTCGTTAAAATACACAGTCAACCGTCGTGATTCCGCTTGACCGTTGCCGGGCTTATAGTAATAAAGATAATCCCAACGGTTAGGCTGGAAGGGATCAACCATTACAGGATGCCCTAATAAATAACGCACCTGCTCTGGACTCATTCCTATATTGAGCTGTCCGATCGACTCGGGTTCCAAGGCATTTCCCTGCTGGACGTCAATCGCATGTACGGACAACGGTCCGCTCGAGCATCCTAGTAAACTTTCAGCCACCATTAGAACGGCAAATGTGCTAACCTTTTTCATTACGACAACAATTGCGAAGTATTCAATATTCGCATCTTAGATGAATTATCTTCATATTGGAACGGTTCTTTGGCCTGGAGTATAGACGTGGAAAGGCATGATCTCAAAAAGGCGGGGCTTAAGGTAACCTTGCCACGGATGAAAATTCTCGAACTCCTGGAAAATTCAGATGAACACCACCTTTGCGCAGAAGATATCTACCGGTTATTGCTTGATGCTGGTGAGGAAATTGGCTTGGCGACGGTCTACCGTGTATTGACTCAGTTCGAAGCTGCAGGGTTGGTCTACCGGCATCATTTCGATAGTGGGCAGGCCGTGTTTGAGCTAAACCGAGGGAAACACCATGACCACATGGTATGCAGCCGAACGGGTCGTGTAGTGGAATTTTACGATGAGTTTATTGAACAACGCCAGGAACAAATTGCGAAGGAACACGGTTTTAAAATCGCTGATCACTCGCTTATTTTGTATGGTGAGTTCATTGACTCTGAGCCCGATTGATCATTTCTTGTGCATGTTCTCGGGTACGTTTTGTCAATTCTAATCCCCCAAGCATACGCGCGATTTCGTCAACTCGTCCTTGCTGAGTTAACGGGATGATCTCCGTGAGCGTTGTGGACTGGTGTTGTCGCTTAGTAACCTGATAATGATAGTGCGCTTGGGCTGCCACTTGGGGTAAATGCGTGACACACAAGACCTGGCGATGTTTACCCAGTTTATGCAATTGGCGGCCAACCACCTCCGCCACACCACCACCGATGCCTGTATCCACTTCGTCAAAGATTAACGTAGGCAGGGCCAACGTTTCTGCAGCGACCATCTGTAACGCAAGGCTGATACGGGAGAGTTCTCCGCCTGAAGCAACTTTCGCCAACGGTTTCAAGGGCTGTCCTGGATTTGCACTCACCATAAATTCGATCCTATCAATACCATGGGGGGTCCAGGGCAATTCGTCCGCCCGTTCCACAGTGATTTTGAATATCCCACCTTTCATACCGAGTTGCTGCATTGCGGCGCTGGTTTGCTGACTTAGGGTGATTGCGGCCTCCTGGCGTGCGGTATGTATTTCGTTTGCTAAACGGCGATAACACTCCTCTAGCTGGTCGACCTGCTCGCGTAGCGCATCCGTGTCGAATTCTGGATCCTCTAGTGACTGTAAACTCGATTCTAATGCTGCTAAGTGCTTAGGCAATTCCTCAGGTGAAACCCGGTATTTGCGCGCTAAATCGTGAATGCGTGCTAGTCTACTTTCGACCCACTCCAATCGCTGTGGATCTAGGTCTAGTCCAGTATCGCTGTATCGACGCAATCCTTTCGCCGCCTCGGAGATATCGAGGTGCGCTTCGGACAACAGCTCTAGCCATTCGGTGAGCCTGTCGTCCAAATAGCACAGTTCGTTGAGTTCGCTGATGAGATGGCTTAGGACAGAATACACCGCCAGTTCGTCGCTTTCGTAAAGAGTTTGGTAGATCTTTCGTGAGACTTGCTGCAATCGGTCTACGTTGGCCAACCGCTGCTGTTCTTGCTCCAAAGCGGGTATCTCGTGCTCGTTTAAGCCCAGTTCGTAGAGCTCCTGAACTTGGTAGCGTAACAGCTCGATACGAGCTTTACGCTCCTGTGCTCCGGCAATTGCAGTTTCAAATTTTTGCTTAATTGACCGCCACTCGTGGTAGACATTCTCAAGCTGTTCTAGGGTTTTCTCGTTAGCGCCATGTGTATCGAGTAGGTTTCGCTGTATTTCGCGGCGCAGCAGGGATTGATGTTCATGCTGACCATGGATATCGACTAATTGTTGCCCGAGCGATCGAAGCACGCTTATTGAAGCGGGTGAATTATTGATATACGCGCGTGAACGTCCGTCGCGTGTGACTACTCGTCTTAGAATGCACTCATCATCCGTGCCGTCCAGTTCTTGTTCGCTTAGCCACTGTTTAATTCCCGGAAACTCTGAAATTTCCACCCAGATGCTGACTTCGGCTTTATCGGCGTCCTGGCGGACTACTCCACTATCAGCCCGATCACCCAGCACCAAGCCCAAAGCGTCGACGACAATCGATTTGCCGGCGCCGGTTTCTCCTGTGATAACACACATGCCGGAATGCAGTTCCAGTTCCAAATTTTCAAC
Organism: uncultured Gammaproteobacteria bacterium; assembly: GCA_963731655.1. GTDB lineage: Bacteria > Pseudomonadota > Gammaproteobacteria > JAAEPA01 > JAAEPA01 > CAVSWL01. The sequence continues at coordinate 81,421 of CAVSWL010000030.1, read as the reverse complement.
AATGGCAAAATTTTGAATATGGATATGCCTCAGCACTTCTCTAGTCCACAGAATTATGGTCCGCAAAATCGAATCGTAATCACGCTTTGGTAAACTTGATCAGTAAATAGATTGTGTAATCCAGAGGCTATAGGCCAGATACCGGAAAATAAAATTCCGCCCATCGATCCATGTTAAATTAGAATCGAAAGCATTCGACTTGATCAAGGCTGCTCACTCCAATGGAGCTTGGCGCGTAAAATCTCATAGTAATCGTGCCCCACCGGTTGGATGAGCCGCAAGGTGTGTGATTGGCGATTGACCTGTATCCGGTCGTTGGGCTCCAGGTCGACACTCACTTGACCATCAAAAGACACTCGTGCGGGAGCATTATTTCGCTGCGAAAGATCAATTTGAATGTAGCTCCCGGCATCCACCACAATGGGACGGTTGGTTAATGTATGCGGACAGATCGGCACCAGGACGATGGCATTTAAACTTGGGTGAAGTATTGGGCCCCCGCCGGATAGGGCATACGCGGTGGAGCCGGTAGGGGTGGCGACAATCAAGCCATCGGTTCGTTGTGTATAAAGATAATGATTATTCACATAGGTATCTACTTCGATCATTCGCACGACATCGCTGACATGCACCACCACATCATTAAAAGCATCGCTTGCCGCAATCACCTCACCATCTCGGATTACCTGGGCATGCAATAGGAATCGGTGGTCCTCCTGGTATTTACCGCTTAATACGTCTTCCAGCACCAAAGTCATTTCTAGCGGGGATACATCGACTAGAAAACCTAGTCGTCCGCGGTTGATCCCCAATAAGGGAATGTCAAAGGGCGCTAGACTGCGAGCAGCATGCAAAAGGGTGCCATCCCCTCCAACGATGATACCTAGATCGCAATGTTCAACGATCGCGTCCCGACCATGAACAGTCACTCCGGTATCCTGTAATAGGTCTCCAGCGGTTTCATCCACAATTACATCAATTGACTTGGAATGCAGATACTCCAACAAGGCGCGTACAGTATCTGCTAAGCGGATATCGCTAGGTTTCGTAATTATGCCAATGGTGGAAAATTTTGCCATTATGACGTCGCGCTCTCTCGCCGATTAAAGGTAACATGCATCTGTTGCTTCGTTAACAGATGCACTTTCTTGGTACTATAATGTCTTATTTTAAGCGGCAACGGCACTAAATAGCTTCATATGTTTAAATTCAATGTTGGGATGTTCGACCGAGCTATACACCAAACGAGATCCTCTATCGCTAGAGGTCTGCTTAGTGTAGGTGACCGTGGTGTGCGAGCAAATTATGCGGCGATTCATTGTGACTAGCTCTGGGCAATTTGAGGGAGCCTTCAAAATTTAACCCTCCTAGTCTCGATCAACCCGAAATCGGAAAGGCTTTTAACTCGTCCGCAAATTAGTGGGTGTAAATCTTGCTTCGCGGTACTTTACTTTATTTATTGTGAATTTCGGCTAAATCACTAACGGCATGGATATGGCTACCGAACAAACAACTGAATCGGCTTTAACCGAGCGTGCTTTGCATCTGCTTAAGGTTTTGGTGGAGAGTTACATCCGGGATGGGCAGCCTGTCGGTTCTCGTACCCTGGCTCGTGCAGCAGGACTGCATTTAAGTCCGGCCACGATTCGTAACATTATGGCAGACCTCGAAGAGTTCGGTTTTCTAAAATCTCCCCACACCTCTGCAGGGAGAGTTCCCACCACGTTAGGGTATCGGCTCTTTGTGGATAATATGATCAAGGTCAAACCTCTGCATCTCAGTGTAATTGATCAACTCAAGGTGAGCCTGAATCCTCATAAAAACCGGCATGCGTTGCTTGAAACCGCATCAACATTACTTTCGAGTATTACGCAGTTGGCCGGCATCGTCACCGTATCAAGGAAGAAATATACATCATTGCGGCAGATCGAGTTTTTAGAGTTGTCCGATAATCGGGTCTTGGCGATCATGGTGGTGAATGAACACGAGGTGCAAAATCGAATTGTTCACTTAGATCGTTTATATTCCCAGGACGAGCTCCGAGCAGCTGCAAATTATCTGAATGCTCAGTTTGCCGGTAGGAGTATTCGCGAAGTTCGTAAGACATTGCTTAGAGAGCTGGATTCATTTCGCCAGGATATGGATCGTCTCATGCGATCGGCAATCGAGCTGGGAGAGAAGGTATTCTCGGGTGCTGAGGAGGTTGCAAGCGAAGATGTCTTTGTGATGGGGCAGACTAATTTAATGGAATATGAGGAGCTTTCTAATATAGAGAAATTGCGACAGCTGTTTGATGCCTTTACACACAAACGGGAAATTCTCCACCTCTTGGATAAATGCCTTTGTGCCGAAGGAGTCCAGATCTATTTTGGCCAGGAATCCGGCTATGAGCCGCTAGATGATTGCAGCGTCGTTTCGGCTCCGTATTCAATCGAAGGGGAAATGGTGGGAGTATTGGGAGTGATTGGTCCCACCCGCGTAGCTTATGATCGCATTATTCCTGTTGTGGATGTCACCGCCAAACTGCTCTCCGCCGCCTTGAATACCCGCAGTTAAGCCCCATATCGGCGATAAAATGATATCTTGTTAACCATCGGCAATGCGATCAACGGGGGTCGACTAAATTATGGTAAAAAAGACGCAATTCGAAGCCAATGAACAGGTAACCGCGACTGCAATAAACCGCGAAGTCGCCGAGGCGCCTACTGAGGTAACAGATCTAGCGTTCGATGTGGAACGGGAAAAAAGCGCTCAAAATGAGGCGCAGGAAGAAATTGCCGAGCCCAATCGTGGCAATGAGGCGGTTACCGAGCCACCGAATGTGGGTGTCGAGATCAAGAGTTTACAGTCGGAGTTGGAAGAAACTCGTGCCAAGGCCGAAGAACACTGGAACAAGTTACTGCGAGTTCAGGCAGAACTGGAAAATCAACGTAAGCGAAGTGCCCGCGACCTTGAAAATGCGCATAAATATGCGATCGATAAGTTCGCGCTTGAATTATTACCTGTGAAAGACAGTTTAGAATTGGGGCTAGGCCATTCCAGTGATCAGGTTGACGCGGATAAGTTGCATGAGGGGATGGCGCTCACTTTGAAAATGTTTGCTCAAGTTCTGGAAAAATTTAGCATAAAAGAAGTCGACCCCCAGGGTGAACCGTTTAATCCCGAATTGCACCAGGCGATGACCACCCAAGATAATTCGGAATTGCCCGTTAACACTGTGATCACGGTGATGCAGAAGGGCTACACGCTCAACGATCGATTGCTGCGGCCTGCTATGGTAATCGTGTCCAAAAAACCGTAGATCCCACATAGTTCATTGGCCTCCAAATAAATACCTGCCTAAGCTGCAGAGGGTGAGCACTCTGAAGTGCAAAGGGCGGTAGTCTTTCATAGCAGCGATTTGCCCTTGGCTATTATTTTATTGCGCAGATCAGCGAAGTCCCGCAGCGCCTAGATAAACACGGTTTTTCGGTAGAAAGATTTATTGGGGACTTGAAAAAGTGTTCGATGGCCTTATCTACCTCCTTAATTAGAGCAATGTGGTAATGTTACACCGATTAGGTGGGAGACAATTATGGGAAAAATAATTGGTATCGATTTAGGCACCACTAATTCCTGCGTCGCTGTTATGGAAGGTGGGTCCGCCAAGGTTATCGAAAATAGTGAAGGCGATCGTACTACACCCTCAATCGTGGCGTTTACAGACGATACCGAGGTGCTGGTGGGACAATCTGCCAAACGTCAAGCGGTGACGAATCCGGCGAATACCTTGTACGCCGTGAAGCGGCTGATCGGGCGCCGCTACGATGAAGAAGCGGTCCAAAAAGACATTAAGCTGGTGCCCTACAAAATCATAAAAGCCGGTAATGGCGATGCCTGGATAGAAGTGCATAGTAAAAAGATAGCGCCACCAGAGGTTTCCGCTCGCGTATTGCAGAAAATGAAAAAGACCGCCGAAGATTATTTGGGAGAGGAGGTCAAGGAAGCGGTGATCACAGTTCCCGCGTATTTCAATGATTCGCAGCGCCAGGCGACCAAAGATGCTGGCCGAATAGCGGGTCTTGATGTTAAGCGCATTATTAATGAGCCTACTGCGGCCGCGTTGGCCTATGGTATGGATAAGAAACGGGGCGATCGTAAAATTGCTGTATATGATCTAGGGGGCGGCACATTTGATATTTCCATTATCGAAATTGCAGAAGTAGATGGCGAACATCAGTTTGAAGTGTTGTCTACCAACGGTGACACTTTTCTTGGGGGCGAAGATTTTGATCTAAAGTTAATTAACTATTTGGCCGCCGAATTTAAGAGGGATCAGGGAATTGATTTGCATAACGACCCCTTAGCGCTGCAGCGTTTAAAAGAAGCGGCCGAAAAAGCTAAGATTGAGTTATCTTCTAGCCAACAGACCGAAGTGAATTTACCCTACATCACCGCGGATCAGGCCGGGCCCAAGCATCTTAATATCAAAGTAACGCGTGCCAAGCTGGAGTCCTTAGTGGAAGAGCTTATTCAGAGCACGATCGAACCATGCAAAATTGCGCTAAAGGATGCGGGCTTATCTGCTTCTGATATTGATGATGTTATTCTGGTTGGTGGTCAAACGCGCACACCCAAGGTTCAAGAGGTGGTGAAGAGCTTCTTTGGCCAGGAACCACGAAAAGACGTGAACCCGGATGAAGCCGTTGCGGTGGGTGCTGCCATTCAGGCAGGGGTATTGGGTGGTGAAGTTAAAGATGTTTTATTGCTGGATGTGACGCCATTGTCACTCGGGATCGAGACTCTTGGCGGAGTAATGACCAAGCTCATCGATAAAAATACCACCATTCCAACCAATGCCAACCAGGTATTTTCTACCGCCGAAGATAGTCAGACAGCCGTCACGGTGCATGTGCTACAGGGTGAGCGTGAAATGGCCAGTGCCAATAAGTCATTGGGCCGTTTTGACTTAACGGATATTCCGCCGGCACCCCGGGGTATTCCCCAGATTGAGGTGACCTTCGATATCGATGCCAATGGCATACTCAATGTCTCTGCTAAGGATAAAGCGACTGGAAAACAGCAGTCCATCATTATCAAGGCGTCGAGTGGGTTGTCCGACGATGAAATCAATAAAATGGTGAAAGATGCCGAGGCTCATGCCGAGGAAGATAAGCGTTTTCATGAACTGGTGGCGACGCGTAATCAAGCAGATAATATGATCCATGCCACTGAAAAATCTCTCAAAGAGATGGGAGATAAGGTCGAAGGCGATGAGCGGCGGCGAATTGAAGATGCCATAGCCGAGTTGAAAAAGGCCCTTAATGGGGAAGATAAGGCCGCAATCGAAGCAAAAACCCAAGCGTTAGCCGAAGCCTCTGGCAAGCTGGCTGAACGTATGTATGCACAAGCTGGCCCGGCTCAAGACCAAGCGGCACAGGCCAAAAGCAAGGACGAGGCGAAAGCAGCCGCTGGCAATGAGGACGTGGTCGATGCCGAGTTTGAGGAGGTCAATGACCCAAAAAAGTGATACGCTGATTAGCTCAGTAAGAAAACCGGGGTTGCTTAGGTGCAACCCCGGTTTTTGTATGTTCGTGACGGTAAAACGAAATTCAGATAATTTGCTCAGCTTAGAATAGAAGGCCGTATTTTTATGGCGCAACGAAAGCGATTCCGATAATTTACTCAGTATGGCAAAGCGCGATTATTATCAAGTCCTGGGTGTGGCTAAGAACGTCAGTGAAGCTGAATTGAAAAAAGCCTACCGACGCCTGGCGATGAAACATCATCCTGACCGAAATCCTGGTAACGCCGAGGCTGAAATGAGCTTTAAAGAGGCCAAGGAAGCCTATGAGATATTATCTGATCCACAAAAACGTGCGGCCTATGATCAATTCGGCCATGCAGGTGTGGATGCGAGTGCTGGTGTAGGTCGCGGCGGAGGATTTGGCGACATATTCGAGGATATCTTTGGTGATATCTTCGGTGGAGGTCGGAGGGGTGGTGGTAGTCGATCCTATCGTGGCGCAGATTTGCAATACAATTTGGAACTATCGTTAGAAGAAGCCGTTTTTGGCACTGAAGCGAAGATTCGTATTCCAACCTTGGTCCCGTGTGGCACGTGTGGGAGTACAGGCGCGCAGCCGGGGACGCAGCCGGAGACTTGCCAAACTTGCGGGGGAATCGGCCAAGTGCGTATGCAACAGGGCTTTTTCTCGGTACAACAAACGTGTCCACGATGCCGTGGGACTGGCCAGATCATTGCTTCGCCGTGTCATAGCTGTCAGGGTAGAGGTCGGGTAGAGGAGCATAAAACTCTTTCGGTTAAAGTGCCGGCGGGTGTTGATACGGGAGATCGCATTCGGCTTGCCGGAGAGGGGGAAGCAGGAGTTCACGGAGGCTCTCCGGGTGACTTGTATGTCCAAGTGGAGGTCAAGTCTCACCGGTTGTTTACCCGTGATGGCAATGATCTTATCTGTGAGGTGCCTGTCTGTTTTACCACCGCAGCACTGGGCGGTGAGCTGGAAGTCCCTACTTTAAACGGTCGCGTCAGCATCAAGATCCCCCCCGGTACTCAGACTGGAAAACTCTTTCGCCTACGTGCCAAGGGTGTTACACCGGTACGAGGTGGTATAGCCGGTGACCTGATCTGCAGGATTAACGTTGAAACTCCTGTCAACCTCACTCGTAGACAAAAAGAATTATTGGAGGAACTGGATGAAACGATGCGCCATGGAGGTAAAAAGCACAGTCCCCAAACCGAAAGTTGGCTGGATGGGGTGAAGGGATTTTTTGAAGATCTAAAATTCTGGTCGGATTGAGCTGAATAATGATAGATGTAGCGATCGTTGGGGCAGGGGGACGTATGGGGCGCACATTGGTGCAAGCCTGCCAAGATGAAGCTAAAAATATACGAGTTAGAGCGGCTACGGAACACGCAGCGTCAGCTCTACTGGGTGATGACTCGGGGACCTTGGCGGGAATTGGATGTATTCATGTGCCCATTGTTCGCGATCTATCAAGTACGGATGCCCAGTTTGACGTGGTCATCGATTTCACTCGTCCCGAAGCGACGCTGAGCCATGTCGCCTATTGTCAGCAACATAACAAGCGCATGGTTATCGGTACTACGGGTTTTAGCCCTCCGCAGCTTAGCCAAATCTCGGCCGCTGCGAAAAGCATCGCGATTGTATTAGCCCCGAATATGAGTGTAGGTGTGAACCTATGTTTCAAGTTATTAGATACGGCTGCCAGAATATTGGGTGACGAAGTTGATGTGGAAATTATCGAGGCGCATCATCGAGATAAGATTGATGCTCCCTCAGGCACCGCTCTACGGATGGGAGAGGTAGTCGCCGGCGCACTTGGTCGTAGTTTGGATCAATGTGCGCTCTATGGTCGGCAGGGTGAAACAGGTAAGCGAGATCCAAAGACAATTGGATTTGAAACCCTCCGGGGGGGTGATATCGTGGGAGAGCATACCGTGATGTTTGCCGGAATTGGGGAACGCGTAGAGATCAGCCATAAAGCTTCCAGCCGCGCGACCTTCGCTAAAGGAGCGGTGCGTGCTGCGCATTGGATTATGAGTCGAGATCGTGGTCTGTTTGATATGCAAGATGTGCTCGGTTTGAGTGAGCCGGCCAGGTCTTAACGATCAGCGGGATGGCTATAAAGGGTGTATTCCGCTTCCTTTGTAATATTATGATTTCGTGAGGATTATTTGGGATATTCGGCGCTCTTAGCACTTGCTGACGGAACTGTATTTAGGGGGCAATCTGTGGGGAGCGAAGGTTGCGTCAGTGGCGAGGTTGTGTTTAATACAGCCATGACAGGCTATCAAGAGATCCTAACGGATCCATCGTACTATCAGCAGATTGTTAATTTGACTTATCCGCACATAGGGAACGTGGGTACGAATCCAGAAGACGAGGAGTCATCCCGAGTGTTTGCCAGCGCTCTTGTCGTACGTGATGTGCCTACTCGGTGGAGCAGTTGGCGAGGCCGGGAAAGCCTGCCAGACTATCTCAAGCGCCACAAGGTGGTTACGTTGGCTGGTATTGACAATAGGAAATTAACGCGAATTTTACGTACTCGAGGTGCGCAAAGCGGCTGTATTATGGCCGGAGACCTCAGTGAGGAGGAAGCCATTCGATCAGCGAGGTCATTTCCCGGTCTGAAGGGTATGGATTTGGCCAAAGAGGCATCGACCTCCAGCAGATATGAATGGAACGCAGGTACTTGGCGGTTCGAGGCCAATTTAGATAGACCCTGTGAAGCCTCGGTACAGAAACCTCAATTCAATGTGGTGGCCTATGATTACGGGATTAAACGTAATATCTTGCGGATCCTGAACGACTATCAGTGTCACGTGACGGTGGTTCCCGCCCAGACCACTGCTCAAGAGGTGTTGGCGATGTCCCCAGACGGCGTGTTCTTGTCCAACGGGCCGGGAGATCCAGAGCCTTGTGATTATGCCATTTCCGCGATACGGCAACTTCTGGAAGCGGATGTTCCTATCTTTGGAATTTGTCTAGGTCATCAGCTTCTTGCCTTAGCCTGCGGGGCTAACACCGTAAAAATGAAATTTGGACATCACGGCGCGAATCATCCTGTGCTGGAACTTGCTTCCGGGCGAGTCATGATCAGTAGTCAAAACCATGGATTCACCGTCGATGAGTCCAGTTTGCCACCCACTCTCAGGCCCACGCACCGTTCGCTGTTCGATGGTTCTTTGCAAGGCATTCATCATAGGGATAAACCAGCGTTTGGCTTCCAGGGACACCCTGAAGCCAGTCCAGGTCCGCGAGATGTCGCTTATTTATTTAAGCATTTCATAAGGTTAATGGAAAAGGAATAAGGGCCGCTCGGCGTTCTGGGGTACGATCTATCCCTGCGTTCATTCCTGTGCCTTATTGCTGCTGATAGCAAATATGCCAAAACGTACCGATATTCACCGAATTCTCATTATCGGCGCTGGCCCGATTGTGATCGGGCAGGCTTGTGAGTTTGATTATTCAGGTGCTCAAGCCTGTAAGGCCTTGCGTGAGGAAGGTTATCGAGTCATTCTCGCCAATTCCAATCCTGCGACCATCATGACTGATCCGGATATGGCGGACGCAATTTATATCGAACCCATAGAATGGCGCACATTGGCGAAAATCATAGCGCGTGAACGCCCAGATGCTTTGTTGCCAACCATGGGTGGGCAGACTGCTTTGAACTGTGCTATAGACTTGGATCGAGAAGGGGTGCTGGAGAAATTTGGTGTTGAATTAATCGGTGCGAGTCGGGACGCCATAGACATGGCCGAGGACCGGGAACGTTTCCGCAAGGCTATGCAAGAGATCGGTTTGGAGTGCGCACGCTCGACCATCGTACATTCCCTGAGTGAAGCCTTGACTCATCAAGCCTCGATGGGTTTCCCAATCATTATTCGTCCATCATTCACACTCGGCGGAACCGGTAGTGGAGTGGCGTACAACCTTGAAGAATTCGAATACATTGTCGGTTGCGGCTTGGATCAGTCACCCACCAATGAGGTCTTACTTGAGGAGTCCTTGCTGGGCTGGAAAGAGTTTGAGATGGAGGTGGTGCGTGATCATAACGATAATTGCATCATTGTCTGCTCAATCGAAAATCTCGATCCCATGGGTATCCACACGGGGGATTCGATTACAGTTGCTCCAGCTCAGACGCTAACCGATAAAGAGTATCAAATCATGCGTAACGCCTCGATGGAGGTATTACGTAAAATAGGTGTCGATACCGGGGGCTCGAATGTTCAGTTTGCGGTTAATCCCGATAACGGTCGATTAATTATCATCGAAATGAACCCACGAGTATCTCGTTCCTCTGCCCTGGCTTCCAAGGCTACCGGTTTCCCCATCGCTAAAGTTGCTGCCAAACTGGCAGTAGGCTACTCATTGGATGAGTTACGCAATGAGATTACCGGAGGAGCGACTCCCGCCTCATTTGAGCCGACCATCGACTATGTAGTGACTAAAGTCCCACGTTTTACCTTCGAAAAATTTCCGCAGGCTGATCCAAGATTATCCACTCAAATGAAATCCGTGGGCGAGGTTATGGCGATCGGGAGAACCTTCCAGGAGTCGTTGCAGAAAGCCCTGCGGGGCTTAGAAATTGGCGTCGATGGGTTAAATCCTCGGTTAGATCCGGAATCAACTTCTGTTGAAGCGACGCTGAATCATGAATTGAGGGATGTAGGGCCGCACCGGCTTTGGTATGTCGCCGATGCCTTCCGCCATGATAAGACCGTGCAGGAAGTATATGAACTCACCCACATTGATCCTTGGTTCCTAGCGCAAATCGAAGAACTCGTTCAAGTCGAGAATACAATGCAAGGGCGTGCACTCGAATCAATGAGTGCTAATGAGTTGAGGTCAATCAAGCAGCAAGGCTTTTCTGATCGCCGGCTAGCGGACCTGACAAGAACCGAAGAGTTGAACGTGCGCGAGTACCGACACAAATTGGGTATATATCCTGTCTATAAACGAGTGGATACCTGTGCGGCTGAGTTTGCGACCGACACGGCGTATCTATATTCGAGCTATGATCAAGAGTGTGAGGCCGAGCCCACGCAACAAAAAAAAATCATGGTGCTTGGTGGTGGTCCTAATCGCATTGGGCAAGGCATTGAATTCGATTATTGCTGTGTTCATGCGGCCCTGGCGATGCGAGAGGATGGTTATGAGACCATCATGGTCAACTGTAACCCGGAAACTGTCTCTACCGATTATGACACCTCTGATCGATTATATTTTGAACCGCTCACTTTGGAGGATGTATTTGAAATCGTTCGCGTAGAGAAGCCCCAGGGTGTGATTGTGCAGTTTGGAGGCCAGACTCCACTGAAACTTGCCAAAGAACTGGCAGATGCCGGCGTACCCATTATTGGCACCACACCCGATGCGATCGACCGAGCCGAGGATCGGGAACGTTTCAAGCAAATGCTGCAAAAACTGGATCTCACGCAGCCGGCTAACGCAACCGCAACGACCGCAGAAAAGGCTCTAGAATTGGCGGATGAGATTGGATACCCACTCATCGTTCGTCCTTCTTACGTGCTAGGTGGGCGCGCTATGCAAATCGTATGCGATAGGGATGAATTGATGCGTTATATGAGTGAAGCCGTGCAAGTATCGAATAATGCGCCGGTGTTGTTGGACCGCTTTTTGGATAATGCTATAGAGTTTGATATCGATGCGATTTGCGATGGTGGAGATATACTAATCGGTGGAATTATGCAGCATATCGAACAAGCCGGCGTTCATTCCGGAGACTCGGCCTGCAGTTTGCCAGCCTACTCGCTCAGTGGAAATTTGCTGGATAAGATGCGTGCGCAGGTTCGACAGATGGCTCTGGAGCTGGGGGTCGTGGGGTTGATGAACACGCAGTTTGCGTTACAGGATGGTGCGCTTTATGTGCTCGAGGTCAATCCACGTGCTTCACGCACCGTGCCCTTTGTGTCCAAGGCGATCGGATTGCAGCTGGCCAAGATCGCCGCTCGGTGTATGGTGGGTCAATCTCTTGAATCCCAGTGTGTGCAGCGGGAAATAATCCCTAACCATTATTGTGTCAAGGAAGCCGTATTCCCTTTTATCAAATTTCCTGGCGTCGATACGATTCTAGGGCCGGAAATGAAATCCACAGGTGAGGTAATGGGCGTGGGCCGCACGTTCGGTGAAGCGTTTGGCAAGTCACAGCTGGCGGCGGGAGTGAGTTTGCCGCGTGTGGGTCGCACGTTGATCAGTGTGCGCGATGTAGACAAGGATGCAGTGATCGAAATCGCTCGGTTCTTAGTGGAGTATGGCTTTGAGATTGTGGCGACGAAGGGTACTGCTGAAGCACTGTGCAAGGCGAATATCGTCTGCACGGAGGTGAATAAAGTAAGAGAAGGAAGACCACATATCGTTGATATGATCAAGAGTGCTCAAATTGATTTGATTATCAACACCACTGAGGGAAGGCAGGCTATCGCTGACTCGTTTACGATTCGACGGGAGGCGCTACAGCATAAGATCTGCTATACCACTACAATGGCTGGCGCTAGCGCACTGTGCCAGGCGATGAACCATCAACAGGATGAGGTTTACCGTTTACAAGATCTACATTTGGAGACTAGCCAATGAAAAAAGTACCAATTACTGCAAAAGGTGCGGAAAAATTGCGCGCAGAACTCAAGAAGCTAAAATCTGTGGATCGTCCTAACGTTATTCAAGCGATCTCAACTGCCCGCGAGCACGGTGACTTACGCGAGAATGCGGAATACCATGCAGCCAAAGAACAACAGGGACTTATTGAAGCTCATATTCGGGACATCGAATCCGCCCTCGCTAATGCTCAGATTATCGACGTGACGACGATTCACGCTGAGGGTAAAGTGGTGTTTGGAGCTACAATTGACCTGCTCGACGATCAAACGGGTGATGAGATCAGATACCAGATCGTCGGAGATCCCGAAGCAGATATTAAATCTGGATTGATTTCGATCAGTTCGCCAATTGCGCGTGCGCTAATCGGTAAAACGGAAGGCGATATCGCCACGGTACAGGCACCCAGTGGTGATAAAGTCTACGAGATCATGGATGTAAAATACATCTAAAGATGGCCTGCTACGGGCTTAAGATCAGAGCCACAGTTGAGGAGAGAATAGTAAAACGACCGAGCAGTACACGCTAAATAGCGGTCTACCTGATATCGGTCTTATGTAGTGCCTCAGCGCATATACCACGAAACTTGTCCTGGTTTTTAGTGCGAGAAAAATAGGATGGACCAGGGAAGTTCCCGTGATATGTAAGTGATCGACAACATTTCAAAATCACAACGATTGGCCGTGTTAATAGGCTTAATTGCTTAGATCTTTAATGCAGTTTCAGGTGACATAGAGTGAAATCGGTGGTGGTTCGTAAAATTTTCCATAAATCACCAATCCTATGTTATGGGTAGAACGAGCAGTAGCCGGCGCTGGTTGCAGCGCCAATCCAAGGATCGCTATGTCAAGCAAGCGCGAGTTCAGAACAAGCGTTCGCGGGCTCTGTTCAAATTAGAGCAAATTGACCGTGCTCACCGGCTATTTAGGCCAGGGATGACCGTGATCGACTTGGGAGCAGCTCCCGGCGGTTGGAGTCAGTATGTTGCCCAATGCGTGGGTCGGCAAGGACGCGTTATCGCTAATGATATAAAGCCTATGGCTTCCCTCGATTGTGTCAAGTTTATACAAGGTGATTTGGAGGAGGAGCGAGTAATTGAGCAATTGCTAGCTGTTGTAGGTAAGAACAAGGTAGATATCATCCTATCGGATATGGCGCCCAATGCTACCGGAGTGATTTCGATTGATCAACCGCGAGCGCTGGCGTTTGCTGAGCTGGCTTTGGAGCTGGTTCGGTATTGCCTAAAAAAGGAAGGGCATTTTTTAGTGAAGTTGTTCCAGGGCACAGGTTTTGATGAGTTCATAGGTGAGGTGCGTGCTCTATTTACCCAGATCAACGTGACTAAACCAAACGCTTCACGCGCCCATAGTCGTGAAATCTATTTGCTCGGACTACGTAGGTTATAGATAGCGCATGGGGTTCACCGACATTCAATCGAATTGTCCCATGAATAATTGATATCCTGGTTATTTGGTGCTATAGCTAATAACTAATGAAAAAGTCTGGAAAATTGCCCACCCTAGCTCTTCTGGAGTACATTATTCTTTCAACTTTCATATCTTAGAAACGAGTGATGTATACTTCGATTATTGAAATTATATATTTGCTGTTCACTCGCTATGATAGAAACAATGGATTCCACTACGGTCGAAAGATAGTAGTACGAAAGTTAGGCAATAGTTATTGCAGACATTTCCAGCGCAGCCAATTGAGGTGTTATTTTGAATGATACGGTCAAAAACCTTATTCTATGGGCGGTCATAGCCATCGTGCTTATGTCCGTGTTTAATAATTTTAGCCCGCGTAATCCATCCCCTAAGTCATTGTCTTATTCAGAGTTTATCGCCGAAGTAAAGAGTGGGCATATCAAAAGCGTTGATATCGATGGACGTACGGTAAAAGGTATCTCTGTTTCCGGTGAGGGCTTTACGACCTACGCGCCTGATGATCCTCAGATGATTAATGATCTCCTAGCTAACGAGGTTACAGTTCAAGCAACTCCACCAGAAAAACGGTCATTATTGTTAGATATATTAATCAGCTGGTTTCCTATGCTATTGCTGATTGGGGTGTGGATCTTTTTTATGCGTCAGATGCAAGGAGGTGGGGCTGGCCGTGGTGCCATGTCTTTTGGCAAGAGTAAAGCACGTCTTATGGGGGAAGACCAGATTAAGGTGACTTTTGCCGACGTCGCGGGTGTAGAGGAAGCTAAGGAAGAAGTACAAGAATTGGTCGAATTTCTAAGAGATCCCGGTAAATTTCAAAAACTAGGAGGGAAGATCCCTCGAGGGGTGCTCATGGTGGGTTCCCCGGGTACTGGAAAAACGTTACTTGCTAAAGCCATTGCAGGGGAAGCCAAAGTCCCATTTTTCAGTATTTCGGGCTCTGATTTTGTTGAAATGTTTGTAGGTGTCGGTGCATCTCGTGTAAGGGATATGTTTATTCAAGCGAAGAAACATTCGCCTTGCATTATATTTATCGACGAAATTGACGCAGTGGGACGTCATCGTGGGGCTGGCTTGGGCGGGGGTCACGATGAGCGCGAACAGACATTGAATCAGTTGCTGGTGGAAATGGATGGCTTTGAAGGTAATGAAGGGATAATTGTGATTGCTGCCACCAACCGTCCAGATGTGCTTGATCCTGCTTTATTGCGACCTGGCCGATTTGACCGTCAAGTGGTGGTTCCTCTACCTGATGTACGTGGGCGCGAGCAAATTCTCAAGGTTCATATGCGCAAGGTTCCTCTCGCGGAAGATGTGAGGCCTGATTTGATTGCGCGCGGGACCCCTGGATTCTCAGGGGCCGATCTTGCGAATCTGGTCAATGAAGCAGCCCTATTCGCCGCACGAGCCAATAAACGCATTGTAGATATGGATGAGTTTGAGCGGGCCAAGGACAAGATCATCATGGGGGCGGAACGAAAGTCGATGGTGATGAGTGACTCAGAGAAGCGGCTTACCGCTTACCACGAATCCGGTCATGCCATAGTGGGTCGTTTGGTGCCAGAGCATGACCCTGTCTATAAGGTGAGTATTATTCCTCGTGGTCGGGCGTTGGGTGTAACCATGTTTCTGCCGGAAGAAGACCGATATAGCCATAGTAAACAACGGCTGGAAAGCCAGATATCCAGTTTGTTTGGGGGGCGTATCGCGGAAGAACTCATTTTTGGTACCGAAGCGGTTACCACGGGAGCCTCTAATGATATTGAGCGGGCTACTGAGATCGCTCGAGGCATGGTAACCAAATGGGGTTTGTCCGATAAGATGGGGCCTTTGGCCTATAGCGAAGAAGATGGTGAAGTATTTCTAGGCCATTCCGTCACGCGACATAAAACGCTATCCGACGAAACGGCGCATGCTATTGATGAAGAGGTGCGGCGAATCATTGACACAAACTATGCCCGCGCAAAAAAGATGCTTCAAGATAATATGTCCAAGCTGCACACCATGGCAAAAGCTTTAATTAAGTACGAGACTCTAGACAACGAGCAAATCAGTAGCATTATGTCCGGCAAACGCGTGCAACCGCCTCGAGATTGGAATGATGATGATCCAAGGCCTAACTCAAAGGCTGAAGTGGATGCTGGACAGAATCAAGAAGGTGGTCCCATAGGGGGTACGGCTAATCTACATTAAAACGGCTAGGTTTATTCTATGTCTGTAGTAAAGGCCTAATTGATCTTTCCAGATAGCCCGAATAAACGCATATCAGTTCTATCTTATCATTCTGCAAAACTCTTGTGGATTCGGGCGATCGTATTAGCCTACATTTTATATAGTAAGGTTGCTCCAATACCCCTCGATTTTCTTGGCCCATGCGACTTTAATGGCTCCCGCTATACTAAACTGCGCGGGTAAGTTACTCGATTTGAAGAAACCTTGTGTTATGGGGATTTTAAATATTACCCCGGATTCATTTTCAGATGGAGGGTGTTTTGATTCTGTAGAAGTTGCTGTAAAGCATGCGTTTCGCATGGTGGATGAAGGGGCTAAAATTATTGATATAGGGGGAGAGTCGACGCGACCAGGCGCGCATGAGATAACGGAGCAAGAAGAAGTAGATCGTGTGTTGCCGCTTATTGAAGCGCTAATCGATAAATTACCTGTCCCTATATCTATAGATACCAGTAAGCCAAACGTGATGCGCACAGCTATCAGCGCGGGAGTGGGCATGGTTAATGACACGCGCGCGTTGAGAATCCCCGGAGCATTGGAGGTGGTCAAGCCGGCTAATGTGCCAGTCTGTTTGATGCACATGCAGAACTCTCCGCATTCTATGCAGAATAACCCACATTATGCAGATGTGGTTGGTGAAGTTAAGGCATTCCTTAGGGAACGGGTCCAGCATTGTGTTGATGCAGGAATTAGCCGTGATCGACTGTTGGTGGATCCGGGGTTTGGCTTCGGTAAGACTATAGCGCACAATCTCACACTTCTGGCTAATTTGCGGTGCTTGAAAAGCTTAAGGTTGCCTTTATTGGTCGGACTGTCACGTAAGTCGATGATCGGTACGTTGCTAGATCGACCGATAGGTGAGCGACTTTATGGTAGCTTGTCCGCGGCGGTCATCGCGGCTTCCAAAGGCGCATCCATCATTCGAACCCATGATGTGCGACCTACTGTCGAGGCAATTACACTCCTCAGCGAAACGATGCGATATTCCACCGATAGGGAAATATAGCACGCATTACCCGTGATTCATCGTAGTAACTTTTGGGTAGTATTGGTGACCCAAAAGGAACATTGCCGGTTTTTATGAATGGGTTATCGGATTGTATGCAAGGGCATCGCACTTTTACAGTTAGTCTATTAGGACATATGCCGGCTGCTAATGAACACCAGTTCGCATTGTATGGATGATTACCTGGCTGAAACAGTAAGCAATCATTCTAAGATTCTTTGAGCCGTCCATAAGGACTTAGCTAAGGTAAGGCCCTGATGATATCGATGTCTCGATTAGCGCGGGGAACGACCGAACGGATGATAATCTCAGATGTTTTTTCGAAAACGTTATTTTAATGATGATATTGCTCTCTGAGTTTACCCTCATGCGGAATGCAAGATTATAAATCGATTCAAATAGATCAATTTGGTGAAGTGAAAGAATGATGACTAAACGCTACTTCGGTACCGATGGAATTCGAGGCAAAGTCGGAAAATCACCGATGACTCCAGACTTTGTATTGAAACTGGGTTGGGCTGTGGGCCGTGTACTGGTGGTGGACGGACGCAATAAGGTGCTGATTGGTAAAGATACCCGCATATCCGGGTATATGCTGGAATCGGCTTTGCAAGCAGGTCTATCGGCTGCTGGGGTTGACATTCATCTGTTGGGGCCCATGCCTACTCCAGGTATAGCTTATCTCACAAGAACTCTGCGAGCGTCTGCCGGAATCGTTATCAGTGCTTCACATAACCCTTACTATGACAACGGGGTAAAATTCTTTTCTGCCGAGGGTTCTAAGCTACCGGATGAACTGGAGTTGGCTATTGAGGAACAGTTGGATAGGCCTTTAAAGGTAGTGGAATCCAGTAAGTTGGGTAAGGCAGAGCGGATCAATGACGCGGCAGGACGCTATATCGAATTTTGCAAGAGTACCATTCCGACACGTACCGTGTTGCGGGGATTAAAGCTAGTCGTGGATTGTGCCCACGGAGCGACCTATCATATCGCCCCTAGTGTTTTCGAAGAGCTGGGCGCCGACGTGGTTCGTATCGGGACATCGCCTGATGGGATAAATATCAACGATAGTTGTGGTGCAACTGCCCCGAAATTATTGCGCGCAGCGGTGATTGAACATGAGGCAGATATGGGAATCGCCATTGACGGTGATGGGGACCGTCTTATTATGGTTGATCATCAGGGTGAGGTGGTCGATGGCGACGAGGTGCTGCTTATTATCGCAAATTCGAAAAAAAGGGAAGGGCGACTGCAAGGTGGGGTAGTGGGGACTTTGATGACCAATCTTGGTCTTGAAAAAGCACTTAACCAGCAAAATATTCCGTTCCAAAGGGCTGCCATAGGCGATCGCTATGTGCTTGAAATGCTACGTAAAGAGGGCTGGTTGCTGGGTGGAGAAACCTCTGGACATATCATATGCTTAGAACAAACGACGACAGGAGATGCGATTGTTGCGGCCCTGCAAGTTTTGCACGAATTGATCAGTACCGATCAAGACTTGCATACCGCTAAACAGGGGATGACTAAATATCCTCAAACGCTGATTAATGTGCCGGTGATGGAAAAATCTGCACTTGAAAAGTCACCGATTATCCAACAGGCTATCAAGGACGCGGAACAGGATCTCGCGGGGAATGGGCGCATATTATTGCGCCCTTCCGGCACAGAACCCTTAGTTCGGGTTATGGTAGAAGGGCCTGATGGAAGTCAAGTCCGGCAACTCGCAAAGCAGATCGCGAGTACTGTAGCTGAAAACGCAGGCTCTTCCCCAGCCCACTAGAAGTCCGGCCAGCGCAGACTAATTCTCTCTGAAAGCAGCCGATTCAGACAAATCGGCTGACTACTCAATTGAGGCTAACCAGGGAAGGTTGGCCTCACTCCTTCACATATCAGCATCAGACCTGATATCTCTCACTACGATTGCGCAAATCGAATGGACTCCCAAATTTCGCGCAGTTCCGAGCCGAAATAGAAAATTGATTTCTTGTCCTATGGGCGTTAAGCTTTGGCACTTTATTTGATTGCAGGGGAGATTATCATGAGGCAAATATTGGTAGCGGGGAACTGGAAGTTGAATGGCTCACAAGCAATGATTGAGACATTGATTGGTGGAATTAAGAAGGGTATGGATCAGGTCACTCAGTCGGAGGTAGCGGTATGCCCGCCCTTCGTTTATCTGAGCTTGGTACAAGAGCAACTGGCGGGTTCAATCATCGCGCTTGGTGCACAGGATGTATGTGATGAGGACGCCGGAGCGTTTACGGGTGAGGTCTCTGCGCCTATGCTTCGGGAAATGGGTTGTCGATATGTCATCGTCGGTCACTCGGAACGGCGTAACATCTATGGAGAAAGTGATGAGTTCACAGCGCGAAAATTTGCGGCAACTAAGCGCGCTGGATTGATCCCAATCTTATGTGTAGGTGAACTATTGGAAGAACGCGAGCAGGGTATCACGGAAGAGGTTGTAGCACGTCAGCTTGATGCGGTTTTAGAACTGGAGGGCGTCACAGGGTTTAATAATGCCGTCGTCGCCTATGAGCCGGTATGGGCTATTGGCACTGGTAAAACAGCCACGCCTCAACAGGCTCAAGATGTGCACGCCTTTATACGCCAGCGTATTAGCCAGCAGGATCAGACCATAGCCGAAAAACTTCGTATCCTTTATGGTGGCAGCGTCAAGGGTAGTAATGCCGAAGAGTTATTTGCCAAAGAAGATATCGATGGTGGTCTAATTGGAGGAGCTTCCCTAAAAGCAGAAGAGTTTCTGGCGATTTGCAAATCTGCCTAAGGATGCCTAAGGAACGTAGCAATTGACGACACTCTACAGCGTCCTAATCGCCATAGATGTACTGTTGGCGAGTGGCATTATTACCTTAGTCCTTTTGCAGCATGGCAAAGGCGCGGATGCGGGAGCTGCGTTTGGTAGCGGAGCTTCGGCCACGGTATTCGGTGCACGGGGATCTACGTCCTTTTTAAGCAGGTCCACCGCGGTGCTGGCAGCATTGTTCTTCTTGAACAGCCTGACCTTGGCATACCTCGCAAGTCATCAGCCTAAAGCTAAAAGTGTGGTCGATCAGGTGGTGACCGAACCTGTTCCCGAGCATTCGCCTGCCGTGGCACCTGCGGGTAAGGCCAGTGATGTTCCTGATGGGGAGATGATGGTGACTCCTAAGCGAAAAGATGAATCGCCACTACCAATCCCAGCGAATAAACAGCCAAGCCACCCCGGTAGTGATGGGAATGTTTCTGAAGGAAAACCGGTGGCTCCCGATTCCAAAGATAATGCTCAATCTACAGGCAGTGCAAAGCCGGAGGATGTTCCTTAACGCACGTTAAAGCCGGCTTCTATTGCGGCGCCGATATCGTTCGATATTGTTATTGCGGAGTCTATAATGAACGCTCTCCAGGAGTGAGTGGATTTTGATGTACGCTGGGTTGATTGCACCTGAATATGGCGTAACTCTCAGGCATCGATTAGGATAGCGTTCCGCATGACCTCTAGCCAGGTTTGAGTGAAAAGGTATATTAGGGCGTATCAATATCATTTCCGGGGAGTAATTTTAGGATTGTTCAGAAACCAGTTCGAATTCCCTGATATGTGAAGCAGAGTCTCTCACTAGCTTAGAAACTCGCCGATGTGGTGGAATTGGTAGACACGCTGTCTTGAGGGGGCAGTGGCGCGAGCCGTGCCGGTTCGAGTCCGGCCATCGGCACCAGCCCATAGAAACATATCCTGCTAAAAATAGTTTCACCGGTTGGCCGATTCTGTACTTACATAAAGAGGAGAAAGCAGATTCCGATAGTCCGTTTTTGTTCATTCGTTCCGAGAGAATTGAGTCAAGAGCGAGATTGGCGGATTACGTTTTTTCGATTCGCCAGTTGGGGCCGGAATTCGGGAGATCCAAAAATCGCTAGATCACTTTCGTTTTATATAATATTCTTCCGGGCAGATAAAGCGGACTGTAGTAAAAATAAGGGTCAGCAATTTTCTAAGTCCCGCAAGCCCAAGGAGGAATTTTATGACATCTCGGAGTGTCTAAAACTTGAATAAAACACTCGGAATCTGTCTTTTATAATTTAACTCCATATGATAGAAAATTATTTGCCAATTCTGATTTTCCTGATTATTGGGCTCGCTGTTGGTGTTATTGTAAGAGGGCTGGGCGGTTTGCTAGGGCCACGCCGTCCCGGTAAGGCCAAAGACTCGGCTTATGAGTGTGGTTTTGAAGCATTCGAAGATGCGCGCATGAAATTCGATGTGCGTTATTATCTAGTGGCGATACTGTTTATCATTTTTGATCTTGAAATTGCCTTTCTATTTCCTTGGGCGGTTACGTTAAACAAGATTGGGCTATTTGGCCTCATCGCGATGGCGATATTCCTGAGCATTTTAATCATAGGCTTCATCTATGAGTGGAAGAAAGGAGCGCTGGAATGGGAATAGAAGGTGTACTGAATAAAGGCTTCGTTACCACGACGGCTGACCAGTTGATCAATTGGGCCCGTACGGGTTCGATGTGGCCAATGACGTTTGGTTTGGCCTGTTGTGCAGTGGAGATGATGCATGCCGGAGCCGCTCGTTATGATCTTGACCGCTTTGGGATATTGTTTAGACCCAGTCCGCGGCAGTCGGATGTGATGATTGTGGCAGGTACTTTGGTAAACAAGATGGCCCCTGCATTACGCAAGGTTTACGATCAGATGGCTGAGCCTCGGTGGGTGATATCCATGGGATCTTGTGCCAACGGGGGAGGATATTACCATTACTCTTATTCGGTGGTGAGAGGGTGCGACCGTATTGTTCCCGTCGATGTCTATGTTCCAGGTTGCCCACCGACCGCTGAAGCCCTGCTCTATGGTATCTTGCAACTGCAAAACAAGATCCGCAGTACCAACACGATCGCCCGTTGATCTCAATGGTAAACTAACTGGTTCGCTAATGAGTAAGCGCCTTAAAATCCTGGTTGAAAATTTATGGGGACGTTTCCAAGAGGGCGCCGAGCACTGCGCATTAACGCCCAATGGAGCCGTTATGCAAGTGAGCGCACAGCGGCTGCATGAGACCTGTGAAGCCCTGCGCGATGAACCTGACTTCAAGTTTGAGATGCTTATGGATTTGGCGGGTGTCGATTATTCTGCCTTCGGAGTCGGAGAATGGGTAACCGACGCGTCGACCCGCAAAGGATTCAGCCGTGGGGTTGAGAAGAAATCATTTGCCTATTTCAGTTTTCACGATGCTCCGGAGCCTGTACAACATCCAGGTCCGCGTTTTGGGGTAACCTATCAACTCTTATCGATCACCCATAATCATCGTTTATGTCTTAAAGTCTATTGTGAAGATGACAAATTGCCTGCGGTGAGTTCGGTTATTGATGTTTGGGCTTCGGCCAACTGGTATGAGCGAGAGGCATTTGATCTCTATGGCGTTATGTTCAATGGGCATCCCGATTTGCGCCGTATCCTTACTGACTATGGTTTTATTGGCCATCCTTTCCGTAAGGACTTTCCCCTGATCGGGCACGTACAGATGCGCTATGATGCACAACAAGGGCGAGTGGTTTATGAACCTGTGACTATTGATCCCAGAGTACTGGTGCCGAAGGTGATCCGTCATGATCACCGCTATCTCTCAGCGGCGCCTACCGAAGACGAGCCGAGTGATGCCTGAGATTCGCAATTACACGCTGAACTTCGGACCTCAACATCCCGCAGCGCACGGGGTGCTGCGCTTGGTGCTCGAGATGGATGGCGAAGTCATCCAGCGTGCCGATCCCCATATTGGACTATTGCACCGGGCTACGGAAAAGCTGGCAGAAAGTAAACCGTATAATCAGAGTATCGGGTACATGGATCGTTTAGATTATGTATCCATGATGTGCAATGAACACGGTTACGTGCTCGCGATTGAAAAACTTCTTGGGATTGTTCCGCCAATTCGGGCTCAATATATTCGAGTGATGTTTGATGAGATCACCCGTATTCTGAATCATTTGCTCTGGCTAGGTTCTCATGCGCTCGATATCGGAGCGATGACCGTATTCCTCTACGCATTTCGAGAGCGGGAAGATTTGATGGATTGTTACGAGGCCGTATCAGGTGCGCGGATGCACGCCACCTATTACCGTCCGGGTGGTGTTTATCGGGATCTACCGGATACCATGCCTCAATATCAGGAGTCCCGCTGGCACGGTCACCGGGAGGTTGAGCGGTTGAATGAGGCGCGTCAGGGATCGTTACTGGATTTCGTCGAGGATTTCACCGTACGTTTTCCCGACTGCGTCGCTGAATATGAAACTCTGTTAACCGATAACCGTATTTGGAAACAGCGTACCGTCAATATTGGTGTCGTTTCTCCCGAGCGCGCAATGCAGCTTGGGTTTAGCGGTCCCATGCTCCGTGGTTCTGGGGTCGCTTGGGACCTACGAAAAAAGCAGCCTTACGAAGTCTACGATCATCTCGATTTCGATATCCCTGTGGGCGTCAATGGCGATTGTTACGATCGTTATTTGGTACGGATTGAGGAGTTAAGGCAGTCGAATCGCATCATCAAACAATGCATTGATTGGCTGCGAGCCCATCCGGGACCTGTCATGTTGGAGAATCATAAGGTCTCGCCGCCTAAGCGGGAAGAAATGAAGGCGGATATGGAGGGTTTGATCCATCATTTCAAGTTATTCACTGAGGGATATTGCATACCGGCAGGGGACGCCTATGCTGCCATCGAACATCCTAAAGGCGAGTTTGGCGTCTATTTGATTTCCGATGGTGCGAACAAACCCTATCGATTGAAAATACGTGCCCCTGGGTTTGCTCACCTGTCCGCGTTGGACGAAATGGTTCGGGGCCATATGTTGGCCGATGTGGTGGCCATCATCGGGACTCAGGATATCGTGTTTGGGGAGATCGACCGCTGATGCTAGGGCAAACTTTAAATCGAAAATCAGAACGGCTCACAGACTCTGTTCGGGCCGAGATTGACGAATGGCTAAAACGTTTTCCCCAAGATCAGCAACAGTCCGCCGTGCTCGCCGCCTTGCACGCCGTACAGCATGAAGCAGGATATTTGCCTCCCGAGATGATGGACGCCGTGGCCGATTACCTAGAGATGCCCGAGATCGCCGTCTATGAGGTAGCTTCCTTCTATTCCATGTATGTACTTAAGCCCGTGGGCAGGCATACCATCGCAGTCTGTACCAATGTTTCTTGTATGCTTTGTGGTGCCGATGACATCGTCGAGTATATCGAAAATAAACTAGGCATCAAAATGGGCGAGAGCACCTCCGATGGCAAGTTTTATCTCAAACGAGAGGAGGAGTGTCTCGCCGCCTGCTGTGGCGCGCCCATGATGCAAGTGGATCATGTTTATTACGAAAATCTCACGCCTACGAGAATCGACGAGATTCTGGATAACCTGGATTGATGACGATGCTAAACCAGGTGTGTTACCAAACCCTGACGTACAATGAGCCGTGGAGTTATCAAACCTACCTCCGGTGCGGGGGGTACGAGGCGTGGCGTAAAATACTAGAGACACAAATTTCTCCAGAAGCCGTAGTTCAAGAAGTTAAAACCGCAAACCTGCGGGGCCGTGGAGGTGCAGGATTTCCTGCTGGCCTGAAATGGAGTTTCATGCCACGAAATGCACCGGGACAAAAATATCTCGTATGTAATTCAGATGAATCTGAACCTGGGACGTGTAAGGATCGGGACATCCTGCGGTTTAATCCCCATGCTTTAGTCGAGGGCATGGCCATCGCCGGTTATGCCATGGGGGCGACGGTGGGGTATAACTACATGCGTGGCGAGTTCATGGATGAACCTTATCAGCGTTTTGCTCAGGCCCTCGAAGAGGCCTATCAAGCGGGTTATCTGGGTAAGAATATCCTTGCGACTGGGGTCGATTTCGATCTTTACGCTATCCTGGGGGCGGGAGCCTATATCTGCGGTGAGGAAACCGCGTTACTCGAGTCCCTGGAGGGAAAAAAGGGGCAACCG
Organism: uncultured Gammaproteobacteria bacterium; assembly: GCA_963731655.1. Lineage (GTDB taxonomy): Bacteria > Pseudomonadota > Gammaproteobacteria > JAAEPA01 > JAAEPA01 > CAVSWL01. The sequence goes on along the minus strand of CAVSWL010000030.1, from coordinate 56,594 downwards.
AGATTTAAACCGCCTTTCCCCGCGAACTATGGGCTTTATGGGCGACCGACGACGATAAACAACACCGAGACCTTAGCCTCTGTCCCCACCATAATGCGCAATGGCGGCCAATGGTTTACCGACCTTGGCGTTCCAGGAAGCGGCGGCGTTAAATGCTTTTCAGTGTCTGGTCACGTTGCTAAGCCCGGTAATTACGAGGTACCCTTGGGAACGTCATTTGCGGAGCTACTTGAACTGGCGGGTGGCATGCGTGGCGGTAGCCGACTTAAGGCTGTCATTCCCGGAGGCTCATCGGTGCCGGTGGTGCCCGGCGAGATCATGATGACCCTCAATATGGATTACGATTCAGTTTCCAAAGGTGGGTCATTATTAGGGTCGGGAGCGGTCATCGTGATGGATGAAACCACCGATATGGTCAAGGTCTTACAGCGTATTTCCCGATTTTATTTTTCAGAATCCTGTGGGCAATGTACTCCTTGCCGCGAGGGCACCGGTTGGCTTTACCGAATGCTAACCCGAATCGTGGAGGGCAGAGGCCGACCGGAAGATATTGCCGCTCTTGATAATGTGGCCAGCAAGATCGAAGGTCGAACGATTTGCGCCTTGGGGGATGCGGCGGCTATGCCTGTTCGCAGTTTCATTAAACATTATCGCCATGAATTCGAATATTATATAAAGCGGGGTCATAGCCTGGTGGCTGGAGCGTCGTTGGTAGAGACTCCGCGAAATGAAGTCGCATTGGCCGCGGGCTAGCCTCATATTCTTCCTTCATCTTTGTGACTCGCTTTTGCGCACTCATCGCGTTGGACAAGTCCGTTCACCTAAGGCTCGTGCTGCTGTGAAACTACTACGACACTCAATGGTGTGCATGATTAAAATAGTATTAATCGATGAGTAACGATCAGGTCAGTCTGGAGATCAACGGAATACCACTGCAGGCTCGTAAAGGAGCTATGATCATCGAGGTGGCAGATGAAGCGGATATCGACATCCCTCGCTTCTGTTATCATAAAAAACTGTCCATCGCTGCCAATTGCCGTATGTGTCTGGTACAGGTGGAAAAAGCCCCCAAGGCTTTACCGGCTTGCGCAACCCCTGTCGCCGAGGGCATGAAGGTCTTTACCCGATCGCCTGAAGCCCTCACCGCACAGAAAGCGACGATGGAGTTTTTGCTCATTAACCATCCGTTGGACTGCCCGATATGCGATCAGGGGGGCGAATGTGAACTGCAGGATATCGCCATGGGCTACGGCGAAGATGTCTCGCGTTACACCGAAAGCAAACGCGTCGTCAAGGACAAGAATATAGGTCCTCTGATATCCACCGACATGACCCGTTGCATTCATTGTACCCGTTGTGTGCGCTTTGGCGCAGAAATCGCTGGGATGCGGGAATTGGGCGCTACGGGCCGGGGCGAGTTTATGGAAATTGGCACCTATGTGGAAAAGGCCCTGAGTTCCGAGTTGTCCGGGAACATCATTGACTTATGTCCGGTAGGAGCGCTCAATGCCAAACCATCGCGTATGGCGGCGCGGGCTTGGGAGCTCATTCAGCATGCCAGCGTTGCGCCTCACGATGCCATCGGTTCGAATCTTTATTTACATACCTTACGGGGTCGGGTCGTGCGTGCCGTGCCCCGGGAACGTGAGGGCATCAACGAGACTTGGATCTCAGATCGGGATCGTTTCAGTTATCAGGGTCTCTATAGCGCTGACCGATTCGACAGCCCGAAGCTTAAAGTAGCGGAGGATTGGGATGTTGTAGATTGGGATAGCGCCTTGACGCAGATTTCCGAGCGCCTGCGCGAATACGCCTCCGAAGAGGTTGGCGTGTTAGTGGGGGCCAATGCCACCTTGGAAGAGATGTATCTGTTGCAAAAGCTCATGCGGGGTATCGGTGTACACAATATCGATCACCGATTACGTCAAGCGGATTATAGCGATCAAGCGCGCGCACCGCTGTTTCCATGGCTAGGGCAGCTGATTGCGGACTTGGAATCGCTGGATGCACTGTTGCTCGTGGGCTCGAATATCCGTAAAGAGCAACCCATTGCGGCACATCGGTTACGCAAAGCGAGCCTCAAAGGGGCTAAGTTAATGGCGGTTAACCCGCGAGATTTTGAGTTTGTTTTCGCGCTTTCGGATAAGCTAATTGTTCAGCCATTGGCGATGGTAGAGGCCTTGGCCGGTATCGCTAAGGCGAGCTTGCATCTGGCCTCTGTCGAGATTCCACAGGCTCTGGAAGCCGTCTTGGCTGGGGTCGAGGTTGCGCCGACTCATGAGCGGATGGCTGAACAATTGCGCGCAGCCAAACGCGCCAGTATTTTGCTCGGGCCTATGGTGGAAAATCATCCTTATTTTTCGCAGCTTCGGGTGCTCGCGAGTGTCATCGCCGAACATACCGGCGCGTGCTTGGGTTATCTACCACTCGCGGCCAACAGCGCCGGAGCATGGTTGGCCGGTGTCTTGCCGCACCGATTACCCGCGGGACAAAAAGATACAAACCCAGGGCTTGACGCTCAAAGCGATGTTAGCCGCACCGCGTAAGGCTTATGTATTGTTTGGTGTCGAACCCGAATTCGATTGCGATAACCCCGTACAAGCGCAGCGCGCCATGGAGGCTGCGGAATATGTGGTGGTTCTTTCGCCTTTTGCGAGTGATAAAACGAAACGCTATGCGCATGCGTTGCTGCCTATAGCTGCATTTGCTGAAACCTCGGGTACCTTTGTCAATGCCGAGGGGCGTTGGCAGAGTTTTAACGGGGCAGGAGTCCCGCCGGGAGAAACGCGCCCGGGGTGGAAAGTATTACGTGTGCTGGGTAATAAACTCGGTATCGATGGCATGGAGTATCTGTCTTCGAACGACGTGCGGGATGAGTTGAAGTCTCTTTTTTCGGAGGACATGAGTTTCGATAATCGAATAGAACTGGACGGGGCTTTGACTAAACCTGAAATGGTTAATGGTCTGATTCGGGGCTCTGAGGTGCCTATCTATGCGCTAGATGGATTGGTGAGGCGTTCTACGCCATTGCAGCAAACGCCCGATGCGCAACCGATCGCTGTATATCTCCATGTACAACAAGCTCAAGAGCTGGATTTAGTGGGTGCAGAACACGTGATAGTCAGCCAAGATGGCAACGAATCTCGTCTGCCGCTCCTGCTGGATGATAGCGTACCCCTGGGCTGTGCCTGGATTCCTTCCGGCTTGGCTGGAGCGACTGACCTGGCTGCTGGCGTCGGCGAAATTTCCTTACGTAAAGCTTAATGGAACATGAGTGAGATTTCTGCACCACTTTGGATCGACATTCAGACCGTTACGATGATTGTCGTTAAGATCATCGTGATACTGATTCCACTCATCCTGGCGGTGGCTTATTTTACGTTCGCGGAACGCAAGATCATCGGTTATATGCAGGTGCGCATTGGTCCTAACCGAGTAGGCCCCCGCGGCTTGCTGCAACCCATCGCCGATGTTGTCAAGTTGCTGTTTAAAGAGGTGATTATACCGATTCGGGCTAATCGTTTTTTATTTTTTCTAGCCCCTATTCTGGCCATAGGGCCCGCCCTTGCGGCCTGGGCGGTGATGCCGTTTGCCGATGGCTTGATCTTGGCGGATATCAATGCGGGGTTATTATATATCCTTGCGTTGACATCGCTGGGTGTCTATGGCGTCATCATCGCCGGCTGGGCTTCCAATTCCAAATACGCGTTGCTGGGGGCTATGCGCTCTGCGGCGCAAATAGTAGCCTACGAGATCGCGATGGGTTTTGCGTTAGTCGGTGTTTTAATGGCCAGCGGCAGTCTTAACCTGGGTGAGATCGTACAGGCGCAAAAGGGTAGTCTATTTCATTGGTTTTGGTTACCGTTGTTGCCGCTTTTCCTGGTGTACTTTATTTCCGGGGTGGCTGAGACCAACCGCGCTCCTTTCGATGTAGCCGAGGGAGAATCGGAGATTGTGGCGGGTTTCCACGTGGAATATTCAGGCACGGGTTTTGCCGTGTTTTTCCTTGCCGAATATGCCAATATGATTTTGATTGCGGCATTGACCGCGGTATTGTTTTTCGGTGGCTGGTTATCTCCCTTTGAGGGGTTGCCGCGTGCGTTATTCGAACTACCTGGAATTGGGTGGTTACTGGGTGATGGATTACATTGGTTTCTACTTAAAAGCGCCTTCTTTATGTTTTGCTTTCTCTGGTTGCGGGCCACGTTTCCACGCTACCGTTATGATCAGATCATGCGCTTGGGCTGGAAGGTCTTTATTCCTGTGACGCTAGTGTGGATCTTTGCCGAAGGGGTGGCGAGTGCGCTGCAGATCGGTCCATGGTCTACTTGAGGAGAATGTCATGGTGACAGCACTTCGGCATTATTTCCAAAGCTTTTTGTTGTGGGAACTGTTTCGCGGGTTGGGACTGACCGGCCGGCGATTATTTACCAAAAAAATTACCATTCAATACCCCGAGGAAAAGACTCCGCAATCACCGCGGTTTCGTGGTTTGCATGCCTTGCGTCGCTACCCCAATGGTGAAGAGCGCTGTATCGCTTGTAAACTGTGCGAAGCTGTTTGCCCGGCACTTGCGATCACCATCGATTCGGAAGAACGCGCCGATGGAACACGCCGCACAACCCGCTATGATATCGATCTTTTTAAATGCATATTCTGTGGGTTTTGTGAAGAAGCTTGCCCGGTCGATGCGATCGTGGAAACTCGGATCTTCGAATATCATTACGAAAACCGAGGTGAACAGATCATCACTAAAGAAAAGCTACTCGCTATAGGAGAGAAATACGAACAACAGATCGCGGCGGATCGGGCGGCGGATGCCCGTTTTCGATAACAAGGGCGAATAGAGTCATTCCGGGTTTGGGGTAACGGCACGTGTTGGGGACAAGGTGCGGGCTAATTAAAAAACGAGAATAAATGTCGCTTGACTAGAATTTTCATCGCCTAGGAGGGCGGAGCGTCTGGCGTCGTCGAATCTTCGAGATGCCTATTTCTTCAGAGTCCCACGAACTTCACAGCATGTTGCGGCGCTGGTTGAGCTCATGGCGATCAAATGCGCGCGGTCAGCAAACAAACACAACTAGAATTTTAAGCTCTACTCTGAAACCACGAATCGAATGACCTATCAAGCGTTTATTTTTTATTTTTTCGCGTCAATCCTGGTGCTTTCCGCACTGCGGATGATCACGGTACGCAATCCGGTACATGCCGCATTATTTCTCGTACTCAGTTTCTTTACCAGCGCGGCGCTTTGGCTGTTACTTGAAGCGGAGTTTCTCGCCATCACGCTTGTACTGGTCTATGTGGGGGCGGTGATGGTTTTATTTTTGTTCGTGGTCATGATGCTGGATATCAATATCGCGAAATTGCGAGAGGGATTTATCCAGTTTCTTCCCGTAGGCATATTGGTGGCTCTAGTGATGGTAGTGGAAATGGCGCTGGTAGTTAGTTCCAAGGTATTCGATGTGCGTCCTCCGATGCCCGCGGCCGCGGGTTTCAGCAACACCAAGGTCCTGGGCACTATACTCTATACCGACTACGTTTACCCATTTGAAATCGCAGCGGTGATTTTATTGGTTGCGATCATTGCGGCCATTTCGTTAACCTTGCGCCGTCGACCTGGGACTAAATACCAAAATCCGGCTAAGCAGATCCGAGTACGTAGAGAAGATCGGGTGCGCTTGGTGAAGATGAAGAGTGAGTCAAGTTAAGCTGCCAATGATCCCTTTATCTCATTTTCTTATACTGGGAGCGATTCTATTTTCCCTCGGAGTGGCGGGCATTTTTCTAAACCGTAAAAACGTCATCATACTGCTGATGTCCATCGAATTGATGTTGCTCGCGGTGAACATGAATTTCATCGCATTTTCCCATTTTCTGCACGACATGGCGGGGCAGGTGTTCGTATTTTTTATCCTCACGGTGGCCGCGGCTGAGGCGGCGATCGGTCTGGCAATCCTCGTGGTGTTATTCCGCAATCGCAGCACGATCAACGTCCAAGATCTGGATCTCATGAAGGGGTAGGGGAAATGGATTTCATCTATCTGGCAATACCCTTAGCCCCGCTACTGGGAGCCATCGTAGCCGGTCTGTTCGGTAAGCAGATTGGCCGCGTGGGCGCCCATTCCGTCACTATTGCCGGCGTATCCGTATCCTTCTTGCTGTCGTTGATCGTTTTTTATCAGCTCGTTTTCAGTAACGCCGAAGCTTACAACGGGACGGTTTACACTTGGATGGTAAGCGATGGCATCCACTTTGAAATCGGCTTTCTCATCGACAAGCTGACTGCCCTGATGATCACGGTGGTGAGTTTTGTCTCCCTGATGGTGCATATTTATACCATCGGTTATATGCATGATGATCCGGGTTACCAGCGATTTTTCAGCTACATCGCGCTGTTTACTTTTTCCATGCTGATGCTCGTGATGTCCAATAACTTTTTACAGCTATTTTTTGGTTGGGAAGCCGTTGGACTGGTGTCATATTTGCTGATCGGTTTTTGGTATACCCGAGAAAGCGCCATCTACGCGAGCTTGAAGGCATTTCTCGTGAATAGGGTGGGTGATTTTGGTTTTTTGCTTGGGATTGCCGCGATTGCCGCCTATGCCAACACCTTGGACTATTATGAAGTCTTTGTGCAGGCTCCGAGCTTAGCTAAGCAAACGATCTCGATTGTGGCCGGAAGTCAGTGGTCCGTGATAACCCTCATCTGTATTCTGTTATTCATCGGCGCCATGGGTAAGTCGGCTCAGATGCCACTCCATGTGTGGTTACCGGATTCCATGGAAGGTCCGACTCCGATCTCGGCGCTGATCCATGCCGCCACCATGGTTACTGCCGGAATTTTTATGGTGGCGCGAATGTCACCTTTATTCGAGTTTAGCGAGACGGCGCTAAGTTTCGTCATGGTTATCGGAGCATTGACGGCGTTCTTTATGGGGCTCGTCGGCATCGTACAGAATGATATTAAGCGTGTAATCGCGTACTCAACGCTTTCTCAGCTGGGTTATATGACAGCCTCCCTGGGGGCCTCGGCCTATGCGGCGGGAATATTCCATCTCATGACACATGCGTTTTTCAAAGCATTGCTGTTTTTGGCGGCTGGCTCTGTCATTATTGCGATGCATCATGATCAGGATATGCGCAACATGGGGGGACTTAGGAAATACATGCCGGTCACTTTCTGGACCTTGTTACTAGGCTCCCTTGCTTTGATTGGTTTTCCAGGATTTTCCGGATTCTTCTCCAAAGATGCCATTATTGAGGCGGTGCATGCTTCTCATCTACCGGGTGCTGGACTGAGCTATGTGCTAGTCCTGGTCTCTGTATTTGTAACCGCGCTTTATTCATTCCGGCTTTTCTTTCTCGTGTTCTACGGAGAAGAACGTATGGATGAACACACCCGAGCTCACTTGAAGGAATCACCCTGGGTGGTTACGGTGCCATTGATCTTGCTGGCTATCCCATCGGTCATATCCGGCTACGTGGTGGGGCCAGTATTGTTCGGGAATTTTTTTAAAGGTGCCATTGTCGTCGCTCCCTCTCACAACGTTTTGGCGGAAGTCGGTGAACACTACCATGGTATCGGTGGATATTTGATCCATGGCGTGCTCGCACCACCTTTTTGGTTGGCAGTGGCTGGTTTGGCATCGGCATGGTATTTCTATCTGCACCGTCCTGATTTGGCTGATAAGCTAAAACAGAACCTGGCGTTGATCCATCGAGTCTTGGAATCCAAATACGGGTTTGATAATTTTAACGACGCGGTGTTTGCCGGAGGGGGCCGCGCGCTGGGGCGATTGTTGTGGCGAGTTGGAGATGTTTGGGTTATCGATGGCTTTTTGGTTAATGGCACGGCCAGGACGGTTGGGTGGTTCTCAACTAAGATCCGCTATCTACAAACGGGGTATCTATATCACTACGCTTTTGCCATGATCATCGGTTTACTACTATTGATAAGTCGATTCGTGTTTACCTAACGATGATCAGCCTAACCCACATAAGCTACAGGAGGGTCTGGTAAGGGGAAGCACGTAAACCCCCCCGGGACGCACTATAACTTTTAGTCTTCTAGGCCGATACGAGGCCATTCATAGCCTTCGATGTCCTAAAAAAGGTGTCACACCCACGTCAGGCTGAACAGTCACTGTTTGTTAGAAAATTATAAATGTTTATCAATTGGCCAATATTGAGCCTAATTGTTTGGATTCCGATCGTGGGGGGATTTCTGGTGCTGGCATTAGGAGACAAGGCTGCCGATGGGGCACGCCGTCTGGCTTTAGCCATTTCGGTGATCACCTTTGTCTTAAGTATTCCGCTGTTCAGCGATTTTGATCATACAACCTACCAAATGCAATTTGTGGAGCGTGCCCCATGGGTTAGCGCTTTTAATATTCAGTACTATTTGGGGGTTGATGGCATCTCCGTGCCCCTCATATTGCTGACTACCTTTACTACGGTGTTGGTTGTGATCGCGGGTTGGGAAGTCATTCAGTACCGAGTTTCCCAGTATATGGCCGCTTTTCTAGTCATGGAAGGGCTTATGGTGGGGGTCTTCTCGGCGTTGGACGCCGTGCTGTTTTATATTTTTTTCGAGAGCATGCTGATTCCCATGTTTCTTATCATTGGTATATGGGGAGGGGCAAGACGTATCTACGCCACGATCAAGTTCTTTCTGTATACCTTTTTAGGTTCTATCTTTCTACTGCTCTCACTGATCTATATGTACACTCAGTCTGGCACCTTCGATATTCTCGCATTCCATCAGCTTAAATTGGATTACACGGAACAGGTGCTGATCTTTTTGGCCTTTTTAGCGGCATTTGCCATCAAGGTGCCCATGTGGCCCGTTCACACCTGGTTACCGGATGCGCATGTGGAAGCACCCACCGGAGGTTCGGTGATTCTCGCCGCCATCTTGCTGAAGATCGGCGGGTACGGTTTTTTACGCTTTAGCCTACCGATCACCCCAGATGCGAGCCATGCCTTGGACTGGTTAATCATTTTATTATCATTGATTGCGGTGGTGTACATTGGCTTCGTGGCGCTGGTGCAGCAGGATCTAAAAAAGCTGATCGCTTATTCTTCGATCGCCCACATGGGCTTCACCACGTTGGGTCTTTTTATCATCTTCACAATCGTGGATCGATACGGAAATTTCCACGGTGCATCCATGGGAGTTGAGGGCGGTATCGTACAGATGGTATCGCACGGTTTTATCTCGGGTGCCATGTTCCTGTGTGTAGGCGTACTGTACGATCGCATGCATACTCGGGAGATTGCAGATTACGGCGGCGTGGTCAATACCATGCCGGTCTTTGCGTCTTTGTTCGTGTTTTTCGCATTGGCCAATTCCGGTCTGCCAGGGACTTCCGGTTTCGTGGGCGAGTTTATGGTGATCCTCGCTAGCTTTCGCGCCAACTTCTTCTATGCCTTGTTAGCCGCAACCACCCTGATTCTGGGAGCCGCCTATTCACTATGGATGATTAAACGGGTCGTATTCGGCGATGTGGCCAACGACCATGTTGCGGCACTTCAAGACCTTAGCCAGCGGGAGTTACTTGTTTTGGGATTGCTGGGCATCGTGGTGTTATTTATTGGTATCTGGCCTGCCCCCTTACTCGATCTCATGCACGCGAGTGTCGAGAATTTATTGCAGCATGTGGCCATCTCGAAGCTCTAGCCTGGATGCACATCATGACGGTTCAGAATCTAAATCTTGTTTCAGTTGTACCCGAAATCTTTATGCTATCGATGGCCTGCGCCGTGCTGGTAATCGACCTGTTTTTGAAGGAAGCTCAACGAAGCGTCTCCTACTGGCTCGCCCAATTTACGTTATTCGCTGCATTGATCATTAGCTTTAGCCTGCACCCTAAAGTGCGTATCCTAGCCTTAAACGGGTTATTTGTAGCGGATAATCTAGCGGTCACACTCAAGAGTTTTATTTACGTTGTGGTCATCGCCGTATTTGTATATTCCCGGCAGTATTTAATCGACCGTTCCTTGTTTAAGGGCGAATACTATGTCCTTGGGTTGTTTGCCGTGTTGGGTATGATGGTTATGATTTCCGCTCATAATTTCATCACGATCTACCTCGGCTTGGAATTACTCTCTTTGTCCCTATATGCCATGGTAGCATTTGATCGAGACTCTGCTAAAGCCAGTGAGGCGGCCATGAAATACTTCGTGCTCGGAGCCATTGCCTCGGGCATGTTGCTCTACGGCATGTCTATACTCTACGGACTAACCGGCAGTCTCAATATTGACCAAGTCAGTAATTACTTGGTATATGATGCAGAGCATAAACTCGTGAAGATGTTTGCGTTGTCTTTTGTCATGGTTGGATTGGCCTTTAAGCTTGGTGCAGTCCCTTTCCACATGTGGATTCCGGATGTCTATCATGGCGCCCCAACATCCGTGACGTTGTTCGTGGGTACGGCGCCGAAAATTGCTGCCTTTGCCATGGTGATGCGTCTACTGGTTGAGGGGATGGGGGGGCTCCACACGGATTGGCAACAGATGCTCGTATTTCTGGTCATTTTGTCGATAGCCATCGGCAACGTGATAGCCATTGCTCAAACCAATATCAAACGCATGCTGGCGTACTCCACTATCTCTCATGTGGGTTTTATTCTACTGGGTGTGTTAAGTGGAACCCAGCAGGGTTATGCGGCAGCGATGTTCTATACACTGACCTATGCTTTGATGGCCGCCGGGGCTTTTGGGATGGTACTTTTGCTCAGCCGGAAAGATTTTGAAGCGGAAAATCTGAGCGATTTCAAGGGCCTCAGTGAACACCACCCTTGGTATGCTTTCTTGATGTTGCTGCTAATGTTTTCCATGGCGGGTATTCCTCCGACCGTAGGTTTTTACGCCAAGCTATCCGTGCTGCAGGCTGTGATTGATGTCGATATGGTTTGGTTAGCGATCTATGCGGTGATCTTTACCCTGATCGGCGCATTCTATTATTTAAGGGTCATTCGATTGATGTACTTCGAGTCCCCCCAAGATGATCACGCACTCTTATCGCAGCGTTGGGAGATGAGCCTGGTGATCAGTACCAATGGATTGTTAATGCTATTACTGGGGATTTTTCCTGGGAGCCTGATGGATTTATGTCTGAATGCGATGTACCTGGGATCCTAGCCCAAGCCTTGCGCTTTAACTCGTTTACCATGATCTTGAGAAGGCGTACTCTAACCTTGTATTAGCTACTTCAAGCGGTTAAACTCTCATACAGTTGTTGCGGGGTGGAGCAGTCTGGCAGCTCGTCGGGCTCATAACCCGAAGGTCGCAGGTTCAAATCCTGCCCCCGCTACCAAGTTAGCTCTTTTTGCTCTTCATTTTTGTCGATCACTTTTGAACGGCATCCTTTGCTTTATTTCGAGTCCCAAAATAACGTTTCAGCTACGCGCCGATACTCGTAACGGGTACTTCAGCCATGAGATTTTGTGGCAAGTGCTGCCCTCTCGGCTGGGTACACGAGTAGGATGTGTCCTACTGCCAAGTTGTGTATTTACTAACCAATAGAGTGGTAGAGTATTATATTATTTCAAGGGCTACGGGTTTGTTGCAGGGTAACTCATTAGGCAGAATGTAATCTTACAGTTACATGCGGCAGCCTTGTATAAGAATTAGTCAACTCTCTCCCACCTTTTCAAAGCATGTCCGCCCCCTAAAATATCGTGAAAACTATTCAGGAAATTATTATCGTAGTAGTAAATATTTCCAGAAATTTGAGATAAGGGTTCATGGGAGTAAATGGACTGCTTGTATCTTTATGAAAACTAAAAATATTTCATTTTGTCCGTGCTGGCTAGATAATGAGAGCAAGTGATATTGACCCTGGTAATCCTCTTTGTGTATGCTAGAATACGAACTGGGTATGACTTCAGTAGAAAGTGGGGTGTAACTTAGTAGTAACGATAGATATAGGGAAAGCCCCTATTTTCTTACATTCGTTAGCAGCTCATAGATGTCATATATGGTGTTCTCAAATCTTTTAATTGGGGAAAGATTATGAAGAAAATTACTAAGATAGTGAGCCTCTCGCTAGTTCTTGTGAGCGGGGTTCTGTTTCAGGCGAGTGCCAATGCGAATGTTTGGTCTCGTCATTATCAGCCATATTCGCGTACTGCGCATGCGTTTAATCAACGCGGCGTCCGAAATCAAGCGGCGTCCGAGTAATCAGCACGGTGTCCGAAACGGGAGGCAACAGAGCAAGCCGCCGTGCAATTCCTACTAGCCGCCGTGTCAGCAGCGGCCGTGGATTACTTGACCCCAGATCCCGTCATCGTCGTAATCATAGGAGGCCCGTAATAATAGTTGTTGTTCGCGGTGGGTCACCACGGGCATCATGGGGGGGTGGTCAGTCCGCATCGAGGCGGGCAGCCTTACCACGACTTCAACCGACGTTACCGCAATATTATACGAGTATCTATTCGCAGTCAGCGTCATTCGCACTCAAACCGTGGTGTCGTCGTCGGTCCCGTGTAGGGCAAAGGCCTTCTCGCTAACCTCTAACCACGTTTGGGATATAGCGCGTGGCTTTAGACTGTAAATCTTAAAAAAGGGACTAACTGAGCCTGTTGGAGGAGAGGGATGGGTGAATGCGTCGCGAGTGTAAATGCCCCATGATAAGAAAGTTGGTGGATGATAATCGAGGCGAAATAGATCCAACAGGCTCGGAGAAATGGATAGGCAGGTAGAGGGAAGAAAGTAGGGAGTAATTACTCGTGCCAGCTTATATATACTGGTGAGTGGTTTTGATTATATCGCTACTAATAAAGAGGCTGGTTATATAAGAAACGCCCATCAGGAGGGTGGGGATGTGCGTAGTTAAGCAGCTCGACAGGTATGCTGACTACCGCATATTTAATTATGTGCCTACTTCTGAGTATCTCTCCCGCCTTGTTGAGGCTGCTGCTTCATATCCTACATTGAAAACTCTCCTCGCGACGGATGGCTCGCCGCTAGACTATGGTTTACCGCGCGCGCTCTAGGAGCGTTAATACAACGCTTAGATGATTCGATAAGTGATGTATTTCCTCTTGAACTAAAGGGGGTTGCATGGAGAGTACAGAAGCGATACCAGGAGCGGGGCGTCAGCCCGCTAGTTGGTGAAAAATAGAATTGCCATTCGGAGCACAAGCAGACATGGCGGAAACTCAAGAACATGATTCCTATCTCAGCAAACCGCTGGTTGCGCTAAAGAATAGATTCACCAGATCCGACCCCGATTTTGATGACTACATCGACGAAGGAAGCATCGATCTGCGCCACTACTGGTATGTGGTCACGAAATACAAGTGGGGCATTCTTTCCCTAGTTTTTGCCGTAGCTTTGTTTACCACGGTGTGGGCGTATTCCATGCAACCCATCTATCAATCCTCGGCAACCTTAATGCTCGGTGGCCACGACTCCATTATGGATTCGAAGGACAATGATGCATCGAATCGAATGTGGCAGGACACGTTTTTGGGGACTCAATATGCCTTACTAACCTCTAGGGAGATTGCGAAAGCAGCGCTAGAACGCCTTAAATTGGATGAAAAGCCCTGGTTTGACCCTCTTAAGCAGGACAGCAAATTTAGTTTCGACTGGAGCAAGTGGATACCGACAGCTTGGTTTGCGGGAGAGAGTCAAGATTATCCAGCGGTTGACGAGCCGGATCCCGATGAAAAATTGATCCAATGGCTGCAGGATAATCTGACGGTCGAGCCTGTGCGTGATACCGCCATGATCAAAGTCAGTTTTGAGAATGAAAATCCAGGAATGGCGGCGCTTGTCGCCAATGCGATAGCCGATGCTTATATTGAGACTCATAAGGAACAGCGCATCGAATCGACGAAAGATGCGGCTGATTGGTTAAAGGAGCAATTAGCAAAATCCCAAAAGAATATCGTCGATTCCATCAATGAATTGCAAAAGTATCGAGAAGATGCCGGACTGATCGATGTGGAAGGAATGCAGAACATCTACTCCGAGCAACTCAGGCTGATGGCGGGAGATCTCAGCGATGCGCGGCGGCAGCGTGCTGAGGCGGAGAATATCTATCAGCGGGCAAAACGATTGAAGGCAAAGGGGCTGATAGACTCTTTACCCGTTGTTCTGGATAATCCTTGGGTACAGCGTTTACGTGCGCAAGAACAGGAGCTGGACAAACAAATTCGCTTAGAGAGTGCGCAGTATCAGGGCGCCTACCCCGGTTTGGATGAGGCCCGGGAGAATTTGCGGACCGTGAAAAACCAAATCAGTGCGGCCGTGGAGCAGATCGTCGATGGACTTAGGAGTAAATACGAAGTCGCCGTGGAGAACGTCAAGCAAATTCAATCCGATATGGCTGTGCTTGAGAAGAAGGTGCAGGACCAGACTCGCAAAGGATTCCAAGCGGATGCCTTGGAAAAAGTAGTAATGACCAATCGTCAATCCTACGATGCGTTCTTATCCAAACTAATGGAAACCAGCTCATTAGGCGCGGATACGGTTTCGTCCATTGCTCACGTCGTGGATCAGGCCGTGCCCAACTATGTTCCGGTCAAACCGAAGAAGCTCCGCATGATCGCGTTATCCATCGTATTGTCCCTAATGGCAGGCTTGGGTGTTGCCTTTTTGTTGGATAAATGGGATAGCACATTTAAAACACGCGAAGACGTGGAAGAGCAGTTGAATTTGCCGGTGCTGGGTGAGCTTGTGATGCTAAATGCAACGGCGGGAGGGGGAAAGGAATTTGATCCAGGTATGGCGTTCATCGAGGATCAGCGTTCTGTTTTCGCGGAAAGTATTCGCACCATTCGCACCGGCGTTTCGTTGTCGGGCTTGGACAGTTCGGCCCAAGTCATCGTGGTGACATCTACCATGAGCGGCGAGGGCAAATCGACCGTGGCCATGAATCTGGCATTGTCTATGGGGCAACTCGGGAACGTGCTATTAGTCGATGCGGATATGCGTCGTCCTACCCTCGCCAAGCGCTTTGGAATGGATTCAAGAGTCCTGGGATTGGCCGATTTTATCTCGGGAACGGCGAAAGTCGCCGAGACTATACAACGTATCCCAGGCGACATTCATCTGCTGCCCGCAGGCAGTAACCTGCCCCCGGACCCTCAGAAAATTTTGTCTTCCGATCGATTCCATCTCGTGTTGCAAAAAATGGGCGAGCTCTATGATACCGTCATCATCGACTCGGCACCCATTGAGATGGTCAGCGACGCGCAACTTCTGGCCAAGCTGGCGACGGGATTGGTTTATGTCGTCAAGTCGGATGATACCCCGCGCCAGGCTGTGCGGCAGGGGATCAATACGATCAGTCACGTGAAAGCTCCGATTCTTGGCATTGTATTGAATCAAATTGACCCCAAAAAAGTCGGATCATACGGTAAATATAAGTATGGTTATTATCGGTATTCCAATTATTCGAATTATGGCTACGGTGAAAGGACCTAAGCCGATCGGACTGACGAGGGGCCGTTTGAAGTGGCTTTAATCCACTGAATCTTGCATGCCGCCTGTTGAATGTCGATGTAATTTAATAATGGAATACGAAAATTCTAGTTGGAAGATGCAATAAGTTGATCGCCCATTGGATGATTGTTTCGTAATGGCTGGTAAAGCCCACCATAGCCTAGCGCCGGAAAACCCATGATTGATCTACATTGCCATATGTTGCCGAATATTGACGACGGCCCGGAAACGCTTGACGAAGCTTTACAGATGGCGCGGATCGCCGTTACAAATGGAATTGTCCGCACCGTGGTTACTCCGCATATCCATCCTGGCCGCTATGAGAATACGCGCATGAGCATTCATTCGGCTTATGCGCGATTTAAAGCATCACTCGAACGGGAAGGAATTCAGTTGGATTTGCGCATGGCTGCAGAAGTTAGAATAGGGCCAGAAGCGATCCGGATGATCCAGCAAAACCATATCCCATGGCTGGGGGTGTTGGAAGGGTATCGAGTGTTGCTGCTGGAATTTCCCCATAGCCATATCCCACCGGGCAGTGACAAACTGGTTCGGTGGTGTCTGGCTCGAAAGATTCTTCCACTCATCGCTCATCCGGAGCGTAATAAATATGTCCTGCGCGATCTCGACAAAATCAAACCGTTTGTGGAGATGGGTTGTCTGTTACAGGTCACAGCGGGGTCGTTGACGGGCAATTTCGGTCCTGTGGCTAGGCAACGAGCGTATCAACTCTTAGAGCGGGGTTGGGTTTATCTTCTCGCCACTGATGCACACAACACGACGGTGAGAATCCCGAACCTGGAACCGGGGCGTGCGGCGGCAGCAGCGGTAGTCGGGGACCCTGGCTCATGGAAATTGGTGCGAGAGCATCCTAATCAATTGCTAGCCCAGGTGACGGGCCCGACAGCCCACACGCGTTTAAGTGCTTGAAAGGCGATGAGTCGGCGTCTTGCCCTCATACCTGCGGCGGGCTTAGTTGTTCTGGCGGGATTCGCATTCACGTTAGCGGTATCAGACCGTTATTATCAGGAAGGCGCGGCCATTCTCGATGCCTGGACGGAGGTGGGAGACGAGGATACGGATGGTGAGGAAGATTTAGATACCACCGAGGCGTTACCCGACTGGATAGCTAAGCAGGCCCAAGAATTACTGATGAATGCTCAGCGTCTGGATCCTTGGGACCCCGATATACTAAACGATCTGGGCCGAGTGCACGAATTGAGGGTCAGTGAAGAGACGGCCCATGAGCCTGATTCAATAGCAAGCCTAAACTACGCGCTGGCTTATTATCGTAGCTCGCTCAGGAAGCGCCCTGCGTGGCCCTACGCGTGGAGTAATATCCTAGCGTCCAAGTTTAAGCTGGAGCAGTTGGATAAGGAATTTGCTTTGGCCATGGAACGGGTTGCCATACTTGCACCATGGGACTGGGATGTTCAGTTGTTGATTGCAGATGATGGACTCGCGTACTGGGATAAGTTGCCCGCAAACCTCCAAGCTATAATAAAAGCGACTATTAAGCGAGGATTACTTACTCAACCGTCGGAATTTACCGCGCTTGCAGAGCAGATGGGGGTAGTGGAGCAGAGCGAAGCACAGCTTAGCCAAAAATCCGCGCCACCACCCGATTAGTAGCGTTCCTTCCAGCATTTCTCACCCTAAAAAATGGCAACCGTGGGCTGTGTTTCCACGCAACAGAGAGCCACTATCAATTTTCCATAGATCTTCCTAGCGATGTCCAACAGCCGAAAAAGAACAGTAGGAGATTCGCCGGTGCTATTTGGCCTGTTTCTATTGTTGCTGTTCTGGCTGCCCATTCCTTTCGGTAGTAATGACACGGAGTATTGGGCGTTGATGGAGGTATGGATTTATGGCTTATCCGCGATATGGCTGTTGAACTATGCCCGTGGTCGGGTTAATACGACTCGATCTTTCGTAAAGTCCAAATACCTATTGATATTGCTGGGCCTATGGTTGAGTTACGGCCTCATGCAAATGATTCCGTTACCCCACGACATCGTCGCTGTGCTATCACCGAAGGCGGCTCAAGATTATCAACAAGCCTACCTTGGGCCGAAATTGGCCGGAAAGCCTTTGATGTCAGCACCGGAGAACGGGGAGGCAACGGGGAAAGTTGTTCATGCGAATGAATCCCGTGATCGAGCGAGCGATCCCCCAGCCGCGATGGGTGACGAACGCGCGCAGGCAGCATCACCCTCGGACACGCCGTTACTTAGCATAGAAAATCATCCTTTAAGCTTAGATATAAGCGCTTCTTGGGTAGAGTGGTTGAAAAGCCTGGCTTACGTCCTGTTTTTCGCTTTGACCTTGCTATTAGTCGATTCGCACAAGCGATTACGGCTGCTTGCCAATGTGTTGATCATCAGCGGATTGGTGCAAGCGATCTATGGAAGCTTGATCTTGGTAAAAACCGGCGAGACGGTAGCGACGGGTACCTTCATTAATCGCAATCACTATGCAGGTTACTTGGTATTGTGCTTATCGGTGGGCATCGGCTTGCTGATTGCCTCGATGCTGAGGCCCAACAATGAGCCATCACAGTCCTGGAAAAACCGTCTGCGCCACCTGGCGCAGACGATCATGAGTCCAAAGGCCCCACTCAGAATATTTCTTGCCATTATGGTGATCGCGATTGTGCTCACACATTCTCGGATGGGTAATGCGTCGTTTTTTTCAAGCATGTTGATCGCCGGTGTTGCGGCACTGATTCTGTATAGGAAAACACCTAGACCCATTGTTCTGCTGCTAACCAGTATGATCGTTTTCGATATTGTTATCATCGGCAGTTATGTTGGCCTCGAGAAAGTGAGAGAGCGGATCGAACAAACCACAGCGGAAACTGAGGCCCGGGATAATGTGGATGTGTATGCACTACATCTAATCAAAGACTATCCTCTCGTCGGTTCGGGTGCCGGAAGTTTTTATGGAGTTTTCCCTCGGTACGGTGGTGCTGACGTGAGTTACGGTTATTGGGATCGCGCCCACAATGAATATTTCGAGATATTAGGAGACTACGGATTTATAGGAATCGCGCTGCTCGGCTCTGTGGTGGCACTCGCGCTCGGGAGTGCTTTGATCGCCCAAAGGAAACGAAACAGTTCCTTGATGCAGGGGATGGGTTTTGCGGCCACAATGGGAATAACGGCGATGCTGATCCATGCTTCGGTGGAATTCAATTTACACATTCCAGCCTATGCGGGCACGTTTATGGTGTTACTTGCCATAGCCGAGATTAGCCGACATGTGGATCTGAGAAACGTCTGACAGGGCAGATTATTTCGTAAGTCTGGAAATGCCTTAAGGCCTCATCTAATAGGCGAATGCGGTGGGGGAGATTTCGGCTATACCTCCTCTTAACATGACAACAAGCTTAGCCACAAGCACGAAGACGCCCAGGCAGTAGGTGAGTAGCTCACCGTAAATCGAATTTACAAGTCCCTAATTTTGATAACACTTTTTAAGCTCTAAATACGATGAGGCTAAGTGACTAGACAATGAGAAACTGGTACGCAATCCTAACCAAGCCCAGGCAAGAATTGGTTGCAGAAATCAATTTACAACGTCAGGCTTTCGACATCTATCTGCCCATGATCAAACAATTCCGCAGACGCCGGGGTAAGTGGCGACAGGTCATCGAACCGCTTTTCTCAAGATACCTATTTATACGTCTTAATTTAGGCTCGGATAATCTCTCCACAATCCGCTTCACTCGGGGAGTATCGAGCTTGGTGCGTTTCGGCGATGCGCCTACCGCAGTCCCCACCGATTTTATCACCTTCCTGCAGCAGACAGCCGATACGGAAACGGGCGTACATTTACTTAATCAACCATTATTTACCAAGGGCGACGAAGTTACCGTGCTCGACGGACCCTTCGCAGGCTTGAAGGGCTTATTTGAAATGCCAACAAGTCATGAACGAGTGACTATTCTCTTAGAAATTCTAGGCCATGCCCAAAAGGTCAATCTGCATCGAGACTTGATCTGGCCAACGCGCCATCCTTTACTTGCTGGTGCTTAAACTTAAAGGAATCTGCAGCCACACAGAGTGTTTCCCAAGCAATCCGTAGCGCTTCGCTCGAGGCAATACGGGCTATGGTGGCTGTCAGCACCCGTTGGAGACTTCTCGGAGCAGAATTTCAGAGATGTAGATAGCATGCGGGGAATCGGTGTAGCGGGATTACATCGTTGCCTGCCTGAGACCAGCGATCGCTAAATACTCACTTCTTATCCAATTATCCGCGAAAAACCGCGCTTTTCGCGGATACTAAACCCATACTAGTCGCGATGCGCGCGTGACCACGATTTATAAAGTTTGTTTGATGTTCCCCACCGGGTCGGAAGAAAGCTTAGAGTTTAAATAGTATTGAAGGACTGCAAAGTGGCTAATAGTTCAGTAGTTCAAACCTCGATTGTTACTTCGGATGAAAGGCGAAAAGCCCGAAATCTACTGTTGCAACCCCGACTGCAACTGAAACTTCCCGTCCAACTTCTTTTCTTGACCGCGATTTTTGCCGTCTTAGTGAGTGTGGTGCTGTATTTTGGGTTCGAAAGTCTCTATAAATTTGTCACGATGCAGGGAGTGATGGGAGAACAATTGGCCGATGCGGTTCGGCACCAGTCTCATGCCATCGCTATTGTGTTTGCAAGCTTATTAGTCGGCTATGTGTTGCTTACGATTGGTCTTTCAGTGCTCTATCTACATAAACTCGTTGGCCCCACTGTTGCCTTTAGGCGACACATTAACGCATTAAAGAAAGGGGACTTTAGCTCCCGAATCAAGCTTCGCAAGAATGATGCGTTCTCAGATGTCGCAACCGATCTCAATGAGTTGGCAGAGATCTTAGAGCGTAGATACGCTCGCGTTCAGGAGTTACCTTAAGTCGGTGAAATGACTGATCAAATGGCACACGATCTGACTCATGCCTAGTGCTATTCACACCTCATCACTTCAGAGTGCTCATTTCGCCTACCCTCGATCCCCAATGCAAAGTCTGTATACCCTCTAGCCTAATCTTGAGTCCCTCCTGCGCTTAGTCCTTTCCGCACGGATTTGCGTGGCTTGCAGTCCGCGAGCTCACGCAACAACATCAGCGTTCTGTACTGACGATCCAATTTTAGAATGGGATTGCCCCGTTTATCCTGCAGCTAAAATACTATCCCGCCCTAAGCCAATACGTTCTGAAGGCAATGCGGGCATTAATCTAAAAAAACACAACCATTGATTTTGAGTAAATGAAGTCGTGGTTTGAGGGATAGCGTGGTTATCTGGAGAGTCTTAGACTATATCAATAGTGATCCTTACACGTAGAGTCGGTGGCTAACCGAGGGATAGCAATTATGTATACGGCATCAGTTCCAGATACAGTACCCACAAAATATTGGCATAGACTTGATGACGGACGTTTCCAATGCGATGTCTGTCCGCGTTATTGCAAACTACGCGAGGGTCAACGGGGTTTGTGTTTTGTGCGAGCCAATCAGGATGAGCAGATCGTGCTGACCACCTATGGCCGATCCAGCGGTTATTGCATTGATCCCATTGAAAAAAAGCCCTTGAATCACTTTCTGCCGGGGACGCCAATTTTGTCCTTCGGTACCGCAGGGTGCAACCTTGCCTGTAAATTCTGCCAAAACTGGGATATGAGCAAGTCACGGGAAATGGATACCTTAGCCGACGAGGCCCCTCCGGAGAAGATCGCTCTTGCAGCTCATCGATTGGCGTGCCGAAGTGTTGCCTATACCTATAACGATCCCGTGATTTTCATGGAATATGCGATCGATGTAGCCCAGGCTTGCCGGCAATATGGTATTAAATCGGTGGCTGTGACTGCAGGCTATATGTGTGAAGCGCCTCGCAATGAGTTTTACGCTTACATGGATGCCGCCAATATCGATCTCAAGGCTTTCTCGGAGAGTTTTTACTGGAAGATTTGCGGTGGTCATTTGCAGCCCGTACTCGAAACCTTGAAGTATCTAAGGCACGAGACCAAGGTATGGATCGAACTGACCACCTTATTAATCCCGGGTGAGAATGATTCCGATAAGGAATTGGAAGAAATGACCCAATGGGTAATGGAAAACCTGGGTGCGGATGTGCCCATGCATTTTACGGCGTTTCATCCAGACTGGAAGATGATGGATAAACCGCGCACACCTTCTAACACCCTGACGCGAGCCCGTGCTATCGCAGTGAAGAATGGAATCCGTTATGCCTATACCGGCAATGTGCATGATCAACAGGGCGGCAGCACCTATTGCCATCACTGCGGTAACAAATTGATTGGACGGGATTGGTATATCCTGACTGAATGGAATCTTTCTGAGGATGGGCGCTGTCGATCCTGCGGCACACCGTGTGCCGGCGTGTTCGAAGCAGCCCCAGGCGACTGGGGACCCAAGCGTCAGCCTGTACGCCTCAAAGACTTTGCGGTGTAGGGACAGCGTAGATGGAGTCTTGATTGGATGCGGAGAGATTTGAGCGCTAATCCGCGAGTGGTCCGCTAAGTCCGTGGAAGAGAAGGAGCTTAACTCCTATTGTGCCGTGTTGCTGGGCGCGGGCCGCAGTAAGCGCTTTGGCGCTAACAAGTTGCTGCATCCCCTAGACAACGGCGTGCCGCTTGCTGTGACTTCGGCCCGACCTTTGGTTCAAGCAATTGGTCGCGTACTCGCGGTGGTGCGGCCGGGGGAGTATCGACTCGAGCGGTTGCTGCTCGATGAGAGCGTGCAAGTTGTGATGTGTGCCGACGCGGACCAGGGTATGGGTAGGAGTTTGGCGGCAGGCATTAGCGCAGCCCGGGATGCGCGTGGCTGGGTTATCGCACTTGCGGATATGCCCTATATTCAGGCTGATACCATTTTCAGAGTAGCCGAGTGTCTGCGGCAGGGAGCCAGTCTGGTAGCTCCAGTCTATCGTGGACAACGTGGCCATCCGGTAGGCTTCGGTCGGCAATATCGAACTGAGCTAATCCACTTGGATACCGAGTGGGGTGCTCGCGAAATCCTTCGGCGTGATGTTGAGCAATTGACCACCTTCGATGTGGATGACCCCGGTATTCTCTATGACATCGATACACGTGCCGATATGATTGCTCCACCGGTTCTCAGCGAGCGCTGAGGGCAGCAAAGTCTTAGCTGGCCGCGAGCAAAGCATTGGCGGCTATTTCGAACCGATGCTCCAGGGCCTGCATTTCGTCCGCAGGTAACATGCCCGATTCGATCCATCGCTGCTGCGCATCGAGTATTACCTGGTAGTGCGAAGTCAAATCATCGGCTTCGAGCGCTTGTGCATTATGGCCATCCACACTACGACCATCAAAACGTTCGGAGAGTTGAGTTACTTTCAGTTGCATTCTCTGTTCCGTGTATTCTGGGGGTGAATCGATACCCGCCAGTACTTCCATTTCCAGACATTGTCGGTGTTTTTCTCCTGCCGCCGCCCGCAACTGACGGATGGCGGCATCACGCGCTTGGGGATCTCTGCTTTCTAAAGTGGATAAAGCTCGATCAAATCGAATCTGTACGCCGCTGAGGAACGCCTCCTCCACCGCTGGCAGATCCTCCCACGCAGACTGAATCGCGTGAATCTCTGCAAAAACCTCGGATGTTGCGGATTGATCTAATAGCGCCTCAAGTTCCTCGCAACCGCAGGCGCGTTTTTGGAGTGCACTCCACAAGCGTTGCGTTCGCTGTCGTTGTATATGGTGGACTGCAGCTGCCAATGCATTTAACCCCGCTTGGAATCGTTTTTCGAGCGTTACTCTAAGCAGGCCGGGTATAGGCTCTATCGTGACCCAATGCTGTTTGATGCCATCGACGGCTTGAAGTGTTGTTTGCCAATTGTCCGCATTCAGTTGCTGAATGTGCGCATCAAGTGCATCACAAAGCTTAGACTTACTCGCTGTGTTATCCGCTAAGATTTGCTCTCGTGCTTGGGTTTCCGCCTCGCGGCGCTGGAATATTTTATCGCACGCGGCTCTGAACGATTTCCAGAGCGCTTCTTCGGTCTTACGCGTGCTGCGCACCACAACGGTATTCCATTCCGCTTGCGCGCGTTTGGCTTGGTCAATCGCCAAGGCTAAATCGGATTCTTCATCGGCGAGCTGTTGCACACGCTCGATCAATTGCTGGCGATACCGCAAGCCCGCTTGCCGTTGATTATTGAGCTGGATGTCGATGTTTCGTCTCACCTGATTGAAACGTTTGAGTGTGCCCTGGGCGTGAGCTTTATTGATCGGTCCAGCTTGGCGCCAGGCTTGCAGCAGCTTATTGTAGTTTTTTAGCAATGCGCTCCAGTCGACTTGCTCTGCCTTAATTTGAGACGTGAGTTGTTCGAGTCGATTGCAGATGTCTTGCTTCTTGACGAGATTGTGCTTACGTTGTTGAGCCTCCTCCGCAAAGGCTGTATGGCAAGGCTCGTAAGCCCGGTTGCAAGCGGTATTAAAACGTTGCCAAAGGGCATCATCTGCTGGCCCAGATTGTTTATCTAAACGTTTCCAGGAGGTGCGTAGTTCGCGGATTTGCTGAGCTTGTCGATGCGGTGAAATCGGTACATTTTGCAACTCCTCCGCCTGTTCGCACAACCGTGCGCGAACTCCGCTAGCTCCCCATGTGCGCCAACTTTGCAACTCCTTGATGCTCGGTGCGGCTTGCTTGAGTGATTGTTCGAATTGACGGCGTTTGGGGGCGGGTAGACAGGCAGAGCGTTCTAGCCGATGGCGAATCTGGTCGCGCAGCGAAACGGCGGTTTTCAGTTGGCCTGCCGTGACCGCTTGACGAAGTGACTCGCACAGCTCGGCGAGCTCCTGTTCGCTCAAGCTGAGCTGTTGTGCGACCTGCTCACGTTTTGCTTCGATACACGTATGCAGTTGGTGAAATCTTGCGGCGAATGCCTGAGATAATGCCGTTGAGCCAAGCTTAGATAGCTGCTCCCAGTCATCGAGTAGTTTTGCAATGGACTGTTTAGTCGCGAACTGGCCCTCATCGATGCCTCGTTCGACTCGATCGAGGAATTCTCGCAGACCTTGTGCCGCTTGCGTTCTATCTTTAAGCTGATCCTGCTGTTTAGCCACATGCTCGGTGAGCCACCGGTAACGTTGCGCCAACGGTTTTCCATCGATTTCTTCGAGCGTTCCTGCTGTGTTCCAGTCGCCCTTAGCCTCGGCTAACGACATTTGAATATGGCGTTCCCACGCTTCATCAAGCTCCTCCTCGTGATCCAGTTTTTGGGCAATTTGTTCGAGGATCTCGCAGGCGCGTTGCTTCTTGACTTTGAGCTCTCGATACTGATCACAACGTTGCTTCAAGGGTAACCGGGCGGCGTCCAGAGGCTCAAGAGCCTTCTCGCCGAGCACTTCTGCGAGCTCCGTACGTTCTTGCTCCACTTTGAGCAGCGTACTTTGCCGGTCGGTAAAACTGCCCTGAAGGCACAAGGTCTGCAGTTCCTGAATCCGCGCTTCGAGTCGTTGAACCGCCTTGTTGTGCGTGCGCATCTGCGTGAGCCGCTGCCGGGCGCATTGCACTACCCGCTTATCGCTCTTCTTCGCGCCCTTTATCACGCGATCCAGCAACTCTAGATCATTGATGTATTTTGTTGCTTCAAGTCGTACCTCTGCTATTGGATCTTGGAGCGCGATCTCCATTAAGAGCTGAGGACTATTTAGTCGGGCTATCGCGGCGCTGCGCAACTCGGTTTCCTTGCCTTGACGCGCTATGGCGGCGATCGAGCGCTGAACGTGCTTGTGCGCTAAAAAATGCAAACGCTCGTTCAACGCAGGCGCCCCCTTGGCACGACCGCAGACTAAATCCTCCAACCGTGCCGCGGCATGTTGTCCGACCGACGTATGGGGTTCAGTTTCGGCTATCTCTCCTAAAACTTCTATTTCAGTTAACTTCGAAATAGCCGCTTTGCGCACTTCCGCGACCTGGTCATGCCGCGCCAAAGTCAATAACGCCGGATCATCGAGATGCAGGACGGCGATGGCCTCACACCGTTTCGTTGGATTTCTGTGCTGCCATTTAGGTTTAAAAAATCGAGCGAACATGTTCTTAAGCCAATAACGCTATAGACGGTTAAGGTTGTAATTATCCTCCCCATCGGTGATTTCTGTCACGTCTTTAACAACGAAGTAAAAATTGTAAACGTTGCGACCAGTCTGTCAGCAAGCCGAGCAAAGCCTACCGGGCCGGTGAAATGTGAAGGATTGGTTTATGAGTGCTCAATCTTGGATGATCTGTGCTAAGCGATCGAGGGCGCGCTCTATCGCCGCGGGGGGAGTATAGAAATGCGGGGAGAAACGAATGCCGCCAGCTCGATAGGCGCAGAGTATGCCGGATTGCTGCAGTGACCTAAAGATCCCCTGATTGTCCTTGGCTGGAATTCGAAAAGTAATGATTCCTCCCCGCCGCTGAGGTTCGCTAGGGGTGAGGCACTCGCAGCCCAATTCACGAATACCGGCTTCAATCTGAGCGACATTAGCCGAAATTTGTTTGGAGACCGCTTCTATTCCGTGCTCCTGCAACAAGCTCAAGCTGGCATGCAGCGCGTGGATACCGAGACTGTTGGGACTGCCGCACTCGAAGCGTTGAGCATCCTCCGCGGGACTCCAATCCATGCGCTCAAACTCATTCTTGTGTTTAACCATATGCCAGCCGTATTGATTCAACCGCAACTGGTCGATATTGGGCGAAGCGCAGTACAGCAGTGCCACTCCCTCGGGTCCCAGCATCCATTTGTGGCCATCGGCCATCACGAAATCAGCGTGTATTGTTTGCACGTCAAAGCGGACGGCTCCAAGGCTCTGAATGGCATCTACACAGAACAGTATGCGCTGAGATTGGCAGTACTCTCCGATTCGGGCAAGATCCATCCGCACCCCATTTGCGTATTGTATTGAGCTTATGGATATCAGCCGCGTGTGTGGATCGCACTGATCGAGCAGTGCCTCTTCGGGTATAGAATACTGATCCAGATCGGCCAAGCGCACTTCGACACCAAAGCGTTGCCGCAAGGCTTCCCATACGATGCGATTAGAGGGAAACTCCTGGCGACTGGTGACGACATTATCTCCAGGTCGCCAGTCAATGCCGAAAGCCACAACGGAGAGAGCCTCGGAGGTGTTCTTCAATAGCGCGATCTCCTGAATTGAGGCCGCATTGATCAACTCACGCAATTGTTCGCGCAACGCGGCTTCGGTCTCCAGCCATTGTGAATAATGCAGCGAACCCAATGTCATGTTCTCATGTGCAAATCGGCTGACGGCATTCGCAGTTCGCTTTGGCCAAGGAGCGACACCGGCGTGATTGAGATAGATGATTGCTTGATCTAAGGGAAATTCATCAAGCATTTCTAATTGAGTGAGCATTCGCTTATTTAATCTGCTTCGATGTTGTAATTAATGTCCATAGCTTGTTCTTCTCCAGACGACGCCTTGACGCTGAAATGCTTAGAGAGTTGGTAATCGATCTGGAAAGTCCCTACTTGTTCGAAAAAACCGTAAACATAGCTGATATAGAGCTCTGGCGAAAGCTGCTTACCAACCAATACAGAGGTGGCGTCCGGGCTGAGATCGTCCAGACGTAGGGTACGCTTAATATTGCCGATATCCCGTTCTATCCAATCTGCATTACTTAAACCCATCGATAGGGCTGTAGCTGCCGCAAGACCTGCGCCTTCACCATCGGTCTCTTGCGAGGGTGGTTTGCCTCTGAGTAAATAAGATAGCGTTTGTGAATCCGACATGGTCGGATCCGAATACAGTTTGGTTTGAGGAGCCTTCAGAGTACCACTTATGATAATCCCGGCGGTCACTTCATCAATTCTTCGATACGCTTGGATATCTAATGCCGGATCGTTCAAGGGACCGGTAAATATAAGCCTACCGTGCTCCAGGGAAAGTTTCTGACCATAGGCGTCGTATTCGCCGCTATCTAGATTGATTACCCCATCACCGACTAGAGACTCGGGGAGATCGCCGCGAATGCGTACTTCACCCGTTAATCCGGATTTCAATCCCAAACCGGTAAATTCCGCCTTTTCCCCTAACTTTAATTCAATATCGCTGTAGATTCTCATTCGCTTATCTCCGGCTTCATTCGCTTTATGTCGAGATTTTTGTTTAGTCCGGGAAGCTTGTTTGGTTTCGCCAACGATGATCTGGTCGGAGGTCACGGAAACGGCATGGGCGGGCAAGCGCTTAATTTCGATGGACGCTCTAGGAATAAGTACGCTGCCGGTGATTTTCAGTGGAGTTGTTCCCACGGTTTTACCGGTTATTGTCAGCTTGGGCGAGGCCGTTGCATAAACCTCCGGCAAGCGCACGATATTGAGCTCATCTCCGCGAACCCGGAACGCATAGGACCAGTCGCCCTGGCGAGCGGGTTTGGCTTGTCCGGCGATCGCTAGGGTGCCCTCTCCCGAGCGTAGGCTTCCTTCGAAACGAATGAGGTCGAATTGCCGAGTTTGCGCGGTTAGATTGATTTCCGTCAATGCGATCCCTAGGTCCAGCTGATCCACTGCGCCATTGTTTAATGTAGCTTGAGCGTGGATCTCGGGTTGGCTAAGCGTTCCTGCCAAGTCAGCGCCGGCGTGCAACGTGCCGCTACGAATCTTGAGGTTGGGCGTTATGGCATTTACAAACGCGATGTCGGTAAGACTGACATCGACACGACCCGATAGCGGTGGGCTCTCAAGCCGATTGCTCAACGGCTGAATCAGGAGATTTCCGCTTGCTCCCCCGTGATCCAAAGCGAAGGAAAATCCGGCTTGAGCTTGGTCGTCGCTCACCTGCCCGGACAGTTTGAAGTCTCGATAGGCGCTGTTATAACTATTGGTACCGGCGAGTCGATAGATTATCTCTCCGGCTTGTGAATGGATATCAAGCTTAGATCGTAAACCGGTGCCGGAATCGGATGCCGTCAGATGGACGTAAAGCAGCCCTTCGAGGGACAGACCCTTTGGCAATAGATGGCGCAGATGTATCAATGGAAATCCGTCTGTGCGTACATCCGTTCGCCAGCCTTGGGCGTTATTCCAGGCCCCTTCCGCGCAGAGCGTGGCACTGCCTAAGACCCAACAGGCTGTTACGGGTTTGAATTCGCCGGCGCTGATCTGCATTGCAACGGGCTTTTGTAGTCGCCAAACCCCATAACGCAGGAGGTCAAGCGAGGCTCGTTCCAATTGCTCATTCCAGGTGTCTTTTGAATAGCTCCCTGAAAGGGCGAAATTCGCGCGTACCCGCGGATGAGTGAGTTCTAGCTGTAGTTCATGCCGTTTCATATTGCCTCGCCCAGTCAGCAGTACACGGGGTATTGTGGTATTGAATAAGCGAAGTTGGTTCGCTTGGATACGGCTCTTGGAGCGTTGTATATTTTGCGGGTCCAGTGTGATCGCCAGGCGCAGCTCGCGCAGGGCATATTCTCGATAACTCAAGTTGCTGGCTTGAAGCGATAGTGTAAGATCGGGATTGCTTAAGGTGCCTCGGAGTTCTCCATTGGCTTGAAGCTGGCCTTTCAGTCCTGGCCAGGAGCTGCGGAGAGCGGGCGCCTGGATAGCGAAAATTAGATTGAGCTTGGAAGCGAGTTCACCGCTTAACGTTAGACGGTTCTCTCCTGAATAAATCCGTAGGCTATCGCTTCGCATTCGCGCGCCAATAAACTTAAGGTTCCCCTCAAGCTTAAGAGGCTGACGCCACATCTGTCCACTTAGCTTGAGTTTCTGCAACGATATGTAAGGTATGGAATCTTTTAGTCTGCCCTGCAGATTCGTTTCTCCGCTCAGCTTGCCTGGCCACGCGGGCCATTGAATGCCCGGATTGAGATGCCCGGCGTTTACGTGGAGGTTCCATCGCAGTTCCGGCGACCACTGTAATTGGCCGGTAGCACTGAGTTTCCCCTCTAAGGTTCCGACTCCAAGGTGCTCAAACAGAAAGCTTGACCGAGAGCCTTTCCCCTGGGCTTCCACTTGCAGGGTAGGCATGACGCCTCCGCTCAGTTGGCCGTTCAAGGAGAGCCGATAGGCATCGGGTGTACCCGTAATGTGGTATCGACCGTTTTGGGTTTGATACGCCGCCTTATCTGAGAGGGGCCATTGTGCATGCCGCCATGATCCTCTCAGGTCAGCGATGGCCGATTCGCCTGCGAGTTTAATCTCTCCCCATGTTTTCATTGTAAATGGCGCACTGAGATCGTGAACCAAATGGATAACATCAATATTCCCGCGTAACTGTGCTTTGCCACGCGCGCGGATACCCTGAGAGAGCTTCTTGGTCCAAGAAAGGACGGCATTGAATGCATAGGGATGCAACAGCTCCGCATGACCCTCGAGATTTAAGCGTAATCCTCGATAGCGAGCTTTGAATTGGGAGAGCCGCAAACCTTGGCGATCCGCGCGCGCCGTTAGACTTAATCGGTCAAGGATATAGTGACTCCCTTGTAAATTGATTCGGAGCCTCTGTACACTTGCCGCCTCTACGCTGAGGCTCAGCGGCAAGCGCAATCCTATAGCGGATCGTAGTTCCTCGATTAGTGGAATGGGCGAAGGTTTCGGTTTGTCAAAGATTAATCGAGTAATGTATAAGGTCCGCAGTGAAATGCGCCCCAAGAGTAGCGTTTCGGGCCGCCAGCGCAATTCAGCGCGCTGAATACGGATAGTTTTCGAGGCGTGGCGCAGCTCGACACCGGTTAGCACCAGACCTGAAACCAGATTGCCTTGAATCGCCTTGATGGTCAGCTGCGGCGGAACATATGTCAGGGCTTGTTGGATTAGCCAGCGGCTGCCTGCCCCCGTGGCTAGAAACGCGGTTAACCCTACGAACGAGACGAGACTCAGCGCAACAAGAAACGCTGTTATGTACAGAAACTTTCGGATCATAAATCGGGCCCCATGCTAATGTGGGGTTGAAACTTATTGTGCTGTTTATCAAGTGCAAACGCTAGGTCGAGTCGCACCGGGCCGATGGGTGAATGCCATCGCAGGCCTATGCCCACGCCAGTTTTCAATTCAATGGCGTGAAGATCGGTAATTTCCGTGTTATTGAAGGCGTTGCCCATGTCGATGAATGTGGCGATACCCCAGTTCTGTGTCACTAGATGGTCGATTTCGAGGCTTCCGACCAAAAGATTCCGGCCGCCAATGACATCACCTAAGACATTTTCCGGGCCCAGGGATTTATAGTCGTAGCCGCGTACGCTGTTGTCGCCTCCAGCGAAAAAACGCAGCGATGGGGGGACTGTGCTGAATTTATTTTCTAACCAAGTCGCGCCTAGATCGGTTCGGGCAATGAGCCGGGTGCGCCACGGTAGTCCGATGATTCCCTTGGCTTTGACATTCATCTGAAGCAGGCTTAAATCGGAGAGCAAACCCACCAGACTGCCGCGCGCTTCCACGAATAACCGGTACCCATTGCGGATAAATATCGGGTTGTCGGTGACGACTTTAGACCAGTTGACCCCTGGAGTTAACACTTTCGCCTTATCGCTTTCACCGGCCACGGTAAAATCTTCGTCAAAGGCTTCCAAAAAGCGTTTTTCTAGCCACCCATAGCGCCGGTTGTAGGTACGGCTCGCGCCCAGTTTAATAGTTTCGCTGCGGGAGGAGTTGGTTCTTTCTCGCTTATATCCGCTATCGAAGCTCAAGAATTCGGCTCTTGGATTGTCCAATGGGATTTGAAGTCCTGCCGTGAATTCCGATTCGACCTTCGACAATAATAATTTTGATCTGAACCGATGACCGCGTTTATTGATCCTCCGGTCCTCAAAGCCCAGCCTTAGACGGGGTCCGGTATCCGTGGCGAATCCCAGACTCACGTTGTATTTCCGGCGTTTGCTTGGCGTGAGAGTGATCGCAATCGGAATATTGCGGTCTTTAGCCTTATCGATCTGAGGTCTTACCTTGACCTGGCTGAAATAACCACTATTGGATAAAGCCCGGGATGTTTTCGTAATCTCCTCGCTATCGTAGGGATCACCTTCATGGTAGGTGATCAATCCGCGTACAATTGACCGTTTGACCGCATTCTGATCTATCTGGGTCGTTCCGAAGTGAAATCTTGTGCCGGAATCGTAATGCAAGTGAATATCTGCGATACCTTTGCTGGGAGTTACGCGCAGTTCGTGTGCGACAAAACGCCCATCGAGGTAACCCCGTTTGGCGGCTAGGCTTTCGATCGTTCTTTTCAGTTCTTCATAGTGATCCTGCTGCAGTTTTTCCCCGGGCCGGATGAATGTTTCGCTCCTGAGTTCATTAAATTCAGGATCCGATTCGGCTTCACCCTCGATTTGGAGGTCAACCGTGCCCACGCTCACTCTAGGACCCGGCTCGATATTAAACGTTGCTTGCCAACAGTTTTCAGTCATTTGAAGCTGTGTGCGTATGACAGAGCGGTAATAACCATAGGCTTGCAACGCTTGAGTGATTTCCTTGTCGGCACGCTCGAAGCGGGCGCGGATGCGCCAAACCGGAGCGTCGCAGGGTTCATCGCCGATTGAGAGATAAGCCTCTACGTTCTTTCTGACGTCATCCTTGATCCCTTCAATACGAATTTTTGAGGCAGCGAGCGTGGCTAAGGGTAAGCTTACCAAAATCAACAGCACTAGAGTCTTACTCGCCAAAAGCCGCTCCTTATTCAGTTATCGCTTCAAGCCTTGAGAATCGTAACTAATTAAGGCATGGGAGGGGTGGGAAATCTATCAATGGCGTATAGATTGTTACGAGCCGATAGCACGCTGACTGTTCACTTTGACACCGTAAAGTCGGCGACTGGCAGTTGCGGTCCTTCCTCTAAAAGACTCGAAGACGGATTCGATCTAGCGACGCGTGACCGGTAGGATTGAGGAGTATCTGTTGGTATCAGCTTCAAATTGCTATAATAAATTTATTGAAAAATATGCCATGAGTTTTGTCGTTTACGAGCTACTTTGTTGTAGAAGAACGCCAAGCTTAGTCGATCTCTTTTTAACCTCCAGTGAAGATAGTAGTCTATAGTGAAAGCCGATCATCTGCCCCGATTTATCAGCCATCTGACCAAAGAAACGCTCGCTTTTATCTTGGCTGGTGGGCGTGGTTCCCGTTTGGGGCCAATGACCGTGTGGCGGGCTAAACCCGCTGTTCCCTTTGGTGGCAAATTTCGTATCATCGATTTTCCCTTATCCAACTGCATCAATTCCGGCATTCGAAAAATCGGTGTGCTCACTCAATATAAGGCGCATTCCCTTATTAGGCACATCCAGCAAGGGTGGGGATTTTTGCGCGGCGAATTCGGCGAATTCGTAGAACTTATCCCCGCTCAACAACGCATTGAGACTTCCTGGTATCAGGGAACTGCAGATGCTGTTTACCAGAATATCGACATCATTAAAAGGCACTACCCTACGTACGTTTTAATTCTGGGAGGTGACCATATTTATAAGATGGACTATGGGCAAATGCTAGCGCAACATGCGGAAAACCAAGCCGATTTAACTGTCGGGTGTATTGAGATGCCGTTGGATAGCGCGAGCGCCTTTGGCGTAATGGGCGTCGACAGTGACCATCGGATTCTCAGTTTCACGGAAAAGCCGACGCAACCCCAAGCCTTACCTTCTAAGCCTGATACTGCGCTCGCGTCCATGGGAATCTACCTCTTTAACGCCGATTTTCTGGTGGAGCAATTGCAAAAAGATGCGGATATGCCGGGTTCCATGCATGATTTTGGTCATGATGTGATTCCCTCAGTCATTAAACACTACCGTGTCTTTGCTTATCCGTTTCGCGAAAGCCGAAGTCAACGCCAGGCGTATTGGCGCGATGTCGGTACTATCGACGCCTATTGGGAAGCCAATATGGAATTGATTGGAATCACTCCGGAATTGAACATTTATGAGACGCAATGGCCTATCTGGACCCATCAGATACAGTCTCCGCCGGCTAAATTTGTATTTGACGACGATGACCGACGAGGTTCTGCGGTGGATTCCATGGTTGCTGAAGGTTGTATTATTTCCGGAGCACGAGTTCGGCGCTCATTATTGTTTTCAAATGTCCGGGTCGAATCTGGCACCAAGGTTGAAGATAGCGTGGTGTTACCCGAAGTCACTATTGGTGAACACAGCGATATTCGTCGGGCCGTCATCGATAAAGAATGTTACATCTCACCGAATACAGTTATAGGCCAGGATTTGAAAAAGGATGCAGAACGCTTTTATGTGAGTCCCAATGGGATCGTAGTCGTTACGCCCTCCATGCTAGGGCAGTCGATTCATCATATGCGTTAATGCTACCGAGCGTTGCGGTTGTGTAATGTTTATGAGAGCTTAGTGGAGGTAAGCTGTTCTTTAGGCTCTGAAAATGGCGGGCCATTGTTCAGCAAGTGAGTGTGGCCAGCTTGCTAAACAAGCGAATGTCAAGCAGCTCGTGCTAAGTCATCTTTACCCGATCGTTGGCCGGGAGGATACGAGATTAGCGGAATGCCGGGAAATATTTTCAGGTTCCGTGACGCTTGCGGAGGATCTGATGGAATTCCAAATATAAACGCCTGAGCGATGTGAGTCCCCTGAGGGAAGGGACCACGTTTACCCTCCAAATCCGACGGGCGATGCGTCCTGTCGATAAAATGTAATCTACCGCTGACATTAACCAGTTAACGATCTCAATGCGTCCCTTGATACGAGTAAAGAATAAAGGTATTAGTCAGATACAGAATGAGCAATACGACGCTTGGCCAATTAACACTTCTTAACACCCGGTGTTCCCGCCGATAAAGCAAGCCAATGATGACGGCTGCGCTCATCATCATGCTGGTGAATACTGACGAACTGTGGCTCGGTGAAACATGGGATAGCAATGGCCCTTTAACATACACCACGTCGTCAATAGCCAAAATGAGGATGTTAAATAGATTGCTGCCCAGCAGATTTCCTACCGCCATATCGAGCGCCCCGATGCGTAGCGCCGCAATCGTTACCACCATCTCAGGTAGGGAAGTGACGAAGGCAACGAACAAGGTTCCTACAAAGCTCTGCTTCCAGTCCATGATTCGTGCCAAATCCTCAGCCACATAAGGCAACCATATCCCTGCTGCCACCACCACGCTAGCCGCCATCATGTAACGGTATATTACTTGGCGCAGACTGAGTAGTGGATACTGGTCGGGTTGTTGATCTGCCGCGGTTTGCAGAAGCTGGGACTCATAACGAAACAAGGTGCGCATCGTGACGAAATAGAGGAGCACGATGACTGGGACGTACAGACTTACGTGCCCCAGCGCAGCTGTAAAGCCATTATCCGCGAGCAGGATATTGAGGCCAATCGCACCGATCAGTAACACGCCAAAACCCGCTGACAATATGTGGCCGCGGCTGGCCTGGCTATAGAGGGAGGTATCGCGCTTAAGCAGATCGAGAATCGCGATAATAAGCAGATTGAAGACACAGCTTCCGAGCGCGTCGCCGAGCGCAATGTCGGGTACATCTACAATGCCCACCGAGCTTATTCCAGTAGCGAGTTCCGGCAAGGAGGTCACCGTTGCCAGCAGTATGAGGCCGATCCAGGTACCACCCAGGTGGGTTTTATCCGCAATGACATCGCCATAGATGGACAATTTGGCTCCGGCAAACCCGATAGCCAGCACGCAGAGGATGAATTGCAGCCAGACGTTCATGGCCTTGCCTTGCGGGAATCGTCCCCTCTATCTTGTCTCTCCCAAGTTGTCCTTACATGGTGACCCTTCACGGAAATTACAGGCCTTGGCGGGTGCGTCCATAGGGTGATTTATGAGCCGGTGATGATTTGCGTTCGGAACGCAAAAGCAGCCTTCTTTCGAGCAAATTAACATCTTTTCTAAAATTGATGTTTAGAAAGGTATCGGGTGCCGTGGATAGATCGGCTAGTGCGGGATACTGTTGGTCAAACCAGAGGCTAGCTTTGCGTTCCCCCCGGCGAAGAAAAGCCATCAGGTCGGGTAGTAGGTTACAGGGCAACAACGCGAAGACCGGCTGCATCCGAGAACCATCGGTGGCAACACTTAATCGGCTTTGCTGTTGGACCAGTGCCTGATAAAGTAGTATGCCCAAGCGTGGTGTCACGAATGGGGCGTCACAGGGTGCTGTGAGAATATATTTTGTCTGAGCTGCTAGCATCGCACTCGCCATACCGGCTAGGGGTCCTGCGTATTCACCAAAATGATCCGGGACTATCGGTAGCTTACTCAGTGCTTGATATTCTTTTAAGTTTCGGTTCGCATTGATCAGCAACGTGGATACCTGCGGTTGCAGGGCATGGATAACGTACTCGATCATGGGACGCCCATTAAGCCGGGTCAGCCCCTTATCGTCTCCGCCCATCCGTGTTGCACGCCCGCCAGCTAGGACGACGCCGGTGATTTGATCTATGGGATAACCGGGACTCATTAAAATGGGATTAGCCGTTGTCGTTAGCGAACATACGCCCTAATTAATTATTCTGAGTTCTGAGTAGTTATACCATATGTACGCGAAACTCGGTCGGTAGTTAATGCATGAACCTTTGATTTGCTGCGATGCATGATTCTTTCGCGGCCTGAATGAGAAGATTGCATATTTCTTCGTCGCCGGTGTCATTATAGTACTCGTACCAGCGCCTTACAGAGATGTAGGGAAGTGGGGAACTCAGACAGATCACCTCGTCGACCAGTTCCTTGAGCATCTTATAGCTGTCCTGCGATACGGTTGGCGCCGTAACAATAATATGGGTGGGGTAGCGTTGTTTGAGGGCTAAAACCGCTGCATGCATCGTGGTGCCGGTTGCGATGCCGTCATCAACGATAATCACGGTGCGCTGATGGAGGTCCAGTGCAGGCCAGCCATTGCGGTAAAGGTCCTCGCAGCGTTCGATATCCTCTTGCTCTTGTGCCGCGAGTGAGTCGATCCCAAATTGCGTGAGATTGAGCAATCTGACAATTTGATGATTGATGAGACGTACTCCTCCCGAGACAATGCTTCCGAGGGATAGCTTCGGGTTACCCGGTATCAAGAGTTTGCGGACGATAATGATATCCAGCGGAAGATGAAGGGTCCGTGCAATCTCGTAGGCGACCGGAACTCCACCACGGGGAATGGCTAATACGACCACGTTTCGCTGATTGGCATGCCTCGCCAATTGGATAGCCAATGCGCGTCCTGCAGTGTTACGGTCTCTAAACAGCGTCACACACCTTTGCCTCATCTCTAGGGATTTATTTCCTCTGCAAATAAATTGCTCCCCTCTTAACCACCGATCCGTACCCTGTGGGTATTCGAAGTAGGCGTCAGAGGAGCGGTTCGTGCTCGGTGGCATTGGGCGCGCAGACTTTTTTTATATTTTCGCGATTTGCTTACGCCATTAAACCGTGGAAGGCTTAATCGGCGCGTACTCCATTGCGCCTACTCTATGTTGCAAGCACGTTGAATTAGCTTGGCATAAGCTGGGAAGAAGGAAATTGATTTTTATCAAGATTAACGTAAGCTCGGTGGGCGATGTTCTACTGTCCGAGTTCCATGCCCGGCTACCCCGTAAATCTTCCCTTGAATTCTCCCCCAGAGGACCGCACGCAGGTTGCCCGGCCTTGATTTTGGGGGAGTGTCTGATTGCTTCAGGATCGGTATCTTAGCTTAACGATTGGCCAGCTTCGTGGGCAGGGTTTTCTGTTTCTTATTTATTCTGATAATAATCCATCAGAATCTTCGCGACCTCGGGTCTTGAGAATTCCGGTGGGGGCGCAATTCCGTTACCCAGCATTTCGCGAACCTTGGTGCCCGAGAGCAGCACGAAATCGTCTTTGGTGTGGTCAGGGGCATCACACATCATCACCACCTTATTAAGCTTCTTGGAGTAAGCGGTATGATCGGCGCGGAAGATCTCGATTTCCAGGGCACCGTTCGGGACTTCGTCATCGAAGATGGTTTGGGCGTCGAAGGCCCCATAATAATCGCCTACACCGGCATGGTCGCGGCCCACTATTAAGTGGGTAGCCCCCATGTTTTGGCGGAAGATGGCGTGTAGTACGGCTTCCCTGGGGCCGGCGTAGAGCATATCGAAGCCATAACCGGTGATCATTACGCTATTGGGTGGGAAATAAAGCTCGACCATCTTACGGATTGACGCATCTCTCACCGGTGCTGGGATATCCCCAGGCTTGAGTTTGCCGAGCAACATATGAATTACCACGCCGTCAGCGCCTACCGCCTCCATTGCCATCTTGCACAGCTCTTCGTGTGCCCGGTGCATGGGATTGCGGGTCTGGAATGCGACGACTTTATTCCAGCCGTGCTCTTGAATTTCATTACGGATTTCGACCGCTGTGCGGAAGGTATCAGGAAAGTCTTGCTGGAAATAGCTGAAGTTCAATACTTGAATGGGTCCGGAGATCACATATTTTCCTGAGGATTGAAAAGTCGCCACACCCGGATGTTCGCCGTCGGTGGTGCGATAAACCTTCTCCGTTATTAAATTGATTTCGGCATCGCTGAATTCCTCAATATCCTCCACATCCATCACGGCGATGATTGGGTGTTCCTCCACATTAGGATCCCGTAGGGCGATCCGTCTATGCCCCTTTATACCCTCGATATTGTGCGTCACATTTAGAATTGGCGTGGGCCAGAAGAGGTTCTCAGTGGTATGCATCCGCTCGGCCACACTGAGAGCGTCCGCTGCGTTCATGTAACCGGTGAGGGGATTAAAATAACCTCCTCCGAGCATAACGGCATTGGCGGCTGCTGCAGAGTTCAGCATCAAAGAAGGTAGATTCTCCGCCTCATGACACAGCGCATCATGCTTTTCGGAGTCGTAGACAAACAAGGGATTTAAGGTATTGGATCCATGGGGATTAATCATTAGGTTCTCCCAAAACGTGAGTGACTATTTCGCGCGAATATTGTCCGCAGTTTACGGTTTACCGTGACTATAAGCAAATTGCAAAGACGTGCAAAATGTGCGGGGAAGTCTGATCTCTTCCCCGTGTAAATCGGTTAAGTAATCGGTCTGGGTTTAGGGAAACTACGCTGCGCTTAGGTTCCTAAATAGGACTACATAGTTTATGGAAACCCGGCTGATATGCGCCACTAAATTATGCGCATCGCTTAATAACCGTGGTTTATCACTCAAGTACTGGTTGATGAGCTGCGCGAAGATCGGTTCCCGCGTGAGGTCGCGCAGCGCAGCGGATCGCGCTTGATCGTCGTGTGTATCCTGGTTGGGCCCGTGCTCGGAGCCGACGTTTATATCTTGATGATGGACATCCTAGTATCCGCCTTCGCCGGCGTGTAAGCGCCTGTGCTCGCACTTGACCCTATCAACGCTGTGCGATCTTTTACTCACGATCACCGGGATTCAGCCATCTTACCGTTTAGACTTGCCGCTGGGCGACACAATCATCGCGCTCGGGTGCGTGGTTCTCATGTTTGCTTATCTGCCGGCTAAGCTGCGTTAGTCGACATACTGCTGATTTTCTCGTATTGTCCAAGGGATGGACATGAATTCCACGGCTGTGCCGTTATATATCGAGATCCTTTTTCCTCAGAGGTGTACTTTTGACCGTTAAGCGGTAGAATTTCCATATCTACAAGCGGTTAGCGACAAGTCCGAGCTTTGATGCGGGCTGTTCCACATCCTTCCTATAACCCAATTGAGGTGTTACAGCATGACGCGAAAGACAGCTATATTTGGTGCGTTGTTAATGACAATCGCTACGGGTACGGGGCTGGCGGAAGGTGACGCTACCGTGGGAGAAGCTAAGGCCGCCGCCTGTGCCGCTTGTCACGGCCTCAGCGGGATTAGCGCCAATCCACTCTATCCAAATTTAGCGGGGCAACATTCTGGATATTTGATCAACGCGCTGAAGGCGTATCAATCCGGAACTCGAGGAGATCGCACCATGAGAGCCATGGCGGCCCCCTTGTCTAACGAAGATATCGCCAATTTGGCCAACTATTATTCGCAGCAGAGTTGTGAGCAGGAGGAGTTTGAACCGTGATTTTCGTTTTTTCGGAAGTTCTCTTCTCCCTCAAATGTTTGGCAATTTTAGAGTGTGTGTCTCGAATGAAGCCCATAGTTCCAGCGATGTTGATCTAGATTTTAGTTCTACGAAAAATTTTCAATCCAAATTGAATGAGGGAAACTCATGGACAAACCAGATTTTATTGCACCTTCGATTCTTTCCGCCGATTTTGCGCGGCTTGGCGAGGAGGTCGACAATGTACTGAGCGCGGGTGCGGATATCATCCATTTCGATGTGATGGATAATCATTATGTCCCGAACCTTACGATTGGACCACTGCTGTGTGATGCCTTACGTCAATACGGCATTACCGCGCCCATTGATGTGCACCTGATGGTCAAGCCCGTTGACCGGATCATTCCGGATTTTGCCAAAGCGGGTGCCAGCTATATCACATTCCATCCCGAGGCGAGCGAGCACGTTGATCGCAGTTTGCAGTTGGTGCGCGAACAAGGGTGCAAGTCCGGCTTGGTGTTCAATCCAGCAACACCGCTGGATTATCTCGATTACGTGATGGATAAGATCGATATGGTGTTACTCATGTCCGTTAATCCAGGATTCGGTGGACAGTCTTTTATTTCCTCGGCGCTGGATAAATTGCGAGAAGCGCGTAAACGTATCGATGCCAGCGGTTATGATATCCGCTTGGAGATTGACGGCGGTGTAAAAACCACGAATATCCGGGCGATCAAAGAAGCCGGCGCAGATACTTTTGTTGCTGGTTCGGCGATTTTCAGTACGCCGGATTACAAAGCGACGATTAAAGCGATGCGTGAGGAGCTCGCCAAGGCCAATGCCCAAGCGGCTTAGTAGTTGGCTGGATTGTCGATCTTTTAAAGTAGATAAAATTTAAAATGGGAATAAAGAAACCAAAACTCGTGCTGATAGATGTGGATGGTACCCTGGTCGATAGCGTGCCTGACTTGGCCTATTGCGTGGATGAGCTCATGTCGCGCTTGGAATTACCCAAACGGGGGGAAGACGCTGTGCGTCAGTGGGTTGGCAACGGAGTAGAGCGCTTAGTGAAACGCGCGTTGCTCAATCGCTTGGAAGGCGAACCGCCGGTGGAATTGTTTCAACAAGCGCTGCCGATTTTTCTGGAGCTCTACAGTCAAAATATGGCGCAACGCAGCCGTCTTTATCCTGGAGTTTCAGAGGGTTTAAGCTATCTGGCTTCAGCGGGCTTTCGCTTGGGATGCGTCACCAACAAGGCGCAGCGCTTTACTATTCCATTATTGCAGGAGTTGGGGATTCTGGAATACTTTGAAACGGTCATCAGCGGCGATGATTTGCCGGAGAAAAAACCCCATCCGTTACCTCTGTTGCACGCGGCGGATACCTTGGGAGTAACTCCGTCTCAATCGCTGATGATTGGCGATTCTAGAAGTGACGTAAAAGCGGCCCGTGCCGCGGGATTCCAGATCGTGTGTATGAGTTATGGCTATAACCATGGCGAAGATATTCGCCTCTACAAGCCAGACGCCGTTATCGATTCCATGACTGAGCTGAGTTCATTATTGGAGGCGGCAGCCTAGGGAACCTGCGACAGGATAGATAGCCTGCTGGTAGGATTCAGGTTTCTTGCGGCTATTGAAGACAGGCTAAGGATTCTGAAGCGCCACAAATAAATGACTCCAGAACATTTCCAGAAGCTGGCCGATGAAGGCTACACCCTGGTCCCGCTAGTACGTCAGGTGCTTGCCGATCTTGATACACCCCTGAGCGCCTATCTGAAGCTCGCCGATGCGCCCTATAGTTACCTATACGAGTCCGTTCAAGGGGGAGAACAATGGGGGCGTTATTCGATAATCGGCTTGCCGAGCGAACGTTTGCTGAGAGTCAGCGGACATCAGATCTGCGTTGAAGAGAAAGGGAAGATCATTACGCAGGAGCATGTGGCCGATCCTTTGGAGTGGATTGATGCATTCCAATCCCGTTATCGCGTGCCTGAAATCGAAGGTTTACCCCGGTTCATTGGCGGGCTAGTCGGGTATTTCGGCTATGACACGATCGGTTATATCGAGCCGCGGCTTGCGCGCGAGAATAAACCGGATCCATTGAACACGCCCGATATCCTGCTGATGATCTCGGATCAATTGGTGGTATTTGATAATCTCAAAGGTAATCTCTACCTTGTGGTGCATGTCGATCCGCAGAAGCCCGAGGCTTTAGCTTCCGGCAAGCGGCGTCTAGCCGCATTGGAGTCTAAGCTCAGAACGGCGGTGCCTACCTATTGTGCTGAGAGTATGACCCGGCGCATAAAGGAGTCTGATTTCGTATCGGGATTTACCGAGGATCGGTATATCGCGGCGGTAAATAAAATAAAACAGTATATCGTCGAGGGTGATACCATGCAGGTTGTGTTGTCCCAGCGGTTGTCCCTACCCTTCGACGCGAAGCCACTCGACCTATACCGAGCCTTACG
Organism: uncultured Gammaproteobacteria bacterium; assembly: GCA_963731655.1. Lineage (GTDB taxonomy): Bacteria > Pseudomonadota > Gammaproteobacteria > JAAEPA01 > JAAEPA01 > CAVSWL01. The sequence continues at coordinate 14,707 of CAVSWL010000030.1, read as the reverse complement.
TTCATTAAACCCTTCCCCTTACCTCTATTATCTTAACCTGGATAAGTTTCATATCGTCGGTTCTTCGCCAGAAGTTCTGGTGCGTTTGGAAGACCGAAAGGTGTCGGTGAGGCCGATTGCAGGGACCCGACCGCGAGGAAAAACAGAAGAAGAAGACAAAGCCTATGAGCGTGACTTGCTGGCGGATCCCAAGGAGCGAGCCGAGCACCTGATGTTGATCGACCTCGGTCGTAACGACATCGGTCGGGTCAGCGCCACGGGTACCGTACAATTAACCGAGAAAATGGTTATTGAACGGTACTCTCATGTGATGCACATCGTTTCGAATGTCACTGGAAAGCTTAGGGGCGAAAGCTCGGCTATCGACGTATTGCGCGCAACATTTCCTGCGGGAACATTGACCGGAGCGCCGAAAATACGTGCCATGGAAATCATCGATGAATTGGAGCCTGTCAAACGCGGGATCTATGGAGGGGCGATAGGCTATATTGCTTGGAATGGTAATATGGACACGGCCATCGCAATTCGTACCGCCGTGATTAAAAACGGGCAATTGCACATTCAGGCCGGCGCGGGCATCGTGCACGATTCGGTACCTGCCAAAGAATGGGCTGAAACCATGAACAAGGCACGAGCGATCTTTCGTGCCGTGGCAAAGGTCGAGAATGGCCTCGATTCCTCAGATGCGTTATATGAGCCAATGGCCGGGGAGCGTCTATGAGGAAATGGTATCGATTATTTATCCGCTTGCGATGAGATCATGGCTGGTGGGGATGTTAGTGGGTTGGGTGGTAATCTATGGTGTTGATGATCGATAATTACGATTCCTTTACCTATAACCTCGTGCAATATCTTGGGGAGTTAGGCGCTGAGGTCCGAGTGGTGCGCAATGATCAGATCAGCGTCGATGAAATCGAGTTCCTGGCTCCCCAACGGATCGTGTTGTCACCGGGGCCATGCACTCCCAACGAAGCGGGTATTTCCTTGAGTGTGATCGAACGCTACAGCGGGCGGTTACCACTCCTCGGTGTCTGCCTAGGCCATCAGAGTATTGGCCAAGCTTTCGGCGGACGTATCGTGCATGCCCGCAAGATCATGCATGGCAAGACGTCCCAAATATTTCATCGGGGAGAGGGTGTATTCGCGGGATTGCAGTCGCCCTTCGAGGCGACCCGCTATCATTCTCTGGTGATCGCGAAAGAAACGCTCCCAGACTGTCTGGAGATTACCGCGTGGACCGAAACTGAGGAGGGAGAGCTCGATGAAATCATGGGGATTCGGCATAAGGAGTGCCCGGTGCAAGGGGTACAATTTCATCCGGAATCGATCCTAACCCAGTATGGCCATGAATTACTAGCCAATTTTCTCCGACCTTGAGATGAACTTACAGCAAGCGATCACCGCCGTAGTCGAGCGTCGGGATTTATCCACCGAAGAAATGGCTTCGGTGATGCGGTCCATCATGACGGGCGAGGCTACCCCAGCGCAGATCGGAGGTTTCCTAATTGGGCTGCGAATGAAAGGGGAGACGGTGGATGAGATCGTCGCAGCGGCGAAGGTGATGCGTGAACTGGCCACTCCGGTGGCTGTGGATAAAACGCATTTGGTGGATACCTGCGGGACTGGCGGTGACGCCATAGGCACCTTTAATATCTCCACCGCCTGCGCCTTTGTGGCCGCAGCGGCAGGAGCTCGAGTCGCGAAACACGGTAATCGCTCGGTATCGAGCCGATCTGGCAGTGCCGACGTGCTCGAGGCCGCTGGTGTCAACCTTAACCTTAGGCCGGAACAGGTAGCACGCTGCATAGAAAATGTGGGGGTGGGATTTTTGTTTGCACCGCTTCACCACAGTGCAATGAAATATGCGGTCAGTCCACGGAAAGAGATGGGTGTGCGCACCGTATTTAATCTACTCGGGCCACTGACTAATCCTGCGGTGGCACCCAATCAAGTCATCGGTGTGTTTAGCGCTGAATGGCTTAAGCCTTTAGCCCAAGTGCTTGCGAGGCTCGGTAGCCGCCATGTGATGGTGATCCACGCGGAGGACGGTTTGGACGAGATCAGCATTGCAGCACCGACTCACGTTGCCGAGTTAATCCAAGGTACGGTAATAACCTATAGGATCTCACCGGCGGATTTCGGGTTGCGAACGTCGGACCTTTCCACGCTGAAAGTGGATACGGCGGAGCAGAGCTTGGCCATAATCAAGGAGGTTTTGAGTGGTAGAGACAAAGGACCTGCTAGAGATATCGTTTGTCTGAACGCCGGCGCCGCCATCTATGTGGCGGGCTTGGCTGATGATCTCCATTCGGGCGTCAATCAAGCCCGGGATTTAATTTCAAAAGGGGAAGGGGAGAGGAAATTAGCCGCTCTAGTAAGGTACACTCACGCGATTTGAACGATTCACCCGGGCTGATTGTGAGTGTACTTGAAGAGCATAACCAAATTCGATAAGTCTATTGTGAATAACCCGCCAGACATTCTAAATAAAATTCTGCGCCGAAAGTTTGCGGAACTTGAAGAGCGTGTAGCACGCGTGAGCCTGGCCCAGTTGAGTCGGCAGGTCGAAGCCGCACCGGCGGTATTGCCTTTCTTGTCAGCCATCGAGCAATGTATTGGTTCCGGTGAGGCGGCTGTCATCGCGGAGATTAAAAAGGCCTCGCCCAGTAAGGGCGTGTTGCGCGAAGATTTCGATCCGGTAGCCATCGCCCACAGCTACGCTCGCGGTGGGGCAACCTGCCTTTCCGTGCTGACTGATCGAGACTTCTTTCAGGGAGACGATGGGTATCTGAGGGCCGCGCGTGATGCCTGCAGTTTGCCGGTATTACGCAAGGATTTCATCATTGATCCCTATCAAGTGTATGAGGCAAGGGTGATTGGCGCGGATTGTATTTTGCTGATCGCCGCCGCGTTGGGTGATGTCACGCTTGCCGAGTTATCCTCCCTAGCCTTAGAGTTGGGTATGGATGTGTTGGTTGAAGTCCATGACCAGTTCGAGCTTGAGCGGGTGTTGGCGTTGGGTTTCCCACTCATCGGGGTTAATAATCGTAACCTTCGAACCTTCGAGACACGTCTTGATACCACCTTGCGGATGCTGGAGAGCATTCCCGACGACCGGTGTATTGTCACTGAAAGCGGTATTCACACAGTAGCCGATGTAAGCTTGATGCGTGAGCATGGCGTACACGCATTTTTGGTAGGCGAGGCACTAATGAAAGCCGATGATCCCGGCGCAAAATTGCAGGAGCTGTTCGATAAATCATGTGATAGGAGATAAGCTCCATTACATCAGGCTCTCTAGACTTATCGGAGTAACCCGTATTCTGGAGATATTTAGAATATCTTACTCGAACCTATTGAGTAATTTCTGGGCGCGCTCGAAGCGTCCGTGAGCTCACGATTCAAAGAATACAGTTTTGTTTAGCGGGTTCCGTGGACTACGATGGTTTTCCCGTGAGCGTGAATCAAACCCTGATCTTGGAGTTCTTTCAATACGCGGCCGGCCATTTCTCGGGAACAACCGACATATTTGGCTATTTCTTGACGAGTGATGCGGATTTGCATGCCATCGGGATGAGTCATGGCATCGGGTTGTTTAGCCAATTCCAGCAGCGTATGCGCGATACGGCCGGCAACATCGAGAAAGGCTAAGTTAATGACTTTGCGGCTCGTTTGCTTAAGCCTAGCGGCCATTTGGGAGGAGAGCGCGAAGAGGATTTCGGGGTCCTGTTTTGCAAGTATCCGGAATTTGGGATAACTCATTTCAGCCAGCTCGCAATTTTCCCGTGCAACCACCAAGGCACTGCGCCGATCGATGTCAAACAGCCCCATTTCACCAAAGAAATCACCCTTATTTAGATAAGCTAATACCATCTCGTGGCCACTATCGTCCTCGATCATCACCCGCACAGAACCATCGGTGATATAGTAAAGGGTATCTGGGGAGTCCCCCTCATGGATAATTACACTACGATGGGGATATCGCTTTCGGTGGCAGTGTTCTAAAAACCGCTGCAAGGTGGGATTTGACGCGGGTTTTCGTATTGGAATCAGGGGCATGTCAGTTACCACACGGTTTATGTTGACTGAAGTGCTTTGCGGCACGATCGAGTAAAAGTTTATGCATTTGAGCAGTTCGTGTCGATCATACGGTTATCGCTACGATGAGCGGTCGAAACAATCGGACATGGATTCCTAGAAGGGTAGCTTACACCTTATTGGAGTCGCACCAGTATTCTAAAGTTGTATAGAGAGGAGAAGCCTGAATTGCACGTCCGTGTAAAATGGGTTGAGCACATGTCATTCGTGGGTGAAAGCGGCAGCGGCCATAGCCTGATCATGGATAGTCCGCCCGAATACGGTGGGCGTAATCTAGCCCCTAGGCCGATGGAAATGGTATTGTTGGGTCTTGGAGGATGTACTGCTTTTGATGTCGTGCATTTCCTACGCAAGGCTCGCCAAGTTGTCTCCGATTGTGTAGTGGAGATCGATGCCGAGCGAGCAGACGCTATACCTGCAGTATTTACCAAGATCCATGTTAAATATTTGGTCACTGGCAGCCGGTTAGAAGACCGGCAAGTGATGCGTGCGGTTAAGCTGTCGGCCGAGAAATACTGTTCGGTTTCTATCATGCTGGCTAAGACAGCGCAAATAACCCATGGCTATCAGATCATCGAAGCGGGCTAGGACGCAAGCGAAGGTGGTTATACGCTGAGCTGCAGTGTGGAGCGCATACACTTCCTTCCGCGAATTGAACCTTAGCACATGATCAAGCTTATAAAACTTTTAAATTCCCTTAGCTCACTCACCGCACTGGCTTAGCGATTGATCCAGATCACGCGTTTTGCTTTAGGCGAATCGGGTTTTTCCCCTTTTTATGCTTTAAACCCTTTCAGCTCGATAATGTTAAAACCTTTAGCGGTGCTGACCTGAATTTGGGTTTACCCAATTTTCACCCGAGTTACAATGAGATCGACCGAAAAACGGAACATTTTTTACGTTGTCGTAACGTATATATTTCTGATTGCTTCCTTCATGGTTTCTCGGCACGCCGTGTCTTCGGATTTGCGCTCCGATGTAGATACTCATTGGGGTTTGGCCAAACAGGGAAATATTTATTGGATGGTTTCACCTAAGGGAGATCGTTTCTACTCAAAGGGAGTAAATAGCATTGAGGGTGATCAACGAAATCAAAAGAATACCTCGGGTGCCGCATTCTATTGGGCTAAGTATTTCACCTCTAAGGAGCAATGGCGGCAATCAACCAGAAAACAGTTGATTGATTGGGGATTCAATACGCGGGGGGCATGGTCCGATACATCACCAAGCTTTTATTTGCCGGAAATGGTTGATCTCGACCTTGGACGTAATGCGCAGCTTCATTGGAATGATCCGTTCGATCCGCGAATGCCCAAAGTCGTACTCGAGAGAGCTAAAGAGCTGGTATCGTCTTATCGTAGCGATCCTTGGCTTGTCGGTTATTTCTCGGATAACGAGGTTGGTTGGTGGAATGCCCCTATTTTCCGTTGGTATCTGCAGAAAGGCTGGGATAACTACACGAAACGCAAACTATGGCAGCTACTACACAGTTGCTATTCGGACAATTGGAATTTGCTGATAGCAGATTGGGTGCCTCAGGGAAATCTGGAAAGTTTTGCTGGGCTGAAGAAGTCTGGCGCGCAGCTCAACCTGAGACCCAACGGGAACGGAATCCGTGTAGTGAATCAATTTACCTATCTTTATGCACGGCGATATTATCAGCTCGTTGGAGCGGCAATTCGGCAAGCTCATCCAGGTGCCCTAGTTCTTGGAGATCGACTGCCTTTGTACTATAACCAGGATGCAGTGCGTGCGATGGCGGATCAGGTTGATATCGTTTCTACAAACTACAATGTCGATACACGAGATGGTTGGGTGGCTCCGTATTACTTCGATGGACTAGAGCGCTTGACAGGAAAACCGGTCTTAGTGAGTGAGTTTTTTTTCGCGGCCGATCAAAATCGCAGCGGTAACCGCAATGAGCGTAATGGAAAACCCGGGCACTTAATGACAGTCTCCACCCAATCAGAGCGAGCCCGCGGCGTTGCCAATGCGCTGCGCAATTTTGCACGTTTCCCCAACATCGTTGGAGTTCATTGGTTTCAATATGCAGATGAGCCTAGTGATGGCCGTGATGATGGAGAAAACTATAATATGGGGCTCGTGGATATTGATAATCGTCCCTATAAAAAAGTCATCGAAGTATTTAAATCGCTCAATCCTCAAATGGAGAAAATACACCAATTAGGAAAAGGGAAGCGCGGTTACTCCGATATGACGAACCCAACTCCCATTCAACCCGCGTTAAATCCCATCAGTTTAACGGATAACTCACTGACAGATTGGGATAAAGAAGCCACTCGCATTCCGTATTTCTTTACGCCAGCACCTTATGTTCCCTTTGCTGATGTTCATCTAGCTTGGCGGCCGGAGGGGCTTTATCTTGCAGTTATCGCTAGCAATTATCTGGACCTAGACTTGATTGCAACCGAAAATGAGTTTCCACTCTCAGCCACTTTTCAAACACATGTAATGGTCAAAGATGAGGAAGGAACGGTACATCACTATGCAATCCACCTTTCTCCCAAACGTAGCCCGCGTTTTTCCTACGAAGGGGATAAGCGCGTGGAGATCAATCCGCAGATAGTGCGTTATGTTGAGGGGCGGCCGGTCGAAAGACTGCCAACGGTTAACCGAGTACAGCGTCTAATCAAGCCGCTTCCCCATATCACTCTTGAGTCTTTCTTTCCAGCTAAATGTTTGGGGAAAGAAATTTTAAAAGCTGGAGACACGATCCGTCTCGATGTGATAGTGATGAAATATCTACATGAGCTGACTATGTCGCTAACCCACTCTTCGCGTTTAGACGCGTTGGCGGATCCCAATGTATTTAGGACTTTTGTACTTCAAGATATAAAAATACATCGGAAATCGCTTTCTGAAGAAGAAACAAATGGAATTTCGTGTTTTGCTGAACAAGCTGGATTACCCGAAAATAGTTCAAACCCAACTCAGGATTCACTCTGACTTGGGTAACCGGATCTCCCTTCTCAAGATCTAGCTGACTCGCTATAGACTAAACTATTACAATTCGAACGCGTAGGAGGTTTGGTTTCGAAGAGCACTTGATCGACGGTTCTTTGGCGGTTGATCAAGGACCCTGGTATTCGATACTAGAGCTCCTGGCACTGATAATTTACAGGGCTTTCCTACGTTTGTTAAGAAATCCCAATCCAGCGCCTAGATTAGATACTCGGGTAATAAGTGCTGATTTGCGGATGATTTTTGCGATTTGCCCCTGGTGGATAATAAATACCAATTGCACTACTGCTCCTAATGGAACAGCTAAAGGTTGGATTTCGATGAATGCGCCTTGCGTACTGATATCGTAAGTTTTACACCGGTGGATCCGTTTCCCCCGATAGTACATATACACAATATTGCCGGGTGCTTTTTTTCGTAGACTTTGGCGGCGCTCCATATGTGCTTCTCCTTATGACTCCGTTTGCTGCGAATGAGATTGTAAATTGTCGTATGATACCTGATCTAGATTATAACCTTCCATGGAGCCGTACTCCTTTCTGAAAAATATAATTCCTAAATTATGCCACTGATTCGCCAAAAATTTAAAGCGAGGGTATCTGTTTTCATGACGATTATTCAAAGATCACACGGTACCAGTTCAAAACCGCGATGCGTATGTCTGCGGTCTAGCAGTAATTTATAGGTTTGGACTTGGGAGAAACCGACGCGCTACTGTCTCGGGTAAACAGAGACGCTAAGTTGGAGAGTTGCTATTTAAACCAAAGAAACTCAATAAGTTATCGATTAAATACATGCGTAACCTCAGACTCTTTCATCGTTGAAAACAAGGTATACTCAGACGGAGAAGTCACCTCACGTAGCAACGTTGCTTGCGGAAGCGGCGTGTTTAAGGGAACACTGTGCGAGTAGAATGCTCTATTAAATCGAACTAGGGAGTCGCGTGGCTTCTAGGGGGAACCCCTGTATCTCAACAAGGAGAGCCAATCATTCCCATCTCGGAAGGTGAGCAATATAAGAGATATAGTTGTAGTATTAGAGAGCAACTTAATCGCATCAGCTAAATCACGAGATCACTATGGCATTGCCAGACTCAAGCCAGGATGTAAATAACAAGATTGCACAAGAACCCGCTCAGCCTTCCATCTGGCAGCTGATTAAGGAAGATTGGTCTTATAACAGAAAAGATTGGCGTTACGCCGGCTTTAGAGCGCTGGCAGTTTACCGTTTCGGAGAATGGGTTTATGGGTTACGATCGAAAATCGCGCATAGAGTACTGCGAAAAATCTATGGCGCGTTATTTCGGTATGTCAGAAATCACTATGGCATAGAAATCGTTAGGGGAGCTAAGATCGGGCGATGTGTGGTCATCGGGCATCATTTTGGAGTGGTTATCGGTGCAAACACCGAAATCGGTGATAGGTGCTTGATAAGGCACAACGTCACGATTGGGGCGGTGAGCAATGATCAAACAAAACTAAAACCCAAAATTGGAGAGGGGGTGCAAATAGGTGCGGGCGCGCAGATCATCGGTAATGTCACGGTTGGGGAGGGGGCCAGAATTGGCTCGAATGCTGTTGTCACTACAGACATTCCTGCGCATGCGATTGTGTTTGTAGAGAAGCCTAAAATTATACTACTACCCGAAGCGATGCGTAAGGCAAGGGCCGGTATCCGACATGCAGACAAACAGATAGGTTTAGATCGAGCCGGTAAAGTTTAGATTCCCATAATTAGGCTTAACTTAAGTGCGTAGTAGGTTTCAACTTCTTCAGGTTCTCGCGGAGATAATTGGTAATACGCCGCTATTTCGCATTTCTACTTGGGGGAGTCATAAATGGAACTGTTAACACGTTTATCAGCGCACAAGGATAGGCTTGCGTTTATTCAAGAAGGTGGTACCGAGACAAGCTATGAACAACTTCTCAGGAAGGCAGTCACGCTGAGTGATCAAATAGGTGAAGAAAAAAGCCTAATTGTTATTTATTGTAAATTTAATATTGCGACCATTGTAGGTTATCTTGCCTCGCGGCTGGGTGGCCACACCGCCTTGCTACTCGACACCGATTTGAGCAGGGATTTGATCGACACCTTAATTGCAACCTATCAACCGAATTACCTATGGCGGCCACATGAAAACAGTGGTCAATATGAACTCGTTTGTCTAAAGAAACAACCTCACCCTCATCTTCGCCCTGAGCTTTCGATCTTATTGTCCACATCTGGTAGCACCGGCTCTCCCAAGTTGGTCAGATTGTCCGAGCGAAATCTTTTAGAAAATGCGGCATCAATTATCGCTTATCTCCAGGTCAACCGTGATGATAGACCCATTATTAGTCTGCCTTTTCACTACTCCTACGGGCTCTCGGTGTTGAATACCCACCTTCACGTGGGTGCGACCTTGCTACTTACGGAGGCATCCGTGACTCAAGGCAGATTTTGGCAGCTTTTTAAATCGGGTTCTGGTAATAGTTTTAGTGGTGTACCGTATACCTATGAAATGTTGAAGCGGTTGAAATTTAAAGAGATGCAGTTGCCGAATTTACGCTATATGACTCAGGCGGGAGGTAAAATGGATTTGCAACTGCTGCGAGAATTTCTCGAGCTTGCCGAACGCTGCGGCTTTAAATTTTATGTCATGTATGGTCAAACCGAGGCGACCGCTAGGATTGCTTATCTTCCCTACAAAAAATTAAGGGAAAAAATAGGTAGTATCGGCATTCCGATTCCGGGTGGACAATGGTGGTTGCAGGATCAGCGAAGAGTCAGAATCGAATCACCGAACCAACAAGGGGAACTGATCTATAGCGGTCCAAACGTGATGATGGGGTATGCCGATACGGTAGAGGACCTAGCCCGCGGTGATGACCTGGGCGGTGTACTTGAAACCGGAGATCTCGCTTATTTTGATGCTGAGGGATATTGTTATATCACCGGGCGCTTAAAGCGATTTATCAAGCTATTTGGGAACCGATTCTCATTGGACGATATTCAGAAATCGTTGACTCGGATGGGATTGGAGGCGGTGGCTGGCGGCAGCGACAATCGTTTGTTGATTGCCACCACAATGCCTGACAGGATTGATGCGATTCGTGACTATTTAACGAACGAATACAAGATTCATCATTCAGTTGTCGAGGTATTTCCTGTGGACCGATTTCCGATGAGTTCAAGTGGTAAGTTATTGTATGGGGAGCTTTTTTCAAAGCTCTCTGAAAACCAAGATTAATGCGTATCAACACTCTAACTCAAACTAGCGACTACTGAAGAAAAATTGAAGTGAAAACGATGGATACATTAAATCAACTAATCGAATTCTTCGAACGGGAAATATTTAAACGCAAGGTACCCGAGGGGTTTGATGCTGATCAGGAACTGCTGGAAAGCGGTATTCTCAGCTCAATCGCAGTCGTGGAACTCGTTTCACATCTTGAAGAGGCGTACGGAATCAGTATCAACATCGACGATATTGTCCCCGATAATTTCGGCAGTTTAAAGGTGTTGAGTGGGTTTGTCGATCGCAAAATATCCGGTTGAGCGACCCTATGCCTTCCTTGTCTGGTTGTACTATCAGCGCAACTGGCGCCACGTCTGGCGGCCGGTGCTGGGCAGTCCGGTATTTAATGGGATATCGTTGATCCCGTTATCCGAGATGCCGCCGGTTCCATCATCCGTTTGCTGTTCCTGGATCAGCGCCATCTCGGTCCCCGATTGACTGGATTTCGAGAACACAAACGCGGGGGTATTGCCGCCCTTATTGAGTTTAATGCCTGAAGCGAATTCCAGCGCGGTGTCCCCGAAGCCGAGTTTGTCAGTACTATCGATGGTATGATCGTCGTTTACGTCAAAGGGGGACTGTGTCATTTGGCCGCCGGTGCCGCGGTTAAGCACCATCAAGTAGCCTGAACCGCCTGGAACGCACTCATTGGGGTTGGGTATTAAGCTGGCAAAGATAACGGCTTTACCTCTTAAGACGGGCTCAGAAATGATCATTTCACCTTGCTTAACACCGGAGCTGGGTTTTAAGTCCAGATACCATCCGTACTCCGTGGTGCCGGTGCTGGTGTAGTTGACATCATTGTTGGTGACTCTACGAAATGCATTCGTCGTCGTTGAATCTTCCGCATCGATCACTTGCTGCTGTAGTTGCGTTCTTTCGACGTAGCTATTGGTTCCGTTGGGATCCGGCAAACCTGAGAGCACGCTGATGGTGGAGGTGGGATCCGTCGGGAATGCATTGTCCCAAATCCCATAAAAGCTTTGAGTCAGGTTGGTATTCGGTGATTGGTCTCCGATTTCCAGATACTTCCCGGTGCCAAAGTACACCATCACGCCATGGTTGAGACCATTGGGATGCGCACCGACTTGGACTCGCGTGGTGATGGCTTGAGGCTGATTACTGCTGGCGGGGTCATAGGCTCTGAACAGCGGGTTGGGGTTGCCCACGCTGCCCGTGTAGGGTGAAACCTTCCAATTGTTGGTGTTGGTGCTGGTGAGATCGAATCGCCAAACGTTGCCAAACAGATCGCCGGCATAAACATAGTCAGTGATATAGTCACCGTCTTTGTCGACTGGATACACCGAGGCTAAGCCATTGGGACGATTCTGATTCAGCGGATCCTCGCTTTTACCGGCTTTAGTGTCGAGCTTAATGAAATCCGTGCCCGAATTCCAAACTCCGTCGTTGCCGGGTCCCTCTATGGATAAGATATAGAGCATGGCGTTGCCCGAGGAACTGGCGGCGCCATCGGCTTCGGTATTGTTATAGCCATTGCCGACGATCGTCGCCCACTTGCCATTATGCAGGCGCACGATCGATGGCTGCTCAATGGTGTAACCCAAATCTGCGCTATCCGCGTCGGTGAATTCCCACAACACCCGATTTCCGGCTTGGTTTTCGGTGAAATTCGCGGGATCGGTAATGTCCAGAGCATAGAGGCCTTGGCCACCCACTCCCAAGCTGCCGACGAGTACCGAATGCCAGGCGCTGTTAAAAAATACATCGTTCTCCGCGAGCGCTCCGTCGACATAATAATGGTGTGTATAGGCGGGGTAGGTCAGGTAACGGGCGTTTCCCAACGCCTTGGAGGGTGCGTAGGCGAGCAGTTCCGCCCCGGCGGCCGAGCTATCGTCCGCGCGAAAGGCGTGTAAGAAGCCATCGTTGGCCCCCACGTAGATGACCGGAGTGCGATTTTGATAGGTGGAAATAAAGGTATCGTAAGAGGTTTCCGCTGTGGATCCACCGAGGTTGTCCAGCCAGGTGGTGGCATAACGCCGAAACGGCGCCTCCACGAATAAAGGACTGCTATGGACAATATCTCCCAGTAGGCTTTTACGATTCCGGAATGGGCCCCCATTGGATTCCTCTTGGAGCCGATCTCCACGCAAGTAGTCTAGTCGGTCTTGACCCAAGGTATCGGCGCTGCCGTTGACGTCCAAATTCAGCGCGGTTTGTTGAGTGATACTCAAATTATTCCACTCAAACGGGATACCGGCCGAACCATTGTAGGTAATCATTTGGCGTGGATTCGACGAGAGATTCCGTGCATCGAGCAGCGTACCGGCATTCCATACTTCGTTGGGACACACCGTACCGGGCAGATCGGCCGTACTGCATCCATTGTTCCCGCTGCCATTGTGCAAAGCAAGCGCTCGTAGTGCACCCGTCCAGCGGCCGCCGTGGAACAGTGCTTGGAAAATCTGAGAATCCGTTTGTACCGCGCTCGCATTGACCGCGGCCGAGCTGGCGGAACCCACATTGGCCACGATGCCCCGCAACGCCGCTTGCAATGCGTTTTGCAGCTCGTAAGGGGTATCGGCATTAAAGATATCGCCGCGACCATTGACCGCGGCATGATAGAGATCGTCGATCTGGTTGAGATCTCTCGGCCAGGTTTACATTTGGCCAGGACTGGTGAATTGGCATAGGCGTCTGCCACCGATTGATGGGTTACGCCAAAAATTGTACCCTAGCGCGCCCAAGCCTACGGTATAAGTATTCATGTGCAGGTTGGCATTGCAGTCCAAACGGGCATCGGGCGAGGGATCGCTGCAACCGTCCGCCACAGGCACATCACCGGTTGAGAGGGTGGGCCGCAGGTTCTCGGTATAATATTTCATGGCGATATCGCCCAGGGTATTGGAATACCCATCACTATATGGAGCACCTTTAGAGTAATCCTGGTTACCCACAGACGGGCGGGGCTAGTCGATGGCTGAATAACCATCGGTAAATTGCAAAGTAAAGTTTTTTTGGCAGGAGGCGGTGATCGGAGCTCCCCCGTCCGTGCGCTTATATTGCTGTCCGGCAAAGTCCAACGACTCGCGATTTGGAGTTCCTCCGGAATTGCCGATGATGTCATACAACTCGTCCAATAAGGTATTGCGATCGAGTATCCATATCCAGCATGGTTATATCGGTGCGGTTATTGATCGGAAACCAGCCGACGCGCACGCTGCTCAACTCATTAAAAGCTTGGCCCATGCCCGCCCGCAAGGCTAAATGGCGCTTGCGGTAATAACTGAACCAATTCGCGAAATTTTGCATTTCCGCATCGGTGGACTGTAATTTAACTTCGCGTAAACACTGGCCATCGGGGGCGAGTGCCGCTATCCCGCCGCTACTTGAAAAGCTGCTCGGCCTTCGCTCGAAATAGCCATAGTGCGTAGTATTTGGGCTTGCGCAATTACCGGATATCGTGTTTCCACTAGTATTCTTGACGGTATAGCTTCCCGTGTCAGACACCATATAATAGGTGGCAGGGTAATACTTAATGCCATAATTGGCATTGTAACCCAGTGTGATATCAGATCCTGCAGTTTGCCAACTTGAAGAGCCTTGGTTAGCGTATTCAGTCCCTTGTGGGAGCACCATGCCGGCACGCAAGTAGAAGTTCCAATATTTTTCACTACGTGCAGTAATAGCGGTCAGATTATGGCGCTGGCTGCTTGTAACTCGGGGGTCTGAAGGTGCGTCGGTGGGATCGATATTAGGGAAAACCGTAGTGCCGAAGCTTGTCCACGGTTCATAGGTTATTGTGGGATTATAATAGGCTTTATTGTAGTCTGCGCTGCGAGCAAAGGCATATTGGGGCAGGGGTGGAATCCCGTAGTGAAAATCAGCGTTCGCACGATTGCCGCTGCCCGATCCATTTGGGAAAATGTAGCCATATTTACCCGTGGATTCAAAATTGACTTGGCCTGGTGCGTCTGCGCCTACGAAACTCTTAATTGTATCATTCCAATGAAGCACGCCATCATTGCTTAGGAATAACGTTTCAAAATCCATGCTCCCCGAATCATCGATTGCGAGGATAATATTGGGGTCTGCGGAGGTCATTAAGGACAGGGGCTCATTGGCCAGATTGAGTTCAGCCCCTGTAAGTGGACCGGAAAGAACTATTAGCCCGGCGGTTAAAAAAAGAGTGGTGGGTCGGAGTTCAAAATATCGATTGCTGCGGTTCATGGTGATGCTCCTCGGCAACAATTTTCGCTTATCGGCAATGGCTCAGTTCCCCTCTAACCTACCTGGTTGTTGAGTCATTATGCGCAAACTGGCCCTACCGCCAGCGGTTCATATACATGCTTTGCACGATTGCCTGCGCTGTGCTGTTGCCGCCGAAACCCA